>NZ_JBIBSY010000009.1:234890-346760 GCF_043078065.1 Streptomyces sp. NPDC015532 | reverse complement strand
CGCATGATCGAGATCCGCAAACAGAACAGGGCCTTCGGACTCGGCTCCTACACCGAACTCCCCTCCTCCAACCCCGCCGTCCTCGCCTTCCTGCGCGAAGCGCCGCCGGCCGAGGGCGAGGGTGAGGGGGACGACGACCTGGTGCTGTGCGTGCACAACTTCTCGCGCTTCGCCCAGCCCACCGAGCTCGACCTGCGCGAGTTCAACGGCAGGCACCCGGTCGAGCTGATCGGCGGCGTACGGTTCCCCGCCATCGGCGAACTGCCCTACCTGCTCACCCTCGCCGGTCACGGCTTCTACTGGTTCCGTCTCCGGAAGGAAGCCGTGTAGCGCGGCCACGGCAGCCGTCCAGGGCGCTGTCCGGAACCCAACCGGGTTCCGGACAGCGGCGGTTCAGTACCCATCAGATCCAGACACACCCTCCGGGAAGCCTCAATAGCACCCGTCTCGCCATCTTCAAACCATCCCGTTATCACGTTTTGATAACGCGGCCTCCACACTTCATCCACACACTTCCCACCGTGCACACACACCCCTAATCTGATCTTGGCCACCTCGACGGAGGCCACTCCCTGGGGGGGGAGTTCACGGCATGCGCGTAACGTGGGAGTGGATGAGAATGTCCAGGCCAGGCACCGTTTTATAGCGGCTCTCCCGCTCGGCGAACCGGCGCCCCGCGTCAGCGGGCGACCTCACGGCCGGCCGGCCGCCGACCCGACGTTGTGCGTGTCCTGTGAAGACCGCGGCGACGGGACGCCCCGGGAACCCGCTCTGTATCCCGGATAAAGGGCCCGTCCCGTCGCCGCCACGTTTCCGACCCGCACGCGGACACGGAATCCCGCGGTCTCCGCGGCTCCTCCCCCTGACCGGCGCGGGGGATTCGCACGCCCCCGGGCGAACTTCCCCCGCGCCACCCCCCGGTGGCTCGCCGGCCGCGCGTTCCGTCAAGCCCGTAGGCCCGAACTTGTCCGCAGGAGAGAACAGTTGAAGCTGGCAGTACGCAGTGCGACGGCGGAGCCCGCCGAGACGCCGGCCGCCCCGCGGCCGCCCCGGCGCCGGCACTGGGCCCAGCGGGTGCTCTCGGCCCTCCTGAGCCTGGTGGTCGTCCTGCTCACCGTCGGTTTCGCGGTGGCGGCCGTCTCGGTCAAGTCCGGCAAGTGGCAGGCCAGTTCGGTCCTCAGCGGCAGCATGGAACCGACTCTCCCGACCGGAAGCGTCGTCATCGCCCAGCGGAAGCCGGTGACGTCGCTGAAGGTCGGTGACATCGTTATCTTCCACCGCCCGGACGAGCCCGAACGCCAGGTCGTGCACCGGATCGTGAAGATCACGCCCTCCACGCGGGGCCCGGTCCTCGAAACCAAGGGCGACGCCAACCGGACCCAGGACCCCTGGCACGTCCGCCCCCAGGACGACACCGCGTGGATCGTCCGCCACGACGTGCCGTACGTCGGCTACGTCGTCACCTCGATCCACACCGAAACCGGCTTCAGGGTGCTGCTCGGCGCGGCCGCCGTGCTGATCGCGGGCGGCGCGGTCGTCCTGCTGTGGCGCCCGAGGAAGCCGCCCACCCCACAGACCACCACCCCCTAAGGGCGACGGGACTCCTTCCCGTGACACGACGCCGGGCAGCCCCCAGCCAGGGAGCCGCCGTGGGGGGCCGTGTCGTGCCCTGGGCGCAAGCCCGAACCCTCACCCATCCAAGAGAAGGGCCCACACCGTGGCCATTTCCACCAAGAAGAAGACGATCGCGGCCGCCGCGATCGCCGTCGGCAGCCTCGCCCTCATCGGCGCCGGCGCCGGCGCCACCTTCACCGACACGGTCACCGCGCAGACGGACCTGCGCTCCGGCCACGCCGACCTCAACATCGTCAAGGCCGAAGGCGCCACCTCGGCGTACGACGGTGTCGCCCCGCACGCCACCTACACCTGGGGCGGCACCTCTGCCTGGAACATCGTGTCCGGCAACTACGCCGTTCTCGAGGGCGAGCAGCTCCTGGGCTCCTCCACCAGCCGTCTGGTCACCAACTTCACGGTCGAGAACGACGGCACCGCCGGTGCGGGCGTCGCGTTCGACGTCGTGAAGAGCGGCGACCTGGGCGGCGCCCTGAACGTGAAGGTGACGCGCGTCGACGCCGCCACCGACTCGACCTGGCTGAACAAGGGCGCCAAGGCCACCTACAAGGTGGAGATCGAGGTCAAGAACCTCGACAACTCCTGGCAGAACCTGACCGGTTCGGTCGCCGTCAAGGTCACCGCCACCTCCTGATCCACCCCCGCGTGAGTGGGCCGGAGCGGTTCCGACCGCTTCCATCGGCCGGAACCTCCGGCCCACCCCGCAACACGCCCTGGTCCAGTGACCACCGACCCGCCACGGGATTGCCCTCCCGCGGCGGGTTCAGGCGCTGCGGCCACCCTACGGGCACACCGGCCGCCCCGGGCCGACGCCCCCGCACGCCGGAGCACCGCTCCCGAAAGGTCTCTCACATGGCCATTTCCAACAAGAAGAAGGCGATCGCCGTCGCCGCGATCCTTGCCGGCAGCATCGGCCTGGTGAGCATCGGCAGCAGCGCCGTGTTCACCGACACCGTGACCGCCGAGTCCACGGTCAAGGCCGGCACGGCGAAGATCGAGATCCAGGCGGACGGCTGGACGATCAGCGACGGCGGTCACGCGGCCACGCTCGACGAGCCGCTGCTGATCACGTCGTCGACGGACGAGATCGACGTCCCGCTCGACAACTCGAACCTCACCGTCTGGAACCGCGGCGACATTCCGGTGGCCTTCGCCCCGAGCGTGGCGCGTACCGGTGACCTCGACGTCCAGGTGTCGTTCGTCCGTACCGGCGGCGACACCGACGGGTCGGACGCGGTCGCGCCCGGCCACTACGTCCAGTACCGCGTCGTCATCAAGGCCACGAACCTCGGCAACGAGTCCTCGGGCAAGACGGCCAAGGTCACGTTCCGCGTGAACGCCACCGCCTGACCCGAGCGCGTCCCGGGCGAGCCCACAGCCCACCCGGTCCGGCCCGGCCTCGCGCCGGCCGGGCAGGGTGGGCCCGGGCGTTCACGCCATGGCGCCCCTCCACCGGGGCGTAGACCCGACCCAGCTCAATCAGAAGGGCGCTACACCCATGGCCATCTCCGACCGGAGAAAGATCGCGGCGGTACTCGTACTGGCCGCGGGCGGCATTGGCCTTGTCGGCGTGAGCAGCGGTGCCACGTTCACCAGCACCGTGACGGGGTCCTTCACGGTCGAGGCGGACTTCCCTCCCACCCCGACGGCCACGGCCACGGTCACGGCCGAGCCCACCGTGTCGGCTCCGGGGACTCCCACCGACCCGGGAACGGGAAGCACGGCCCCCTCGGACCCCGGTTCCGCCACTCCCACCCCGACTCCCACTCCCACGGCCACGAAGACCGCCAGGCTGACGACCGTCGCCCTGAACTCCAGCGACTGGTTCACGAGCGCCGCCCCGGTCTTCACGTACAAGAACAAGGAGATCGAGTTCACCGGTACGGCCGCCAAGATGATCGGTGGCTTCACGGCGCAGAACACCGGTGACATCGGCCTGTCGGTCACGGTCACCGTCAGCCTGCCCTCCGACCTCGTCGGGAAGGTCACGGCGGAGGTCCGGCTGGTCAAGGGCACGGCCGTGCTGAAGGCCGCGGCCGACCAGCACGGTGAGTCCGCGGGGTACGAGCTCTGGCTCACGCCCAAGAAGTCGGGCGACGGGATCTCCAAGGATCACGCGAAGGACATCCGTCTCACCTTCGCCCACACCACCGGCTGACCCGGACGCGTACTCCGGTCCCACGCGGTACGCGCGGGCGGGAGTGAACGTCGCAGGGGTGTCCAGGTCTGGTGTCACACACCGGAATTGGACACCCTTGTGCCGTGTCAGCGGGAAATCTCCTGGACCCGTTCGACCGAAAAGGCCCCGGGGCGGGGCGGTTTCCACGGCTGCGCCCGGGGCACCCATGCAGGAACACCGTTTCTAGGGACTGAGCGGGAGTGAGTCCTGTTGCCGGAACCCGTGCCCAGCCGAACACCCCGGACGGTGCCGGGCGTTCTGGTCACCCGCGTCCGCTCCGCGTCCGGGCGGCACGGATCGTGTCCGTGGTCCGGGAACGCGGGGGCGGATTTCCTCACGCCCCGGGGTTTCCGGTCCGGTCCGGACGGTCCGATGGCCCGCACGATCACCGTCATGCGGGGGCGGTGCCGTCCGACGCCTGATCGGATGTTCCAGGGCGCGACTCGCCCGATCCGCTCACCCCCACCCGGCCCCAAGAACCCGATCCCCTCACCGCACTCGACGACCACAAGCCACAGCGGTCACGCATTCGAGACAGGAACTCCCGTTCCCTCCCGAGCCTCGTACGAGCGAAGGCTCTGGAAACGCACTCGCGCGGGCACACGCTTACGCACAGGCACCCGTTGCCGCCCCCGGGGAAAGGACGCGACCCATGTCGGAAGCCGTCACACGCACCGCACCCACAGGTCCCGGCCTTCTGGCGTCCCTCGATCCGCTGCTGCGCACCTGGCTGCCGCGGCAGCGCTGGTTCGCCGGCAAGGGACGGCCCGTCACCGGCCTCTCGCTGGTCACCGCCACCGAGCTGCTCCCGGCGAACGGCCCGCTCGGCCTCCACCACCTGCTGGTGCGCGCCCACCAGCCGCCCGTGCCGGGCGCCCCGGCCGTCCCCGGCGACTGCTACCAGTTACTGATCGGCGTACGCGAGGCGCTGCCGCCCCGGCTGGCGCCGGCGCTGATCGGACACCTGACCGAGGGCCCGCTCTCCGGGCGCACCGTGTACGAGGCCCTCTACGACCCCCAGCCCGCCGATGTGCTCCTGGAAGCCCTGCGCTCCCGGGCCCGCATCGGCGCACTTCGTTTCGAGCGGGACACCGGGCAGGAGATACGGGCCGGTCTCGTACCGCGGATGATGACCGCCGAGCAGTCCAACTCGTCGGTGGTCTACGGGGACACGTTCATCCTCAAGCTGCTGCGCCGGGTCGTTCCCGGGATCAATCCCGACCTCGAACTGCCGCTGGCCCTGGCCCGCGAGGGCTGCGCGCGGGTACCGGCCCCCACCGCCTGGCTGCGGGCCGAGCTGTCCGGGCAGTCGTACGTCCTCGGTGTGCTCCAGCCGTTCGTGCAGGGCGCCTCGGACGGCTGGGAGCTGGCGCTGCGCGAGCTCGCCAAGGGCGAGGACTTCGCCGCCGAGGCGCGGGCACTGGGGCGCGCCACCGCCGAGGTGCACACGGCACTGGCCCGCGCGCTGCCCGTGGTGTCCCTGGGCCACGCCCAGGTGCGGCCGCTGGCCGACGCGATGGCCGAGCGGCTGAACGCCGCCGCGCAGGCGGTGCCCGTGTTACGGCCCCACGCACCCGGTCTGCGGACCGCGTTCGAGGCGCTGGCGGATCTGTCCGCCGAGGGCCACACGTGGACGGCCCAGCGCGTCCACGGCGATCTGCATCTCGGCCAGTGTCTGCGCTCCCCGGACGGGGAGTGGTCACTCATCGACTTCGAGGGCGAACCCTCGAAACCGCTCGCCGAGCGCCGTATGCCCCAGCCCCCGGCACGTGACATCGCCGGCATGCTCCGCTCCTTCGACTACGCGGCCCACTCCGTGCCCCGGACACCCGGTGCCACGGGGGCACCACCGGAGTCCGGCTGGGCCGACACCTGCCGGGCCGCCTACTGCACCGGATACGCCGAGGCCGGCGGCCTCGACCCGCGCACGGATCCCGTACTGCTGCGTGCCTTCGAGACGGACAAGGCCGTGTACGAGGTCGTGTACGAGGCCCGGCATCGCCCGGACTGGCTGCCGGTTCCGCTGGCGGCGGTACGGCGGCTGGCCACCACGCCCTGAACCCCTGTGCCCCGCCCCAGCTCAACCGCCCGAGGAGGCCCTGCCCGTGACGCCCCGCCCCCGGCCCGACGACACTCCGAAGAAGACCGGCGCGAAGAAGACCGGCGCGAAGAGGACCAGCGCGAAGAAACCGGCGCCCGAAGACAAGAAGCCCGCCGAGCTGCCGACGGCCGGGAGGACGGCGGACGAGACGCCGGCCGACGCGGGGGCCGCGAACGAAAGGGCGGCGGACGAAAAGGCGGTCAAGGTCCGGGACCCGGCCGGTCCCGTCCCAGCCCTTCCCGTCCCGGCCCTTCCCGTCCCAGCCGGTCCCGTCCCGGCCGGGAGCCATGGCCCCACCGGCGCGACGCCTCCCGCCGGAGTCGGCCCCGCGGACCGACAGCGGCTTCTCGACGGCACGCACCACGACCCGCACGGAGTGCTGGGCGCCCATCCGGCGCCCGGCGGCGTCGCGTTCCGGGCCTTTCGCCCGTACGCGCTCGGCGTCACCGTCGTCACCGGCGAACTGCGCGCGGAACTGCGCGACGACGGGGACGGCTTCTTCTCGGGACTGCTGCCGCTGCGCGCGGTCCCGGACTCCTACCGGCTGCTCGTGGCCTACGAGGGGACGGTGCTGGAGACCGAGGACGCGTACCGGTTCCTGCCCGCGATAGGTGAGCTGGACCTGCATCTGATCGGCGAGGGCCGGCACGAGGAGCTGTGGCGGGCGCTCGGCGCCGAGCCGATGGAGCATCAGGGCGTCGCCGGAACGCGGTTCACCGTGTGGGCCCCGAACGCGCGCGGTGTGCGGCTCGCCGGCGGCTTCAACTTCTGGGACGGCACGGGACATCCGATGCGGTCGCTGGGATCGACCGGGGTGTGGGAGCTGTTCGTTCCGGCGATCGGCGAGGGCGAGCTGTACAAGTTCGACATCGCCCGCCCGGACGGCTCCCGCACCCTGCGCGCGGACCCGATGGCCCGCCGCACCGAGACGCCGCCCGCCACGTCGTCGGTCGTCCACGCGTCCCACCACGAGTGGCACGACACGGAGTGGATGGCGCGGCGGGCCGACCGGCCGGTCCACGAGGCGCCGTTCTCGGTGTACGAGGTGCATCTGCCCTCCTGGCGACCGAGTCTGACCTATCGTCAGCTCGCCGATCAGCTTCCCGCCTACGTCAGGGACCTCGGCTTCACCCATGTCGAGCTGATGCCCGTCGCCGAGCACCCCTTCGGCGGCTCCTGGGGCTACCAGGTCACCGGGTTCTACGCGCCCACCGCGCGCCTGGGCACCCCCGACGACTTCAAGTACCTCGTCGACGCCCTCCACCGCGCCGGCGTCGGCGTCCTCATGGACTGGGTCCCAGCCCACTTCCCGCGCGACGAATGGGCCCTCGCGGAGTTCGACGGCCGCCCGCTCTACGAGCACGCCGACCCGCTCCGGGCCGACCACCCCGACTGGGGCACCCTGGAGTTCGACTACGGCCGCCGCGAGGTCCGCAACTTCCTCGTCGCCAACGCCACCTACTGGTGCGAGGAGTTCCACATCGACGGCCTGCGCGTCGACGCCGTCGCCTCCATGCTCTACCTCGACTACTCCCGTGAACCCGGCCAGTGGGTCCCCAACGAGCACGGCGGCCGCGAGAACCTGGACGCGGTGGCCTTCCTCCAGGAGATGAACGCCACCGTCTACCGCCGCAACCCCGGTGTGGTCACGGTCGCCGAGGAGTCCACCGCCTGGGACGGCGTCACCCGGGCCACCGACCACATCGGTCCCGGGGGCTTCGGCGGTCTGGGGTTCGGGCTGAAGTGGAACATGGGCTGGATGCACGACTCGCTGGACTATGTGTCCCACGACCCGGTGCACCGCAAGTACCACCACGACGAGATGACCTTCTCGATGGTGTACGCCTACAGCGAGAACTACGTCCTGCCGATCTCCCACGACGAGGTCGTGCACGGCAAACGCTCACTCGTCTCCAAGATGCCCGGCGACTGGTGGCAGCAGCGCGCCAACCTGCGCGCCTACCTCGCCTTCATGTGGGCCCACCCCGGCAAGCAACTCCTCTTCATGGGCCAGGAGTTCGCCCAGGGCGCCGAGTGGTCCGAGGCCCACGGCCCCGACTGGTGGCTGCTGGACCCCGCCTACGGCGCCGAACCCGACCACCGCGGGGTCCGGGACCTCGTCCGCGACCTCAACACCCGCTACCGCGGCGAGCCCGCGCTGTGGGAACGCGACACCGACCCGTCCGGCTTCGCCTGGATCACCGGAGACTCCGCCGACGACAACGTCTTCGCCTTCCTGCGGCACGCCGCCGACGGCACCCCGCTCCTCGCCGTCTCCCACCTCTCCCCCGCCGTCCGCCACGGCTACCGCCTCGGCGTCCCCGAGGACATCCCCGCCTGGCACGAGATCCTCAACACCGACACCGCCCGCTACGGCGGAAGCGACGTCACCAACCCCGACCCCGTCAAACCGGAGCCCACCGGCTGGCACGGCCGCGCGGCCAGCATCCAGCTGACCCTGCCACCCCTCGCGACGGTGTGGCTGCGGCCCGCCTAGCGGTGCGGCGGCCTGCCCGGTCCCCGGCGGCACCTCCGCCGGGGACCGGGCAGGGCCGTCACTCCAGGCCGGTGCCCCGCAGCGACGCGGGCAGTTCGCCGGTGTACAGCACGCCCAGCGTCTGGGTGGCCCGGGTCAGTGCCACGTACAGGTCGCTCGTCCCGTACGACGCGGGCTCGACCACCAGGACGGAGTCGAACTCCAGCCCCTTGGCCTGCCGGGGGTCGAGGAGCACCACCGTGCGGGTGAGGTCGGGCTCCTGGCCCGCCGACACCCCGTCCAGCCGGCCGGCGAGCGCGGGGTGCAGGGCCCGAGGCGCGATCACCGCGAGCCGGCCCTCGGCCGGGGTCAGCTCGGCGACGGCCTTGGCGACGGCACCGGGCAGGTCGTCCCCGGCCTCGCGCGCCCAGGGCCGTACCCCGGTGGACCGGACGGAACGCGGCGGCTCGAACCCGGGGCGTTCGGCCCGCACCACACCGGCGGCGACATCCATGATCTCGGACGGGGTGCGGTAGTTGACGCCGAGCCGGGTGTGCTCCCAGCGGTCCTCCACGTACGGGGAGAGGATCTCCTCCCACGATCCGACCCCCGCCGCCTCCGCGGTCTGCGCGGGATCGCCGACGAGTGTCATCGACCGCGTGGGGCTGCGGCGCATCAGCAGCCGCCACGCCATCGGCGACAGCTCCTGCGCCTCGTCCACGATGATGTGGCCGAAGGCCCACGTCCGGTCGGCGGCCGCCCGCTCCGCGGCGCTGCGGTGGTCGTCCTCCTCGTGCCGCTCCGCCATCCGCTCGGCGTCGATGATGTTGTGCGCGGACAGGATCTCGGAGTCCTCCTCGTCCTTGTCCTCGAACTCGTAGGTCCGCGAGGCGTAGGAGACGTCCAGCACGCCCTGTGCGTAGGCGATCTGGGTACGGCGTTCCTGGTCGGCCAGGGCCCGCGTGACCCGGTCGTCCTCGCCCAGCAGTTCGGCGGCCTCGTCGAGGAGGGGGACGTCCGCGGCGGTCCAGTCGGCGGCGCGGGCCGTCGGGCGGTGGATCGCCGCCGCGTCCTCGTCCGGGACATGGCCAAATGGGTCGGCCAGGAAGTCGGCGACCAGGCGCTGCGGGGTCAGCCTCGGCCACAGCTGGTCGACGGCCGACCAGACTTCGGGGTTCTCGGCGAGTTCGTCGCGGATCTGGGTGATGTCGCTCGGGTCCAGGAGGTTGGAGCCGTCGAAGGGGTCCGTGCCGATGCGTTCGGCCAGCATGTCGGTGAGCGTGTTGAGGATGTGGCCCTCGAAGTGCTCGCGCGCCACGTTGTGGGGCAGGCCGGCCTCGCGGGTGCGTTCCCGGGCGACCTGGACGAGGCCCGCGTCGAGCATCAGGACGTCCCGGTCGTGCTCGATGGCGATCACCGGGTCGGGCAGGGCCTGCCGGTCGCGGACGACTCCGGCGAGGACGTCGGCCATCCCGGCGCGGCCCTTCACGGCGGCCGCCTCCGGGGTGTCGACGGCGGTCGCGTGGACGCCGGGGAAGAGCTCACCGACGGTCGAGAGCAGCACGCCGGTCTCGCCGAGGGAGGGCAGCACCTCGCCGATGTAGCCGAGGAAGGCCGGGTTGGGGCCGACGATCAGGACGGCCCGCTTGGCGAGCAGTTCACGGTGTTCGTACAGCAGATACGCGGCGCGGTGCAGGGCGACGGCGGTCTTGCCGGTGCCGGGGCCGCCCTCGACGACCATGATGCCCCGGTGCGGCGCGCGGATGATCCGGTCCTGTTCGGCCTGGATCGTCTGCACGATGTCGCTCATGCGGCCGGTGCGGGCCGAGTTGAGCGCGGCGAGCAGCACGGCGTCACCCGTCGGGTCCTCGTGGCCGGTGCGTTCCCGGTCGCCGAGGTCGAGGATCTCGTCGTGCAGGTCGGTGACGTGCCGGCCCGCGGTGCCGATGTGCCGGCGGCGGCGCAGGCCCATCGGGGTGTGCCCGGTGGCCAGGTAGAAGGGGCGGGCGACCGGGGCCCGCCAGTCGATGAGGACCGGGGTGCGCTCGATGTCGTCGGCGCGGATGCCGATGCGGCCGATGTGGTGGCTGACGCCGGTGGCGGGGGCCCCTTCCCCGGGTGACAGGTCGATGCGGCCGAAGCAGAGCGAACCGTCCACGGCGTTCAGCGCGGCCAGCAGTCCCGAGCGTTCGGCGACCAGGATGTCCCGTTCGAGCCGGGCCTGCCTGGGGGTGTTGCCCTGGGCGAGCGCGTCCCCGACGGAGGCCTCGGTGGCATCGCGCAGGGCGTCCACATGCGCGTACAAACCGTCGATGAATTCCTGCTCACTTCGCAGTTCATCGTCGGGGAATTCTGTGTGCGATCCCTTGTTTGACAATTCCGCTCCCGCCCGGATACACTGCGCCTACTGAACTTCTTCACGACGTGATTCCTCGAAGTCGCGAATCATTGAATATACGCAGCGAAATCCCCCGGGCGCAATTGCCCAGGGGATTTTTTGTGCGCCGGGTGTTCTGCCGGGTGGGATCAGAGGACGTCGGCCAGCTCCTGGAGCAGCCGCCGCTTGGCCCGGGCGCCCACCATCGACTTCACGGGCTCACCGCCCCGGAAAACCATGAACGTCGGCATCGAGAGCACGCCGTACGCCAGCGTCGTCTCCGGATTGGTGTCGACGTCGAGCTGGACCACCTTGAACCGGTCGGCCTCCTCGAAAGCCAGCTCGCTGAGCACCGGCCCCATCTGCCGGCACGGCGGACACCAGTCGGCCGTGAACTCCACCAGCACGGGCAGATCCGAGCCGATCACCTCCGCCCCGAAGTCCGCGTCCGTCACCTCGGCCACGCCTGCCGCCCTGATCATCGCGTCCGCCCTCCCAGTTCGCATACGGGTTCCGGACCGCCCGGAACCTCCGCGTCGGCCGCCAGCTCGTCGCGGGCCCGCTCCGCCCGCGCGAGCTGCTCGCCGACCTGCGCGCGCACCGACCTCAGTTCGCCGATCAGCGCGTCGAGCTCGCCGAGCTTGCGCCGGTAGACGTCCAACGACGCCGGGCACGCGTCGCCCTCGGGATGTCCGGCCCGCAGACACTCCACGAACGGCCGCGTCTCCTCCAGGTCGAAGCCGAAGTCCTGGAGGGTCCTGATCTGCCGGAGCAGCCGCAGATCGTCGTCGTCGTACGTCCGGTACCCGTTCTCGCCCCGCCGCGCGGGCAGCAGCCCCCGCGACTCGTAGTACCGCAGGGTCCGCGTGGTCGTCCCGGCCCGTGCGGCCAGCTCGCCGATTCGCATGACCCCGACGGTAGTCCTTGACGCCGACGTCAAGGCAAGGGGCCGCGAGGGGCTGTCTCGACGGACGGCAGCGTGATGTGCGTGGTGTTTCTTTCGGTGCGCCCGGCCGGGCGGGCGGCGCGCCGGATCTCCCATGTCTCCGTTGCTTCAAGTCTCAGCGACTCTCGGCAATCCGGGCATTTCTGCCCGGATGGTCCGTCACATCACCAGAGCGTGAGGGCTTCGGCTTGAGTACGGTCTCCCGTTTCTGTCTGCCGCTGGTGCGGCAGGGTTGCGCCACCTGCCCGCCCCGTCCCTGCCTTGCGGCGGGAACGGGTGGTGCGGGTCTTGTGGTCGGCTCCACGGGGCTTCGACACCTTGACGGTGTCCTGGTCTCCGGCCACTCCGGTACCAGTTGTTGCTGTTGTTGCTGTTGCCGCGAGGGCGGCGAGGTTGCGGGCCGCGTTGTCGTCCCGGTCGAGGGCCAGGCCGCAGGCGTCGCATGTGTAGGTCCGTACGTGCAGCGGCAGTTTGGCTTTCACTACGCCGCACCCGGAACAGGGCTTGGAGGAGGGGAACCAGCGGTCGGCGGTCACGATGTTGCAGCCGTTCCGTTTGGTCTTGTAGGTGAGCTGGCGGCGGATCTCGCCGAATCCGGCGTCGGAGATCCGGCGGGCCAGGCGCCGGTTGCGGAGCATTCCGGCGACGTTGAGGTCTTCGATCACGACGGTGCCGTACTCGGCGGTCACGGCGGTGGTGAGTTTGTGCAGGGCGTCCGCAGGGAGGTTCGCCACCCGGTGGTGCACCTTGTTGCGGCGTGTGTTGGCCTTCTCCCACCGCTTCGAGGGCTTTCGGCCGGTGCGGCGGTCGGGGCCCTGACGGCGGGAAGTGGTGCGGGATGCCCGGTTCAGGTGCTTGAGTGCTGTGTCGAGGTGCCTGGGGTTGGCCATCTGACGGATTTCGCCGGTGCTGTCGGCCGTCACCGCGAGCGTCTTCAGGCCGAGGTCGATCCCGACCGCGACGCCGGGACGGGCCACGCGCCGGAACTCTCGCGCGGTCTCGACCTGGAAGGACACGAACCAGCGGCCGTGTTCATGGCGGACGGTCGCGGACAGGATGCGGGCCGTCCCGGCCTGGACACGGCCGAGGAGCTTGACGGTGGGTTCGTGGACGCGGATCGTGCCCAGCCGGGGCAGCGCGACGTGCCGGCCGCCGGGCTCGACACGGATCGTGCCGGTGGTGAACCGGCAGGACAGCCGGGCCTTGCGTTTCGACTTGAAGCGGGGCATCCCCGCCTGCTTGCCCCGTCGCTTGCCCTGCTTCGATTTGGCGTAGTTGTCGAACCCTGCGGCGGCGTTCGCCAGCCCGGTGGAGTAGGCCTCCTTGGAGTTGTCCTCCCACCACCCAGCGAACCTGGGGTCCGTATGCTTGGCGGCGTTGAACGCCTTGCGCAGCGCGGGCAGCGACCACGGCCGCCAATCCGTCAACTCCGACTCGGGAATCCCGTAGGTCTCCTCGGCGCGACGCTGCCACCACGATGCCGACACCCAGCCCACCGCCCAGTTGTACGCCGCCCGCGCCACAATGCGAGCGCAGCGCGGCCTCCTGCGTGGCGTTCGGGTCCAGCGCGAACCGGAACGCCTGCACCACGAACCCGGACTGCGGCCGGAACTTCCTCACCCGGCGCCCTCACTGATCGTCACGGCCACCGCACGGACAGCACGGATCTTCGCCGCACTCCGCCCACTCGGAAAGCTTCACACAATCAGATAAAGACTGACGAAGACAGATAACCACCGATGGAAAATGCGACTTTTGTTCGCCCCCTTCCGTCATCAATCGTGGCTCGTCGGCGCCGCCCTCCGGGGCGATTCATCTGATCGCCGACCGCAATGACGAGAAATCCCTGGAAAAGGCGCTGGGTTCGCGGACTTTCGACGTCGTCGTCGACCAGGTCTGCTACACACCGCGGCAGGCGGAGATCGCCCGTCGCGTCTTCGCGGGGCGCACGCGCCGGTATGTGATGACATCCACCGTCGAGGTGTACGAGTACGAGGACACGGCGGACCCAGTCGGCGAGGACGCCGTGGATCCCCGTACGGTCGCCGTCGATCTCGGTCTTCCCTGGGACGACACCGACTTCCTCGACGCGCACTACGGTGAGGGCAAGCGGCAGGCCGAGGCGGTGTTCGCGGCCGGTCCCGGCTTCCCGTACGTGGCCGTGCGCGTCGCCCATGTGCTGGGCGGGGACGACGACTTCACCGGCCGGCTGGAGCACTACGCCGACCGGATCCGTACCGGCCGGACGATCGCCGTACCGCCCGTGAACCACCCGGCGACCTATGTCCACGTCCAGGAGATCGCCGACTTCCTCTTCTGGACAGTGGGCGAGACCTTCACCGGCCGGTCAACGCGGCGTCCCACGGGCCGCTGACCACAAAGGAGTTGTGCGAGGCGATCACCGCGCACCTCCCGGACGGCAGGGCGGTCCTGGAGGCCGTCGAGGTGGGCGAGGTCTCCCCCTTCTCCTTCAGTCGTTCCTACGGCATGGACAACTCCCGGGCAAGCGAACTCGGTTTCCCCTTCGGCGACGCGCGGGCATGGCTGCCGGGCGCCGTGGCCGAGACCCTCGGAAACGCGCTCAGACCATGACCCCGGCCGACTCCTCCACCTCCAGCAGCGACGCGCTCTGCCGCTCCGCCTCGAACGCCTCGTGTCCGCCGCGCAGACCGAACAGCCTTTTGGCGAGGGCGATGTAGAGGACGGCGAGGATGTTCATGACCAGCGTCGCGATCTTCAGCCAGCTGACGTGCTCGGTGAGTTCGTAGATCTCCAGCGGGAGGAACGCGGCGGTGGCGACGACCGTGAGGTACTCCGCCCAGCGCTTGGCGTACCAGAGCCCGAACGCCTCGACGAGCTCGATCAGCGCGTACGCCACCAGCAGGGCCGCGACCAGCAGCAGCGTGGAGTGCTTGTAGCCGAAGGTCTTCTGGATGGTGCCGACGACCGGCGAGTGGTCGAGGTCGTAGTGGAAGTGCCGGAAGACCGGCCTGAGGACGTCGAGGTACTCGTCGAAGAGCCGGCGCACCGCGTCCTGGCTGTTGCTGAACTTCCACACGGCGGCCGCGACCAGCACGATGAACACCCCGCGCACGGCCCGCTCGATCGCCAGGAAGCGCAGGACGAACAGGTCGCGGAGCACCTTGCCGCGCGGCACGAGCGGCGCCTCGTCCGCGGGGCCCGAGCCGTGCGGATCGCCGAGCGCGAAGTCGCCGCAGCGCAGGCAGCGCCAGGCCTCGCCGAGACCCGTCTCGGCGCGCAGCCGCTCCCGCAGTACGCGCTCGTCGGGCGCGTACGTCACGTGGCCGCGCCGCGCACAGGTGCGCCGGTCCCAGTCGATCTTCATGCTCGGTGTCCTCCGCGAAAACGTGCCGTGCCGCGCCGGTCGGTCCGGCACGGCACGGTCATGCACGTTCTACGAGACGGCTGCCCGGGGGGTCACGGTTCCGCCCGGAGCACCACTGGCCCCCACGGCCCCACCACCACCCGCCGAGCCGCCCGCCTTCCCGGCCTCGGCATCGGCTCCGCCCTCGGGCTGAGCATCGGCCTCGGGCTCGGCGTCGGCACCGGCCTCGGGCTGGGCGTCGGCCTCGGCTCCGGCTCCGGCTCCGGCTCCGGCTCCGGCTCCGGCTCCGGCTCCGGCTCCGGCTCCAGGCTGGGCGTCGGCTTCGGCTTCGGGCTCGGCGTCGGCCTCGGGCTGGGCGTCGGCCTCGGCTTCAGGCTGGGCTTCGGCTGAGGGCTGGGCCTCGGCTCCGGCGTCGGGCTGGGCCGCGGTCTCGCCCTCCGTCCGGGCCTTGCGCGGGAGGAGTACCGCCACGAGCACCGTGCCCACGCCCAGGATCACCGCTCCGACGAGGCTGGTGTGCGCCACCGCGTCCGAGAAGGACGAGCCGACCGCGTCCGCCATCTGCCGTGCTCCGTCGGCGAGTTGTCCGGACTGGGCCTTCAACTGGGCCGCCTGCTCCGGGTTCGCGGCCTGCGTGGCCTGCTCGCCGAGCGCGCGGGCCTTGTCGCCGATGCCCTGGGCGACGGCGTACCCCGCGCCCACCGAGTCCTGCGCCGTGGTCAGGGCGCCTGCCGGGAGCTCGCTGCCCGCGGTCGCGTCGGAGAGGTGCGAGGAGTACGAACTCGCCAGCACCGAGCCGAGGATGGCGATGCCGAGCGAGCCGCCGAGCTCCAGCGAGGTGTCGTTCACCGCGCCGCCGACGCCCAGTTCGGCCTCGGGGAACGCGCCCATGATGACGTCGGTGCAGGGCGAGAGCGCCAGCCCGATGGCGAGGCCGAGCATGACGAGGGGCAGTACGAGGTCGCCGTACGCCGAGGAGGCGTCCACCCGGGTGAGCAGGGCCAGCGCCGCGGTGCCGCCGACCATGCCCGCGGTGACCGTGAACCTCATGCCGACGCGCGGAGTGAGGTAGCCGGTGAGCGCCGAGCCCACGAAGACGGCGCCGGCGAGCGGCAGCATCCGTACACCGGTGTCCAGCGCGTCGTAGCCGAGGACGAACTGGAGGTGCTGGGTGAGGTAGTAGAAGGCGCCGAAGACGGCCAGGAAGAAGAGGGCGACGGCGAGGTTCGAGCCGGCGAAGCGACGCTGGGCGAAGCGGCGTACGTCGACGACCGGACGCGGGTGGCGCAGCTCCCACAGCACGAAGAGGACCAGTCCGGCCCCGGCGACGACGGCTGCGGTCACGGCCTTGACGCCCCACCCGAAGTGCGGACCCTCGATGATCATGTAGACGAGCGAGCCGATCCAGACGACCGAGAGCAGTCCGCCGACGTAGTCGATGCGGTGGCGGTGCGCGGCCCTGGACGGCGGCACCAGGACGAGGGCGCCGATGATGGCGAGGGCGGCGACCGGCACGTTGATCAGGAACGTGGACGACCAGCCGTGGCGCTCCAGCAGGGCGCCGGCGACCAGCGGACCGGCGGCGATGGCGAGTCCGGCGGTGGCGGTCCACAGGACGATCGCCTTGGCCCGCTCGGCACGCGGGAAGGTCGCGGCGAGCAGGGAGAGCGTGGCGGGCATGATCAGCGCGGCGCCGACACCCATGACGGCACGGGCCGCGATGACCCCGGTGGAACTGCCGACGAGCGAACCGGCGACCGCGCCGCCGCCGAAGACGACGAGCCCGAGAAGGAGCGCGCCGCGGCGGCTGTACTTGTCCCCGATGGCGCCGAGCAGCAGCATCAGGGCGGCGTACGGGACGGTGTAGCCGTCGATGACCCATTGCAGGTCGGCGCTGGACAGGCCGAGGTCCCGGGTCATGTCGGGTGCCGCGACCGTGAGGGCGGTGTTCGCCATCACGATGATCAGCAGGCTCAGGCAGAGCACGAGCAGCGCCCACCACCGCCTGGCGTAGGGCCGGTCCATCCCCTCGACCGGTTCGTTCATGACGAGACGCATGGCTACGGTCGCCCTTCCTTCGTCGACGGGCACGGAGATCGTCCGCGCCAGATCTTGCACAGTGGAGTGCAACTGCACAACACTGTGCAAGATACGAGATTGCACAATGCTGTGCAAATGAAGGAGGTCCGGGGCCCTGTGACCGCAGGACGGAAGGCCGCCCGGAGGGCGGGCAGAATGGCAGCCATGACCACGGGTAACCCGAGCCGCGCCGATGTGAACCGCCGCCGCATCCTGGACGTCGCACTCGCCGAACTGCTGCGTGACCCCGACGCGTCCATGGACCAGATCGCGCGGGCGGCGGGGGTCGTACGGCGGACGGTCTACGGGCATTTCCCCAGCCGCGAGGCACTGGTCGGCACCCTGACCGACGAGGCCGTCGCGGCGGTCGCGGCGGCGCACGCGGCGGGCCGCGAAGGGGTCGCCGACCCGGCCGAGTCGCTGGCCCGCTCGACCCTGGCCGTCTGGGAGATCGCCGACCGCTACCGGCTGCTGGTCGCCCTCGCCCAGCGCAGCGTCACCATGCAGGGGATCCGCGAACGTCTGACGCCGGTCCGCGAGGCCTGCGCGGAGATTCTCCGGCGCGGCCTGGAGCAGGGCGTGTTCGCCTCGCCGCTGCCTCCGTACGCGCTGGCGTACGTGCACGAGCAGACCCTGTTCGCCCTCATGGAGGCGGTGAACGACGGGCTCCTGGCGGCGGAGGAGGCGGGCGGCTCCGCCACGGTCACCATGCTCACCGCGGCGGGCGTACCCGCCTCACGCGCCACCGAACTCGTGGCGAAACTGAGCGGCTGAGTCCCCGCGGGCGTCAGGAACCCGCGGGGACCCGGCCGTCCTCCGCCGCGCACCGGGCGGCCGGACCCGTGGGGGATGCCCGGCCGTCCGGCGTCATCGGGGCTCCTACGCCGTGGCCGGCGTCTTCTCCCCACCCTGTTCCGGCACGTCCGCGTGGACGTCGGCGGAGGCGTCGGCGTCGTCCAGCAGGGTTTTCTCGTCGAAGGGAAGCCGTCCGGCGAGGACCTCGGCCACCCGCTCCCTGTCGATCTCCTTCGTCCAGGTTCCGATCAGGACCGTGGCCACGGCGTTGCCGGCGAAGTTCGTGAGCGCGCGTGCCTCGCTCATGAAACGGTCGATGCCGACGATGAGGCCGACGCCGTCCACCAGGGCGGGCTTGTGCGACTGGAGGCCGCCGGCCAGCGTGGCGAGGCCCGCCCCGCTGACGCCGGCCGCGCCCTTCGAGGCGACCAGGAGGAAGAGCAGGAGGGGGATCTGCTCCCCGATCGCCATCGGCGTGCCCATCGCGTCGGCGATGTAGAGCGAGGCCATGGTCATGTAGATCATCGTGCCGTCGAGGTTGAAGGAGTAGCCGGTCGGGACGGTGATGCCGACGACCGGCTTGCCGACGCCCAGGTGCTCCATCTTCGCGATGAGCCGCGGCAGGGCGGACTCGGAGGAGGAGGTGGACAGGATCAGCAGGAACTCACGGCCCAGGTACTTGAAGAGCGTGAGGATGTTCAGGCCCGTCACCACCCGCAGCAGCGTGCCGAGCACGATGAAGACGAAGAGGAAGCAGGTCACGTAGAAGCCGAGCATCAGCACGGCGAGACTCTTGAGCGCGTCCAGGCCCGCGGAACCGACGACGGCGGCGATCGCGCCGAAGGCACCGAGCGGGGCCGCCCACATGACCATGGCGAGGATCCGGAACACGAGCCGCTGGATGTGCTCCACCCCGCGCAGGACCGGCTGCCCGGCCGCTCCCATGGCCTGGAGGGCGAACCCGGTCAGGAGCGCGACGAGCAGGGTCTGCAGGACCTGGCCCTCGGTGAACGCCGAGACCATCGTGGTCGGGATGATCGAGAGCACGAAGTCGACCGGCGGCAGCGCCTCCGCCGACACCTGACCCTGGCCGGCCTCCTTGACCGCGTCGGTCATCGCCAGGCTGCTGCCCGGCTCCAGGATGTTGCCGACGACCAGGCCGATGGCCAGCGCGACCAGCGACATGACCAGGAAGTAGCCGAGCGCGATACCGCCGACGGCGCCGACCTTGGCGGCCTTGCGGACCGAGCCGATGCCCAGCACGATCGTGCAGAAGATGATCGGGGAGATCATCATCTTGATCAGGTTCACGAAGCCCGTACCGATGGGCTTGAGCTCGACGGCGAAGTCGGGGGCGATCAGGCCCACCGCGATCCCGAGGGCCACGGCGCCGATCACGGCGATGTACAGATAGTGCGTGCGGTCCCGCTTGGCGGCGGGTGCGGCAGGTGCCGTTTGCGGCGTGCTGGCCACGGCTGCCCTCCTTGACGACGTCATCGGCATCATCCGGCGTGCGGCTCACGACCGGCGGACCGGGCGTGCGGCTCACGTCCGGGGGATCCGGAAGGCTTCGCTCCCGGGCTGAGGGGACTATCTCCCGGCGTGTGAGGGCGGTCACCCTTCCGTTCATTGAGTTCACGAGCGCCGCCGGAACCGCCCGGCCGGGTCCGTGGGCCCCGGAGAGCACCCGGCCGGGCGAGGCACACTGAACGGCATGCGTCTTCCCCGTGTCCCGCGACCGCGCAGCCTGGCCGGCCAGCTCTTCGGCATGCAGGCCGTGCTCATCGCGGTCCTCGTCGCCGGGTACGCGCTGTTCACCTACGTCAACGACCGCAGCCAGGCCGAGGAGGCCGCCGGCCGTCAGGCCATGGCGGTCGCGCGCTCGGTCGCGGACGCCCCGTCCGTCCACGCGGCCATCGGCACCGCGAACCCCACCGAGGACCTCCAGCCGTACGCCCTCCGCGTGCAGCGGGACACCGACGTCGACTTCGTGACGATCATGAATCCGCGGGGCATCCGCTGGACGCACCCCGAGGAGAAGCGGATAGGCAGGCACTTCCTCGGGACGATCGGCCCCGCGCTGAGGGGCGACTCCTTCACCGAGACGTACACGGGCAGCCTCGGCCCCTCCGTGCGCGCCGTCACCCCGATCCAGGTCGACGGGCGGACCATCGGCCTGGTCAGCGCCGGCATCAAGGTCGACGCGATCACCCGACGCGTCCAGAACCAGGTCACGCCCCTGATCGGGGTCGCGACCGGCGCGCTGCTGCTGGGCGCCATCGGCACGTACGTCATCAACGCCCGGCTGCGGCGCTCCACCCACGGCATGAACGCGGCCGAGCTGAGCCGGATGCACGACTACCACCAGGCCGCGCTGCACGCCGTACGCGAGGGGCTGCTGATGCTGGACGGACAGTTCCGGGTGGCGCTGATGAACGACGGCGGACGGGAGCTGCTCGGCATCACGAACGACGTGGTCGGCCGTTCGGTGGCCGAACTCGGGCTGCCCGCGCCGCTGACGGGCGCGCTGCTGTCCGCCGAGCCCCGCCTGGACGAGGTCCATCTGACGGACACCCGGGTGCTGGTCGTGAACACCTCCCCGGTGTCCGGCGGCGAACGCCGCGGCACGGTGGTCACCCTTCGTGACGTGACCGAACTCCAGTCGCTGACGGGAGAACTGGACTCGGAGCGCGGCTTCACCCAGGCGCTGCGCTCGCAGGCGCACGAGGCGGCGAACCGTCTGCACACGGTGGTCTCCCTCATCGAACTGGGCCGCGCCGAGGAGGCCGTCGACTTCGCCACCGCCGAACTGCAACTGGCGCAGGCGCTCACCGACGAGGTGATCTCCGCGGTCAGCGAACCGGTCCTCGCCGCGCTGCTGCTGGGCAAGGCGGCACAGGCGAACGAGCGCGGAGTGGAGCTCGTGGTCTCCGGGGACAGCGGCATCGACGACGGACTGCTCCCGGCCTCGCTCACCCCCCGCGACCTGGTCACCGTGCTCGGCAACCTGATCGACAACGCGATGGACGCGGCGCAGGGGACGGTGGGCGCCCGCGTCACGGTGACGGCGTTCACCGAGGAGTCGGCGCTGGTGCTGCGGGTCGCCGACACCGGAGCCGGGGTGGACCCCGCCCACGCCGAGCAGGTCTTCCGGCGCGGCTGGTCCACGAAACCGGCGGGTCCCGGCGGCCGGGGTCTCGGCCTGGCGCTGGCCCGCCAGACGGTGAGCCGGCACGCGGGCACGCTGGAGGTACGCGAAGGAAGCGACGGCGGAGCGGAGTTCGAGGCCCGCCTCCCGCTCCCCACCCCGGCCCGCACCCCGGACGACACCCCGGCCCTCGGCGCCGACCCGGCTGCGACCCGGCAACCCGGACGACCCGCCCCGGCCCGCACACCGGACGCGGGACCCACCGCGAACCGGCCCCAGGACCCCGGACCCGCCCCGGCCCGGACACCGGACGCCGGCCCCGGCTCGGAGCCGCCCGCGTGCCCCGCCCAGCGCACGCGGGCCGACGCGTCGCCGTCCGAGACCGTTCCGCCGGGAGGCCGCGCATGAGCGATCCGATCCGTGTGCTCGTCGTCGAGGACGATCCGGTGGCCGCCGACGCGCACGTCATGTACGTCGGCCGGGTGCCCGGCTTCACGGCGGTGGGCAAGGTCCACACAGGCGCGCAGGCGCGCCACGCGCTGGACCGCACGCCCGTGGACCTGCTGCTGCTCGACCTGCATCTGCCGGACACGCACGGCCTTCAGCTCGCGCGCTCCCTGCGCGCCGCCGGCCATCGCGCGGACGTCATCGCGGTGACCTCCGCGCGGGACCTGGCCGTCGTACGGGAGGGGGTCTCGCTCGGGGTCGTCCAGTACGTGCTGAAGCCGTTCACCTTCGCCACGCTGCGCGACCGGCTGATCCGGTACGCGGAGTTCCGCGCGGCGGCCGGCGAGGCGAGCGGCCAGGCCGAGGTGGACCGCGCGCTGGCCGCCCTGCGGGCTCCCGGCCCGGCCGCGCTGCCCAAGGGCCTGAGCGCGCCGACCCTGGAACGCGTGAGTGTCACCCTCAGGGACCACCCGGACGGTCTGACGGCGGCCAAGGCCGCCGAGGCCGTCGGCATCTCCCGGATCACGGCCCGGCGCTATCTGGAACACCTGGTGGAGGGCGGCCGGGCGGTACGCGCCCCGCGGTACGGGACGGTCGGACGGCCGGAGCTCCAGTACCGCTGGATCAAGGGCTGACCGCCGCGCCGGGCCGCCGCGGACGGATCCGGCACGGGCAGGGCCGAGGCACCGGCACCTCGGCGGAGGGCCGCCCTCGGCGGGGCGTGCGGGGCGAACGTCCCCGGCGGCACGGCGAATTCAGGGCCGCGGCCGAAACCGTATGTTCCTACAATCTGTGATTGTGGCCGAACAGACCGTAGTCACCGCTGCCCCGGGCCCATACCTTGTGCGCGTGCACCGACCGCAAGCCCAACAGCCCACCCCGCCCTTCAACGCCCCGGCCGCCCGAAGACTGCGGGCAGCGCTCGGAATGGGGCCCGAGCACGTCGCGTACGGCCTGAGAGCCTCGTACGGACTGCCGTACGCCACACCCGATCTGGTCATCGCCTGGGAGCGCGGGATCGCCGCGCCGAGCAGTCCCGAACTCACCGCTCTCGCGGGCGTGTTGTGGTGTTCCGCGAGTGAACTCATAGGCGCGCCGCGCACGTTGCGCGAACACCGCGTCGCCCGTGATCTCGCGCCGGAGGACGTGGCACACGCCGTCGGGATCGAACTCCTCGCCTACGAACGGATGGAGGAGTCCGGCACCTGGCGCGGAACCGAACGGCAGGCGACCGCGCTGGCCAAGGCGCTCGACCTCTCGCTGCCCGACTTCATCACGGTCACGGGCCGCGACGGCCGGCTCGCCGACCTGCTGCGCAGCGCCGTGACGACGCGCTGGCAGGCCTACGTCCGCCCGGTCGCGAAGGTGGTGCCGATGGAGCGCGGCGTCCTGGAGGTCGTGCTCCAGGAGCTGCACACCGACTACCAGGGGCGGATGGCCGCCAGTCTGAACTGGGGCGGCGGTTCGGCCGCCACCGGCTCCGGCGAGTCCGGCCAGGACTTCCTCGACCGGGTCGTCGACCATTTCTGGACAGCCGTCCGCGCGAGCGCCTACTGAGATCCCGGACCCACGGGGAGACCACGGCCCCGGGCGGAAGCCGCCGACGGGGCCGTGGTCCGACACCCGGCCGGGCGCCGGACGCCCTTCCGCCTCCGGGGCCCGGAGGCGGAAGGGCGTGGAGGCGCAGGGCGTGGCGTCGGAGAGACGCAGAGGCCTAGAAGACCGACTCCGCCTCGTCCATCCGGTCCTTCGGCACGGTCTTCAGCTCGGTGGTCGCGTCCGCGAGCGGAACCATCTCGATGTCCGTGCCCCGCAGCGCGGTCATCCTGCCGAAGTCGCCGCGGTGCGCGGCCTCGACGGCGTGCCAGCCGAACCGGGTGGCGAGGACACGGTCGTACGCGGTCGGCGAGCCGCCGCGCTGGACGTGGCCGAGGATGACCGGCTTGGCCTCCTTGCCGAGGCGGCGCTCCAGCTCGTACGCGAGGGCCGTACCGATGCCCTGGAAGCGTTCGTGGCCGAACTGGTCGATCTCGCCGTGGCCGTAGTCCATGGTGCCCTCGGCGGGGTGGGCGCCCTCGGCGACACAGATGACGGCGAACCGCTTGCCGCGCGCGAAGCGCTCCTCGACCATCGCGACCAGGTCCGACGGGTCGAAGGCGCGCTCGGGCAGGCAGATGCCGTGGGCGCCGGCCGCCATGCCGGACTCCAGGGCGATCCAGCCCGCGTGCCGGCCCATGACCTCGACGACCATCACCCGCTGGTGGGACTCGGCCGTCGTCTTGAGACGGTCCATGGCCTCCGTGGCGACGCCGACGGCGGTGTCGAAGCCGAAGGTGCGGTCCGTCGCGGAGATGTCGTTGTCGATGGTCTTGGGCACGCCGACCACCGGCAGCCCCGCGTCCGACAGCATCCGGGCCGCCGTGAGCGTGCCCTCGCCGCCGATCGGGATCAGCGCGTCGATGCCGAACTCGCGGGCCATGTCCTGGGCGTTGTCGCACGCCTCGCGGAGCCGGTCGCGCTGGAGCCGGGAGGAGCCGAGGATGGTTCCGCCGCGGGCGAGGATGCCGCTGACGGCGTTCAGGTCGAGGGTGCGGTAGTGGCCGTCGAGGAGCCCGGCGTAGCCGTCCTCGAAGCCGATGACCTCGTCCCCGAAGTTGGTGACCGCTCGGTGCACGACCGACCGGATCACTGCGTTCAGGCCAGGACAGTCGCCGCCTGCCGTGAGAACTCCGATGCGCATCGTGCTGTGTCTCCTGCTCCCTGCCGGTTCGTGTGAGCCGCTTCGATTGTTTCACGGCCCGGGGTGGCCCGCCGATTCCGTCCCCCGCCCACCGCGCGGCCCGGACGCCCCTCCCTCCTGACCGGCGCGTTTCTCCTGGCGGGCGTCGTAGCCAGCGCCGGAGGTATTGTCAAGAGGGTTCTGCTCACGTTGGTGGGCCCTTTTTCGAGCCCAGACACGGCCTGGCGACGAAACGGATGGAGAGCACGCGTGACGCGCAGCGTGTACGTGACCGGGATCGACCGAGGTGACGGCCGTCAGGTCGTCGAACTGGGGGTCATGGAGCTGCTGACCCGCCAGGTCGACCGGGTGGGGGTGTTCCGTCCGCTCGTGCACGACGGTCCGGACCGGCTCTTCGAGCTGCTGCGGGCCCGTTACCGGCTGACGCAGGACCCGGCGACGGTGTACGGCATGGACTACCACGAGGCGTCCGCGCTCCAGGCCGAGCAGGGCACCGACGAGCTGGTGTCCACGCTCGTCGACCGGTTCCACCTGGTCGCCCGCGACTACGACGTCGTCCTCGTCCTCGGCACCGACTTCGCCGGCACGCAGGTGCCCGACGAGCTGGCGCTCAACGCCCGTCTGGCCAACGAGTTCGCCGCGTCCGTGCTCCCGGTCGTCGGCGGCCGGGGCCAGAGCGCCGAGTCGGTGCGCGCCGAGACCCGCAACGCCTATCGCGCGTACGACGGGCTCGGGTGCGACGTCCTCGCCATGGTCGTGAACCGGGTGGACCCCGAGGACCGCACGGCGATCGTGGAACGGCTCGACTCCCGGCTCCCGGTGCCGTGTTACGTCCTTCCGGACGAGCCCGCGCTGTCCGCCCCCACGGTCGCGCAGATCACCCACGCGCTCGGCGGCACGGTGCTCCTCGGCGACGACGCGGGGCTCGCCCGTGACGCGCTCGACTTCGTCTTCGGCGGAGCGATGCTGCCGAACTTCCTCAAGGCGCTGACCCCGGGATGTCTCGTGGTCACTCCGGGGGACCGGGCCGACCTGGTGATCGGCACGCTGGCAGCGCACAGCGCCGGCACCCCGCCCATAGCCGGCATCCTGCTCACCCTGGACGAACGGCCCAGCAGCGAGATCCTCACGCTCGCGGCCCGTCTCGCGCCCGGCACCCCGGTCGTCTCGGTGGCCGGGAACTCCTTCCCCACCGCGGAGGCGCTCTTCGCCATGGAGGGCAAGCTGAACGCGGCCACGCCCCGCAAGGCGGAGACCGCGCTCGGCCTGTTCGAGCGGCATGTGGACACCGCCGACCTGCTGAAGCGGGTCTCGGCGCCCAGCAGCGACCGGCTCACCCCGATGATGTTCGAGCACCAGCTCCTGGAGCAGGCCCGCTCCGACCGGCGTCGCGTCGTGCTGCCCGAGGGCACCGAGGAGCGCGTCCTGCACGCCGCCGAGGTGCTGCTGCGCCGGGGCGTGTGCGATCTGACCCTGCTCGGCCCGGTCGACCAGATCCGCAAGAAGGCGGCCGACCTCGGCATCGACATCAGCGCCACCGAGCTCGTCGACCCGCAGACGTCACCGCTGCGGGACTCCTTCGCCGAGAAGTACGCCGAACTGCGGGCCCACAAGGGGGTCACGGTCGAGCTGGCCTACGACGTCGTCGCCGACGTGAACTACTTCGGGACGCTCATGGTGCAGGAGGGCCTCGCGGACGGGATGGTGTCGGGGGCCGTGCACTCGACGGCGGCGACGATCCGGCCCGCGTTCGAGATCATCAGGACCAGGCCCGAGTCGCGGATCGTCTCGTCCGTCTTCTTCATGTGCCTGGCCGACAAGGTCCTGGTCTACGGCGACTGCGCGGTCAACCCCGACCCGGACGCCGAGCAGCTGTGTGACATCGCCATCTCCTCGGCCGCCACCGCGCGGCAGTTCGGTGTCGAGCCGCGGATCGCGATGCTGTCGTACTCCACGGGCACCTCGGGTTCGGGCGCCGACGTCGACAAGGTGCGCGAGGCGACCGAGCTGGTGCGCGCGCGCCGGAGCGACCTGCGGATCGAGGGGCCGATCCAGTACGACGCCGCCGTCGAGCCGTCGGTCGCGGCGACCAAGCTGCCGGGCTCGAAGGTCGCCGGGCAGGCGTCCGTGCTGATCTTCCCCGACCTCAACACCGGCAACAACACCTACAAGGCCGTGCAGCGTTCGGCCGGCGCGATCGCCGTCGGCCCGGTGCTCCAGGGTCTGCGCAAGCCCGTCAACGACCTGTCCCGCGGCGCGCTCGTCCAGGACATCGTCAACACGGTCGCCATCACGGCGATCCAGTCCCAGACCCCCGACCAGAAGGCTGCCCGTCCGTGAGCGACCACCCTTCCCCCCCGGCCGCCGCGCCGACGGAGCCCGCCGCCCCGCCGGCCGTGCGGGTCCTCGTCCTCAACTCCGGCTCGTCGTCGGTGAAGTACCAGTTGCTCGACATGCGCGACGGCGCACGGCTGGCCGCCGGTCTGGTGGAACGCATCGGCGAGGGAACCTCCCTGCTGCGGCACACCACGCGGGCGACGGGCGAGACCCGCGAGAGGGCCGACACGTTCGCCGACCACGACGCCGCGCTGAAGGCGATGGCGGAGGAACTGGCGGTGGACGGACTCGGCCTGGACTCCCCCGAGCTGGCCGCCATCGGCCACCGGGTGGTGCACGGCGGACAGGCCTTCACCGAGCCGACGGTCATCGACGACACGGTGCTCGCCGAGATCGAGCGGCTGATCCCGGTCGCTCCGCTGCACAACCCGGCGAACCTCACCGGCATCCGCACCGCGATGGCACTGCGCCCCGACCTCCCCCAGGTCGCCGTCTTCGACACCGCGTTCCACACGACGATGCCGGAGGCGGCCGCGCGCTACGCGATCGACGTGGAGACCGCCGACAAGCACCGCATCCGCCGGTACGGCTTCCACGGCACCTCGCACGCCTACGTCTCCCGCACGACCGCCGAACTCCTCGGCAAGGCGCCCGAGGAGGTCAACGTCATCGTGCTGCACCTGGGCAACGGGGCCTCGGCGTCCGCGGTGAGGGGCGGGCGGTGCGTGGACACCTCGATGGGGCTCACCCCGCTGGAGGGGCTGGTGATGGGAACGCGGTCCGGCGACGTGGACCCGGCCGTCATCTTCCATCTGGAGCGCGTCGGCGACATGTCGACGGACGAGATCGACACTCTTCTCAACAAGAAGAGCGGTCTGATCGGCCTGTGCGGCGACAACGACATGCGGGAGATCCGCCGCCGCGTCGACGAGGGCGACGAGCGGGCCCGGCTCGCCTTCGACATCTACATCCACCGCCTGAAGAAATACATCGGCGCCTACTACGCGGTCCTCGGCCGGGTGGACGCCGTCGCCTTCACCGCCGGAGTGGGCGAGAACGCCGCCCCGGTGCGCGAGGCCTCGATCAGAGGACTGGAGGAACTGGGGCTCGCGGTCGACGGCGAACTGAACGCCGTGCGCGGCGGTGAGCCCCGGCTCATCTCGCCGCCGTACGCGCGCGTCGCGGTCGCCGTCGTGCCGACGGACGAGGAACTGGAGATCGCCACACAGACGTACGCGCTGGTCGGAAAGGGCAACGCCTGAGCGGGCCGGAAAGCCACGCCTGAGCACCCGCCCGCCCATTTGTATCTTCCGCCAGACGGAATATTCCGTTGCGAAACAAACCGATAGGATCGCCCCATGCGCCGTTCGAAAATCGTCTGTACTCTCGGCCCCGCGGTCGACTCCCACGAGAAGCTGGTCGCGCTGATCCAGGCCGGCATGAACGTGGCCCGTTTCAACTTCAGCCACGGATCCCACAGCGAGCACCAGGGCCGGTACGACCGTGTCCGGGCCGCCTCGGCCGAGACCGGTATCGCCATCGGTGTCCTGGCCGACCTCCAGGGCCCCAAGATCCGCCTGGAGACCTTCGCCGAAGGCCCCGTCGAGCTGGAGCGTGGCGACGAGTTCGTCATCACGGCCGAGGACGTGCCCGGTGACAAGCACATCTGCGGCACGACCTACAAGGGTCTGCCCGGTGACGTCTCCAAGGGCGACCAGATCCTCATCAACGACGGCAACGTCGAGCTGCGCGTCGTCGAGATCGACGGGCCGCGCGTCAAGACGGTCGTCATCGAGGGCGGCGTGATCTCCGACCACAAGGGCATCAACCTGCCCGGCGCGGCCGTGAACGTGCCCGCCCTGTCGGAGAAGGACGTCGAGGACCTGCGCTTCGCCCTGCGGATGGGCTGCGACATGGTCGCCCTGTCCTTCGTGCGCGACGCCAACGACGTGAACGACGTCCACAAGGTGATGGACGAGGAGGGCCGCCGCGTCCCCGTCATCGCCAAGGTGGAGAAGCCGCAGGCGGTCGACAACATGGAGGGCGTCGTCGCGGCGTTCGACGCCGTCATGGTGGCCCGTGGCGACCTGGCCGTCGAGTATCCGCTGGAGCGGGTCCCGATGGTGCAGAAGCGCCTCGTGGAGCTGTGCCGCCGCAACGCCAAGCCGGTGATCGTGGCGACCCAGATGATGGAGTCGATGATCACCAACTCCCGTCCGACGCGCGCCGAGGCCTCCGACGTGGCCAACGCGATCCTGGACGGCGCGGACGCGGTCATGCTGTCCGCCGAGTCCAGCGTGGGCGCGTACCCGGTCGAGACCGTGAAGACGATGTCGAAGATCGTCTCCGCGGCCGAGGAGGAGCTCCTCTCCAAGGGCCTCCAGCCGCTGGTCCCGGGCAAGAAGCCGCGCACGCAGGGCGGTTCGGTCGCCCGCGCCGCCTGCGAGATCGCCGACTTCCTCGGCGGCAAGGGCCTGGTGGCCTTCACCAAGTCCGGTGACACCGCCCGCCGGCTCTCGCGCTACCGCGCCGCCCAGCCGATCCTGGCCTTCACCACGGACGAGGGCACCCGCAACCAGCTCACGCTGAGCTGGGGCGTCGAGTCGCACGTCGTGCCGTTCGTGAACAGCACCGACGAGATGGTCGAGCTGGTCGACCGCGAGCTGCAGAAGCTCAAGCGGTTCAACGAGGGCGACGTCGTCGTGATGACCGCCGGTTCGCCCCCCGGCGTCCCCGGCACCACCAACATGGTCCGGGTGCACCACCTGGGCGAGGCCGGCCACGCCTGATCCCCGCCCGCTGTACGCCGCTGAGGGCGCCCCCTGTGAACAGGGGGCGCCCTCAGCGTGTTGTGCGGCTCCCGGACGGGCTCTGGACGACTCAGCCGGTCGTGTACTGGTGGAGTCCGGGGACGTGCAGGGTGCCGCCGAACTGGCCGGCCTGAACCACCTTCACCTTGGTGAAGTAGATCAGCGGGATGTTCAGCGGCGGAGGGTTGTCCGGGTCGAACGTGATCGGGATCAGCCCGAGCAGGTTCCCGGAGATGCTCTCCGTGTACATGATCGTCTTGCCGTCGCGGATGGTGGACGTCGAACCCGCCTCGGCCTGTACGTGGTACGTCTTGCCGGACTGCTTGTCCTGCACCGTCTGGTGCAGGTCCCCGATGTCGGTGCCGTCGGATATGACGTACTTCAGGACCTTCTTGACGGTCCCGTCGGCGGTCCTCACCTTGACTATGCCCTGGTAGTCGGCGCCCTTGAGCAGCAGCGAACTGGCGTTGAGGTACCAGGGGTCGGTCGGCAGGGCGACCTGGTTGTCCACGCCGCCCTCGTCGTCGGTGGCGACCGGGCAGTCCGCGGCGTCCGTGGTGGCGCTCGCGGAGGGGCTGGGCGACGCGGTGGCCTCGGCGGCCTTGTCCTCGACCGTCTCTGTGGTGTCCGAGGCGGCCTTCGAGGCCGTGTCCGTGACCTTGTCGGTGGTGTCCTCGACCGTCTCGGTGACCTTGTCGGTCGTGTCCTTGACGGTGTCCGCGGCGCCCTTGCCGTCCGACGTGTCCGAGCCGGTGCTCGCGCTCGCGCTCGCCGAGGCGGACGGCGCCGGGGTGGAGCTCGCCGTCTCGTCGGGCGTGAGGATGTCCTTGATGGCGTCGCCGACGCCCAGCGGGTCGAGCGGGTTCTTGCTGCTCGCGGTCGCCGAGGGGGCCGGCGTGGAGGCGCTGTCCGCCGCCTTGTCCGCCGCCTTCTCCTGCGTGCTCGCGGAGGCGGACGGGGACGCGGCGGGCTCGGCCTTGTCGTCGGAACCTGAATCCGACGAAGAGTCCGTGTCCTTGTCCGCCGGGTCCGACGACGCGGAGGGGGTCGGCGTGGCCGGGTCCGAGGACGCGCTCGCGCTCGCGCTCGGCGAGGCGGAGGGCGACGCCGTGTCCGACGCCTCCTCACCGGTGACGGCCTCGACGCACGCCTGGTACTCCTCGGCCGTGAGGCTCTTGGAGGTGGAGTGGTCGTCGGCCTGGGCGAGCGTCGGGGTGAACCCCATGCCCATGAGTACCGCCGTCGGCATCGCCGCGATGGCTATCACCTTGCCGGCGGGCATCTGGAACCTGGTGAACAGCGGCTTCCTCGGGGCCGCGTGGCGCGGCCCGGTTCTCACACGGGACTCGTCCACATCAGTCCCGTGGGTCACCTCGTCAGCCGGCACTGTGCCTCCCGTTCGCCCCGTTGGTCGGGCTCGTTCCTGACAGATCGTTCGGGTCGCCGGCGCCGTCCGCGACCTCGTGCCCGATGGGCTCGGCGGCCGAGCCGTCCGGCGTGTCCTGCTTGGCGAGGGAACCCGACGTGGCGTAACCCTCCTCGGGCTCTCCGGGAACCCAGGAGACCGCCATGGCGCCGCCGAGCAGCGCGAACAGGAAGCCGATCAGGAAGCCGCCCAGGTTGGCCACCGGGATGGACACCAGGGCGAGGAGGATCGCGGCGACACCCGCGAACGTCCGTACGTGCTTCTGGAACCAGAGGCTGATCCCGAGCACGACGAGGAGTACGCCGATGATCAGGGACCCGGCACCGGCGGTGGTGGACATCGCCAGCGTCAGGTGGCCGAGGTGAAGGTGCGCGTACGGGAAGTAGGCGATAGGGAAACCGCCGAACACGATGTACAGACCCGCCCAGAACGGGCGGTCGCCCCTCCAGCTACGGAAGTTCCGCCGGAACACCTGAAGGTAGTGCTCATCGTGCTGGCCGGGCGCGGCAGGGGTCTCGGCGCTCATGGAAACAGCTCCCTGGAACGGCATTGCTGTGAGAAGTACGCGTTGGGTGCTCCGCGTACGACGGGCGGAGCGGCGGGGCGGGCGAAGCGGCCTGAGCCTCCTCGCCCACCCCTGGGGCAGTGCTCAGTAGCACTCGTGGGTGCCCGCGGACACCGACATCTTCAGACCGCTGAGCTTGAACGTGCCGGCGGTGGTCGCCCACGCCGTCTGCTTCACGTCGGTCAGCGTGGCCGACTCGGCCTGCTGGGCGAACCCGTAGGGGTTGGCCTGCTCGCCGCCGCCCTTCATGCCCGGACCCTTGTTGGCGTCCTTGGCGGCAACACCGATGTCGATGTTCTTGAACGTCGCGTCGGCGCCGAGGTCCTCGACATCGATGTAGAGGTTGTCGGCGTGCACCGGCGTACCGCCGCCACCGGCCTTCAGCACGAGGCTGACGGAACCGAGCACCGGAATGTTCGGGGTGACGACCGACTGACACATGCTCGTGATGTCGGCGCTCTTGAACGCCGACACCGCGACGGGGTGCAGCGCCGACTTACCGTCAAGGCCGGTGCCCTGGTCGAGGGCCCCGTACTGCGAGAAGCCCTGACCCTCGAGCTTGTCAGCGGACACCTTGAAGGACTGACCGGAGACGCTGAACGAAGCGGCGAGAGCACCCTGCGCGAGGGCGACACCTATCGCTGCCGTGGCTGCCACGCTGGGCACCATGACGACGGCGAACCGCTTCCATCTGGTCCCGCCACGCACCTGGGACATAATTTTTCCTCCTTCTCGGACGTACATCTCCTGGCCCTGACTGCCACGTTGCGGCGGCTCAGCCGGGCAGGGATGGGAGAAGTGCTACGTCCTCGGGAAGGAGAGCGCCTGTACCCGATGGTGCGACTGCACCCGAATCACCGGCGATCACCCCCGAGCGACAACCACTGGTCGCGCCTGAACACATCACGCACAACCTGCTGGACAGGCTCCGCCGGACGGCGAAGACCCCCCTGCCCAAGAACCGATCGCACTGCTGTCGGCCCTACTCGGTGGGGACCCAGAAAGTCCGCGGACCCGATTGGCTGTCGGGGTGCGGGAATGGACCGAGCGTCGCCGATCGTGGTGCATTCTGGCCGCGTGCACAAGGGGGTTCGTTACTGGCTAGTAACGGCGGGATAACCGAAGAACGACCCGTCGGTATCGGGTGGCGACTCAGTGTGGCACCACCAGGGGTGACACAGCGGTCAAATTCCGGACGGAATCAGACAGTTCAACGCTCTCGACTTACTACGAGTAACAGCGGCCGCGTTTACCAAGTTTTGGTAAAGCGCGGCCACATGCGTCCCTGTCGGCCAATCTTTCACCCGGACATCACAAGCCCTGGCGTTTACGGACTGGTCAGAACAGCGCCCTGGCGAGGGCCCTGCGCGCCGCGATCACGCGGGGGTCGTCGGCACCGACGACCTCGAAGAGCTCCAACAGCCGCACGCGTACGGCGTCCCGGTCGTCGCCCGCCGTGCGCCGCACCGTGTCGATGAGCCGCCCGAAGGCGTCCTCCACGTGGCCGCCGACGAGGTCCAGGTCGGCCCCCGCGATCTGCGCCGCCACGTCACCGGGCTTCTCGGCGGCGTCCTGGCGCACCCGCTGCGGGTCGAGACTCTGCACCCGCTGGAGCAACTCGGCCTGGGCCAGGCCCAGTTTGGCCTCCGTGTTGCCCGGGTCGTCGGCCAGCACGTTCTTGTACGCCTGGACGGCACCGCCGAAGTCGCCCGCGTCCAGCGCCTGCACGGCGGCCTCCAGCAGAGCGTCGTACGGTCCGGCCGGCACCTCCCGTGCCGCGGGGGACTCGCTCGCCCCGGCGTCGGCGTCGACCGTCAGGCCGGTCAGGCCGAAGCGCTGCTCGGCGACCTGGACGAGCTGGTCGAGGGTCCCGCGGATCTGCGCCTCGGCGGCGGCTCCCTGGAAGAGCGGCAGGGCCTGTCCGGCCACCACCGCGAAAACGGCCGGAATCCCCTGGACCCCGAACTGCTGCATCAGCATCTGATTGGCGTCGACGTCGATCTTGGCGAGCACGAAGCGCCCGTTGTACTCGACGGCCAGCCGCTCCAGGAGCGGGCTGAGCTGCTTGCAGGGCTCGCACCACTCGGCCCAGAAGTCGATGACGACGGGTACCTCGGTGGAGCGTTGCAGGACATCCTGCTCGAATCCTGCCTCGTCGACGTCGATGACGAGGCTCGCGGGAGTCACGGCCCCGCCTCCGCCCTGCCTGGCGGTTTCGGCTCGCGCCTGCTCCGCCTTCGACTTGGCCTCCTGGGCCGCCTTCACCGCGGCGAGGTCGACGACTCCGCTCATGGACATGTTCCGTGGCTGCATGAGTACATCCTCCCCCTTCCTCGCGCACGTGTGAAAAGCGTCGTGAAAGCCAGGCTGTGTCAGGCCTGTTCGGCGCCGGGTCCCCACCTGGCGCCTGTGCGGTTGTCGCCGCGGTCGAGCTTTCGCTACGAGTCGTAGCGTAACTGCACGGGAGCGGGCCCGCGTACCGTCTTCCGGTGATCTCCCTCACGGCTTCACACAACCGCCGGATATCGACGGTGATGCGGCCGGATATGGTCACCGACATGCAATGTCGCTCCCAGGCCGCCCGGACGGGCCGTCCCCGCAGCGCCGCCGCCGACGCCGCGATCCTGGAGGCGACTCGTACGGCGCTGGTCGAACTCGGCTGGTCCAAACTGACGTTGGGATACGTGGCGACCCTCGCCGGAGTCGCCAAGACGACCCTCTACCGTCGCTGGGCGGGCAAGAACGAACTGGTCGTCGACGCGGTGGCCGAGCTCTTCGACGAGCTGGAGCTCCCCGACCGGGGCAGTCTGGCCGCCGACATCGAGGGTGTGGTGCTCCAGTTCGCGGCGATCCTGGACCGCCCGGAGGCGAAGACGGCGCTGATGGCCGTGGTCGCGGAGTCCACCCGTGACGAACCGCTGCGCGAGCGCATCCGCACGTCCATCGTCGACCGGCAGAAGCGCCTGGTGATGGAGGGCCGTGCCCGCGCCCAGGAGCGCGGCGAGCTTCCCCCGGAGTCGGACCCGGCCGCCGCCGACCGCACCGCCGCCCTGATCTTCGACGTGGTCGCCGGGGCCGTCGTCCATCGCACCCTGGTCAGCGCGGAGCCCGCGGACGAGGAGTGGGTGCGCTCGTTCACCCGGGTCCTGCTCTTCGGCCTGACAGGAGCGGCGGCCGACGAACCGGCGCCTCCCTCGACGGAGGGCCCGGCCGGAGTCTGACGGGGCGGTGCGGGTGCGTTGCGGGTCGGGGCCGTGCCGGTGCATCAGCCCGTCGCCGTTGGGTGAGGTGTGGCCGTCGGTGGCGACGGGCATCGATGTACCGGCACGGCCCCTCGCGCCGCATGCCGACTGCGGGTGCGTCGTGGTGGCCGCAGCACATTTCAGCCCCGGCCAGGGAAATCCAGCCCCTCCGGCGATTGAGGAGCGGGGGTCCGGGGGCGGAGCCCCTGGGTACGGGACGGGTAGGGGCGGAGGGGGCGAGAAGAGGCACCTGGCGCCGGGCAGGCCTCGGGGGCGGAGCGAGAGCCCGGAGCCCCGGGCCGGCCCGGATGCCGGGCAGGCAGGGGCCCCGGGCTGCCCGGGGTGGGTCAGAAGCCGGCCGGCTCCGTGTACACGCCCCACTCGTCGCGCAGGACACCGCAGATCTCGCCCAGCGTCGCCTCGGCGCGGACCGCCTCCAGCATGGGGGCGATCATGTTGGAACCGTCGCGCGCGGCGGCGAGCATGGCGTCCAGCGCACCGCGCACGGCCGCCTCGTCGCGGTCTCCCTTGCGCGAGGCCAGCACCCGCACCTGCTCGCGCTCCACCTCGTGGCTGACCCGGAGGATCTCCAGGTCGCCGGTCACGGACCCGTGGTGGACGTTGACGCCGACGACCCGCTTGTCGCCCTTCTCGACCGAGCGCTGGTACTGGAACGCCGACTCGGCGATCTCGCCGGTGAACCAGCCGTCCTCGATCCCGCGCAGGATGCCGGAGGTGATGGGACCGATGGGGTGCTTCCCGTCGGGGTGCGCCCGCAGCCCGCGCTCCCGGATCTGCTCGAAGATCTTCTCCGCGTCGGCCTCGATCCGGTCGGTGAGCTGCTCGACGTACCAGGAACCGCCCAGCGGGTCGGCGACGTTGGCGACGCCGGTCTCCTCCATGAGCACCTGCTGCGTCCGCAGGGCGATCTCCGCGGCCTGCTCGGAGGGCAGGGCGAGCGTCTCGTCCAGCGCGTTGGTGTGCAGCGAGTTCGTGCCGCCGAGGACCGCCGCGAGCGCCTCCACGGCGGTGCGCACGACGTTGTTGTACGGCTGCTGGGCCGTCAGCGAGACGCCGGCGGTCTGCGTGTGGAAGCGCAGCCACTGCGCCTTCTCGGAGGTGGCGCCGTACACGTCCCGCATCCAGCGGGCCCAGATCCGGCGGGCCGCGCGGAACTTGGCGATCTCCTCGAAGAAGTCGACGTGCGCGTCGAAGAAGAACGACAGACCGGGGGCGAAGACGTTCACGTCGAGCCCGCGGGACAGGCCCAGTTCCACATAGCCGAAGCCGTCCGCCAACGTGTAGGCGAGCTCCTGCGCGGCCGTGGAGCCGGCTTCCCGGATGTGGTAACCGGAGACGGACAGCGGCTTGTACGCGGGGATCTTCTCGGCGCAGTGCTCCATCAGGTCGCCGATGAGGCGCAGGTGCGGCTCGGGCTGGAAGAGCCACTCCTTCTGCGCGATGTACTCCTTGAAGATGTCGGTCTGGAGCGTGCCGTTCAGCACGGCGGGGTCGATGCCCTGGCGCTCGGCGGCGACCAGGTACATGCAGAAGACCGGCACCGCGGGACCGCTGATCGTCATCGACGTGGTGACGTCACCAAGCGGAATGTCCTGGAAGAGGACCTCCATGTCGGCCGCCGAGTCGATCGCGACACCGCAGTGCCCGACCTCGCCGAGCGAACGGGCGTCGTCCGAGTCGCGGCCCATCAGCGTGGGCATGTCGAAGGCCACGGAGAGGCCCCCGCCGCCGTTGGCGAGGATCTTCTTGTAGCGCTCGTTGGTCTGCTCGGCGTTGCCGAATCCGGCGAACTGCCGGATGGTCCACGTGCGTCCTCGGTAGCCGGTCGCGTACAGCCCGCGTGTGAAGGGGTACTCCCCGGGCCAGCCGATCTGCTCGAAGCCCTCGTAGTTGTCCCCGGGCCGGGGACCGTACACCGGCTCCACGGAATCACCGGAGAGCGTGGTGAAGTCGGCCTCGCGCTTGCGCGAAGCGTCGTAACGGGCCTGCCAGCGTCGGCGGCCTTCCTCGATGGCGTGAGCGTCCATACCTCGAATTTACTAGGACGTCCTAGTAAATGTCGATGGCAAACCGCCGTGCGATAGCGCACGGCGGTCGCGGATCAGGCCTTGGCGACCGCGGGAGTACCCTCCGCGACCTTGGATTCCAGCTCGTGACTGATGCTGCGCTCCACGAAGAAGGCGGCCGTCGGAATCGTGCCCGCCACCAGCACCCAGAGCTGCTTGCCGACCGGCCACTTCGCCTTGGAACCCAGGTCGAAGGCGAAGATCAGGTAGACGACGTACAGCCAGCCGTGCGCGATGGCGACGACTCGGGTGAAGTCGGCGGCTCCGTCCAGGCCCATGGCGTACTTGGCGATCATGCTGAGGCACAGCAGAACCAGCAGGACGCCGGTGACGTAGGCCATGACACGGTAGCGGGTCAACACGCTCTTCTTCATGGCACGAGGGTAGCCACCCTTTTCGGCCGATCTTCACGCGCCCCCACGCCACGCCGCCCGGCGCTCCCGGGCGCACGCCCGTCGCGGTGCCCGCGGCGGGCCCGCCGGCGGCTACGCCTCGTCGAAGTCGTGCGCGGCGACCCGCAGCGGCCGCAGCATGGCGAAGATCTCCGCGCACTCCTCGGCGTCGTAGGCCCCGAGACCGAAGTCCATCGCCATCAGATCGCGGGTGGCCGCGTCGCAGACCTCACGGCCCTTGTCCGTGATGGAGGCGAGGGTGCCCCGGCCGTCGTTCGGGTTCGGCCGCTTGTCGACGAGCCCGGACCGCACCAGCCGGTCCACCGTGTTCGTGACGGACGTCGGGTGCACCATAAGCCGCTCGCCGATCTTGGACATCGGCAGCTCGCCTGCCTTGGAGAAGGTGAGGAGCACCAGCGCCTCGTAGCGCGCGAAGGTCAGTCCGTACGGCTTGACGACCGCGTCCACCTCGGCGAGCAGGATCTGGTGCGCGCGCATGATCGAGGTGATGGCGGACATGGACGGCACGGCACCCCAGCGCTGCCGCCAGTGTTCGTCGGCGCGGGCGATGGGATCGAAGGCAAGGCTGAGCGGCTTCGGCACGGCAACGACCTTACCGGCCGGTCACATCGTGGTCAGCCCCGTCTCGCTTTTCGGTATCCGCCCCCGCGCGAGCGGGGTCCGGCACGGTCCCCGGGCCCCCGCCACCAGGGCCCGCGAGTCGGTCCGGGGCACGTCCGGAGCCTGTTCGAGGGGAGGCTCCACGACGCCCTCCGCATCCCACGCGACGGCAGAGCCCGCGAGCGCTCCGGGACCCGTTCGGCCGACTTCGGGAGGGTGGGTTGGTGGGTCAGGTACCGGTTCCGCCGGCTTCGAGAGGGGGCAGGGGGCGGTTCCGCCGGCTTCGGGAGGGTGGGTTGGTGGGTCACGGGCCGGCTCCGCCGACTTCCGGAGGCGGGTGGGTCGGGGGCTGGCTCCGCCGACTTCGGGAGGCGGGTCGGGGCGAGTCCGGCCGGTGCTCCCATCGCCTACCGGGTCCTCCGTTCGCCGCTGCCCGGTGGCCTATCCGTTCCCGTCGACCGGTTCCGTGCCGTGTCCGGTACGCCGGGCCGCCACCGCCAGGGCCACACAGGCCGCGGTCCCGAGGACACCCGCGCCCACGACGGTCGCCCTCACCCCGGCGAACTCCGCCACCACGCCCGACAAGGCCATCCCCACGCCCTGAACGGTCATCAGACCGGCCGTGTTCAACGTCATGGCCCGCCCGAGCAGTTCGTCCGGCACCGCCCGCACGAACCACTGGTCGAGGCCGAGGGTGTACGCCGATCCGGCGCCCGCGAGCACCAGCAGGACCAGCGTCCAGCCCAGACCGGGCCGCAGCGCGTACGCGGCGTAGGGCAGCAGCGTGACGCAGACCAGCGGGAGCGTGAGCCGGCCCCGGGTCACCGGCCGCAACCGCGAACCCGCGAACAGTTCCCCCGCGATCGTGCCGACCGGCAGCGCGCACATCAGCAGGCCGAGCCCGGCCGTACCGGCCCCGAGCCCTTCGGCGTACGGCGCCGCCAGCGCCTCCGGGGCGACGACGAACATCGGCGGAACCCAGAACAGCAGGAGCAGCACGAGGATCCGCCGGTCCGCCAGCACCTGACGGGCGCCGCGCAGGGAGTCGCGGACGAGCGCCTGCCCCCGGTGCGCCCGCGCGGGCCGCCGCCGGGTGCCGAGGCGCAGCAGCGCCGCCGAGGCGAGGAAGGTGCAGACCGTGACGAGGAGCGCGTGGCGCGGGGAGACGACGGTGAGCAGCAGGCCGCCCGTCCCGAAACCGGCGAGCAGCGCGCTCTGCGACAGGATCCGCAGCAGGGACCGGCCGAGCACGAACAGCTCCCCGTCGCCGAGGACGTCCGCGAGGGTCGCCGTCCGGGTCCCCTGGAAGACCGGGGCGACCAGGGCGAGCGCGGCCCGCATCGCGAGCAGCACCGCGACGGGCGCGCCCGGCAGCACCATCACGGCCACGCAGCCCGCGCAGACCAGATCGCACACCACCAGGACCCGGCGGGCCGGGAAACGGTCCGCGACACCCGCGAGCAGGGTCCCGCCGATCAGGTAGGGCAGAAAGCCGAGCGCGAACGTCAGGGCGCTCAGCAGCGGGGAGCCCGTCAGGCCGTAGACGAGGACGGAGAGCGCGATCTCGCTGACGACGAGCCCGAGCAGCGAGAAGGCGTGCGCCACGAAGACGGCACGGAACTCGGGCACGGCGAACACGGGGCCGTACCCGGTCCGCGCGGCGCCGGGCGCCACAGGGCTCTCGGCGACGGACGCCTCCACGCCCTGGACGCGCGCCGGGGGGCTCTCCGCGTTCTCCGCGTCGGGCGCCGCGAAGCTCACCGCGTTCTCCGCGACGCGCGCCACGGGGCTCCCCCTGTCGGGCCCGGTGGCGTTCTCCGGGGCCGGCCCGGTGGCGTTCTCCGAGGTGGGCCCGGCGATGCCCTCCGGGGCCGGCCCGGCGGCGTCCTCCGGGGCGGGCGCTGGTGCGGGCACCCGCGTCGTTGGCTTCGTCTCTGCTTCCGGCATGGGCGACAGCGTGCCCCCGCCCCGCTCCGGCCCGTAGAGTTTCGGCGTCAGCCGAATCTTGTGGGGTCCTTTCATGCCGTCGCTGCTGCACTTCGGGGAGGACGACCTCCTCAACTGCCGGTTCGCGGTGTCGCCCCTGTGGGAGACACAAGTGGCGGTCCGCACGCTCAGCCGGCCAGCGCGGCACGGCTACCACACACCCTGGCTGCGCCGCATGCGCGCGGCGGCCGCCGGACTCGACCTCGGCCCGCTGTGGCTGCTGATGCCGCCGCGCGGCTACTCCCCCGACTGGTTCGGCCCGCCCCCGCTCGGCCCGGCGGCGAGCTTCGAGGAGGAGATCGCCGCCGTCCGCACAGCCGACCCGGACGTGGCCCGCCAGGAGACCGCGCGCTCGCTCGCCGACACCCCCGGTGCCCTCACCTCGGCGCGCGGCCGGGCCATGCTGGCCGACCCCGCCCGTATGGTGAGCGACCTGACCGGCCTGCTGGAGCAGGCCTGGCACACGCTCATCGAACCGGACTGGCCACGGTTGCGCGCCCTGCTGGAGGCCGACGTCGCCTTCCACTCACGGCGGCTCGGCGAGGTCGGCCTCGGCGGACTCCTCCCGGAGATCGACCGGCGGTTCGGCTGGTCCTCCCGCACCCTGACCGTCGAGGTCGGGGGCCGGCACGAACGGCACCTGGCCGGCCAGGGCCTGGTCCTCATGCCGAGCGTGTTCGCGTGGCCGGACGTGATCAGCGGCTTCGAACCGCCCTGGCAGCCGACACTCGTCTACCCCGCGCGCGGTATCGGCGGTCTGTGGGCGGAGCCGGCGGACCGCACCCCCGACGTGCTCGTACGGCTTCTCGGGCGCGGCCGGGCCGCCGTGCTCACCGCCCTCGACGAACCGGCCGGCACGACCTCGCTCGCGCGTCGGCTGCGCCTCGCTCCGTCGTCGGTCTCCGCGCATCTCACCGCCCTGCGCGACGCGGGCCTGCTCGTCTCACGCCGGTACGGGCACCAGGTGCTGTACGAGCGGACGCCCCTCGGGATCGCGTTGGCGTCGGGCGGCGGCTGACCGACCAGGACACCGGGAACAGCGGGGACGCCGGGGAGATCGCGGCCACGGGTGGCCCACCGCGCCATGCCGCTTCTCCCGCGTAGATACCGCCGCAATGCCCCCTTGTGCCACGATTGGTGACTGGTTGTCACCCTCGTACAAGGGAGCAGCATGCCCCGGCTGATCCACGCCCTCGCGGCGCTCGCGGTGCTCGGGCTCACGGCGGGCTGCGCGCCCTCGCCCGAGGCGGGCCGGGCCTCGGTCGCCGGTGGCGCCTCGCAGCAGGCCGGCCCCGCCCCCCGCTCACCCTTCTGGGTCGACCCGCGGGGCCCGGCGGCCCGGCAGATCGAGCTGTGGCGCCGGCAGGGCCGTGCCGGGGACGCCGCGCTGCTGAAGCGGATCGCGGACGAGCCCGTCGCCCTGTGGCCGGCCGGCGAACTCGACCCGGGTCCGGCCGTCCGGTCGGCGACCGCGTCCGCGGCCCGGGAGGGGCGGACGGCGCTCTTCGTGGCGTACGACATCCCGCACCGCGACTGCGGCCAGCACTCGGCGGGCGGGGCGGCGGACGCGGACGCCTACCGGCGGTGGATCGGCAGGTTCGCCGACGCCCTCGGTGACGGCCGGGCCCTGGTGATCCTCGAACCGGACGCGGTCGCCCACGTCGTGGACGGCTGCACGCCCGGCGAGTACCACGACGAGCGCGAGCGGCTGCTGAGCGAGGCGATCGTCCGGCTGAAGCGCCAGCCGCGCACCAAGGTGTACCTGGACGCCGGAAATCCCGGCTGGATCCCCGACCCGGAGAAGCTGGTCGGGCCCCTGGAACGCGCCGGCATCGCGCACGCCGACGGCTTCTCGCTCAACGTCGCCAACTTCCAGACGGACACCGTCAGCAAGGAGTACGGCGTGCGCCTCTCCGGCAGGCTCGGCGGCAAGCACTTCGTGGTCGACACCAGCCGCAACGGCAACGGCCCGCTGGAGGGGGTCTGGTGCAACCCGCCGGGCCGGGCGCTGGGCACCCCGCCGACCACGGCCACCGGCGAACCCGCCCTCGACGCCTACCTGTGGATCAAGCGGCCCGGCGAGTCGGACGGGGAGTGCGGGGGCGGACCCCCGGCCGGCCGGTGGTGGCCGGACTACGCCCTGGAGCTGACGCGCGGCTCCGCCGGCTGACGGCCGCGACGGTCCCGCGCCGGACGCCCGGTGCCCGGCGTCACCTCACGTGGATCCACTTCGCCTCGGACGGTGTGCCCTGCGCGTCGGTCACGAAGAGCATGTACCAGCCGGGCGGCACCAGCGCCGGGTCCCTCGGTACGTCGACGGTGACCGAGTCCGCCGTCCTGGTCAGCCCCAGTTCGATCGACCGCTGCTCGACGTCCGTGGTGTGGGTGACGGCGCTCGGCCGCATCAGCCGGGCCTTGACGACGCGCTCCGGGTGGCCGGTGACGAACGTCGCCCGGTGGTTCACGTCGAGTTCCTCGGGGCCGGCGCCCAGTACCGGGCGGTTCGCGCGGTTGCGGTGCAGGGCCGGCGGGGTGAAGACCTCCATGCGCTGCTCGAAGTGGCCCAGCTTGGTGTTCCGCTGGTCGTCGAAGAGCGGGTCCGAACCGAAGGTGACGACACGGCCGTCGGGCAGGAGCAGCGCCTCGGAGTGGTAGTTGCGGCCCACGCGGGGGGAGGCGGCCTCGTGGAAGGCGTTGGTCCGGGGGTCGTAGAACTGCGCCTTGAGGATGTTGCTGGCGCCGCGGCCGCGGTAGTCCCGGGAGCCGTTCGTGGTGAACACGGTGTCGTCCGGCATGATCACGCTGTTCAGATAGCGCGTGCCCTGGGGCAGGTCGGGGCCGTCCTCGAAGGCGGGGCTGTCCTTCTTGAGGTCGACGATGGCGGTGCGCGCGGTGGACTTCCTGGACTCGCCGACGCCTCCGCCGCCGAGGATCATCACCTTCTGCTCCTGAGCGGGCGGGAGCAGGACCGACGCGGAGGTCTCCGTCCGGTCGGCGTCCCGCAGGCCGGGGACCTTCTGGAAGGTGTTGGTCCGCGGGTCCCACAGGCCGGGGTCGCGGCCCTGGTCGGCCGGTCCGTACCCGGCGTTGGAGGCCGGGTAGAAGAGTTTGCCGCCCTTGGTGAGGAAGAGGGCCGGATAGGTGGGGAAGTAGCGCTGGGGCCCGGGGCTCCAGCTCTTCGTCACCGGGTCGTAGATCTCGGTGTCACCCGGGTCGATGACCCCGACGTCGTCGAGTCCGGAGACGGCGAGGACGCGTCCGTCGTCGAGTCCCACGAGGGTCGGATACCAGCGGGCCTTGTCCATCGGGTCGACGGGGATGTACCGCTCGGCCCTCGGGTCGAACTCGTAGGCGGCCCTGATGCCCTGGAAGTCCTGCTTCTCCAGGGTGATCTTCTCCGAGAGACCGTAGGTGTTGTGGGCGTCCTCGCCGCGCAGGCCGACGATCTCGTACTGGGCCTGCCGGTCCGTGACCGACCCCGGTCCCTTCTCCCGCGCCTCCACGAAGACGCGGGCCTCTCCGGCGGTGACCTCGGTCCGCCAGGGCTGCATGGCGCCGTTGCGGTCGTAGGTGATGATCTGGTTCCGCTTCGCCCGGGGGACCGTCACGTCGACCCTGCTGACGTAGTCGACGCCGGCGGGCGAGCGGAAGACGGTGCCCTTCCTGAGGACGATGGCCTTGTCCGGGTTCTCGTTCTTCACGCGCATGCCGCCGCCGGCCCGGACGACCTCGCCGTCCAGCTTCTCGTAGCGGGCGGTGCCGCCGGCCACGAGCATCCTGCCGTCGGGGAGCTGGGCGTGTCCGGAGCAGAAGAAGTCGTCCGGGGTGGGGATCTTCTTGAAGGTGTCCGTCCTCGGATCCCACAGGACCGTGTCGAAGGACCCCTGGTCGAACTTCTTCTGCTCGTTGCCCGAGCCGGCGACGATGAGCACCTTCCCGGTGTGCAGCAGGGCCGCGTGGATCGCGTTGGTGCGGTACTCCGCGGGGATCTCGACACCGCTCCAGGAGCCGTACTTCGCCGTGTAGGCGGGCCGGGAGATCGTGTACTCGTGGTAGGTCTCACCGGCGAGGCCGAGCGCGGCCGGGGCGTTGAGTCCCGCGAGGACGGCGAGGCCCGTGATGCCGAGCAGCGTCTTCTTCGTCTTCTTCGAGGGCCGGGGGGCCATGGCCTAGGTGCCTCCTGTCGTGGAGCCGGTGACCGTGACGGGGGTGGCCGCCGGCGATTCCCGGCTGTCGGGAACGCGGACGGCGGGGGGCGCCACGGGCCGGGTCCCGCGCTCCCCGGCAAGGGTGCGGATCCAGACCACGACCGGGGCGAGGGAGATCCCCAGGGCCAGCAGCGCCCAGATCCGCATGCCCGCGTGGGTGTGGCCGAGGACGGCCGAGGCGCCGAGCGAGACGGCGAGCAGCGCGGCCCAGCCGAGATGGACACGGAACGTCGGCAGCCGGTCGGGGCTCGCGTCGTGGCCCTTCGGGGTGACGACGAAACGGCTGGGGCGCCGTACGACCGCCTCGCTCAGCGCCTTCAGATAGATGGGGGCGGACAGTGCCGACATCGCCATGCCGGCCAGGCCGCCGGATCCCTCGGGTTCGTGCGGTGAGACGTTGTGCCGCCGGTTCCACAGGTACAGGCAGACCTGGAGGGCGGCGGCGTCGCTGTAGAGCATCAGCCACACGGAGGCGCTGACCTGCGTCCCGGACGCCCCGAACCACAGGAACAGCAGGCAGCTGACGATGCCCAGGAGCCAGTTGACGGCGGTCATCGGGTAGTAGAGGAGCATCAGCGTGTACGACAGGAGCCGGCCGGGAGGCATGGTGACCAGCGCCTTCCCGTACTGCTTGATCAGGGTCTCGCAGGTGCCGCGCGACCAGCGCATCTGCTGGGTGAAGAAGTCCGTCCAGGAGGAGGGCCCCTCACCGACGGCGAGCACGTCCGGCGTGTAGACGGACCGCCAGTGCAGGCCCGTCCGGGGGTTGCGGTGCCGGTGCAGTTCGAACCCGGTGGCCATGTCCTCGGTGATGGAGTCGTACAGCCCGCCGATCTGCTTGAGGGCCGCGATCCGGACGACGTTGTTGGTGCCGACGAACATGGGCGAGCCGTAGCGGTTGCCGGCGCGCTGGATGAGGGCGTGGAAGAGGAACTGCTGGGACTCGGCGGCCTTGGTGACGGGGTTCTCGTAGTTCCCGTACACCTGGGGGCCGACGACGAACGCGACGTCGGGGTCCCGGAAGTAGCCCATCATGCGTTCGAGGAATCCGGGCAGCGGGACGTGATCGGTGTCGACGGAGGCGAAGAAATCGTAGGCGTGCCCGTAGAGGGCGAGCCACGCGTTGTAGTTGCCGTGTTTGGTACGGGCCTTGTGGCTTCCCTCGGGGCGGTTCCACTCGGGCACGCCGGACCGGGTGAAGTGCCGGACGCCGAGCTCGGCGCACAGGGCTCTGGCCTGGTCGTCGTCGCCCTCGTCGAGCAGCCAGACGTCGAGCGGACCGGAGTGGGTGAGCCGGACCGCGCCTTCGAGGGTCGCGCGGACCGTGGCGAGGGGTTCCTTTCCCGGGACGTAGGTGGTGAGGAAGGCGACCCGGGTCCCCTGCGCGGGAACGACGGGTACGGGGTCGCGGGCGACCAGCGTCGCGTGGGCGATGCTCAGGACGTTGACGACCATGAAGAGTTCGATCAGGCCGATGACGACGAGCATCGTGGTGTCGAGGGCGTTCCGCCATGGCTCGCCGTCTTCGCGCTGCACCCAGTGGGTGGGCCACACGAGGTAGACGAGGAGCGCGCCGGTGAGGACCGGGGCGAGGGTCATCAGCAGGATGGCGGCTATTCGGTGCGGCTCGCGCGACAGGAGCTTGGTGTACTGCACCCGGTAGCCGGGGCCGGACGGCTGGGTCAGGGGTCCGGCGAGTCGGCTGTAGGTGTCGTAGTCGTAGCCCGCGGGCCGCACATCACCCTCCCGTGGTTCAGCGAGTCCAGTGATCGCCATGGCTGATACCCACACATAAGGGGAGTTTTCGCGACGCGTCGAGCGGGGCGGGTCCGAAGGGGTGCGGCGGCGGGCGGGCGGGTGGTCTTTCGACCCGCCGGGCGGACATGCGTGAACCCCGGCCCTGGGGACCGGGGTTCACTGCGCGGGGCACGCGTCCGCGGCTGTGCCGATATGCCGACATACCGTCATGGCGTCATGCCGACAGGTGCCGCTCCACCGTCTCCACCTTGGAGGTGAGACCGTCCGTCACGCCGGGACGGATGTCCGCCTTGAGGACGACCGAGACGCGGGGCGCGCGGGCCTCGACGGCGGCGACGGCACGCTTGACGACGGCCATCACCTCGTCCCACTCGCCTTCGATCGAGGTGAACATCGCGTCGGTGCGGTTGGGCAGCCCCGACTCACGGACCACGCGGACGGCGTCGGCGACGTACTCCCCCACGTCCTCGCCGACACCCAGCGGCGTCACGGAGAAGGCGACGATCATGCCTTCACGGCTCCTTCGGCGAACGTGCGGGAGGCGACGACCGCGTCCTCGGTCTCGCGCTTGAGCTTGCGCTCGGCGAAGAAGCCGCCGGTGGGCAGGACGGAGAGGGCGAAGTAGAGGGCGGCGATGCCGACGCCCCACCGGGCGCGGTACCAGGCGAAGGCCCAGAAGATCACGTACAGGATGAAGAGGACGCCGTGGACCGCGCCCATCACGGGGACGGCGTTGAAGTCCGTGGTCCGCTTCAGCACCGAGCAGACGAGCAGCAGCAGGAAGGAAACGGCTTCGGGGGCCGAGACCAGACGGAGCCGGCGGAGTGCGGTGGCGGTCTTTATGTCCACGGGTCACCTTCGATGGGATCGCTGTCGGGGGAGACGCTTCCTTGTGAACGCAAGCACAAGCGTCCCGGTCATTGTGGCATCCGACGGGCGGGATCCCGGGTCCGGGGCCCGGACGACACCGCGGGGCACCCCTAGGGGGCGGATCAGGGACGGGATCCACCCGGGGGCTCTGTCGGCGGTCCGGCACTGCGGCTACCGTCTCAGCGTGGCGATGTTTCGACTTCAGGGCAGCAAGGTGCTGGCCGTCGACATGACCGGGGACGCCGTGAAAGCGAAGAACGGCTCCATGGTCGCGTACGACGGCCAGATGGCCTTCAAGAAGCTCAGCGGGGGCGGTGAGGGGATCCGGGGAATGGTGACCCGGCGCCTCACCGGCGAGCAGATGACGGTGATGGAGGTGAAGGGGCACGGCACCTGCTGGTTCGCGGACCGGGCCTCGGAGATCAACATGGTGTCCCTTCAGGGGGACAAGCTGTACGTGGAGTCGAGCAATCTGCTCGCCACGGACACGGGGCTGCGCACGGGTACGACGTTCACGGGGCTGCGCGGCGCCTCGCAGGGCAACGGTCTGTTCACGACGACCGTCGAGGGCCACGGCCAGGCGGCGATCACGTCGGACGGGCCCGCGGTGGTGCTGCGGGTCAGTTCCCAGTACCCGCTGACGGTCGACCCCGGCGCGTACATCGCCCACCAGGGCAATGTGCGGCAGTCGTTGCAGTCCGGTGTGACGTTCCGCACCCTCCTCGGTGAGGGCGGAGGCGAGGCGTTCCAGATGCGCTTCGAGGGCGACGGGCTGGTCTACGTCCAGCCCAGTGAGCGCAACACGATCGCGGGGGATGTCTGAGATGGCGTTCCGCGAGGTGAACTCGAAGGTGGTCGAGGCGACGGTGCTGCCGGGGCAGCGGCTGTTCAGCCAGCGCGGCGCGATGCTCGCGTACAAGGGCGACGTGTCGTTCACCCCCAACATCCAGGGCGGGCAGGGCGGGGTGATGTCGATGATCGGCCGCCGCCTGGCCAACGAGGCGACTCCCCTCATGACCGTGGAGGGTTCGGGCACGGTGCTCTTCGGGCACGGCGGCCACCATGTCCAGGTGATCAGCCTCACCGGGGACACCCTGTATGTCGAGGCGGACCGGCTGCTGGCCTTCGACGGGACACTCCAGCAGGGCACGATGTTCCTGGGCTCACAGGGCGGCGTCATGGGCATGGTGCGGGGCCAGGTGACGGGTCAGGGGCTGTTCACGACCACGCTCAAGGGCCACGGGGCGGTGGCCGTGATGGCGCACGGCGGGGTCTTCGAGATCCCGATCACCCCGCAGCGCGCGGTGCACGTCGACCCGCAGGCGTATGTGGCGCACCACGGCGACGTACGCAACAAGCTGTCCACGGCGCTTGGCTGGCGCGACATGGTGGGACGCGGTTCGGGCGAGGCGTTCCAGCTGGAGCTGAGCGGCAGCGGTTCGGTGTACGTCCAGGCCTCGGAGGAGAAGCTGTGAGCGGGTACGGAACCCCCGGCGGTCCGGTGATCCACGATCCGATGTCGCTGCCGGTCGACGACAACGTCAACAACTACACCTTCTGCGTGGAGCTCAAGGGGAGCCAGTGGTTCCTGCAGAAGGGCAAGATGATCGCCTACTACGGATCGATGGAGTTCAACGGCATCGGGCACGGCCGACTTGACCGTCTTGTCCGTACGTCGTTCCATTCGCCACTGCACGCGAGCGACTGGGTCGTGGCACAGGGCTCGGGCAAGATGCTGCTCGCCGACCGGGCCTTCGACGTGAATTCGTACGATCTCGACGACGGCAACTTGACCATTCGCTCTGGCAACTTGCTCGCTTTTCAGCCAAGTCTCGCGCTCAAGCAGTCGATCGTGCCGGGCTTTCTGACACTGATCGGAACCGGCAAGTTCGTGGCCGCGTCCAACGGTCCGGTGGTGTTCATGGAACCCCCGATCCGGGTGGACCCGCAGGCCCTCGTCGGATGGGCGGACTGCCCCTCCCCCTGCCACCACTACGACCATGCGTACATGACAGGCGTGATGGGCGGTCTACGTGCGATGACGGGCCTCGGAGGGGCCTCCGGCGAGGAGCACCAGTTCGAGTTCGTGGGGGCGGGCACGGTGCTGCTCCAGTCCACCGAGATCCTGATGGCCGAGCAGGCCACGGGGGCGGTCCCGCAGCAGGCGGGAGTGCCCGGCGCGGGAGGGGTGCCCGGTCAGCACGGGGGGCAAGCCGGCGCACCGCGCCTTCCCGGACAGCTGGGGGACCTCCAGCGTCGCTTCGGGCTGTGAGCGGTAGTCTGCGGAGTGTGACATCGAACGCACGTCGAACACGTGCGCACAGTCACATAACCCCTCACTAGTTCGCCTTTCAACATTTTAGGTAGACTTCATTTATGGAGACCGAGACGGCCACGCGCTGGCTGACCGATGCGGAGCAGTGCGCCTGGCGCACCCACCTGGAGGTCAACAGGCTGTTGACGTACCAGCTTGAGAGGGACCTCCAGCCGTTCGGGCTGACGATGAACGACTACGAGATCCTGGTGAACCTCTCCGAGTCGGAGGGCGTGCGGATGCGGATGAGCGACCTGGCGTCCGCCACCCTCCAGTCCAAGAGCCGGCTCTCGCACCAGATCACGCGCATGGAGAACGCGGATCTTGTGCGCCGGGAGAACTGCGAGTCCGACCGGCGAGGGCTGTACGCGGTCCTCACCGAGCACGGCATGGAGACGATGCAGAAGGTCTCGCCGCATCATGTGGCGTCCGTGCGGCGGCACTTCATCGACCTGCTGTCACCCGAGGCGCTGGAGGACCTGCACAAGTCCCTGCGCCCGATCGCCGAACACCTGCTGGGACAGCGCGGCAAACCGTAGGACCCCGGGGCGCCGCGTCAGCGGCGTGATCCCGGTGGCAGGCCTCGGCCGGGCAGTCGCGCGCCGCCCGTCACCACGGGCCGCGCGCCGCAGGCCGCACGGACCCCGCGTCCACATCCGGACGCGGGGTCCGTGCGTTCCCGCACAGACGGAACCGCCGCCGTCCCGCCGCCCCGCGGCCAGCGCTCGGCACCGCCTCCGGCGCTCGTCCCTCCGGCGCACCGGCGGGTGTCGGCAGAGCCGCGCGTGCCGCCGCACCCCGAAGCGTCCCTCGGGGTACCGGCGTGAAGCCGGCGCCTCCGCGGCGCTCGCCGCGTGAGCACACCCGCCCGTGTCATCGCACCCCTGGACGGGTCACGGGTGGTCGCCGCGGCTCCCGTGAGGGTCCCGGCGCACCACACCGCGCCGTGCCGCTGCGGCAAGGGTGGGTTCTCCTGTTGCGCGCCGCATCGTGCCGGAAACGCGTCGAGCCGACCCGGCACAGGAGAGTGCGGGTCGGCTCCGGAGCGGGTGTCCCGGCGCCTCGCGCCGGTCCGGTTCAGCTCTCCGTCAGGCCCTGGATCAGGGTGTCGGCGGCTTCGTAGGGGTCCAGTTCGCCCGCGACGATGCGCTCGGCGAGGGCGCTGAGACGGCGGTCGCCGTGGAGGTCGCCGATCCGCCGGCGCAGCGCGGTGACGGCGATCGTCTCGACCTCCTGGGACGCCCGGGCGAGCCGGCGCTCGGCCAGGACGCCGTGCTCCTCCATCCACGCCCGGTGCTTCTCCAGCGCCTCGACGACCTCGTCGATGCCCTCCCCGCGCGCGGCCACGGTCTTGACGATCGGCGGGCGCCAGGCCCCCGGGCCCCGGGACTCACCGAGGCTGAGCATGTGGTTGAGCTCGCGGGCGGTCGCGTCGGCGCCGTCGCGGTCGGCCTTGTTGACGACGTACACGTCGCCGATCTCCAGGATTCCGGCCTTGGCCGCCTGGATGCCGTCGCCCATGCCGGGGGCGAGGAGGACGACGGAGGTGTCGGCCTGGGAGGCGATCTCCACCTCCGACTGGCCGACGCCCACCGTCTCCACCAGGATCACGTCGCAGCCCGCCGCGTCCAGGACCCGGATGGCCTGGGGGGCCGACCAGGCCAGTCCGCCCAGGTGACCGCGCGTCGCCATCGAGCGGATGTAGACGCCCGGGTCCGAGGCGTGGTCGGACATCCGGACGCGGTCGCCGAGCAGCGCGCCGCCGGAGAACGGCGAGGACGGGTCGACGGCCAGTACGCCGACCCGCTTGCCCTGCCGCCGGTAGGCCTTCACCAGCGCCGACGTCGACGTCGACTTGCCGACGCCGGGCGAACCGGTGAGCCCCACCACGTACGCGTTGCCGGTCAGCGGGGCCAGCGCGGCCATGACCTCACGGAGCTGCGGTGCGGCTCCCTCCACGAGGGAGATCAGCCTGGCCACCGCCCGCGGCCGTCCTTCCCTGGCCTGGGTCACCAGCGAGGAGACGTCCTGCATCACAGCTCCGTTCACGAGAGGTCGGTCGGTCGAACGCGGGTCAGGCCTTGGCCACCCGCACGATCAGAGCATCGCCCTGACCGCCGCCGCCGCACAGGGCGGCCGCGCCCACACCGCCGCCGCGCCGCTTCAGTTCGAGGGCCAGGTGCAGCACGAGCCGGGCGCCGGACATGCCGATCGGGTGACCGAGGGCGATGGCGCCGCCGTTGACGTTCACCTTTTCCGTGGACACCCCGAGGTCCTTCATTGACTGGACCGCGACGGCCGCGAAGGCCTCGTTGATCTCGATCAGGTCGAGGTCCTCGACCTCCAGGCCCTCCTTCTTCAGGGCGTGCAGGATCGCGTTCGAGGGCTGCGACTGGAGGGAGTTGTCCGGGCCCGCCACGTTGCCGTGGGCGCCGATCTCCGCGATCCAGTCCAGACCGAGCTCCAGCGCCTTGGCCTTGCTCATCACGACCACGGCGGCCGCGCCGTCCGAGATCTGGGAGGCGCTGCCGGCGGTGATGGTGCCGTCCTTGGCGAAGGCGGGGCGCAGCCTGCCGAGCGACTCGGCGGTCGTCTCGGCGCGGATGCCCTCGTCCTTGCTGAAGACGACGGGCTCGCCCTTGCGCTGCGGGATCTCGATCGGTGTGATCTCCGCCTCGAAGACGCCGTTCTTCTGAGCGGCGGCCGCGCGCTGGTGGGAGAGGGCGGCGATCTCGTCCTGCACCGGGCGCTGGATGCCGAGACGGGTGTTGTGCTTCTCCGTGGACTCGCCCATGGCGATGTTCTCGAAGGCGTCCGTCAGACCGTCATGGGCCATGGCGTCGAGCATCTCGATGGCGCCGTACTTGTAGCCCTCGCGGGACTTCGGGAGCAGGTGCGGGGCGTTCGTCATGGACTCCTGGCCGCCGGCGACCACGATGTCGAACTCGCCGGCGCGGATCAGCTGGTCCGCGAGGGCGATGGCGTCGAGGCCGGAGAGGCACACCTTGTTGATGGTGAGCGCCGGGACGTTCATGGGGATGCCCGCCTTGACGGCGGCCTGGCGTGCCGGGATCTGCCCTGCCCCGGCCTGGAGCACCTGGCCCATGATCACGTACTGCACCTGGTCGCCGCCGATGCCCGCACGGTCGAGGGCGGCCTTGATCGCGAAGCCACCGAGGTCGGCCCCGGAGAAGGACTTCAGCGAGCCCAGCAACCGTCCCATGGGCGTTCGGGCGCCCGCGACGATCACCGAGGTACTGCTGTTCGTTCCAGACATGAGGTGCGATCCCCTTACCGGCTGCACAGCCGAGGAGTGAACGAGGGTTTACTGAGAATGTACTGAGCGGTAGGCCACCCGTCATCCGGCCCGCAGTGTGATCGCGCGCACGTTGCGTAACCACGCCGGGAGCGCTGCACTGACTCCATGCTGACGCGAATCGACCACATCGGGATCGCCTGTTTCGACCTCGACGCCACTGTCGAGTTCTACCGTGCGACGTACGGCTTCGAAGTCTTCCACTCCGAGATCAATGAGGAGCAGGGCGTCCGGGAGGCCATGCTCAAGATCAACGAGACGTCCGACGGCGGCGCCTCCTACCTCCAACTGCTGGAACCCACCCGCGAGGACTCCGCCGTGGGCAAATGGCTGGCCAAGAACGGCGAGGGCGTGCACCACATCGCCTTCGGCACGGCGGACGTCGACGGTGACGCCGCGGACATCCGGAACAAGGGCGTCCGGGTGCTCTACGACGAGCCCCGGACCGGGTCCATGGGGTCCCGGATCACGTTTCTGCACCCCAAGGATTGCCACGGCGTCCTGACAGAACTGGTCACTTCGGCGGCGGTTGAGTCACCTGAGCACTGACCTCCGTATATCTGGGCCGGTAGGGTTGGGCTCGGCCGTCGCCTTTCGCGGGGGACGGCCGCGGTCCTGACGCCTTCCGGCGAGCGGGACCAAGGGCCGGGGTCCAGGTTTCGGGGGGCGAGCGTCGGGGCAGCAGCCCGTGCTCCGCCGTTGATCTGACACCATTCCCCGGGGGCCCCGTTCGGCGGAAGAACGGTGCTCGTTCGGAATTACTTGCGACCAGGGGACGGATGGGACCGCGCAGTGCGGGGCTACGAACGCCAGGAGCGAGAGCCGGCGGCTGACGTCGACCACCTCTCTCGGTTCGAGGCCGAGATGGAACGGCTGAAGACCGAGCGGGAGAAGGCCGTCCAGCACGCCGAGGACCGCGGCTATCAGGTCGAGGTGCTGCGCGCCAAGCTGCACGAGGCGCGCCGCAGTCTGGCGACCCGTCCTGCCTACGACGGGGCCGACATCGGCTACCAGGCCGAGCAGATGCTCCGTAATGCCCAGATGCAGGCCGACCAGCTGCGCGTCGACGCCGAGCGCGAGATCAGCCAGGCACGGGCGCAGACCCAGCGTCTCCTGCAGGAGCACGCCGAGCATTCGGCCCGGCTCCAGGCGGAGCTGCACCAGGAGGCCGTCACCCGGCGTCAGCAGCTCGACCAGGAGCTGGCGGAACGCCGCCAGACCGTCGAGTCGCACGTCAACGAGAACGTGGCGTGGGCGGAACAGCTCCGCGCCCGCTCCGAGTCCCAGGCCCGCCGGCTGCTGGACGAGTCGCGCGCCGAGGCCGAGCAGGCGCTCGCCGCGGCCCGCGCCGAGGCCGAGCGGGTCGCCGCCGAAGCCCGCCAGCGGCTCACCACCGACGCCGAGGCGGCCCGCGCGGAGGCCGAGGCGCTGCTGCGCCGTGCCCGCACGGACGCCGAGCGGCTGCTGAACGCCGCCTCGACCCAGGCCCAGGAGGCCACCGACCACGCCGAGCAGCTGCGCAGCTCCACGGCGAGCGAGTCGGACAACGCCCGCCGTCAGGCCACCGAGCTGAGCCGGACCGCCGAGCAGCGGATGAGCGCCGCCGAGGCGGCGCTGCGCGAGGCGCAGGCCGAGGCCGACAAGGTCCTGAACGAGGCCAAGGAAGCCGCGGCGAAGACGATCGCGAGCGCCGAGTCGGTCAACGAACAGCGCACCCGTACGGCGAAGGAGCAGGTCGCCCGGCTGGTCAACGAGGCCAGCCAGGAGGCCGAGACCACCAAGTCCGAGGCCGAGCAGATCGTCGCGGACGCCCGCAGCAAGGCCGAGACGATCGTCGCGGAGGCCGAGGAGAGCGCGCGCAGCCTCACCGCCGAGGAGACAGCCTCCCAGCTCGCCAAGGCGGCCCGGACCGCCGAGGACGTCCTGAACAAGGCGTCCGAGGAGGCCAAGCGGACCACGAAGGCGGCGTCCGAGGAGGCCGAGCGGATCCGCACCGAGGCGGAGACCGAGGCCGACCGGCTGCGCGCCGAGGCGCACGACATCGCCGAGCAGCTCAAGGGCACGGCGAAGGACGACACCAAGGAGTACCGCGCCAAGACGGTCGAGCTCCAGGAGGAGGCGCGGCGGCTGCGCGGGGACGCGGAGCAGCTGCGTTCGGACGCGGTCGCCGAGGGTGAGCGCATCCGCGCCGAGGCCCGGCGCGAGGCCGTCCAGCAGATCGAGGAGGGCGCGCGGACCGCCGAGGAAGTGCTCGCCAAGGCGAAGGCGGACGCGGACGAGCTGCGCCAGGCCGCCACGGCGGACAGCGAGAAGGTCCGCACCGAGGCCATCGAGCGCGCCACGACGCTGCGCCGGCAGGCCGAGGAGACGCTGGAGCGGACCCGTGCGGAGGCCGAGCGGAACCGCGCGGACGCCGTCGAGCAGGCCGAGACGATCGCGGCCGACGCGGAGCGGGCCGCCGAGCGGCAGCGCGAGGAGACCGAGCGGGCCATAGAGGCCCGTCAGGCCGAGGCCGCCGAGGGGCTGGCCCGGCTGCACACGGAGGCCGAGGAGCGTCTGGCCGCCGCCGAGCAGGCGCTGACCGACGCGCGCGGCGAGGCCGAGCGGATCCGCCGCGAGGCCGCCGAGGAGATCGACCGGCTGCGTTCGGAGTCCGCCGAGCGGATCCGTACGCTCCAGGCTCAGGCCGCGACGGAGGCCGACCGGCTGCGCGACGAGGCCGCGGCGGACGCTTCGACGTCCCGTGCCGAGGGCGAGGCCATCGCCGTACGGCTGCGTTCGGACGCGGCGGCGGAGGCCGAGCGGCTCAAGTCGGAGGCACAGGACAGCGCCGACCGGGTGCGGAGCGAGGCACAGGCAGCGGCCGAGCGCCTGGCGGCCGAGGGTGCCGAGACGCTGGCCGCCGCGCAGGAGGAGGCCGCCCGGCGCCGCCGCGAGGCCGAGGAGACCCTCGGTTCGGCGCGCCAGGAGGCCGACCAGGAGCGCGAGCGGGCCCGCGAGCAGAGCGAGGAACTGCTGGCTTCCGCGCGCAAGCGCGTCGAGGAGGCACAGGCCGAGGCCGTACGTCTCGTGGAGGAGGCCGACCGGCGCGCGACCGAGATGGTCACCAACGCCGAGCAGACCGCGCAGCAGGTGCGGGACTCGGTGGCGGGGCTGCACGAGCAGGCCCAGGAGGAGATCACCGGGCTGCGCTCGGCCGCCGAGCACGTGGCGGACCGTACGCGGACCGAGGCGCAGGAGGAGGCGGACCGGGTCCGCGCCGACGCGTACGCCGAGCGCGAGCGGGCCTCCGAGGACGCGGCGCGGCTGCGGCGCGAGGCGAGCGAGGAGCGGGAGGCCGCGAGCGCGCTCGCGGAGCGCACGGTCGCGGAAGCGATCGCGGAGGCCGAGCGGATGCGCTCGGACGCCTCCGAGCACGCCCAGCGGGTGCGCACCGAGGTGTCGGACGCCATCGCGAACGCCGACCAGGACGCCGCGCGCACCCGTGCGGACGCCCGGGAGGACGCGAACCGGATCCGCTCGGACGCCGCCGCGCAGGTGGACACGCTCATCACCGAGGCGACGGCGGAGGCCGAGCGGCTCGGGACCGAGACCGCGGCCGAGGCCGAACGGGTACGCGCCGAGTCCGTGGCCAAGGCCGAGAAGCTCATCGCGGACGCGACCGGTGACGCGGAGCGGCTGCGCGCCGAGGCCGCCGAGGCGGTCGGTTCCGCTCAGCAGCACTCCGAGCGGATCCGCACCGAGGCCGAGCGCTTCAAGGTACGGGCGACGGAGGAGGGCGAGCGGCGTACGACGGCCGCGCGCGAGGAGGCCGACCGCCTGCTGGACGAGGCACGCCAGGAGGCCAACAAGAAGCGCTCCGAGGCGGCCGAGCAGGTCGACACGCTCATCTCCGAGACGGCGGCCGAGGCGGACAAGCTGCTCTCGGAGGCGCAGCAGAGCGCGCAGAAGACGACGGCGGACGCCGAGTCGCAGGCCGACACGATGGTCGGTGTGGCGCGTGGCGAGGCCGAGCGGCTCGTCTCGGAGGCGACCGTCGAGGGCAACACCCTCGTGGAGCGGTCCCGTGCGGACGCGGACGAGCTGCTGATCGGCGCGCGCCGGGACGCCACGGCGATCCGGGAGCGCGCCGAGGAACTGCGCGACCGTGTCACGTCCGAGATCGAGGATCTGCACGAGCGGGCGCGCCGCGAGTCGTCCGAGGCGATGAAGAACGCGGGCGACCGGTGCGACGCGCTCATCAAGGCCGCCGAGGACCAGCTCGCCGAGGCCGAGGCGAAGGCCAAGGACCTGGTGGCGGAGGCGAACTCCGAGGCGAGCAAGGTCCGTATCGCGGCCGTGCGCAAGGCCGAGGGGCTCCTCAAGGAGGCCGAGCAGAAGAAGTCCTCGCTCGTCGGCGAGGCGGAGAAGATCAGGTCTGAGGCCATCCAGGAGGCGAAGGCCGCCGTCGAGGAGGGCAAGCGCGACCTGGAGGTCCTCGTCCGGCGGCGTGAGGACATCAACACGGAGATCTCCCGTGTCCAGGACGTCCTGGAAGCGTTGGAGTCCTTCGAGGCTCCCGCGGCCGGCAAGGACGGCGGGGTGAAGGCCGGTGCGGCCGCGGGGGCGGCACGGTCGGGTGGCAAGGCGTCGGAGAGCTAGGCGGAAGCGCGGATTACGTGCTTAGTAGGACGTTTGTCACAGGTTCTGGCAAGTCTTCCGACGGCCGGCCACCCAAAAGGGGTGTCATTCTCCAGATCAAACACGTATCCGCTCGATGACACACCGCATTGCCCCCTAGGATTCCACCTATCACCTCACCGGTCTCATTCGACAGGAACCCCATGAGCGACACTTCCCCCTACGGCTTCGAGCTTGTGCGGCGTGGATACGACCGCGCTCAGGTGGACGAACGCATCTCGAAGCTCGTCTCCGACCGTGACAGCGCTCTGGCCCGTATCACCGCCCTTGAAAAGCGCATCGAGGAACTCCATCTCGAAACGCAGAACGCCCAGGCGCAGGTGAGCGACGCCGAGCCGTCGTACGCCGGTCTCGGCGCACGCGTCGAGAAGATCCTCCGCCTCGCCGAGGAGGAGGCCAAGGACCTGCGCGAGGAGGCCCGTCGCGCGTCCGAGCAGCACCGCGAGCTCGCCGAGTCGGCGGCTCAGCAGGTGCGCAACGACGCCGAGTCGTTCGCCGCGGACCGCAAGTCCAAGGCGGAGGACGAGGGCGTCCGGATCGTCGAGAAGGCCAAGAGCGACGCCTCTCAGCTGCGCTCCGAGGCGCAGAAGGACGCGTCCTCCAAGCGCGAGGAGGCGGACGCCCTCTTCGAGGAGACCCGCGCCAAGGCGGCCCAGGCCGCCGCCGATTTCGAGACGAACCTCGCCAAGCGCCGCGAGCAGTCCGAGCGCGACCTGGCCTCGCGGCAGGCCAAGGCCGAGAAGCGCCTCGCGGAGATCGAGCACCGCGCGGAGCAGCTCCGCCTGGAGGCCGAGAAGCTGCGCACGGACGCCGAGCGCCGCGCCCGCCAGACGGTGGAGACGGCTCAGCGCCAGGCCGAGGACATCGTGGCCGACGCCAACGCCAAGGCCGACCGGATCCGTTCGGAGTCCGAGCGCGAGCTGGCCGCCCTCACCAACCGCCGCGACTCGATCAACGCGCAGCTCACGAACGTCCGCGAGATGCTCGCGACGCTCACGGGCGCCGCGGTGGCCGCCGCCACCGGCCCGGCGGAGGACGAGCCGATCTCCCGCGGGGTTCCGGCACAGCAGTCCCGGTAACCGCACAGCACGACACCAGGGCCCGCTCCCTCTGCCGAGGGCGCGGGCCTTGTCGTCAAGTGGCAGGCCCCCGGGGGCCGTCTTAGCGTGGCCGCATGATCGAGCTCGAGGGGCTGACGAAGCGGTACGGCGAGAAGGTGGCGGTCAACAACCTCACCTTCTCCGTCAGACCCGGCATCGTGACCGGCTTCCTCGGTCCCAACGGCGCCGGGAAGTCCACGACGATGCGGATGATGCTCGGGCTCGACCGTCCCACGGCCGGCGACGTACGGATCGACGGGCAGCACTACGACCGGCTCAAGGACCCTCTCAAGTACATCGGCGCCCTGCTGGACGCCCAGGCCATGCACGGTGGCCGCAGCGCCTTCAACCATCTGCTGTGCCTCGCCCAGAGCAACGGCATCCCGCGGGCCCGGGTGCACGAGGTCCTCGACACCGTCGGCCTCACCGCGGTCGCGCGGAAGAAGGCGAAGGGGTTCTCGCTGGGCATGGGCCAGCGGCTCGGCATCGCGGGCGCGCTGCTGGGCGACCCGCGGATCCTGATGTTCGACGAGCCGGTCAACGGCCTCGACCCCGAGGGCATCCACTGGATCCGCAACCTGATGAAATCCCTCGCGTCCCAGGGCCGTACGGTCTTCGTCTCCTCCCACCTCATGAGCGAGATGGCGCTGACCGCCGACCATCTCGTCGTCATCGGCCAGGGCAGGCTGCTCGCCGACACCTCGATGGCGGACTTCATCCGGCAGAACTCGCGCAGTTACGTCCGGGTCCGCTCCCCGCAGCGCGAGCGGCTGCTCGACGTGCTGACGAGCGCGGGGATCACCGTCGTCCAGACGGGCGGCGGGGCGCTGGAGGTGGACGACGGGAAACCGGAGCGCATCGGGGAGCTGGCCGCGCAGCATCGGCTCGTGCTGCACGAGCTGAGCCCTCAGCAGGCTTCGCTGGAGGAGGCGTTCATGCGCCTGACCGCGGAGTCGGTGGAGTACCACGCGCACACGGACGCGCCGGGGCAGGAACTCGCGCCGGGGCAGGAACTCGCGTCGGGCCCGCCGGACGCGCGCCCCGTCCCCGCCCCTGGCCCGCAGTGGGGCAGCGACTGGAAGAAGGGCTGAGAGATGGCGGCCACCCAGGTCCTCAGGTCCGAGTGGACCAAGATCCGTTCAGTGTCGTCCACGGTGTGGACGCTGAGCCTCGCGGCAGTCGTCACGATCGCGCTGGGCCTGCTCATCTCGATCCTCTCCAAGAACGAGTTCGACAACCTGAGCCGCCAGGACCGGCTCACCTTCGACCCGACGTTCATCAGTTTCGCGGGCATGACCCTCGGCCAGCTCGCGATGATCGTGTTCGGCGTGCTCGTCGTCGGCAACGAGTACAGCACCGGCATGATCCGCACCTCGCTCTCGGCGGTCCCCCAGCGCGGCACCTTCCTGTTCAGCAAGGTCGCGGTGGCGGCCGGCCTCGCCCTGGCCGTCGGGATGATCACCAGCTTCATCACGTTCTTCGTGGGGCAGGCGGCGCTCGGCACGCACAAGGCGTCGATCAGCGACACGGGGGTGCTGCGCGCGGTGATCGGCGGAGGGCTCTACATGACGCTCATCGCCGTGTTCTCGATGGGTGTCGCGGCGATGCTGCGCTCCCCGATGCTCTCGCTGGGCATCCTGATGCCGTTCTTCTTCCTGATCTCCAACATCCTGGGCGCGGTCTCCGCGACCAAGAAGGTCGGCCGCTACCTCCCCGACCAGGCCGGCAGCAGGATCCTGCGGGTGGTGACACCCATCGACGACACCCCCTACGGTCCCTGGGGCGGCCTCGGCATCATGCTGCTGTGGGTGGCCGTGTCCCTGGCCGGCGGCTACGCCCTGCTCAAGAAACGGGACGCGTAGACCGCCCCGACGGATCGTCACCGTCCGGACCGGGGAGAAGTCGGCCCGTCGAAGTCTGACCAGCCACCAGCCGAAGAGTCTCAACGCGATCGACTTGATCAGGGCGACGCATTCTCTTTTCCCGTCCCACCAGGAAAGACGAGTACCTGACAGAACGGCCGTACGAAAACTCGCCCTCTCCTGGATCTTTCACCCGTTGATGGGCGGGACTTTACTTCCCCTTGAGTGGAACCGCCGACGCCCGGATATCCTCCTAACCCTTACGGGGGCGTGCGCCCCGACGTCCTGAACCTTTCGATGGGTGCGGAGAATGATCGAGGCAGTCGGCCTGACGAAGCGCTACGGCGCCAAGACGGCCGTGTACAACCTTTCCTTCCAGGTCCGGCCTGGTGCCGTCACCGGGTTCCTCGGGCCCAACGGCTCGGGCAAGTCGACGACGATGCGCATGATCCTGGGCCTCGACAACCCGACCTCCGGGCAGGTGACGATCGGCGGCTTCCCCTACCGCAGGCTGCCCAACGCGCCCCGCCAGGTCGGCGCGCTCCTCGACGCCAAGGCCGTCCACGGCGGCCGGAGCGCCCGCAACCACCTGCTGAGCCTGGCCCAGCTCTCGGGCATCCCGGCCCGCCGCGTGGACGAGGTGCTCGGTGTCGTCGGCCTCCAGGACGTGGCCCGGAAGCGCTCCAAGGGCTTCTCGCTCGGTATGGGCCAGCGCCTCGGCATCGCCGCCGCGCTCCTCGGCGACCCCCAGGTGCTGCTCTTCGACGAGCCGGTCAACGGCCTCGACCCCGAGGGCATCCTTTGGGTGCGCAACCTGATGAAGTCCCTGGCCGCCGAGGGCCGTACGGTCTTCGTCTCCTCGCACCTGATGAGCGAGATGGCGCTGACCGCCGACCACCTCATCGTGATCGGCCGCGGCCAGCTTCTCGCCGACCAGAACATCAAGGACTTCATCTCGCACAACTCGGCCGACTTCGCCCGGGTGCGCACCCCCGACACCGAGCCGCAGCAGCGCGAGAAGCTGACCGCCGCGCTGACCGAGGCCGGCGGCCAGGTGCTGCCCGAGCAGGACGGCGCGCTGCGCGTCACCGGACTTCCGCTCCCCCGCATCAGCGACCTCGCGCACTCCTCCGACGTCCGCCTGTGGGAGCTGTCGCCGCACCAGGCCTCGCTGGAGGAGGCGTACATGCGGATGACGCAGGGCGCCGTCGACTACCGCTCGACCGTCGACCAGAAGGCCGGGCTCCAGCAGCCGCTGCCGCCGGGCGCCATGCCGCCGCCGCAGATGCCGGTGGCGGGCCAGGGCCAGCCCGGCTGGTACGCGCCGCTGCCGCCCCAGCAGGGCGGGCAGCCCTTCGCCATGCCGCAGGCCGGTCCCTACGGCGCTCCCGCGGCCCCCGAGGCGGGCGCTCCGGGCCCGTACGGCGCTCCGGCGGCCCCCGGCGCCACGGACGTCAACCCGTACGCCCAGGGCCCCGCGAGCCCGCCCGCCGCCGCTCCCGCGCCCGCCGCCCCGGCACCCGCGCCCGAGTCCGCACCCACGACCGCGCCCGCCGCCGACCTGACCAAGCCCGAGGACGCCCGATGAGCACGCCCCAGCCCCCGATGCCGCAGCAGGCCGCCGCTGCCCCCGACTGGCAGGCGGCGCCCGGCCATTCGTACACCTCGCCGATCCCCGTCACCCGCACCCACCTCGGGCACGCGCTCAACTCCGAGTGGACGAAGATCAAGTCGGTGCGCTCCACGATGTGGACGCTCGGGATCTTCCTGCTCCTGGTGGTCGGCATCGGCTTCCTGGTCGCCGCGCAGACCACGAACGAGGACTTCGGCGACGTGCCGTACACGATCCCGGCGTTCTTCGGCCTGATGCTCGGGCAGATCTGCCTGATCACCCTGGGCGTGCTCGTGGTCTCCTCCGAGTACGGCACGGGCATGATCCGGACGACGTTCACGGCCTCGCCGCAGCGGTACCGGGTGCTGGCCGCCAAGCTGGTCATCTTCTTCGCGGTGGCGTTCGGCGTCTCGGCCTTCGCGATCGGGCTCGTCGGTCTGTTCACCGAGGGCATGCACAGCGACGCCTCCGGCGACGCCTCGGACATCGCCTGGGGCGGCACCGTCGTGATGGGCGCGCTGTACGTCTCCCTGCTGGGCGTGCTCGCGCTCGCGGTGGGCTCGATGCTGCGTCACTCGGCGGGCGCGATCACCACGATGCTCGGTGTCGTGCTCCTGCCCGCGATCATGCCCGCGTTCCTGATGATGTCCGAGAGCATGCGCACGATCGGCGAGAAGATGCAGGAGTACAACGCGCCGAACGCCCTCGCCCACGTCTTCCGGCTCGACTCGGAGAACGGCAACGGCGGTGCCCAGCTCGGTCTGCTCGCCGGGGTGACGGCGGCGGCGGTCGTCGGCGCCTTCGTCCTCCTGGAGCGCCGGGACGTCTGACGGCCGCGCCCACCGGCAGGACCGCCCGAACAGGACGGCCGCACAGGACCGCCCGGACAAGGCGGTCCGCGCAGGACGGTCTGCCGCCGGGAACGCCGAAGGCGCCTAGAACCTGGGCGCGTTACGGGACCGCTGCACCCGCGTGGTGCGGCGGTCCTTCGCGTTCCAGCAGGCCTTGTGCCAGTGCCGCCGCTCGTCGACGCCCGAGTGCTCCGGCCAGGCCACCACGTGCGGCACCCCGGAGGGGATCAACTGGTCGCAGCCGGGGCAGCGGTAGGTCTTTCCCTGCGCGCTCGCGCCCGCCACATGGCGCACGCTCCACTCCTCGCCCTGCCAGCTCTCATTGGACTGCCAGCCGCCGTACCGGTCCGACGAGTCCTCCTCCGGGCTCCTGCCGGAGGAGCCGGTGTCCTTCGGACGGTTGCGACGCGGGGACAAGGGACACCTCACGGAGCTATACAGGGAGCAGGGGCCGACACAAGCCTACGCGGCACGCACATGGGTACGCGTACTCCGCCAACCCGCACAGATCCCCTCTCGGACCGTCCTCGGACCGTCTCCGGACAGCCCAATTCCCAGACAATCCGCAAATCTCTCCGCAAGGCCGTGTCTTCGGCACGTGTCAGGCGGTTATGCCGGGTGGGGGAGCTCCGTGTCGGAGCCGAGGAAGCAGGAAGTTCGATGCACGTTGGAAGCTTTGTACTGGCCGCCCAGTTCCCTGGACAGGGCCAGGGAGAGGCCCTGCACCGCGCGGTGCGGTCGGCCGAGGTCGCCGAGGAGGCCGGACTCGACGCGGTCTGGCTGGCCGAACACCACTTCGTGCCGTACGGGACATGCCCGTCTGCCGTCACACTCGCCGCGTATCTGCTCGGCCGTACCGACCGTATCCGGATCGGCACCGCCGTCAGCGTGCTGCCCACCGTCCATCCCGTGGCGCTCGGCGAGCAGGCCGCCCTGCTGCACCTGACGTCCGGGGGGCGGTTCTCCCTGGGGGTCGGCCGCGGCGGCCCCTGGGTCGACCTGGAGGTCTTCGGCGCGGGCCTCGCGGCGTACGAACACGGGTTCCCGGATTCACTCGATCTGCTGCTCCGCTGGCTGCGCGAGCCGTCCGTCGCCGGCACCTCCGAGCGGTTCCCGTTCCGTGAAGTCCCCGTCGTACCACGCCCGTCGGAGGCGCTGAGCGGCGCTCCGGGCCCCGAGGTCGTCGTGGCGTGCACCTCGCCCGCGAGCGTGCGGCTCGCCGCCGAGCGCGGGCTGCCGATGCTTCTCGGCATGCACGTCGGGGACGAGGAGAAGGCCGAAATGGTCGCGCTGTGGAGGCGGCACGCGCGCGCGGCGGGCCGCCCGTCGGACGAGATCCTCACGGCCTCCCATGTCTCCGCCGGTGTCTGCCAGATCGCGGACCGCCGGACGGACGCCGTCGAGACGCTCGTCAAGGCGATGCCGGGCTGGCTGAAGCAGGGACTGGACGCCCACGTGACGGTCGACGGCCGTGCCCGCTCGATGCGGGACCCGGTGGCGTACACCGAACTGCTCTGCGGACTGCACCCGGTGGGCACCCCGCGGCTGTGCGCCGACCGGCTCGCGGCGACCTCGGAGCGGACCGGCATCGCACGGTTCGCCCTGCTCGTCGAGGGTTCGGGCGACCTGGCGGCGACCGAGGAGAACGTGCGGCGGCTCGGGGCCGAGGTCCTGCCCCAGCTCAGGTGACCGCACGGCGTCCGGCCCGACGGGACGGACACGCGGGGAGCTTGCCGCCCCAGTACCAATGCACCTCCCGCGTACGGAGCGGCAAGCAATGCGGCATCAGTGCGTCAGCAGTCCCTGAACTCCGGGGACTGGTTGAGCAGCTGACTGCGGACCGAGGTGAAGCGTGCCAGTGTGTCGTCCACCGAGTCGTCCAGTGGGAACACCGCCACCCGGTGGCAGTTCTGGAAGGCCAGCCGCACTCCGAAGTGCCGCTGCAGCGCGCCGCGTATCGCGTCACTCGCGAGCGCACGCAGCAGCTGGCCACGTGCCTGCTCGTCCGGCGGGGGCGTCTGGTTGTCGGCGAAGTTGCCGCCGTCCACCTTCAGCTGGGCCACCAGGGAGCTGATCATCTCCCACGCGTAGGGCAGGGAGGTCCGGACGCAGTCGACGAATTCAGCTTCATCGACCTCGCCTCGCTCGGCCTGTTGGAGTAGGGCCGGTGAGACGTCGAGCGACATGGGTACTCCTCTCGCACCCCCACACCTCGGGGGTTGCCGGACAGGGACGGGGACCGCGATACCGAACACGCTGAGTACATGTATCGCGACCTCCCGTTCATACGGTAAGCATCGGCAGGTAACGGCACCAGGAGAATGGGCACATAGCGAACCTCCGGTAGGCCGACAATCGGCCACGGAGGAACAGGGAATCTTCAGGATCAATGGGGTGACCCGCGAGAACGCCGGCCGGGCCGGACGACGGAAGCCGGAAGAACAAATGGGGCGAACCATGAGTTCCTCCTCGGGGCCGGGCGCGGGAGGCGTGAGCGGGACGGGCGCGAGAATCGCGTGCACCACCGCCGGTCGAGTAGCGTTGCCGACCATGCGTCTCGTCATTGCCCGCTGTTCCGTGGACTACGCGGGCCGGCTCACCGCCCATCTCCCGTCGGCTCCCCGCCTGATCCTCGTGAAGGCGGACGGCAGCGTCTCCATCCACGCGGACGACCGGGCCTACAAGCCCCTCAACTGGATGTCGCCGCCCTGCACACTGAAGGAGGGGTCCGGCGACGACGAAGGCACCTGGACCGTCATCAACAAGGCGGGCGAGAAACTCATCATCACGATGGAGGAGATCCTCCACGACTCCTCGCACGAACTCGGCGTGGACCCCGGCCTGATCAAGGACGGCGTGGAAGCGCACCTCCAGGAGCTGCTCGCCGACCGCATCGAGACCCTCGGCGAGGGCTACTCGCTCATCCGCCGCGAGTACATGACGGCCATCGGCCCGGTCGACATCCTGTGCCGGGACGCCGAGGGGCAGACCGTCGCCGTCGAGATCAAGCGCCGCGGCGAGATCGACGGCGTGGAGCAACTCACGCGCTACCTGGAGCTGTTGAACCGGGACCCGCACCTCGCGCCGGTCCGCGGCGTCTTCGCCGCCCAGGAGATCAAGCCGCAGGCCCGCGTCCTCGCCACCGACCGCGGCATCGGGTGCGCGGTCCTGGACTACGACGCCCTGCGCGGTATCGAGGACGACAAGCTGCGGCTGTTCTGAACCCCCCGGGTTCGTATACGACACAGGGCCGGGTCCGACATCGGACCCGGCCCTCCCCTTTACCCGGACAGTCCGGTATGTCCGGACCGCGCGGACTCAGATGACCGTGCCGCTCGGTGACGTCGTGGCGAAGCCGGTGCCCGTCGACGCGGTGCCGGCCGACGTCTGCGACGCCGACCTGCTCGGCACGGGGCCGCTCGCGGAGTCGGTGGTGGCCGGGGTCGTCGACGTACTGGCCGACGGCGACGTGGACGGCGAAGGGCTCGACGACTTCGTGGAGGAAGCCGACGGCGAGGCGCTCGACGACCTCGTCGGGGACGAGGAGGGCCTGTGCGTGGGCGGCTTCGACGGCGACGCGGACGACGACTTCGAGGGCTTGCTCGTGGCGGCGTGCGTCCCGCTGGGTTCGCCGGACGGCTGCCGGCTCGCCGTGGCCGTGGGGGTCGGGTCGTCCGAGGTGCCGTACGTGCCGTCGGGGCCCGGGTCGGTGGGGGTGGCCACCACGCCGGCGGAGGAGTCGTCGCCCTTCTTCGGCGTGTCCGCGCCCAGGCTGTCCTCCTGGCTGTCCTGCGTGGCCGACGGGTTGACGCCGACCTTCTCGGACGGCGTCCCGTTGTTGTGCTCCGAGGTCGCTCCGAGGGTCACCACGGTCCCGAGGACGGCGACGAGGAGCGCGCCCGCGCCCGCGGCCACCAGATTGCGCCGGGTGCCGGTGACCAGCCGCCCCGCGACGCTCCGCGGCCCGGCCGCGGGAATGCCGGGGCTGCCCGGGTGGGCGAGCACCGTGACGGTGTCGCCCGACGGGTCGGTGCGGGGGAAAGCGGCCGGCACACCGCCGGGAGGCGACACCGACTCCTCGTGACGCGCGTCGGGCACCTCCTCGCCCGCCGGGGTGCGCCCGCCGGTCAGCTGAAGGGTTCCGGAGCGGTCGGTGACCAGCGCGAGGGCGCGGCGGCCGGCGGTGGTGCCGCGCTTGTCGGCGACTTCGCCGCGCAGGGCGACGGAGGCCTCCAGCTCGGCGCGGGACCGGTCGAGCTGGTGGCCGCAGAGCGCGAGTACACCCAACTCGTGGTGGAAGTAGGCCTGTTCCCCGAGGTCGTCGGCCAGCTCGGAGGCCTCGACGCCGAACCGCAGGACGCGCTCCCAGGCGCTCCAGTGCAGCCCCGCCGCGAAGGCGGGCGCGGCCGTGCGGGCGAGCTGGACGGAGACGCTGTCCTCGTCCTCGTCCTGCGGCACGGTGGTGACCGGGACCCGGACGTCCAGGGCGGCGAGCAGGGCGTCGGCCTCGGCGCAGACCCGCTCCGGGGTGACCGAGGGGTGCCCGGCCCACCAGGTGTAGTGCCGCGCGGCGGCCAGCGCGCTCTCCTGGAGGGTTTCCGTGTATCCGGAGGCCTCCAGCTGGGCCTGCACACCGGCGGCGAGCCGGTAGCGGGAGCCGACCGGGGAGACCAGCGCGGAGGCCGCGAGTTCGGCGAGCGCGGCGTCGGCGTGGGTGTCTCCCACGAGTGCGGGCAGATGGGCCTGGTGGGGCACCTCGCCGCCGAGCGCGACGGCGAAGCGCAGGGTGGCGCGCGCCGACTCGCTGAGCCGGGAGGCGAGCAGCGCGGCGGGCGCGGCGCCCTCGGCGAGGGAGGGCAGTGGTACGTCGGTGCCGTCGCCGGTCGTGAAGGGCGCGTCGGCGGGGGCTTCCTGGAAGACGCCGTAGTCGTCGAAGGCCTCTTCGCTGGCCTGCATCCGGTCGCGCTGCCGCAGCAGTGCTCCGGCCTGTATGAAGCGCAGCGGCAGTCCCTCGGACTCGAACCAGAGGTCGCCCGCCCAGTTCGACTCGTCCTCGGTCAGGACGCGTCCGACGGAGCGCTCCAGCAGTTCGAGGCCGCCGCTGCGGTCGAGGCCGCCGAGGAGGACCTCGTCGAGCTGGGCGTGCACGGAGGGGGCCGGTATGTCGGGGGTGGCGGCGATGACGAAGGCGCACTCGGGGGTGGCGTCGAGCAGCACGTCGAGGGCGGTGCCGCCGATCTCCGCGTCGTCGAGGATGACGACGGCCCCGATCTCGCGGACGAGCCGGTGCAGGTCCTCGTGGTCCGGGCGGTACAGGGGGGCGTCGTAGACGGCGGCGAAGAGGTCGTACAGCACGTCGCCCGCGGTGCGCCCGTGGCCGGACAGGCGGACGACGCCGTCGGGGGCGAGGTCCGCGCAGTCCTCGGCGACGGCGTCCAGCAGGACGGTGCGGCCCGATCCCGAGGGGCCGGTGAGCCGTACCGAGCGGCCGCGCGCGAGGAGGCGTACGACCTGCTCGCGCTCCTCGTGGCGGTCGAGGAGCGGCAGCCGGGGCTGTGCCGGGCCGGGGGGAACGGGCGGCTGGGCCGCGCGGGCCAGTTCGGCGCGTTCGGCGGCGCCGAACCTGGCCGGCGTCGCCGGCCGCTCGTTCGGCGGGCAGTTCTCTATCTCGCTGCCGTCGACGGGGTTGACCGTGAGCGCGAATTCACCCGTGACGAGCCTGACCGTGCGGACGGGCACGGGTTTGTGCTGGCCGAGGTCGGCTGCGAGCGGGTCACGCGGCGGGCGCGGGCGGGTCACCTGACCGTCGTCGTCGTGGCCGTGCTCTTCGGCTCCCCGGTTGATCGGGTCCATGTTCCAAGCCCCCCAAAAGCGTCGTGTGCCGATGCCCTCCCGGCCTGGCTGCACACCGCTTCGTCGCTTCTGGTCCGGTGCCCGCTCGTAGGGTTTCGGTCGGCGGGCAGCCGAACCCTAAACCTTCGCACAGTATCTACGAACAGGCGGGGTACCGCGCCGCCCGAAGCATCACAGCTTCGTGAGGATTGTGCACGGGGTGCCCCCGTGCGCCGGTCGGGCGCGTACGCGGGTCACGCACGCGAGGCGGCGACGGGGCGCGCGCTCAGCTCACACCCGGGGCAGGGACTCGACCCCGATGCCACCCTCGATCGCCAGGATCCGGTGCAGTCGGGTAGCCACCAGCAGACGCTGCATCTGCGGCGGTACGCCGCGCAGCACGAGCCGCCGGCCGCACCGCCCGGCGCGTCGGTGGGCCCCCATGATGACGCCGAGGCCTGTGGCGTCCCAGGAATCCAGCTCGGACAGATCCAGCACGAGGTCGCCGGCACCGTCGTCGACGGCCGAGTGCAGGACCGTACGGGCGTCCGCCGCGCTGCGTACGTCGAGGCGGCCCCCGACGACCAGCTCGGCGTGGTCGCCCCTGATGTACATATGCGCTCCCCGAGAATGCGTCTCGTAACTCCGCGTGTGTCTGTTTCCGCGTCTTCGCGTCTGCATGTTGTGCATGGTCTGACTGCCTGAGGGCCGTGGAGGTTGCCGTCTGTAAGCGAACCGATACCGAATTCACCTCATGGAGTGACATCCGCGAGGCGTGCACGGCTTCCGCGACACATGCGGCGACCGGATCCCGGTCGCCGCATGATCGTTCAGTGCTTGTAGAAGCCCTGCCCGCTCTTGCGCCCGATGTCACCGGCGTCAACCATCCGGCGCATCAGCTCCGGCGGGGCGAACTTCTCGTCCTGGGTCTCGGTGTAGATGTTGCCGGTGGCGTGCAGCAGGATGTCGACGCCCGTGAGGTCGGCGGTGGCCAGGGGCCCCATGGCGTGGCCGAAGCCCAGCCGGCAGGCCAGGTCGATGTCCTCGGCGGTGGCCACGCCCGACTCGTACAGCTTCGTCGCCTCGACGACGAGGGCCGAGATGAGGCGGGTGGTCACGAAGCCGGCGACGTCGCGGTTGACGACGATGCAGGTCTTGCCGACGGACTCGCTGAACTCCCGTGCGGCGGCGAGCGTTTCGTCGCTGGTCTTGTAGCCGCGGACCAGCTCGACGAGCTGCATCATCGGCACCGGCGAGAAGAAGTGCACGCCCACGACCCGCTCCGGGCGCTCCGTGGCCGCCGCGATCTTGGTGATCGGGATCGCGGAGGTGTTGGAGGCGAGCACGGTGTCAGGGCGGACGATCTTGTCCAGGGCCTGGAAGATCTCGTGCTTGACCTCGAGCTTCTCGAAGACCGCCTCGACGACGATGTCCGCGTCGGCGGCCGCGTCCAGATCGGTGGTCGCCGTGATCCGCGCGAGCGCGGCGTCCGCGTCGGCGGCCTCCAGCCTGCCCTTGCTCACGAACCTGTCGTACGAGGCCCTGATGCCGTCGAGACCGCGGTTCAGCGCCTCGTCGGTGACATCGCGCAGAACGACGTCCCAGCCCGCCTGCGCGGAGACCTGGGCGATACCGGACCCCATGAGTCCGGCTCCGATGACGGCGAGCTTCCCAGCCACTCAGACTCCCTTAACACGCTGCTTGTGTATGCCTCTTCGGCGGAGAGTAGCGTTCGGAAGGGGGCGGGAAACCCGTAAGTAACGCGTGTCACGGTCTCAGGGCGTGAGACACCCGTCACGTCCGGTCCGGAAGCGTCACGGACCCCGGATCAGCCCTCGGCCCGTACGGCGTAGCCGAGAACCTTCGGGCTCAACAGCTCCTCCATGTCGTCGAGGAGCACGAGGATCTCGCGCGACACCTCGTCCGGGGCACGGCCCGCCTTCATCTCGCGGCCGATGGCCGTCGTGACGGTCTGGTGGACCCAGTTGATCTGGCCGGCGACGAGGCCCGGCAGAGGGTCCCCGGGCGGCGCGCCGGTCTCCTCGCGCAGGGCTTCCTCCAGGCTCTCCAGGGCTTCCTGACCGATCGCCCAGAGCCGCGAGCGGAGCGCGGGGGCTTCGTCGACGACCTGCATGAAGCGGGCGACACCCGCCGCCAGGCCGAGCCGGGGCGAGACCGCCTCCACCTCCTCGCGCAGTTCACGCAGGACGGCGACGGCGGCCGACTCGCCCTTCGGGCGGCCGCGCACCCAGCGCGCGAGCCGGTCGACCACGCCCGCGGACCGGTCGAGGAAGAGGTCCTCCTTGGCCGGGAAGTAGTTGTAGACGGTGTTCACGGAGACGTTCGCGGCGTCCGCGATCTCCGCGACCTTCACGGCGTCGAAGCCCCGCTCCAGGAACAGCCCGGTGGCGACATCGGAGATGTACTGCCGGGTCTGCCGCTTCTTCCGCTCCCTGAGCCCCTCGGTCATGCACGCATCGTAGCTTTCGCTGGAGCTTCTGAATTTTTGGAGTCATTGCAAATTTTCAGTGACTCTGTTTTTCTTGACGGCATGGCAATCATCAGTACGGCCGGCCTGGCCCGTACCTTCGCGACGAAGCACGGCCCGGTCGAGGCGGTGCGCGGCATCGACCTCACGGTGCGGCCCGGCGAGATCCTCGGCCTCCTCGGCCCCAACGGCGCGGGCAAGACCACCACCCTCAAGATGCTCACCACCCTGCTCGCGCCCACCGGCGGCGCGGCGACGGTCGCGGGCCACGACCTGGCCGGCGATCCGGCCGGTGTGCGCCGCGCCTGCGGCTATGTGGCCCAGTCGGGCGGCGTCGACCCGCAGGTGACGGTGCGGGAGGAACTCGTCACCCAGGGACGGCTGTACCGGCTGACGAAGCCGCGGGCGGCCGAGCGCGCCGGGGAGCTGGCCCACGAGCTCGGCCTCACCGACGTGCTGGACCGCCGGACGGCCGCGCTCTCCGGAGGGCAGCGACGGCGCCTGGACATCGCGCTCGGCCTCACCCACCGCCCCGAGGTGCTGTTCCTCGACGAGCCGACGACCGGTCTCGACCCCGGCAGCCGGGCCGGCCTCTGGGACCTCGTCCGCGAGCTGCGCGACGCCTACGGCACCACGGTCTTCCTGACCACCCACCACCTCGACGAGGCGGACGCGCTCGCGGACCGGATCGTGATCGTCGACCGGGGCGTCGTGGTCGCCGACGGCACGCCCTCCGCGCTCAAGCTCGCCCACGCCGGTTCCCTCGACGCGACCCTCCAGGACGCGTTCCTCGCCATCACCGGCCGCGGCCCCGAGCCCGCCGGCGCCGCCCCCGCAGCCGTATAGGACGTACTGGCCGATGCTTCTCCACGACACCGCGCTGATCTTCGGGCGCTACGCCCGCCAGACCCTGCGTTCCCGCTTCGCGATGCTCTTCGGCGTCCTCATGCCCCTGCTCTACCTGCTCCTCTTCGGCCCGCTCCTGACCGGTCTGCCGCTCGGTGCCCGGGGCACGTCCTGGCAGATCCTCGTCCCCGGACTGCTTCTCCAACTGAGCCTGTTCGGCGCCGCGTTCGCCGGGTTCTCCGTCATCGTCGAGAAGAACCTGGGCGTCGTGGAGCGCATGCGGGTCACCCCGGTGAGCCGCCTCGCGCTCCTGCTGGGCCGCATCCTCCGCGACGCCGCCGTCCTGGTGCTCCAGTCCGTGCTGCTCGTCCTGGCGGCGCTGGTGACGGGTCTGCGCGCGCCGCTCGCCGGCGTCCTGATCGGCTTCGCCTTCGTCGCCCTGCTGGCCCTCTCGCTCGCCTCCCTGTCCTACGCGCTCGCCATGAAGGTCCGTACACCCCAGGAGTTCGGCCCCGCCGTCAACGCGCTCACCGTGCCGTCCATGCTGCTGTCCGGCCTGATACTGCCGATGGCGCTCGCCCCCGGCTGGCTGGACGTCCTCTCGCACCTCATGCCGCTGCGCTACCTCGCGGACGCGATGCGGGACGCCTACGTCGGCTCGTACACCACCGCCCACATGCTGTACGGGGTGCTGGTGACCCTCGCCCTCGGCGCGCTCGCCGTGACGGTGGGCACACGGGCGTTCCGCACGGCCGGGGCATAACTAGGCTGGGCTCATGGTCAATCTGACGCGCATCTACACCAGGACCGGCGACCAGGGCACCACCGCCCTAGGCGACATGAGCCGGGTCGCCAAAACCGATCTGCGGATCTCGGCGTACGCCGACGCCAACGAGGCGAACGCGGTGATCGGAACGGCGATCGCCCTGGGCGGCCTGGAGGACGAGGTCGTCCAGGTCCTCACCCGCGTCCAGAACGACCTGTTCGACGTGGGCGCGGACCTGTCGACACCGGTGGTCGAGGACCCGAAGTACCCGCCGCTGCGGGTCGAGCAGTTCTACGTCGACCGACTGGAGGCGGACTGCGACCTGTTCAACGAGCGCCTGGAGAAGCTCCGCTCCTTCATCCTGCCCGGCGGCACCGCCGGCGCGGCGCTCCTGCACCAGGCGTGCACGGTCGTGCGCCGGGCCGAGCGCTCGACCTGGGCGGCGCTGGAGGTCCACGGCGAGGCGATGAACCCGCTGACCGCCACCTACCTCAACCGTCTCTCCGACCTGCTGTTCATCCTGGCCCGCACCGCGAACAAGGACACCGGTGACGTGCTGTGGGTCCCGGGCGGGGAGCGCTGAGCGACTCCCGGCCACCCGCCGAACCGGACGAAGGGCGTCCGCGCAGGGCCCGAAGGTCACTTCGGGCCCGCCGCCGCGGGCGCCCTTCGCCGTCCCCGCCCGGGGTTCCGGCCGGCCGCGCACAGGGCTCCGGCCGGCCCCTTACCGAGGCACGAAGGCCCACGTCAGCCGCCTGCCGGACCGTCAGAACCGCACAGTCGTTCGTCAATGCGCGGCACCCGCACGGGAGTTGAGGATCAAGAGTGGCAGCGAAACAGTGGTCCAGACCTATTGACCTGTGGTCCAGACCTTCCTATCCTCACGGGCACCGTGGGTGTGAAGGCTCAGTCACGCCCCCCTCTCCCCCAACTCCCCCTGAGGAGGCGCGGAATGCGCTTCAGACAACGAGCGACGGCAGGGCTCGCCACCCTGCTGCTCCCCCTGGCCGGCCTGGTCGGTCTGGCGAGTCCGGCGCACGCCGCCGACAGCGCCACCGCCACCTACAGCAAGACCCAGGACTGGGGCACGGGCTTCGAAGGCAAGTGGACCGTCAAGAACACCGGTACCACCGCGATCAGTTCGTGGACGATCCAGTGGGACTTCCCCTCCGGCACCTCGGTCACCTCGGCCTGGGACGCGGACGTCACCAGCTCGGGCAACCACTGGACCGCCAAGAACAAGTCCTGGAACGGCACCCTCGCCGCGGGCGCCTCCGTCTCCTTCGGCTTCAACGGGGCAGGCTCCGGCTCACCGTCCAACTGCACGCTCAACGGCGGCAGTTGTGACGGCGGCACCACCGTCCCCGGCGACAACCCGCCCTCCGCGACGGGCACCCCCACCGCGTCCTCGATCACCGACACCTCGGTGAAGCTCTCCTGGAGCGCGGCCACCGACGACAAGGGCGTCAAGAACTACGACGTCCTGCGCGGCGGCAGCAAGGTCGCGACGGTCACGACGAACTCGTACACGGACACCGGCCTGACCGCCGGCACCGACTACTCGTACACCGTCCAGGCCCGTGACACCGCCGACCAGACCGGTCCGGTCAGCGGCGCGGTCGCGGTCCACACCACCGGTGGCACCACCAACCCGCCGCCCACCGGCAAGAACGTCAAGCTCGGCTACTTCACCGAGTGGGGCATCTACGGCCGCAACTACAACGTCAAGAACCTGGTGACGTCCGGCTCGGCCGCCAAGATCACGCACATCAACTACGCGTTCGGCAACGTCACCAACGGCCAGTGCGCGATCGGCGACTCCTACGCCGACTACGACAAGGCCTTCACCGCCGACCAGTCGGTCAGCGGCGTCGCCGACACCTGGGACCAGCCGCTGCGCGGCAACTTCAACCAGCTCCGTGAGCTGAAGGCCAAGTACCCGAACATCAAGATCCTCTGGTCCTTCGGCGGCTGGACCTGGTCCGGCGGCTTCGCCCAGGCCGCCGCCAACCCGGCCGCCTTCGCGCAGTCCTGCTACAACCTGGTCGAGGACCCGCGCTGGGCCGATGTCTTCGACGGCATCGACATCGACTGGGAGTACCCGAACGCCTGCGGTCTGTCCTGTGACAGCAGCGGCGCCGCGGCCTACAAGAACCTCATGCAGGCCCTGCGCGCCAAGTTCGGCACGAGCAACCTGGTCACCGCGGCCACCACGGCCGACGGCACCTCCGGCGGCAAGATCGACGCGGCCGACTACGCGGGCGCCTCGCAGTACGTCGACTGGTACAACGTGATGTCGTACGACTTCTTCGGCGCGTTCGCCGCGCAGGGCCCGACCGCCCCGCACTCCCCGCTCACCTCGTACAGCGGCATCCCGACGCCCGGATTCACCACGGCCGACGCGATCGCCAAGTTCAAGTCGAAGGGCGTGCCCGCCAGCAAGCTGCTCATCGGCATCGGCTTCTACGGCCGCGGCTGGACCGGGGTCACCCAGTCCGCGCCCGGCGGCACCGCGACCGGCCCGGCCGCCGGTACGTACGAGCAGGGCATCGAGGACTACAAGGTCCTCAAGACGTCCTGCCCCTCCACCGGCCTCGTCGCCGGCACGGCGTACGCCTACTGCGGCAACAACTGGTGGTCCTACGACACCCCGGCCACCATCGGAACGAAGATGTCGTGGGCCAAGAGCCAGGGCCTGGGCGGCGCCTTCTTCTGGGAGTTCAGCGGTGACACCAGCAACGGTGAACTCGTCAGCGCCATCAACAGCGGCCTGAGCTGATCGCAGGCCCAGACCGGACACCGCTCCACCCCGCACCACGAAACGAACCGCGGGCAGACCTCATGGTCCGCCCGCGGTTCGCTGTCTCGGTGCCTCAGGCGACGTTCACCCGTTGTCCGGGCGGGGCCGCCTCCAGCCAGGCGAGGAATCCCGTCAGCGCGTCCTCGCTCATCGCCAGTTCGAGACGCGTCCCGCGGTGGAGGCAGGCCAGGATGATCGCGTCGGAGAGCAGCGCCAGCTCCTCCTCGCCGGCGGCGGCACGACGGCCGTCCACCTCGATCGCCGAACGTTCGAGGACGCGGCGCGGGCGGGGGGCGTACGAGAAGACGCGGTACCACTCGATCCGGTCGCCGTTGTAGCGGGCCACTCCGTAGCTCCAGCCCTTGCCGCTGGGGTCACCCTTCTCGGCGACGTCCCAGCGCAGACTGCAGTCGAACGTTCCGCCGGAACGCTGGATGAGCCGGCGGCGGAGGCCGAAGACGAACAGCCCCACCACCACGAGCGCCACTACCACTCCGCACACAGTCAGAGCGAGGACCATCGACACCGACCTCCTCGTCTCCTAGGTAACGGAAAAGAAAAAACTTCCGGATTCGCCTCAGCCGCGGCCAGGGCCGGAGTGATCCGGTCCCAGCCGCGGCTGAGTCAAAGCCTTGCACAGTGCTCCCCCAGCGCCTGCGGCGCCGGGGTCACACCGATGGTCAGCGGGTCGACACCGCACGCAGGCGGACGTCCGCGCGACGCTCGGCGGACGCGTCGGCGTCCGACTTCGCGCGCTCGAGCGCCCGCTCCGCACGCTGGACGTCGATCTCGTCCGAAAGCTCGGCGATCTCGGCCAGCAGCGACAGCTTGTTGTCGGCGAACGAGATGAAACCGCCGTGCACCGCGGCGATGACCGTTCCACCATCACTCGTACGAATGGTCACCGGGCCCGACTCCAGCACACCGAGAAGCGGCTGGTGACCGGGCATGACGCCGATGTCGCCGGACGCGGTACGCGCGACGACCAGGGTGGCCTCGCCGGACCAGACACTGCGGTCCGCGGCGACGAGCTCGACGTGCAGCTCAGTAGCCAAGGTGGGCTCCTCGGGTCACCACCCGGCGTTGCTGCCGGGTGTTGGGTCAAAGTCTAGTAGGCGTACGGAGGGGGAAGGACCGCACCCCGCGAGGCGCGGTCCAGCCCCCTCACTCAGAACACGAGGTTCAGGAGACGCCGAGCTCCTTGGCGTTGGCCTTGAGGTCCTCAATGCCACCGCAGAGGAAGAACGCCTGCTCCGGGAAGTGGTCGTACTCACCGTCGATGATCGCGTTGAAGGCCGCGATCGACTCGTCCAGCGGGACGTCCGACCCGTCGACGCCGGTGAACTGCTTGGCGACGTGGGTGTTCTGGGACAGGAAGCGCTCCACGCGACGGGCGCGGTGGACGGTGAGCTTGTCCTCCTCGCCCAGCTCGTCGATACCGAGGATCGCGATGATGTCCTGAAGGTCCTTGTACTTCTGAAGAACCGACTTGACGCGCATCGCGGCCGCGTAGTGGTCCGCCGCGATGTAGCGGGGGTCCAGGATGCGGGACGTGGAGTCCAGCGGGTCCACGGCCGGGTAGATGCCCTTCTCGGAGATCGGACGGGAGAGAACCGTCGTCGCGTCGAGGTGGGCGAACGTGGTGGCCGGGGCCGGGTCGGTCAGGTCGTCCGCGGGGACGTAGATCGCCTGCATCGAGGTGATCGAGTGACCACGGGTCGAGGTGATGCGCTCCTGGAGGAGACCCATCTCGTCGGCCAGGTTCGGCTGGTAACCCACCGCGGAGGGCATACGGCCGAGCAGGGTCGAGACCTCGGAACCGGCCTGCGTGAAGCGGAAGATGTTGTCGATGAAGAACAGCACGTCCTGCTTCTGCACATCGCGGAAGTACTCCGCCATGGTCAGACCCGCGAGGGCCACGCGCAGACGGGTGCCCGGGGGCTCGTCCATCTGGCCGAAGACAAGCGCCGTCTTGTCGATGACGCCCGACTCGGACATCTCCGCGATGAGGTCGTTGCCCTCACGCGTGCGCTCACCGACACCGGCGAACACGGAGACACCGTCGTGGTTGTTGGCGACGCGGTAGATCATCTCCTGGATGAGCACCGTCTTGCCGACACCGGCACCACCGAACAGACCGATCTTTCCACCCTTGACGTACGGGGTGAGAAGGTCGATGACCTTGACGCCGGTCTCGAACATCTCGGTCTTCGACTCGAGCTCGTCGAAGCGCGGGGCCTTGCGGTGGATGGTCCAGCGCTCGCCCGAGTAGGTCTCGTCCGAGTTCAGCACCTCACCGAGGGTGTTGAACACCTTGCCCTTGGTGAAGTCGCCGACCGGGACGCTGATGCCCGTTCCGGTGTCGGTGACCACGGCCTGGCGGACCAGACCGTCGGTGGGCTGCATGGAGATCGTACGGACCAGGCCGTCACCCAGGTGCTGGGCGACTTCCAGGGTCAGCGTCTTCAGCTCGCCGGCGTTGGCCGGGTCGGCCACCTCGACGTGAAGGGCGTTGTAAATCTCCGGCATCGCGTCGACGGGGAACTCCACGTCGACGACCGGGCCGATGACCCGGGCGACGCGGCCCGTGGCAACGGCCGTCTCAGAAGTCGTCGTCATTACTTGTCACTCCCCGCGGTCGCGTCGGCAAGGGCTGCGGAGCCGCCGACGATCTCGCTGATTTCCTGGGTGATTTCGGCCTGGCGGGCCGCATTGGCAAGTCGGGAGAGCGTGGTGATCAGGTCTCCCGCGTTGTCGGTCGCCGACTTCATCGCGCGGCGCGTGGCGGCGTGCTTGGAGGCAGCCGACTGGAGCAGCGCGTTGTAGATACGGCTCTCGACGTAGCGCGGCAGCAGGGCGTCGAGGACGTCCTCCGCCGACGGCTCGAACTCGAACAGCGGGAGGATCTCGCCCTTCGGCGCCTCCTCCGCGACCTCTTCGAGGCGAAGCGGCAGCAGACGGCCGTCGATGGCCGACTGCGTCATCATCGAGACGAACTCGGTGTAGACGATGTGGATTTCATCCACGCCGCCGTCCGCCGTGTCCTTCTCGATGGCCTCGATCAGCGGACCCGCGACCTTCTTCGCGTCCGCGTAGGTGGGCTCGTCGGTGAAACCCGACCACGACTCCACGACCTTGCGCTCGCGGAAGTTGTAGTGGGCCAGACCTCGGCGGCCGACGATGTACGTGTCGACCTTCTTGCCCTCGGCCTCGAGGCGGGCGGTCAGCAGCTCCGCCGCCTTGATGGCGTTGGAGTTGAAGGCGCCGGCCAGACCGCGGTCGCTCGTGAGGAGCAGCACCGCGGAACGGGTCGCCGTCTCCGCCTCCGTGGTCAGCGGGTGCTTGGTGTTCGAGCCGGTGCCGACCGCCGTGACCGCGCGGGTGAGCTCGGTCGCGTACGGCGTGGAGGCCGCCACCTTGCGCTGCGCCTTGACGACGCGCGAGGCGGCGATCATCTCCATCGCCTTGGTGATCTTCTTGGTCGCGGTGACGGATCGGATGCGACGCTTGTAGACCCGGAGCTGGGCTCCCATGAGTCAGGTCCCTTCCTTACGTCACTTGGCGGCGGCCGGAGCGTCCTCGCCGAGAAGCTTCCCGTCCGAGGTCTCGAACTGCTTCTTGAACTCCGTGATGCCGTCGGCGATGGCGGTGAGCGTGTCGTCCGACATCTTGCCGCCCTCCTTGATGGAGGTCATGAGGCCCTGCTCCTTGCGGTGCAGGTACTCCAGGAGCTCCTTCTCGAAGCGGCGGATGTCGGCGACCGGAACGTCGTCCATCTTGCCCGTGGTGGCGGACCACACGGAGACGACCTGGTCCTCGGTCGGCATCGGCTGGTACTGAGCCTGCTTGAGCAGCTCGACCAGACGCTGACCGCGCTCCAGCTGCGCCTTCGACGCGGCGTCCAGGTCGGAACCGAAGGCGGCGAACGCCTCCAGCTCGCGGTACTGGGCCAGGTCGAGGCGAAGACGGCCGGAGACCTGCTTCATCGCCTTGTGCTGGGCCGAGCCACCGACGCGGGAGACCGAGATACCGACGTTCAGGGCCGGACGCTGGCCGGCGTTGAACAGGTCGGACTCCAGGAAGCACTGGCCGTCGGTGATGGAGATGACGTTGGTCGGGATGAACGCCGACACGTCGTTCGCCTTGGTCTCGACGATCGGCAGACCCGTCATCGAACCGGCGCCCAGGTCGTCGGAGAGCTTCGCGCAGCGCTCCAGCAGACGGGAGTGCAGGTAGAAGACGTCACCGGGGTAGGCCTCGCGGCCCGGCGGACGGCGGAGCAGCAGGGACACGGCGCGGTAGGCGTCGGCCTGCTTCGAGAGGTCGTCGAAGATGATGAGGACGTGCTTGCCCTCGTACATCCACTGCTGACCGATGGCCGAACCGGTGTACGGCGCAAGGTACTTGAAGCCGGCCGGGTCGGACGCCGGGGCGGCGACGATGGTCGTGTACTCCAGCGCGCCGGCCTCTTCGAGGGCGCCACGCACGGAGGCGATGGTCGAACCCTTCTGGCCGATGGCGACGTAGATGCAGCGGACCTGCTTCTTCGTGTCGCCCGAGCGCCAGTTGTCGCGCTGGTTGATGATCGTGTCGACGGCCAGCGCGGTCTTGCCGGTCTGACGGTCGCCGATGATCAGCTGACGCTGGCCACGGCCGATCGGGGTCATCGCGTCGACGGCCTTGTAGCCCGTCTCCATCGGCTCGTGCACCGACTTGCGGACCATGACGCCCGGGGCCTGCAGCTCGAGGGCGCGGCGGCCGGACGTCTCGATCTCGCCGAGGCCGTCGATCGGGTTGCCGAGCGGGTCGACTACGCGGCCGAGGTAGCCCTCGCCCACGGCGACGGACAGCACCTCACCGGTGCGCTGCACCGGCTGGCCCTCTTCAATACCGCTGAACTCGCCGAGGACGACCGCACCGATCTCGCGCTCTTCCAGGTTCAGCGCGAGGCCGAGGGTTCCGTCCTCGAACTTCAGCAGCTCGTTCGCCATGGCCGAGGGAAGACCCTCGATCTTGGCGATACCGTCGCCGGCGACGGTGACCGTACCGACCTCCTCGCGCGAGGCCGCGTCCGGCTGGTACGACTGGACAAAGTTCTCCAGTGCGTCCCGGATCTCCTCCGGCCGGATCGTGAGCTCCGCCATCTGGGTTCCCTGCTCTCCTTGTTGGGCCCGAAGTTTCACTTGGGGGGATGGGGGACTCCCCCCGATGAGAGGTGAATCCTCTGCACGGCCCAACCAGGGCCGTAATTGCGTACTGCTTGTGTGGTTACTAGCTCGCCATGCGGCGGGCGGCGTCCTCGAGACGGTCCGCTACGGAACCGTTGATGACCTCGTCGCCGACCTGCACCCGGATCCCGCCGAGGACATCGGGGTCCACGTCGAGGTTGAGGTGCATCGGGCGGCCGTAGAGCTTGGCCAGAGAGGCGCCGAGGCGCTGCTTCTGTCCGTCGCTCAGCGGCACCGCCGAGGTGACCACGGCGACCATGCGGTCACGGCGCTCGGCGGCGAGCCTGGACAGGGACTCGAGTCCCGCTTCCAGGCTACGTCCGCGGGGCGCGGTCACGAGGCGCGTCACCAGACGCTCGGTCGTCACGTCGGCCCGGCCGCCGAGCAGACTGCGCAGCAGCCCGCTCTTGGCCGCCGTGGTGGCGGCCCGGTCGGTCAGCGCGGCGCGCAGCTCGGTGTTCGAGGCGACGATCCGGCCGAAGCGGAACAGTTCGTCCTCGACGTTGTCGAGCGCGCCCGTCCGCTGCGCCGCCGTGAGGTCGGCGGTGGCGGTGAGCTCCTCAAGGGCGTCCACCAGGTCGCGGGGCTGCGACCAGCGGGAACGCACCATGCCGGAGACCAGGTCGGCGGCGGTGCCGCCCACCTGGGTGCCCAGCAGGCGCTGGACCAGCTCGGCCTTGGCCTCGCCGGGCTGCGCCGGGTCGGTGAGGACCCGACGCAGCGACACCTCGCGGTGGAGCAGCGCGGTGACCGCGGCCAGCTCGTCGGCGAGCTGTGCCGCGTCCACGGACGTCGAGTCCGTCAGCGCGTCGAGACGCTCACGTGCGGCTGCGGTTGCCTCGCGGCTCGCTCCGTGTGCAGTCATCGAGCCGCCTCGGCCTTCTCCTCAAGCTCGGAGAGGAAACGGTCGATGACGCGGCTCTGGCGGGCGTGGTCCTCGAGGGACTCGCCGACGAGCTTGCCGGCCAGGTCGGTGGCCAGGTGGCCGACGTCCTGACGCAGCGCCTGAGCGGCGGCCTTGCGGTCTGCCTCGATCTGCGTGTGACCGGCGGCGACGATCTCCTCGCGCTGCCGCTGGCCTTCCGCGCGCATCTCGGCGATGAGCGTGGCGCCCTGCTCCGTGGCTTCCTGGCGCAGGCGCGCGGCCTCGTGACGGGCCTCGGCGAGCTGAGCCTTGTACTGCTCAAGAACGCTCTGGGCCTCTGTCTGCGCGGCCTCGGCCTTTTCGATACCGCCCTCGATGGCCTCGCGACGCTGCTCCAGAACCTTGTTGATGTTCGGGAGCAGCTTCCAGGCCAGGAAACCGAAGACGATGACGAAGGCGAGCAGGCCGATGACAAGCTCGGGGATCGGCGGGATGAGAGGGTTTTCCTTCTCCTCGGCCGCCAGAATGAGCAAGTGGCTCATGTCAGTGCCTTTCGTCTAGTGGGCTGTCGCTGATCGGGTGGATCAGGTGCCGTAGACGAACGGCATGACCAGACCGATGAGGGCGAGCGCCTCACAGAAGGCGAAGCCGAGGATCTGGTTGGCGCGGATCAGACCGGCGGCCTCGGGCTGACGGGCGAGAGCCTGGGTGCCGTTACCGAAGATGATGCCGACGCCGACGCCGGGGCCGATGGCCGCGAGGCCGTAACCGATCGAGCCGAGCGAGCCGGAGACAGCGGCAAGGGTCTGGGACATGCCAGTTCTTCCTTTTCTTTACGGACCGGTGGGGGTTGGCCACCGGACGACTGCGGGTTCAGAGACGGGCGCTCAGTGGTGCTCGGCCAGCGCGCCCTGGATGAAGGTGCAGGTCAGCAGCACGAACACGTACGCCTGCAGGGCCTGGATGAACAGCTCGAAGGCCGTCATGACGATGACCATGACGAACGAGACGCCGGCGTAGGCGATCCCGAAGCCGTTGAGCAGGTACCAGGACGCGATCGTGAACAGCAGCAGCAGGGTGTGACCCGCGAACATGTTCGCGAAGAGTCGCACCGCGTGCGTGAACGGCCGGACGATCAGGTTGGAGAGCAGCTCGATGAACATGGCCAGCGGAAGAACCGGGCCCAGCGACTTGTCGTAGCCGCTGAAGTTCTTGAACGCTCCGACGAATCCGTGGCGCTTGAACGTCAGGGACACCCAGACGACGTAGACGATCAGGGCGAGTACCGCGGGGTAGGCGATGATCGCCGTGACCGGGAACTGCGCGACCGGAATGATCGACCAGAGGTTCATCATCCAGATGAAGAAGAACAGCGAGACGATCAGCGGAACGTACTTCTCGCCCTCCTTCTTGCCGATGGTCTCGTAGACGACGCCGCGGCGGATGAAGTCGTAGCCGGTCTCGGCGACCATCTGCAGCTTGCCCGGGACGACCTTCGGCTTACGGAAGGCGGCCCAGAAGAAGCCGACGACGACGATCGAGCCGAGCAGCGCCAGGAGCATCGTCTTGTTGAAGTACAAGTTGCTGTCCCCGTCGCCCCAGAGGGGCTCGAACAGGAACGAGTGCAGCCCGGGAGCCGGGAAGCCACAGCCGTCGAAGATGTGGCAGTCGGTCTCGAAGGCGAGCACCTGCGTCGGGTCAGCACTCACCGCGGGCTCCTTCAGCGTGGCGCATAGGTACGGCAACCTCGTTGTGTCGGCGCGGCGCGCAGCCGCGGTTCGGCACTGGACTGGTGTTACGGATGTGGGGGCGGCAGTGGGGCATCAAGCCTCGCGATCGAACAGGCGTCAGCTCAGATGCCCGCGCCCGCGATGCCGCAGTTGGCACCGGACGATAGCAGGATCTCCCGCGTGCACTTATCCCGGCCCTACCCCTCACGACGAGTGCCCCTTGTTTTCGGGCTTTTCGGCCTTCGAGGAGTCGGGTTCGACGTAGAGGATCTTGGCCTTCATATGGGCACGTGCCTGTGCGCCGATCCACACGAGTGTGGTGACGACCAGGGTGAGCGCGAAGGACTTGGGATTGAACAGCGATGTGTTCTTGAACGCGGCGACAAAAATGAAGAGCAGAAGAATCTGCGCCGTGTAGAGCAGGAGACCCATCGCCTGGAACAAGTGCGGAAGCGATTTGGCGGTGCGCTGCAGGACGTAGAGGCCGAGCCCCATGAAGAGGATCACCACCAGCGTCGCGACGACCGCCCCGAGCGCTCCCTCGCCGCCGGCGACCACACCGCTGACGACGGCGGCAATCGCGCCGACGGCAGCTGTGGGTACAGCGGCCTGAAGGAGGATCCGGGCGTCATTGGACGGCATGGCGGCAACTCCGCTTGCTAAGGGGGGCGTGTCGTCATGGACGAGCGTAGTCCCGGGCTGAGAGAGAACCTCACGCCAGAGGACCGTCGTACTGGGGTCCTTCGGCTCTGCCCTGGGTTCTCGTGAACCGTATCACAAACTATTTGATGAGGTCTTTACCTGGTTGGTGTGCTGACTGTCACACATGAGAGTGAAGCTGCGCGTCTGTGCATTCCAAGCGCCCATTTGTCTGGTATTGGGGCGCTTTACTTCCCCACGATTTGGTCACGCGTTAGTCAGATTCTTACCTTCGGCTCAGCGCGAGGACTCGGCCTCACGCCGGTCCAGAAGTCGCGCACGGGTACCGATCGCCGTCGCTCCGTTGACTCCTGAGACTCCGGCGGCCGCCGGAGCACGGTGCTCACGCGCCTCGTCCGGCTCGCTCTCGGGCGCCGCCTCGTGGGTCACGGGCGCGACGTCCGGAGCCGCGGCCCGGGCGGCCCTGCGGCGGCGGTAGCGCGGCGGCAGGAGGTGCTCGGCCCAGCGCGGGGCACGCGGTGTGAAGCGCGGCAGCAGGAGCAGCACGAGGCCGATGGCGCTGAGCGCCGCGATGGTGAGCACGCTCCACATGGCCCCGGAGTTGACCGAGTACGCGAGGGCGCCGAAGGCGATCAGCGCCGACCAGAAGTACATGATCAGGACCGCGCGGCTGTGCGAGTGGCCGACCTCCAGGAGGCGGTGGTGCAGGTGGCCCCGGTCGGCGGCGAACGGCGACTGCCCGCGCCAGGTGCGCCGCACGATGGCGAGCACCAGGTCGGCTGCCGGGATCGCGATGATCGTCAGCGGCAGCAGCAGCGGGATGAACACGGGCACCGTCTGGTGCACGGTGTTGCGCGGGGATCCGGTGAAGAGGTTCATCACGTCGGGGTCGATCTGCCCGGTGATGGAGATCGCGCCCGCGGCCAGGACCAGACCGATGAGCATCGACCCGGAGTCGCCCATGAAGATCCGCGCGGGATGCATGTTGTGCGGCAGGAAGCCCAGGCACATGCCCATCAGGATCGCCGCGAAGAGCGTCGCCGGGGCGGCCGCCTCGATGCCGTACGAGTACCAGATCCGGTAGGCGTACAGGAAGAACGCGGCGGACGCGATGCACACCATGCCGGCGGCCAGTCCGTCGAGGCCGTCCACGAAGTTGACCGCGTTGATGGTGATGACGACGAGCGCCACCGTCAGCAGCGTGCCCTGCCACTGGGTCAGCGCGACCAGGCCGACCCCGGGGATCGGCAGCCACAGGATCGTCAGACCCTGCATGACCATCACGCCGGCGGCGATCATCTGGCCGCCGAGCTTGATCAGGGCGTCGATCTCGAACTTGTCGTCCAGCACGCCGATCAGCCAGATCAGCGCGGCGCCGGAGAGCAGGGCGCGCGGCTCGTTCGAGTTGGCGAAGACCTCGTTGAGGTTCGCCAGGTGGTCCGCGACCAGCAGACCGGCGCACAGACCGAAGAACATCGCGATGCCGCCGAGCCTCGGCGTGGGTTCACGGTGCACGTCACGCGCCCGGATTTCCGGCATGGCTCCGGCCACGATCGCGAATTTCCGTACCGGCCCTGTCAGCAGGTACGTCACCGCGGCCGTGATGCAGAGCGTCAGCAGGTATTCACGCACGGGCTTCCCCACAGGTTTCGCTGGCCATCACAGCCCCACACCCTAGCGATGCACGCATATGGTTGAGGACTTTCGGGTAGCGACGATGGTTGCACGTGTGGCTGTGCGGCTCGGTACGCGTACCCCCGGTCAGTCCGGATAGGGCGGAAATCTTCCGGTCAGTTCCCGTACTTCCTCGCGTGCCGCCCTGCTGTCCATCTCGTCCCGCAGCACGCCCGCGAACAGTGCCACGACCCGTGCCATCTCCGGCTCGCCCATCCCCTGGGTGGTCAGCGCCGCGGTGCCCAGCCGCAGGCCCCGGGCGTCGCCGTGAGGCAGCGCACAGGTGTCGAGGACCATACCGGCGGCGGCCAGCCGGCCGCGCGCGGTGCGCCCGTCGACGCCGAGCGGTACCGGATCCGCGACCAGCAGATGGGTGTCGGTGCCGCCCGTGGTGACCGCGAGCCCCTCCGCCTCCAGCCCCGCGGCCAGCACCCGGGCGTTGGCGGTCACCTGATGGGCGTACGCCGTGAAGGCCGGGGTCTCCGCCTCGCCGAACGCGACGGCCTTGGCCGCGATGCTGTTCATCTGCGCACCGCCCTGGGTGAACGGGAAGACCGCCCGGTCGACCCGCTCGGCCAGTTCGCCACCGCACAGGAGCATGCCGCCGCGCGGCCCCCGGAGCACCTTGTGCGTGGTGGCGCACACGACATCGGCGTACGGCACCGGGTTCGGCGCCGCTCCCCCCGCGACGAGCCCGATGGGGTGGGCGGCGTCCGCGATGAGATAGGCGCCGACCTCGTCGGCGATCTCCCGGAACAGCGCGTAGTCGATGTGCCGCGGGTACGAGATCGACCCGCAGACGACGGCCTTGGGGCGACGGGCGCGGGCCAGGGCGCGCACCTGCTCGTAGTCGATCAGTCCCGACTCCGCCTCGACGCCGTAGCCGACGAAGTCGAACCAGCGGCCGGAGAAGTTCGCGGGCGACCCGTGGGTGAGATGACCGCCGAAGGGCAGGCCCATCGCCAGCACGGTGTCACCGGGGCGCAGCAGGGCGGCGTACGCGGCCAGGACGGCCGAACTCCCGGAGTGGGACTGGACGTTGGCGTGATCGGCGCCGAAGAGGGCCTTGGCGCGGTCGACGGCGATCCGCTCGGCGACGTCGACGATCTCGCAGCCGCCGTGGTGGCGGGCGCCGGGATACCCCTCGGCGTACTTGTTCGCCAGCGGCGAGCCGAGCGCGGCCAGCACGGCGGGCGAGGTGAAGTTCTCCGCCGCGGTGAGCTGCAGCGTGGTGGACTGCCGGTCCAGCTCACCGAGCAGGATCTCGGCGAGCTCGGGATCCTGTCGGCGCAGGACATCCGCTTCGGGCATGGTGGCGACCGGCATGGTGGACTCCGGACATCTGCGGGGGACGCTTATGTCCAATGTAGAACCGGGACCGGTCGCACGCCCGGTGTCACGTCCGCGCGGGTACCCCCGTCAGAGCGGTGACGACCGGGTCCAGTGCCTCGTTGATCTCGTCCCCGATGGCCCGGAAGAACGGCAGGGGCGCCCCGTAGGGGTCGAACACCTCGTCGGCCTCCGCGGTCGGGGCCAGCAGCCAGCCGCGCAGCGCCGCGGCGGCCCGCACCAGGGCGACGGCGCGCTCGATCACGCCGTCCTGGAGGGGCGGCAGCGTCGCCGTGTCTATGGCGCGGACCAGCCGGGTGAACTCCTTCAGGGTGAAGGTGCGCAGGCCGGCGGAGTGGCCCATGGAGATGACCTGGGCGCGGTGGTCGCGGGTGGCCGTCAGGACCAGGTCGGCGCGGATCACGTGGTCGTCGAGGAGCTCGCGCCCCACGAAGCCGGAGGGGTCCGCGCCGAAGTCGGTCAGGACGGTCGCGGCGTTGGCCTCCATGGGCGCGCCCTCGTGGCCCCAGGTGCCGGCGCTCTCCACGATGAGGCCGCCCCACAGGGGGTCGCCCAGCCGGTCCGCCAGGGCATGCCGGGTCAGCCGCTCGGTGATCGGCGAGCGGCACACGTTGCCGGTGCTGACGTGGAGGATGCGGAAGGACCCGCTCGGGGATCCGCCGGTTCCGTTGAACCCCGCGCCTATGCCACGCATGGGACTGCCCCCTGCTCCGGCCGAGCCGGGAGCCCGGAGGACTCGGGGGCTGTCAATTCGCCACCTCGAGGTCGGGTACGACCTTGCGGAGCTCCTCCGCCGACAGGGCGCCCGCGCGCAGCAGGACGGGGACCTTGCCGGTGACGTCGACGATCGAGGAGGGCACGTTGCCCGGGGTCGGGCCGCCGTCCAGGTAGACCGAGACGGAGTCGCCGAGCATCGCCTGGGCGGCGTCGCAGTCCTCCGGCGCGGGGTGGCCGGTGAGGTTGGCGGAGGAGACGGCCATCGGGCCGACCTCCGTGAGCAGCTCGATGGCGACGGGGTGCAGCGGCATACGGATCGCCACCGTGCCCCGGGTGTCCCCCAGGTCCCACTGGAGCGACGGCTGGTGCTTGGCGACGAGGGTCAGGGCGCCGGGCCAGAACGCGTCGACGAGCTCCCAGGCCATCTCGGAGAAGTCCGTGACGAGGCCGTGCAGGGTGTTCGGGGAGCCGATGAGGACAGGGGTGGGCATGTTGCGGCCCCGGCCCTTGGCGTCGAGCAGGTCGGCGACGGCCTCCGAGGTGAAGGCGTCGGCGCCGATGCCGTAGACGGTGTCGGTGGGGAGGACCACCAGTTCGCCACGGCGGACGGCGGACGCCGCCTCACGCAGACCTGTGGTGCGGTCGGTCGCGTCGTTGGTGTCGTATCGCCGTGCCATTTAGCGGGCCTCCTCATACACGTACTGCTGGCTGGGGGTGCGAAGAAACGCGATGCGGTCGAAGGCGACGCGCGGACGCACCACGGCGCCGCCGCGCGCCGGGACCGTGAAAGCCGTGCTCACGGCATCGCCTTGCGGGCGGTCGCGAACCGCGGCCGGTTGTTGAGGTCCGGGTGGTCGGCCGCGTCGGCCCAGCCCCGCTCCTCGGTGAAGATCCACGGCACCTGTCCGCCCTGGGTGTCGGCGTGCTCGATGACGACGACGCCGCCGGGGCGCAGCAGCCGGTGCGCGGTGCGCTCGATGCCGCGGATGAGGTCGAGTCCGTCCTCGCCGGAGAACAGGGCGAGCTCCGGGTCGTGGTCCCGGGCCTCCGGCTGCACGTACTCCCATTCGGTGAGCGGGATGTACGGAGGGTTGGAGATCACCAGGTCGACCTGGCCGTCGAGGTCGGGGAACGACGTGAGGGCGTCTCCCTGGCGCAGGTCGACCCTGGACCCCTCGACGTTCTTGCGCGTCCACCGGAGGGCGTCCTCGGACAGCTCCACGGCGTGCACACGGGAGCGCGGGACCTCCTGGGCGAGGGCGAGCGCGATCGCGCCCGAGCCCGTGCACAGGTCGACGATCAGCGGTTCGACGACGTCCATCGCGCGGACGGCGTCTATGGCCCAGCCGACGACCGACTCGGTCTCCGGGCGGGGGACGAAGACGCCGGGCCCCACCTGGAGTTCGAGGTAGCGGAAGTAGGCGCGCCCGGTGATGTGCTGGAGCGGCTCGCGGGCCTCGCGGCGCGCGATCACCTCCCAGTAGCGGGCGTCGAAGTCCGCGTCCTTGACGCTGTGCAGCTCGCCCCGCTTCACACCGTGCACGAAGGCGGCGAGCTCCTCCGCGTCGTTGCGCGGCGAGGGCACGCCGGCGTCGGCCAGCCGCTGGGTGGCCTGGGCCACTTCCGCGAGCAGCACGCTGCGGGGGTTTGGGGGTCGACCCCCAAAATGTTGCTGCACGCTGGTCCTCCGGGGCTGAGCTGTTGTCGTTTGCTGTTACGCGTTGGCGAGCTTGGCGGCCGAGTCCGCGTCGACGCAGGCCTGGATGACCGCGTCGAGCTCCCCGTCCAGCACCTGGTCCAAGTTGTACGCCTTGAAGCCGACGCGGTGGTCCGAGATGCGATTCTCCGGGAAGTTGTACGTACGGATCTTCTCGGAGCGGTCGACGGTGCGGACCTGGCTGCGCCGGGCGTCCGCGGCCTCACGCTCCGCCTCCTCCTGCGCCGCCGCGAGGAGCCTGGAGCGCAGGATACGCATCGCCTGCTCCTTGTTCTGCAGCTGGCTCTTCTCGTTCTGGCAGGAAGCGACGACTCCGGTGGGAATGTGCGTGATGCGCACGGCGGAGTCGGTCGTGTTGACGGACTGGCCGCCGGGGCCCGAGGAGCGGTAGACGTCGATACGGAGATCGTTCGCGTGGATCTCGACGTCGACCTCCTCGGCCTCGGGCGTGACCAGGACACCGGCGGCCGAGGTGTGGATACGCCCCTGCGACTCGGTGGAGGGCACGCGCTGCACGCGGTGCACGCCGCCCTCGTACTTCATCCGGGCCCAGACGCCCTGGCCGGGCTCGGTGGCACCCTGGCCGCCCTTGGTCTTCACGGCGACCTGGACGTCCTTGTAGCCGCCGAGCTCGGACTCGGTGGCGTCGATGAGCTCGGTCTTCCAGCCGACGCGCTCGGCGTAGCGCAGGTACATGCGCAGCAGATCACCGGCGAACAGGGCGGACTCGTCGCCGCCGGCGCCCGCCTTGATCTCCAGGATGACGTCCTTGTCGTCGCTCGGGTCGCGCGGGACCAGGAGCAGGCGGAGCTTCTCGGTGAGCTCCTCGCGCTGCTTCTCCAGGTCCTTGACCTCGGCGGCGAAGTCGGGGTCGTCGGCGGCGAACTCCTTCGCCGTGCCGATGTCGTCCCCGGTCTGCTTCCAGGAGCGGTACGTCGCGACGATCGGGGTCAGCTCGGCGTAGCGCTTGTTGAGCTTGCGCGCGTTGGCCTGGTCGGCGTGCACCGACGGGTCAGCGAGCTTCTTCTCCAGATCGGCGTGCTCGCCGATCAGTTCCTCGACCGCCTCGAACATCTCCGGCTCCAATGGACTGTCCCCAGCTCTGTACAGGGCGCGGGGACGTAGGTACGGCGTTGGGGTTCCCCTGCTCGAACGTGTCGAGAGCCCGGGGAGGGGGCTGGACCGCAAAGCGCCGGTCCCCAAGTCCCCGTGCGGGGGACTCCGAAGACCGGCGCTGTGGGCTCGCTACTTGTTGGCAGCGGCAGCCTTGCCGAAGCGGGCCTCGAAGCGGGCCACACGGCCACCGGTGTCGAGGATCTTCTGCTTGCCCGTGTAGAACGGGTGGCACTCGGAGCAGACCTCGGCGCGGACGGTGCCGCTGGAGATCGTGCTGCGGGTGGTGAACGACGCGCCACAGGTACAGCTGACCTGCGTCTCGACGTACTCGGGGTGGATGTCGCGCTTCAAGGTGTCTCCTAGTTTCGGGAGGGCACCGGGTCGCCGCCGCTGGATGCGGATGCGTGAACCGGGGCCGACGTACCAGTCTGCCAGCACTGGCCGTATCCCCCAAAACGGGGGGACGCGACGATCTATTCCCCGGCCGGCCCGCACGCGGCCGCGGGGGCCCGGCCGGGGCTCAGCCGGGGCTGACGACGCCCTTCGCGGTGCCGGTGGCGGTTCCCTCGGTGGCCGCCTTCGGGATCGGCTCGTCGGCCTTCAGCGCCTTCCACACCAGCTCGGCCTTCTTCTTCTCGACCAGGACGCGGTTGGCGTCGGCCGGGTCGTACCGGACCGGCATCGTCACCATGGTCATGCGGGACGAGCCGATGCCCTTGAGGCCGCCCGCGAAGGAGGCGAGGTCGGTGACGCTGCCGAGGTCGGAGTCGGTGGTCACGGTCTTGGTCGCGGTGTCGGCGAGGTCGTACAGCTTTTTGGGGTTGGACAGGAGCCCGATGTGCTTGACCTGGTCGACCAGGGCCTTCATGAACGCCTGCTGGAGCTGGATGCGGCCGAGGTCGGAGCCGTCACCGACGCCGTGCCGGGTGCGGACCAGGCCGAGCGCCTGCTTGCCGTTGAGCTCGTGGGACCCGGCCGCCAGGTGCAGATGGCTCTCGTGGTCCGAGATGGCCTTGGTCGTGGTGATCGTGACACCGCCGAGGTCGTCGATCAGCTTCTGGAAGCCGCTGAAGTCGATCTCGATGTAGTGGTCCATGCGGATGCCGGTCATGGACTCGACGGTCTTCACGGCGCAGGCGGCGCCGCCGGTGGAGTAGGCGGAGTTGAACATCGCGCCGGAGACCGCGCCGTGGACGGTGCCCTTGGAGTCGGTGCAGGAGGGCCGCTCGACGAGGGTGTCACGGGGCACGGAGACCACACTGGCCCGCTTGTGGCCCTTGTACACGTGGACGATCATCGCGGTGTCGGAGCGGGCGCTGCCGTCGTCGGCGCCGCCGCCGAGCTTCTTGTTGGTGCCGGAGCGGGTGTCGGAGCCGAGGACCAGGATGTTCTCCGAGCCGTTGTCGACCTTCAGGGGCCGGTCGCTGCCGAGCGCCTGGTTGATGTCGACGCTCGTGAGGTTGCCGTTGAGCTTGAAGAACAGATAACCGGCTCCGGCGCCGCCGAGCGCCACGACACCCGCCGCGGTCCAGGCCGTGACGAGCAGGGCCTTGCGCCGGGGGCTGCGGGCCTTGCGGCGGCTGCCTTTCGGGCGGGGCGGCGTGCTGTCGCCGGGGTCGCCCGGTATGACGGGCTCCGGCGTGCTCTCGGCGGGCATGTGTACCTCGGCTTCCTCTTTACGGTCGGTTACCCCCTGCTTTCAGGGCCAGGCCCATCCGGTCGTGACAAGGCGTACCGCTCCATGGTCACTCCGTACGGTCAGACGGGGAAACTCGGGAAAGGGTTGCACGACGCAAAGTGCCCACCGCGTGACGCGGTGGGCACCCTGTGCAGCCGGCCGGAGCGGGAAGAACCCGCTCACCTGCGATGTCAGCCGAAGATGTCGTACTGCTTGAAATCGGTACCGACCGAGATCCTTGTGGCAAAGATCTCGGAGGTGGCCTTTCCGGTCCCGGGGTACAGGTAGAGCGTGCCGCCGGGGGTGCGGGCCAGGAAGTCGGCCTTGCCGTCACCGGTCACGTCACCGGGGGCGTCGAAGGCGTTGTAGTCGGCCCAGGTGCGCACCTTGATGCGCGCGGAGAAGGCGTCGCTGCCGGTCTTGCCGGTGCCCTTGTACAGGTAGACGTACGACCCGGACGAGCTGCGCGCGATCAGGTCGGCCTTGCCGTCGCCGGTGAAGTCACCGTGCGCGCGGATGGAGTTGTACTGGTTCCAGCCGGTGCGGACCTGGACGCGCGCCGAGAAGGTGCCGTTGCCCTTGCCCGGGTACTCCCACATCGCTCCGGCGGAGTCGACGGAGAGCATGTCGGGCAGGCCGTCGCCGGTGAGGTCGCCGGGGGCGATGATCCGGGTGCGGGTCTTCCAGTTGGTGAAGATCTTGTCGTTGGCCCAGTCCTCCACGGACGGCAGCCAGTGCATCCAGTGGACGTCACCGGTGGCGCTCTCGCGGACGACGAAGTCCTGGTAGCCGTCCCGGTTGAGGTCGGCCTGGAGCACGACGTTCACGCCGTCCCACGAGCCCCACGACTGACGCGCGGCGAACGAGGTGCCGTTGGAGTCCTTCTCGTAGCCCGTCTTGGTCGACGAGTTGCGGACCCACAGGTCTGCCTTGTGGTCGTCGTTCAGGTTGGCGTCCTCGACGCGCGGCCAGGCGGCGCCGACATAGGTGCTGACCTTCGAGAAGACGCTGTACGCGCCCTTCGCGACGCAGTCCTCGACACCCCAGGACACGACACCGACGATGCGGCCGCCCACGATCAGCGGACCACCCGAGTCACCGTTGCAGGCCGTGGTGGTGCCGGCGTCGGTGCCGGTCGCCTTGGTGCCCGCGCAGACCATGTGGCCCGCGACGAAGTCGGTGCCGTACGCGGTCTTGCAGGTGGTGTCCGAGTTGATCGGCAGCGTGGCCGTCTTCAGCGTCTCGGAGATGTCCTGCGTGGTGGACGTGGTGCGGCCCCAGCCGTACAGCGTCGCCTTGGTGTTGGCCGCGTACGAGGTGGTGTCACCGGACGTCGTCATGCGGATCGGCTTGGCCGTGACGGGCCTCGCCAGGGTGATGACCGCGATGTCGTTGTTGATGGTCGTCGAGCTGTACGACGGGTGGTTCCACTGACGCCAGGCGCCGGTGACCGTACCGCCGTGCAGGTCGGTGTCGCCCGCCGAGTCGCTCGTCGGCAGCTGGGCGGTGCCGGTGATGACGGCGCCGTTGGCCTTCCAGTCGTAGCCCTTGACGCAGTGCGCGGCGGTGAGGATCTTCGTCGGCGACACGACGGAGCCACCGCAGAAGAAGCCGAGGTCGTCGGCCTCGCTGGTGGTGCCCTTGTCGTCGTAGTACCAGAGCTGCGCCATCCACGGGGCCGTGGAGATGGTGGTCGTGGTACCGCCGATGATCTTCGGGTCGACGCGTGCCGTGTTCGTGGCCGCGCTCAGGGACGCCTTCTGGGTCGTCCGGCCCGCGGTGTCGTCACCGGCCAGAGCGCCCGCGACACGCTTCTCCAGCGCGGCCTGGGACGGCGCGGAGTTGGTGAGGTTCACGGTGGGCGCGGGCAGCGTCGTGCTGGGCGCGGCGTTCGCGGACGACATCAGAAGCGCGCCGGCGACCACCGCGGCGAGGCCCGCCGCGGCGACCGGGACGGCGATCCGTATGCGGCGTCTGTGCCTACCGCCCCCGGGCGTGGACGTATCCACTCAAGTCCCCCCTCAGAGATAAGAGTTCAGATCTGCTTCAGCAGAAGTTCAAGGGCGCGATCGTACACGTGTCCCGAACAGCGCAAAGGGCCGCCCCCGTCACCTGGGTGACGGGGGCGGCCCTTTGCGGTTCTGCCCTGCGAACTCCGGTCGCGGACGACCTCGGTCGCGAAGACGTCAGTCGTTGTTGTTACCCGGCGACGGCGTCGTCTTCTGGATCTGGAGCAGGAACTCGGCGTTCGACTTCGTCTGCTTCATCTTGTCGAGCAGCAGCTCGATCGCCTGCTGCTGGTCGAGCGCGTGGAGCACGCGGCGCAGCTTCCAGGTGATGGCGAGCTCGTCGCTGCCGAGCAGGAGCTCTTCCTTACGGGTACCGGACGCGTCCACGTCCACCGCCGGGAAGACGCGCTTGTCGGCGAGCTTCCGGTCGAGCTTGAGCTCGGCGTTGCCGGTGCCCTTGAACTCCTCGAAGATGACCTCGTCCATGCGCGAGCCGGTGTCGACGAGCGCGGTGGCCAGGATGGTCAGCGAGCCGCCGTCCTCGATGTTGCGCGCGGCACCGAAGAAGCGCTTCGGCGGGTACAGCGCGGTCGAGTCGACACCACCGGACAGGATGCGGCCGGAGGCCGGGGCGGCGAGGTTGTACGCACGGCCCAGACGGGTGATCGAGTCGAGCAGCACGACGACGTCGTGGCCCAGCTCCACCAGACGCTTGGCGCGCTCGATGGCGAGCTCGGCGACCGTGGTGTGGTCCTCGGCCGGACGGTCGAAGGTCGAGGAGATGACCTCGCCCTTGACCGACCGCTGCATGTCGGTGACCTCTTCCGGACGCTCGTCGACCAGGACGACCATCAGGTGGCACTCGGGGTTGTTGACGGTGATCGCGTTGGCGATCGCCTGCAGGATCATGGTCTTGCCGGTCTTCGGCGGGGCCACGATCAGACCGCGCTGGCCCTTGCCGATCGGCGCGACGAGGTCGATGATCCGGGTCGTCAGCACACCCGGGTCGGTCTCCAGGCGGAGCCGGTCCTGCGGGTAGAGCGGCGTCAGCTTGTTGAACTCCGGGCGCCCGCGCCCGGATTCGGCCGCCATGCCGTTCGCCGAGTCGAGGCGGACCAGCGCGTTGAACTTCTCGCGGCGCTCGCCGTCCTTGGGCTGACGGACCGCGCCGGTGACGTGGTCACCCTTGCGCAGGCCGTTCTTGCGGACCTGGGCGAGGGAGACGTACACGTCGTTGGGACCCGGCAGGTAGCCCGACGTACGGATGAACGCGTAGTTGTCGAGGATGTCGAGGATGCCCGCGACGGGGATCAGCACGTCGTCGTCGGCGACCTGCGGCTCGGCGATCTCGTCGCGTCCACGACGGCCACGGCGGTCCCGGTAACGGCCGCGCCGGCCGCGGCGGCCGCCCTCGAAGTCGTCGTCGTCCTGCGGTCCGTTGTCGCGCGGACCGTTGTCACGCGGACCACTGTCACGCGGCTGCTGGCGGTCCTGACGGCCGCCGCCCTGCTGCTGACGGTCCGGACGGTCCTGGCGCTCCTGACGGTCCGGGCGCTGCTGGCCGGCGCCCTGGCCGCTGCCGCCCTGCTGCTCGTCACCCTTGGCCGGGCGGCGGTCGCGGTCACGGCCACCCCGGTCGCGGTCACGGCGGTCACGGCGCTCGCGGCGGCCCTCGGCGCTCTCGGCGTCGCCCTGCGTCTCGGTCTTCGCCTCGGCGGTGACCGTCTCGGGGCTGCCCGCGTCGGCGGTGGCACGGCGACGGCGGCGCTCGGCGGGGGCGTCGTCTCCCCCGCGGTCGGCCTCGCCGGTGCGGGAGGGACCGCCGGCCGGCTGGCCGGGGATCTCGATCTGCTGCTGGGCCACTGCCTTCTCGGCGGCCTTCTCGGCCTTGGCCACGGCCGGCGCGGCGGCCTCGTCACCCGTACGGGCCTTCGAGGTGGACCGGCGCTTCGGCTTGGTCTCGGCGGCGGCGTCGGACGCCGTCTTGGCCTGAGCACCCCCGCCGGCCTGCGCCTCCTTGATGACCTCGATCAGCTGGCTCTTGCGCATCCGCGCGGTGCCCCTGATACCGAGGCCGGATGCGACCTGCTGCAGCTCGGCCAGCACCATGCCCTCGAGGCCGGTACCGCGGCGTCGCCTGGAGCCGGCACCGGTGGCAGGCGCGGAGGCGTCCGTGGCGGGCGCGGCAGCGGTCTCCTCGACACGTGCGCCCATCAGATCGGTGGTGTCGCTCACGAAGGGTCCTTCCCTGGAGCGGACGTCGGCCTGTCTGGCTCGGCGACCGGTTGTGCTGTCCGGCATTGGTCCTTGCTGTGTGGACCGTGCCGGGGCGGTGGTCCGCCTAAGCGGCGGAAGACATTGCTGGTGATGACGATTCCGGAGCCGTGGCACTGAGGTTCGGTGTCATCGGCTCGGTCACGCCGGTTCCGGAGCGTGCTCAGCACTGCTCAGCGCATAGCACCCAATGCAAGGCACGTAGCAGTTTGGGAGGCTCCCGGAAGAATGGGTGTCCCGGACAGGGACGCGAAGCACCTCGCCATGGTGGGGTCGGGTGCAGACTTGAGGTTAACACTACCGGATCCAACAAACATTCCCCCTCTCCAAATCCGGCGACCGTGCGTCGTCAATCGACCTCGACGGGTGCGAGGGGCAGCACGCACGCCCCCTGCGCGTCGAGGTCCAGACGGTTGGCCGCCCAGCCCTGACCTGCGAGATCGGCCACCTTGTCGGCCGACGCGCGGTCCGCCAGCGCGAGGACGGTGGGTCCCGCTCCGGAGATCACCGCCGGGATGTCGTCGGCGCGCAGGCGCTCCACGAGGGCGGCGCTCTCGGGCATCGCCGGAGCGCGGTACTCCTGGTGCAGCCGGTCCTCGGTCGCGGGCAGCAGCAGCTCGGGGCGGCGGGTCAGCGCCTCGACGAGCAGTGCGGCGCGGCCCGCGTTGGCGGCGGCGTCGACATGCGGGACGGTGCGCGGCAGCAGACCGCGCGCGGTCTCGGTGAGCACGGGCTTCCCGGGCACGAAGACCACCGGAACGATGGAGTCGGCGGGGTCCATCCTGATGGCGCGCGCGGCGCCGGACTCCATCCAGGAGAGCGTGAATCCGCCGAGCAGACAGGCCGCGACGTTGTCGGGGTGCCCCTCGATCTCGGTGGCGAGCTCCAGGAGCGCGGTGTCGTCGAGCCTGCTGTCCCCGCCTATCGTCACCGCGCGGGCGGCGACGATGCCGGCGCAGATGGCGGCCGACGAGGAGCCGAGACCCCGGCCGTGCGGGATGCGGTTGGCGCAGACGATCTCGAGGCCGCGCGGCTGTCCGCCGAGCAGGTCGAAAGCGGTGCGCAGGGAACGTACGAGGAGATGCTTCTCGTCGCGGGGCAGCGTCTCGCTGCCCTCACCCGCGATGTCGATGTGCAGTCCTGAGTCGGCCACCCGGACGACCACGTCGTCGTAAAGCCCCAGTGACAGGCCGAAGGCGTCGAAACCCGGGCCGAGGTTGGCACTGGTGGCGGGGACGCGCACCCGGACGGCGGCGGCGCGGAACGCTGGACCGGCCATCGCTCGATGACTCTCCTTGAGCTGCGTGATGTACGAGATTGACGAGAACTGCGAGATGAACAGCGAGATGTACTGCGACGAACGGGCACCAGGACCCGGAGTCCGCAGAGACCGCGCGGCACCGCGGCATATGCGGCGGGCGGGTTCGGTACAGCCTATCGAAGGAAGGTTCTGTGGCGACATAGGGCGCACAGGAGGCGCACGATGCGTGTCGTAAGCCCCTCGTGCACCCCCCGCCGGGTCGGCATCGGGATACCCCCCGCGAGCGGGCGGTTTCCGTCGGCTTTCGGACGGTTTCCCGCCCGTCCACAGCGAGTTCCCCACGGTGGGACGGCTCCGGGAGTCCGCCCGCCCCGTGCTCCGGGGTTCACGCCCGGCGTGTCGTCACCGGCGAATTCACGCCGGAACAGGGCCGACTTCACGCCGATCCGAGCCGCTTTCCGGCCGGACCTGCCGTGACGCCGCCCCGGATCGGGAGCGACTTCAAGCCGGACCGGCCCCGCCCGCACCCCGGAACCGGCCCGGCGTCACACCGGGCCGGGCACGGAACTACGCCAGACCGAGCCGCTCCGCCGCCGTCGCCGCGTCCACCGGGACCGTGACCGGCTGGGGAGCGCCCGCGACGGCCCAGTCGGGGTCCTTGAGACCGTTTCCGGTGACGGTGCAGACGATGCGCTGCCCCGGGTCGACCTTGCCCTGCTCGGCGGCCTTCAGCAGACCGGCGACGGACGCGGCGGACGCGGGCTCGACGAAGACGCCCTCCTGTGCCGCCAACAGCCGGTAGGCGCGCAGGATCTCACGGTCCGTCACCTCGTCGATGAGGCCGCCTGATTCATCCCGGGCGGCCAGCGCGAACTGCCACGAGGCCGGGTTGCCGATCCGGATCGCGGTGGCGATGGTCGACGGGTCCTTGACCACCTCGCCGCGCACGATGGGCGCGGAACCGGAGGCCTGGAACCCCCACATGCGCGGGGTCCGTCCGGCGATGCCGTCGGCGGCGTACTCCGTGTACCCCTTCCAGTACGCGGTGATGTTGCCCGCGTTGCCCACCGGAAGGACATGGATGTCGGGCGCGTCGCCGAGCATGTCCACGATCTCGAAGGCGGCGGTCTTCTGGCCCTCGATGCGCACCGGGTTGACCGAATTGACCAGCGCCACCGGGTAGTTGTCGGACAGCGAGCGCGCCAGCGTCAGACAGTCGTCGAAGTTGCCGTCGACCTGGAGGATCTTGGCGCCGTGGATGAGGGCCTGGCCCATCTTGCCGAGCGCGATCTTGCCCTGCGGCACGAGGACGGCGCAGACCATCCCGGCGCGTACGGCGTACGCCGCGGCGCTCGCCGACGTGTTGCCGGTGGAGGCGCAGATGACGGCCTTCGCGCCCTCCTCCTTCGCCCGCGTGATGGCCATGGTCATTCCGCGGTCCTTGAAGGAACCGGTCGGGTTGGCGCCCTCCACCTTGAGGTGGACCTCGCAGCCCGTGCGCTCGGAGAGCACCTGCGCGGGCACGAGCGGCGTACCGCCCTCGCGGAGCGACACGACCGGCGTGCTGTCGGACACCGGAAGCCGGTCCCGGTACTCCTCGATGATTCCGCGCCACTGGTGGGTCATTGCTGGTTACTCTCCTTCAACCCGCATGATGCTGGCGACACCCCGCACGGTGTCGAGGCCGCGCAACGCCTCGACCGTCCCGGCGAGGGACGCGTCGGACGCGCGATGAGTGACGACGACGAGGGAGGCCTCGCCGTCCTTGCCCGACTGACGCACGGTGTCGATGGACACCCCGTGCTCGGCGAAGACCGTGGCGACCTGGGCGAGGACACCGGGCTTGTCGGCCACGTCGAGGCTGATGTGGTACCGCGTGACGACCTCGCCCATGGGCGAGACGGGGAGCTGGGTGTACGCGGAGTCGCCGGGGCCGGTGGCGCCGCCGAGTTTGTTGCGGCAGACGGCCACCAGGTCGCCGAGGACGGCGGACGCGGTCGGGGCACCGCCGGCGCCCGGCCCGTAGAACATGAGCTGACCGGCGGCCTCCGCCTCGACGAACACGGCGTTGTACGCGCCGCGCACTGAGGCGAGGGGGTGGGTCAGCGGAATCATCGCGGGATGCACGCGCGCCGTCACCGAGCCCCCGTCGGCGGCCCGCTCACAGATGGCGAGCAGCTTGATGGTGCAGCCCATCCCCCGCGCCGAGGCGAAGTCGGCGGCGGTGACCTCGGTCATGCCCTCGCGGTAGACGTCGTCGAGGCGCACCCGCGTGTGGAAGGCGATCCCGGCGAGGATGGCGGCCTTGGCGGCGGCGTCGAAGGCCTCGACGTCGGCGGTGGGGTCGGCCTCGGCGTACCCGAGCGCGGTGGCCTCGTCGAGGGCCTCCTGGTAGCCCGCCCCCGTGGAGTCCATCTTGTCGAGGATGAAGTTGGTGGTCCCGTTGACGATGCCCATCACGCGGTTGATCTTGTCGCCGGCGAGGGACTCGCGCAGCGGCCGGATCAGCGGGATGGCACCGGCGACGGCGGCCTCGTAATAGAGGTCCCTGCCGTGCTCGTCGGCCGCCGCGTGCAGGGCGGCACCGTCCTGGGCGAGCAGCGCCTTGTTCGCGGAGACGACGGAGGCGCCGTGCTCGAACGCGGTGGTGATCAGCGTACGGGCGGGCTCGATGCCGCCGATGACCTCGACGACCACGTCGATGTCCCCGCGTTTGACGAGGGCGGTGGCGTCGGTGGTGACGAGACCGGCGTCGATGCCCTCGCGCACCCGGGAGGGCCGGCGGACGGCCACGCCCGCCAGCTCGACGGGGGCTCCGATCCTGGCCGCGAGGTCGTCGGCGTGCGTCGTCATGATGCGCGCCACCTCTGAGCCGACAACCCCGCAGCCCAGCAGCGCCACCTTCAGCGGACGCGTACGCATCATCCGACCTCGTTTCCTCATACCGTCTTCGGTTGGACCAGTCTCACTCACCGGACGGGAGTTTCTACCCTTCGTCCGGATCGTGAGACGTCCATTTCATTTTTCTGGCAGGCGACGACAGGAGATCTTCCGCCCCGGTCCCCACCCTGCCGTACCGGTCCATCCGACCACCTGAAGTCACCCCCTGTCACTTGACGTCACCCTGCATCAACCGGGGACCGCACCGTCGTACTCCCCGCTCCTCCACTCACCCGACGTCGAGACGCAGGAGGTCCTCCTCCGTCTCACGGCGGACGATCACCCGCGCCGCGCCGTCCTTCACGGCGACGACCGGCGGGCGGAGGGCGTGGTTGTAGTTGCTGGCCATGGACCGGCAGTACGCGCCGGTGGCCGGCACGGCGATCAGGTCGCCCGGCGCGAGGTCGGCCGGCAGGAAGGCGTCCTTGACCACGATGTCCCCGCTCTCGCAGTGCTTGCCGACGACGCGTACGAGCATCGGCTCCGCGTCCGAGGTGCGCGAGACGAGGGCGACGCTGTACTCGGCGTCGTACAGCGCGGTCCGGATGTTGTCGGACATGCCGCCGTCGACGGAGACGTACGTCCGCAGCCCGTCGAGCGGCTTGACCGTGCCGACCTCGTACAGGGTGAAGGCGGTCGGCCCGACGATGGCCCGCCCGGGCTCGACGGAGATGCGCGGCGTGCGCAGCCTCGCGGCCTCGCACTCACGCGTCACGATCTCGCTCAGCGCCTTGGCGATCTCGTGCGGCTCGCGCGGGTCGTCGTCGCTGGTGTACGCGATGCCGAGACCGCCGCCGAGGTCGATCTCGGGCAGCTCGACGCCGTGCTCGTCGCGCACGGCGGCCAGCAGCGCCACGACCCGTCGGGCGGCGACCTCGAAGCCGGCCATGTCGAAGATCTGCGAGCCGATGTGCGAGTGGATCCCGACGAGTTCGAGCGCGTCGAGCGCCAGCGCCCGCCGCACGGCCTCGGCGGCCTGCCCGTCGGCGAGCGCGATCCCGAACTTCTGGTCCTCGTGCGCCGTGGCGATGAACTCGTGCGTGTGCGCTTCCACGCCCACGGTCACCCGGATCTGCACCCGCTGCCGCCGGCCCAGGGACTGGGCGATGTGGGCGACCCGCACGATCTCCTGGAAGGAGTCGAGCACGATCCGCCCGACACCGGCCTCGATGGCCGTACGGATCTCGTGCCCGGACTTGTTGTTGCCGTGGAAGGCGATGCGGTCGGCGGGCATCCCGGCGGACAGGGCCGTCGCCAGCTCACCGCCGGAACACACGTCCAGGTTGAGCCCCTCCTCGTGCAGCCACCGGACGACGGCGCGCGAGAGGAAGGCCTTGCCCGCGTAGAAGACATCGGCGTCGTGCCCGAACGCGGTGCGCCAGGCACGCGCCCGCTCGCGGAAGTCGCTCTCGTCGAGGAAGTACGCCGGAGTGCCGAACTCCTCGGCCAGCGCGGTGACTTCGAGCCCGCCGACGGTCACGACCCCGTCCTCCGTACGACTCACGGTGTGCGACCACACCTTCGGGTCGAGGGCGTTGAGGTCGGCGGCCGGGGCGCTGTAGTGGCCCTCGGTGAGGACGTCGGCGTGACGGGGCCCGGCGGGGTGTGCGGAACGGCTCATGTCTGTAGGGCTTTCTGCTGTGTCATCTGCTGAGTCAGAGATGTTCGGGAGCGCTGATGCCGAGCAGGGACAGGCCGCCGGCCAGCACCGTCCCGGCGGCTTCGGCGAGCGCGAGCCGGGCGCGGTGGGCGGCCGAGGGTTTCTCGTCGCCGAGCGGCAGCACAAGGTGCTGAAAACCGAGAACGCCATCGGCGATCACGACAAGCTGCCGCGCCAGCCGATCAGGCCCCCGATCCCGCGCGGCAAGCCGCAGGGCATGCGGATACCCGGCCAGGGCGAGGAGGAGATCGGCTTCGGCGGGGGTGGGTTCGGGGAGGGGACCGGCTTCGGCGGGCGTGGGTCTGACGAGGGGATCAGCCTCGGCCGGGGTGGAGCCGGGGAGGAGATCGGCTCCGGCGGACGTGGACCCGGGGAGGAGATCGGCTTCGGCCGGGGCGGACCCGACGAAGGGACCGGCCTCGGCCGGGGTGGAGCCGGGGAGGAGATCGGCTCCGGCGGGCGTGGGCCCGAGGAGGGGATCGGCTTCGGCCGGGGCGGACCCGACGAAGGGACCGGCCTCGGCCGGGGTGGAGCCGGGGAGGAGATCGGCTCCGGCGGACGTGGGTCCGAGGAAGGGATCGGCTCCGGCCGAGCTGGACCCGGGGAGGGTGGAGCCGGCTGTCCGGAGCGGGACACCCGCACGACGGGCGTCACCGGGGCCACCCGTATGTACGTCCGCACCAGCCGGAACGTCGGAACGGCCCGCGGGGCGTACGTCCCGGAAGGGGGCGCGGGTGTAGCCGAGGGCGGCGGCGTTGCGGCGCAGGGCCCGGGTGCGGGCGTGGGCGTAACGGACGCGGAAGAGAGGGTTGCTCTCGCGCTGGACGAGATGGTCGGCGCTGATCCGGGGCCGGTCGTGCGGCGCGGGGTGGAGCAGCGCCCAGCGAGCGGCGTCGTGGCCGAGGGGGGCGGGGTCCTCGGGCGCGGGCACCGGCCGGAGGTTCACCGGTTCGAGGTGGCGGACCTCGACACGTCCGCCCTGGGTGGCGACGATCCGTACGAGGGTGTCGGCGACGATCTCGGCCCGGGTGTCGTAGGGCACGCGCAACTCGACGACCTGTCCGGCGAGGGTGTCGCCGTACCCGTACCGCGTCCCCTGCTCCAGAACCACCTCCACCAGGTCGGCGAGGGCACCACCCGCGAGGGTGATGTTGAGGAAACCGGGTCCGGTGACGGTCACGTCGGCGACAGCGGGATCACGCGCGATGTACGGCCGCAGGATCTCGGCGACCTCGGGGGCCGGCCGCCCGGCCGGACCGGCGAGCCGCAACGCGACGTTCGTCGCGTAGTCCCCGCACCCACCCGGCCCCGGCGGGGTGACCACCGCACTCGCGGGCACGGCGACGCTCAGTTCCCCCACGTCGACAGCACAACGCACCGCGCGCAGCACGGTCCGGGAGAGCTCGACGGGAGTCACGGCACAAGCCTAGGGGAGGAGGGGGGTGGGAATGCGAGCCGGTTTGGCCGATGGTCCGGGATGTGGACGGGGAGGGAGAGAGGCCGTCGGCGGGGAGGGGGTGCCGAGGGGAGTCACCGAGGGGGTGGGGCGGTGGACGGGGGTGCGGTTGCTGGGGGTGCTGACGCTGGGCCGGAACGGGGGTCGGCGGGTCGGCGGGTCGGCAGGGGCCGGCTTCGCCGTCGCCGGCGTGCGGAGGTGCTGGACCGGGGGCGCGGCACCGCCAGCACCGAGGCCAGACACGCGGGGTCTCGCCGACGTGGCCGGGTCGGGTCGGGTCGGGTCGGGTCGGGGAAGCCTCCGCCGAGGTCGGGGAGGTGAGTCTCGCGGACGAGGCCGGGGGGTGAGTCTCGCCGACGAGGCCGGACGCGGAATCGCCGACGTCGAGGCCAACCGGAGCCGGATCGGTGCAACTGAGCCGGGTTCGCACACGTGGCCCGAGCAGGTGAGGGGCGAGCCCTGGACGGAGACGAGCGCGCACGAGACGCGCGCGAGAGGACGGCGCGGGAGACACGCACGCACCCCGGCGATCGATCGACGGCGGACCGGCGTACTCAGATGACGACCGGAGCAGGTGCACACCCAGGCACACAACACACAGCCTGTCGTCCGACCAGCGAAGAAGCCCCCGCTGCCCCAGCCCGGGAGCCCAGCCCACAGGACGCCCGACATCCAACACGGCTCTACCGCGCCCCTACGCCCCTATACCCCCATGCCCGCGCACTCTCGCACCTCGCACCCACCCCGACACCCACACACCCACACACCGACACGCCTCAATGACCACTGCGCCCGGCGCGCTCGGTCTCCTCGACGGTGGCGTCCGCGGCACCGCCCACGTCACGCCGCTCCATCAACTGCTTGACAAGGTCCACGAGTTCGGACGGCTCGAAAGGCTTGGCGAGAAAGGCGTCGACACCGACGTCGAGCCCGCTCTCGACCTCGTACTGCGTACAGGCGCTGACGATGGCGAGGGGCAGATTCCGGGTCCGGGGGTCGGCACGCAGCCGAGCCGCGGTACGCAGACCGTCGAGCCGGGGCATCACGACGTCGAGGGTGACGACATCGGGCCGAACCTGATGGACGACGTCCAGGCACTCGGCACCGTCAGCCGCGGTCACGACCTCGAGACCCTCCAGCTCGAGATTGACCCTGATCAGCTGCCGGATGACCTTGTTGTCGTCCACAACAAGCACCCGACCGGAAGCGCCTGGCACAACTCGAGAGTAGGTCCGCGCCCACCGCCGCGTCCGGGTTTTCCCCACTTCCACCCCGTGCGGCCCCCACCACCCCCCACAGCCCCACCCGAGCCACCCACCACACCCGTCCAGTGCTCCTCCCCCACTCCCGCAACACCACCCGACCCGGACCAAAACACGTGGCGATCACCCCTGAAAGAGCTGGTAGGGTTCTACCCGTCGCCGCACAAAGCGCCCGACACGCCCCCGTAGCTCAGGGGATAGAGCAACGGCCTCCGGAGCCGTGTGCGCAGGTTCGAATCCTGCCGGGGGCACTCCAGCCCGGACAGCGTGATCAAACCGCTGACCTGCTGAAGTGCCGAAGACAAAGGGCCGGACTCAGTCTCACTGAGTCCGGCCCTTTGTCGTTGTCTGTTACTGATCGCGAGTGAGTGGCGAGTGGAGGCTGATGGCGCCGGCGACCCACTGAGCTTCTTCAGCGTTGCCGCTCAGGGTGAGGATGGCCTTGGCGATTGACGTCATTCGATTCGGGCTGCACCGGGACCTGCGGAAGATGCGCCAGGACTTCAGGCGGGCGACGCCGCGCTCGACCGGCGCCCGCGCCGAGGCCAGGGCACGGTTGAGGGTCGTCTCGGTGAGGGTGAGTTCCTGCAGGGGCTTGCGTTTGATGCCGGTGGTCAGCCACGGGCCGCCGCCCTGGTAGGCGAGATCGGCCAGGACGGGAACGCCCTGGCGCTCGCAGATACGGATGATCCGGTGGGTGCGGGCCGCGGTTAGGTAGTGAGTCCGGCCCGGCAGAGCGGGTGAGAGCCATAGCAGCCGGCCGTCGGGGTCGGTGACGACCTGCACGTTCACGCCGTGGCGCCGGTGTTTGTGGGAATAGTCGGCCCGTCCGTCGCCGACCCGGTCGCACTTGGCGAGGGTGCCGTCCAGCAGGACGAAGTCGGCCATGGTCTCGCGCAGGACCTTCAGCAGACCCGGTGCCCGGCCGGCGAGCAGGTCGATGACCTGGCTGGTGTAGGCGTGGGCGGTGGACTCGCTGATCCCGAACACGGCGGCGATCTTTACCAGGGTGGTGTGTTCGCGCAGGTACACCAGTGCCACCATCGCGCGTTGGGACGGGTGGAGCTTGCAGCGGCGGTCGCCCTCACGAGTGACGATCAGCATCGTCACCCACTCCACGAGCGCATGCGGCAGGTCGAGTGCGGCAGGATGGATGACCAACGAGGCCCCCGAGCAACGTGATTGAGACGTCAGACATCTCGATCAACAGCCCGGGGGCCTCGCTCGTTGCGCTTCACCGGCCATCACCTGATCGGTGGCCAATTCGAAGAAGTTCACTGAAAAGGCAAGGGGCCCCTGGACGGTTCGCGGCCAGAACGGGGGCCCTGCGCCCCGTGGCGTCGCAGCCGCTTTCACCATCGCTCGTGCGCTGCGGTCGCGCGTGTCTAGGATGTCCGATCTTCCGGGGAGTGCCTTCGTACACGGCCCTGAGCAGCCCCACCGGTTAGCTTGCTGACCAAGAGACCGCCGATGCCCCAGTCGAGACATAGAAGCGTGGCGGCAACTTCGTGTCTTCATCGGTACGGGCCGAAGTGATCTGCGCGGGAACCAGAGATTTTGCGGTCGACAAGTCGCTGGCCCTCAGGTCGGCCTTTGTCAGCGTCGCCTCGCGCAGGCTGACCTCTGTGAGTTTCGCCCCGCTAAGCCTCGCCTCTGTGAGCGACGCCGAGCCTAGGTTGGCACTAGTGAGGGTCGCCCCGGTCAGGTCGGCCTCTGTGAGTGTCGCGCCGAACAGGTTGGCACCTGTGAGCGTCGCGGCGGTCAGGTCGGCATTTGTGAGCGTCGCCCTGAACAGGGTTGCCCCTGTGAGTTTTGCCCCGACAAGGTAGGCCCTGCTGAATTGAGCCTCGACAAGCTGGGCCCCTGTCAGCGACGCTGAGTGCAGGTTGGCCCTGGTGAGCGTCGCCTTGCTGAGGTCGGCATCTGTGAGCGTCGCCCCCATCAGGTCGGCATCCGTGAGATCAGCACCATGGAGTCGTGCGCCGGCAAGGTGAAGGCCTCGAAGATCGAGCCGTTCACGGGGGTCGATATGGGTGCGGGATTCAGTGCGGGTGAGGGCCGTAAGGGCTGCTTGTACATCGGCCTCCGGTTCAGTCGGCAGCGGGTTGCTGCTGGCCTCAGCTGCGGCGGGCTGGGTTTCGGCTTTGGGGGCTCGATGGCGAACGAAGTGGCCAAGGACTCGAGCGGCGTCCGTGGCGGCTTGTTCGGGTGCGTCCTGAACGATCTGTTCGAGAGCGAGGACGCCGCCAATGCGTACGTAGATTTCGGGTGAGCCGAGCCGTTCGAGAGCCTTGGTGAAGCGGTCAGTGATCTGTCCCCGCCGGGTCAGGCGGTAGGTGCGGGCGGTGTAGAGCAGAGCAACGCCAGCGCCCAGGGCAGCGGTGAACGCGACCACCGCGGTCCGGATGCCCGTTACCAGAGCCGCTGATCCCTTTCTCAACTCGCCCTCGTCGAGGTGACCTGCATCGATGACATAGGGACCGCGCCAGATTACGTAGGGCAAGCCGACCAGCAGAAGTGCCGCGCCCGCCGTGATCAGCGCGATGGTGCCCCAGCGTCGGGCGCGGGCCTTTCGTTGGGCTCGTCTACGGCGTCGCAGTGACGCGGTCATCTCGTCCCGAAAAAGCTTGGAGACGCGCAACGCTTCCCTGTCAAACGCGAGGATCCGTCGGTACTTCCGCACATGTTGTTGGGCCGGCCGCAGACGTTGGGGTGTTCTCACAACACGTACATGCCGGTCTGGGCCAGTTCGGTTGCAGCAAGTCTCGTGCCGCGCCGGCGCAGAAGCGTCTCCAACAGGGTGCCCACTGCGCGAACTGGGATGGGTGACCATGCTGGTCGTCACCCGTGAGGGCGAGCGGCGCTGCAAGCTCCGCCCGTCTCAGCGTGCGATGGTGGCACTGGTGTACCTGCGCGAACACTCCACCCTCGCGAAGGTCGCTGCCGGGTTCGGGATCAGCGAGTCCACCGCCCACGCCTACACCAGCCGGGTCATCAACCTGCTTGCCGACCGTGCGCCGGGTCTGTTGAAGGTCCTGTGCGAGACCGACCCCGACTTCGTCCTGCTGGACGGCACCCTCGCCGAGTGCGACCGGGTCGGCGACGGACGCGCCGACTACTCCCACAAGCACCGCCAGCACGGCGTGAACGTGCAGCTGCTCACCGATTCGGACGGCCGGCTGCTGTGGCTGTCGCCCGCGTTGCCGGGCCGAACCCACGACCTGACCGCGGCCCGTACCCACCGGATCATCCGCATCTGCGAGCGTCAGGGCGTCCCCGTCGTGGCCGATCTCGCCTACCAGGGCGGCGGTCCCTGGGCGACCACGGGCATCAAACGCAGGCCCCTGCAGGAACTCACCCTCACCGAGACGACCCTCAACCGTGCCCTGGCCTCGGCGCGGGCGCCGGTCGAGCGCGGCGTCGCTCGCCTGAAGTCCTGGCGGATCTTCCGCAGGTCCCGGTGCAGCCCGAATCGAATGACGTCAATCGCCAAGGCCATCCTCACCCTGGAGCGGCAACGCTGAAGAAGCTCACTGCTTGCCCCCCCCCGCTTCCGCCCAGGCAACGCGGGGCGCACGACCCGCGATCGAACGACGGGGAGTCACTGCGTCAGACGCCAACGTGCGGCACACTGTGGTCCGATCCACACAGAAGCGTCACACCACGGGACCCGAATGCTCTTCTCGAAATGACTGACCAGATCACAGATCAGTTTGAGGCCTTCCTCCAGCGCATCACACTTTCAGACGGCGAGAAACTCAATGCCCTAGAGCAGGGACAGCGCCTCTCGCGAAGAATCGAGCAACGACCCGAAGTGCGAGAGTGTCTCATCACGGGCTCGATGGTCAGATCTACAGCCATTCGAAAATTCTCGGATGTCGACATCGTAGCTGTCATCGAACCCAATGATCAACTTGTCCGGTCAGAACCCGCAACATTGGTCTCCACTGTCGCGCAAATGCTGCGAGAGATGGAGTCTGACGTACAGGTATCCGAGAACGCCGTCCGCGTCACGTATATAGACGATAGAGCGGTCGATGTGCTCGCTTCAATCCATCTCGGAATAAACAGCGAGGGTGATCACGAGTACCGAATTCCAACCGCTCACCGGGAGGGATGGGAAGTATATGCACCCGAAGCACAGAACAGAAGAATCCGAGAGGCTACCGCACTGCTGGGAGAGGATTTTAAGAGGCTGATCCGTCTGTGTAAGTGGTGGAACAAGACGCACGGTCAGCCAATTTCTTCTCACGAGATCGAACTTTTCGCCTACGAAACATTCCATCAGGCAATTCCAGAGCTCCCATTGGCAGTCGTCCATTTTTCCGATTTCTGCAGACGCCATATCGACGGAAGCCCGCTGACCCAGGCGAGACTCCTGGAGTTCAACAGACTAGCCCAAGATGCCTACACGAAGCAGACTTCGGGCGATATCCAGAAATCAAGCGAGCTATGGGGGAGGGTGTTCGGTGACGAATTCACAGCTGTCATCGCTTGAGGTGATCGGCCTGGCAGATGACCAGCTCGCCAAGGCGAATAAGTACTACAAGTGGAGTCGCAGGCTACCTATTGCCACTTTCATCTTGAGCATAGTTTCGATCTTTATCTCCAACCCGTACACTTACATCCCTGCAGCCCTGGCCCTTGCCGTGCAGGTCAGTTCTTGGCTGGCACGGGACAAGGCCAGCAGTCTCCACAGTGCCGGTGAAGAAGGGAGGACGCACGGACTCTCCCTAAATGCACTAGGGACCCCAGAGGAACGACTTGAACTTAACAAGTGGCTCAGTCGCGTCACGCCCAGAGTCCCCAGTCAGACAACAGACCCAGCCGCATCAGACTACTATGCGAGCAATTCCCCCATTGGCTTGCGGCGGCTCTGCGACAATCTGCAAGAAAATTCCTTCTGGAACGCACATCAATACCAGAAGACAGCAACTCATTATATCCGACTTCTATGGATATTTGCCGGGGCGACAATCGCCGTAACACTTGCGGCGATCCCGCTCACTTCCGGAGATGGCAATCTCGTTCTCGCGCGGATCCTTGTCGCCCTTCTGGCATCCGGTGCAGCTCTGACTCAACTCAGCGAAGTTCGGTCCTGGAAATCTGCTGAGGCCAAGAGTGAACGCCTTGACATCCGTCTCGACGCGCTAGCTTCTTTCTCTGAGGATGAGCTGAGAGAGAAGAAGCTCGGGACAATCCTTGCCATCTTCGGCGACTATCGAGTCACCACGGCCAGTGCACCCCCCATTCCCAAGTGGATGTACCTGCGTGAAAAAGATCGCCTAAATGACCTCTGGGCTAGACGCTCAGACGCCTCGTAGCGGAGGATTAAGAAGAGGGCGACCACTCAAGAAAATTATAACTCTCAGATGGTCGCCGATCTCCAATATGTTTACATCCGCTAGGTCCACCCCATAGCTCTTTCAATCTTCGCGTTGTTGACTTCTTCATGGCCGTCGATGCAGCCCTCGTAACGGCGGTGAATAACCTCAGGCGAGTTACCCGCTCGTCGGGCCACTTCTGCGACGGGAACGCCCGCGTTCAGCCAGTTCGTAATGCATGTGTGCCGCAGGTCGTACGGACGATGGGCGAGCGGGGACTCCGCCTTGTCTGGCGGAAGGGCGATCGGCCGGGCTTCCTGCCAGACCCTCCAGTAGCTGGACGTCCCGAGTACAGCGCCGCGCTCGTTGGCGAAGAGCCGGCCGTCCTTCGCCGTACCGAACTCCGCTATGTGCGCGCGAAGCATAGCGACGAGCGTCGGAGGGATCGGGACGGGGCGGTCCGCCTTGGGCTCCCGGGACTTGAGCCCGCGCTTGTCATGGCGTTGCCCCGAGTCCGTCCATCGCTTACCGGACACCGGCCGGGTCTCCTTGAGCGTGAGCGTCCCCCACCCCTTCTCAGGGAGGTAGCAGTCCTTCTTCCTGAGCCCTACCGCCTCGGCCGGCCGCATCGCCGCGTATATCTGGCAGGCGAAGAACGCAACAAGTCGGCGCCCGCGGTTCCGGTGGACGGAGCCCACGTAGGAGATCGCCGTGAGGAGCTGTTCCCCCTGGACGGCATTGACCAGAACCCGGGGGTCCACCACGTCACCCTTGGTGGCCCCCGCACGCTTCACCCCCGCGAGCGGGTTCTCATCCAGGTACCCGCACTCAATGGCGTATTCCATCGCCGTGTTGAAGCCTCGGCGGCGGCGTTTATACGTCTCTGCCGCCGCAGGCGTGTCGTCGAGCTTGAACGAGAGTCGGTATTGAATGTCTCGCGCCACTCTCGGATCTGTGAGGGTCGACAGCGGAAGCGAGCGGGTCGCGAGCCAGTTGCAGGCTGCCTGCAGCTCGGGCGGCGGCTCTTCTCCGTTGTGTGCCGGTACAACAGCCCAGCGCACTGCCAACCTTGTCTCTTCTGGCGTCGGCGCCTTCGCTCCGTCGCCTCTCATGGCGAGCGCCGCAGTGGCAAGGCTGTCCGCGAGACCTTCGCGGGTCTTTGCAGCCGTGGTACGCCAGCGGATCGCCATGTACTCGCGGCTGAAGTCCCACCACGTCGGATCGGGCCTGATGTTCTTCTTGGCTATGGCAGCGCGGAGTTCGGACTCTGGCAACCCCGTGTCGACATCGAATGCCTCACCTCTGCGCATCGCCTGCCACAGCTCGGAGCGGCGGCTTTCCGCAAGAGCAACGGTGCTGAAGCTGGCCGTCTTGACCTTGCCCGCGATGATCCAACGAAGCTGGTAGGGAGCCCTCTTGCTCCGTACTTGATTGATCTTCCATACCCGGACGTCCGTGGACAGATTCGGTTCCGCGTCCGCAGGCGGGCGCCCGCTCTCGCGGACGCCCTTCGAGTTGTCCCGGTAGGTCACGCGGCTTCCTCCATCGTCTCGATCCAGCGCTCCAGTTCCGACCGTCGGATGCGCACCGAGCCGTTGGGGAGCTTGATGGCCTTCGGGCCTTTCCTGAGCTGTCGCCAGCGGTAGAAAGTCGCTCGGGGCACACCTATCTCTTCGATGACCTCTGAGATGGACAACAGTTCGTCTTTCGCCAGGCAGCGCTGACGGGTTGGGGTGGTCATTCAGCTTTCTCCTCGGGGCGAGAAGACCGGGGGCGCGGGTCAGACGAGTTGGCGTCACATTGCTGTGGACCGCGGACCATCGCGGACCACCCTCCTTGACCTGCGGTTTTGTGGGGGTGGCGGGCGGGCCCAACCCGGCCCCCCGGGTCGCGCGTGGGGGGGCACAACCGGGG
>NZ_JBIBSY010000009.1:203228-234880 GCF_043078065.1 Streptomyces sp. NPDC015532 | reverse complement strand
CCCTGGTTGCGGACCATCGCGGACCACGTGGTCCGCGATGGTCCGCAACCAGGGGTCGCCAAGAGCGCAGGTCAGTGGGGGTGGTCCGCGATGGTCCGCGGTCCTGCGGATTGTGGGCACAACTTCAGTCGGTGGCGGTCCGCTGAGGGCTGAGGGTGATCCCGGTGTACGTCCGCACGCGGCTGTCACCGTCTCGTGGGCGCGTGAGGGTGAGTCGTGGGATCACTGACTGGAGATTGCGGCCGAACACCTGCTTGGTGCCGGGGCGTACTCCGTTGTCTTCAGCCCATTCGCGCCAGATGGCCCACAGGTTGTCGACGGGGATGGTGCAGGCAGGGCCGATGGTGCAGCGTTCGCGGATGAACGCTGAGGTCGGGGATGCGGTGTCCTGCATGGTGGTGACGGCCTCGCGGCTGGCTGCCGGTTCGGTGATCCGTCCGGTGTGCTGGAGTCGGGCGAGGCCGTCCAAAGCCCAGTTGAGGATGCCGGGCATCTCCGCGGTGAGCCGGTCCAGCAGGGTGGTGTCTTCTTTGCCGAGCCAGGAGAGGGTGAGGCTGAGGACGATGAACCGGCGGGCGATGACGCCGGATGAGTCGCCGAAGTGCGGCAGTTCGTTGGACAGCATCATGAGCCGGGTGGGCAGCTTGCCGGTCCACTGCTCGCGGTACTTGCGGTCAATGTCGATGGTGTCCTCACCAGAGATCGTGAGGAGCCGTTCGACGACCGCTGTGTTGTCGCCGCCGGACAGGCGTGCGTCCGAGATCAGGGCGAGCGGTTTGCCAATCAGGGTGGCCAGTCCGAAGTTCGTGCCTAGTCCGGCGAGGGTGGGGCCGGCGAGGTTGTTCTTGCCGACCAGCTCTTTGAGGACGCGGGCGATGGTGCCTTTGCCGGACCGGGATGGGCCGACCATGAGCAGGATCTTTTGCTGGTCGGTGCGCCCGGACAGCACGTAGCCGAACCATTCCTGGAGTGCCGCGATGGCATCGGGCCAGATCCTCGCCAGGAATCCCTCCCAGGCGGGAGCGGTGGCGTTCGGGTCGTAGGCGAAGGGCACGGAGACGTGGTTGAAGAACCCGGGCCCGTGCGGCAACAGGCCGCGGTCGCGGATGCGCAGCAGGCCGTTCGCACACGCCACGATCGGCCCCCACCTGGTGGTGTCGGCGCCTCCGCTGTCCAGCCAGGCCGGCGGGTCCACATCGGAGGGCAGCAGGGTGATGGAGCCGAGGGCGTCCAGAAGGTTGCTGATCTTCTGTTTGGTAGGGGCCCAGTCGCGTTCCTCAGTCTGCCCGTCCTTGACGGGCACGATGAACACGCCGTGTTCCAGCCGCTCGTACATGGCTTTGCGGATCTGGGCTTCGTCGATCTCATGCCAGTGGGTGCCGGTCCAGCTCATCCATGAGGCGCGCCAGCGGCGGCAGACGAGTTGTCCGTCCTCGGTCTGCCAGTCGGGCAGCAGGCGGCGGGCGACGGCGAGAGGGTTGGACGGCGGCGGCAGTTCCTCGGCGGCGGGTTCCTCGGGGGTCGGGGTGTCGGTCACCATGCGGTCCTCCCTTCAAGGGCTGTACGGACGCCCTTGCGGGCGGCGCCCTCTGGTGCGCCCACGCGCGGCCGTGGCGCGCCCTGTACGGCGCGCTGCGGGCTGTTTGCGCGGCTTTGTGGTGCTGTGTTCATGCCGTGCGCTCCCGGGCCGTCTGGAAGCCGTTGGCGACCGCGCGGCGGGCGTAGGCCTCGGGGACGTCGACCGACACGGCGGCGGTGACGATGTCCTCGCCGATGGCGTCGAGTCCGCAGGGTCCGGGGCAGCGGGTGTGCTGTGCGGCCAGGAAGCGGGCGACGCCGAAGGCCTGTGATCCGGCTCCGGATTCGGCGTGCTCGCGGACCCGGGCCAGGCCGCGTTCGAGGCCGGTGCGCACGTACTGCTCGGTGTGGCGGCAGCCGGCGGCGACGGTGCGGTCCCACGTGGCGCGCGGGGGTGAAGATGCCACCCCGCGCCGGGCGGGGGTGGCATCTTCACCTTCCACCAGGGCGCGGACGACGGGCGGCAGGACGGCCATGCGGCCGGTGCCGGGTCCGAGCCAGCGCGCGTACTGGCTGAGGGATTTGATGTCCACTCCGGGGCGCACGGCGTTCGCGGACGGCATGGCGCCGAGGTAGAGCCAGTGCTGTCCGCGCGTGGTGGCGACCACCCGCGTCGCGGGCAGGGATTGCCTCGCCCAGGCGATGGCGACGTGGTTGTCGAGGTCGACGACGGTGAGCCCGCATCCGCCGGGGTGGTAGGCGACGGCGACGGCCTCGCGCCATGCCGGGGCCCAGGCGGGTGAGGTGATCACGCCGGTGTCGAAGGTGGCGGCGGCCCAGGCGTGGCACGGGGCGGGGCAGGTGCAGGGGCCCGGGTTCTTCATGTTCGGGCGTCCGCCGCACGTGTTGCGCGTGCAGCTCGGGCAGTTGCCGAAGGGCACTTTCCCCTCGCGCAGCGGCAGCACGGGGACGCGGGCGGCGGCGAGCATGAGCGCTGCTCGCCGCGGGGTGGTGGGTTGGGTCATGCTGGTGACCTCCACGGTCCTGGTGGGCACGGGAGACAAGGGCGGCCCCGCGACATTGGCGTGGAGCAGGGGCCGCCCTTGGCGGATCTAGAACGGGGGTTCGTCGCTGTAGCCCGCGTCTGCGGCGGGCGCGTTCGTGCCCAGTCCGCCGGCCGAGGCGGGGGCGGCGGTGTTCCACGGGTCGTCGGCCGGGGCGGCGGCGGCCTTGCGGCCAGCGCGGGTGACGGTGGCCGTGGCGAACTGGAGCGAGGGGCCGATGTCGTCGACTTCCAGGCCGAGCATCGAGCGGTTCTCGCCCTGTTCGGTCTGCCAGTTGTGCTGACGCAGGCGGCCCGTGACGACCACGCGCATGCCCTTGGCCAGGCTTTCGGCGACGTGTTCGGCGAGGTCGCGCCAGGCCGTGCAGCGCAGGAACATCGCCGTGCCGTCCTGCCACTGGCCCGAGGTCTTGTCGTAGGTGCGCGGGGTGGAAGCGACGCTGAACTTGGCCAGTGCCGCACCGGACGGGGTGAAGCGCAGTTCCGGATCGTCGGTGAGGTTCCCGACGACGCTGATCGTGGTCTCTCCCACTGCCATGCGGATCACTCGCTTTCGAGGTTGATGATGCTCGGGACGGTTCGGGGTTCGGCGGTGACGTACAGGCGCATGCGCTGGCTGTCGCGGGCGGGGTAGCGGCGGAAGTCGCCGACGTGGAAGGCGGCGGCGAGGGTGGCGGTGATCTGGTCGGCGTCGCCGGGCGGGCAGATGATGCGGATCTCGAACACGGCTCCCTCTCGGGTCAGAACGGCGGATCGGTGAAGCAGGGGCAGGCGTGCGAGCGGGCGCCGCAGGCGGGGCACACCCACCGTTGGCGGGCCCAGCGCGGCCAGTTCGGCAGCCACAGGAACGCCAGCGGCAGGAACGGCGAACACGGGCAGTCGGCCGCCTCGGGTTCCTCGGCGCCGGGCGAGCCGTATTCGACCTCCCCATCGCCGCCGCAGTAGGGGCACAGGGGATCGGGCAGGCGGTGCACGGCGACCACGGAGCGCGGTCCCCGCGCCCGCCCGGCGGCGGGGTGGGAGACCCAGGCGGGGTGATAGCTGATCTCCAGGCGGTGCCGGGCGAGGAGGCGCCGGATCACCGGGTGTCCGTCCCGGCGAGGGCGTTCAGCCGCTGCGCGGCACGCAACAGCTTGAGGTCCAGGACGGCGGGCGGGTGGTTGGCGAAGGAGTGCAGGGCGACGGCGGCGGCGATGATGACGTCGCACAGTTCGTCGGCCACGTCGGCGGCGGTGTGGGTGGTGCCCTTGCGGGGGTTCTGGCCGACCGCGCCGATGTAGGCGGCGGCTGCCTCCCCGGCTTCCTCGGTCACCTTCAGCAGCCGCATCGCCCGCTCGTGCTCCCCCTCGCCGTTGGCGGCGTTCAGGGCGGCGACGATCCGTGCCGTGACCGGCCACAGGACGGTGTTCATACGGACTTCCCTTCAGCGGTGGGCAGTTCGGGCAGTCCGGCACTGGTGAGCGCCTGGACGTCGAAACCCGGCAGGGCGGCGCGGGCGGTGAGCGCGAGGGCGAGCTGTTCGGCGTAGGCGGCGCCGCTGCGGGCCACCTCGATCTGAGCCCCGGCGCGCAGGGCTTCCACGCGCTCGGTGTGGGCGTGTTCCTCGCGCCGCACGCTGGTGTCCCGTTCGTGGGCGAGCTGTTCGCGGCGGTCGGTGCGCCAGTAGCGGGCGGCCAGCGCGTAGGCGCCGGCCGTGGCCATCGACCACAGCAGCACGGGCAGCGGCAGCCCGTCGGCGTAACCGGCGACCCCGGCGAGGGCGAGCCCGCCGGACGCGGCGAAGGCGGTGCCAGCGATGACCGGGTCCCCGGCGCGGCCCACGCTGGCGCAGGCCCCGGCGGCAGCCGCGCCCAGGGACAGGGCGGTCATCAACACGGCGTTGCCCAGGGAGTGTTCGGCGCCGTTGGCGTTCCACACGCGGGCCAGCGCGAGCACGGTCGTGGTGGTGATGGCGGGTGCGGCCTTCGGTGCGGCGAGGGCGAGCCAGTGCCGCGCGACGATCGGTTCGTTCACGGCGGTCTCCTAGATGTTGCCGAGGGCGGCGACGACGGCTGAGGTCAGCTCGGTCATGGGGCCCGAGGCGCCGGTGGAGGCGAGGTAGAAGCCGAACATCACGGCGACGAACGCGGATCCGTAGCCGAGGGTCTTGGAGCGGAGCAGGAAGAACAGGACCAGGCCGAACAGGGCGACCAGGGAGACGGTGACGGCCATCAGCGGCTATCCCTTCGCGGCGGGCCGCCGGACGGCGGCGGGGGTGTCGGTGCCCGCGCGGTAGATGCGGGCCCAGCGGTTGTAGAGCCAGCGGCCGGCGCGGATGCGCTTGCCGGTGGCCTTGCAGCGGCGGCAGTTCTTGCCGCGCTTCAGGCGTCCTTTGCGGTCGGTCTTGAGCGCGTGGCCCATGCCGTGGCAGCGGCGGCAGTCGCCGAACGGCGAGGCCGCACACAGCCCGCCGTAACCGAGCGTGACGGCTATCAGGCAGGCGACAGCAAGGAGGATGGGGGTCATCGGGGGCCCTTCCAGGCGGTTTCCAGGGGTTTCCGCAGGTGGGGTGCTATCCGCTAGATCACAGGTGAGACCTGATTTCGGGTGCTAGCGGGGGTGCTACCGGTAGCAGGTGTCCGTGCTACCGGTAGCACGCGTTCGGACCTAGGCGGCGCCCGGCTTTTCGTTACGCTCCGCAATCGCCTTGAGGATGTCGGCGCGGACGATGCCCCGGCGGGTGGTGCGCATCCCGTCGTCGGTCGTCCCGGCGACGTCGCGGGTCTTGATGCCGTGCGGCTTCAGCGCGGACGTGACGTTCTCGCCCTTCCACCCGCCGTAGACGTCTTCGCGCAGTTCGGCCAGCCGTGCGGCGATCCGCTCGTTCCACACCCGCTCCTCGGACTCCGGAACGACCGCGGTGACGTCGGCGAGCAGGTCGTAGGACGGGCCGGCCGCGTCCTCGGGGCTCTCCCCCAGCGCGTAGCCGGACAGCAGTCCGGCGAGTTCGCGGGCCTTGCGGGCACGGGCGCCGATGGCTTCGGCGGCCGGGGCGTCCACGTAGACCGAGCCGACGATGCGGGCGTCCGAACCCTCGCCGATGAAGTAGTGGATGCCTTTATCGGCCCAGCTGAACATGGTTGCGCGGACACCCCGCTTGTAGGCGGACGTGCCGAGCACCATGTCGTTCTCCAACTGGCCCATGACCTTCAGACAGAACCGGGCCGATGCGTTCGCGGAGATGCCCGTGGGCAGCGCCTTCGCGTCCGGCCGCTGCGTGGCCAGCAGCAGCACGATCCCGGTCGCCGGGCCGCGCTTGACCAGGTCGGTGCAGATCTCTTCGAGTTCCTTGCCGTACTTGTCGTGCTCGAACCAGACCTGGCACTCATCCACCCCGACCACGATCGGGTGCAGTCCCAGTGACGCCATGTCCGCGAGCTGGGACGTCACCTTGGACTCCGGGCAGATGTCCCGCGGCAGGGTCCGGATCATCTTCGCCCGGCGCCGCAGTTCCTCGCGCAGCGCGCGCATGCCGCGCACCGCGTACTCGATGTCCTCCTCTTCGTCCCCGGCGCGGTGCCGGTGGCTCACCGCGTTGCCGACCGGGTCGAGGTCGCCGGTGCCTTTGAGGTCGTAGGTGTGCAGCTCCGCACGCGGGTCCAGTGCGGCGATGAGCAGCAGCAGGCGCAGGAGGAAGGTCTTGCCCATGCGGGGGATCGCGCCGATGACAGCCGCGATGTACATGAGCGTGATCTCGACCCAGCGTCCGCGCTGGTCGGTGCCGAACGCGACCGGCTTGAACAGGTCGACCGTGCCGGACTTCAGCAGCGGCCATGCGGGCTTCTTCGCCTTGGACATGTCCTGATCGCCGACCCACAGCACCAGGTGCCCGGTGTGCTCGTCGGAGACGGCCTCCGGCCACACGCAGCCCAGCGGGCGGCGCAGGCCGGACGCCAAGCGCTCGCGGCGCTCGATCACGTCGGTGACGGTGACGCCGTAGGGCAGGTTCCCCTGAGCGCGCCAACCGGGTCCGTCGCGGGTGATCGGGGCGGTGAACTCGAACCCGTCGCGCCCCTTGCCCTGCGCCTGGTTGATCGCCGGAATGCCCAGCGCCCCCAGTGCCCGCAGCACGATGTCCGAGGTGAGCTTGGACGCCTTCGGGACTTCCACAGCCCTGTGGATGACCGGCGAGTCTGCCTTACGGCCGGCCGACCCGAGCGCCAGAACCACAGCACCCACCGAGAGAGCCTGGAGCCAGTCAGGCCCGAGGACGTAGATGGCGAGCGCTAAGCCGAGTCCGACGAACATGGCAAGAACCGCCACGATAGTGCGGAGCCGGACGCGGCCGTCACGCTGCCGGGAGAGCTTCAGGTACTCCGCCGCGTCCTCGCGGCGCACGGCGGCGAGGCGGACCGGTTCGCCCTCGCGGTCGGCGACCCACCGCATCGTGCCGCCAGCGAACCGGGCCAGCCCGGTCGGGGCCTGGAAGGTGAGCCGGGCGGCGTAGACCGGGGAGCGCAGGGCGTGGTACCCGGCCGCGTGGACGTAGTGCCGGGCCACCCAGGCGGAAGCGGTCTTGAGTTCGGCGAGCGAGCGCAGCCACAGCGGGACCACGTCGCGGCGCCTGGCGGCGGCGAGGCGGCCGAGGTAACCCGGACCGGTCGCGGTCGGCGTCTTGCGGTCGACCATGACGCGGAACGGGTCGAGGTCCCCGCTGCCCTGCGAGTCGGCCACGTAGATCGTGTCGTGGGCCGACTCGGTCTGTCCGGAGTCGGCCGACCGGTCGCCCGACTCGGTGCGGGCCGACCGCGCCTTGCCGAGGTCGACCACCTCGCCGCCGGAACCGGCGCTCATCTCTGCTTCGAGTCGGTTGAACAGTTCGTTGTCGTCGGGGTGGTTCACTGAGGTTCCTTCCACTTTCGGGTGTGAGGAAAGGCGGGCCCTGCCGTCGCTGTAGGAGGTGGGCGGCAGGGCCCGTGTGCTGATGGTCGTGCGGGAGGCGTACGCAACCGATACGTCGGCTGTATCGCGTCCTGGTATCGGCCGCCCGTGCCGTTGGTACGGGCTCTAGGCCGCGTGGGCGGCGGTGCGGGCCAGTGCTGCGGTGACGCGTTCGCCGATCCACTGGGCGACGTTGCAGGACACGGCGTTTCCGGCCTGCATGGTCTGTTCGCCCTTGTTGCCGTGGACGATGTAGTCGGCCGGGAAGCGCTGCGCGAGCAGCTGTTCGCGCGGCTGGATCATCCGGTAGTGGCAGTCGTCCAGCTCCGGTGCCGGGCCGAGCAGTCCGGCAGAGTCCTTCGTGCCGAGGGTGTGCAGCGGTTCGCCGGCCGACTTGGCGAGCGCGTTGCGGTAGGGGATGACGAGCCAGTGGTGCCGTCCCTGCCCGGTCACCGTGTCGACCGGTGTGGAGACCGGGCGGGTGGTGGCGTTGCGGCGCAGCGTGACGATGAACGAGTCGTCGACGGGCGGCGGGGTCAGCAGTGCCTCGAATCCTTTGGGGTTGGCCAGCCGGGTGCGCATCGGCTCGCCCGTCAGGGTCGGGGTGGTGTTCCAGGTTCCCCCGGTCGGTACGAGGACCGCGTCGCCGATCTTCACCGTGCGGGCCGCGAGCGGCGCCGTGTCGGCGGGGACCGCGCGGCCGTCGTGCCCGCCGTGGTTGACCGTGAGGACCATCCGGGCCTCGCCGAGCAGGTTCAGCCCGGCACGGATGCGCTTGACCGTGTTCGCGGCCAGCGGGCGCAGCCCGTGCGCACCGCGGTCGCCGATCCGCACACCGAGGTTCGTCCAGTCGATGATGGACGCGGCCGGCCGCACGTACGGCTCCACCAGGGCGTGACGGCAGACAGCGTTCGGGCAGCGGTAGTCGTACTGCTGCTTGTACTTGCCCACCCGGCGGCCGTTACGCCAGGTCTGCACCGCCCGCACGTCCTCACCGCACTCGGTGCAGTGGGCCAGCGGTGAGGGCGTGAGATCGGGGACGGGGACGTCGGTGCGGGTGAACACGATGTAGATGCGGTCACGCCACTGAGGTGCCGGGAGGTTGTCTCCGTCGCCGATGTGGGCGGAGGACACCGAGACGACCTGGGAGCGGTAGCCGAGCAGTTCCATGCCGCCGCGCCACCAGTCGAACAGCTCCCAGTCCACGGCGAATTCAAGAACGTTCTCGCACAGGACGGCCGCGTAGCGGTGTACCTCGGTCGCCCGGATCACGTCGTAGGCGGTGGCCCGGGTGCGCTCCCAGCCCGCGTCCTCCACCGACCCGTACTCCCCCAGTTCCAGGGAGAGCTGGCCGTGGGTGCGGCGCCTGCCGCCGGCCGGGGAGATCTCGGTGCAGATCGGCGAGGCCCACAGGATGTCGGTCTTGGGCAGGCGCCGCATGTCGTAGTTGTTGATGTCCGCGCACAGGTGGTCCGCCTGGCGGTGATTGGCAGCGTGCGTCTCCACCGCGCGCTTCCAGTGATTGGCGGCCAGGCGCAGTTCGAGCCCGGCGCCGACCAGGCCCGTGGAGGACCCGCCCGCGCCGCAGAACAGATCGGTGAACGTCAGACTCATGCCTGATCTCCCATTCAAGGTCAGAGGTCGAACAGGCCCGGTGGCTCGACCACCGGGGCGGCGGCGCGGCGGATGGCGGCCGTGTAGCACTCCGGGCACCACGCCCGCAGCTCGGACGGCGGCAGGGTGACGGCTCGGGTGGGCGGCGTGGTCGGGTCGGCCGGGGCGGCCATCAGGCGGATGCGGTGACCGTGCTTGCTGGTGTAGCCGTCGTGCTCGCGCGGGCAGCGACCCTCGCCCTTGGCGTGCGGGTTGCCGCACTGGCCCGAGCACTGGCAGCGGCGGCCGGCGACTTCCATCACCGGCAGCCATGTGGCGACGGCGGCGAGAGGTTCGCTCATGCGGCCACCGCCACGGCCGGGGCACTCGCGCGGGCGCCGGTGCGGCCGGAACGGCGGCCGGTGACGGTGGCGAACAGCCAGCCCAGACCCGCCCGGCGCAGCCCGGCCCGCCCCTGCTTGGCCGCGTACATGGCCTCATCCGATCGCCGTAGCAGACCGGACAAGCCGTCCTCGGGGAAGTCCGCCGCCCGTACCCAGCCGAGCGAGACCGTGGTGTGCACGGCGGGGTCGTGGCCGTCGATGGGGCGGGCGAGGATGCTGTGGAGCACGGCGAGCAGGTCGGCAGCGGTGCCGTGCTCGTCGATGAGGACGGCGGCGAACTCATCGCCCCCGAGCCTTCCCGCGACCCCGGCACGGCCGACGTGCCGGGCCAGCCGTTCGGCGGTCGCCTTCAGCAGCGCGTCCCCGGCGGCGTGCCCATGGGTGTCGTTGATCTGCTTGAAGCGGTCGACGTCGGCGAGGACGACGACCGCGCGCGGATCCCTCAGCAGGATCGTGGCCCGGCGGGTGAACCCGTCCCGGGTCACCAGGCCCGTCAGTGGGTCACGGCGGGCCGTGTTCAGGCAGCCGAGCAGCCAGCGCACGTGCACCGCCCATCCGGCGGCCAGCGGTGCGGCAGAAAGCAGGAGCGTGGCGAGGGTGTTCACGCGGCAACCTCCTGGCCGTCGTCGGACGGGTCTGTGACGGGGTGCAGGGCTCGGCCGTCGGCCCGCTCCGCGAGCAGCGCGTCGCGCACCTGCCGGGCCGGCCCCGAGCCGCAGCGCAGCGCCTTGCGGAGCGCTTCGGCGTTCACGTCGGCGTCCGCCCAGTCGGCCGTGACCGTGCGGGCCTCGGCGAGCAGATCAGCCGTAGTGCGCTGGGCAGCCTTGGCCCTGCCCTTGCCCGTGGCACCGGACGGCTTGCGGGCGGGCTTCGCCCGCTCCTGCGGGGGACGGGCGGACGCCGGGTCCGGCTCAGGCTGGCCCGTGTCGCCGGTCGGGTCGGGGTGGGTGTACTGGCCCAGCCGCAACAGCACCCGCTCACGCTCCGGGGCGGTCTTGCGCCAGTCCTTGCCGTACTGCTCGCGCATCGCCGCACGGTCGAGCAGACGGCGCTTCTCCAGCTCAAGCGCCGTGCTGTAGGAAGTGACCTCCCACAGCGCCATACGCCGCCACAGGGCGTAGGTGGAGAAGGGGGCGTGCAGCCAGCGGGACTTGCGGATCTTCTCCATCCGGCGGCCCGTCGCCGCGCCGATGCGGACCGCGTACATGTGCGCGGCGATCTCGGAGAACACCACCCACAGCAGCGGCATCGTGCCGTGCGCGACCTTCGCGGCCACCTCGCGGCCGGCCGCGACGTTCAGCCAGCACGTGACCAGGGTGAGCGCCCAGGGCACAAACCGCACCCAGGCCAGCGGCATCCCCAGCCGGATGAGCAGCAGGTTCGCCGCGGTGAACACGGGGATGGCCCCGTCGATGCCCACGGGGAGCATCCACGGGTGCCCGAAGTCCCAGCGCACGGCGGCACCGGTCACCGCGTCGAACGACGATGCCAGACCCAGGGCGCCCACACCGGCGGCGGCCAGCGCGGCCAGGCCCATGGCGCCCTTCTCCGCCCGCTTCAGCGGCGGCACCCCGGCGGGGGTGGTGTTCGGTTCGGCCGTCATGACGCGCCCCCCGGCAACGGCGGGTTGGACAAAGCAGTCAATACCGCGATCTCGTCCCCGGTGAGCACGGTCCGGTCGTTCATGGCGTGCGCCACGGTGCGGATCTCGGGCCACAGGTGGCCGACCTTGCGGCGCGCCATGCCCTGGACCATCCCCCAGGACTTGCCACCTGCGGGAACGTGGTCCCGTCCGAGACGGAACCCGAACCGCGCGAGGATGTCGACGGCCTGCTCACGGTCGTGCGGTGCCGAGCAGGCGGCAGCGCGCTCCGGCGTCCACAGCCCGTGGGCCAGCAGGTAGCCGACCTGTGCGATCTCCCCGGCGGCTGCCTGTGCGGCGAACCGCCAAGCGTGGGTCTCGCCGAGGTCGTACGTGGTGCTGCCCGTCATCGCCCAGCGGCCGTTCTCGGCCGTCCAGGCAACAACCTCGCTGGTCACCACGCGGATGCCGTAGGACATGGCCAGCACGGCGTGACCGGCCTCATGGAAGGCCACGCTTAACCGGGCGTGCTCGTAGGGAAGCGCGCTGGACAGCAGGGGCTTGGGCCGGCCGGTGTGGTCGGCCAGCACCTCGGGGCGAGCGGCCGTCGTCAGCATGCGGCACCTCGCGAAAGGCTCGCGGTGGACGTGCTGTTGGCGAGGTCCCGGCGCAGGGTCAGCACCCGGTTCCGGGCCCGGCGCAGGCGCCGGGTGTCCACCTCGCTCGGGACACGGTCAAGGGTCGTGATCTGAACGTCCAACAGGTCGACCTCCGCCAGGATCAGCGGAATCTCCCGCTCGATGACGTCCAGTTCGGCGTCCGAGGGTTCGCGGTCGGTGTCGGCGGTAACGCCCGCCTGAACAGCACCGATGTACTTCATTGGGTCGTGTTCCTCTCACAGAGTGAACGGCCCGTCAGCGGCCCCGGGTCTGGACACTCGGGGCCGCGCGCCGTTGGAAACCAGGACTTCCGGCTCCCCGCTGCCTCGCCCGTACGACCAGCGCACGAAGCACGATCGGCCGGGCGAGGGAGGCAACCGGTCGCAGCGCTCACCGCTGCGATGGCAGGAAGAAGGCGAACCGGTTTGGCCGTGAGGGCATAAGCCCCACTCACTGGCTCAGGTGTTGCATAGGCGCCGCCGGCCGATCCATCACGACGGCGCCCAAAGAGTTCGTCGAAGCATCGAAACTCCCAGCTCGAAGAGGCACGGAACATCACTGCAAGGGGGACCACGTCCCCACACGCCGGCCGTTGCTCGCGGTCGCCGGGCCACCTCGCCAGTACGGGCCGAAGCCCTGTTCTTCCTGGCCTTCAGCGGGATTGCAGCGTCCCCGCCTTCCACACATGCGGCATGAAGCCGCCTTCCGGCCGGGATGTCTCACCCTGCCGTTGCAGTACCTGTTTTACAGGTACTGCATGAGGGTCCGTCAAGTGTGCCGCCGGAACCTTTTGGTGTCGCGCCAGAACTTGTTGACGCATCCTCAGAATCGCCCCAGGTCAGGGGAGTTGTGCACCACCAGCGTGGACAGCTCAGGGAGTTCTGGATACCGTCAAGAGGTCCCTAGAAGTCCCACCGGGGGTGCGGATGCCCAACGAACGCTTACGGTCTGCTCTGTTAGCGCGAGGCATGACGGTTCAGGGATTGGCCGAGGTGATCGAGGTCAACCCCAAGACCGTGGAACGCTGGATCACGCAGGGCAAAGTGCCGTATCGACGTCACCAGTACGCGACGGCCGCTGCGCTGAGGGTCGATGTCACGTCGCTCTGGCAGGACAACCGCACCATCGACAGCGCAATCGACCTGGCCAAAGCCGAGATTGGCACCGTCTACCCGCACCGGCACACCGTTCCGTCCGGGTTGTGGCGCGAGATCTACGGCAAGGCGCAGACGTCTCTTGACGTGCTCGTCTATTCCGGCCTTTTCCTGTCAGAAGACCCTCTGTTCCACGACCTCCTCAAAGCCAAGTTGGCGACCGGCGTCCGGGTGCGCATCCTGCTCGGGGACCCGGGTAGTGCTGCCGTCCGGCAACGCGGCATAGATGAGGGACACGGGATCATGGACGGCAAGATCCGCAACGCCATGGTGCTCTATCGCCCGCTCATGAGGAGTCATCCAGGCATCGGATTCCGGCTCCACGACTCGACTCTCTACAACTCGATCTACCGGTCCGATGACGAGATGCTTGTCAACCCGCACGTCTATGGCATCGGCGCCTACATGGCCCCCGTTCTGCACCTACGGCGCCTGGCTGACGGCGGGTTGTTCGACACGTACGCGAATAGCATCGAGCACACCTGGGGCAACGCGCGTCAAATCACAGACGCGGACTTTACGAGCAAATTGGGAGCTTGACCATGGGACGGATCGACTACCTGCACGATCCCGACGCGCCGCCGGCCAACTCGGTCGTACCGTCCGTCGTTGCACTCGTACGGAACGCTGCGGGAGACGTCCTCATGATCCGGCGGTCCGACAATGGCCGTTGGGCATTGCCTGGCGGTGGTCACGACGTCGGAGAGTCCATCAGTGACACGGTGGTCCGGGAAGTCTGGGAAGAAACCGGGATAAAGGCGGAAGTCCTCGACGTCTCCGGGATCTACACGGATCCGGGTCACGTGATGAAGTACGACGATGGTGAGGTACGGCAACAGTTCAGCATTTGTTTCCGCGCCCGCCTCCTCGGAGGGGAGGCACGCACGAGCAGCGAATCAACAGAGGTCCGCTGGTTCGCCCCAGCGGACCTCACCGCGCTGGATATCCACCCGACGATGCGGCTCCGGATCGAGCACGCCTTGGAGGGGAAGCGCAGTACTCCCTACATCGGTTGAGACTTAGCAGCGGCGACCCGTTCGAGAACCCTCGACGTACTGGCAAGGATCTCGGGCTCGGCTCGACGAATGAAAGTCCCGATCAAGCTGTCAGGCCCGTAGCGTCCGGTGATCTCGTTCACTCGGTCGATCGGGTTCGTGGGTGTGCCGTCGGGTGTGGTGTTCATATCGCAGAAGCAGAGCGCGTCGTTCAAGTGCGCACTCTCGCGTGCGAATTCGGCCTCAAGCTCCTCGCGCATGCCGCGTGCCTCTGCTTCCATCCAGGCGCAGGAGTGGTGAGCAACCAGGTTAATGAGCCGCGCGTCGGCGCCAGCCACGTCCCGGAGGTAGCGCGCACCGTCCAGCGGGTGAAAGCCCGTCTTAGCCAGGTCCGGGGCGTAACCGATGTCGTGCAAGACGGCCGCGGCCTCCAACAGGTCCGCGTCCTGGTCGAGAACCAGCGCGATCGTGCGCGCCCTCTCAGCAACCCCGAGACAGTGCTTCCAGCGACGTGGCAGCGGCTCGGCTAGGAGGGACTCGGCCAAGGGATAGGCCCATTCCGTCAGCTTCGGCAAGCTACAAACGCTCCTCTCGCGCTGGCACGGCACGGACTTTCCGCACCTTGCCCTGCCCTCCCCCTGCCAACACGCCGGCCGTCTCCAACTTCTCCAGGGCTTTCGTCACCGTGGGACGTGAGACCCCGAACCGTTCGGCCAACGTGGAAGCACTCGGGAACGCTTCCCCCACTTCAAGCCCTTCAGCCGTGATGATGTCCGCGATCTGCTGATCGAGGGGACGCCGGTCCACTGGCACGCCCTCGCGCACAACACGCCACCGTTCACCCGGTACGGGTTCGGCTACGCCCTCCTGCCGAAGCACACCGAATGCACGGAGAGCGACCCCACGCGAGACGTCGTGGTCCCGCATGACCTCGGCCAGGGACGGCAGCTCCGTCATCTTCGGGTCATCGTCGATCTGCTGCTTCACAGAGTTGGCAATCTTCAGGAAGGTTCCCCGAGGGTTGGGCTGCTGCGACACTCGATCTCCCTCTCCGTTCGCCCGTCAGCACTCCCAAGGCTCCCACGAGTTGCGGCCGAGGCGGAGGGACGTACCACCCCGCCGCATGAGCACGCGGCGCTTGGGATCACCTCTGCATGCGCTTGACGATCTTTTCCTCCGCACTATCAATTGCGGCTTGCGCAGCTACGAATGCATCCAGGCAAGCTGAACGCATCTCCTCCAGCGCACGCATGCAAATAAGCGACTCAATGGTGGGACCGTCAGGATTTCCTTGCACTGCATGCGAAAAGGTGACCTGCAACAGTGAACTAAGCGCCAAGTCGGCAGGCCAAGTTAGATCGACATTGATCTTTCCGGCATGCCGCAATGTTACGCCGCGCATTTCGATATAATTGCGGCCGAGCCCCCTGGCGCCACAATGCACTTCACTACTGGCTGACTGATAGTGGGGCCTAACGTGGCTCAAGGATGCTTTTTCTTCTAGCGCGCGCAGATTATCATCGGGCGAAAACTTCTTAGCCCAACCGTACTCACGCCTAAATTCCTGCCCATACTTGGCGATTACCTCGTCATACCTGGCTTCAAGATCATCGAGGTATTCCTGTTCAAGTGGCTCTTCGCCGAGGATCTCGTGATCCTTCTGAAACTGGAGAGCATCTCGTCGCAAAGTCACGATTTCGTGATCCAGGAACCGTTCAGCCAGGTCGCTGTGATCCTGGTCAGCAGCCGAATCCGCGATGACGCAAGCGATAACGGCCGCCTCGTGCAGCGTGCGGCAACGCGCCAAGGCTCCCCTGGGATAACCCTGAGACAGAAGGGCCAGAACCTCGCCCGCGATGCGAGACGCACTGACATGAAGACCCGTGAGCGCTTCCAGCGTATGTTTCTGAGCAGAGGTCAGGTCTTCGCGCTCTCTATTTGCAACCTTTTCACCCAGTTCGGTTGAGACAGCATGAACTACGCCATAGAGATCGAAAGCTCGTCCCCACTGCTTCCGCATCCGCTTGTTATACCCCCTCTCCATGCGCTTGTTACCCCTCAAAGACCGCTTATTTCGCATCATCGAGGCGGCCAATTCGGGCGCCATGTCATCGATGAATCGAGGAACCGTTTTGGAGACCAGCTCATCGACGCGCTCAAGGTCAAATCCATCGCGGACTTTATCCATCACAGCGTCACTAATCATTCGGGAGAAGAATTCATCGTCGTCGACAGGGCGTGAGCGGCTGAATTTTTTGAACATTGGGACCTCTATGGCTAAGTTTGGTCGGCATCTTAGCTGTCCAGTAACCACCTCCGTGCTGATTTTTCGGCACACTCAGGATGAGATCTGCGGGTAAGGCCGGCGCGGGCGGCGTTGACGCCACCACGGCTGGCAGTGCTTCTCACGGCGATCTTGGACAACGTAGAGCTGTACGTCCCGACCTGTCTTGTGGCAGACGATGTTGCTCGGCAAGAGCTGCTCTCGTTCCGCCCCCTGCTTCGGTCAGGACTTGTTCCCGAGTGCACCCCCACGGGCGCTTGCCCGGAAGGCCCAGTGCATGAGCAGGGCGTGAGCCCACAGCATGGGTGGTGGGAAACCGATGAATCCGTAGGCCACAGTTCGCCTGAGAAGCACGAGCTGTGCGCACTCTCCGGAACCTCGACGAACGCACCCCGGCCGACAACGAGGCCGACGCCCGTACCGCCGCGCAGCCGGGAACCGTCGCTGGACTGGACATCACCGCCGATGCCACTGGTTTGACGCTGTTCGCGACGGTGCGGCGCGCTGACGAGGCGGGGTGAAGCCCGCAGTCGGCTTCGCGTTCGTCGCCGACACTGTCGCTGCTTGAGGAGCAAACTCACGCGACTTCACGAAGTCACGGACCAATTGTCCAAGCCTTGGCACCGACCTATCAGTGCGCTGTCGAGGTCGGTACACGATTCGCCGGATGAGCGCTTTCCTCGACTTAGCGATGGCCGCCAACTCCATAACCTGGTCCAGCGATCAGATTACTTGCTCCTGCCCCTGCTGCGGCTGATCAAGTTGCTGCTCCCGCATGCGCTGCTCTGCACGCACATTCTCCACAGTGGTGGCAAAAAGCTCCAGATTCTTCGCGTCGTCTGGGGAGTTATAGGGAGCGATGCCAAGCTCAAAGGCAGTTGCATGTTGCTCAATAGTGTCCGCAGTCTGTTGGAGGTTGAAAGATCTCTCTCGGGGTTTGAAGTAGCCGGTGGCAGCCGTGATCACCGTGACAGTAAATCCGAGCCCAATCAGGACTCCTTTAGCTGGTTGCGGAGGGTCGTACCATGCAGTTACAGCAGAGATGGAAGCGGAACTGATAAAAAGTAACCACTGCATAAAGAGATGTAGCCGCCGATAGTGCCGCGACTCCTGACGCAGCCGGATAACTTCTGCCGGAATCTTCTCTTTGTAAGAGGCCTGTCGATCCTGCGAGGGTGGAGTGCGTCGGCGACTTTCGAGAACATGACGCTCCTCAGCCAAGGCAAGTTCAAGTTTGAGTTTCCTCACCGACGTGTCGGCATCCTCCCACACATCGGTGAATTCTGCATAGAATTGTGCCGCAGAAGCCGCACCCAAAAGGATAATGGCCGCGAAGCACACGCCATTTACCGCAGAAGGAGTGTCACCGTGCAGCCATACGAAAACCTTTAGGCTAGCCCACGCCAGGCCTGCAAGAATAGCGGCTGCCGGGGTGGCATACATCCCAAATAGCTGGAAGCGTCGGACCTTGATCCGCTGCATCAAGTCGGCAATTTCACGCCGATGGGCAATGATTGTATCGGTCACAGAACTGCTGTATAAAAGTTCTCCCGACCCAGACATTCCGGACCCCTCTCTCTACGCGACAGAATCTTTGCCTGCATCAGACGGAGTCTCGGCTGCCTGAAATCGCCATCAGGATGCGGACGGACCACACTCCATCTCAGCCAGCTTCATATCGTCAAGACAATGCTTTCCGGTGAGTCGCAAGCTGCTGGCTACGACTGACAGCAAGCAGTTACAGGCCCGCCCCTCAGGCACCCTGTGGAGGACGCCGAGAGCCCCGCTACCGAATCGCGGCAGCGAGGCTCTACCAAGCGTCACGGCGGAGCGCGACCCATCCGCGTAGGACTCACCGCTGCCTCCGCTCAAGCGCCCTAAGGATGCGCCCGGAGAGAAGGTGTGCGTCCCGCCTCCGACTAGGCCTGCGCGACCAGACAGCCGGTAGGAAAATCGCCGCAATCGCGATCAGGGGCAGAGCCACGAGGCAAACGTTGATCCACCAGGGGGCGGCTGCGATCGACGCTGACGCAACTGCTCCACTCAGCATCAACAGCAGCCCGCGGTTCACGGATCGATGGTGCTGGCCATCGCACGTGGTCCTTTCGATATCACCAGAGTTGGCGGTCTCCAGCTCGGGGTTGGCAGGGCTTCACGACGTGGCGGCAGCGACGCGAAACAGGAGGCCACGCACCCGGGGTCAAGTCCGCAGGGTTTCCAGACCGGGGCTCGGCCAAGCTCCCGGTCGGCACCAAGCACATGAACTTGACGTTTGGTGGCGTGAGCACTTCCATCCGCAATCTTGGAGCTTCCACAGATGGCGCTGGCGCCGAGTTGGAGTCACTGTTACGGAGTTGTGAAGCACGGCAGTTCGTGATCAAGGCTCGATCCGTGACACGCGTGCGGGGCCGCGCCTGACGGCCGGCGAAGGCCTGCGAACCCGAGGCGTCCGAGCACTCCGCTGACGTCGTGAGTCGGCCCCAGGCTGCTCGCCTTCGTTCGCGTCGCGTGAGTGGCGAGTGAACTTGGCCTTGATGGCCTCCGGTCCAGGCATTTGCCCAGTTCAGAGGCACAATTATGACTCGGTTAGGCTTGCCCTCCGGAGCCGTGTGCGCAGGTTCGAATCCTGCCGGGGGCACCCCTTATGAGGTGCCCAAAGACCCCGTCACCAGCGGAAACGCTGAGGCCGGGGTCTTCGCGTATGTGCAGGCAGATGCAGCCCGAAGCGGCTCCATGTCAGGGTCTGTGGACGAGGCGTGGACGGGATCTTGAGGCATCGGCCCAGGTCATCGGGCGCAAAGGGCGGGGCCCACAGCTCCGCCCCCTCCATCCTCTCCCCCGGATCACCGATCACCGAGGGCCGCACCGCCGATGTGCCCGCTCCGCGGTCAGGACGTGCAGCCGGGGACCGAGCCGACAGGCCGGCAGTTGTTGGGGGTGTTGTCTACGATCCGGCTGTTGACGAGGTTCAGGACGCTTGGGGACGGAGCTTGCCAGATGCCGCCGCCGTTGAGGGCGGTGTTGTGCTGCACGACTGTTTTCGTCAGCGTGCTGGTGCCGTCGTTGGCGATACCACCGCCCATCTGGCCCGCGCGATTGTCGGCGATGGTCGTCGAGGAGATGTCCATCGGGGCGCGGTCGTTGTAGATTCCGCCACCCTGCTCGAAAGCGCGATTGCCGCCGATGTACGACTTCTTGATGGTCAGAGAGGCCCCGGCGGTGAAGATGCCACCCCCAAGTTGCGTAGCCTGATTCCGCTCCACTTTGGTGTTGTCGAGCAGGGTGGTGCTGCGCGGCCCGTTGTAGATGGCGCCTCCCCGCTGTGCCGCGCTGTCCCGCAGAACGCTGTCATGGACTTCGAGGGTGCTGCCCTGGTTGACGAAAATGGCGCCCCCTTGGTTTGCCGTGCTGTTGGTCACCGTGCTGTGCCGGAGGATGAGCGTCCCTCCGTCGGTGGGCAGGTAGGTGCCGGCGTAATCGAGGTAGCCGCCACCAGTCGCCGTGACACCCTCTACGGTCAGGCGCCCATTGGGACCGTCGATCTGCGCGATGCGGAAGGCGTCGGAGGCGTCGGGGTCCCGTCGGATGGTGGTGTTGTGACCCAACAGGGTGACGGTGCCCGTGATCTTCGGCAGAGCGTTGGCGCCGAGCCCGCCGGTCGACGCTGGAGTCGTGACGTTGTAGACACATTTGGGCGCGAGCCGGATTGTGTGCGGCCCGGTGTTGTTGTTCGCGGCGACGATCGCATTGTTGAGCGCAGTCACATCACACGGGATGGATACCTGAGGTTCCGCGCTTGCCACGCTTCCCATGCCGAGCACAGCCACAATCGGCACAGTCAGGGCCACGGCACTGAGTTGACGTCTGAGCATTTCTTCTCCAGATCGCGTTGCGTGATCAATTGATCACTTTCAGCGACCATGACCAGGTTTCCGCGAGCCCGCAACCTGTCAGTCGCGGCAAAGGCAGGACCCGCGGCCAGGTATCGACCCGCCCCGGCCGGCCTGCGCGGTCGGCACGTCGACGGGCGCACCAGCGGTGGCGGCACAGGCCGAAGACGGCTGGGGAGCCGGGGGGTACGGTACGGAGGCGGTGACCACAGGATCGTGCCCTCAGTCACTCGTACTCGCGAAGCAGGTCCTCGATACGCCGGTTGGCGACGTCCTGCCGTCCGTCGAGGCACTTCGCGTACCGGGTCAGCAGGACCTCAACGCTGTTGCCGGCGCGCTCGGCGACCTCGGTGGGGTCGACGCCGGCGTTGAGCCACGTAGACAGCGCCGAGTGCCGAAGGTCGTACGGCCGGCTTGCGAGCGGCGAGGCCGCGGCGGCCGGCGGCAGAGCGAGGAGTCGAGCCTCCTGCCAGACGCGGTAATAGGTGGAGGACGGAACGACCGAACCCTTCTCGCTAAAGAAGAGACGCCCGTCGCCTGCCGTGCCGAAGGTGGCCAGGTGTTCGCGGAATATGGTTACGAGGTGGGGCGGGATAGGTACCCGCCTGACGTCCTCGGTCGGTCGGTTCTTGAGCCCGCGGTCATCGTGGGTCTCCCCCGAGTCGGTCCACTGCTTGCCGACCGACGGACGAGTCCGGTGGAGCAGCGCCGATCCCCAGCCCTGTTCGGGGAGGTTCAGGTCCGTCTCGACGAGGCCGATTGCTTCAGCCGGCCGGAGTCCGCCGAAGTACATCGCAGCGAAGAGGCCCACCAAGCGCCGACCACGGGCCCGCCGGTATCCGCCCACGTAGGAGACGGCTGCCAGGAGATTGCGAGCCTGCTCAGGGTTCGCGACGACGCGAGGGTCGACCTGGTTGGAGACCTTCGGTTTCTGCCAGCGGACGGCCGTGATCGGATTCTCACGCAGCTCCCCCATGTCGACCGCGTAGTTGGCAGCGTTGACGAGCGTCCGCCGCTTACGCCGCACGGTTTCGGCTGCCGCGGCCGTGCCGTCGAGCTTGAGTTTCAGCGAGTCCAGCACGGCACGGGCCGTGGCCGGCTCAGCGAGATCGGCGAGCGGTCGCGATGCCCTCGACACCCAGTGGAGGACGTTGCGCACATCGTCCGGGACGTCTCGGTCATCGGGCCCTGGCAGGACGAACGCCCAGTTGCGGAGTGCCTTACGGATGGCCTGATCGGACGGCCGTCCAGCCCGCTCGTCGAGGAGCTCCACGGTCACCATGGTGAGCGATTCGTTGATGCCGTCGCGTGTATTGGGAGCGGCATGGGGCCACTTCATGGCGAGGTACCTGAGGGCGAAGGCGTACCAAGACACAGCCGACTTCTTCTGTTCCATCGAATCCGGAAGACCGGACGCCTTATCGAACTCCTCGCCGTCGCGCATAGCGCGCATGAGCTTCGCGCGGTAGTGATCGGCGAGTGCCTTGGTGCGGAAGGAGTCGGAGAAGACGTTGCCTGCCACGGACCAGCGGACGCCGTATGAGGGCGTTTTGGTGTCGCGCTTGCGGACGGCCCAGACCTTCACATCGAGAGACTTCACGCTGCGGTCTCCATCTGCCGTAGCCATGTCCGGAAGTCGCTACGCCAGACGCGCAGTTCACCGTTGGGGAGTTTGAACGCGGCAGGTGCCAGTCCCAGCTCGCGCCACCGGTAGAACGTTCGCCGCGATACGCCGCCGAGTTCCTCGAGGATCTGCGGTACGGTCATCAGCTCGTCCTTCACGTCAAAGCCCCCTCCACAGCGGCGAGTTCTTCGCGGGCGATTTGGCGGTTGATCTGGAGATCCCTGGCGATGCTGGCGGCGAGGACGGACTCCCCGGGCGTGTGGCCGTGGCCGGCGTACTGCCAGCTCGCCAGCACCAGGACGGTGTCCGGCTCCGTGTCGTCGAGGCCGCGGTCTTGGCGCTCCTGGGCGGCGCGGTAGTCGGCGCGGATCTGGCGCAGGGTGCCGAGGGTGGTCGAGTAGCGGCGGGACTTGGTCGAGAAGTGGCCGCGGAAGCCGAGCATGTGCGCCCAAGCCCGCAGGCGCCGGTCCGGGTACAGGGAGTCAAGGTCGAAGCAGGCCTCGATGAGGCGGCGGGCGTGGTCGGGGACGCCGAGGACGACAGGGGCTTCGCGGTTGCCGATCGGCCGGTCCAGGGTGCCTGTGTTCTCGGCTGCCTTGGTGGCGTACTTGGCGACGTAGGAGGCGACCGCCTGCTCGGTGATGTCGGAGCCGTCACCGAACGCCTTGACGGGGCGGATGTCGAGCTGAGTGCCCCACTGGAAGGAGCGGGCCGGCTGCTGCCCCGCGGCGGGCACGCTGACGGTCGAGTAGCGGTGAACGGAGGCGGCCCGGATGGACTCCGTGAGCAGCGCGGTCGCGGCCCAGGACGGCGGCGGATCGTCCGGCCCATCGGGTCCGTCGAGGCGGATCACGGCGTGGAAGTGGACGGCGCCGCGCTTCTGGAACTCGGCGACCTTGCCGTAGGAGAGGCGGCAGGTGTCGGCGAGTTCGCGTTGGGTCAGGCCCGCGCGGGCGGCGATCTCACGGCGCAGCCGCTTGACGAAGCGGTGCCACAGGTCACCGGCGTGGTTGTTGAAGAGCACTGCGCCCGCGTAGTCGTACGATGCCGGGTCCAGCGCGGTACCGAGGGCGGGGTCGTCCTCGGCGTGCCGACTTCCGCAGCGGCAGCACCCGCGGGTGGGCCGGTTGTGGACGGGCCCGAAGGACGGTGCGGTGAAGGTGGCGAAGACGCGGGGGCGTTCGCGGACGGTGGCGGGGATGCCGTGGCGGTCGTCTCCGGCGAGGCCCGCGCGGATCAGGTGGTACGTGTCGCCCGCGTACGTCCAGGCGCATGCCGGGCAGCGGGAGGCGCGGCGGTTTCCGCAGGCGATCCGTAACCGTGCGCCCGGCTCGTGCTCGGTGCTGTAGTGGTGCAGCGTCTCACCGGTCGTCCTGTCCTTCGTCAGGGTCCAGCCCGTCAGGTGAATGGGGTTGGCGCAGCCGCCGGTGCGGCGGATCTGGTCCTGCCAGCGGTCGAAGCCCGGGGAGCCGGCCACCCGGAGTGTGTCGGTGAGGGTGGCCGGGTCCAGGCTCGCAAGGGTCGCGAGGTCGGTCATGCGGCGGTCACCGCCGTCTCTCGGTTGAGCGGGGTGCCGGTGATGGTCTCGGTGAGGGCGGAGACGAGGACTTCCGCGACGGGTGGGGTGACGGCGTTGCCGTACTGGCGTACGCGTTCACGCTTGGTGCCGAGCACGGTGTAGGCGTCGGTGAAGGCCATACCGCGGCCGATCTCGTACGGCTCCAGCATCCGGAACAGCACGTCGTCCAGGTCGACATGGCTGCCCGTGGTCAGGCCGTAGCGGTCGTGCGTGGTCAGGGTGCCGACGGGTTCGGCCACCGGGCGGGCGGTGCCGGTGCCGTAGTACGGGATGAGGAGGCTGTCCCAGTGGACCTGTTCGAGCGTGGTCGGGGTGACCAGGCCGTGGTGGTTGCCGGAGGCGGTGATGGTGGCGAGGGCGTCCAGGACGGGGCGGGCGTCGGAGTTGCCGCCGCGCAGTTCGGCGATGAAGGGCAGCCAGGCCAGGCCGGTTTCGTTGCGGGCGGTCTGGGTGCGCAGCGGTTCGCCGGCCGGGGCGGCGTGCTTGCCGTCGCGGCCTTCCACCGGGACGAGCAGCGGAGGCATGGCCAGGGCGTCGTTCTCGCGGGTGGTGCGGGTGGGCAGTGGCACCGTGACGGGACTTGCCTCGGTGCGCCAGGTGCCGCCCGCGGGGACGGTGACGGGCAGCGCGTAGCGGTCGAGTCCGGCGCGGATCCGGGCGAGGGTCTTGGGTGACAGGCCGCCGGGGCGGGCGCCGATCGGTGTGCCGGGGCGCGACCAGTCGACGGCGACGGCGGCAGGGAGGACGGAGGGTTCCACGAGGGCGTTGCGGCAGGTGGCGTGCGGGCAGCGGTAGACGTACTGCTGCCGGTATCGGCCCATGTCGCGGCGGAGGTTCTTGAACACCTGTACCGCGCGCACCCAGGTCTCGCAGCCGGGGCACCAGGCCGACGGCCGAAGCCACTTGTCCCATTCGGGGGCACGGCCGAGCGAGCGGCGCCAATACGCGAGGTAGAGCCGGTCTCGGGACTGGGGCGCGTACGGCGTGCGGACCGGGCGGGCGTGCATCGAGTTCAGGGCGATCAGCCGGGTGTCGTAACCGAGTTCGCGTATGGTGGCCCGCCAGGTGTGCCACAGGTCCCAGGCCCGGACGTCGATGACGTTCTCGACGATCCCGGCGAGCACCGGCCGGCCCTTGGCCAGGCAGGCTTCGAGGTAGCGGGGCACGTCCCACATCAGGGCGCGGGAGCGGTCGGCGGCCGGGTCAGGCAGGGTTTCGCCGAACAGGTCGGGCTGCTTGTCGAAGTCCCGGCGGCGCCCGCGCGCGTTGGACCACTGGGGGCATTCCGGGGAGGCCCAGAACACGTCGGCCGCCGGGAAGCGGGCGACATCAGCGTCGTGCAGGTCACCGCGAAAATGTTCGGTGTCGGGGAAGTTCGCGCTGTGCGACTCGATCGCCCGGTCCCAGTGGTTGGCGGCCAGGACCGGACGAATGCCGGGCACGGAGACGGCGCCGTAGGACGAGCCACCGACCCCGGCGAAGAAGTCGATGTAGGTGAGGTCAGAGGACACGGTCCACCGCCCCGCGCGCGATCGCCGCGTCGTACACGTCAGCGATGAGCTGGAGCGGCAGCCAGCCGAGGCCGTTGCAGCCGATGCAGTTGGCGAAGACGATCGAGTAGGAGCCGTCCTCGTGTCGGGTGCCGACGGTGACGGCGGCACGGCCGAAGCCCGAGCAGTTGGGGCACGTGCGGCCGTCGTCGGGGAAGAGCTCGGTGTAGTGCGCCATGATGGGCGTTCCTTCCGGTTGAGAGATCGGACGGGGGCACGGCTCCCGGAGCGGACGAAACTTGGCGGTAGAGGCCGCTCCGGGGGCCGGTCAGCGTCGGGTGTCGCTGGCGAGGATCGAGCGGACGACGAGCGCGCACACGGCCAAGGAAGCGGCGGTGATGGCGACCGCGAGCAGCATGGAGACCAGGACCACACCCACGACGACGACCACGGCAACGCCCGCGCCGGCGACGGCCACAACGGCGCCCGGGGTGAGCTGGACGGCAGGGTGGGACCGTGCGGAAGCCGTGGCGGCCGGTGCGTGGTGTTGGCAGCCGCAGGCGGCGGCCGGGGCGTGGTGGGGTTGTTCGATGGCGGTCGGAGTGACCACGGGGACGATCTGCTGGCCAGGGGTCGGGTTGACCGGGATGCGGGGCTGGAACACGGTGGAACTCCCTTCTGGATCAGCTCATTTGGTGGTGGCGTCGATGGCGGGGGCGAGGAAGCTGTCGGCGAGGAGGTAGCCGCCGATCAGCAGGACGATCACGAGCCAGAGCGGTGGGCGGACGAGCTTGATGCCGACCAGGCCGACGCAGGCGATGAAGAACCACAGCGGTACGGACATGGCGCCGGTCCCCTTTCAGCGGACGGGGCAGCGGTGGCCCTGGGCGGCGATCATGGCGGGGCTGATGTCGTCGTATTCGACGGCCCAGCCGCAGTCGTCGGCGGCGCAGGCTGCGACGTATTTGATCTGGCCGCGTCGCCCGTGGGCGGTGCCGACGGTGACCTTTCCGACGCGGTGCAGTTCGCGCCAGATCTGGTAGATGCCCATGGGTGGTGCTCCTTTCGGGTCAGGTGAGGTGGGCTGCGATCGCGTTGGCGAGATGGAGCGGGACGCCGAGGCGGGCGCGCAGGGTGTCGGTGTCGATCGGGGTGCCAGTGCGGGCGCGGTGGTCTTCGGCGACCTTGCGGGCGTGGTCGACCAGTGCGGCCGGGACGGGCGGAAGAGGATCACCGGCGGGCAGGGCGGGCGGGTCCTCGGCAGCGGGCAGCGAGGCGGGCTCTGCCTCGAGGACCGGCCCTCGCTCGATGTCCAAGTCCGTGTTCGGTGCGGTCGGCGGGACTTCGGTTGCCGGGCCCGTGGGCTCCGGGTCAGGGGGTGTGTAGGAGTGGGCGAGGAGCGTCCCGCCGAGGAAGGCGAGCGCGGGCCATCCGGCGATGCCGAACCGCAGCCAGGCCGGCGGGTGCGCCAGGTCGAGGAATCCGGCCGTGGCCACGTTGGCGCCGAGCGAGGCGACCAGGGCGATCAGGAACCAGCACCAGGCCAGTCGGGACGGTCCGTCGGAGCGGAGGCGTCGCCAGGCAGCGACCAGGAGCAGGTCGACCGAGACCGGATAGGCCCAGGCTTTCCAGCCGTCCTGACCAGCGGCGTCGGCCAGGTCGTGCAGGTGGGCGAAGGACAGCGCACCAGCGATCACGGCTTGAACGAGGACGGCGTCCGGGCGGATCGAGCGGGACATGTCTTCACCTCCTTCTGTGGTGTGGAGCCGGGACCGGGCGGGGATCGTGTCCGGCCGCCCGGGCCCCGGCGCGGTTCAGTCGGTGGGGGCTTCGCCGCTGCCCCAGCAGGTGAGGCAGAGTCCGGCCTGCTGGTCGGCGGTGGCGCGGCCTTTGCGGGAGCCGACCCGGACGGCTTCGGCGCTCTCGCCGGTGCCGTCGCAGTCCGGGCACTTCGCGGGCTTGGGTACGGCAGTCCTGCGGCGGCCGGCGGGCTTCTTGGCGGTGGCCATGGTCACCGGCCCTGGCCGGGGTACTCGGGGCCCTCGTTCGGGTCGTAGCCGGGCGGGAACATCCCCGGCGGCGGCTCCGGCAGGGACGCGGCCAGGCACGGGCCGACGGTGTCGATGAACGTCTGGTCGGCGTCGTGGAGTTCGGCGTAGACAGCCAGGGAGCCGAGCATCAGCACCGTGCGGTGGAAGTCCTCGCAGTGCTCACACATCGAGTGGTCCTCCTGTTTCAGGCATGGCTCGGGTAGGGACATGGCACGAGGCGGTCGCGCCGGCCGGTGGAACGGGGAAGGATCAGGCGGCTTGAGCTACCGCCGGAGCCTCAGCGGGCGCGAGATCGAGCCCGGGCCGGAAGCGGGCCAGCTCCGGGAGATCCGGCACCAGGTGGGCGTGCCGATTGCAGGCGGCGACGGCCTGCCGCATCGAGGTGTGCGGCGTGCGGATACGGGTCCAGTCGCCGGTGGAGTAGCCGACCACGGCCATCCCGCGGCGGGTGTTGGGAATCTGGGTCGCGGCGAACACCGCGTGCGGGGAGACGTCACCGAAGGCCATCTTGGCCGTCGATTCGTCGTTGACGCGGTGCACGGTCCGGCCAGTCAGCTGGGCGCGGAGCATGGTGATCCCGTCACCGAGTTCGGACCCGAAGCGCTGCCCGTAGATGTCTAGGAACATGCCCGCCGCACGGCCGAGCTGGGCGAGGCGGATAAGGGCTGTGACGATCCGGTCCCGTCGCGGATCGTTCCGCTTGGCGCTCAGAGCGAGTTCGGCGATCTCGTCGATGGTGACCACCACCGGGACCGGGCGTAGGGCTTCGGGCAGGTCCCAGATGTTCGCGGCGATCTCGGCATCCGGGGTGTCGGCGCTGATCCGCTGTTCGCGGCGGACCACGTCGTAGATGGACTCCATCCGGGCCACGAGGGCTTCGAGCAGGTCGGCAGCGTCATCGGGATTGTCAGCCAGCGCGGAGAAGCGGCGTGCGAACGGTCCGAGTTCGATCTTCTTGCAGTCGATGCCGACCAGCGCGACCCGCTGTGCGGCGAGTTCCTTGATCACGGTGCGCTGGAAGACGGACTTGCCGGACTGCGTGGCGCCGACCGTCACCGAGTGCGGCACCTCCCGGTAGTCCCGGTAGTGGACCGAGCCGTCCTCCACGAGCGCGACCGGAATCTTCAACAGGCCACGGTCAGCCTTGGCGGGCATCTGTACGTGCCTGAGCACGTCGTAGCCGGTCAGGGTGATCTCGACAACGCCCGGCTTCATCTCGCGAGAGGTGACCTGATGGACGCCGAAGGAGTGGCGCAGCCGGTCAGCGGCGGCGGAGAACTCGAAAGCGTCCTGACCAGGACGCATCTTGATCCGCAGCCGGATGCCGGTCCGTGTCGGCCGCAGCCACAGCAGTCGGGGCACCCGCTGCTGCGGGACGGGCTTGTTGAACCACCGGGCGAGCGCCAGCCGAAGACGCGAGGCCGGCACGGTCAGGTGGCAGGCGTCCATGACGGCCGCGTAGCGGAAGCGGATCCGGAGCGCAGCCAGAGCGACGCCGAAGGTCAGCCAGTACCAGGCCGGGCGGCGCCACCTCAGTAGCAGCGCCACCCCGACCACGATCGCAAGCGCGATCATTAACCGGCCCATGATCAGGCCGCCTTGGGCTTGGCTGCCTCGGTCACCAGAGAGGTGACGGCGACCGCACGGAAGCTGATCCCGTGCCGCTTCTGACCGTTGAACTCGTTCTCCCACGGCCGGGCCACCAGCCCGGTCAGGGCGACCGGTGTACCCATGACCAGCTCCCCGGAGATGTCGGGCTCTGCCACGGTCACCGTGATGACCTCCGCGTTGCCGTTCATCACGAAGAGCACGTCCACGGTCATCAGCGTGAGACCGGATTCCTGGTCGGTGGCGATCTCGCCAGTGCGGCGGTCCTTGACCTTGGGCTGCGGAGGCTGCGCCACCATCGCGGTGGCGGACGAGGTGTCGACGGGGATCTGACGCATCGTGCGTACTCCTTGGGTGAGTGTTGACGTCAAGTAGCAACTGGCTCAGGCCAGTTGAACTGGCTTGCACCAGTAGTACTGGCTCAAGCCAGTAGCGTCAACCCCTTCGCCGCAACTGGCTTGAGCCAGGCGATAGAGTGACGTCAGCCAGTTAGGAGACTCGATGACGGATCAGGCCGGCGAGAGCAAGCCGCCCAGCCAGCGGATCGCCGACGAACTACGCGCAGCGATTCAAGGCGGGGAGTACGAGCCCGGGGAGAAGCTGAAGTCGCAACGTGCGTTTGCTGAGCAGTACGGCGTAGCACGCAACACCGTGGACGAAGCGTTCAAGATCCTCGGCCGCGAGGGACTCGTCACCTCCGAGTGGGGGCGCGGGGTGTTCGTGCGGGAGAAGCAGGCACTGATCCGCCTGGGGAACGACAGGTACTCACCCAAGTACCGGGAAACCGGCCTCTCCCCGTTCCTGATCGAGTGCGCGAAGCAGGGGAAGACCGGCCGGTTCGTAGTGCTCGGCATCGAGCGGGTGAAACCGGACGCCGAACTGGCCAAGCAGCTCAAGGTGCCCGGCAAGACGAAGTCGGTGCTGCGGCGGGAAAACGTGTTCTACGCGGACGACGACCCCGTCTACCGGGTCACGACATGGATCCCGTGGAGCATCGCGGAGGGCACCGGGCTGCTCCAGGAGGAAGTCCCCCACCAGTACGGCATCCACGGAATTCTCGAAGAGAAGGGTCACGTCATGACCCGGATCAACGACGAGATCACGGCACGTATGCCCACTCCTGAGGAGGTTCGCTACCTCAGCCTGCCGTCTGGAGTCCCTGTGATCGAAGTTGCCCACACAAGCCTTGACCAGGACGGCGAGCCGTACGAGCTGACGAGGTTCGTGATGCGGGCCGACATGAACGGGCTCAGCTACAACGTACCTGTCGAGTGAGGACGAGGTGAGGAACGAGATGCACCGCGACACAGCCGGACAGACCACGACCATCCGCCCACGCACAGAAGCAGACCTGCAAGGGGCGGCAGCGGCTCTTGTCGCCGTTCACGCCGTTGACGGATACCCGGTGGAAGGCGTCGACGCCCCGCTGGAATGGCTGAGCCCCGTGGGCGTTCTTCAAGCGTGGGTGGCAGAGAAGGGCGGCGAGATCGTTGGGCATGCCATGCTCAGCCGGCCTCAGGGCGAGGACGCCGTGGAGATGTGGCTCGAGCAGAGCGGCGACACCGCGGACCACGTAGCCGTAGGCGCCCGTCTGTTCATCACACCCGAGGCGCGAGGCGAAGGGCTCGGCGAGCGGTTGATGCGGACCGGGTTCGACTACGCCCTGGACCACGGACTACGGGTCGTTCTCGACGTGATGACCAAGGACAAGACAGCCATCCGGCTCTACGAACGGTTGGGGATGCAGCGGCTCGGGACCGCCAGGCACGCGTACGGTGAGGGGCAGGAGATCGACGCTGTCTGCTACGTCTCCCCAGCCCCTGAAGCCTGACCGGGTGCTGAAGGCTGGTCCGTGCGAAGCCAGGCGCGCTTGTGCCGGGCCACCGCGAACAGCGAATCGACCTGGTCCAGGGTGAGCTGCCCGGTCAACGGCGCCAGGGCGGAGACCTCCCGTTCCTGGTAGGTCCGCACGGTGTGCTGCGTCGGTGCGCGCACCACCGAAGCGACATCGACGAAGGCGAGGACGGGCACCACGTCGGGGGCGAAGCCGGCGTAGCGCTCCAACACCCTTCGCACATAAGCGGCTTCAGCCTTACTCACCGCGGGGTACGGGTGCGGGAAGCCGTTGACCTTGGCCACCTCGTCACCGACCCAGACCGATGCACCAGGGTGCCGCTTCGTGTTGAAGACGAACACCCCGCCGGGACCGATCAGCAGGTGATCGATGTCCCCGCCGTTGCCCTTGGGTATGCCGTGCAGGACCCGCCAGCCATGAACGGTGAGACGTTCCAGCTCACGGCCCACCCTCTTTTCCCCTTCAAGGCCATCGAGCCACGATTCCCAGCCCGAGGGACGCTTCAGCAGCTTGGACCAGGCTCGCGCAAAGACCGAGGGGCCACGAACGGCCATGTCGCTGAGAATTGCTGCACCGGGAGGGTTCTTCGCCAGGTCATCGGCAACGGTGAGTTCGGGCAGAGACAGCAGACGTCGATCACCCCAGAGCTTCGCTGGGGGTGAAGGCTGCTCAGGAGGCCGACGAGAAGGCGAGGCGTCTGGGCGGTCAGTACGCACGGTCACCGGATCACCGAGGCGTTGACGGAGCAGGGCGACGGCTTCGTGCCGGTGCTCAGTGACCTTGACGGTGATGACCTTGGAATCCCGGTCCGCCCAGGCGACGGGCGTGCCGTCCGGCAGGTTCACGTAGAGCCTGTCTTTGCCGTGCCGCTTCCACGGATTCACCGTGAGGTCTGTCATCGGCTCCACCCCCCAAGTGCGCCTTTGCCCCCAGCACTTATGGCAGCAGCCGACAACGCCCCGGTGCAAGGGCGCCATGCGGCCAAACTTTCCCTACTTCATCAAGGCTCGCTGCGCTCGCGCGTGCGGCGGCCAACGGCGCTCATCGATCATCGCCAACCCGACCGCCGCACACTTCGCCCAAGCACATCAACGGCCGCTTACGACCCGCATGCCACCGCCACCGTGATCCGGCCTCAGGAGGGGAAGACGCAACTGCGGTCGGACCCTAACGCCCCCGCTTCCGGGGCCACGCCGCACCCCTTTCCACCCGGTTGCCTACACCAGTAGGTCGGATCAACCGAGGGCCGCACCAAGCGCGGCGGGGCCGGGGGGGGGGGCCCCCCCCCCCCCCCCACCGGGGGCCCCCCCCCCCCCCGCCCCCCCCCGCCCCCCCCCCCCCCCCCCCCCCCAACAGCAACACCCCGCGGGCGGGCGCTGTATT
>NZ_JBIBSY010000009.1:14279-203218 GCF_043078065.1 Streptomyces sp. NPDC015532 | reverse complement strand
TCGCCCCATACCCCCCCCGCTGCCGGGCCCTCGCCGCCCCCGTACCCCCCGGGTGCCTCACCCCTGTGGGGCTTCAACCCCGGGGCCCCCCCCGGGGGGGGGGGGGGGGGCGGGGCCCCCCCCCGCCGCCTCAATGTCTTCGCCACCGGCCGCACGGCGCCGCCCGTCCGTCGCCGCACACAGCGGCCACATTCCAACACGGGCACGGGGACGAACTGTGATACCCAACGGTGCAGGTCAAAGACGCTTTGTGTCACCGAAAGAGGCCGGATCACGGTGGCGGTGGCATGCGGACCGACGCTGCCAGATGCGCGGACGTGCGTACGACCCGCTGATCCCGCACCAGGCCACCAGCCGGACGGCAAGCGCGGCCGAGGGGAACCCCTCTGTGGCTGGGGCGGTCGGCTCCACGGCTTTAGGCAGCCACTTTGGCGCGAGCCTCGAAAATCATGGCCCCAACGTCGTGCTTTAGCGGGCAGGTCCACAGACTGCCCGACGCGCCGGAAGCTTACGGGGCCATGATCACTCGCGCCAAAGCAGCTCCAGCCCAAAGCCGTTCCGCCGACCTATGGGCGCACCCTCCCACGCTGACGAACGCGCGGAACTCTGCTGCGAATCTCAGCATAAACAGGCGGAAGCATATCATCAACCCAGAATCGCACGGCGAGCGCATATGTTTGCTTACTGCGCACTGGCGCCCAACGTCGCGTATTTTGCACGGCCAACAGAAATTCCTGAGGTCCCTCGCCAATGCGAGTCAGAGATTGCTTCCAAATGTAGCGCCCGAACTGATTGGCTCCCTGCGAGCGGACAGTCTTGCTGGGAGTGAACGCGATTCTATTTCTCGCACTCAACTGGGACAACCGAGAACCAGAACCGCGAACGTTACCCGTAACTTTTTCATCCAGGAAGAGTCGGACGACCTCGTTTGGCGATAGGCCACGTACCAGCTCGAACTCCATTCGACTGCCCACATAATCAAGCCGTCTGGCACGAACCGGCGGATCGTATGCCAACGAGACCGCTACGCCCCTGGAAGCACGCCTCCCTTGAAAGAAGGAATCAGGAATGGGGAGAGCATAGAGATGGACATCATCCATGTCGATCTCATCCTCGGCATACAGAACGGCTCCTCGCGGCTCACTCGACAGGGAAACATCTAGCGAAGGAGTGCCATACCCGGAGGTCCTACGAACAAGCTTCTCCCGCTCGCCAGCTGTAAGCCCACTAGTTCCTTGAGTGAAGTCCGTTGCTGGGGTACACGACTGCAAGATCAGAGCACGGATTAGATTAGAAGAAGCGTCCGGATAAATTGACTGAACACCAGCACCAACCCTAGCAACGACCGGAGCTGCGAAGCTCGACCCAATGTCATAGGTCAGAACACCAGTCGTTGACGGTCTCCCATCAGCAACAACAACCTTGGCCTCATCGACCTCTCGGAGTCCCCAAGATCCCACTTCCTGAGCAAGCGTGCCAGCCGGCGCAATCAACTCCGGCTTGACTGCTCCGGAAATCCCCTCACCCACACGTGAAATCGGGGAAGGCCAGCCGAACCTTCCGACCGATCGGAGGCCAAGGGGCAAAACTCGACTCTCTCCTACACTCCCGCCAACAGTCAGCGAGATCATCGATGGAGCCGGGTCGACGATCCTTGCCGCGTCCGAATTGGCTAGGTCAGTGACATACTCACGATCAAATTCCTCACCGTAAGCACCCGAGTAGTCAGAGGGATAAGCCGTCCCCGTGGGGATAGTGAAGACAAGGTTTAGCTCTCGGGCAAGACTATCCAACAGGGCGGCGAGTATAGGGGCCCTGTCGCCGTCATATACAGCGCTAAGGTCCCCCAAGCTCAGATTGATTACACGAACCCCATGGGATGCCAAATACCGAATAGCGTCTTCCAATTCGTGTGCAGCTAGCCGGTATGGAGGAAGTTCATTATTCTCATCCAAGACACGAACAGAAAGAACGCGACAGAGGGGCGCATCCCACTCGCCGCTCATCAGCTGCGGTTCCAGATGACCTCGCGCCAGGACAGATGCAACAGCGGTTCCATGGCCATTGCGATCGATTCCATCGGGAAACCACTCGCTTACACTGACGCTTTCTGTTACGCACCCCCGAATCAGAGGGTGGTCCAGCGCCACCCCACTGTCCACCAAACCAACTAGTGGTGCACTGTTGTCAGCCACAGGAAGTCCGGTGAGATCCGCAGCGGCATACTCCCCTGCAGAATTATTGACCTCGGCCTTTCCTGCTACTAGCTCAATGGTGGCAATGAGGTCGACATTGAGGAGTTGACTCAACAGCTCCCCGGAAACTTGGACGCGAAGAAGAACAATACCGACTGAGGGATTGATAAAGGAATCCAACACAGAACCACCGTTGCCGACAACGGCGCCGTTGACATCTGCGACCCACTGCGCGGCTTTCTCAGCATCTCCTGGATACCAGAGTTCCAGGTCCAGGACGCTTGCGGCATGATGAATCCCAGAATCCAGGGCCCGAGACAGGTGTCGGCCAATACGGTCAGCTCTTCCGTACGGTCGAACGTGGTCAATGCCATCAAAAAAGGCACTGTACGGAGCGCTCTTCTGCTTCCCCTCGGGACCATTAGCGTAGGAATTGAGACGCTGGACGAACTTGGTCATCTCGGGGTCACTACTAAAAGCGATGACCTTTTTCCGAGTGCTTGAGTCAACCACTCTCAGGCCGGCCCGATCCCAGTCTTTTTCATCTTCAACGCCGGGATTCGGCCCTGTCTCAACGACGAGAATCAGTTTCGGATCAATACCTAGGACTTGCTCTCGTTCTCGCGCAAAGTCCACGACAAATTCAACATCAGCGAACAGGTCTTCGGAGTGAATATCCGAGCTGGGGTGACGAGGACCACCAGGATTGCGAACCACCTTCTTCCGTGGCCCTTCAAGACCTACACGCTCAACAGGGATGTGATCCAGCCTGATTGGTTCCATGTCAGGTAAAGGGATCACTCCGCGACCTGCCCGACATCACGAAGTCGCTTACGTCGAGCTTGTGCGCTCGCCACCAAATCTGAGGTGGTTAGGAACTCTCCATGCGAGAGTACCAATCTACGCATGGCGTCCAAACAGACAGCCTCGATTTGCGCATGACTCATTCCGTTGAGACTGCGAGCTGCCTGCTCCCTGTTTAGCTTGACCTTGACGCGACGCAATTTCAACTTCAAGAGCGCCGCGATTTGCTCTTGATTCGGATGCTTAAAGGCCAGTATTTCATCAAACCTTCGCCAAAGCGCATCATCTAGCAAATCGCCGTGATTTGTTGTGGCGATAACAAGATTGCCTGCGACGTACTGCTCCATCTCTTGAAGAAGAACAGTTACGACGCGCCTAATCTCATCGTTGTCGGAGCCTCCGCGGTCACTGGCCAACATGTCGATTTCGTCGAAACTAAGAACCCATTCACCCTTGCTGGCGAAGTCTAGAATTCTCTCGATATGCCTCGCGGTCTGTCCTAGATAGGAAGAAACCACAGATGACAGTTTGACTCTGACCAATGGCAAGCCAAGGGTGTATGCCAAAGCCTCGGCAGTTTGCGTCTTTCCTGTTCCGCTAGGTCCAGCTAGCAGAAGCCGTCGCCGAGGAGCAAGTCCGCGTGACGCCAGAAGGGACTTCATTCGATGCTCATCGATGATTTCGCGAAGAATTATTTCGTTCTCTCTTGAGAAAACGAGATCGCCCATCGCCACCTCAGGTGACTGAACGGACACCAGGGGCATGCCATCATCGCTGAGAGGAACGGTTTTGAGACTGGGTGCTGTCAAAGGTCGCTTCCCGTGACGGGCTGCCCTCATCTCCCGGGCACGCCTCTCAAGAGCCGACGTCAGATCCTCGTCGGATCGATGACCGGCATCACTGAGCGTAGCCATCAAGGTGTCCTGAATCATCGCATCCTCATCCACATGTCTCAGATGCTCCTCACTGCCGGCCTTACGCTGTGCTCAACTGCGTATTGGCACACTCCTACGGCCCTGTATCATACCCTCCAACACACCCAGGCATGCAAGGTGATCAGTGGCGCGTGCCCGGAAATAAGAGCGCGGGGGCACCGAACGCATGTCTCAACCTCAGACGACCTACCTGGAGCGCACTGAGCTGCAACTTGCTTATTCACTGGCAAGTTTCACCAGGAAGCCAATTAAAGGTGGAGTTGCTGTGACCGGCCCATGTCCTGGGTGCTCTCACAATTTTACATTTTCGATCATTTACGAGCCTCAACTGCTCACTCCTGGCAGTTCGGTTACTGGGCAATCGGCGGGCAGAGGGCTCACCGATCCAGCTCCTAACTACCTAATTCGTTGCGCTTGCGCTGAGGACCACCCTGGACGACCTGCTGAAGGCTCAGGGTGCGGCGCTATGGCGTTCGTGAGGATCAAACATTGAGTGGCTCATGAAACTCTTCAGGCGCCGTCCACCTGTTGACGACCTTACGAAGGTCCCGGTCAGCGATCTCATCTTTGAGCCTGTCGATATCCCGGTAACGCAAGAGGATTTGAAGTGGGACCGAAAAGCGGAAGAAGCTCGCTTTAGCAGCCTTGCCGCGGTGCAAGCTTCAGCAGAACGCTGGGGCGCCACGATCCTGGTGATCACAGGGCTCTTGACAGCGTTGACCGTAGTACGGGGTCCAAGTGATCTCGCGGCGCTGCGAGATACGCAATTCAAAATCGCTGTGGGTATTTCATCGGCTTTGGCGCTCCTCTTTGCCCTAGCCAGCGTGGTCTTTGCCGCAATGGCGGCCCAAGGGCAGGCAGTGCGGATCCACCCAACCGGGGATCAGTTTCGCCAGGAAACTCTAGAGGGAACCAAGCTCGCACATGGTCGACTAAAACTAAGTCGCTTCCTGTCCTTGTTTGTGATCCCTATTTACCTAACAGCAATTGCTCTGATGGCGTATGCGCCACAAGCAAGCGACGTTCCTCCTAAGGTCACCGTCACCGATAAGAGTGGCGTTCGCTACTGTGGCGAAACTGCCAAGCTCGTCAACGGGTACTGGATTATCGCAAATTCAACCGGAATCTCTGGCCGCATAAAAGCCACCGAAATTACCTCAGTTAGTCCAGTTGAGGAATGCGAAAAGAAAAAGAGCAAATCTCCCTAGTTGCTCTCACATTTCTGCGGTGACAGCTGTTCCGAGGTGTTGCGCCCGCCGACTCATTCATTCCCTTCAGGTCCCCGGCCATCGGCCACGCAGCTCGACTCGCGACGCCATGAGCCACTGCGCAGCGTTTCATCCGCGGCAGCTGGAGAGCTCGGAAAATCGGTGTGCTTGAACCCCCAGTGCCATCACAATCGGGGCACGTAATCCGATCAGTGAGGTGTGGGGTGACATGAACGAGCTTCGCTTCGACGACGCAGGTAAGTACGTGATCAACGTCCCGGCTGAAAGTCTGTGGCTTCATCAAGGCATGGGCACTCATTGGCTAGGTGTGCCAGTGTCGGTCAGTGCTCCTGAAGGCCACGCCGGCGGCCGCCTTCTTGTACTGGAAGCTGACTTGTATGCGCCACAGTCTGGTAACGCGCCGCGGGCCTTCCTCGGGTCGGCGCAGCTAGCTGTGGCCTTCGGCAACGTGAGTTCTGATCGTCCGACGATACCGTTTCTGCTCACGAGCGCCCAGATCCTGGCTCTCGAAGCTCAGCGCGCTGGCGACCTGCGTCTGGAGTTGGACGTACGCGGCTTCCTTCCACAGGCCAAGGGTTATCCCGGCGCCAACCAGGTTACTGAGCACATCTCGGTCGCTGAGAGTCGGTGGCGTCAGCAGGTCGAGGGGCTCGGACGTTCTCTCGGCGTCGAGATGACTATTCCCTTTCCAATCGGCGATGGCCCGCAGCAGGCAGGATCCGACTACCTACGTGAGGCCCAGCGGCGCTTGGGTGGCAATGACGTCGACGGAGCCATTTTGGAGGTGCGCCGCGCCCTGGAGCAGATCCGTGTGGGGAGCGGCTGGGCCTGGCCGGGCAAAAAAGATCAAGATCAGCAGACCGCAGACGAACGATGGGCACGCATCCGTGCCGATTTGGAGCATCAGGCGAGCGGCGCCTTGCATACAGATGCTGGCACAAGGCATCACACATATAGCCGAGGTGAGGCGGAAACCCTGATCGCAGCCACAGCAGCGCTGCTGAGGTTGCTCCCCTAAGAAGCGGCCCTGTTAATCAAGTTGGTGGAGAAGTTGCCTGCTGAGAGGTAGTCGCTGCTGCACACCTCGGGCCCGAGAACGCCCGTCTCACATAGCCGCTCATTGAAGGCGGACGGGATGAACTGCCGGGCCAGCCCATGGCGTCGACGTTGTATCGGGGTTGGGTGAGGCAACGCGACGAACTCGGGCTCTGCCACTTGGTGCTGAGGACGTCGCGGCCTGACTTCTCTACCCAGAAGGCTGTTGCTCCTCAAGGTACTCAGAGCGCTGTGGACTATTCGTGGACGGGCCCCACCCGTCCAGCGACGCTTAACGCCTGGACCAGTCGCTTTATCCAAAGCCCAAGGGCCCTCCGGAGCCGTGTGTGCGGGTTCCAATCCTGCCGGGGTACTCTCCGCGCAGCCAGGAAGAATCACGCGCTGAGCTGGGCGGATGCCTAGATGAGAGAGTGGGAGTCAGTCTCACTGGCTCCCGCTTTTGTCGTTGTCTCGCACTGTTCGCGCACTATCTGCCATACACACGACGCACCTCCGACACGCGAGAGACCCACCGCTGTTTAGGGCGTTACCGTGGATCAGACCTGGGCAGCAATGCTGGGGGCCGGGATCAGCATGTCAGCGCGGCGCTGGGCGCCATTGGGGGCTACGCCGGCGGCAGGGCGCAGGCTCGCCGGCACGGTCGAGAGTGTGTAACCGCCGACTCGCCGGGCAGAGAGCAGATGCTCTGTGGCGGGGCTCCCTGCGCCTGGCCCTGGTGCTGTGACCGAGAGGGGTTCACCGGGTTGCGGTTGGCGATGCCGGCGCGTCGGTCGGTCGCCGATGGCCGCAGTCGATCTCGTTGCCGGCGACATCCGTGACATAGCCGTGGCGCCCATTGAAGTGCACGGTTACCGAACCTGGCCGGTAGTTCACCTGGAAGGGCTCGTTGCCGAGTGTCGTCCCAGGCCAGGGATCACCCTCGGAGGAGCCGACCGTCCAGACCACAAAGGTCTCGCCGGGACGCAACCAGTGGTCGCTCCCATAGCACTCCAGGATCAACTCCAGCAGTTCGTCACTGTTGTTCTCAACCCGTAGACGTGCCACTGGTCCGTCCTGCGCCGCCACGGTTCCTCCGTCATCAACCGGCCGGCCTCGCCTGCCGCAGCAGCAGCGTACTCAGATGCTCGCTCAGTCGAACCGGTGAGACTTCTCGTCACCGCGCTGGACGAGTATGTCCAGATCAGCATGTACGTGGCTTCCTGGTCGACGTTGCTGAGTAACACCGATCCTGGGCACCCTCGTCGCGTTCTCGCGGACGAAGACGGAGATGGCAAGGGGCGAAGATGAACGGTCACTCTGGGTACTGGGACCCGCTCCCGGCCGCACGAGCTGCTGCCGGCACTCCGGTGCCCGAAGCGGTGCCCCATCTGGTTCTGGCGTTGCCGCACCCCGAGACGTACCTGACGGGCCGTTGGGAGGAACGGAACTGGCGCAACGTACCAGGACCGTTCTACGGCGCCGACACCGACAATTGTTGGTCCGGGCGGATGTCCGCCCCCGGTCACGTTCTCTACGACGATATGACGGGACAGGAGTTCGTGTATCGCCAGCCCAAGAAAGCTGTCGAGGTCGACCGGCTGCTCTTCGCCGCCTGGACCGATCCCCCTCAGCGGCTACGGCTGGGACGGAGACCAGCACGGGACCGCGGACTCTGTCCGGTCGTGGTGGCACGAGCGGAGCCGACTGCGTGCATGGGCCGCAAGCCTCGGCACCGCATGGTCCGCCCACTCCGATGAGAGCCATCGAGAGGTGACCGCGGGACTGTACGACGTCCTCACCTGCCTCGACGGCGAACTCGAAACCGACCTGCGCGTCTACCTCTACTGGCTCCAGGAACGTCGCTCTCCGGAACCCATCGAGGCTCTACCCAGGCTGTAGTCCACCAGGCTTTCGGATCGACTCGTCTGGGCCGCCGTATCTGTCCGTCAAGTCACTCCGAGCCACCACACGATGCGTCATCACGGCTGTCGCGGTCAGGATCACCCGCGGGGTACGGCACGAACAGGCTCAGCCGGTAGGTGGTCGGATGCGTCAGACGCCCGCAGAGCGTGTCGATCCGGGCCAGCTCCCCGTCGAACCTCTTCCCGGCACGCAGGCCACGGAGGTGGGCATGGAATTCCGACTCATCGCGAGTCTCGAAGACCACTTCCCAGCGACCCTTGTCCGGAGCGGTGCGAGCGGCAGCCCGTGCCCATGAGTCCCGTTCCTTGCGTTTCCTCTTCCGCTGTCCTGGCACCGGATCAGCATCAATGCCCCGGCACGCCACGGCAAGGCCATCGGCCCAAGCCGCAGACGTGAGAAACGATCATTTGTCAGACAGGGCATGTCGAGGGGGGTCTCAGCTTCTTCTGTTCCGTCGTGGGCTCGCCCTGCGCGCGGCTGCTGCCTGATCGCCGCGGGAGGCCCCTGATCGGCGCGGGAGTCCGGACGCCCTTCTGCCCCTTCCTCCCTCTCAGCGCAGTTGCTCGGCCAGTCCGATGATGATGCCCTCCGGGCCGCGGACGTAGCAGAGCAGATAGCTGTCCTCGAACCGGGCGATCTCGCCGACGAGTTCGGCGCCGTGGGGGCGCAGGCGGGCCACGGTGTCCTCGATGTCGTCGACGGCGAACATGACGCGGTGCGTGCCCAGAACGTTGTGCGGCCGGTTGCGCGGCCCGTCGCTGATCGCCGCGGGGCTGCGGTACTTCGCCAGCTCCAGCCGGCTGTGCCCGTCCGGGGTCCGGACCATCGCGATGTCACAGCGGACGCCGTCGAGTCCGGTGCACTGGTCGGCGACGAGGCCTTCGACCTGTGCCCTGCCCTCCAGTTCCAGGCCGAGTTCCACGAAGAACGCGATGGCGGCGTCCATGTCCTCGACGACGATGCCGACGTTGTCCATCCGCTGAATCGCCATGCTTGTCTCTCCTTCTTCCTCGTGCGGCCGGTGGTTGGCCCCTGGTGCCCGGCGGAGTCGGCATCACGCTCACCGGAAAGCGGCTCCACCGCCTCCGCCCGCGGCACGATCATCTGTCCCGTGATCGACCTCACCGGATGGGCCTCGGACGAAACCCGACCAAGTCGGCCTGCCGGGCGACATGGCCCCGGCAGATCGGGGGCGAGCCGCCGCGCAGCGCGCCGCCGGATTCCCCTGGTCTCCGACTCGGGCACGGGCGGCGTGGTTCTTCGGCTCGCCGTTCGTCGCGGCCGTCTCCGGGTTCGGGATGCTTTCTTCGCGAAGAACACGCCCCGTCAGCTCTCTTCAGCCAAGCACAGTGGGGGCCGCAAGCAGCAGCCGACGTGCCGGACCACGCGATCGCCGGCTACATGAAGGCCGGCATCTCACCAGGCTTTCGTCTGCCGGGGTGGCAGAGGTTCGGCTTCGAGGCCTCTCCGAACGCGGTGAGGGGTCCTCGCGTTCTCACGCCGATGCCCGCTTGCGCGGGGTCGGCTTCTTCGCGGACGCCTTCTTCGTGGCGGTCTTCTTGGCCGTCGTCCGGGAGGCGGCTGTGCTGGAGGACGGTTTCGCGTCCGTCCCGGCGGCCGACTTCGCCTTCGTCGCCCGGCTCTCCGTCGTCCGTTTTCCCGCCGTCGACTTCTTTCCCGCCGTCGACTTCGTCGTCGACTTTCTCGGCGTGGTCTTCTTCGCCGCGGTCTTCTTCGCCGTCGACGTCGACTTCTTTCCGCCGACCTCCTTGGGTGCCGTACCGGCCGACCCGCGGGCCCGCGTCCTGCCCGACGGCAGCTCGGTGACCTCGGCGTCCTCGCCGGTCCCGGTGGCCGCTCCGGACTCGTCGCTCCGCGCCCCCTTGGCCGCGCGCACGCTCTTCTCCAGGGCCGCCATCAGGTCCAGCACCTTGCCGCCGGCCTCGTCCCCGGCGGGCGCTGCGGGTGCCTCGTGCCCCTCGGCCTTGGCGGTGACGAGTTCCTCCACCGCCTGGCGGTAGTCGTCGTGCAGGTCTTCGAGGTCGACCTCGCCGAGGGTGTCCATCAGGGCGTCGGCCAGGTCGAGTTCCTTGTCGCGGACCGTGACGGCGGTGTCCGGGGCGACCTCGTCGGTGGCCCGGATCTCGTCCGGCCAGAGCAGGCCGTGCATGGCGATCACGTCGTCGACGACCCGCAGCATGCCGAGCCGCTCCCGCCCGCGCAGCGCGAACTTCGCCACGGCGACCTTCTGGCTGCGCTTGAGGGCCTCGCGCAGCAGGATGTACGGCTTGGCGGCCGGGACGCCGTTCGCGGCCAGGTAGTACGCCGTGTCCATCTGGAGCGGGTCGATGCGCTCCGCCGGGACGAAGGCCACGATCTCGATGGTCCGGGTGGTCGGGACCGGCAGCGAGGCCAGGTCCTCGTCCGTGATCGGGATCAGGGTTCCGTCCACGTCCTCGTACGCCTTGCCGATCTCGGCGGACGAGACCTCGCTGTCCTCCAGCTCGCAGACCTTGCGATAGCGGATGCGGCCGCCGTCGTCGAGGTGGATCTGGCGGAAGGAGATCGCGTGGCTCTCGGTGGCGTTCATGACCTTGATGGGGATGCTCACCAGGCCGAAGGAAATGGCGCCGTTCCAGATGGATCGCACGTTCAGCACCCTTCAGATCACTTTGAGCAAGGTTTGTGCCGTTTTCGTGGGATTGTCATCGTATGACGCCGATCACGGAGGTGGAGGGCAGGAGGCTCGCGCTCACGAATCTCGACAAGGTCCTCCACCCGGCCACCGGATTCACCAAGGGCGAGGTGCTGCACTACTACGCCACGGTGGCGGACGTCCTCCTCCCCCACCTGCGGGACCGGCCGGTCTCCTTCCTGCGCTATCCCGACGGGCCCGACGGGCAGGTCTTCTTCACCAAGAACGTTCCGCCCGGTACACCCGGCTGGGTCACCACCGCCGAGGTTCCGCGCACGGAGGGACCCGCGCGCATGGTCCTCGTCCAGGATCTGGCCTCGCTCATGTGGGCGGCGAACCTCGTGACGGAGTTCCACACGCCGCAGTGGACGATCGGCACGCCGGGGATCGCCGACCGGATCGTCTTCGACCTCGATCCGGGCGCGCCGGCCACGGTCGTGGAGTGCTGCGAGGTGGCGTTGTGGCTGCGTGAGCGGCTGGCCGCCGACGGGATCGAGGCGTACGCGAAGTCGTCGGGGTCGAAGGGGCTGCATCTGCTGGCTTCCGTCGCGCCGACACCGTCCGCCGACGTCAGCGCGTACGCGAAGGAGCTGGCCGTGGAGGCGGAGAAGGCGCTGCCCCGGCGGGTCGTGCACCGGATGACACGGAACCTGCGCCCGGGAAAGGTGTTCGTCGACTGGAGTCAGAACGCCGCCCGCAAGACGACCGCCACTCCCTACACACTACGGGCCCGGGAGGAGCCGACGGTGTCCGCTCCCGTGACCTGGGAGGAGGTCGAGGAGTGCGGGTCGCCGGACCGACTGGCCTTCCAGGCAACGGACATCCCGCCCCGCGTTCAGGACTTCGGTGATCTCCTGGCGCCGCTGTTCGACGCGGAGCGCGCCGGACGGCTGCCATGAACGTCGGAGCACGCCGGCCGGCCGGTCTGAACACCGGAGAACGCCGGACGCCCGCCATGGACGCCGGGGCGCGGGACGCAAGGCGAGGGGCGCGGACGACCTCCCGGATCGACCTCCCGGTCCGACAACCCAGATCGACCTCCCGGATCGACGTCCCGGTCCGACAGTCCGGATCGACGTCCAGGATCGGCCTCCGGGTCCGACGACCAGATCGACCTCCGGTCCGACAGCCCAGTCCGGCCGCCGGGGCCCGATATCCGCGGCCCGACGACCCGGCCCGACCGTTGCGGTCCGACAGCCCCGGTCCGAGGGCCGCGCCGACCGACGTGGTCCCGGTTCATACCCGCAGCCACGTATGCCGGTCCCGGGCCATCGCGTGCAGGGCCTCCACGTCCGCCGGTTTGAGCACCCCGCCGAGCCGTGCGAGGTCCGCGATGTCGGTGTCCCGCAGGACACGGACCTCGCGCGGAGGCGTCGGCACGTCCAGGCGGGCGGGGCCGACCACGACGAGGACGGCGTGGACCTCGGCGGTCAGGGCGTGGGACGCGCGGTCGGCGTCGGCGCGGACCCGGCGGAGCAGCGGGCGTGACGCACGGCGGCCGACGGTGACCATCGGGTCGGTGATCAGGACGCGCTGCCTGTGGGCGTGCAGGGCGTGTAAGGAGAAGAGGCCGGCGGGGCCGATCAGCAGGTGATGGACGCGGTCGCCGCCCGGAAGCGGAACCGAGTGCAGGATGTGCACGCCCCCTCCCTCCAGCCGGTCGAGGGCCGCGCCGACGGTCTGCTCGGCGGCGAGCGCGCGGCGGCGCGGGTCGGGGCGCAGCCGGTGCGCCGGGCCGGGATCCCGGTCGAGGTCGATCACCAGGGCCTCGCCCGGCCGGTTGGGCGCGAGGTCGTCGTCCGGGTGGAGCGTCAGGCGGGCCAGCTCGGCCGAGGTCGGTACGGGCGGTGGTCCGACCGTCACCGGGCCGGTCAGGAACGGGCGCAGAACACCGAGCACGTCCTCGCGCCGGTCCTCGCTGAGCAGACTGACCCTGGCCGTGTCACGGTCGTACCAGGCGACGCTCCTCCCGTCGGTCAGGCACACGTACAGGCGCTCCTGTCCGTGGCGCCGGGCCGGTACGACGCGCAGTCCGTTCATGCACCATCACCCCATGACCATGGGAACAGGCGGGGTGCTCCAGGGGCAAGAACCCGGTTACCTTTGGCAGGAGTTGGGGCAGTTGGGTGGGAGGCGCCGTTGCGAACTCGCAGAAGGTATCCGGATGTTCCGGCCCCGGACAGCCCGTGGAGTGAGATCGTGCCCGGCCTGTGGATGGGCGGCCACGAGTTCGCGGGACGTTCGGGACAGCCACAATCCGCCGTCGTGAACGATGAGTTCGACCTGGTCCTGACGCTGCTGCGGCAGCCGGGGCACGGGCCCGATCCGGGGGTCGAGCATCATGTGTGGCCGATCCCGGACGGGCCGCTGGACGGTACGCAGCTCACCGGGGTCATGCGGCTCGCGCGGGCCGCCGACGACGCGCTGGAGGACGGGCGCCGGGTGCTCGTCCGGTGTCATCACGGGTACAACCGCTCCGGGCTGGTCGTCGCGCACGCGCTCGTCCTGGCGGGGTACACCGCCGACGACGCGATACGGCTGATCCGGGCCCGGCGCTCGCCCTGGGCGCTGCACAACGAGCTGTTCGTGGAGTATCTGCGGGCCGGGCTCCCGACGGCACGCCTCCTCGAAGAGCTCGCGGAGTAGACGACAGTGGGCGGGATCTCCCGCGGCGAGGGGGGATACAGGAGTGGTGTCACCCATGCACACAAAAGGGATTTCTGTATGAATAAGGGGTGCGGGGTGGCCGGCCGTCCCGTGTCGTGCCCGGTCGCCCCGGGCGTGCCCGTCCTCGGCGGTCACCCTCCGGACGACCTCCACTCCTTCGCCGGTCTCGTGCGGTAGCGGCGCGGCAGCGCCCGCGGACGGGGCGGCCCGGACACGGGAGCGCAGTGATCCGCAGTCGCCACGCGCGAGGGCACCGGCCCCAGCCCCCGCCTCGATCTCGGCCCCGGCCCCTGCCCCGGCCCCGAAAGGCCGCTCGTACCGGCGGGCCCCGTCGCGTTCTCCTCGGGGCCGCCGTCGCCGCCGTACTGGCGACGGCCCTGGCGGGCTGCGGCGACTCCGGGGATCTGCACAGCGCCGGCGCGACCCCCACCGCGGTGGGCCCGACCCGGCTGTGGCCGCAGCTCCCGCCCGCCGCGACGCCCGCGATCGACTACGGCGAGGCGGACACCGAGACGGTCAAGGGCGTCACGGCTCCCGGCGACGACATCCACGCCCTGGATCCCGTCACGGTCGTACGCGCCGAGGTCGCGGCCCATCCGGACGAGTACACCGGGCCCCACGCGGCGTACGCCGAGACCGCGCGGCTGCTCAAGGACTGCGGGCGGCCGGGGGCGCGCGGCCGCACGTGCCCGGTGCTGCGGGCGTACTACCGCGATCTCACCGGAGACGGGAAGGCCGACATGGTGCTCGGCATCCGGTTCCCCGCCCACCAGCTGGCGGTACGCGTGTACACGTTCCTCGGCCACCGGCTGGTGCAGGTCATGGGGACCGCGGACCGCGTGGTCAGCGTGGAACTGGCGGGCCGCGACGTGATCATCCGCTCGCCCTCGACCCTGCCCGGCTACGAGTTCCGTACGGTCTGGTCCTGGGACCCGCACCAGGACGCGATGCTGGCCGCCCGCGACGAGATCCTGCGCGTCGGACCGCCGCCACCGACGAAGTCGCCCAGCCCGGTGCGGCCCCCGTCACCCACCTCGGCGCGGTCGCCCTCCGCGCGGCGGGCCTCCCCCACGGCCTCCCCGGCGCCCTCCCCCGCCGCGAGCACCCCGTGAGCCGGTCGCTGCGTCTGCCGCGATGGACCGCCACCCTCACCTGGAAGGCGGCCGCGTTCATCGCGGTGATGTGCTGCTGTCTCGTCGCCCTCCTCGGCGCCCTCGTGCATGTCTCGGTGACCGACCAGACCGTCGGCGAGGCCCGCGACCGCGCGCTCGGCCGGCTCTCCGACGTCACGGCGGCCTACGAGGCGGGCGACCGGCTGCCGCCCGACGCGGGCGTGGAGCCTCCCGGGCTGCCGACGCGGCTGAGGGAGCTGGCGGCGGACGGGAAGCGGGGCACGATGGTCGGCGAACACGACACGCACCCCACGATGTGGGCGGCCGGGCCCGCGGGCGGAGGGCGCGCGCTGGCCGTCCGGTTCGACTACGCCCAGGGCGCGCACGCCATCGACGCCCTGGACCGGGCGATCGTGTGGTCGTCGGCCCTGGCGATCGGCGTGACGCTGCTGGTGGGAGTGTTCGCGGTGACCCGGGTGACGCACCGGCTGCACGCGACGGCGCGGGTGGCGCGGCGGATCAGCGCGGGTGACCTGGACGCGCGCGTCGACGACCCGCGCGCGCAGGATCCGTCCCGCCCGCAGGACGAGGTGGCCGCGGTCGCCGGCGCGCTCGACACGATGGCCTCGTCGTTGCAGGGCAAGCTGCTGAGCGAGCAGCGGTTCACGGCGGACGTGGCGCACGAGCTGCGTACTCCGCTGACCGGGCTGCACGCGGCGGCCGAACTGCTCCCGCCGGGGCGGCCGACGGAGCTGGTGCGCGACCGGGTGGCCACGCTGCGCACCCTCACCGAGGACCTGCTGGAGATCTCCCGGCTGGACGCCCGCAGCGAGCGCCTGGAGCTGGACTCCGAACCGCTGGTGCCGCTGGCCGAACGGGTGGTGCGCGCGTCGGGGACCGACACCGCGGTCCGGGTGGTGCGGGGCGTACGCGTGGAAACCGACCGGCGGCGGCTGGAACGGGTGCTCGGGAATCTGGTGGCGAACGCCCACAAGCACGGCAGGGCGCCGGTGGTGCTGACCCTGGACGGCCCGGTCGTCACCGTCCGGGACCACGGGGACGGTTACCCCGGCTACCTCCTGGAGCACGGCCCGCAACGCTTCCGCACCGAGGGCGGCACCAAGGGCCACGGGCTGGGTCTGACGATCGCGCTCGGCCAGGCGGAGGTCCTGGGTGCGCGTCTGGAGTTCGCCCATGCCCCGGACGGCGGCGCGCTGGCGACACTGACGCTCCCTCAGGACGGGGGGCGGGAGCCGGGCGGCCCCGATGGCGGAGTGTGAACTGCGCTCCCGGGCTCCCGATCCTAATGTGGCGATAAGTCAGCTTCACCCCCTTCCTGGAGGAGCCCTCCATGTCCCTACGGTCCACATACACCCGAATCGGTATGGCCCTCGCCACCGGCGGCCTCGTCGCGCTCGCCGGTGCCACCCCCGCCCTCGCCGACGACGACGGCGGCTCCGGAAGCGGCGGGAACCAGCAGTGGAGCAACGGCACCGGCGGCCACCAGTGGAGCAACGGGGGCGGCGGAGGCGGTGACGGCGGCACGCAGGGCACCGGCGGCGACGGCGGCGGCCAGTCGTGGAACAACGGCGGCGGCGACGGGGGCGGCCAGAGCTGGGACAACGGAGGCGGCGGTGGCGGTGGCGGTGGCGGCTGGGACAACGGGGGTGGCGGCGGCAACCAGACGTGGAACAACGGCGGTGGCGGCAACCAGAACTGGAACAACGGCGGCGGGGGCGGTGGCGGCCGCGAACCGGCGAACGGCAACGGCAACGGCAACGGGAACAGCCAGAACAACCAGCAGCTGTACCAGGGCCGGGTCACCGCGCGGGGCGGGCTGGCCCTGCGCAGCTCCCCGACACGCGGCAGCCAGCTGATCCGGGTCGCGCGGCAGGGGGAGATCGTCTCCATCTTCTGCAAGACCCCGGGCGAGACCGTCGACGGCAACCCGAACTGGTACCTCCTCACGGACGGCACCTGGGCCTGGGGCGCCGCTCGCTACATCGACAACATCGGCCCGGCCCCCCGCTGGTGCTGACGCCCCGCCCGACGGCGAACCCGACCGCCGGTTCGCCATCACATGACGGGCCATCGGGTAACGGGACTTCGCGTCGCCCGCTTGCTACGTTCCGGACATGATCCAGCCCGGAATGTCCGGAACATCCGGAACGGTCGTGGCGGCGGACCCGGCCCCTCCCGCCGAACGCCTGCCCAGGCGCCGTGGCATCGAGCTCGCCCTCATCGTCCTGGCCGTCCTGCTCTGCGTGTACGGCTACTGCGCCGTCGGTCTCGCCAAGCACGGCACCGTTCCGCCCGGCGCCGCCGGTTACGGCGCCGGGCTCGGCGTGCTGGCGCTCCTCGCCCATGTCGCCGTGCGCCTGAGGGCCCCCTACGCCGATCCGCTGCTGCTGCCCATCGCCGTCCTCCTCAACGGCCTGGGCCTGGTGCTGATCTACCGGCTCGACCTGGAGACCCCGGACGACCAGGCGGCCCCCATCCAGCTCGTCTGGTCCACGCTCGGCGTCGCGTTCTTCATCGTCGTCGTGCTCTGTCTGCGCGACCACCGTGTCCTCCAGCGCTACACCTACGTCTCGGTGGTCGGCGCCCTCGCCCTGCTCGTCCTGCCGATCTTCTTCCCGGCGGTCAACGGCGCCCGCATCTGGATCCGGATCGCCGGATTCTCCATCCAGCCGGGCGAGTTCGCGAAGGTCCTGCTCGCCGTCTTCTTCGCCGGCTACCTCGCCGCCAACCGCAACGCGCTCGCCTACAGCGGCCGCCAGATCTGGCGGTTCCGGCGGCTCCAGCTGCCCACCGGCCGCGTACTGGGCCCGATCGTGGCGATCTGGCTGCTCAGCGTCCTGGTCCTGGTCCTGGAGCGCGACCTCGGAACCTCGCTGCTCTTCTTCGGCCTGTTCGTGATCCTGCTCTACGTCGCCACCGGCCGCACCGGATGGATCGCGGTCGGGCTGCTGCTCGCCTGCGTCGGCGCGCTCGCCGTCGGCCGCCTCGAACCGCATGTCCACAGCCGGGTGGAGGACTGGCTGGACCCCTTCGCCTCGATCGCCGCGGGCCAGGGACCCAACCAACTCGCCCAGTCCCTCTTCGCGTTCGCCGCCGGCGGCATGCTCGGCACCGGCCTCGGGCTCGGGCATTCGGTCCTCATCGGCTTCGCCGTCAAGTCCGACTTCATCCTGGCCACCGCGGGCGAGGAACTCGGACTGATCGGCCTGTCCGCGGTCTTCCTCCTCTACGCCCTCCTGGTCGAACGCGGCTACCGCGCGGGCCTCGCGCTGCGCGACCCCTTCGGCCGGCTGCTCGCGGTCGGCCTCGCCTCGATCGTGGCGCTCCAGGTCTTCGTCATCGCGGCGGGCGTGACCGGCCTGATCCCCCTGACGGGCATGGCGATGCCGTTCCTCGCCCAGGGCGGCTCCTCCGTCGTCACCAACTGGATCATCGTGGCCCTGCTGATCCGGATCAGTGACTGCGCCCGCGGTCAGTACGACGGGACACCGGCACCATGACCAAGTACATCCGCCGGGCCGTCGGACTGTGCGCCGTGCTGCTCGTGGCCCTTCTGGTCAACGCCGCCCGCGTCCAGGTCGTCGAGGCACCGTCGTACGACCGCAATCCCGCCAACCGCCGTCCGGCGATCGCCCGTTACGGCCAGCCGCGCGGGGACATCGTCGTCGACGGCCGCACGGTCACCGGCTCCAAGGACACCGGCGAGCAATTCCGCTACGAACGGACCTACCGGGACGGGCCGTTGTACGCGGCCGTCACCGGCTTCGCCTCGCAGCTCTACGGGACCACACTGCTGGAGGGCACCGAGGACGGCGTCCTGTCCGGCACCGACCCGATGCTCACCCCGTTCCCCCTGTTCAACGGCCTCACCCGGGCCCGTGGCCTCGGCGGCAGGGTCGTCACCACCCTCGACTCGGCGGCGCAGCGGGCCGCCTACGAGGGGCTCGACGGCCGCCGGGGCGCGGTCGCCGCGATCGAACCGTCGACCGGGCGGATCCTGGCCCTGGTCTCCACGCCGTCGTACGATCCCGCCTGGCTGTCCGGGACCGGGCCGGACGCCACCAGGGCGTGGGCCGGACTGAACGGCCGCCCCGACAAGCCGATGCTCAACCGGGCGATCCGGCAGACGTATCCGCCGGGGTCGACGTTCAAGGTGCTGACCGCCGCGGCGGCGCTGGACTCGGGTGTCGTGGACGACGTCGACGCGCCCACCAGGTCGCCGAACCCCTACCGGCTCCCCGGCACCACGACACGGCTCACGAACGAGATCGAGGGCTGCGAGGACGCCTCCCTGCGGTACGCCTTCACCTGGTCCTGCAACACGGTCTTCGCGAAACTGGGTGTGGACGTCGGGCTCGACGGCATGACGAGGACGGCGGCGAACTTCGGCTTCAACGACCGCAAGCTGCGCATCCCCTTCTCGGTGGCGCCCAGCAACTTCGATCTGCGGCTCGACAGGGCGCAGTTGGGGCTCTCCTCCATCGGTCAGTTCGACACCCGGGCGACTCCGTTGCAGATGGCGATGATCGCGGCGGCCGTCGCGGGCGACGGTTCGGTCAAGACGCCCTACCTGGTGGAGCGCACGACCACGCACGGCGGCGGGACGCTCACCACGGCCGGTCCGCGCGTCCTTCATCAGGCGATGAGCGCGTCGACCGCGCGGCGCATGCGTGAGCTGATGACCGACGTGGTGGAGGAGGGCACCGGGACCGTGGCCGCCATTCCCGGTGCCACCGTCGGCGGAAAGACCGGCACCGCCCAGCACGGCATCGGCAACTCCGGTACCCCGTACGCCTGGTTCATCTCCTGGGCCCGCGCCGAGGGCTCCACGGAGCCCGCGGTGGCCGTCGCGGTCGTCGTGGAGGACGCCGCGGCGGACCGGGGGGACATCACCGGGGGCGGGTTCGCGGGGCCGATCGCCCGGGCGGTGATGGAAGCGGTGCTGGGCTCATGAGGGGCCGGCGCACGCCGTCGGCCCGCGGACCCCGTTCGCGCCGGCGGGACCGTGATCACAGGCTCCCGCGCCCCCGTTCGCGCCGGCGGGACCGTGATCACAGGCTCCCGCGGACCTCGTTCGCGTCGCCGGGGCCGTGATCACGGGCTCCCGCGCCCCTCGTCGATAGCGTTCTCGATCTCCGCCACGCGGTCCCGCTCCTCGGTCGCGAACCGTTCCGCGTCCAGTTGTTCGGCCACCTCCTCGTCCTGTGCCATCAGGAGGTCGAGGTTGGAGTTGCCCATGTCGAAGACGCCCATGTCCACGTAGGCGCGCTGGAGGCGTTCGCCCCACAGGCCGATGTCCTTGACGCACGGGACGATCCGGCTGAAGAGCAACTGGCGGAAGAGGTGCAGGAACTCGGAGTTCTCGCTGAACTCCTCGGCCTCCGCCTTCGGGATGCCGAAGTTCTCCAGGACCTCGACCCCGCGCAGCCTGTCCCGCATCAGATAGCAGCCCTCGATCACGAATTCCTCGCGTTCGCGGAGTTCGGCGTCGGAGAGCTGCCGGTAGTAGTCGCGCAGGGCCATGCGGCCGAAGGCGACATGGCGGGCCTCGTCCTGCATCACGTAGGACAGGATCTGCTTCGGCAACGGCTTGTCGGTGGTGTCCCTGATCATCCCGAAGGCGGCCAGCGCCAGGCCCTCGATCAGGACCTGCATGCCCAGGTACGGCATGTCCCAGCGCGCGTCGCGCAGGGTGTCGCCGAGGAGGGACCGGAGGTTGTCGTTGATCGGGTAGAGCATCCCGATCTTCTCGTGCAGGAAGCGGGCGTAGACCTCCGCGTGCCGGGCCTCGTCCATGGTCTGGGTGGCCGAGTAGAACTTGGCGTCGAGGTCGGGGGCCGATTCGACGATCCTCGCCGCGCAGACCATCGCGCCCTGTTCGCCGTGCAGGAACTGGCTGAACTGCCAGGAGGTGTAGTGCTTGCGCAGTTCACCCTTGTCCCGGTCGGACATCTTCGTCCAGTAGGGGGTGCCGTACAGGGTCATCGCCTCGTCGGGCGTGCCGAGCGGATCAAGGGGATCGACCTCCAGACCCCAGTCGATGCGTTTCTGACCGTCCCACTGCTTGTCCTTGCTCTTCTGGTACAGGGCGAGCAGCCGGTCACGACCGTCGTCATACTCCCAGCTGAAGCGGGCCGCCCCCGAGGCCGGTATCTGCCAGTGGGGATCTCCCGAGTCCGCGGCGTACAGCTCATGCGTCGGCATACTTCGCAGGCTCACACGGAGTAGACGCGTCGTCAACAAGTCCGGCACGAGGGATTGACGAGCTTGCTGACAGGCAGTCTCATAAGTGGTGACCGCCGGTAACCCATAGAGATCCCGTACGACGAGGTGGAAACAGCCATGACGACGGTGCCCGAAGCCGATGTGCTCCGTGACGCGCTCGGTCTGCTCAAGGACCGGGAGCAGGTGGCCGAGCGCCTTCTCGACTCCGCCGCGAAGCACTCCTTCGACCCCGACAAGGAGCTCGACTGGGACGCGCCCTTCGAGGAGGGCAAGTGGTTCTGGCCACCCGAGCTGGTGTCCCTGTACGACACCCCGCTGTGGCGGCGGATGAGCGAGGAGCAGCGGATCGCGCTGTCCCGGCACGAGGCGGCCGCGCTGGCCTCGCTGGGCATCTGGTTCGAGATCATCCTGATGCAGCTGCTGGTGCGGCACATCTACGACAAGGCGGCGACGAGCGCGCACGTGCGGTACGCGCTGACCGAGATCGAGGACGAGTGCCGGCACTCGAAGATGTTCGCGCGGCTGATCACGCGCGGGGGCACGCCGTACTACCCGGTGAGCCGGGCGCATCAGAATCTGGGACGGCTGTTCAAGACCATCTCGACCACTCCGGGGTCCTTCACGGCGACACTGCTCGGCGAGGAGATCCTCGACTGGATGCAGCGGCTGACGTTCCCGGACGAGCGGGTGCAGACCCTCGTCCGGGGGGTCACGCGGATCCACGTTGTGGAGGAGGCGCGCCATGTCCGGTACGCCCGAGAGGAGTTGCGGCGGCAGATGCTCACCGCGCCGCGGTGGTCGCAGGAGTTCACCCGGCTCACCTCGGGCGAGTTCGCCCGCGTGTTCTCGGTGGCCTTCGTCAACCCCGAGGTCTACACGAACATCGGGCTCGACAGGCGCGAGGCCCTGGCCCAGGTGAAGGCCAGCGGGCACCGGCGGGACGTGATGCAGACCGGGGCCAGGAAGCTGACGGACTTCCTGGACGACATCGGGGTGCTGCGGGGGGCGGGGCGGCGGCTGTGGAAGTCGTCGGGGCTGCTGGCCTGACGTGACTCCCGGGCGGCCCCGCACCCGCCCGGGGCCGCGGGGTGACGCTCGCGTCGTCCGGCGGGGGCGGGCGGTACCGGGCCCGGGGCCCGGACGGGCCTCCCCGTCCGCTCTTCCCCGCTGTACGCGAGGGTGCGCGGACGGGCGGTTACGCTGCCCGACATGACCTCGCAGGCTTCCACCCCCGCTTACCGCCGGCTCAGTGTCGAGGAGCGGCGCAGTCAGTTGCTCGAAGCCGCGCTGTCCCTGTTCGCCCAGCGGGTGCCCGAGGAGGTCTCGCTGGACGACGTGGCGGAGGCGGCCGGGGTGTCGCGACCGCTCGTGTACCGGTATTTCCCCGGCGGCAAGCAGCAGTTGTACGAGGCCGCCCTGCGGTCCGCCGCCGAGGAGCTTGAGCAGTGCTTCGCGGAACCCCCGGAGGGGCCGCTGACCGAGCGGCTCTCCCGGGCCCTCGACCGGTACCTCGCGTTCGTGGACCAGCACGACGCCGGATTCAGCGCCCTGCTCCAGGGCGGCAGCGTCATCGAGACCTCGCGGACCACGGCCATAGTCGACGGCGTCCGCAGGGCCGCGGCGGAGCACATCCTCGACCATCTGTCGGTGAAGGATCCCGGGCCCCGGCTGCGGATGACCGTACGGATGTGGATCACGGCCGTGGAGGCCGCCTCGCTGATCTGGCTCGACGAGGACAAGGAACCGCCGCTGGACGAGCTGCGGGACTGGCTCGTCGAGCAGTTCACGGCGGCTCTCACGGCGAGCGCCGGGAGCGATGCGCAGACCGCCGCGGTGGTCCGGGCCTCGCTCGCGATGGAGCGACGCGACGGCATCGCGGGGGCGCTGGTCCGGCGGGTGCTGCCCGTTGTCGAGCATGCGGGCCACCTGCTGTGACACTGGTCCGGTGAAGAGCGAAGACACCCCCTTTGTCGGCGGCCCGCTGGACGGGCGCGTCCTGCCGGTCCTGCTCGGGATCACCGGCCACCCGCCGAAGACGTACCGGATCCCGGTGCCCGACCCGGCCGGCGGCACGTCCACCGTGCTGGTCTACCGGCGCGTCCAGGCGGCCACCAGCAAGCGGCTCGGTCTGCATAAGGGATGGAAGTACGAGTACGCCCCCGAGGGCGACGCGTCGGGACGCCGGTTCAAACTGCCCTGGTCCCCGGGCGCACACAAGGGCGGGGGCAGCGGCGGCGCCACGCCGGGCGGCAACGCCGACGAGTGACCTTCTTGGGCCGAAGCGCTCCCCCGGCGTGCGCCCGGGACGCGGCGGCCCGATCCTGCCGGTGCGAAAGGGGTGGCGGACCGGCCGCCCCGGCACCGGAGGTGACGGCATGTCAGGAAGGCTTCTGCGACTGGTCTGTACGGGGGCGGTGGCGCTCGGGGCACTCCTCCCCTCCACGCCCGCGGTGGCCGCCCCCGAGCCCGGTCCGGCCTCCGGCACCGACGCCCAGCGGTCCGTCGCCTCACTGCTGACGGATCTTCAGCGGCTCTACCGGGACGCCGAACGCGCCACCGAGAAGTACAACGGGACCGCCGAGAAGCTGAAGAAGCAGCGCGCGGAGGTCGCCGGGCTCGACGCCCGCCTCGCCAGGGCCCGCCTGTCGCTGGAGGACAGCCGGGTCGCCGCCGGACGGCTGGCCCGGCAGCAGTACCAGAGCGGGGACGAGATCTCCACGTACGTACGGCTGCTGCTCGCCCGGGATCCGCAGCACGCCCTCGACCAGGGCCACCTGATCGGGCAGTTGTCGCTGGAGCGGGCCCACACCGTGCGGCAGGTCGCGGGCGGCGAGAAGCGGGCCGACGGGCTCGCGCGTGCGGCCCGCAAGGCACTGGACGGCCAGCTCTCCCTCGCCGCACGGCAGCGGAAGGAGCGGGACGAGGTGCGCGAGCGTCTCGACGACGTACAGCGATTGCTCGCCTCGCTGACCGCGGAACAGATCGCCGAACTGGACCGGGTGGAGGAGTCGGGAACGGCCACGGCCCAGAAGAAGATCATGGCGTCCGGCGCCCTCAGCAGCGTGCGGCCGCCCACGCGGGAGGGCGAGGAGGCGTTGCGCTACGCCGTCGAGCAGATCGGGAAGCCGTACGAGTGGGGTGCGGAGGGGCCGAAGGCCTTCGACTGCTCGGGGCTGACCTCACAGGCCTGGGAGCGGGCGGGCCGGCCCGTCCCGCGCACCAGCCAGGAGCAGTGGGCCGAGCTTCCGCGCATCCCGCTGGACAAGCTGCGCCCCGGCGACCTGGTGATCTACTTCCCCGAGGCCACGCACGTCGCCCTCTACCTCGGCGAGGGGATGGTGGTGCAGGCCCCGCGACCGGGGGCGAAAATCAAGGTGTCCCCCATCGCGGCCAACCCGCTGCTGGGTGCCGTACGCCCGGACCCGGACGGAGAGCCCTTGCGGCACTACACGCCGCCGGAGCTTCCCGAGGGCGCCACGGAGGGATCCGACGAGGGCTACGCCTCGGCCGCCCCGGTGACCGCGACCGCGACGAGGTAGCGCCGGCCGCGTGCGCCGGATCCTGCCGGGACCGAACGGAAGGCGAACCCCGGGCGTCCTGGGAGCATGAAGACATCGCGCCGAGCCGCCGTCCTGCTCCTGAGCGCCGGGCTGATGCTCACCGGCTGCTCGTCCCTGACCGACACCCCGGCCTCCGAGGGGTACCGCGGCCCCACCCTGCCCGCCCGCACCGCCGAAGGAGGCCGCTGGAACGAAGGCCCGGCGAAGCCCGTCCAGCACAAGCCGTACGCGTACGACATCTACACGCACTGCGGGATCAAGTGGGTGAAGTTCGGCGGCCGTTGGTGGGTCCTCGACACGGTCTTCCCCGGCGTCGAGCAGGTCCGGGGGAAGCGGCCCTCGCAGTACAGCCAGACGCTCGCCGGCTATATGACCCTGATCGGCCCGGACACCGCGAACTTCGACGCGGCCGGGATGCCCACACTGCAATTCGTACCGGCCGGGAAGAACCCGCCCGGCTGCGAATAGTGCCCCGTCGGGTCAAGTGGTGCGTCGCCGCCCGGCCAGGGGTGAGGCCGGGCGGCGGACCGTGAACCGTCAGGCCCCGGTGACCGACGCCAGGTAGGCGGATGTCTTCTCGGGGTCGAAGAAGAAGTTCTCGAAGTCGGCCGGGTTGTTGAAGCCGTTGGCGAACCGGTCGGCGACGGGCGGGAGTTGGCCCGCGGCGCCGATCAGGTTGAGCACGTGCTCCGGCGGGACGCCCAGCATCGCGTTGGTCCACTTGGTGACGTGCTGCGCGGTGTCCCAGTAGCGGTCGAACGTCGCCTGCATCCACTCCTCGTCGAAGGGCTTGTCGCCCTGCTCGACGATCGAGGCGAGGTAGGCGGCGGCGCACTTGGACGCCGAATTGGAACCCTGGCCCGTGATCGGGTCGTTGGCCACGACGACGTCGGCGACGCCGAGGACCAGTCCGCCGCCGGGCAGCCGGCCGATCGGGTTGCGGACGGTGGGTGCGTACCGTCCGGACAACGTGCCACCCGCGTCGGTGAGTTCGACGTTCGTGGCGCGCGCGTACTCCCAGGGCGTGAACCGCTCCATGAGTTCCAGGGTCAGGGAGAGGTGCTCGGCGGGGTCCTTGACGCCGTTGAAGACGTCGAGCGGACCGCCGGGGATGCCCTCCCAGAAGAGGATGTCGGCGCGTCCCGAGGTGGTGAGCGTCGGCATGATGAAGAGCTCACCGACACCGGGGACCAGGTTGCAGCGGACCGCGTCGTAGTCCGGGTGCTCCGGGCGCGGGCCCAGGCCGTGCACGTAGGACACCGCGAGGGCGCGCTGCGGCTCGGTGTACGGGGAGCGGGCGGCGTCACGGCCGAACATGGAGACGAGTTCGCCCTTGCCCGCCGAGACGAGCACCAGGTCGTAGGCACGGGAGAAGTAGTCGAGGTCCGAGACCGCGGCACCGTGGATGACCAGTTGGCCGCCGCGCTGCGCGAACGTCTCCATCCAGCCGGCCATCTTGACCCGCTGGTCGACCGACTGCGCGTAGCCGTCGAGCTTGCCGACCCAGTCGATGGCACGCTGCGAGGGGCCCGGGTCGAAGGAGCCGGGGACCGCGACGGAGACCCCGAGGCCCTCGATCTTCGGGGCCTGGGACTCCCAGAAGTTCAGCTGGAGATCGCGCTCGTGCTGGAGCGCCGTGTCGAACATGCACTGCGTCGACATGACCCGGCCGGAACGGATCTCGTCCGCCGTCCGGTTCGACATCAGAGTGACCTCGTACCCGTGCGACTGGAGTCCGAGGGCGAGTTGGAGTCCGGACTGGCCGGCTCCCACGACGAGTATCTTCCGCATGCGAGTTGCTTCTCCTAGGACTTGGGCGTCCCTATTCGGGGCTGACTTCGAGCGCGTGGCCGACGAGCGCGAGCAGGCTCTCGACGACCGAGATCCGGCGACGCGCGTCCATGATCATGACAGGTATGTGCGGAGGAACCGTGAGGGCCTCGCGCACGTCGTCCGGCTCGAACACGTCACTGCCGTCGAAGTGGTTGACGGCGACGACGTACGGCAGTCCGCAGCTCTCGAAGTAGTCGAGCGCCGGGAAGCAGTCCGAGAGGCGGCGGGTGTCGGCGAGGACCACCGCGCCGATCGCACCGCGCACCAGGTCGTCCCACATGAACCAGAACCGCTGCTGGCCCGGCGTACCGAAGAGGTAGAGCACCAGGTCGTCGTCGAGCGTGATGCGCCCGAAGTCCATGGCCACGGTGGTGGTCAGCTTGTCCGGCGTACCCGTGAGGTCGTCGGTCTCCTCGCTGGCCTGCGTCATCAGCGCCTCCGTCTGGAGAGGCGTGATCTCCGAGACGGAGGTGACGAGGGTGGTCTTGCCGACGCCGAAGCCGCCGGCCACCACGATCTTCGTGGCGATCGGCGCGCGCGTGCGGTCCGTCTGCCAGGTCTTCAGGTTCTCCTCGTCGTCGAGGAGGGGGGCGACGCCAGGTTCGGCGTCAGAGACGGCGGAGTCCACTCAGCACCCTTTCCAGCAGAGCGCGGTCCGGCTGTCCCGGGCCGTGACCTGTTCCGTACACGCGGATCTTTCCCTGGTCCGCCAGGTCGCTCAGGAGCACCCGGACCACTCCGAGCGGCATCCTGAGGAGGGCGGCGATCTCGGCCACCGTACGCATGCGGCGGCAGAGCTCGACGATGGCCCGCATCTCGGGCATGACCCGGGCGGTCAGCGAGCCGTTGGTCAGCTCCTTGCGCACCTCCGGGGCGTCCAGCGCGGCCACGAACGTCTCCACCAGCAGGACGTGGCCGAAGCGGGTACGTCCGCCGGTGAGCGAATAGGGGCGTACGCGGGCGGGCTTGCGGTCGCCGCCGCGGACCGGGAGCTTCTTGACGACGTTCGACGCGGTCATCAGGCACTCCCGGGAGCGTCGGCCTCAAGGGATTTCCGGAGCTCGATGCGCAGCTCGGGGGTCAGGACGTGTCCGGCCCGGCCGACGAAGAGCGCCATGTGGTACGCCACGACGCTCATGTCGCAGTCCGCGGCGCCGTGCACTCCGAGCAGCGAGCCGTCGCTGATCGCCATGACGAAGAGGCTGCCCTCGTCCATCGCGACCATGGTCTGCTTGACGCCGCCGCTGTCCATCAGCTTGGCGGCGCCGAGGGTGAGGCTGCCGATGCCGGAGACGATGGTGGCGAGGTCGGCGGCGGAGCCCTTGGGGCCGGTCGGCCTGGTGCTTTCGGCCGTCCTCGCCTCGGCGTTGCGGCCGGGGTCGGAGGAGAGCAGGAGCAGGCCGTCGGAGGAGACGACCGCGACCGACTGGAGGCCGGGCACCTCCTCGACGAGATTGGTCAGCAGCCAGTGCAGATTACGTGCTTCGCTGCTCAGGCCGAAGGTACTGGTGGCGGTCAACTGCTTGCCTCCTCGACTGTGCCCCCCGATGCTTCTACGTCCTGTGCGTCGCTCCGGTGCGCGGTGGACGCGGGTCCTGCGGGCGCGTGCGCGGGGGCCGGCGGCGTCTGTCCTTCGGGCGTGGGGGTCTCCGCCGTCCGGTCCGCGATCTCGGCCTCCACATCGCGTCGGCCTTCGATCGCGCCCCGGTGGAACCCGCCGAGCCTGCGGCGCAGTGCCTCGGCGTCCACGCCGCCCGCGCGGGGCCGCGGGGCGGCCTCGGGGGCGGAGATCTTCGGTGTGCGCTTGGGCAGGCCCTTGTCGGTGACCCTGGGGTGTTCGTCGGGAACACGCTCGTGGTCGTCGGGGCCGATGGCGTACGGGTCGGCGGCTGCCGTACCCGCGGCCGGGCCGTCGGCGGCGGACCCTACGGGTGCCTCGGCGGCCGTTCCCTCGGGGACGTCCACCGCCGGAGCACGCTCCGCGGCCGGTTCCCCCGGGTGGGAAGCGGTCTCCGTGACACCGGCGGCCGTTCCAGCCGTGCCGGAAGCGGTCTCCGTGACACCGGGGGCCGTCGCGGCCGTGCCGGAGGCGGTCTCCGTGAGACCGGGGGCCGTCGCGTCCGTGTGGGCCGTCGTCGTGTTTCCGGCGGGGGCCTCGGCCGGCTCGGGGGATCCGGGGCCGGGTGCGTCGGCCGTCGCCGTCGTGCCGGCCGGTTCCCGGGCGGCGCCCGGTGCGGGGGCCTGCGCGGCGAGCTCCGGAAGCAGCAGCTCCATCGTCGTCTCGGAGATGCGCTCCGGCTCGGGCTCACGGGGCGCCGGGATGACCGCGGCCCGCGGGTCCGGCCCGGACTCGGGGGCCGGCGTCCGCTCGGGCACCGTCTCCGGTTCGGTGGCGGACTCCTCGACGGCCGCCTCGGCCGCCGCGATCAGCGGGTCCTCGGCGGCGGACGAGGCCGCGACCGAGGCGCGCAGGATCGAACGGCCGCGCAGCACGTTGGAGTTGGCCTCGGCGTCCGCGCCGGGCAGGGTCACCGCGGGGGCTCCCCCGGCGAGCCGGACGGAGGCGGGGACGGTGGACGAGGCGGCGGCCGCGAGCAGCGCCTTCGGGAGGACGACCACGGCGGCCACCCCGCCCTGCTTCTGCTCGCGCAGCTTCACCCGTACACCGTGCCGGTGGGCGAGCCGGGCCACGACGTACAGGCCGAGCCCGAGTCCCTCGCCGCTCTCCTGGTCGTACGTGTCCTCCGGGTCGAAGTCGGAGAGGCGGGCGTTGAGGTGCCTCATCCGGTCGTCGGTCATGCCGATGCCCTCGTCCTGCACGGAGAGCATCACGTCACCGCTCTCCAGCAGCCAGCCGGAGACCTCGACGGGCACGTCGGGCGGCGAGAACGAGGTGGCGTTCTCCAGGAGTTCGGCCACCAGGTGGCTGATGTCGTCGGCGGCGAACCCGGCGATGTGCGCGTGCGGGGGCAGCGCGGCGATCCGCACCCGTTCGTACCGTTCGATCTCGCTGACCGAGGCCCGGGCGACGTCGACGAGCGGGACCGGACCCGCGTGGTGCTGGACGTGCTCGGCGCCCGCGAGAACGAGGAGGTTCTCGCTGTGGCGCCGCATGACGGTGGCGAAGTGGTCGAGCTTGAAGAGCGTGGAGAGGCGGTCCGGGTCCTGCTCGCGCTCCTCCAGGCCCTCGATCACGCCGAGCTGGCGCTCGACGAGGCCGAGGGTGCGCAGCGCGAGGTTCACGAAGGTGCTGTGGATGGTGCCGCGCACCTGCTCCAGGTTGGCCGCCGCCTCGGCGAGGTCGGAGCGCAGCCGGTCGCGCTCGTCGGCCATCTGCTGGCGCTGGCCGACGAGGTGCTTGCGGTCGCCTTCGAGGGTGGCGATCCGCTCGTGCAGACCGGCGGCGTGCGCGTGCAGGGCGTTGACGGAGCGGACGACCTGGGCGAACTCGTCGTTGCGGCCGGTGAACTTGACCGGTTCCCCGGAGGCCGGGTCGGCGGCGAGCCGGGCCGAGCCGAGGCGCAGGACGGCGAGCGGCCTGGTCAGGGAGCGGGCCATGGCCATCGTCATGCCGGCCGCGACCAGCATCAGGACGCCGAGCAGGGTGACGCGGAGCTCCAGCGCGGTGACGTCGTCGTCCCGCAGCACCTCGAGGTTCTTGGTGCGGTGGTCGTTGAGGGAGGCCTCGGCACCGCGCATCAGGTCGATCCGGGCGGACAGGGCGGCGTCGAGCTTCTTGACGCCGGTGCCGAGCGCGGAGTCCGAGAGCTTCGGCTGTCCGGTGAGGTTGGCCAGGTACTTGTCCGCGGAGCCGACGTCGGGGCCGGTGACCGTGGAGTCGTACGACGTCACGGCCTGCTTGGGCGCGGTCTCGCGGAAGTCCGCGATGGCCGCGTCGGAGCGGAGGCGCGCCTGCTGGGCGGCGGCGCTCAGCGCGTCGCGCTGCTTGGCGTCGGCGGCCGACGAGGTGTTCGTGGTGGTCGTCAGACCCGTGACCGGGTTGTAGACGCTCTGGGTGGTGTGCGGGATGCCGAGGGCCGCCAGGAGGAGTCCGCGGGCCGCGGCGGACTGCTGGACGGCGGTGTCCAGCTCGGCGAGGGCGTGCGAGCCGGCGCCCGCGCGCGGCGGCATCCGGTCGGCCAGGTCCTCGGCGAGGGCGTGGAGTTCGGCGATGGCGCCGGAGTACGCCTGGTGCGCCTCCAGCGCGGAGCTCTTCCCGGTGAGCGTGGCTCGCCTGAGCGCCCCGATGCCGTCGAGGTCCTCGAGCAGCGCGGCGGGGGCGTCCGCGTCCGCGCGCAGCTCGTCGACCTGCCGGTCGACCAGGGCGCTGCGCTGCTCGGAGGGCGCCTTGGCCTTGGGCCTGCCGGCGGCGACGTAGGAGGTGACCTCGTCGCGCTCGTCGGCCAGCGCGTGCGCGAGGGTCAGCGCCTGCTGGGTGCGCTGGGCGAGCGTCACCAGATTCTGCGAATCGTTCAGTTGCTGTGAGGCCGACAGCACCATGGGCGCGCCGGCTCCGGCGATGGCGGCCGCGACGACCGCCACGGCCACGATCAGCCGGTTGCGTACATGGGCGGTCCTGCCCCGGCCCGTGGAGCCGGTGGCGTCGCCGACGGCGCCACCCTCTGTGGAGTTGGAGGCCGTCTTCTTGCCTGTGCGCCTCGGCCGCGTCTTCTGCACCGGTGCTCGCATTCCTGACTCGTGTACCCATTTGGGGCCCGGGTGACGTCCCGTCAATCGCGGCGTACGCCCGGTACGGCTCCCGACCCTCCCAGTGCCGGTGGGCAGTGGTCCCGCATCATCTGACCCGCCACCCGAAGGAGTGAACATCGGAGGGGAGTTGGCGGGCAAGTCTCCCCGGCGCCCGCGACGGGCCCGCGCGGCGGGCCGGTTGGACGTCCGGGACGGGCTTTGGCAGTATGCGCCGCCACGTTTTGCCGGAGTCGATCATTCCATCCCAAACCCGGCGCCCGCGCCGCTGAACCGCACGTCGGGCGTTGCCCGGCGTCCGTCCGGTGCCCTTGTGAAGGGCTCGTGCAGACTGGCGGAATGCGCACTGAACTCGTGTCGGAGCCCGGAGACCCGGACCACCCCAATGAGGACTTCGCATCGGTCGGGCTTCCCGCTTCAGGACAGGGCGGTTCACTGGTCGTGCTCGACGGGGTGACGCCGCCCCGGGGTGGTGACGGCTGCCTGCATTCGGTCCCCTGGTTCTCCGCGCGGCTCGGCGGCGCACTGACCGAACTGTCCGTTTCGCAGGGGGATTTGCCGCTGCGGGAGGTCCTGGCGCGGGCGATTCGCCGCGTCGCCGACGCACACGCCGGCACCTGTGACCTTTCTCACCCGCGCACGCCCCAGGCAACCGTGGTCCTCGCGCGGTGGTCCGCGTCGCGGGTCGAGTACCTGATCCTCTCGGACTCGGCCCTGCTGGTGGAATCGCCCTCCGGCGAGGTCACCGCCCTGCTGGACGACCGTCTCTCCCGGCTGCCGCGCACGGCCCTCGTCTCGGACGCCGTCGCCGACTCCACCGTCCGGAACAAGGAGGGCGGTTTCTTCACGGCCGCCGCCGACCCCTCGGTCGCCTCGCGGGCGGTGACGGGCGCGCTTCCCCGGTCCTCGGTCCGCGCCCTGACGGCTCTCACGGACGGCGCCGCCCGGTGGGTGGAGCGGTTCCACGCGGGCGACTGGGCCGAGTTGTTCGCGCTCGTGCGCGAAGAGGGCCCGTCCTCGCTCGTCGACCGCGTACGGCGTCTGGAACGCTCGGACGCCGCGGAGCGGCCGGGGTCCCGGCGGGGCAAGGCGCACGACGACGCGACGGTGGTGTTCGTGGACCTGTGAACAGGGCCGCGCGTCGAACCGCGCGAGGGAACCGTGAGGGGCGCCGCGCGGGGACGGTGAACGGGCTGCGCGGGGACGGTGAGCGGGCTGCGCGGGGACCCTGAGCGACGCGGGGACCGTGAACGGCGTCGCGCGTCGTGCCGTTCGCGGAACCGTGCGGGGGAGGCTGCCGGGAGGCGTGGGGCCGGCCGGGTGGGGCTACTTCTCCATGCCGCGGTTCAGCTGGTTCAGCAGGCGGGCGAGTTCCGCGACCTCGTTCTGGTCCCAGTGGGCGAGTTGGCGGACATAGCGGGCCCTGCGGGCCTCGCGGACGCTGGAGACCCGTCCGCGGCCCTCATCCGTGAGGTGGACGAGCCAGGCGCGGCCGTCGGCGGGGTCGGGTTCGCGCGCGACCAGGCCCAACTCCTCCAGGGCGCGCAGCTGCCGGGACATCGTGGCCTTGCCGACGCCGATGTAGGCGGCGAGTTCCGTGGCCCGCTGGCGGCCGCACTCCTCCAGACGGACGAGGAGCCCGTACGCGGCGGACTCCAGGTCCGGATGGACCTCGCGGGCCATCTCCCCCTGGTTGGCGCGAGCGCGTCGCAGGAACACGGTCAACTCGCGTTCCAGGGAAAGGAATTCGCGCTCCACACCGCCGGACGGCACGGGCCGGTCCATACCATTTCCCGACACGCCGGATTCGACCGGACGTCCGGCGTCGTTTCCGCCCTCGTGCACGTCAGCACCCCTGACCCGGTTTCCCGATCCTGAAAGTTTCTGCCAGAACTCGCCGTTGCCGCAGCTCCGCCAGTATTTCGCAGGCGTAGACCAACGGCAGCCCCCGGCCCCTCTTCCCACGCCGTCGTCTACGTGCGTAGCTTCTTTATCAGACACCTTTACTGGCATGCGCACGCCACTCCCAGGTCAAGGTCGACCTGATCCCCCCGGGGCACGCATGCCCCCGCTTTTCCCCCCACCGAGCTCCCCCGAGCTCCCCCTGGGCTCCCCCGAGCTCCCCCGGGCTCCGGAGCTCCCTCGCCCTTCGGAGGCACGCACATGTCCGTGCACAGATCCGGAACGGCCCGCCGCCTGCGACTGCTCGCGGCAGGAACCCTGCTCGCCGCCTTCTCCCTCCTCTCCACCCTCCCTTCCTCCGCCGCCGACACCCCCGCCCGGGGCTCCGCCAGGCTGGGCATGGGGGTCATCGCCCATGACGGTCAGGACGGTACGCCGTCCACCGGTGACGCCACCCAGACGGAAGGGGTGGACGTCGCCGGCTACCAGGGCAACGTCGCCTGGTCGACGCTGTGGAACAGCGGGGTCAGGTGGGCCTACACCAAGGCGAGCGAGGGGACGTACTACACGAACCCGTACTTCGCCCAGCAGTACAACGGCGCGTACAACATCGGCATGATCCGCGGGTCGTACCACTTCGCGACCCCGGACACCACGACCGGCGCCACCCAGGCCAACTACTTCGTCGACCACGGCGGCGGCTGGTCGGGCGACGGCAAGACGATGCCCGGCACCCTCGACATCGAGTGGAACCCGTACGGGGCCGCCTGTTACGGCAAGACGCAGAGCGCGATGGTCAGCTGGATCAGCAGCTTCCTCACCCAGTACAAGGCCAGGACCGGCCGTGACGCGGTGATCTACACGGCCGCGAGCTGGTGGACCCAGTGCACCGGCAACTACGGCGGCTTCGCCTCCGCCAGCCCGCTGTGGATCGCGCGCTACGCCTCCGATCCGGGGACGCTCCCGGCGGGCTGGGGCTTCTACACGATGTGGCAGTACACGTCGTCAGGACCGACGGTCGGGGACCACGACAAGTTCAACGGTGCGCTCGACCGGGTCCAGGCACTGGCCAAGGGCTGACACACCTGCGCACAGCAGGACGGCCGCCGTACAGCAGGACACCTGACGTACAGCAGAGCACCTGACGAACAGCAGGGCGTCTGACGTACGGCGAAGCGCCCGACGCGCGGCACGGCGAAGGCCCGGGCCTCCCTCACGGGACCCGGGCCTTCCCTTCCGGCACCGTCCGTCACGCCGCTACCGGAACCTCCGACACCGCGCCGTTCGTCGCCGGCGCCAGTGCCAGCTCCAGGACCTGGCGGACGTCCGTGACGGTGTGGACGTCGAGCTTCTCCAGGACCTCGGCCGGGACGTCGTCCAGATCGGCCTCGTTGCGCTTGGGGATGATCACGGTCGTGACACCCGCCCGGTGCGCGGCGAGCAGCTTCTGCTTCACCCCGCCGATCGGCAGGACACGGCCGGTCAGCGACACCTCACCCGTCATGGCCACATCGGTGCGGACCAGCCGGCCCGACAGCAGCGACGCCAGGGCGGTCGTCATCGTGACGCCCGCGCTCGGGCCGTCCTTGGGGACCGCGCCCGCCGGGAAGTGGATGTGCGCGCCCCGGTCCTTCAGGTCGCCGACGGGGAGTTCGAGCTCCGCGCCGTGCGAGCGCAGGAAGGAGAGCGCGATCTGCGCCGACTCCTTCATCACGTCTCCGAGCTGGCCGGTGAGGGTCAGTCCGGCCGCGCCCGTCTCCGGGTCGGCCAGGGACGCCTCCACATAGAGGACGTCACCGCCCGCGCCGGTGACCGCGAGACCCGTGGCGACGCCGGGCACCGCCGTACGGCGTTCGGCCGGGTCCTGCGCCGACTCGGGCACGTGGTGCGGACGCCCGATCAGATCGCGCAGCTCGGCCTCGGTCACCGTGAACGGCAGTTCCCTGCGCCCCAGTTCGTGCTGGGCCGCGACCTTGCGCAGCAGCCGGGCGATGCCCCGCTCCAGGTTCCGCACGCCCGCTTCCCGGGTGTACTCCCCCGCGAACTTGCGCAGCGCGCTCTCGTCGAGGACGACCTCGTCCTTCTCCAGGCCCGCCCGCTCCAGTTGGCGCGGCAGCAGGTGGTCCCGGGCGATGACGACCTTCTCGTCCTCGGTGTAGCCGTCGAGGCGGACCAGCTCCATACGGTCGAGCAGGGCCTCCGGGATGGCTTCCAGGACGTTGGCCGTGGCGAGGAACACGACGTCGGAGAGGTCGAGTTCGACCTCCAGGTAGTGGTCGCGGAAGGTGTGGTTCTGCGCCGGGTCGAGGACTTCGAGCAGCGCCGCCGCCGGGTCGCCCCGGAAGTCGGAGCCGACCTTGTCGATCTCGTCGAGCAGGACCACCGGGTTCATCGACCCGGCCTCCTTGATGGCGCGGACGATCCGGCCGGGCAGCGCGCCGACGTACGTACGGCGGTGTCCGCGGATCTCGGCCTCGTCCCGGACGCCACCGAGGGCGACGCGGACGAACTTGCGGCCCATGGCGTGCGCGACGGACTCGCCGAGCGAGGTCTTGCCGACCCCAGGCGGCCCGACGAGCGCGAGCACGGCACCGCCGCGCCGGCCTCCGACGATTCCGAGACCCCGCTCGGAGCGCCGCTTGCGCACGGCGAGGTACTCGGTGATGCGCTCCTTCACGTCCTCCAGACCTGCGTGCTCGGCGTCGAGCACGGCCTGGGCGCCCCTGATGTCGTACGCGTCCTCGGTCCGTTCGTTCCACGGCAGCTCCAGGACGGTGTCGAGCCAGGTCCGGATCCAGCTTCCCTCGGGCGACTGGTCACTGGACCGCTCCAGCTTCTCGACCTCCTTGAGGGCGGCCTCGCGGACGCTCTCGGGAAGGTCGGCGGCCTCGACCCGGGCGCGGTAGTCGTCGGACTCGTCCTCGCCGTCCTCTCCCTTGAGGTCGCGCAGCTCCTTGCGTACGGCTTCCAGCTGGCGCCGCAGCAGGAACTCGCGCTGCTGCTTGTCGACGCCCTCCTGGACGTCCTTGGCGATGGACTCGGCGACATCCTGCTCGGCGAGGTGCTCGCGGAGCTGTTCGGTGGCGAGCTTGAGCCGGGCCACCGGGTCGGCGGTCTCCAGCAGCTCGACCTTCTGCTCGACGGAAAGGAACGGTGAGTAACCGGAATTGTCGGCAAGGGCGGAAACGTCGTCGATCTGCTGCACCCGGTCCACGACCTGCCAGGCGGCGCGCCTGCGCAGCCAGCTCGTGGCCAGGGCCTTGTACTCCTTCACCAGGTCCGCGACCCGGCCGGGCAGCGGGTCGGGCACGGTCTCCTCGACCCGGGTGCCCTCGACCCACAGGGCCGCACCGGGGCCCGTGGTCCCCGCGCCCACCTTCACGCGCCCGCGGCCTCGGATCAGCGCGCCCGGGTCGCCGTCGGCCAGCCGGCCGACCTGCTCGACCGTGCCGAGCACACCGGTGCTCGCGTAGGTCCCGTCGATACGCGGCACCAGGAGTACCTGAGGCTTTCCGGGCGTTGAACGGGCGGCGGCCTGAGCGGCCTCCACCGCGGCCCGCACATCGGGGTCGTTCAGATCCAGCGGAACCACCATTCCGGGCAGCACTACCTCGTCGTCGAGCGGCAGCACGGGCAGAGTGAGTGATGCGGACGTCGAAGCCATGATCTCCCCTTCGGCAGTCAAGTTGAGCTATGTCGACTCAATGCACGGGGGCTCCGCAATGTTCCCCGGAGGCCGTTCGCTGTGAGCGATCGCTTGTGAACCGCCGTGGGCGCCCCGGCCACGTGGGCTTCGGGGCCTCGCGGGCCGTGCCCGGGACCCCTCGCGGGCCGTGCCCGGGATGCGAGGTGGCCGACGGCCTCGGATGGTTGGAGTCATGAACCATCACCTCGCCCAGAACAAGATCGACATCGACACCCGGCTCGTCACGGCGGGTGCCGTCCTCACCGCGGCCGGTGTCGTGGTGGCGTGCACCGGCATGGGCATCGCGGCCGCCGCCGTGTTCGCCGCGGGCCGGCGCATGATCCGCGCCATGGACGTGCCGCCGTCACAGGTGGCGGCCATGAAGTGGCGGCAGGCCAAGGAGGCCTCCCTGGCGGGCGCGCAGGCCTGGCAGTCCGCGTCCGACACCCAGAACGGGGCGCCCCTCCGCTAGCCGGGCGCCCGGCCGCCCCTCCGATGGCTCAACGGGTCCCTTCTTGTCCGCAGGGGGGAGGAACGGAGAGACCCGTGAGCCGCTCGGGGAGCGCCCCGACGGAGAGCGCGCGAAGGCCGACGGGGGACGGAAACGCCCGGCGGGTGAGCGTGAAGGCCGGGCCGTCGGACGCGGAGGCCCGGCCGGGGAAGGCGCAACTCGGTCGGTGCGGGTGAGGGCCTTGCAGTAAAGGTGAAGGCCCGGTCGGCAGGAGTGAAGGCCCGACCGGTAAAGGTGAGGGCTCAGCCGGTAGGGGTGAGGGCCTTGCCGGTGAAGCCTCGGTCGGTGGCGTCAAGGCTCGGCCGGGGCAGCGCCCGAGGCTTCCGGGCCCGGCCGGTGGCACCGAGGCCCGGTCGGCGGAGCCGCAGCTCGGTCGGCGGAGCCGCAGCTCGGTCGGCGGAGCCGAGGCTCGGCAGGTGGGCCGCGCCCGAGGCGTCCGGGCTCGGCCGGTGACGCCGAGGCTCGGCCGGTGGCGCCGAGGCTCGGTCGGGCCGGGGCCGAAGGGGCCGGCCCGGGGTCGCGTCAACCTCGGGGTGCCCGCCGTCACCCCGCCCCCGTCCTCCGGGAATTCCCGCGACCCGTACAGGTGAAAATGCCAGGATGGCGGCCATGACCGCCTCGTACGAGACGCCCGAAGTCATCGACCGCCGTCAGAGCCCGTACGGCGAGGTCGTGCTGCGGCGCCACGGAGCACTGCTCCAGATCATCGCCAACGGATGCTTCCTGATGGACACGTCCGACGGGCGCTCCGAGCGGCTGCTCATGGACGCGGCGTACGACGCGCTGGACGGGCGCCCGGAGCCGAGCGTGCTGATCGGCGGGCTCGGTGTCGGGTTCTCGCTGGCGCACGCCGCGGCCGACCGCCGCTGGGGACGCATCACCGTTGTCGAGCGCGAACGGGCCATCATCGACTGGCACCGGGACGGCCCGCTCGCCACGCTGTCCGCCGGGGCGCTCGCCGACCCGCGCACCGCCATCGTCGAGCGGGACCTCGTCGAATACGTCAATGAGATCTCCGACACGTTCGACGCCCTGTGCCTCGACATCGACAACGGACCCGGCTGGACGGTCACCGAGGGCAACGCGGGACTGTACGGAGCGTCCGGACTGGCAAGCTGTGCAAGGGCGTTGAGGCCGGGCGGCGTCCTCGCCGTGTGGTCGGCGCAGCCCTCTCCGGAATTTGAAGTTACCTTGCGGAATGCCGGATTCCGCCGGGTCCGTACCGAAGTGATCCCCGTTGCCCGGGGCGTTCCCGACGTGGTGCATCTCGCGGTGAGGCCTGGATAGCCGAGCCGCACCCACTGCCCGTACCCTGCTTGCCTGACGCGGATCATTCAAGCGTCAAGCGCAGTCATGGGATCACCCCACGGATTCCGGAAAGCACACTTCAGGGGCGGGCGATGGAGCAGACACACACCTCCCAGAACGGTACGGCGGCGACCCCGGGCGCTCAGCGCCGGGTTTTGGTCGTCGAGGACGACCCCACGATCGTCGACGCCATCGCGGCCCGTCTGCGAGCCGAGGGATTCCTCGTGCAAACCGCGGGTGACGGCCCGGCCGCCGTCGACACCGCCGAGGCATGGCAGCCCGATCTGCTGATCCTCGACATCATGCTGCCCGGCTTCGACGGTCTGGAGGTCTGCCGGCGCGTGCAGGCCGCCCGCCCGGTGCCGGTGCTGATGCTCACCGCGCGCGACGACGAGACCGACATGCTCGTCGGACTCGGCGTCGGCGCCGACGACTACATGACCAAGCCGTTCTCGATGCGTGAACTGGCGGCCCGGGTGCACGTCCTGCTCCGCAGGGTCGAGCGCGCGGTCGTCGCGGCCTCCACTCCGCGCAGCGGCATCCTGCGGCTCGGCGAGCTGGAGATCGACCACGCGCAGCGCCGGGTGCGGGTCCGCAGCGAGGACGTGCACCTCACTCCGACCGAGTTCGACCTCCTGGTCTGCCTCGCGAACACCCCGCGTGCCGTACTCTCGCGCGAGCAGCTGCTCGCCGAGGTGTGGGACTGGGCGGACGCCTCCGGTACCCGGACCGTCGACAGTCACATCAAGGCGCTGCGCCGCAAGATCGGTGCCGAGCGGATCCGTACGGTGCACGGCGTCGGCTACGCACTGGAGACCCCGACTCCCTGAGCCGGGACTCCAAGGAACTCGGGACCCGGGTGACCGGGACCCGCGTGAGGGGCTGATGTGATGAGCGGACTCGGAGAGCGGGGACGCGGGCTCGGCGAGCGCGCGTCCGGTGAGCGCAGGAGCTCGGGCTCCTGGGGCGAGGTGCGGCCCTTCTCGATCAAGACCAAGCTGGGCGCGCTGGTCGTCATCTCCGTGCTCATCACCACCGGTCTGTCGATGATCGCGGTGCACACCAAGACGGAGCTCCGCTTCATCACGGTGTTCTCGATGATCGCGACCCTGCTGATCACGCAGTTCGTGGCGCACTCGCTCACCGCGCCGCTGGACGAGATGAACGCGGTGGCCCGCTCGATCTGGCACGGGGACTACACCCGCCGGGTGCGGGACGACCGGCGCGACGAGCTGGGCGACCTGGCCCAGACGATCAACCTCATGGCCGACGAGCTGGAGGCCCAGGACCGTCAGCGCAAGGAGCTCGTGGCGAATGTCTCGCACGAGCTGCGGACCCCCATCGCGGGTCTGCGCGCGGTCCTGGAGAACGTCGTGGACGGTGTCTCGGCGGCCGATCCCGAGACGATGCGCACCGCGCTGAAGCAGACGGAGCGCCTCGGGCGGCTGGTGGAGACCCTCCTCGACCTGTCCCGGCTGGACAACGGCGTCGTACCGCTGCGCAGGCGGCGCTTCGAGGTGTGGCCGTATCTGTCCGGGGTGCTGAAGGAGGCCAACATGGTCGCCTCCGCGCGCGCGGACCTCACCTCGGGCTCGGGCGGCGGCCACACCCGCACGGACGTCCATCTGCACCTCGACGTGTCCCCGCCGGAGCTGACCGCGCACGCGGACCCGGAGCGGATCCACCAGGTCGTGGCGAACCTCATCGACAACGCGGTCAAACACAGCCCGCCGCACGGCCGGGTGACGGTACGGGCCCGCCGGGGCGACCATCCCGAGTCGCTGGCTCTGGAGGTCCTCGACGAGGGGCCCGGCATTCCGAAGTCGGAGTGGCACCGCGTCTTCGAGCGGTTCAACCGCGGCGGGGTGCCCTCGCCGCACGGTCCGGGCAGCGACGGCGGTACGGGACTGGGGCTCGCGATCGCCCGCTGGGCGGTGGATCTGCACGGCGGACGCATAGGTGTGGCCGAATCTCAGCGGGGTTGCCGGATCCAGGTCATCCTTCCGGGCCTCCCTTCTCTGCCAAGTTGACGTAAAGTTCGAACCGGAGCCGCAAGATCCACCGCTGTCGCCACCGGCGTACACGTGTGATCAGGCACAGGACCGCGTGACCCGTGCCGCGGCCCAGGACCGACGTACCCTTTCCCCTGCGGAACCTCGCTTGTTTCCCGCCATTTCCATGGGCGAAACACGGATTCCGATGTGACTTACGCGACGTTGGACGGGCCCGGCCTGACCTTCTCGGCCAGGGAGGCGTAGCCTTTATTCCCGCTGTCCATCACCTTGCGAAGCGGAAGAGGGCGGTTAGCGCCGTGTCGCCACAGTCCCCCAGTAACTCGAGTATCTCGACCGATGACCAAGCCGCCGGGAAGAACCCCGCGGCCGCCTTCGGTGCCAACGAGTGGCTCGTCGACGAGATCTATCAGCAGTACCTCCAGGACCCGAATTCCGTAGACCGAGCCTGGTGGGACTTCTTCGCCGATTACAAGCCCGGGGCGCCCGCCGCCTCGGCTCCGGCGGGTACTGCGGCCGCGGGGGCCGCAGGGACCACCACTCCGGCCGCCCCGGCCGCTCCCGTGCCGCCCGCGGCGCGCCAGGCTCCTCCCCAGGCCCCGGCTCAGGCCCCGGCCGCGCCCGCTCCGGCCGCCGCGCCCGCGGCTCCGAAGCCCGCCGCCGCGGCCCCGGCTCCCGTGAAGGCGGCTCCGGCCGCCGCGCAGCCGAAGGCCGCTCCGGCGACCGAGGCGCCCGAGGGCCCCGAGTACGTCACCCTGCGCGGTCCCGCCGGTGCCGTCGCGAAGAACATGAACGCCTCGCTGGAGCTGCCCACGGCCACGTCCGTGCGCGCGGTCCCGGTGAAGCTGCTCTTCGACAACCGCATCGTCATCAACAACCATCTGAAGCGCGCCCGGGGCGGGAAGATCTCCTTCACCCACCTCATCGGGTACGCGATGGTGCAGGCCATCAAGGCCATGCCGTCGATGAACTGGCACTTCGTGGAGAAGGACGGGAAGCCCACCCTCGTCAAGCCTCCGCACGTCAACTTCGGCCTCGCCATCGACCTGGTGAAGCCCAACGGCGACCGCCAGCTGGTCGTCGCGGGCATCAAGAAGGCCGAGACGCTGAACTTCTTCGAGTTCTGGCAGGCCTACGAGGACATCGTCCGCCGCGCCCGTGACGGCAAGCTGACGATGGACGACTTCACCGGTGTCACGGTCTCGCTGACCAACCCCGGCGGCCTCGGCACCGTCCACTCGGTCCCGCGCCTGATGCCCGGACAGTCGGTCATCATGGGCGTCGGCTCCATGGACTACCCGGCGGAGTTCCAGGGCACCTCCCAGGACACCCTGAACAAGCTCGCCATCGCGAAGGTCATGACGCTCACGTCGACCTACGACCACCGGGTCATCCAGGGCGCCGCCTCCGGCGAGTTCCTGCGCATCGTCGCGAACTTCCTGCTCGGCGAGACCGGCTTCTACGACGAGATCTTCGAGTCGCTGCGGATTCCCTACGAGCCGGTCCGCTGGCTCAAGGACATCGACGCCAGCCACGACGACGACGTCACGAAGGCCGCCCGTGTCTTCGAGCTGATCCACTCCTACCGGGTCCGCGGCCACGTCATGGCCGACACCGACCCGCTGGAGTACAAGCAGCGCAAGCACCCCGACCTCGACATCACCGAGCACGGGCTCACCCTGTGGGACCTGGAGCGCGAGTTCGCCGTCGGCGGCTTCTCCGGCAAGTCCCTGATGAAGCTGCGCGACATCCTCGGCGTGCTGCGCGACTCGTACTGCCGCACCACCGGCATCGAGTTCATGCACATCCAGGACCCGAAGCAGCGCAAGTGGATCCAGGACCGCATCGAGCGCCCGCACTCCAAGCCGGAGCGCGAGGAGCAGCTGCGCATCCTGCGCCGGCTGAACTCCGCCGAAGCCTTCGAGACCTTCCTGCAGACGAAGTACGTCGGCCAGAAGCGGTTCTCCCTGGAGGGCGGCGAGTCCGTCATCCCGCTCCTCGACGCCGTCATCGACAGCGCCGCGGAGTCCCGCCTGGACGAGGTCGTCATCGGCATGGCCCACCGCGGCCGCCTGAACGTCCTCGCGAACATCGTCGGCAAGTCGTACGCGCAGATCTTCCGCGAGTTCGAGGGCAACCTCGACCCGAAGTCGATGCACGGCTCCGGCGACGTGAAGTACCACCTGGGCGCCCAGGGCACCTTCACCGGCCTGGACGGCGAGCAGATCAAGGTCTCGCTGGCCGCCAACCCGTCCCACCTGGAGACGGTCGACCCGATCATCGAGGGCATCGTCCGCGCCAAGCAGGACATCATCAACAAGGGCGGCACGGACTTCACCGTCCTGCCCGTCGCCCTGCACGGTGACGCGGCCTTCGCCGGCCAGGGTGTGGTCGCCGAGACGCTCAACATGTCGCAGCTGCGCGGCTACCGCACGGGCGGCACGGTCCACATCGTCATCAACAACCAGGTCGGCTTCACCGCCGCCCCGGAGTCGTCGCGCTCCTCCATGTACGCCACCGACGTGGCCCGCATGATCGAGGCGCCGATCTTCCACGTGAACGGTGACGACCCCGAGGCCGTCGTCCGTGTCGCGCGCCTGGCGTTCGAGTTCCGTCAGGCGTTCAACAAGGACGTCGTGATCGACCTCATCTGCTACCGCCGCCGCGGGCACAACGAGTCCGACAACCCGGCGTTCACGCAGCCGCTGATGTACGACCTGATCGACAAGAAGCGCTCGGTGCGCAAGCTCTACACCGAGTCCCTCATCGGTCGCGGCGACATCACCCTCGAAGAGGCGGAGCAGGCGCTCCAGGACTTCCAGGGCCAGCTGGAGAAGGTCTTCACCGAGGTCCGCGAGGCCGTCGCCCAGGCGCCCGAGGCTCACGTCCCGGACGTCCAGGCCGAGTTCCCGGTCGCCGTGTCCACCGCGGTCTCCCAGGAGATCGTGAAGCGGATCGCCGAGTCCCAGGTCAACATCCCCGACAACGTCACCGTGCACCCGCGGCTGCTCCCGCAGCTCCAGCGCCGCGCGTCGATGATCGAGGACGGCACGATCGACTGGGGCATGGGCGAGACCCTCGCCATCGGTTCGCTGCTCCTGGAGGGCACGCCGGTCCGGCTGTCCGGCCAGGACTCGCGCCGCGGCACGTTCGGCCAGCGCCACGCGGTGCTGATCGACCGGGTCAACGGCGAGGACTACACCCCGCTCCAGTACCTCTCGGACGAGCAGGCCCGCCTGAACGTCTACGACTCGCTGCTCTCCGAGTACGCGGTCATGGGCTTCGAGTACGGCTACTCGCTGGCCCGGCCGGACGCGCTGGTCATGTGGGAGGCGCAGTTCGGCGACTTCGTCAACGGCGCCCAGACGATCGTCGACGAGTACATCTCGGCCGCCGAGCAGAAGTGGAACCAGACGTCCGGCGTCACCCTGCTGCTCCCGCACGGCTACGAGGGCCAGGGCCCGGACCACTCCTCGGCCCGGATCGAGCGCTTCCTCCAGCTGTGCGCGCAGAACAACATGACGGTCGCCCAGCCGACGTCCCCGTCGAACTACTTCCACCTCCTGCGGTGGCAGGTGCACAACCCGCACCACAAGCCGCTGGTGGTCTTCACCCCGAAGTCGATGCTGCGTCTGAAGGCCGCAGCGTCGAAGGCGGAGGAGTTCACGTCGGGCCAGTTCCGCCCGGTCATCGGCGACGACTCGGTCGACGCGGCCGCCGTGCGCAAGGTCGTGTTCTGCGCCGGCAAGCTGTACTACGACCTGGAGGCCGAGCGGAAGAAGCGCGGCTCCACGGACACGGCGATCATCCGCATCGAGCGCCTGTACCCGCTGCCGGGTGCCGAGCTCCAGGCGGAGATCGCCAAGTACCCGAACGCCGAGAAGTACCTGTGGGCCCAGGAGGAGCCGGCGAACCAGGGTGCCTGGCCGTTCATCGCGCTCAACCTGATCGACCACCTGGACCTGGCGGTCGGCGCGGACGTCCCGCACGGCGAGCGCCTGCGCCGCATCTCGCGTCCGCACTCCTCCTCCCCCGCCGTCGGTTCCGCGAAGCGGCACCAGGCGGAGCAGGAGCAGCTGGTGCGTGAGGTGTTCGAGGCGTAGGCCTCCGGCACGACAGCGTGAAGGGGCCCGCCCCCGAGTCCTGGTGGACTCGGGGGCGGGCCCTTGGTGTTCGCGGTTCCTGCCCGTCAGGTGATGTAGGGCTCGAAGTCCCAGAACGGCCGGTTGCGGGAGCGGGCCGAGATGGTGTGGACGTGCTGGGCGCCCAGGGTGCCGGCCAGGTCCTCCAACGCCTCCTGCTCGATCTTCTCGGCCTGCTGGGTGTCCCTCAGTCCGCGCAGGTCCGCCGCGAGCGCGATGCGGGCGGACAGCGTCAGGGGATGGGTCCGGCCCAGCGTCTCGGTGGCCCTGGCGACCGTCAGGTGGCCGAGTGCCGCCGCCGACTCGGGGTCTCCGAGGAGGTTGCGCAGGGCGGCGGTGTTGACGGCGCAGCCCAGCGTCCAGGGGTGGTTCTCCCCCACGGCCTCGGTCATCTCGGCCAGGGACTGTTCGACCGTCACGAGGGCCGACTGGCGCTCGCCCACGCTGCGGAGCACCAGCGCGTGGTTGGCCCGGGTGCCGGCGAGATAGGGATGCCCCTCGGCGAGCAGGAGTTCGTAGCGTGCGACGACGGCCTCGCTGACCTCCCGCGCATGGTCGATGTCTCCGTGCTCGCGGGCGAAACAGCTCTCGCTGACGGCGAAGCTCAGGGTGGTCGGGTGGCTCTCCCCGAGGACCCGCTCGCTGCGCTCCAGGACGCGGGCGAGCATCGATCCGGCCCGGGTGCGGTCCCCGGTGCGGTACTGGCACAGGGCGAGGTTGTGTTCCGCGCGCAGTGTCTCCGGGTGATCGGCGCCCATGACGATGCGGTGCTCACGGACGCTCTTCGCCTGGATCGACTCGGCCTCGGTGTAACGCCCCAGGAGCCTGAGGTCGGTCGCGTAGGCGATCTCCGAGTACAGGGTCCACGGGTGCCGCCCGCGCAGGAGTTGCCGACGCGCCTCCAGCATCCGCTGGTCGATCTCCAGCACTTCCTTGTAGCGGCCCAGCAGCCGCAGTGAGACGGCGACGTTGTTCTGCGCGTTCAGGGTGCGCGAATCCGTCTCGCCGAGCAGGTCCCGGTACGCCGTCAGGAGCCACTCGGAGCGCTCCAGCGCCTCGTCGTAGCGCGCCAGGCCGCGCAGGTCGGCGGCGAGTCCGCCCACCGCCCGCAGATGGTCGAGGTCGTGTTCGCCGCGCTCCCGGCGCAGATGGTCCACGGCCGCCCTCTCCAGGGCCTCCGTCCGTTCGTAGTCGCCCACCGCGCGCAGGAGATTGGCGTAGTGGTGGGTCAGTTCCCAGATGCGCGGGTGGGTGTCGCCGAGCAGTGCGCGCCAGGTCTTCATGGCGCGCTCACCCAGCTTGATGCCCGCCACGTACTCGCCCGAAAGGTACATGTAGCGCAGGGAGTTGAAGACGAGCCGCTGGACCGCGGAGTCCTCGCTCTTGAGGACGTCGGCGTACTTCAGATGGGGAACGACCTCGGCGTACCCCGGCCACAGCCGGGTGTCCGTCGGGCGCCTCGGGTCGGCCGCGGCCAGGGCGCGGCGGACCACGTCGATGAACTCGCGGCGGTCCTCGTCGGGCATGTCCTTGTGGACGATCTGGTGGACCATGCGGTGCAGGTACAGGGACTCGCCGGAGGAGGCCGCCTCGTCGCCGGCCGCCTCGTGGGACTCCAGGCGGACGACGGAGTACTGCCGGAGTTGGTTGATGGCCTTGTTCCACAGCAGCGGATCGTTGAGCAGACCCGCGATCTGTTCCGGCAGTTGGTCGTGCGGCATCTCCTTCAGCAGGCGTACGGGGATGAAGCCCGGCGCGAAGAAGGTGCACAGGCGGAGCAGGTCGACGGACTCCGGGACGGTGTCGCGGAGTTTGTTCAGCAGTATCGACCAGGCGGTCTGGAAGGCGACCGGGAAGTCGGCGGAGATCTTGACGACGTCCTGGTCGATGCCCCCGTCCAGCAGGGCGATGTACTCCTGGACGGACAGGTCGGAGTCGTTGAGCCAGCCGGCCGTCTGGTCCAGCAGGAGGGGCAAGTCCTCCAGGGCATCGGCGAGCTGGTCGGCCTCGGGTTCGGTCAGCCGGGGTGCGCGGCGGCGGATGAAGGCGACGGACTCGTCGCGGCCGTAGACCGGCACCTCCAGCAGCTTGCTGTTGTGCTCGCTCCACTCGGGGTTGCGCGAGGTGATCAGGACGTGGCCGGGTCCGGTGGGGACGAGGTCGTAGATCTGGTCGGGCTCGTCCGCGCCGTCCAGGATCAGCAGCCAGCGGGAGTACGGGTCGCCCCGGCGCAGCGAGTCGCGTACGGCGCGCAGCCGTTCGCCGTACTCCGCTCCGGTCGACAGGCCCAACTGCGGTGCCAGTTCGGCCAGTCGGCGCCGGTAGGAGACGCGCTTCTCGGCGTTGACCCACCACACCACGTCGTACTCGGAGCCGAACCGGTAGACGTACTCGGCGGCGAGCTGGGTCTTGCCGACGCCGGACATGCCGTGCAGGGTGACCACGCCCGCGCCCGCCTCGGCACCCTGGAGCAGGTGGTAGGCGTCGTTCAGGAGTGGCTCGCGGCCGGTGAAGCGGGTGTTGCGACGGGGCACTCCGCCCCAGACCTCGGGCATGGCGGCCGGGAAGCGGGGGCCGCGGCGGGCGCCCTCGACGGACTCCGGGAGAGGGTCGGAGGACAGGTCGAGGCGGTCGAGGACACGGCGCTCGGCTTCGTCGGCGCCCATGTTGTTCAGGTCGACCGCGCCGAGCACGGTGGTGGCCGTCGGCAGCGTGCTGTTGGTGACGGAGACGGCCGCGAAACGGGACGGGTCGGGTGCGACGACCTCGCGCAGCGCGGCGTTCCACTCCTCGTAGGTGCGCGGGCCCAGCTGGAAGTACCACTCACTGACGATGATCAGGATCCGGCCCTGGGCCAGGGTCAGGTCACGCAGCAGGTCGACGAGGGGCACCTCGGCCGGGGCGTCCCAGCGCTGGTACACCACACGATGGCCACGCCGCTCCAGACGGTCCCCGATCCAGGCCGCCCAGGCCCGGTTGAAACCGGCGAAGCTGATGGTGACGGTCTGCTTCGCGGACCCCCTTTCGGCTGGCCCGACCGGCGTACGAGCTCCAGACATGCAGCGGCCTCCCCGCGCGTGATTTTAGAACCGCCGCCTGGGTCGGCGATAGGGCGCCGACGCACACCAGTCGCTTGCTCCACGGTTCCTTCTCAAAGGTGTTCAGCGACGATCTTGGCGCACGCTCCGCCCCACGTCCGGGAACCCACGGCTTTCGGCGAGGATGGCTCAATCGAAACGGAGCATGGCGCGTTCGACAGGCGCGCGGGGCGCGTACGGCGGGCCCCGTACGACTCGGCCGGCGTGCGCCGCGCCCCCCTCGGGATGCGTGGTTCATTCGCCCGGTGCGTGGCGCCGGTTCCACAGCGCCCGGGCGGCCTGGACGTACGCCGTCGCGCGCGCCACGTGTCCGCGAGGCGGCGGCTGCTCGGCGAGCGTTTCGTACACCTCGACCATGCGGTCGACGAACCTGCGTCCCCGCACGGTGAGATCGCCCGATCCGACGAGCGCCGGCAGGACGGCCCCGACCTGTGCCTGATAGCGCGCGTGCTGCGCCCAGGCGGCGTCCCGGCGATTGGGGAGCGTGGTTGCGAGCGCGCCGCGCTGGAAGAAGTCCGCCAGCGCGAGGTGGGAGTAGGCACCCTGCAACAGGCCGTCGTACGGGCGCGGATCGGGGCGCCAGGGTGCGAAGTGGCGGGCCGCGGGGCCGGCGTGATGCAGCGTCATCATGTCGCTGAGCGCGGCGAGTTTGGTGTGCTGGATCTCGTGGACGAGGGTGGCCGCGAAGGCGGTCGGTGTCGCCGGCGCGCTGCTGAGGACCGCGCCGAAGGCCTCGCGCCGGGTGCCGCTGCAACTGCCGCCGGCGCCGCCCGGTACCGAGCCGGACGGGGCGGCCAGCGGGACCAGACAGCGCAACAGGGTCACCGATTCCGCGAGCCGGCGTTCGCCGCCCGTCGCGAGGGCCGCGGCGGTGCCCGACCAGGTGTGCAGCCAGTGCTTGCGGTCGGCGTCGTCGAGGGAGGCCGGGCCGCTCAGGGTGTCCGGGCGGGGTCCGCCGCGGGCGGTGCGATACGGGTCGAGGTCGTCCAGCGGTACGGCGGCCGAGCCCGGCACCAGACCGGGCAGCGTGTACGCCGACGTCCAGGCAGCGGCCTCCGACCAGGCGCCGGCACCGCTCTGCGGACGCACGACCACGTCCGCCTCGCCGCGCACCCGGAACGTCAGCCGTCCGCGCCGGTGGGCGACGGCGACCTCCGTGGCCCCGGAACCGGAACCGCCCGTGCGCAGCGCGCCGAGCGAGGGCAGCGTCAGCACACCGTCGTAAGCCGTCAGCCGTACCGCGTAGGACACCCCGGCCCGCGCGGCGGCGACGGCGGCGAGTGCCCCGAAGTGGGCGAGCGCGCGGGCCTGTTCGCGGGCGTCACGGCCGGGGAGCGGGCCCGCTCCGGCACCCAGGGTGCGCAGGGTGTCCCTGGCCCAGGGGCCGATGAACGGGTGGAGGAGGAGGTCGCGCACGGGGGACGGCGGCGGCCGGTTCCCGGCTGTCGGGTCTTCCTCGGCTGCGACCGGGAACCCGCCGGGCCCGTACGGCCCCTCGGGCACGGACGGGAACAGGGACGGGGACCAGTCGGACCCGTACTCCGGTGCCGGAACGGGTGCCGACGGCGGCGCCGGTCCGTCCAGGGTCTCGGACTCCGGCGCGAGGCCGTACGGCTGCCCGTGCGACCGTACGGAACCTCCCGGCCACCCGGACACCGGCGTGGGAACCGGCAGCCGCCCGGACACCGGCGCGGAGCCCCCCGGCCGTCCTGGCCCCGGCACGAAGCCGTCCTGCCGCCGCCGCTCCCCCGGCCCGGCGCCCCGAGGCCGTCCCCGGAGTCGGGCGGACGGCTCCAGTCGTTCGGCCTCCTCCAGCAGGGACCAGTCCTCGCGCAGCCGGGCCAGGGCGGTGGCGGGACAGACGTCCGGGGCGGCCGATCCGGCCGCGTCCAGGACCGCGCGGAGCAGGAGCAGCCGTCGGGTGTGCTGGTCGCGGACGAGGAGCCCGAGGGTCTCGGGGCCGCCTGCGGTGCGGCCGAGTTCGTCCACGGCCCGTTCCGGGACCGCGGGCAGGATCACAGGACGTCTCCTTCGAGGAGGGCGGGCGCGGCGGGTGCGGGGGAAGCGGCAGGGACGGCGGGCGCGGCGGCGGCACCCGCCAGGCTCCGCGCGACGTGGCGGATGAGGCGCTGGAGGTCGGCGCAGTACACCGACGGGTTGGTGAAGCCGTGTCCGGCCCGGTATCGATGCGCGTAGTGTCCGCCGCCGCACACGGCGAGCAGGGGGCAGGCCCGGCAGGCCGCGGCGAGCGAGGCGGCGCCCGCCTGCCGGGCCGCGACGCCGGGGTGGCGCAGGGCCTGGTCGAAACTGTTCCGGAAGACGTCGAGGCCGGTTCTGGCCGCCCCCTCGTAACAGGACTTGAGGGAGTCGACCTGCTCGATGGAGCCGTCCGTCTCGACGACGGCGGCGTCGAAGGGCGCGAGGCCGAGGGACTCGGTGGCGGCGGGCAGCCCGAGGAGCAGCGCCACGCACTCCTCGAAGAGCCGTACGCGTGTCTCCCGTCGCCCGGCCCGCCACCAGCGGTCGAAGACGGCGCACAGCCAGTCGCCGTAGGGAGTTCCCGGCCCCTCCCGGTGGGGTGGTCGCGCGGACCAGTTTCCGTGCGGGAGCAGCAGGTCGAGGGCCGGCGGCCGCAGCGCGAGCAGCGACTCGTACACCTCGACCGGGTCCGTCGTGGGGTCCACGACGGTGAGGATCCCGGCGTAGGCCTCCGGGCGGTGTTCGCTGATCAGACGGGCGCCGCGGGCGGCGGCGGGCCAGGACGGCCGGCCGGCGTGGTCGGTGCGCAGCGTGTTGTGCTCGGGCAGGCCGCCGTCCAGGCTGATGCCGACGCGGATGGAGTGCCGGGCCAGGACGGCGAGCCGCCGCTCGGTGAGCAGGGTGGCGTTGGTCTGGACGGTGGCGTGCACGGTGCAGTCGTCCGGGACCCGGTCGCGTACGAGGCCGGTGAAGCGGGCGAGGGTGCCCGCGCCGGCCAGCAGAGGTTCGCCGCCGTGCAGGACCAGGGAGAGAGCCGTCAGCCCGTGGGCGGCGGCGTGTTCGCCGATCCTCAGCGCGGTCCGTTCCAGGACGCCGGGCGGGGTGGCGGCGGGACGGCCGCGCCAGGTGTGGTCGGGGCCTTCGTAGAGGTAGCAGTAGCGGCAGGCGAGGTTGCAGCGGCCGTGCATCTTGACGATGAACTGCCGGAAGGGGAAGGGCGGTTCTGCGACAGGACCGGCACGTGAGGGCCGTTCGGGGTGCGGCGACGGGGTCGCGGTGACCGGTATCGGCATCGGTATCGGTGCCGGGGAGGTCGCCTCTGCAGACACTCCGGCACCCCCATGGTGTGCGGCCCGGCACCCCATGGTGCACGGCCGCTCGATCCCACGCCGCGAACCGCGCCACGGCCCCCTGCCCGTACCCGGCGGCATTCCCGGCCGCACACCGGTCACAAACACCGGCCGTCCGAACTTGTCCGGTTCAATCACAAGGGTGGACCGGAACCAACCTGCCGTGAGCGACAGTTGGCCGGGCCGCCGCTCACTTCGGCGTTCAGAAAGCGTTGTTGAACCCCCACAGGATCTCGCTCGGCTCTCCGGAGCGGGCTCGCAGATCGGCCAGCACCTCGGTCAGCACCGGGTGTTGGATCGTCCGCAGCTCCGCGAGGTCGAGATCCAGCAGGTCGAGGACGGCAAGGTCCGCCGGATCCGGTGTCCCGGCCGGGCCCGCCAGGTCCGCTGTCCCGGCCGGGCCCGCCCGGTGCGGTGTTCCCGCCGGGCCCGCCCGGTGCGGTGTCCCCGCCAGGCCCGTCACGGCCGGTGTCCCGGTGGTGTCCGTCGGGTCGTCCCAGGCGTCTTCGGGGGCCGCCGGCCGTGCCGGACCCGGTGTCGGGGACGGGACTGACCACGGCGGTCGGTCCCCCGCCGCTTCGCGGTCCTGTGCGCCGTCCGCCACTTCGTCGCGTGCGCCCATGTCTTCTCCCTCGCCTTCCCTGACTCCGCCCCGGCGGCCGCCGGCAGGCGCTCCTCACTCCAGCTCGGCCAGCCGCTGCGCCGTCTGCCGGGCCGTCGGCTCGCCCGAGCTCGCGACACCGTCCGGCAGCCGGGACCACTCGGTCCGTGCGGCCCGGTAGGCCTCGCGCGCGGCACGCGGGCGCGCCGCCGCTTCGTAGGACATACCCCGCAAGTGCTGTGCCTGAGCGGCCAGTTGCATTGCCTCTTGGCGGGTGCGCTCGGTCTCCGCCTCCTCCTCGGCCTCGCGGGCCGACTCGGCGGCGGCCCGGAAGGCGTCGATGGCCTCGTCGAGCCGCGCCTTGCGGCCGAGGCTCTGGTACGCCTCGAACTGGGCCTGTCCGAGCTCCAGCCAGCAGTGGGCGGTGGTGAGCGGCGGGCCGTCCTCCAGCGCCGCGAGTCCGAACAGGTGCTCGGCCTCCCGCAGGTCGACCCGGTCACCGCGGGCGCGGTAGCGCAGCATCAGCGCGCGGCCGAGCAGCAGCAGGCGGTGTGCGAGTTCGGTGCTTCCCGCCGGGGTCTCGGTGCGGCAGTCCCGCAGCACCCGGATGGCGCGGTACAGCGATTCGCTCGGGTCGCGTCCGTGGTCCGGCACGGCGTGCCGCAGCAGGGCCTCGCCCCATTCGGCGAGGACGTCCGCGTGCGCGGGGGCGTCCCGGGGCACTCCGCGGGAGGCCTGCTCGAACCGTGCGGCGGCGTTCTGGAGTTCGCGCGGGTCGCCCGTGTCGGCGTACCGGGCGACATGGACGCGTCCGGCGCGCACCAGCAGGGCGGAGCGCAGCCCCTGTTCGCGGGTCAGGGCGAGCGCCTCCTCGACATGGTCGCGGGCGTCGTCCAGTGCGCCGCCGGACCTCAGGAGCGCGTCGACGAGATCGAGGAGGATACGGACGCGGGAGGACTCGCCGGCGGCCGGCGTGTTCTCGGGGCCGGTCTCCAGGGCGGCGCGCAGGGAGTGCGCGCCCTGCTCCGCGTACAGCCTGGCCTGTTCGGGGTCGGCCGTGGCGCCCGAGAGGTGCAGCAGGACACGGCCGTGGGCGAGCGGGAGTCCCGAGGGGCGGCTTCGCCGGTCGGGCCAGGCGTCGGCGAACGCCTCCAGCATGCCGACCGCGCCCTGCAGGAGCGCGCTGTCGCCGCCGAGGCGCCACTGCGCCTCCAGCGCCCGTACCCGCTCCAGGGTGAGCCGCAGGGCCTCGGTGGCGTCCAGGTCGGGCGCGGCGCAGGCCACCGCGTACTCGCGGTCGGCGCGTTGCAGCAGGTCGAGTGCCCCGCGCCGGTCGCCGCGCCGCCTGCGGTCGGTGGCGGCGGCGTGCAACACCCTGGCCAGGCTGGCCCTCTCGCGCAGGGAGCGGGGGTGCGCGACGGCGCGTTCGGCGGCGGCCTCCGCCTCGCGCAGCAGGTCCGCGCCGCCCTGTACCTCCCACAGCAGCAGGACGCAGTTGGCGTACTCGGCCCACAGTTCCGGGTCGGCGCCGGGGCGCAGTTCGTGTTCGGTGGCGCCGCGCAGGAGTTGGACGGCGTCGATGAGGTCCTGCACCATGCCGTCGCTGCCGAACTGGCCGGCCAGGGAGCGGGCCCTGAGCACCGCGGGGTGGGTGGGCCGCTGGTCGGGCGGGCCGTCGGGGCCCCGGGTCGGCGCGTAGTTCGCGAAGTGTTCCGGCAGCGGCATGAATCGCTCCAGTACCCGTGCGGCGACCTCGGCGAAGGGCTGGGGTACGAGGGTGGCGCCGCCGTTGTCGCCGTTCTCGCCCGGGTATCCGGCGCCCGGCGAGAACGGCGGTCCGGAGCCGCCCTCGCCGAGCTGTGCGAGCGCCAGGGCGGGGAAGTTGGGGCCTCCCTTGCCGAAGCGGTGCTCGATGTACTCGGAGCAGTGCTTGAGCACCAGCATGGCCTCGTCGAGGCCCAGCGGGGACAGCAGCGCTTCCTGCGCGCCGGGCGCGAACTCGTACCACTGGGTGCCGTCCGCGCCGTACTCCTCGGTCCTGGCGCGTGAGACCAGGCCGCTGAGCAGGACTTCGGCCAGTTCGGCGGGCCCGGAGTCGGGGAGCATGGTGCGCTGGACGAGTTGCATCACGGGGAGGCTGAGCGGGGCCGCGGCCAGATAGCCGGCCAGCCGTCCGGCGGCCTTGGAGGCGTTGGAACGGAACCGGCTGACCAGTTCGAGCCCGGACATCCGGCGTCCGGGCCGGGTGCTCGGGGCGGGCTCGTGGTGACTGCGCACCCAGCCGACGGCGCCGGCCACGGGTCCCGCGCCGGCTCCGGACAGCAGGCGTGCCCAGGCTCCGAGCGCGATGGGCTCGGGCGGCAGGACGGGCACGGGGAGCGCGCCCTCGCGTGCTTCCGGCGGGGTACCGGCGGGCAGCCGGACCTTGAGGGTCGCGGCGCCCGCGAGGGCTTCGCCGCGCGTCAGTTCGCCGTAGGACACCGGGAGCCGGGTGCGGTTCCACATGCGCTGCGGCAGCGGCTGGAGTACGGCGGCGGGGCCGAGCCGGGACAGGTGGTGCAGGAGCCGGTGGGCGTGGCCGCTGTGCCACAGGGGGCCGGCGCAGTCGCTGACGAGGAGGGTGACGCGGCGGCCTGTCGGGTCGCTCAGCCGGTCGGCGGAGTGCAGGGGGGCCGCGCCGGGCTCGGGGCTGCGGCTGACGGCGGGTTCTCCGTCCGGGCCCTGGTGGAGGTGGCTGACCTGGACGTCCCGGAAGGCGCCGAGCCCGCTGAAGACCTGTTCCAGTTCGGCGAACATCCGGTCCCACACGCGCATGGACGAGGAGGCGTCCATGACGAGTTGGAGGGCGGCGTCGGCCCGGGTCACCCCGCGGAACACCGGCAGGACCAATCCGCCCGCCCGGGCGGTGAGTTCGGCGGTCGCGGTCTCGTCGAGGACGGCGCGCAGGGGTGGCGCGGCGGTGCGGTAGCCCTGCAACGGGCGCAATGCGCGCTGGAGTTCGAGGGGGGAGGGGAACGCGGGCGCGGCGGGTACGCCGACCGGCAGGACCGCCGAACGGCCCCGCCCGTAGCCGCGCGGCGCGCCGTCGCGCGGCACCGGGTACAGCGCGACGCGCCGGTCCGTCTCCGTGTCCCGCCGGGCCGGTCCGGTCCGGTCGCCGGGCGGTGGCCGTTCCTCCGGCCGCGCGTCCTGGCGCCCGGCGGCGGGGTCCTCGGCCGCCGCCCCGTGGCCCGGCGCCGACGCGCTCTCCCCCACGTTCCCGGCCCGGTCCGTCGGGCGCGACCAGCGCGCCAGCCACAGCGCGTCGGCCAGTTGGCGGGCATCGGGATCCAGCCCGGCCTGCCGTATCCGGGCGATGAGTTCGGCGATCGGGTCGCCGCCGGGCATCAGCGCGTCACCTCGGGCGGTCGAGCCGCTGGATGAGCAGGTCCGCGAGCCGGTCCCGGCTGGGCGGGGCCGCGGCGTCGGTGAGGTAGATGGCGTTCAACAGCTGGTCGGCCGCGACGAGTTCACTGCGTGAGCGCTCCAAGAAGTGGGTGATCAGATCGTCCCCGGCCCGCGCGGCCTCGTCGCCCAGGTGGGCGCGTACGAAGGTGGCGAGCCGCTTGTGGTCCGGGCGGCCCAGTTCGAGGTGGATGCAGCGGCGCATCAGCGGGGCGGGGAAGTCGCGCTCGCCGTTGCTGGTGAGCACCACGAAGGGGAAGGCGCGGCAGCGCACCCGGCCGTCGCGCACCCGCGCCTTGGTGCCGTCGGCGGTGAGCACCGCGGCCTCGCCGCCGGGCAGCCGGTCGGCGACGCGTTCCAGCTCGGGAATCGCGAACTCGCCCTCCTCCAGGACGTTCAGGAGGTCGTTCGGCAGGTCGATGTCGCTCTTGTCCAGCTCGTCGATGAGCAGCACGCGCGGGGTGTCGGAGGGCAGCAGCGCGGTGCCGAGCGGGCCGAACCGGATGTAGCTGCCGATGCCCTCGACGGAACCGGGGGCGCCGGTCGCGGCCGGATCGGCACCCTGCGGCGCGGCGAGCTGCACGTCCTGGAGCCGGGCGATCGCGTCGTAGTGGTAGAGGCCGTCCCGCAGCGTGGACCGGCTGACGATCGGCCAGCGCAGGACGTTGCCGAGGCCGAGTTCGTACGCCACCGAGTGCGCGAGCGTGCTCTTGCCCGCGCCGGGGCTGCCGGTGACCAGCAGGGGCCGGCGCAGATAGAGCGCCGCGTTGATCATTTCGAGTTCCTCGGCGCCGGGCCGGTGCAGTTCGGCCAGATGGCGGTACGCGCCCAGCCTGCGGTCCTCGGAGCCGTCACCGTCGCTCCCGGCGGCGTCGCGGCTCGCGAAGTCCCGCCACGGCGGTGGGGCCGGAAGCCGGTTCAGGCCGTCGTGGGGTTCGCCTGCGCCGCGGTAGATGAGCCACTCGCTGGAATCGGTCATTGCCCAGTCCTCGTCGTCACTCGTCCACCCCGGCAGCCGTCGATCGTCGCCTCACCGTATCGACCCGCGGAAGGCCCCGTAAGGCCCCAAGAGGGGCTCGTGGCAGCCCACTTCGGGCTGCTTCGAGCGTCGCGCGACAGCGGGTCGACCGATGCGGTCATGGCGCCTCCAGCAGGTCTCCGGTCCCGGGCAGGGGCCGGCGCGGGTCGTCGTAGAACAGGGCGATCCCATGGGCCCAGTAGGTCTCCGGCCTGCCCTCGCGCAGACCGGCCCGCAGGGCGTGCACCAGTTCGGGGAGACGGTCCGCGCCGCCCGCTCCCGCCACCGTGTCGCCGGCTCTTCGGTGGAACTCGCCGCAGACCGCTTCGGACTCCCCGCGCCAGCGCCGCCACAGGGCCACGCCGTATCCGCCGTGCACGATCCGCACGAGCGCGACCGGGTCGTCCTCGAAACGGTGGTCGCCGTAGCGGCAGAGCACGGGAACGGTCTTGTGCGGCAGGCCGCGCAACGACTCCGCCGCCGGCACGGGTACCCGCAACCCGTCCTCGCAGTCGAGGACCTCGGCCTGCGCGCCGTGCTCGTGGATCCACCGCCAGCGGGCCTCCCGCTCGCGCCGCTCCTCGTCGGCGGGGACCGTCTTCCCGGCCCGGGCGGCCGCGTCGGCGGGTTCGGGAAACTGTTCCCGGTCGGCGCAGCGCACGACGACGGGCCGGTGGGCGCCGAGCGGCACGTCCTCCGGCCCCGGCTTCCAGGCGTCGACGTCGAGTCCGAGCAGCAGATGGGGCAGTGCCACCTGGAGGTCGGCGGGCCGTCCGGGTTCGTCGCACTGGCGGAAGGCCTCCGTCAGGGGCGCCGCGAGAACGGCCGGAAGCTCCTCCAGCAGGGTGCGTTCGCCGTCACGCAGCCGCACCACCTCGCCGGTCGGCCGGCCCACCGAGACGTGCCAGTCGCAGCGGCCCGGCTCCCAGCCCAGTTGCTCCAGTTCGAGCAGGACGAAGAGACGGGGCGCACGGCCGGCACCGTGCGCGGTGGCGTGCGCCGCCTCTGCTTCCGCCGCCGAGGGGCCGCGGGGTGCCAACTGGAGCCGCTCGATCCACTGTTGACCGAGCCGGCGCCGGTACGCGGGGCCCGGACGGCCCTCGGCGGTCTGCCGCACCCACTCCCACAGCGCCCGTTCGGCGGCCCGGGTGCCCGGTGTGACGAAGGGGCGTTCGGCGGACATCGCCCGCATGGCGTAGTCGAGGACGAGGTCGAGGGCGGAGTCCTGGCGCGAGCTCTCGTACAGTGCCCCGAGTCCGTCGCGCCAGCCGCGCGGAGCCGGATGCGGGATCGCCGCCTGGTCGCCCAGGAGGGATTCGAGCAGGCCGAGCAGGGCGCGGGTGCTGGCCGGCGGCGGCAGATCGGCGAGCCTGCCGAGCAGCTGGGTCCGCTCCTCGGGGCTGAGGGCGCGGCCGGGCCGGGCGCCGAGCTGGTTCTGGACGTCGGCCCAGGTGCTGCGGTCGGTCTCCGGGTGGCGCTGGCGGTCCCGGTGGTAGCGGTCGTGGGCGTGGAAGACGGCGTGGTACGGATCGTCGTGCTCGGCGGCCGCCTCCTCGGCCGGCACCGGCAGGGACCGTAACTGCTCGATCCCCGTGCAGGTGCCGCCGAGCCCCCGGTCCGTGCGCGACTTGAGGACTCCGACGACCTCGCCGCGTACGGGGTCGACGACCGGCCCGCCCGAGACGCCGGGCGGCAGCACGTCGCCGCCGAGGCGGATCTGCTCGTCGTCGGACCAGCCGCCGAGCGTGCCCTGGACCGTGCAGGTGCCGCTCAGCCGGCGCAGCTCCCCGCCGACCACGGACCAGCCGGAGTACAGGACGACGGCCTCCTCGTAGTAGGCGGCCGGGCGTTCGGTGACGTACGCGCAGTCGTGGTCCACCGGCTCACGCAGCCGTACCAGGGCGAGGTCGGGGGACGGCCAGGTGCCGCGTGCCGGAGGCCCGACGCCGTCCGGGAGGACCGTCGCGACCTCGCCGGTGACGGCGGACGTACCGCGGCCCGGACCCCTCTCGTACACCACCCGCACCTCGTTCCCCTCCCCGCTCCGGACCACATGCGCGCAGGTCAGAACCCAGTTCGGAGCGATGAAGAAGCCGCTCCCGAGGAACGTGCCGGGTTCGTCGAGGGCATACCCGGGGGCCACGCGATGGATGCGCACGGTGGCGGCCATGACGAGATCACGCAGCGCACGGTGAGCGTTCCCGGGGCCGCCCGGTGCGCCCGGGGCGTGCCCGTCCGTCATGCTCCGCCCCCGCCGGAGGGGTCGGTGGCTCCGCCGTGCGCCGGGGCGCCGGGAGACGCGCCCGCGTGCGGGGCGGCGGCCCCGTCCGTCTCCAGGTCCGGCGGAGCTCCGTTCCAGGTGAGCGTCACGGTGATGCCCGCCTTGGCCTCGCCGTCCGCGAGCAGGCCGACCACCTTGCCGGCCTTCGCCGTCAGCTCGATGCCGAACTCGACGCTGACCTCGTCGGGCCGCACCGCGCGCAGCGGGGCGGCGAGCGAGCGCGCGACGCCGGTGATCACCGCGTGCAGGCTCTCGACCTGTGCCTCGACGCGCTCCGCGAAGCCGACGTCCGTCAGCGACAGCTCGCCGCCGGGATCCTCCAGCTCGTCGGCCCCCGAGATCCGGGCCCACACCGGTGTTCCGTCGGGCATCTCGATCCGTGCGATACGCGTGACCGCGTCACTCATGGCATCCCCCGTTCCCCACGCCCCCGTGGTTCCAGCCGACCTTGCAGGCTAGCGGCCGGGGCCCGCGCACGACAGGGGCCCTCCGCCGGCTCCTCGCCCCCGCCTATCCTTTTCCCAGCGTTCCCCTTCCCTTTCACCGACGGAGCACCATCCATGTACTTCACCGACCGCGGCATCGAGGAACTTGAGAAACGGCGCGGCGAGGAAGAGGTCACCTTCGAGTGGCTCGCCGAGCAGTTGCGTACGTTCGTCGACCTCAACCCGGACTTCGAGGTACCGGTGGAGCGGCTGGCGACCTGGCTGGCCCGACTGGACGACGAGGACGAGGACGACGAGTAGGAGCGCGCCCTCAGCGCGCCGCTCCCCGGGCGGCGGCCGTCAGTCGTAGGCGCGCAGGTGGTCGTACGCCAGGCCGAGGGCACCGCGGAGCGTCAGGACCGCGCCGACGACGATCCAGCCGCCGCTGTGGCGCCTGATCCCCCAGGCCGTGAGCGGGAGGCCGACGGCGAGCTGGACCGCGGCGAGGGTGCGGGCCCTCGGGCCGCGCAGCCAGGGCCCGAGACCGCCGCTCTCCACGACGTCGAGTTCGGCGCCCACGGCGGCACGCCAGCCGGTCCACTCGATCTGCTCGGCGTCCGGCCGGATCCGTACCGCGTCACGGAGCCGTTCCACGGGTTCCCCGGGGTCGATCCCGGCCGGGAGGAGCACCCCCGCGCGGGTGAGGACGGCGAGCAGCCCGCTCACGCGCGCGTGAGCGTCGGCCGCCGGGTCGGGCTGCGTCAGCGGCTCCAGGAGCTGCATGTCGAGCACCGGGTCGAGGCCCAGACGGGCGGCGAAGGTGCGCATCGCCTCGTCCTCGCCGACCGGGGTGCCGTTCGCCAGCCATTCGTAGCCCACGGTGCGACGGAAACCCGAGGCCAGGGTGAACCCGCTGCGGTCGGTGTCCCACCACAGCGCGAGGACGGGCCAGGGCGCGCCGACGGCGAGCGCCGCGGCCCAGCCGGTGAGCACGCGGTCGACGGGTTCCGCGCCGTCCTGCCAGGGCTTGCCCTCGGGGACCAGCACGCTCCATTCGGGACCCGCCCCGGAGAGCAGCATCCGCTCGCGCAGCAGCTGGACGGCGGGACCGACCGACTCCGGACGGGCCCGGCACAGCAGCAGGGCGCCGGGAGCCGGACGGTCGTCCCTGGACGCGCCGGAGGGAGTCGACATAGCCCCACTTTAGGGCGAATTGCCCACTTCGATGCACCAATGATCCCCAGAACGGGTGTCTTGACTTTCGATATCCGCGATATATCGTGAATACGAGAGACGCGATATGGCGTGTCGAGCTCGGACTCGCACGAGGGTCCGGTCCGTTCGAGGAGGTCTGCACCATGTCCGAGTGGTCCGTGACAGCGCCGAAGAAGCTTTCCTTCGACGGCCCAGTGCAGACGCTGCACGTGCGCATCGTCAACGGAACAGTGAACGTCGTGGGGACCGACGAGGGTTCCGCCCGGCTGGAGGTGTCCGAGCTGGACGGCCCCCCGCTCCAGGTGACCCAGGAGGGCGGCACGCTCACGGTTGCCTACGAGGACCTTCCCTGGAAGGGCTTCCTGAAGTGGCTCGACCGCAAGGGCTGGCGCCGCGCGGCCGTCGTCTCGCTCGCCGTCCCGACGCACACCCACGTCGAGGTGGGCGTGGTCGGCGCCGCCGCCGTGGTCTCGGGGACGGACGGGCGGGTCCAGGTGAAGGGCGTCACCGGCGACACCACGCTCGTCCGCGTCTCCGGCCCCGTGCGCGTGGAGACCGTCTCGGGGAACCTGGAGGCCCAGGCCGTCACCGGCGACCTCCACTTCAACTCGGTCTCCGGCGACCTGACGGTGGTCGAGGGCTCCGGCACCTCCGTGCGGGCCGAGTCGGTGAGCGGCTCGATGATCGTGGACCTCGACGCCACGGGCGCGCCGACCGACGTCCGGCTGTCGAACGTCTCGGGCGAGATCGCCATCCGGCTCCCCCACCCGGCGGACGCCGAGGTGGAGGCGAACACCGCGAGCGGCAGCGTCTCCAGCGCGTTCGAGGACCTGCGGGTCAACGGCCAGTGGGGCGCCAAGAAGATCACCGGCCGCCTCGGCGCGGGCAACGGCAGGCTGCGGGCGATGACCGTCTCGGGCTCGATCGCCCTGCTGCGCAGGCCCCCGACGGAGGACGAGCCGTACGAGGAGGCCCCCGGCCCCCGGGACGCGGCGCCCTCGACCGGCCCGGAAACGACCGCGGGACCGACTTCGGACACGACCGCGGGCGGCACGGCGGACAACGCGACGGAGGGCCCGACGGGTGGCCCGGCGGACGCCTCGACGGACGGCTCGACGGACGGCACCGTAAGCGACTCCGCGACCGCCGCCGCTGACGCCACCGCCGCCGCTGACGCCACCGCGACCGCCACGGCTGACGACACCCCGACCGCCACGCCGGGCGACGATGCCACCGAGGGCCGGCCGGCCGGCTCCTCGACCGACAAGAAGGTGCTCTGACATGGCCCCCGTCTTCGCCCACGGCCGACTGCGCCTTTACCTCCTCAAGCTGCTGGACGAGGCCCCGCGCCACGGCTACGAGGTGATCCGCCTCCTGGAGGAGCGCTTCCAGGGCCTGTACGCGCCCTCGGCGGGCACCGTCTACCCCCGGCTGGCGAAACTGGAGGCCGAGGGACTCGTCACGCACACCTCCGAGGGTGGCCGCAAGGTGTACGCGATCACCGACGCGGGCCGCGCCGAACTGGCCGACCGCAGCGGCGAGCTGGCCGATCTGGAGCTGGAGATCCGCGAGTCGGTCGCGGAGCTCGCGGCGGAGATCCGCGCGGACGTCCGGGGCGCCGCCGGCGACCTGCGCCGCGAGATGCGTGCGGCGGCCACCGAGGCACGCCACGGTTCCAGGGGTGGCACCCGGCCGGTCCAGCAGGACGATCCGGCGGGCGGGTCCGGCGGCCCCGACGACTTCCAGGACAGGGAGTCGTGGCGGGCGGCGAAGGAGGAGATGCGGCGCGTCCGTCAGGAGTGGAAGGAACAGGCCCGCCGCGCGAAGGACGAGAGCCGTCGCGCCCGCGACGAGGCGCAGCGCGCCCGCCGTCAGGCCAAGGAGGCCCAGGAGAAGGCCCGCGCGCAGGCTCAGGAGGAGATGCAGCGCATGGCCAAGCGCGTCCAGGACCAGGTCCAGGACCACTTCGCTCGCGGGGACTGGCCGACGGGCGTGCGCGAGGGGCTGACCGAACTGGCCAAGGAGTTCGGCGACTTCGGGAAGAACTTCGGCAAGGACCTGGGGAAGGACCTCGGCAAGGAGTTCGGCTTCGGTCGCCCGCCGTCCGGAGCGCCCGTGGATCCGGAGTTCTCGACGACGCCGGAGGACTTCCCCGCCGAGTACGAACCTGCCTGGGCCCACGAGGACTCCACGGGCAACCCCGCCCGGGACCTGGACCGTCTGCTGGACCGCTTCCGGGACGACATCCGGGACGCGTCCCGCGACCACGGTGTCACCGAGGACCAACTCGGCGACATCCGACGCCACTTGTCCACAGCGGCGGCCCACATCGGCTCGACGCTGCGCAGCAGGCGGCCGTAGATCCCCTGGCCACCCTCGCCTCCCCGGCCCTTCTCACGGGCGCCGGGGTGACCGGGCGGGCGGGAGCACACACGGCCCCGCCCGCCCGGTCACCCCGGCTGTCACCGACCGGCGTCGGGCACGGGCTCACCCCGCTTCGGCCGCACCGCCCTCGCCGGCCGCCCCGGAATCGCCGTACAGCACGCGTGTCACCGACTCGTGGGTGACGCCGTGGTCGGCCAGCACCTCGGCGGCGACCCCACCCCGCAGGGTGATCGCCAGCAGCAGGTGCTCGTCCCCGATGTGCCGGTCCCGTCGCGCGGCAGCGATCCGCAGGGCTCGTACGAGCACGTCCTTCGCCCCCTGTCCGAAGGGCCGACGGCGGACCCGTCTGCCGTTGCCGCCCCGGCCGCCCGACTCCAGGGCCCCTTCTCCGTGGGCCTCCTCGATCCGGGAGACGATCTCGGACAGGTCGATACCGAGACCCGAGAGGGCATCCGCGTCGGCGCGCGAGAGTCCGCCCCTGCGCCGCGCCTCGGCGAGGTCCCGCTCCAGCGACTCCCGGATCCCGGACGCCCCGAGGGAGGTCAGCGCGAAGGAACCCCGGCTGCCCTCCCGGTCCAGGAGGCCCAGCAGCATGTGCTCCTCCTCGACCGTCTCGGCGCCCACCCGCCCGGAGTGCGACACCGCGCCCTCGACCACGGCACGCGCATCCTTCGTGAAGCGTTCGAACATCACTGCCTCCCGTGCTTCTTGTGCACTGCCTGCCTGCTCACGCCGAGTTCCGCGGCGATCTCCTGCCACGACCAGCCCTGCTGGCGCGCACTGCGCACCTGTACCGCCTCCAACTGCTCCAGCAGCCTCCGCAGCGCGGAGACCGCCCGCAGCCCGATCCGCGGATCGCGATCACCCGCGCGCTCGGCAAGATCCGTTGCTTCGGTCATGATGTCAACTTACGTTGACACTTCGTTTCTGTCAATCAAAATTGACACCGCCGGGACGCACCCTCACCCGCACACGCACCCACCGCACACGCGAAACGGCGGGCCCGGAAACCCGGACCCGCCGCGACAACCCTCTGGAACAGCTCTCTGTCAGCTCGCCGTCAGCACGATCTTGCCGAACAGATCGCCGGACTCCAGCCGCTCGAACCCCTCACGGGCCCGGTCGAGCGGCAGCACCTCGTCCACGACGGGCCGCACCCCGGTGGCCGCGCAGAAGGCCAGCAGGTCTTCCAGCTCGTCCTTCGTGCCCATGGTGGAGCCGACCACCTTGAGTTCGAGGAAGAAGATCCGCGTCAGCTCGGCGTGCGAGGGCCGGTCACCGCTGGTGGCGCCCGAGATGACGACGGTGCCGCCGGGACGCAGCGACTTGACCGAGTGCGACCAGGTGGCGGCGCCGACCGTCTCGATGACCGCGTCGACCCGCTGCGGCAGCCGCGCCCCGGACTCCAGCGCCTCGACGGCGCCGAGTTCGAGCGCCCGCTTGCGCTTGGCCTCGTCACGGCTGGTGGCGAAGACCCGCAGCCCGGCGGCCTTGCCGAGCACGATCGCGGCGGTGGCCACGCCCCCGCCCGCGCCCTGCACGAGCACGGAGTCACCGGGTCGTACCCCGGCGTTGGTGAACAGCATGCGGTACGCCGTCAGCCAGGCCGTCGGCAGGCAGGCGGCCTCCGCGAAGGACAGTTCCTTGGGCTTCGGCAGCACGTTCCACGTCGGCACGGAGACCTGCTCGGCGAAGGTGCCCTGGTAGCGCTCGGTGAGGATGGACCGGGGCTCGTCGGGGCCGACCCCGTGCCCGCTCTGGCCGATGACGGAGTGCAGGACGACCTCGTTGCCGTCCTCGTCGATTCCGGCGGCGTCGCAGCCGAGGATCATCGGCAGCTTGTCCTCGGCGAGGCCGACACCGCGCAGCGACCACAGATCATGATGATTGAGGGAGGCGGCCCGTACGTTCACGGTCGTCCAGCCCGGCCTCTGTCCGGGGGCCGGGCGCTCCCCCAACTCCAGGCCGTTCAGCGGCTGGTCACGGTCGATTCGGGCGGCGTAGGCAGCGAACATGACCTTGACGATAGGCTCCGCCCCCGGCCTGGGGAACCGCCTCCCCGTGTGACACGCGTCCCGCGGCACCCCTGGCGCAAGCCCCATCGGGCGCCACCCGTCCCTCGCCCCCCTCCGCCCCCTCGGACAAAAAGACGGCCCCGCCGGGAGGAAACCATCCCGGCGGGGCCCAGCAGGACACCACGTCAGCGGCGGGCGACGCCCTCCGCGCGGGCGGCGGCGGCCACCGCGGCCGTCACCGCCGGAGCCACCCGCTCGTCGAACGGCGAGGGGATGACGTAGTCCGCGGCGAGGTCGTCCCCGACCACCGCGGCCAGCGCGTCGGCGGCGGCGATCTTCATGCCCTCGGTGATCCGGGAGGCCCGGACCTGGAGAGCGCCGGCGAAGATCCCCGGGAAGGCCAGCACGTTGTTGATCTGGTTCGGGAAGTCCGACCGCCCGGTCGCGACGACGGCCGCGTACTTGTGGGCGATGTCGGGGTGCACCTCGGGGTTCGGGTTGGCCATCGCGAAGACGAAGGCCCCCTTGGCCATGGAGGCGACCGCCGGCTCGGGAACCGTACCGCCGGAGACGCCGATGAAGACGTCGGCGCCCGCGAGCGCCTCTTCAAGCGAACCGGAGATCCCCGCCTTGTTGGTGATCTCCGCGAGCTCGCGCTTGACGTCCGTCAGGTCGTCCCGGTCACGGGACACGACGCCCTTGCGGTCGGCGACCGCGACATCGCCGAGGCCGGCCTCCAGCAGGAACTTGGCGATGGCGATCCCGGCCGCGCCCGCTCCGGAGATCACCGCGCGCAGGTCGCCGAGCGAGCGCCCGGTGAGCCGGGCGGCGTTCCGCAGGGCCGCGAGGGTGACGACCGCGGTCCCGTGCTGGTCGTCGTGGAAGACGGGGATGTCCAGTCGCTCCTGGAGCTTGCGCTCGATCTCGAAGCACCGCGGTGCCGAGATGTCCTCCAGATTGACGCCGCCGAACGAGGGAGCGAGCCGGACCACCGTCTCGACGATCTCGTCGACGCCCGTGCAGGCGAGCGCGATCGGCACCGCGTCCACACCGCCGAACTGCTTGAACAGGATGGCCTTGCCCTCCATGACGGGGAGCGAGGCCTCCGGGCCGATGTCACCGAGCCCGAGCACTGCCGTCCCGTCGGTCACCACAGCGACCACGGACGACTTCCACGTGTAGTCGTGGACGAGTTCCGGCTGCTCGGCGATCGCGCTGCACACCTTCGCGACGCCGGGCGTGTAAGCCAGGGACAGGTCGTCCTTGTCGCGGATGGGCACAGTGGCTTGCACAGCCATCTTGCCGCCGCGGTGCAGCGCGAAAGCCGGGTCGAAGGCATCGAGGGGCTCGGCCCCGCCTTCGTGATCCGTACTGCTGTCGCTGCGAGGATTGACGATCTCCGCTGCCACTTTGTTTTACCCCTTAAGTCTTCATTGTTTGAGGGTGACCACTCCTGGTTGAGGGGTGGGCGGGCACCGCGCAGGCCCTGCCGCCGTGGTTGCGTACGGGCCGCTGCGCGACGGGCGCGCCGCACACGCGCCCTGAGCCCCGGATGAGGGGTGTAAAGAACCTTCTTACCGGACGGACGGGGCCGAGGACGAGTCGATAGAGCCAAGATCACACGGCGGTGAGATGACTCATGCCTGGATTCATTGACACGTCCGGACATGTCCTCGTTCGGACGTGAGTGCCGCGTAGCGGTCTTCCGCCGCCTGCGATGCACCGAAGATCTTCCGGCCGGAAGGAAGGATTCCCGCACATGATCCGGCCGCACCTGAACACCCGGTGACGGTTCGGGGGTCACCCGTTATCCGATTTTGACATGGCGGGCACCATGAATCGCGCAGTCCGAATGGCAAGATGCCGTCATTACACGAGGTCGCGACACTCGAAGGTGTGTGTTTCCGTCGACCTATCGGCTACTCCCTGATCCGCCGGAGGAACCCTCATGACCGCACGCACCACCCGTCGTACCACCGCCCGGTCCCGGATAGCAGCGGTCGGTGCGATCGCGGTCGCCGGCGCCCTGATCCTCACCGGCTGCGGTGACCAGACCAAGAACGACTCGAGCGACTCGTCCGCGAACACCAGCTCGGCGCCGCTGGCCGACAAGCTGCCCAAGGCCATCCGTGACGCGGGCGTCATCAAGGTCGGTTCGGACATCGCCTACGCGCCCGTCGAGTTCAAGGACAGCTCCGGCAAGGTCGTCGGCATCGACCCCGACCTGGCCGCGGCGATGGGCAAGCAGCTCGGGGTGAAGTTCGACTTCCAGAACGGCACCTTCGACACGCTGCTCACGGGCCTGCGCTCCAAGCGGTACGACATGGCGATGTCCGCCATGACGGACACCAAGGACCGCCAGGAGGGCATCGACTCGGACACCGGCAAGAAGGTCGGCGAGGGTGTCGACTTCGTCGACTACTTCACCGCCGGTGTGTCCATCTACACCCCCAAGGGCAAGACGCAGGACATCAAGACCTGGGCCGACCTGTGCGGCAAGAAGATCGCGGTGCAGCGCGGCACGGTCTCGGAGGACCTCGCCAAGTCCGAGTCCAAGAAGTGCACGGGCGGCAAGAAGATCGCCATCGAGGCGTACGACAACGACCAGCAGGCCCAGACCCGGCTGCGCGGCGGTGGCGCCGACGCCGGTTCCTCGGACTTCCCGGTCGCCGCGTACGCGGTGAAGACCTCGGGCGGCGGCAAGGACTTCGAGATCGTCGGCGACCAGGTCGAGGCGGCGCCGTACGGCATCGCGGTCGCCAAGTCCAACACGCAGCTGCGTGACGCCCTTCAGGCCGCGCTGGACGCCATCATCAAGAACGGCGAGTACGACAAGGTCATCGCGAAGTGGGGCGTCGACGCCGGCGCCGTCAAGACGGCCGTGGTCAACGGCGGCAAGTGACCGCGGAACCGAGCGGGCACTGAAAGGCAACAACTCCCGTGACTGTTGACATCGACAAGACGGCGGGCCCGGAGGACACTCCCCCGGCCGGACCGGAAGCCATCAGGGCGATCCCGGTCCGGCACTACGGGCGGTACGTCTCCGCGGTCATCGCGATCGCGCTCCTGGTCTCCGTGATCTACGCGTTCTCGCAGGGCCAGATCAACTGGGGAGCCATCCCCGACTACTTCTTCGACCAGCGCGTCATCGACGGCGTCCTCAAGACGCTGCTGCTGACAGCCCTCTCGATGGTGATCGGCATCGGCGGCGGCATCCTGCTCGCCGTGATGCGGCTGTCGAAGAACCCGGTGACCTCGTCCATCGCGTGGTTCTACATCTGGTTCTTCCGCGGTACTCCGGTCCTCGTGCAGCTGGTGGTCTGGTTCAACCTGGGCCTGGTGTTCACGTACATCAACCTCGGTCCGATCTACAAGGACTACTGGTCCAGCTTCATGACGCCGCTGCTGACGGCGCTGCTCGGCCTGGGGCTGAACGAGGCCGCGTACATGGCCGAGATCTGCCGGGCCGGTCTCCTCTCGGTCGACGAGGGCCAGACCGAGGCCTCGCAGGCCCTGGGCATGAGCCACAGCAAGACCCTGATGCGGATCGTCATCCCTCAGGCCATGCGGGTGATCGTGCCCCCCACGGGCAACGAAGTCATCAACATGCTGAAGACGACCTCGCTGGTCGCCGTGATCCAGTACTCCGAGCTGTTCCGCGTGACCCAGGACATCGGCCAGACCTCGGGCGCCCCGGTCGAGATGCTGTTCCTCGCCGCCGCCTGGTACCTGCTGCTGACCTCGGTGTTCAGCGTCGGCCAGTACTACCTGGAGCGGTACTACGCCCGGGGCAGCAGCCGCAGCCTCCCGGCCACGCCGTTCCAGAAGATCAAGGCCAACATGCTGTCGCTGGGCAGTCCGAGGGGAGGCAAGGGATGACCGCCAACGTGAGCAAGGCTGACTCCGCCACGGCGATGGTCAAGTCCGAGGGCGTCCACAAGTCCTTCGGCCCCGTCGAGGTCCTCAAGGGCATCGACCTGGAGGTGAAGTCCGGCGAGGTGTTCTGCCTCATCGGCCCCTCCGGCTCCGGCAAGTCCACGTTCCTCAGGTGCATCAACCACCTGGAGAAGGTCACCGCCGGTCGCCTGTACGTCGACGGGGAGCTCGTCGGCTACCGCCAGAAGGGCGACAAGCTCTACGAGCTCAAGGACAGCGAAGTCGCTCTGAAGCGCCGTGACATCGGCATGGTCTTCCAGCGCTTCAACCTGTTCCCGCACATGACGGCCGTCGAGAACATCATGGAAGCGCCGATCCAGGTGAAGGGCGCCAAGAAGTCGGACGCCCGGGACCGCGCGCTGGAGCTGCTCGAACGCGTCGGCCTGTCCGACAAGGCGAAGAACTACCCTTCGCAGCTCTCCGGCGGCCAGCAGCAGCGTGTGGCCATCGCCCGCGCGCTGGCGATGGACCCGAAGCTGATGCTCTTCGACGAGCCGACCTCGGCCCTGGACCCGGAGCTGGTCGGTGACGTCCTCGACGTCATGCGCGACCTCGCCGAGTCCGGTATGACGATGGTCGTCGTCACGCACGAGATGGGCTTCGCCCGTGAGGTCGGCGACAGCCTGGTCTTCATGGACGGCGGTGTGGTGGTCGAGTCCGGCAACCCGCGCGACGTCCTGACGGACCCGCAGCACGAGCGCACGAAGTCGTTCCTGTCGAAGGTCCTCTGACCAGGACCCCGGCACCGCGGAACGCGGGAACAAGGGGCGGTACGGGTCTCCCGTACCGCCCCTTCCTCATGCCCCGTCCCCGTCTCCCGGAGACCCGGAACGCTGCCGTCGGACAGCTTCCGCGCCGTGCGGCCGACGCGCCCGTCACTCCACCAGGGCCCGCGCGTGGCCTACTTGACCGCGAGCACCAGCGCGTCCGAGGGGGAGCGCCACACCGGGCGGGCCTCGCCGAAGCCCTGTTCGCGCAGCACGCGCGCGTGCCAGTCGGCGGAGGGGGTGTCCCCGTCTGCGTGCTCGCCGTAGATCTCGAAGCGGCGGGCGGTGGGGCCGGCGAGGACCGGGTCCTGGGCGGCCACCTCCCACCATTCGGCCCAGTCGAGGGCGCCGTCCTTCTTGGCCCGCTCCATGCGGGCGTGCCGCTGGGCGCGGTCGGCGGCGTTGATCCGGGGTGTCGTCTCGTCGATCATGTGGTCGGCGTTCATGAACACACCGCCGTCGCGGACGAGTCCGGCGATCTGGCCGTAGAGGACGGTGAGGGGTTCGCTGTGCAGCCAGTGCAGGGCCGTTGCGGTCAGGACGGCGTCGTACGTGTCGTACGGCAGCCGCTCGCGCCAGCGGGGGTCCTTGAGGTCGGCGGTGACGAGGGAGACCCGGTCGTCGCCGGCGAAGGTGCCCTCCGCGATGGCGAGGAGGGCGGGGTCGAGGTCGACGCCGGTGCTGGTGGCTCCGGGGAGGCGGGCGAGCAGCCGGGCGGTGATGGTGCCGGTCCCGCAGGCGAGGTCGAGGACGCGGGGCGCGGGTCCGGTGAGCGCCTCGGTCATGTCGAGCATCACCCGGAAGCGGTCCTCGCGGTCCGGCATGTACCACTCCTGCTGCCGGTCCCAGCTCCGCTGCCAGGCATGCCAGTCGGTTCCGGTGCCGATGGCCATGAAAGCCCCTCCTCCAGTCGACCACGTAATACCCTGTAAGGGCGATCAGCTGTTACCTGACCACCGTCACGACGATAGAGCGCCTCCGTAAGGACTACAAGTGGAACTGGCCTATTACTCGGATTACGCCGTCCGCCTCGTCAACACCGAGGAGCCGGCCCGGGGCAAGGACTCGCTGACCTCCGTCGAGGCCGTCCGTGACCTGTTCGGGGGCAACGCCTCGGCGGCCCGCCGCGCCGCGGAGGCCGACGTCACCCGCTTCCGCTCCGTACGGGGACGGCTGCGCGCGGTCTTCGAGGCGGCGGCCGGCGGCGAGGAGACGCTCGCCGTGGACCTGCTGAACTCCCTGCTCCTCGAATTCCCGGTGAGCCCGCAGATCTCGGGGCACGACCACCGTGACGACGACGGCCGCCCGCTGTGGCACATGCACCTGGCGGACCACCCGTCGAACGCGACCGCGGGCTACGCGGCGATCGCGGCGATGGGCCTCGCCTTCCACCTGACCGAGTACGGCGTCGACCGTCTCGGCCTGTGCGAGGCCGCCCCGTGCCGCAACGCCTTCCTGGACACCTCCACCAACCGCTCCCGGCGCTACTGCTCGGACCGCTGCGCGACCCGCGCCAACGTCGCCGCCTACCGCGCCCGCAAGCGCCTGGAGGCGGACCGGACGGGAAGTACCGGCCTGGCGGCCACCAGTACCCAGCGGACGACGGCGAACGGCGACCTCTGACCCGCTTTCGGCGGCCGGAAGCGGAACCGCACCTTCCCGAGGACGAGTTCCTCGGGGACGGTTCCGTAGTCGGTGCTGTCCCCGCCCGCGAACGCGTTGTCCCCGAGCACCCACCAGCCGCCCTCACGCCGTGCCGCGATCCGCTTCACGACGAGCAGGTCCTGCTGGAACGGATGCCGCAGGACGACGACGTCGCCCGGCCCCACCCTCGCCCCCCACTGAACGACGAGCCGATCCCCGTGCTGGAGTGTGGGCACCATCGAAGGGCCCGTCACCTCCGCCGCCCCGAACGGCAGCAGAGCCTTCCCCCGCTCGGTCTCCTGCGACAGCTCCGGCATCACCGGCACCTCCCCGGTCCTATCCTCCACCAGTCCCAGTTTCACCCCGGACTTTTGTCCTAAGCCCATGGGGGCACTCGCGAAATACCCTCTCCCACGGAGTAATGTCCCACCTGAGAAGACGATCACGAGGAAGGACAGCTCAATGCTCTCCCGCCTGTTTGCCCCCAAGGTCAAGGTCAGCGCGCACTGCGACCTGCCCTGCGGCGTGTACGACCCGGCCCAGGCCCGCATCGAGGCGGAGTCGGTCAAGGCCGTTCAGGACAAGATGGCCGGCAACGACGACCCGCACTTCCAGGCTCGCGCCACCGTCATCAAGGAGCAGCGCGCCGAGCTCGCCAAGCACCACGTGTCGGTGCTCTGGAGCGACTACTTCAAGCCCCCGCACTTCGAGAAGTACCCGGAGCTGCACCAGCTGGTCAACGACACCCTCAAGGCCCTCTCGGCCGCGAAGGCGTCCACCGACCCGGCGACGGGCCAGAAGGCGCTGGACTACATCGCCCAGATCGACAAGATCTTCTGGGAGACCAAGAAGGCCTGACCTTCGTCCGGGCCGTCCGGGCCGCGTCCGCGCGGGTCGCGTCGCCCACCTGTCCGCACCCGGTCCGCGGGGCGCCGTTCTCGGCGGCCCGACGGTCCGGGTGCGTACTGCTTTCCGGGGCCGTGGGTTCCGGGGTGGCGGGTTCGGGGGCGGTGGGTTCGGGAGGCGGTGGGCGCCCTCGATCACACGGGAAGCTGGCGCATCTCGATCACCCGCAGGCCCAGGGCCTGGAACCGGGTGAGCAGTCCGTAGAGATGGGCGTCGTCGATCACGGTGCCGAAGAACAGGGTCTGCTCCTTCGTACGAACCCTGTCGAGCTCGGAGAAGGCCGAGGCGAGCGTGTCCGAAACAATGCCGGCGATGCGGAATTCGTAGCGCATACGAGCACTTCCCTCGGGGCCGGGGCGCGGGGTCCGCTGCGATGCCCTGCCATCGTCGGCCGCCCGAACCGATGTGGCATCCCCCGGTGCGGGCGACATCCGCCCGCCTCGGAACCCTCCCGCTCACACTCTCGCCACTCCACCTTCCACCCGTACCCCGGCGCTTCGCCCTCCGGGCGACGAAAAAGGCCGGAAAAAAGGGTGATCGGGCCCTCGCCGCACGGGGGCTCACCTTCGGCGGGTGATGCGGGTGGCCGCGCGGGCGGCGAACCTGGGGAGGCGGGTCCGCGTTCCGGCGGCCCCCCGGGACCGCCTCGGAGGATGTCCGATGAACGCTCTCGCGGCAGCCGGCCGGGGCACCTCCGTCCGCACCGGCCATGTCGCGTTCCGCCGTCGCCGGTGGTGGCGCGCGGGCCTCCTCCAACTGCTGTTCGTCGCCGTGGGACTGGGCCTCGGCCTCCTCGTCCCGGAGTTCACCCGCGGGCCCGTGCTGCCGTCCCGCCAGGTGGCCGAGATGCTGCTCGCGACGGGCTTCGGAGTGCTCGGCGCGGCCACCGTCATCTTCTCCGTGCTGTTCCTGGTGGTGCAGTGGGCGGCCACCACCTTCACCCCGCGGCTCACCCTTTTCCGGGACGCGCCGATCGTGTGGCGGACGTTCGCCTTCGCCGTCGGACTGACCGTCTTCTGTGCCACCGCGGCCCTGACCATCGCCAACCGGGACGAGGTCTCGTTGGTCGTGCCGATCAGCGCGGGCGTGCTGCTGCTCCTGCTGCTGACGCTGCTGCGTGCCCTCCTGCTGCGGGCCGTCGCCGCGATCCAGCTGGCCCCGGTGCTCGGCTCCATCACGGAACGGGGCCGGCACAACCTCGACGTGCTGTATCCGGGCACCCGGGAAGACCCGGGAGACCCGGCCGGTCCGGGTGGGCCGTGTTCGGCGGTCCGCTGGCCGAAGGGCGGCGCGGTGCTGCAACGCGTGGACGAGGACCTGCTGGCGGGCGCGGCACGGGCGGCGGACGCGGTCGTCGTGCTCCGGGTGGCCCCCGGCACCACCGTGCAGCAAGGCACGACCGTCGCCGAGGTGTACGGCGGTGAGCTGGCCGCCTCCGCCGTACTGCGCGGCCTGGAGACCGGTACCGAACGCGTCTTCGACCAGGACCCCGGACTCGCCTTCCGGCTGCTCGCCGACATCGCGCTCAGGGCGCTGTCCCCGGCGGTCAACGACCCCGCCACGGCGGTCCAGGCCCTGGACGCCGTGGAGGATCTGCTGCGCATGCCGGTCCCGGCGCGGGCCCGGCCCCGCCAGGTCGCCGACCGCGCGGGCGGCCTTCGCGTGGTCGTCCCGCTGCCGGGCTGGGAGGACTTCCTGCGGACCGCCGTCGACGAGGTGATCCCGGCTGCCCGGAACTCCCCGATGGTGCTGATCCGGCTCCGGACCCTCCTGGAGGACCTGTGCCGGGCGGGCCGCGCCGGGGCGCCCCTCACCAGGCGGCTGACCTGGGTGAACGAGGAACTCGACGCCCGGTTCCCCCACCTCCGGGACGCCCTCGCGGAGGAGCACGACGAGGGCCGGGAGCGAGACGGGAGCGAGGACCGCGGGGAGCGCGGTGGGAGCGGGACACCTCAGAACAACGGCTGAGCGGCCCGCCGGGGCCGGTGCCCGTGGCGGGCGGTGAGGAGCCCTTGGGGGCCGATCCGCGAGCTCACCCGCGAAGGGTGATCCGCCGGGGCGGGGGGTGACCGCACTCTGGAGCCGAAGCAAGACGTCACGCGTCAGAGAGGGCATCGCTCATGGCCTGCATCCAGCGACAGATCCGGCCCGTGCCGGGTGTGCCGTGCCTCGGGCCCGTCCGCCACGGCGAGAAGGAGCCCCCGCCGGTCCTTCGCGTCACCGTGGTCCCCGGGACCCTCGCGGCGCACGCCGTCGATGCGGCCACCGTCGCCCCCGGACGACGCCGCGAACGTCGTACCGATCACGTCGAGCACACCGGACGGCGTCGTCACGGCACGTCCCGTGTGTCCGGGGGGTCCCGCTCGCCCCCGCCTTCGAGCGTCTGTCCGCCGGCGGACACCGCGGCACCGTCACCGTCCGCCGCACCACCGCGCTCCGCGCACCGACCCGCCAGGCCCTGCTGACCGGCCGCGACCCCCGCCGGCCGGGCCCGGGCGGAATCCCCGAGATCGCCACCCGGCGCCCGGCGACAGTTGCGATCCGCCCGAGACCCAGGCAACGCCAGCGGAGATGTCGCACAACCGACAGGAGTTCGACCATGAACGGCTCGACGCTCAATCTGGCAGCGGACTACCCCCTGCTGAACGTCTTCTGGACCACGATGTGGTTCTTCCTCTGGATCCTCTGGTTCATGCTGCTCTTCCGCGTCATCGGGGACATCTTCCGCGACGACGCGCTGAGTGGCTGGGGCAAGTCGGGCTGGTGCGTCTTCGTCGTCATCCTGCCCTTCCTGGGCATCTTCGTGTACCTGATCGCACGGGGCCGCGGAATGGGTGAGCGCGAGATGAAGCGCATCCAGAAGAACCAGGAAGACATGAATTCCTACATCCGCGAGACCGCCGGCACCACCGGCAAGGCCGACGAACTGGCGAAGCTCGCGGACCTCAAGAACCACGGCCACATCACGGCCGAGGAGTTCGAGAAGGCCAAGGCGAAGGTCCTCGCCGCCTGACGGCACGGACACCCTCGCGCACGCACGACCACCGCCGTCCCCCGGGCCAGTGATCCCCCGGGGGGCGGCGGTCCGTGTGCCATTCTGGGACCGTGGCGAATTCCCGACCGCTCGAAGACCTGGTCCGGCTGCGGCAGGCACGCGACCGGATGAACCGCGAGTACGCCGAGCCGTGGGACATGGCCACGCTCGCGCGCACCGCGCTGATGTCACCCGGACACTTCCAGCGGAGTTTCCGGGAGGCGTTCGGCGAGACGCCGTACACCTATCTGATGACCCGCCGGATCGAGCGCGCGAAGGCCCTGCTGCGGCGCGGCGACCTGACGGTGACCGAGGTGTGCTTCGCGGTGGGCTGCACCTCGCTGGGCTCGTTCAGCTCGCGGTTCACGGAACTGGTGGGCGAGACCCCGAGCGCGTACCGGGCCCGCCCGCACGACCACGGCGCCCCCATTCCCTCCTGCGTGGCCCGCCGGCTCACCCGTCCGGCCCGCCACCGCAACCCGGAGGCGGAACCGGGGACGCGGCTCTGAGGGCTGTCCTCTCCGCGTCCGGCCGGCGTCGTCCGAACCGCACGCTCTAGGTTGGACGCATGGATCTGAAACTGTCCCAGTGCTTCATCTCCGTCGACGACCACGACAAGGCGCTCGCCTTCTACCGTGACGTGCTGGGCCTGGAGGTCCGGGGTGACGTCGGGTTCGAGGGCATGCGCTGGGTCACCGTCGGCTCGCCGCTCCAGCCGGATGTGGAGATCGTCCTGGAGCCCCCGGGGGCGGACCCGGACGCCTCTCCCGCGGACAAGCAGGCCATGGCCGAACTGCTGGCCAAGGGGATGCTGCGCGGAGTGATCTTCTCGACGACCGACTGCGACGAGCTCTTCGAGCGGGTCCGCGCCTCGGGCGCCGACGTCGTCCAGGAGCCCGAGGACCAGCCGTACGGCCTGCGGGACTGTGCCTTCCGCGACCCGGCGGGCAACCTCCTGCGCTTCGCGGAGAAGCGCGCCGCCCGCTGACCGGCACGCCCCTGGGCCTGCCCGGCACCCTTCGGGGCCCGGGGACCGGCCGTCGTTCCCGGGTGACGGCGGGCCCCGGCCGGGGGCGACGGGGGGCCGTGATCACGGGGGAGGGACACTACGTCCGTGTTCCGCGGGCAGGACCGGCCCGCGGGACGAACCGTCCGAACGCTTCGAGGAGCCACCCGTGCCGTCCGCGCGCCCCCGCGTCCTGTTCGTCAGCGACCTGGCCTATCCGGCCAAGGGGCGGCGGTACTGCGACGAGGACATCTCCCTGACCTCGCGGCTGCGCGAGGACTTCGACATCGCCGTGTGCCACCCGCTGGACGCGGCCGCGCTGATGACCGGCTTCGACGCCGTGGTCGTCCGCAACAGCGGGCCCGTCCTGCACTACCAGGCCGCCTACGACGCGTTCCGCGAACGGGCGCTCGCGGAGGGCGTCCGCGTCTACAACCAGCTCTCCGGCAAGGGGGACATGGCCGGCAAGGGCTACCTCCTGGAGCTGACGGCGGCCGGATTCCCCGTCATCCCGACCGTCGACCGCGCACAGGATCTGGACCTGCTGCCCGAGGCCGCCATGTACGTGGTGAAGCCGAGGCAGGGAGCGGACTCCATCGGCCTGGAGTTCGTTTCGCCCGAGGAACTCGCCGCCCTGCCGTTCGGCGACATCCTCGTCCAGCCGCGCGTCGATTTCCGCTACGAGGTGTCGTTCTACTTCGTCGACCACACCCTCCAGTACGCCCTGTACGCGCCCGACCCGGACCGGCGCTGGGCCCTGGAGCCGTACGAACCGACCGACGAGGACCGGGAGTTCGCGCAGCGGTTCATCGAGTGGAACGACATCGCGTACGGCATCCAGCGCGTGGACGCCTGCCGGGCACCCGGCGGCGAGCTGCTCCTCGTCGAGCTGGAGGACCTCAACCCGTATCTCTCCCTGGACGTCCTCTCCCCCGAGACCCGCGACGCCTTCGTGGCGCGGATGAAGACGTCGCTGCGCGCCCTGATCGCCCAGGAGGCGGCATGAACCGTACGGACGGCGGGGCGGGCAGGACCCTGGTGACCACGAGGCCGGTCATCCGGTGGACCCACGTCTTCGTCGACCGGCCCGTGGGGGAACTCGGACGGGCCCTCGCCTTCTGGACGGCGGTCACCGGCACGACGCTGTCCGAACCCCGCGGTGACCAGGGCGAGTTCGTGACGCTGCTGCCCGGCGAGGGGGACGCGTGCGTGAAGGCCCAGGGGGTCGGGGACGGCGTCGGGGGCGCGCACCTCGACCTGTCCGTGGAGGACGTACCGGCGCTGGTGGAGTGGGCGCTGCGGCTGGGTGCCACGGTCGTCGCGGATCATGACGGATGGGCCGTACTGCGCTCCCCCGGCGGGCAGTTGTTCTGCGCGGTGCCGTGGAACGGGGAATCCGCGCGGCCGCCGGTGACCGAGGGACCGGACGGGGCGACGAGCCGGCTGGACCAGGTGAGCATCGACCTGGCGCCGGGTGTGTACGAGGCCGAGACCGGGTTCTGGAGCGAGCTCACCGGGTGGGAGTCCCTCCCCGGAGCGCTCCCCGGGTTCCATCTGGTCAGGCCGCCCGCCGGGCTGCCGCTGCGCGTCCTGTTGCAGCGTCTCGGTACCGGACGTCCCACCTCGGCCCACCTGGACCTCGCCTGCTCGGACGTCGACGCGGTCCGTGCCCACCACGAGGCCCTGGGCGCGACGGCGGTCGGCCGGGGTGCGCGCTGGACGGTGATGCGGGACCCCGTCGGCGGCACCTACTGCCTGACCGGCCGCGATCCCGCGACGGGCAGCCTCCCCTAGGAGCGGCACGCCCCTCGGGGCCGGCCCGGCACGCCCCCTCGGATCAGGACCGAGCCGCGGCGCCCTGGTCCCAGACCTCCACGTCCACGACCGCGTCCACCGCGATCGGCCCGTAGACGTGCGGGAATTCCTCCCCGCCGGGGTCCATCGCCTCGAAGCGGACCGGTGCCGTGAGCCGTTCGGCGTCGACCACGAGGACCACGAGCTCGTCGTCCCCGGTGTAGGAGCCGTACAGCGTGGCGGCCACGGCGGGCAGCTGGCGGCGCAGCGAGCAGTGGATGAAGCCCTCCTCCTGGAGGGTCCGGCCGCGGGTGGATCTCTCGAAGGTGCCCGCCGCGCGGGCCGCGTCCCACAGGGAACGCTCGGTCAGATGCAGCAGAGGTTCGGACATGCCGGCAACGCTACGCACCCAGCCGGGCCGCCCGCACCTCCAAATAGCGGCGCTCGGGCAGGCTGAGGGTCTTGGCCGCCGCCGACGCGTAGGCCTCCCGCGCCGCGTCGGGGTCGCCCGCGCGCTCCAGCAGATGGCCACGGACCGCGTCCAGCCGGTGCCCGGCCGCCGACTCGTCCTCCAGCCGGTCGAGTTCGGCGAGGGCGGCACGCGGCCCGTGCACCATGGCCACGGCGACCGCGCGGTTGAGGCGTTCGACGGGACCCGGGACGCGGCGGACGAGGAGGTCGTACAGACCGAGGATCTCGGTCCAGTCCGTCGCCTCCGCCGACGGCGCCTCGTCGTGGACCGCGGCGATCGCGGCGCGGAGCGCGTAGGGGCCCGCCGGTCCCAGCGCCAGCGCCTCGGTCACCAGCTTCACGCCCTCCTCGATCGCCGCGCCGTCCCAGCGGGTGCGGTCCTGCTCGTCGAGCGGGACGAGTTCTCCGTGCGGCCCGGTCCGCGCCGCGCGCCGGGCGTCGGTGAGCAGCATCAGCGCGAGCAGTCCGGTCACCTCGCCGTCCTCCGGCAGCAGTTGCCGGACGGTGCGGGTCAACCGGGCGGCCTCATGGGTGAGTTCGACGCGCTGGAGCGCCGGGCCGGAGGTCGCCGTGTAGCCCTCGTTGAAGATCAGGTAGAGCGTGTGCAGGACGGCGGGGAGCCGTTCCTCCCAGTGGTCGGGGCGGCCGAGACCGACGCCCCGTATCCGCTGCTTGGCCCGGCTGATCCGCTGCGCCATGGTCGCCTCGGGCACCAGGTACGCCCGCGCGATCTCCGCCGTGGTCAGGCCGCCGACCGCGCGCAGGGTGAGGGCGATCTGCGCGGCCGGGGACAGCGCGGGATGGCAGCACAGGAAGAGGAGGGAGAGGGTGTCGTCCAGCGACGGGGCGCGGTCCGAGCCCGGCGGCGGCGCGGTGAAGGCGTCCCGCGGCGTCAGCGCCGCGGCCTTCTCCTCCCGCAGCCGCCGCGCCTCCTCCGCGCGCAGGGCGTCGACCAGCCGGCGCGAGGCGACCTTGATCAGCCATCCGCGCGGGTTGTCCGGCAGACCCCTCTCGGGCCATTGCCCGGCGGCGGCGAGCAGGGCCTCCTGTGTCGCGTCCTCGGCCGCGTCGAAGTGCCCGTAGCGGCGGACGAGCGCGCCGAGGACCTGCGGCGCGTGGCGGCGCAGCAGGTCCTCGACCTCAGTCGTGTCCCTCATCCCGCTCAGATGTCCCCGGCCCCTTCCTGGATGGGGCGGATGACGACGGGGCGGCCGGTCTGGCCCTCGGGACCCGGACACTGGGTGACCCGCTCGGCGATCTCGGTGACCCGCTCCAGGCTCGCGCAGTCGACCACCCAGTAGCCGGCCATCAGCTCCTTGGTCTCGCTGTACGGGCCGTCGGTGATCACGGCCTTGCCGTCCGGGCCCAGGGACACCTGGCGGGCCCGCGCCGGGTCGGTCAGCCCCTGGGCGTCGACGAGCTCGCCGGATTCGGAGAGGTCGTCGCCGATCGCGCCCATGTAGGCGTACATGGCCTGCAGTTCCTGTTCGGTCCAGGCCGGGGACCCGGCGGACGCCTTGCCCCGCATGGCCTCGTAGTCGGCGTGTGTGCCCTGCACCATCACCAGGTACTTCATGAGTCCGCTCCTTCGGCTTCCTCGGCTCGGACCGCCCGTCGTGGGCGGCTCTCACAGGGGACGTCGGAGCCGGCCCGCGTTTCTCTACACGTTCTCCGCACGTCTTTTCGCGACCTCGTGGGGCGGTGTCCGGTGTGCGTCAGGAAGGTTCCGCCGCGGTCTCCTCCGGCAGATCCGGCCCCTGGCCCTCACCCTGGCCGTCGCCGTGGCCGTGTTCGGGCTCGTCCGCGTAGACCGCGCAGTCCGGGTTGCGGCAGGGCCCGGGACCCCATCTGGGCACCCAGGCGCCCAGAGTCTTGTACCGATGCACGATCGTGGCGACCGGCTGTCCGCATTCCGGACATACATACTCATCCGTGCCCATGCCTTCAGGGTAGGACGGCGGACGTGCCGCTTCCTGTCGTACGTCCCGAAACAAGGCCCGGCCCCGATATCCGGAGACTGCCGGCCTAGGCCCGCGCCGGTCCCCCCGGACGCGGCTCGCGCCACATCGGCCACATCCGCGGGCCGTCCGGCAGGTCGAGGGGGCGGCCCGTGAGCGCGAAGCCGAGCCGTTCGTACAGGGCGCGGCTGCGGGGGTTGCTCGCCTCCAGGTAGGCGGCCAGTCCCTCGCGGTCGCAGCGGTCGAGGACCGACTCGATCAGCGCGCGGCCGAGGCCTTCGCCCTGGCGCCGCGGCGTCACCCCGATCATCCACAGGTAGGCGTGGGCCCGCCCCTCGGGATGGATGCCGGCCGTCAGCCGGCCGATCAGCTCGATCCGTTCGTTGTCCGGGTCGACGGCCTCCCGGAGCTGCGCGGGACCGTCCTCGTCGGCCCCGTCGCCTTCGCCGTCCCCCTGGTTCCCGCCCGCGCCGTCGTGGTTCCCGGCGGCGGGGACGGACAGCCACAGGGCGCACGCCGAACCGTCCTCGGCCAGGTCTATGCGCCCCTCGGCGAGCACCACATCGGTGAAGGCCGCCATCAGATCGGGGTGCTTCGCGCGGCGCCGCGCCGGGTCGGGGAAGACCCAGCCGCTCACCGGATCGTCCTGGAAGGCCTCGTCCAGCAGCCGGACGACCAGCTCCCGGTCCGCCTCGTCCGCCACCCGGATCGCCACACCCATGACCAGCCCCACCTCTCGCCCCAACCCGCCTCGACCGTACGGCGGTTGAGCCTATTACGCCCGCGCCTGGCGGGACGGGCGGGAGGACGCGGTCCCGCCCGCCGTGGGGGCGCGTGGGGCCCGCCCGGTCTCCGTGGGGGCGCGTGGGGCCCGCCCGCTCGCCGGAGCCGGGGCACCGCACGGATGTCAGGTTCCGTACGGTGCCCGGGGTTCCGGGGCGGTCGACCGGTGGCACCGGGCCGGTCAGCTGCTGCGCCGCGTGACGAACTCGGCCAGTGCGATCAGACCGCCCGCCGCCTCGGGGTCGGGCACCGCGCGGGACAGTTCGTGCATCGCCCGGGACATCCGGTCGGCCGCCTGGGCCTGCGCCCAGTCACGCCCGCCCGCCCGTTCGACCGCCAGCGCCGTGCGCTCCAGCTCTCCTTCCCGGTAGGGCGCCGCGTACAGCTCGGCGAGTTCGGCGGCCGCCGGGGTGCCCGAGGTGAGCGCGGCGACCACGGGCAGCGACTTCTTGCGGACGACGAGGTCCGCCCCGGCCGGTTTGCCGGTACGGCCCGGGTCTCCCCAGATCCCGATCACGTCGTCGATGAGCTGGAACGCGAGCCCCGCCTCCCGGCCGAACGCGTCGAGAGCCTCGACGTCCTCGGCGGCCGCCCCCGCGTACAGCCCGCCGATGGCGCAGGCGCTGCCGAGCAGGGCGCCCGTCTTCGCCTCGGCCATGGCGAGGCACTCGTCGAGGGTGACCTCGTCCGGGCCGAGCTTCTCCATGGCCGTGTCCGTGTGCTGTCCGGCGCACAGTTCGACGACACAGCCCGCGAGCCGCGCGGCGGCGGCCGAGGACGCGGGGTGCGGGTCCTCGGCGAGCATCCCCAGGGCCAGGGCCTGGAGGGCGTCCCCGGCGAGGATCGCGTCGGCGTCGCCGAACACGGTCCACGCGGTGGGGCGGTGTCTGCGGGTGGTGTCCCGGTCCATCACGTCGTCGTGCAGCAGGGTGAAATTGTGGATCAGCTCCACGGCGGCGGCCGCCCGTACGGCCGTCTCGCGCTGTCCGCCGAGCGCCTGGACCGCGGTCAGCACCAGCGCCGGCCGGATGGCCTTGCCGGCGTTCCCCGCCGCCGGGGTGCCGTCCGCCCGCTCCCAGCCGAAGTGGTACAGCGCGATCCGGCGCATGGAGCCCGGCAGCGAGTCGACGGCCCCGCGCAGCTCGGGGTCGACGCACGCCCGCGCCCGCTCCAGGACGACCGCGGCCTCCTGCGCGTCGAGCGGACCCGGCGGGCCCGGTCTCTCCGTGGGTCTCCCGCCGGAACCCCGTCGTTCCGAAGGCCCCGCCGGGCGCCGTCCGCCGGGAATTCCGGCCGGTCCCTGCCGCGTCCGGGTCGTCATGTCCTCACCCGCTCGATCGCACCGGAACACCTGCTGACGGTGGCGCCGGGAAGGCCGCCGTGCGCGGGCGCGTGTCCCCGGCACGGTCCCGCCCCGGAGGGCGGGACCACACCGGGCTCCGCTTCGCGGAAGGTCACCGCCAGCGCCCGATCTCGACGTTCTCCAGGATGCCGAGCGCGTCCGGCACGAGCACGGCGGCCGAGTAGTACGCCGTCACCAGGTAGGAGATGACCGCCTGTTCGTTGATGCCCATGAAGCGCACCGACAGGCTCGGCTCGATCTCGTCCGGGATGCCCGCCTGCTGGAGCCCGACCACTCCCTGTTCGGCCTCGCCGGTACGCATGGCGATGATCGAGGTCGTACGGGCGTCGGTGACCGGGATCTTGTTGCACGGGAAGATCGGCACCCCGCGCCAGGTCGGGATGCGGTTGCCGGCCATCTCGATGCTCTCGGGGACGAGCCCGCGCTTGTTCAGTTCGCGGCCGAACGCGGAGATCGCGCGCGGATGGGCGAGGAACAGCTTGGTGCCGCGGCGGCGGCTGAGCAGCTCGTCCATGTCGTCCGGGCTCGGTACGCCGTCGTGCGGCTGGAGCCGCTGGTCGTACTCGCAGTTGTTGAGCATGCCGAACTCGCGGTTGTTGATGAGCTCGTGCTCCTGGCGCTCCTTCAACGCCTCCACGGTGAGCCGCAACTGCTGCTCGGTCTGGTTCATCGGCTGGTTGTAGAGGTCCGCCACGCGCGTGTGCAGGCGCAGGACGGTCTGGGCGATGCTCAGTTCGTACTCGCGCGGGGACGCCTCGTAGTCCACGAAGGTGCCCGGGATGTCCTGCTCACCGGTGTGGCCGGCCGCGAGGTCGATCTCCTTCTCGCCGTACTTGTTGGTGCGCTGCGACGGAATCGCGCGCAGTTCCTGGAGGTGTTCGTTCAGGGACTCGGAACGCTCCGCCACCTGTTCGAGGTCCTGGCGGGGCAGTACGAGCACGGTCACCGCCGTCACCGCGCGGGCGGTGTACTCCCAGATGGCCTCCGGGTCGATGAGCGCCTGTTCGCCGAAGTACGCGCCGTCGGCGAGGACACCGAGCACCGCGTCGCCCCCGTAGGGACCGGTGCCGATCTTCTCGACCTTGCCGTGCGCCAGGAGGAACACCTCCTCGGCCCGGCTGCCGAACGAGGCCAGCACCTCCCCCGGGGCGAACTCCCGCTGCTGGCACCGCTGGGCGAGCTCGCCCAGCACTTCGTGGTCCTCGTACGACCGCAGCACGGACAGTTCTCCGAGCTCCGCGGGGATGACCTGGACACGGTCGCCCGTCTTGACGAACGTCACGCGCCCGTCGCCCACGGAGTAGCTGAGCCGCCGGTTCACGCGGTACGTGCCACCCTGCACGTTCACCCACGGAAGCATGCGCAGCAGCCACCGTGAGCTGATCTCCTGCATCTGTGGCGCGGACTTGGTGGTGGTGGCCAGGTTCCGCGCGGCTGATGTGCCGAGACTCTGCTGCGGACGGTTCTGCTCCGCGCGGACCTCTTCGCCTACCGACATGAAAATTGCCCTCCCGGTCGTGCACTGATCTTCGCGGCCAAGCCTTTCATCACGGTGTGTGCTGATGCCATTACACGAATGAGGGGGAATGGATCACTCCGGACCTGGGCAGGGAGGGGCGATTCCGCGTCGCCCGGGCTGACCGGATCGGCTCGCACGCTGTGCGAACGGCTGGTTCCGGCCACCCGGCCGGATATAGAAGCTGCGGTACCAGACGGCCGCGGCAGGGCGGCCGACGAACAGCGCGAAGGAGTCGGCCATGGCATCGCCCATGTCCGCGGGCAGGTTCCTCGACCGGATCAGGGACGAAGGTGTCCATGTCGTCGAGGTCGGCGACTGGGAGCACCACAACCGCAATCACAAGGGCCCGTGGGGGCCGGTGCACGGGGTGATGATCCACCACACGGTGACCTCGGGCAGCGCGCTCACGGTCGGGCTGTGCCGCGAGGGCCGCGAGGACCTGCCCGGACCGCTGTGCCACGGGGTCATCACCAAGGACGGCGTCCTGCACATGGTCGGCTACGGCCGCGCCAACCACGCGGGGCTCGGCGACGACGACGTGCTGCGCGCGGTGATCGCCGAGAAGGCGCTGCCGCACGACAACGAGGCGAACACCGACGGCAACCGCCACTTCTACGGCTTCGAGTGCGAGAACCTCGGCGACGGGAAGGACCCGTGGCCCGAGGCGCAGCTCGACGCCATCGCCAAGGTCTCCGCCGCGATCTGCCGGTTCCACGACTGGACGGAGCGCTCGGTCATCGGCCACCTGGAGTGGCAGCCGGGGAAGGTGGACCCGCGGGGCTTCACGATGAGCTCCCTGCGGGGTCGCGTCCGCGAGCTGCTGAAGTGAGCTGAGGCGAGCCGAGGCGCCGGGGGCCGGCGCGGACGGCCGGTGCCGCGGGGTCCCGCGTCCGGCCGTCCCCGGACAGGTGTCCGACAATGAACCCGTGACCAGCCCCGACACCCCGGACGGCGGCCCGGACCGCACCGGGCCCGCCCTCGGCGACCCGGAAGCCCCCGGCCCGGCCGCCCCGGGCCGCGCCGCCCGCCCGGCAGCCCCCGTGGACCCGGCGGTCACGGCCGGTCCCGCGGTCTCCCGCACCGCGCCCGCCGGCCCGCACCGGGCCGTCACGACCCCTCTCCTTGGCCCGGGTGTCCCGCGCGGGACACCCGGGCCCGTCGGTCCCTCGCCCCGGCTTCCGTCGCCGTTGACGGAGGCCGGGGACGAGCGGTTCGCCCGGCGCGGGGTGCGCCTGCTGCTGAAGCGGGACGACCTGATCCACCCCGAGCTGATCGGCAACAAGTGGCGCAAGCTGACGCCGAACCTCGAAGCTGCGGCGGGCCGCACGCTGGTCACGTTCGGCGGGGCGTACTCGAACCATCTGCGAGCCACCGCCGCCGCGGGCCGTCTCCTGGGCCTGCCCACGCTGGGCGTGGTCCGCGGCCAGGAACTGGCCGACCGCCCCCTCAACACCTCGCTGGCCCGCTGCGCCGCCGACGGCATGCGCCTTCACTTCGTCGACAGATCGACATACCGGCACAAGACGGAACCCGCGACCCTGGCCGGGATCCTGCGGGCGACGGGCACCGAGGACGCGTACGTCGTGCCCGAGGGCGGCAGCAACGCCCTCGCCGTACGCGGCTGCCGGGCACTCGGTGAGGAACTGCGGGACGAGGACGGCATCGACGTGGCCGCCCTCGCCTGCGGCACCGGCGGCACGCTGGCCGGGCTGGCCGCGGGCCTCGCCACGGGCCAGCGGGCACTGGGTGTCCCGGTCCTGCGCGGCGGCTTCCTCGAAGCCGGCACGACGGCCCTCCAGGCGGCCGCGTTCGGCGCCCGGCGCGGGAACTGGTCCCTCGACGACCGCTTCCACTTCGGCGGCTACGCCCGCACCACCGCCGAACTCGACGCCTTCGCCGAGGACTTCGAGCAGCGGCACGGACTGGCCGTCGAACGTCTCTATGTCGCCAAGATGCTCTACGGACTTGTCGCCCTCGCCGAGGAAGGGGCGTTCCCGCGCGGCACGACGGTGGCGGCGGTGATCACCGGAGCGCCGTTCCCCGGCCCCGGGGGACCAGGCCTCAGGCCGCCTCCCGGTAGGCCGCCGCCTCCTCCAGGTCCAGCCGGCGCAGCAGCGTGCGCAGCATCTCGTCGTCGATGTAGCGGAGGTCGCGCAGCCTGACGAAGACGTCGCGCTCGGCGCCGATCATCTCGCGGGAGAGACGGCGGTAGGTGTCGTCCGCGGTCTCGCCGGTGACCGGGTTGACCGCGCCGAGCCGCTCCCAGACGGCGTTGCGGCGCCGCTCCATGACCGTGCGCAGGCGCTCGGCGAGCGGCGGCGGCAGGGCGTTGCGCTCGTCGGCGAGGAGTTCGTCGAGGCGCTCCTCGGCGGCGCGGGAGGCCTGTGCCTGGGCGTTGGCCTCGGCGAGGGTCTCGGCCTGCGCGTCGCGTCCCGGCAGTTTCAGCAGCCGGATGAGCGGGGGCAGGGTCAGGCCCTGCACGACCAGGGTGCCGATGACGGTGGTGAAGGTCAGGAAGAGGATCAGGTTGCGTCCGGGGAAGGCGTCACCGCCGTCCACGGTGAGCGGGACCGAGAAGGCGATGGCGAGCGAGACGACGCCGCGCATGCCGGCCCAGCCGATGACGAAGGGTGCCTTCCAGGTGGGGTTGGCCTCGCGTTCGCGGATGCGCGCCGACAGGAGGCGGGGCAGGAAGGTGGCGGGGTACACCCACACGAAGCGGGTCGCGACGACGACGAGGAAGAGGGCCAGGGCGTACCAGGCGGCTGTCGTCCCCTCGTAGGCGCCGAGGCCCTTGAGGACGACCGGGAGCTGGAGTCCGATCAGCGCGAACACCGCGGACTCCAGGACGAAGGCGACCATCTTCCACACCGCCTCCTCCTGGAGCCGGGTCGCGAAGTCCACCTCCCAGGAGCGGTGTCCCAGGTAGAGCGCGACGACGACCACCGCGAGCACCCCGGAGGCGTGGAACTGCTCGGCGATGCCGTAGGCGACGAAGGGGATCAGCAGGGAGAGGGTGTTCTGCAGGAGCGCTTCGTTCATGTGGGTGCGCAGCCAGTGGATGGGGATCATCAGGACGAGCCCGACGACGACCCCGCCGACCGCCGCGAGCAGGAACTCGCGGACACCGCCCGCCCAGGTGGCGCCCTCGCCGACCGCCGCCGCGAGCGCCACCTTGTAGGCGGTGATCGCGGTCGCGTCGTTCACCAGGGACTCGCCCTGGAGGATCGTGGTGATCCGTGAGGGCAGTCCCACGCGGCGTGCCACGGCCGTCGCGGCCACCGCGTCCGGCGGCGCGACCACGGCGCCGAGGACGAGCGCCGCGGGCAGCGGCAGGTCCGGTACGAGCAGATAGGCGGCCCAGCCGACCACGAGGGTCGCGAAGAGGACGTACCCGACCGACAACAGCGCGACGGGCCTCAACTGGGCCCTCAGGTCGAGGTAGGAGCTGTCGGTGGCCGCCGTGTACAGCAGCGGGGGCAGCACCAGCGGGAGCACGATGTCGGGGTCGAGTTCGTACGTCGGCACCCCGGGGATGTACGAGACCAGCAGGGCCACGGCGACGATCAGCAGGGGTGCCGGGACCGGGGTCCGGCGGGCGGCACCGGCGATCGCCGCGCTCCCCGCGACCAGCAACAGCAGTGGCAACACGTCCATCGTCTTCCGCCCGCCCTCTTTTTCCGCGCGGTGTCCCGCGCGCCCGACGTAACCTGGCAATCATGAAACAGTGCACGCACGCCGACGCGCTGCCGCAGCCCGAACCCGACCCCGGGAGCGAGACCTGCCTGGAGTGCGTGGCCGCCGGTACCCACCCGGTGCAGCTTCGGCTGTGTCTGGAGTGCGGGCATCTCGCCTGTTGCGACTCCTCACCGCTGCGGCATGCCTCGGAGCATCACCACACCACCGGACATCCGATCATGCGCACGTTCGAGCAGGGGGAGAACTGGCGTTGGTGTTTCGTGGACCACGTCCTCGTCTGAGCCGTGGATCACGTACGCGCGTGACTCCCGATCCGGACGGTTCGACCGTCTGACGTCTGGGTACGTCAACCCGGCGCGCGCTCTTCCTATTTGGGGGCGCAGACCTCTAGCCACTGTCCGTACTCGTGGGCTTACTATGAGTGACAGCAAGGGGCGGGGTCCCCAGGACAGGAAAGTCGGGAGCGCGGTAGCGTCACCGCTGAACGACGTAGCGCGTTACCCCGGGGGGCGACCCTCGGCCCCCGAAAGAGCTCGAATGAGCTTGTACCACCATGGAGGTGAGGGTGTCCCAGATCGCAGGCGAGCCCGCGACGAAGGACTTCGTGGAAGTCCGGCTGCCGGCCGCGGGTGCCTACCTGTCGGTACTGCGCACGGCCACGGCCGGGCTGGCGGCCCGTTTGGACTTCACCCTCGACGAGATCGAGGATCTGCGCATCGCGGTGGACGAGGCCTGCGCGATCCTGCTGCAGCAGGCCGTCCCCGGCTCGGTGCTCAGTTGTGTTTTCCGGCTGATCGACGACTCACTGGAGGTCACGGTCTCGGCACCGACCACCGACGGTCACGCTCCGTCACGTGACACCTTCGCGTGGACCGTCCTGTCGGCTCTCGCGGGCAAGGTCGACTCCACCGTCTCCGAGGACAAGACCGTTTCGATCAGCCTTTACAAACAACGCGGCGCGGGACCCGGGCCGGCGTGAGGAACGGGGACGGGCCGGTGCGGGACGAAGAGCGCGGCACACGGGAGCCTCCCGCGGGGCGCGCCGACGGTCCGGGCGGGCCGCGGCACACGGCGGACGGCGTCGACGGCATCCCCGAGCAGGCCCGGCCGCATCCGGAGATCGGCGTCTCCTCGGCGGCGGCGCAGCCGGGAGCCTTCCCCGTCCGGGGAGGTCCCCCCGGTTCGAGCGCGGCCGAGGACACGGGGGAAGAGCCTCGAGCTCGGGAAATGGTGACGGGCGGGACTATGAGCGAGCACGAGCGAAACGCGGAGCAGAACGTGCAGGGCGCGCAGCACGAGCGAGAGCCTGAGCAGGGCGCGCAGGGTGTGCAGGGTGTGCAGGACGCCCAGCACGAGACCGAAGCCCGGCAGATCCAGCACGACCCCCGTGACCGCAGCGGGGCGCGGGCGATGTTCATCGAACTGCGCAAACTCCAGGACGGCAGCACCGAGTACGCGGAGCTGCGCAATCAGCTCGTCCGCATGCACCTGCCGCTCGTCGAGCACCTGGCCCGCCGCTTCCGCAACCGCGGCGAGCCGCTGGACGACCTGACCCAGGTCGCGACGATCGGGCTGATCAAGTCGGTCGACCGGTTCGACCCGGAGCGCGGTGTCGAGTTCTCGACGTACGCGACCCCGACGGTGGTCGGCGAGATCAAGCGGCACTTCCGCGACAAGGGCTGGGCGGTACGGGTACCGCGCCGTCTTCAGGAGCTGCGGCTCGCGCTGACCACGGCGACCGCGGAGCTCTCCCAGTTGCACGGGCGCTCCCCGACGGTGCACGAGCTGGCCGAGAAGCTCGCCATCTCGGAGGAGGAGGTCCTGGAGGGCCTGGAGTCCGCCAACGCGTACTCCACGCTGTCCCTGGACGTCCCCGACACGGACGACGAGTCCCCGGCGGTCGCGGACACCCTGGGCGCCGAGGACGAGGCGCTGGAGGGCGTCGAGTACCGCGAGTCGCTGAAGCCGCTCCTTGAGGACCTGCCCCCGCGGGAGAAGCGGATCCTGCTCCTTCGCTTCTTCGGCAACATGACGCAGTCGCAGATCGCGCAGGAAGTCGGCATCTCGCAGATGCACGTCTCGCGACTGCTGGCCCGCACACTGGCCCAGCTTCGGGAGAAGCTCCTCGTCGAGGAGTGAGCCCCGCTACTTCTCGTCGCGCGCGTCGCCGCCGGGCCCTCGGATGCCGAGGGCCCGTGTCGTCGCCGGGTTCGCCAGCAGCACCAGGGACACCACGGCGACGGCGGCGAGGGCGATACCGGCGGGGATCGCGACGCTGTCGGCCTGGAGCAGGGTGTAGGCGACGGGCAGCGCCAGGATCTGGGTGACGAGGGCCGGGCCACGGCTCCAGGCGCGGCGCAGCAGCAGTCCGCGCGCGGCGAGCAGCGGCAGCAGCGCGAGCGCGATCAGCGTGACGCCGCCGGTGACGGCCTGCCGCCGGCTGTCGGGATCGCCGGTGAGACCGAGGACGAGGACGCAGACGCCGCCCGCCACGAGGGCGGTCCCCTCCAGCGCGGCCAGCGCCGCGGCGGCGGTCAGCCGTCCGGGGCGGGGGTCGGATCGGGGGGCGTCGGGAGTGGGATTCTGCTCACGGCTCACCCCCGAAGAGTAGCCGTCGGTCCCGGACGTCCGAGTGCCCCGGGGCCGGGAACCGCACCGCCACGGGCGGCGCGGCGATCCGGTTCCGCACCCCTTCCGCACCCGCGATCTCTTACTGGATCCCTACCTCGGTCTGGGACGAGTACCACCCAGTAGGTACGCTGCATCGCATGCGTGCACTTCTCGTGGTCAATCCGGCGGCAACCACCACAAGTGCGCGTACGCGTGACGTGCTGATCCACGCATTGGCCAGTGAGATGAAACTGGAAGTGGTCACGACCGAGTACCGCGGGCACGCCCGGGACCTCGGACGGCAGGCCGCGGACAGCGACGACATAGACATGGTCGTGGCCCTCGGCGGGGACGGCACGGTCAACGAGGTCGTGAACGGCCTTCTGCACCGGGGCCCCGACCCCCGCGTTCCCGGCCTCGCCGTGGTCCCCGGCGGCTCCACCAACGTCTTCGCCCGCGCCCTGGGCCTGCCGAACGACGCCGTGGAGGCGACGGGCGCCCTGCTGGACGCCCTGCGCGAGGAGCGCGAGCGCACGGTCGGCCTCGGTCTGGCCGCGGGCACACCCGGCACCGAGGACGAGTCCGTCCCCTCCCGCTGGTTCACCTTCTGCGCCGGCCTCGGCTTCGACGCCGGGGTCGTGGGCCGGGTCGAACAGCAGCGCGAACTGGGCCGGCGCTCCACGCACGCGCTGTATCTCCGCCAAGTACTGCGTCAGTTTCTGGACGATCCTCACCGCCGGCACGGGACGATCACCCTGGAGCGCCCCGGCGTCGACCCGGTGACCGATCTGGTCCTGTCCATCATCTGCAACACCTCGCCGTGGACGTTTCTCGGCAATCGTCCGGTGTACGCGGCACCTAAGGCCTCGTTCGATACCGGACTCGACGTACTGGCACTCAGCCGCATGTCGACGCCCGCGGTCGCCCGGTATGCCACCCAGTTGCTCACTTCGTCCCCCGAGCGTGGACCCCACGGCAAGCACGCCGTCACTCTGCATGACCTGGCGGACTTCACCTTGCATTCGAAGGTTCCGCTCCCCCTTCAGATGGACGGCGACCATCTGGGACTGCGTACGAGCGTGACGTTCACAGGCGTACGCCGTGCACTGCGTGTGATTGTGTGAGCGGAAGGGGCCAAACTCCTTTCACTCGAACGTTTAGACCAGGGTCCACCCCATGGAAGTACGGCTGTGACTCAGCCGACACCGAGGAATCAAAAAAAACTTTCCTGAAGGGGTTGTATCCGCCGCTGAGGTTTGCGAGTCTCTACGTGGCGCTCGGGACGGCCCGCACCATCGGCCCCCAGAGCACCGGAACCCCTCCTCAAATCACAGGACCACACCAGTCCATCTGGTTGTCGGCCCTTCACTTGTTGAGGGATTCGTGAAAGCGTTCACATTCACAAGCAACGTGCATGTAATACCAAGGAGAGGTAGCAGCCATGGACTGGCGTCACAACGCCGTTTGCCGCGAGGAAGACCCCGAGCTCTTCTTCCCCATCGGCAACACCGGTCCTGCGCTGCTGCAGATCGAGGAAGCCAAGGCCGTCTGCCGTCGCTGCCCCGTCATGGAGCAGTGTCTGCAGTGGGCGCTCGAGTCCGGCCAGGACTCCGGCGTCTGGGGTGGCCTCAGCGAGGACGAGCGCCGCGCAATGAAGCGCCGTGCCGCCCGCAACCGAGCTCGTCAGGCCACCGCCTGACGTTCCACCCCGCACGAGCCTGAGCTTGGCGGCGCGTACAGCGAGTACGCAACTCCCGCCCCCGAGCCGCAGCGCGCAGTACCCCGATGCGCTTGATGCAACGAGCTTTCAGCCCCGGACCACCTTGGTGGTCCGGGGCTCATTGCTGTTCCCGTCCGAAGCCGGTCACACTGAGTGACGATCCTCGCGGAACGCCGACCGGCGCAGCCCACGGGCCGCCGGTGCGGCCCGTGCGCGCGTCGGGCGCGTCACTTGGGCACGACCACCGGGATGTCCAGGAGCACCTGGGTGCCGCGCTCCGGAGCGGCCACCATGTCGAAGCTGCCGCCCAACTCGCCCTCCACCAGCGTCCGTACGATCTGCAGGCCGAGGTTGCCCGAACGGTGCGGGTCGAAGCCCTCGGGCAGTCCGACGCCGTCGTCCTGGACGGTGACCAGCAGCCGGGCGTCCTTGGAGGTGCCGCCGCGCACCGCGGAGACCTCGACGGTCCCCCGGTCGCCCTCGCGGAAGCCGTGCTCCAGCGCGTTCTGGAGGATCTCGGTGAGGACCATGGAGAGCGGGGTCGCGACCTCGGCGTCCAGGATGCCGAAGCGTCCGGTGCGCCGGCCGGTGACCTTGCCGGGCGAGATCTCGGCGACCATGGCGAGCACCCGGTCGGCGATCTCGTCGAACTCCACCCGCTCGTCCAGGTTCTGGGAGAGCGTCTCGTGCACGATCGCGATCGATCCGACCCGGCGCACGGCCTCCTCCAGGGCTTCCCGGCCCCGGTCGGAGTCGATGCGACGGGCCTGGAGCCGCAACAGGGCCGCCACCGTCTGGAGGTTGTTCTTCACCCGGTGGTGGATCTCCCGGATGGTGGCGTCCTTGGTGATCAATTCGCGCTCGCGACGGCGCAGTTCGGTGACATCGCGGAGCAGGACCAGGGAACCGACGCGGGTGCCCTTGGGCTTGAGCGGGATCGCCCGGAGCTGGATCACCCCGTCGGCGCTCTCGATCTCGAACTCGCGGGGCGCCCAGCCGCTGGCCACCTTCGACAGCGCCTCGTCCACCGGGCCCCGGGACGGGGCGAGCTCGGCGGTGGTGGAGCCGAGGTTGTGACCCACCAGATCGGAGGCCAGACCGATGCGGTGGTACGCCGAGAGCGCGTTCGGCGAGGCGTACTGGACGATGCCGTCCGCGTCGAGGCGGATCAGCCCGTCACCGACCCGGGGCGAGGCGTCCATGTCGACCTGCTGGTCGGGGAACGGGAAGGTGCCCGCGGCGATCATCTGCGCGAGGTCGGAGGCGCTCTGGAGATACGTCAGTTCGAGGCGGCTCGGGGTGCGCACGGTGAGCAGGTTGGTGTTGCGCGCGATGACACCGAGGACCCGGCCGTCACGGCGTACGGGAATGGACTCGACCCGGACCGGCACCTCCTCGCGCCACTCGGGATCGCCCTCGCGCACGATCCGGCCCTCGTCGAGCGCCGCGTCCAGCAGGGGGCGGCGGCCACGGGGGACCAGATGGCCGACCATGTCGTCCTGGTACGAGGTGGGCCCGGTGTTCGGGCGCATCTGGGCGACCGAGACGTACCGGGTGCCGTCGCGCGTGGGAACCCACAGGACGAGGTCGGCGAAGGAGAGGTCGGAGAGCAGCTGCCACTCCGAGACCAGCAGATGAAGCCACTCGAGATCGGAGTCGTCGAGGGCTGTGTGCTGGCGTACGAGGTCGTTCATGGAGGGCACGAGTGCGAGCGTACCCGGAGGATCCGACAGGTCCCGAAATCGGCCACGCTCCGGGGGCTCCGGGAGCGCCGTGCGGCCCCCGAGAACACCCGCGGGCCGCGGCGCCTGAGAGGGACCCTCAACCCTCCCGGCACCGCAGCCCGGAGCAACAACGGCCGTGGGGTGTGCGGTCCCATTCGGCCGAAGAGAGGAGCCGGTGCAGTCAGGGCAGAGAGCGCCGGTTCCTCGGTCCGTCTTCCTGTGCGGGGAAGACGGAGGCTTGTTCAGTTTCTCAAAGCATTGTGGACTAGACCATGGTTCCGCGTCCATGCGTCCGCGGTCGCGGACGCGTCCACGACCCTTGCGCTCCGGTCGTGTTGGTCGTCGTTCACTCATCCAACACCAGGAGCGCCCGCCAGACTATCCCGCTTCGGTTCCTGAACGGGAGGCGTCATCGGACGGGCGGAGCCACCGGGCGAGCGGAGGGGCCAGAGCGGGGCGGGACGGATTCCCGCGGGGCCCGGCGGTTCACCTCGCGACGCGCCCCCGCGACGGGGCGACGGAAGGGTGACGCTCTGCTAGATTGGTCTATACCACATGTGTCCCCCTTCGGATTCGGATGCGTTCCTGAGTCCCCTCTCCAGATCGGCAGGCCCAGCGTGGAAGTTGTCATCGTCCCGGACGCCAAGGCGGGCGGCGAGCTGATCGCCGAGGCCATGGCGGAACTGCTCAGGCGCAAGCCCGACGCGCTCCTCGGCGTGGCCACCGGCTCGACGCCGCTGCCCATCTACGCGGCGCTGACGGCCCGAGTGGGTTCCGGTGCCGTGGACACCTCGGGTGCGCGCATCGCACAGCTCGACGAATACGTGGGGCTGCCGGCCGAGCACCCCGAGTCCTACCGCTCCGTGCTGCGGCGCGAGGTGCTGGAGCCGCTGGGCATCGGCATGGACGCGTTCATGGGGCCCGACGGCACGGCGGCGGACGTCCAGGCCGCCTGCGAGGCGTACGACAGGGCGCTGGCGGCGGCCGGCGGGGTCGACCTCCAGCTGCTGGGGATCGGGACGGACGGGCACATCGGGTTCAACGAACCGTGCTCCTCGCTCGCCTCCCGGACCCGCATCAAGACGCTGACCGAGCAGACCCGGGTGGACAACGCCCGGTTCTTCGACGGCGACATCGAACAGGTGCCGCACCACGTCATCACCCAGGGCATCGGCACGATCCTGGAGGCGCGGCACCTGGTGCTGCTCGCGACCGGCGAGGGCAAGGCGGACGCCGTGGCGGCGACGGTCGAGGGGCCGGTCGCGGCGGTGTGTCCCGCGTCGGCGCTCCAGCTGCACCCGCACGCGACGGTGGTCGTCGACGACGCCGCCGCGTCCAAGCTGAAGCTCGGGGACTACTTCCGCCAGACCTTCGCCGCCAAGCCGGACTGGCAGGGCATCTAGAGGCGGGCCAAGCCCCGGAGACAGACCGGTGCCGGGCACTCCCGAGGGAGTGCCCGGCACCGGTGCGTGATGGCGGGGCCAGGGCCCGGGGGAGACACCGGGGCCAGGCCCTGAACCGGGGCCCCGAGGCCCGGAGACCAGGACCTGAGCTGAGGCCCGAAGCCCAGAAGCCCGGCTGAGCTGCCGGCCCAGGGCCCGGAGGCAGGCCCTGGGGGCCGGGTCGCTACGTGCCTGCGATGACTTCCGCCGCCGCCAGGCCGCACACCCGTGCCGCGCCGTGGGTGGCGATGTGCAGGGCCCCCCGGGGCGCCGACTGGGGCACGCCCATCTCGACCACGACGGTGTCGGGGCGGGAGGCGAGCAGGGTGTCCAGGGCCGCCGTCATCCAGGGGTGACGGTGCTCGTCTCGGACCACCGCGACGAGTGGCCGCCCGGCGGCGGCCGCGAGCGCCGAGGAGCCCGCGTCCTCACCGGTGAAGCTGCCGGTCTCGGTGCCGGGAAGCAGCCGGGCCAGCTCCGCCGCGACGCCCCACGGGGTCTCGTCGCCGACGGCGATGTTCGCGACGGGGGTGAGCGCGGCGACGTAGGGAGCCCCGGTGAGCGGGCGGTACGCCGCTGAGCGGGTCACGGTCAGCGCGCGCCGAGCGGCGACCAGGCCCACATCGGCGGCTCGGGCCGTACCGCCGCCCGCTCCGTCCGGCCCACCCGCTCCGTCCGCGCTGCCCGCTCCGTCCGAGCCGGCTGCTCCGTCCGGGGTGCCCACTCCGACCGGGGTGCCCGCACCGCCGGCACCCGCTGTACCGTTCGCACCGCTGGTGACATCGGTACCGCCGGTACCGTTCACGCCACCCGTACCGCTCGCACCACCCGTACCGCCAGGGCTGTTCGATCCGTTCGAGCCGTTCAAGCCAATCGTGGCAGGGCGGGACTCCGGGCCGGAGGCGGCCGGGGAGGCCTTCCGGGCGGCGGCGGCCGCGGCCGTCCACTCGGCCAGCGCCCGCACCCGGTTCGCCGCGTCCGCGAGGCGTTCCTCGGGGAGCTCGCCGGACCGGACGGCGGAGACCAGGGCGTCGCGCAGCCGGCGCACGGTGTCGTCGTCCGCCAGCCCGCCGCCGACGCAGATGGCGTCCGCACCGGCCGCGATGGCCAGCACGCTGCCCCGCTCGATGCCGTACGTCGCCGCGATGGCCTGCATCTCCATGCCGTCGGTGACGATGAGGCCCTCGTAGCCGAGCTCCTCGCGCAGCAGGCCGGTGAGGATGCGGCGGGAGAGGGTGGCCGGGCGGTCCGGGTCCAGCGCCGGGACGAGGATGTGCGCGCTCATCACGGCACGGCTGCCCGCGGCGATCGCGGCCCGGAAGGGAACGAGTTCGCGGGACTGGAGGACCGACAGGTCCGCGTCGATGCGCGGCAGGGCGTGGTGGGAGTCCACCGCGGTGTCCCCGTGGCCCGGGAAGTGCTTGGTGCAGGCGGCCACGCCCGCGGCCTGCAGGCCCCTGACGTAGGCGGCCGTGTGCCGGGCCACCAGGCCGGTGTCGGCGCCGAAGGACCGTACGCCGATGACCGGGTTGGCCGGGTTGGAGTTCACGTCGGCGGACGGCGCCCAGTTGAGGTTCACCCCGCACGCGGCCAGCCTGCGGCCGAGTTCGAGGGCGACGGCCTCGGTGAGCGCCACGTCGTCGACGGCGCCCAGCGCGTGGTTGCCCGGGAAGGACGAGCCGGTGCGTACCTCCAGACGGGTGACGTCACCGCCCTCCTCGTCGATGGCGACCAGGACGTCGTCACGTTCGACGCGCAGCTGGGCGGTCAGGGCGGCGAGTTGATCGGGGGAGGCGATGTTGCGGCCGAACAGGCCGACGGAGGCGAGGCCTTCACCGAGACGGCGCAGCAGCCAGTCCGGAGCCGTGGTCCCGGTGAAACCGGGCTGGAGCACGGTGAGGGCGTCGCGCGTCAGGGTGTCTGTACCACTGGCGAATGTCGTCATCGGGAGGCGTTATCCCTTCACGGCGCCCGCGGTCAGACCCGCGGCCATCTTGCGCTGGACGAGGAGGAACAGGACGACGATCGGCACGGCCATCATCGTGGCTCCGGCCATCATCGGGGCGTACTCGGTGCCGTGCTTGGTGGTGAAGTTGCCGAGCCAGACGGTGGCGGTCTGGTTCTGCTGGCTCAGCAGCATGAGGGCGTAGAGGTATTCGTTCCAGGCCTGGATGAAGGCGTAGACGGATGTCGCGACCATGCCGGGGGCCAGCAGCGGGAAGACCACGCGGATGAAGGCGCCCGTGCGGCTGCATCCGTCGACCATCGCCGCCTCCTCCAGTTCCTTCGGGATGTTGACGATGAAGCCGCGCAGCGTCCACACCGTGAAGGGGAGGATGAAGGTCAGGTACGTGAGGATCAGACCGGAGAGCTTGTCGTACTGGTGCAGGTCGTTCAGCAGCAGGAAGACCGGGATGATCATGGCTACGAGCGGGATCATCTGCACCGCGAGGATGCCGACGATCACGACCTTGCGGCCGCGGAAGGCGAAGCGGGAGATGGCCAGCGCGGCCAGCATCCCGACCACGATGCCGATCACGACCACCGAGACGGAGACGATCAGGCTGCGGCCCACCGGGCCCCAGAAGTCGGCGATGTCCAGCGCGCGGCGGAAGTTGTCGAGCGTGAACCCGGTGGGGAACAGGCTCGGATCGGGGTCGATGGCGTCCTTGGCCGGCTTGATCGCCGTGTTGAGCATCCAGTAGACGGGGAAGCCCGCGGTCAGGAAGACGACCAGGCCGAGCAGGTTCCAGCCGAGCTTGGACTTGCGGGGCCGGGAGGACTTCCGCCCCGTGGCGGACGTACGCCCGGACGTGGCGACGGCGCTCATTCGACCTCTCCGATCTGCAGCATCTGACGCATGTACACGGCGACCACGCCCAGGAGCAGCAGCACGGTCAGCACCGCGATCGCCGAGCCCTGCGCGTAGTCGTTGACGACGAAGGCACGGTCGTACGAGTACGTGGTGAGCAACTGGAACTCCGCCTCCGGGTGGCCGCCCCGCATGACGAAGACCTGCGGGAAGACGCCCATGTCCCAGATGACCGAGAGGGTCGTCAGCATGACGATGATCGGCTTGAGGATCGGCAGCGTGACATGGCGGAAGACTCCCCAGGCACCCGCGCCGTCGAGCCGTGCGGCCTCCTCCAGCTCGGCGGGGACCTGGGTGAGTCCGGCGCTGAGCGTGATGACCACGAAGGGCACCGCGCCCCAGACGACCAGGAGCATGATCACGCTCAGGCCCTGCGTCCCGCTGGCGAACCAGTTGTGGCCGACCATGTCGACGCCGGGCAGCTTGCTGAGCAGCGCGTTGAAGACGCCGTAGTCGGAGTCGAAGAGCCACTTGAAGACGGTGGTGGCCACGATGATGGGCATGCCCCAGCTCGCCACCAGCACGATGTTGATCAGCGTCTTCACCCAGCCGGACACGCGCTGGAGGAGCAGCGCGATCAGCATGCCGATGACCATGGTGAAGACGACGGCGCCGCCGGCGAACAGGATCGTCCGGACGACCACCGCCCAGAACTCGTCGTCCGAGAGCACGCCCTTGAAGTTGTCGAGGCCGACCGACTCGGCCGGCTGGAAGCCCCAGAGCTGGGACTGCCCGAACTTCTGGAAGGAGAGCGTGACCAGGCGCACCAGCGGATAGCCGAGGACGACCGCGAGGATCAGCAGGCACGGGGCGAGCAGGGCCCAGGGGGCCGCCGCCGCGCCCGAGGTCCGCCTGGCGCGTGGCGCCTTCGCGACGGCCGGTGGTGGTGCCTGCCGCGGCGGCGGCACCTTGGCAGTGGTGGTCGTGTCTGCGGCACTCATCGCGCGCTCCTCAGCGGTCCCTCAGGTCGTACGAAAGCGAAGGCCCGTACGGCCGGGCGTCAGGGGGTGAGACCCTGGCCGGGCCGTACGGGAGGCAGGGCCCCGCCCCTCCGTGACGGAGGACCGACGGGGCCCTGCTCTCAGGTCACTTGGTGTTGATGACCTTGTCGATCGCGGTGTCCGCGTCCTTCGCGGCGTCCGCGACGGACTTCTTGCCGGTGCCGATGTTCTGCAGCATGGTCTGCAGGACCTGGGCCTTCTCGACCTGGCCCCAGCCCGGCGCCATCGGGACGAACCAGCTGGACTCGGCCGCGGTGGCCGGAACGGCCGTCGCCGGGTCGCTCTGCAGGCTGACCAGGTCGGTCTTGTTGTTGGGCAGGTTGCCCTTGCCCATCAGGTACTTCTGGCCCTTGGCGCCGGTGAACGCGTTGATCCACTCGGCGGCGACGGCCTGCGCCTTCGACTTCACCGGGACGGCGAGGTCGGAGCCGCCCAGGAAGACCGGGAGGTTCTTGCCGGACGGGCCGGGCATCACGAAGTTCTCGAGGTTGCCCTTGAGCTTGCCGGTCTTGTCGCTCTTCGGGTCCTCGGCGGTCGCGCCCTCCCAGGCCGCACCGAAGATCATGCCGGACTTGCCCTGGCCGTACACGATGTAACGGTCGGACTCGTCCTTGGTCTTGTCGCCGTGCATGTACTTGTCGACGATGGTCTTGAACTCGTTGAGGCCCTTGACCGACTCGGGCGAGGAGAGGTTGGCCTTCCACGTGCCGCCCTCCTCCTTCGCGATGGAGCCGCCGGCGTCGTAGACGAAGGACATGGCCGCGTACCAGTCGCGGGTGGGCTGGTACCAGGCGCTGAACTTGGAGCCCTGCTTCTTCTGGATCTTGTCCAGGTCGGAGGTGAGCTCCGCGTACGTCTTCGGCGTGGACTTCACGCCGGCCGAGGCGGCGATGTCCTTGCGCCAGTTGCCGACGCGGCCACCGGCGTAGTACGGGACGCCGTAGGTCTTGCCGTCGTAGGTCACGGACTCCTTGAGGCCGTCGAGCCAGGTGTCCGAGTTCTCGAACTTCGAGGCGTCGAGGGGAGCGAAGGCGCCCTTGACCATGTAGCCGAGCATCTCGGTGTTGCCCATCTCGACCACGTCCGGCGCCTTGTCGGTGGCGAGGACCGCGTCGAGCTTGGTGTTCTTGTCCGGCCAGCCGTAGTACTCGTGCTTGATCTTGATGCCGGGGTGCTTCGCCTCGATCGCCGTGTCGGCCTGCTTGACCAGGTCGGGCCAGTTGTTCTGCGCGTCGACCGTGAGCCAGACCGTCAGCTCCTTGGCGTCAGCGCCCTTGTCCGACCCCCCGGACTTGTCGTCGTTGCCGCACGCCGCGACGGAGAACATCATGCCCGCGATACCGATCGCGGCTATCAGCTTGCGCTTCACGCCACCCTCCTCAGGGATGCCACAAACCCCCCTGCTCCCCGCGGTGACAAACGCCGTGTACCGCCCGTGGGGCCGGGACTGGACCAATGGTGTAGACCAGTACCGGGAGCTTGGCCTAGACCTAGGGGGGTGTCAAGGGTGTGTAAGCCCGTCCAGTCGGCCGTTATGGGACCTACATATGCAAGGACCTTTAAGTAGCCAAGCGGCACAAATTACGGACCCGTTCGCGGCCTGCGAAAGAACCACCTCCGGTCCGTCCGCGCCGACTTCGGCGACACCGTCTGCGCGCGATGGACTAGACCAACAGGTACGCCGACGGTATATAGAGGGGATCACGGAGCGTGCGGGGAACACGCGCGCAACAAGCCGTGCCACGATGTGAGGCGTGGCCGACGACATGGCGGTCGCTTCGGCATCCGGAGCCGGGAAGGCAGAGCATGAGCACCGACGTCAGCAGTGCGGAGAACGAGGGTGGGGCGCCCATCCGTACCGCGCGCGTGCCCAAGTACTACCGCCTCAAGAAGCACCTGCTCGACATGACGGAGACGCTGCCGCCCGGTACGCCGGTGCCGCCGGAGCGGACCCTCGCCGCCGAGTTCGACACCTCGCGCACCACGGTGCGGCAGGCCCTTCAGGAGCTGGTCGTCGAGGGGCGCCTCGAACGCATCCAGGGCAAGGGCACCTTCGTCGCCAAGCCGAAGGTCTCCCAGGCACTCCAACTGACCTCGTACACCGAGGACATGCGGGCCCAGGGCCTCGAACCGACCTCGCAGCTGCTGGACATCGGCTACATCACGGCGGACGACGCCCTCGCCGGCCTGCTCGACATCACCGCCGGGGGCCGGGTGCTCCGCATCGAGCGGCTGCGCCTCGCCAGCGGCGAGCCCATGGCCATCGAGACCACCCACCTCTCCGCCAAGCGTTTCCCCGCCCTGCGCAGGTCGCTGGTCAAGTACACCTCCCTCTACACCGCGCTGGCCGAGGTGTACGACGTCCATCTCGCCGAGGCCGAGGAGACCATCGAGACCTCGCTGGCGACCCCGCGCGAGGCCGGACTGCTCGGCACCGACGTGGGCCTGCCCATGCTGATGCTCTCCCGCCACTCGATCGACCGGCAGGGAGAGCCGGTCGAATGGGTGCGGTCGGTGTACCGCGGCGACCGGTACAAGTTCGTCGCCCGCCTCAAGCGCCCGCAGGACTGAGCCGGACGGCGCCGTCGCGGACCCGGTCCCGACGACGCCGGCGGAACGGCCCCGGACACGCCGTCAGGCGCCGTACCCGCCGCAGGGGTTGCCCGACGGGCCCGCGGTTCCGCCGCTGCTGAGGGCGTGTGCGCGCCGACACCGACCCTTCACACCAGCCGTCGGGCACGGGTGGTTCCCTAAAGCCCAACCGTCCCCTAGATTGCCTGCGCGTTACCCAGGTGATCGACGAGGGGACGGAGTCGCCCGAATGTCCGACCTGCCCGAAGTGAAACCACCCCTGGTGACACCGGTACGTGTGGTGATCGCCCTCTGTCTGCTCGCGCCCTTCGGGGCGATGCTGTGGGTCGGCTCCTACACGAAGACCGACCCGGCGTTCATCGGCATCCCGTTCTTCTACTGGTACCAACTGCTGTGGGTACCCCTTTCCACACTGCTGACGGTGGTCGCGTACCAGCTCTGGCGGCGTGACCAGCGGGCCCGCACCTCGGCGAAGGAAGGTGCGGAGGCATGAAGGACGGTGTGAACGGCGTCGCCCTCGGCGTCTTCGTCTTCTTCTTCCTGGCCGTCACGGTCATGGGCTTCCTGGCCGCGCGCTGGCGCAGAGCCGCCGACGAGCACACCCTCGACGAATGGGGCCTGGGCGGACGGTCCTTCGGCACCTGGGTGACCTGGTTCCTGCTCGGCGGCGACCTCTACACGGCGTACACCTTCGTCGCGGTGCCCGCGGCGATCTACGCGGCGGGCGCGGCCGGCTTCTTCGCCGTGCCGTACACGATCCTCGTCTATCCGCTGATCTTCACCTTCCTGCCCCGCCTGTGGTCGGTCTCCCACCGGCACGGCTATGTGACGACCTCGGACTTCGTGCGCGGCCGCTTCGGCTCCAAGGGCCTGTCCCTGGCCGTGGCCGTCACCGGCATCCTGGCCACCATGCCGTACATCGCGCTCCAGCTCGTCGGCATCCAGGCCGTCCTGGACGTGATGGGCGTGGGCGGCGGCGACAGCACCCACTGGTTCGTCAAGGACCTGCCGCTGCTCATCGCCTTCGGCGTGCTGGCGGCGTACACCTACTCCTCGGGTCTGCGGGCCCCCGCTCTGATCGCGTTCGTGAAGGACGCCCTGATCTACATCGTGATCGCGGTGGCCATCATCTACATCCCGATCAAGCTGGGCGGCTTCGACGAGATCTTCAAGGCGGCGAGCGACAAGTACACGGCCGCGGGCGCCGGGGGGATCGTCCCGGCCGAGGCGGGCCAGTGGACGTACGCCACCCTCGCGCTGGGCTCGGCCCTGGCGCTCTTCATGTATCCGCACTCGGTCACGGCGACCCTGTCCGGCCGCAGCCGGGAGGTGATCCGCCGCAACACGACGATCCTGCCGCTGTACTCGCTGATGCTGGGCCTGCTCGCCCTGCTCGGGTTCATGGCGATCGCGGCCGGCGTCAAGGTCACCAACGGCCAGCTCGCCATCCCCCAGCTCTTCGAGAACATGTTCCCCGACTGGTTCGCGGGCGTCGCCTTCGCCGCCATCGGGATCGGCGCCCTCGTCCCGGCGGCCATCATGTCGATCGCGGCCGCGAATCTCTTCACCCGCAACATCTACAAGGACTTCATCAACCCGGCCGCGACCCCGCGGCAGGAGACCCGGGTGTCCAAGATGGTCTCGCTCCTGGTGAAGGTGGGCGCGCTGGTCTTCGTCCTGACCATGGACAAGACCGTCGCGATCAACTTCCAGCTGCTGGGCGGCATCTGGATCCTTCAGACCTTCCCCTCCCTGGTCGGCGGGCTGTTCACCCGCTGGTTCCACCGCTGGGCACTGCTGGGCGGCTGGGCGGTCGGCATGCTCTACGGCACGATCGCCGCCTACGGAGTGGCCTCCCCGACCCAGAAGCACTTCGGCGGCAGCTCGAAGGAGATCCCCGGGATCGGGGAGATCGGCTACATCGGCCTGACCGCGTTCGTCCTGAACGTCGCGGTGGCCGTCGTCCTCACCTTCGCCCTCAGGGCGTTCAAGGCCCCGGAGGGCGTGGACGAGACCTCGCCCTCGGACTACACGGCCGACTCGGGCGACCCGGGGGTCGAGACGGAGCTCCCGCCGGCCACGGCGGACGCGAGCCACTAGGAGCGCCGGAGACCTGTCCTGGCCGCGGGCCACGGGCAGGTCCCGGCGACAGCCGGGAACGACGGGCCGCCGGACGAAAACCGGCGGCCCGTCGCCGTGCCGGTCGGGCACACTCACCCGCATGGACATCGTCATCCGGCCGGCGCGGCCCGGGGAGTACCCCACGGTGGCCGAGATCACGGCCCAGGCCTATCTCGGCGACGGACTGCTCGACTTCGGGGAGAACGACCGGTACCTCGCAAAGCTGCGGGACGTCGCCGGGCGCGCGGCCGTCGCCGACGTGCTGGTCGCCGCGGAGGGGGAGCGCGTGCTCGGCAGTGTGACCTTCGTGACGGAGGGCAGCCCCATGGCCGACTTCGCGCGCCCCGGCGAGGCCGAGATCCGGATGCTCGCGGTCGCGCGGGAGGCGCGCGGCCGGGGTGCCGGTGAGGCGCTCGTGCGCGCCTGCGTCGGGCGGGCGCGGGCCCTGGAGGGCGGCTGTACGCGCGTGGTGCTGTCCACCCAGGGCAGCATGCACAGCGCCCACCGCCTCTACGCGCGTGTGGGCTTCACCCGCACGCCCGACCGCGACTGGAACCCGCTTCCGGAGCTCGACGACATCCGGCTGCTCACTTACGAGTTGACGCTCCGGCACGCTCCGTAGCGCTCTTCGGCACCAAGCGGACACAAGATGTGGGGGCAGTCCCGAAGCCCGGCACAAGATGTATGCTCATGCTCGCTGTCACCGCAGGGGAATCCGGTGCGAATCCGGAACTGTCCCGCAACGGTGTACTTGTGCGTGTTCGCGTGTCCGCGTGCCCGCTCTCGTGTCAGTCCGAGGACCTGCCGACAGCGCGCCCCGGCCGTCCGGCCCGGGTGCCGACGACGTCCGGGCCTCGCGGAATGGGCCGGTGGACGCGGTGCGCTGCTGCCCTGGAGCGCTCCCGTGTGCCCCGCTCCTGCCCGCAAGGCCCCGTGCCGAGCGAGGGAGATCCCCACGTGACCATCGCGCCAGCCGATCCGGCTTCAGTGACCGCGCAGCAGGCCCGGGTGGAGACCGACGGTCCCGGAACCGCGCTGCTGCGGACCCTGACCGATCTGACCGCCGATCTCCCCGACGCCGACCCCGGCCGGGTCGCCGCCGCGGCGCTGCGCGGCCGGTCCTCCCGCGCCGACGAGGCGGAGCTGCGCGAACTGGCCACCGAGGCGGCCGCGGGTCTCATCTCCGAGGATCCCGTCTACTCCCGGCTGGCCGCCCGTCTGCTGGCGATCACCATCACCGAGGAGGCCGCCTCGCAGGGCGTCACGACCTTCTCCGAGTCGGTCTCCGTCGGTCACCGCGAGGGTCTGATCGCCGACCGCACGGCCGCGTTCGTCCGGCTGCACACGGCCCGCCTCGACGCGCTGACCGACTCCGAGGGCGACGACCGTTTCGGCTACTTCGGGCTGCGCACGCTGCACAGCCGCTATCTGCTCCGGCACCCGATCACCCGCAAGGTCGTCGAGACGCCCCAGCACTTCATGCTCCGGGTGGCCTCCGGCCTCGCCGAGGACGACACGGCCCGCTCGGTGGACGAAGTCGCCTCGCTCTACCGGCTCATGAGCCGCCTCGACTACCTCCCCTCCTCCCCCACGCTCTTCAACTCCGGTACGCGGCACCCCCAGATGTCGTCCTGCTACCTCCTCGACTCCCCGCTGGACGAGCTGGACTCCATCTACGACCGCTACCACCAGGTGGCCCGCCTGTCGAAGCACGCGGGCGGCATCGGCCTCTCGTACTCCCGCATCCGTTCGCGCGGTTCGCTGATCCGCGGCACCAACGGGCACTCCAACGGCATCGTCCCGTTCCTCAAGACGCTCGACGCCTCGGTCGCCGCGGTGAACCAGGGCGGCCGGCGCAAGGGCGCGGCCGCGGTGTACCTGGAGACGTGGCACTCCGACATCGAGGAGTTCCTGGAGCTGCGCGACAACACCGGTGAGGACGCGCGGCGCACGCACAACCTGAACCTCGCGCACTGGATCCCGGACGAGTTCATGCGCCGGGTCAACGAGGACGGCGTCTGGTCGCTGTTCTCCCCCGCCGACGTGCCGGAGCTGGTCGACCTGTGGGGCGACGCGTTCGACGCCGCCTACCGCAAGGCCGAGGAGGCGGGCCTCGCGAAGAAGACCATCCCGGCCCGCGACCTGTACGGCCGCATGATGCGCACCCTCGCGCAGACCGGCAACGGCTGGATGACCTTCAAGGACGCCGCCAACCGCACCGCCAACCAGACGGCGGAGCCGGGGCACACCGTCCACTCCTCGAACCTGTGCACCGAGATCCTGGAGGTCACGGACGACGGGGAGACGGCGGTCTGCAACCTGGGGTCGGTCAACCTGGGCGCGTTCGTGGTCGGTCAGGACATCGACTGGGAGCGGCTCGACGCGACCGTGCGCACCGCGGTGACGTTCCTCGACCGCGTGGTGGACATCAACTTCTACCCGACCGAGCAGGCGGGCCGCTCCAACGCGAAGTGGCGTCCGGTGGGCCTCGGCGCGATGGGCCTCCAGGACGTCTTCTTCAAGCTGCGGCTGCCCTTCGACTCGCCCGAGGCCCGCGCCCTGTCCACGCGGATCGCCGAGCGGATCATGCTCGCCGCCTACGAGGCGTCCGCGGACCTCGCCGAGCGCAACGGGCCGCTCCCGGCCTGGGGGAAGACCCGTACCGCCCGTGGCGTCCTGCACCCGGACCACTTCGACGTCGAGCTGAACTGGCCGGAGCGCTGGGCCGCCCTGCGGCAGCGGATCGCCGAGGTCGGCATGCGCAACTCGCTGCTCCTGGCCATCGCGCCGACGGCGACCATCGCGTCCATCGCGGGCGTCTACGAGTGCATCGAGCCGCAGGTGTCGAACCTGTTCAAGCGCGAGACGCTCTCCGGCGAGTTCCTCCAGGTCAACTCGTATCTGGTGGGCGAGCTGAAGAAGCTCGGCGTGTGGGACGCGCAGACCCGTGAGGCGCTGCGCGAGTCCAGCGGCTCGGTGCAGGGCTTCACCTGGGTCCCGCAGGACGTGCGCGACCTGTACCGGACGGCGTGGGAGATCCCGCAGCGCGGTCTGATCGACATGGCCGCCGCCCGGACCCCGTTCCTGGACCAGGCGCAGTCGCTGAACCTGTTCCTGGAGACGCCGACCATCGGCAAGCTGTCCTCGATGTACTCGTACGCCTGGAAGTCGGGGCTGAAGACGACGTACTACCTGCGGTCCCGTCCCGCGACGCGCATCGCCCGCGCGGCGCAGGCCCAGGCGCAGCCCGAGAAGACCATCCCCGTCCAGCAGGTCGCCGACCCCGACGCCGTCGCCTGCTCCCTGGAAAACCCCGAGTCCTGCGAGGCCTGCCAGTAATGAGCGACACCACCGCCGAGAAGGCCGCGTCCGAGAAGAACCTGCTCGACCCGGGCTTCGAACTGACGCTCCGTCCCATGCGCTACCCCGACTTCTACGAGCGCTACCGGGACGCGATCAAGAACACCTGGACCGTCGAGGAGGTCGACCTCCACTCGGACGTCGCCGACCTCGCGAAGCTGACGCCGGGTGAGCAGCACATGATCGGCCGGCTGGTCGCGTTCTTCGCGACGGGCGACTCGATCGTGTCGAACAACCTGGTGCTGACGCTGTACAAGCACATCAACTCCCCCGAGGCGCGGCTCTATCTGAGCCGTCAGCTCTTCGAGGAGGCGGTGCACGTCCAGTTCTATCTGACGCTGCTCGACACCTATCTGCCCGACCCGGAGGACCGCGCCGCGGCCTTCGACGCGGTCGAGAACATCCCCTCCATCCGCGAGAAGGCGCAGTTCTGCTTCACGTGGATGGACTCGGTCGAGAAGATGGACCGGCTGGAGAGCAAGGCCGACCGCCGCCGCTTCCTGCTGAACCTGATCTGCTTCGCCGCGTGCATCGAGGGGCTCTTCTTCTACGGGGCCTTCGCGTACGTCTACTGGTTCCGCAGCCGGGGTCTGCTGCACGGCCTGGCGACCGGCACCAACTGGGTGTTCCGCGACGAGACGATGCACATGAGCTTCGCCTTCGAGGTCGTCGACACCGTCCGCAAGGAGGAGCCGGAGCTCTTCGACGACAAGCTCCAGGAGCAGGTCACCGACATGCTGCGCGAGGCCGTCGAGGCCGAGCTGCAGTTCGGGCGCGACCTGTGCGGTGAGGGCCTGCCGGGCATGAACACCGACTCGATGCGGCAGTACCTGGAGTGCGTGGCGGACCAGCGCCTTCAGCGGCTGGGCTTCGCGCCGGTGTACGGCTCGGAGAACCCGTTCTCCTTCATGGAGCTCCAGGGTGTCCAGGAGCTGACGAACTTCTTCGAGCGCCGGCCTTCCGCGTACCAGGTCGCGGTGGAGGGCACCGTCGACTTCGACGAGGACTTCTGACCGTCCCGGTCGTCCTGACCGTTCGTCACCGATGAGAGCCGGGCCGCCCTGTGCGGCCCGGCTTTCGTCACGTACTGCCCCCGTGGCGCCAATCGCCGTGCCAATCCCCATCCATGGAGCGGCAAAGTTCTTCCGGCACGCCTGTTCGCACGCCGTTCCCCCCGGTTACGTTCTGGCCGTCCCGTCGAGCCGCGCACCTCGGCACACCCGGGACGACTGAATTGGCATGCCCATGACGCATCTCTCCATGCTCGCACTACGCGCGTCACAGGCTGCCGTCCCAGAGCGCCGAGAACCCCACCTCCGGCCATGGCGCCCCGAACGGCCCCACCCGGGCCCGAGCGGCACCGGCCTCGAACCGATGGAGGCGACACCCCCATGCGTTCCCAGCGCCCCACCCCCTCCGGCAGACCCGCCCGGAGTCTGCGAAGACTGCTCACCGCCGCCCTCCCCGCCCTGGCTCTCGGCGTCGCCGGGTTCGCCGCGGCCCCTCCCGCGGACGCCCGGCCCGCGCCGGCCCCCCACGTCTCCCGGGCCACTCAGAACGCCGGGGCCCTCACCGACCCTGCCCGCCAGACGGTCCACGCGACCGGCAGGGCCGGCCAGAAGGTCGCGACCAAGCACCTGTGCGCCGAGGCGTCACGGCCCGGTCAGATGTCGTGCTTCGCCCAGCGGCGCACCGACATCGCGCAGAAGCTCGCGGCCCAGGTCTCCCCCGACTCCGCCGCCGCGGTGTCCGGCCTCAGCCCGGCCAACCTGCACAGCGCCTACAACCTGCCCTCGACGGGCGGTTCCGGCCTGACGGTCGCCGTGGTCGACGCGTACAACGACCCCAACGCGGCCGCCGACCTCGCCACTTACCGCTCGCAGTTCGGCCTGTCCTCCTGCACCAAGGCCAACGGCTGCTTCAAGCAGGTCAGCCAGACCGGTTCGACGACCTCGCTGCCCACCAACGACACCGGCTGGGCGGGTGAGGAGGCGCTCGACATCGACATGGTCAGCGCCGTCTGCCCCAACTGCGGCATCATCCTCGTCGAGGCGAACTCCGCGAACGACTCCGACCTCGGCGCCGCCGAGAACGAAGCGGTCGCGCTCGGCGCGAAGTTCGTCTCCAACAGCTGGGGCGGCTCCGAGTCGTCCTCGCAGACCGGCGAGGACACCTCGTACTTCAAGCACCCGGGCGTCGCGATCACCGTCTCCTCCGGTGACGAGGCCTACGGCGCCGAGTACCCGGCGACCTCCCAGTACGTGACCGCCGTCGGCGGAACCGCGCTGAGCACCTCCTCCGGCACCCGTGGCTGGACCGAGTCGGTGTGGAAGACCAGCAGCAGCGAGGGCACCGGCTCCGGCTGCTCCGCCTACGACGCCAAGCCGTCCTGGCAGACCGACACCGGCTGCGGCAAGCGCATGGAATCCGACGTCTCCGCCGTCGCCGACCCGGCCACGGGCGTGGCGGTCTACGACACCTACGGCGGCTCCGGCTGGGCGGTCTACGGCGGCACCAGCGCCTCCGCGCCCATCATCGCGGGCGTGTACGCGCTGGCCGGCACCCCGGGGGCCGCCGACTACCCGGCGAAGTACCCCTACTCCCACACCTCGAACCTGTACGACGTGACGAGCGGCAACAACGGCTCCTGCTCCCCGTCGTACTTCTGCACCGCGGGCACCGGGTACGACGGGCCGACCGGCTGGGGCACCCCCGACGGCACGGCTGCCTTCACCTCGGGCACCAGCACCGGCAACACCGTGACCGTCACCAACCCGGGCAGCCGGTCCACAGCCACCGGCGGCTCGGTGAGCCTGCAGATCGCGGCGAGCGACAGCGCGGGCGCGGCCCTCACCTACAGCGCGACCGGGCTGCCGACCGGGCTGTCGATCAGCAGCTCGACCGGGCTGATCTCCGGCACCGCGAGCACGGCGGGCACCTACGCGGTCACCGTCACGGCGAAGGACGGCACCGGCGCCTCCGGTTCGGCCTCCTTCACCTGGACGGTCAGCACCTCGGGCGGCGGCACCTGCGCCTCGGCGCAGCTTCTCGGCAACCAGGGCTTCGAGTCGGGCGCCACCGTGTGGAGCGAGACGAGCGGGGTCATCACCAATGACACCGGCGAGGCCACGCACGCCGGCTCGTACGACGCCTGGCTCGACGGATACGGCTCGACCCACACCGACACGCTGTCCCAGCCGGTGACCGTCCCGTCCGGCTGCAAGGCCACGTTCACCTTCTACCTGCACGTCGACACGGCCGAGACCAGCACCGGCACGGCCTACGACAAGCTCACCGTCACCGCGGGCTCCACCACGCTCGCGACCTACTCCAACCTCGACAAGGCTTCCGGGTACACCCAGAAGAGCTTCGACCTGTCCTCCTTCGCCGGTTCGACCGTCACGCTGAAGTTCAGCGGCGTCGAGGACTCCTCGCTCCAGACCAGCTTCGTCGTGGACGACACCGCCGTGACGACCGGCTGACCCGCACGCAGGAAGGACGGCCGCCACGGCTGCCGTCCTGCGCGGGGCCCCGGCCGCCGAGGCGGCCGGGGCTGTCGTGCGCGGGGACGGATCCTGATGCCCCGGTGGCACGTCCAACCCCCGAGGAGGCCACCCCATGCGCCGAACGACTCACACCCGGACCATCGTCCTCGCCACTCTGGCCCTGCTCCTCGCGGGCTGCGGCACACAGAGCGGAGGCGACGCGGGCGGCGGTGACACCGTGTCGCCGCCCCCGACCCCGTCCTCGACCTCGACTCCGTCCCCGACCCCGTCCCGCCCGGACTGCGCGACCGCCGAGGGGGAGCTCGGCGCCGCCGACACCGGGCACACCTACTGCCTGGCGCCCGGCGAGACGATCCGTGTCTCCCTGGACGGCACCACCAGTCGTCCCTGGGCTCCCGTGAAGAGCGACGGAAGCTCCCTGGAGGCCACCAACAGCGGGATCGTCCTCCAGCCGGGTGACGCGTCCGCCGCCTACCGGGCGGTCTCGGCGGGAACGGTCCGGCTGACCTCGTCCCGCCCGCTGTGCCCGAGCGATCCGGCCCGGGTCTCCTGCGACGGCCTTCAGGAATGGACGGTCACCGTGGTCGTGCCCCGGGCGTGAGCACCGCGGCGCACGCCGGGCGGCCCGAGGGCGGCCTGGCGTGCGCCGATGGGGGTTACGGGGCCGGACACCGCCGTGTCCGGCCCCGAGGCTCCGCGGAGCCCTAACGCGGCCGGGCCCTCAGCCGCAGGTCGTGGGGCCGCAGGGTGATGCCGACACGGGTCGCGTCGCTGGACCCGGACACCTGCTCGAAGCGCCACCGGGACGCCACGGTCGCGGTGATCAGGGAGAGCAGTGCCATCGAGAAGTGGTCGCTCGGGCACTTGCGGTTGCCCACGCTGAAGGGGCGCATCGCGTACTTCGGGATGTCCTTGGAGCGTTCCGGAAGCCAGCGGTCGGGATCGAAATCCAGATGCTCCTGGTACGACCGGGGGTCGCGCTGGATCGCGTACGGGCTGTAGACGATGTCGGCACCGGCCGGAATCCGATAGCCGCCCAACTCGGTTTCGGCCACCGCGCGCCGCGTCAATATCCATACGGCCGGACGTAAACGCATCGCCTCGACGACGACATTGTTCGTGTGCGACAGCTTCCGGACGTCAGCGAATCCGACGGGCCGGTCTCCCGCGACGGACCGGACCTCGGCGGCCACTTTGTCCGCCTGTTCCGGATGTTCCGTCAAGATGTGAAGCAACCACATGATCGTGGAGGCGATGGTTTCACTGCCGGGAGTGAGTATCGCGACGACTTGGTCGTGGATCTCCTGTTCGTCTATGGGGTCGCCGTCGTCGTTCTTCGCCTCCAGCAATGCCGTCAGCAAATCGTCCGGCTTTTGACCAGATGCCCGCCGCTCGTCGATGATCTCGTCCACGAGTGCGTGCAAATCGGCCAATGCGCGGTCGAATGCGCGTATCGAGGGAAGCGGGAGCCGGTAGAGCGGTCCGGCGGGTATGACCATACGGCGGTACATGCCCCGGAAGACGGTGGTGAGCGCCAGGCTCAGCCGCTCGGCGCGCTCGTCCATGAACCGGCCGCGCAGCAGACAGCGGGCGGCGACACGGACCGCGACGCGGAACGACTCGGAGGTGCAGTCGACCGCGGCGCCGCCGTCCCAGCGCTCGGCGAACGCCTTCGACTCCTCCTCCATGATCGGGCCGTACTCGGGGATGATGTCGGCCCGGAACGCGGGCTGGATGGTCCGGCGCTGACGCCGGTGCTGCGAGCCGTTGGCCGTGGCGACACCCTGTTTGCCCAGCAGTCCTTCGAGCGACTCCCACAGGGGGCCGCCGATCTCGTAGTCGGGGCTGAGCGCCAGCGCGCCGGTGAGCGCGGGGCTGGTGACGGCGTACACCGTCTTGGGTCCCATCCTGAGCCGGACGACGTCGCCGTGGTCGCGCAGCCGGGCGAGGAAGCCCAGCGGGTCGCGGACCAGTTTCCAGCCGTGCCCGAGCACGGGCACCCCGCCACCGGCGAGGGGCGGGACGGACAACTCCCGCACCTCGGGCACCTCGGGTCGTACCGCGTCGACGGTCATTTCTCACCTGCCGCTTCATTGTTGACGTACGGGGGTGTGGAGCGGTCGTCCCAGCTGTCGACCATGTACCGGCCCGACTCGTGGTGGAACCAGTACACGGAGCTGAACCAGTTCCGCATGTTTCCGAGGCACGCCGTGACGGCGATGCTCGTCTCTTTTCCCCGGACCGTACCGTCGGCCAGTGACGCGGCGAACCGTAAGACGGCCTTCTCGGCGACGAGGAATTGTTCCACGCATTCCTCGACCCGCCGCCTCACTTCGGTGACGGCTTCTTCGAGCGTCAGCCCCTGATGGTGAATGAGACTGATTCCGAGATTATGGACCTCGTCGCCCGCTATTTCTTTCGGGAGCGAGCAGAGGTCGTTGTACCAGGCGGCGAATTCCTGACTGAGCAGGGCCGCCCGCTGGAATGCGGGATGCTGTCGCACCTCGGCGGGGAGTTCGCAGCCGGCGCTCGGTTCCAGAAGGTCGGTCCAGATCTGGTGCGCGAAAGTGAGCCGACGGAGTTCCAGGTATTCCGCGACCGTGGGAATGGTGCCGGAGGTCCGGTTCCGGAATTCCTGGTCGTACGCGTCGATCACCGCGTGGAAGTGGCGCGCGAACCGTTCGTTCCAGTTCTCGCCGAGGAACGAGTACAGCCGCACCATGCTGTCCGCGAATCCCGCGACCAGGGGGTCCTGGTGGTGCAGATGGTCCCTGGGGGTGTCGAGGGCCGCATGGAGCCGGAACCTGAGCTTCCGCCAGGCGCCCGCCCGGCCGTGGACGACATCGCGGTCGTGCCGGTCGTCCCAGACGAAGAACCACGCGCTGTAGTCCGCTATCGCCTGGAGGACGTCGTCGGGGGCGCCTATGTAGTAGCCCGCCATGAGGTCCGTGTAGCACAAGCCGTCGGCATACTCCTCGACCTTGTCCGCGGGCATCAGTCGCTTTTCGAGGAGCCAGGTCCTGGTGTTCTCCTGAAGCCTCGGCCAATACGGGTGCAGTTGACGGGGAAACGCGGACTCGATCACCGGGAGAGAGAGCGCCGGTGGCACCGCGAGCACTGTCGATGAAGAGCCGTATGAGAAAGCACGCACGAACAAACCCCTCTCAGCCGCCTGTTGACGTCACGCCCCTCCGGCTGTGCCGGGCGTGCGCCGTTGCGTATCCCCGCACTTCCCATTCAGCACCACAACTGACCGTTCTGGGAACGGATTTGGCCCACTGACTACGCGACCATGCCGAGAATCTCCCCTTGTGTGACTGAATCTGGATCGCCGAGGGAGCACAAGGGATCGAACATACGACGTACATGCGAACGGTGCCTGGTCAGGCGGATCACCTGTCCAAGCACCGTTCGAGCGGACCCACGAGAGACCGTGCGTCACACCGGTCAATTTATGTCACAGCGGCACGGGGCGCCTTGCGAAGCGAGGCTCAGCCGTTCGCCACGGTCGCGTAGCGGGGCTCGTTCTCGGCCATCTGCCGCAGCGCGTCCTTGCGGTCGCGCTTGGAGAGCCGGTCGATGTACAGGTACCCGTACAGATGGTCCGTCTCGTGCTGGAGGCAGCGCGCGAAGTACCCGGTACCGCGCACGCGGACCGGGTTGCCCTTCTCGTCCTGCCCGGTGACCTCGGCGTAGTCGGGGCGGGCGAGCGGCGCGTACGCGGTCGGCACGGACAGGCAGCCCTCGTTGCTCTCGTCCAGCTGACGCCGGTCGGCGGGCAGGTCGACCAGCTTCGGGTTGCAGACCACGCCGACGTGCCGGGTGCCCTGGTCGTCCTGGCAGTCGTAGACGAAGACCTTCAGGTCGACGCCGATCTGATTGGCCGCCAGGCCCACGCCCTCGGCGGTGCGCTGGCTCGCGAACATGTCGGCGACCAGCTGGTCCAGCTCGTCGCCGAACTCGGTGACGTCCTTGCACTCCTTGTGCAGCACCGGGTTCCCGACCACCGTGATCGCGCGCGAGGTGCCACGCTCGCGGTAGCCCGTCTCGCGCTCCTCGGCGTCCTCGGTGTCGATGACGAAGCCGTCGTCGTCCACGGGGAGCACGCCCACGTGCTGCTGATCGGTTTCCTGCTGCGCCATGACGACGTACGCCTTCCTCAGACCTTGGACTTTTCTGCGACTACAGCCTAAAGGTGCGCTCAGCAGACCTCTTCCAGATCCCGCCAGTCACGGGAGTCCGGACTGTCGGCGACCCAGCCGTCGAGCAGGCCGCGCACCAGCGAGGCCGGCGCCGCGAGCCCGCACTCCCGCTCGGGCACCCACAGCTGCCCGTCGGTGCGATGGCCGAGCGGACCCGGGTGCCCCGGCTCGCTGTGGTCGTGCGGGTCGAGGTGTTCCTCGTCGCCCTCGTCGGACGGCATCCGGGACTCGGAGCACATCCGGCACAGCAGCCGTACGGACGAGGACCAGTCCTCCGCGGCGAAGCCGGCGTCGGCGGCGAGCCGCTCCAGCGCGTCCCGGTCGTCCTCGGTGGCCGCCTCGAGCAGCACGACCCAGGTGGGCACCGGCGAGGGCGCCCACAGCTCGATCTCGTCGAAGACCGGGTAGGCGTGCCCGGCGGCCGTGGTCCGCTCGCCGTGCGGGACGCCGTCGTGCAGCACGACCTCGCCCCAGCGGCGTCCGGAGGACGGCAGCGGGATCGACAGCACCTCGACGCGGGCGGGGTCCAGCCTGCGCCCCCACACCACCTCGGCCTCGCCCTCCGGCGACAGCCGGACGGCCGCGCTGCCGAGGTCCATGCCCACGGGCTCGCCGGAGACGGCGGCACCGCCGGGCACCCGCAGCCCGTACGCCTGCCAGGAACGCCGCGCCAGCGGCCAGTCCTGGAGGGCGGTGGCCGCGATCCCCACGTTCCACCAGTCGGGTGCGCCGGTCTCCCGGTCGAGCAGGGCGACGGCCCGCAGGCCCGCTGCCCGCGCCTGCTCCCAGTCGTGCCGGAACTTGTGCAGCAGAGCCAGGTTGAACCAGGACTCGGACAGCCAGGGCTCCAGGTCCGCGGCCCGCGTCAGCAGCGCTCCCGCGTCCTCGTACCGGCCGTCGCCGATCAGCGTGAACGCACGGTCGGTGGCCTGCCGCCATGAGGCGGAGGGCCGGTGTCGTCCCTTGCCGAAGATCCTCACGATTCCCGCCTGCCAGTTCCTGGTGTTACCCGCCTGCCGGTCCTTCGAAGAGTCCCTGGGAGGCAGTGCAGCCCCGGGCCGGCCCACGCCCCCTGACACCCTCTCCCTCGCATCCAACCACGTACCTTCGGACGGCCGCTCATTACCCATGGGTTACCCAGCCCGGGGCAAGGTCAGACCGGCTCGGGACACGACCCGGGCCAGTGCCTCCACGACCTCCGGCTGGTAGTCGCGGGCGGTGGCCAGCCGCAGCTTCTCCAGCGCGGTCAGCGGCCCTGTGGGCCCTGCTGCCCGGGCCATCTCCTCGTATGCGTTCACGGTCCGCACGATGCGCGCGGTGACCGGCTGCTCCCGGTACGGATCCGCCTGCCGCTCCACCACGACGGCGACCTCGGCCTCCACCCCGGTCTGCCGTACGACGGCGCCGCCGAGCAGCGCGATCCGCCGCTGCTCGGCCGCCGGGAGCGTGGCGGTGGCGCCGGCCGGCACGGGGTCGACCAGGCTGAGCTGCCCGATGTCGTGCATGAGCGCCGCGTACTCCAGGACGGTGAGGCCGGGCTCGGACAGGCCCAGCTCGCGGCCCACGGCCCGGCTGAGCGCGGCCACCCGCCGGGCGTGACCGGCCGGTGTGTACCCGGCGATCTCGGTCGCGCGCGCGAGGGAGGCGATCGTCTGGCGGTAGGTGACCCGCACGGCCGCGTAGCGCCGGAAGGACAGCTGGGTGAGCAGCAGCGGCAGCGAGAAGACGGGCAGCGCCCACAGTCCGACCACCGCGACCGCGAGCGCCATGACGGCCCCGGTCGCGCACACCGCCGAACCGATCCCGAGGGTGGCCCGCAGCTCGTCGCGCAGCAGCGGCCCGAACGGCCACCGGGTCCGCGCGTGGGCCGTCACCGCGGCGAGCACGGCGTCCCACAGCGTGGTGAGGACCAGCAGCGCGACCAGCAGCAGGGCCTGCGCCGAGCCGCCCCATTCCAGCAACCTGCCCTGGTCGTAGAGGGGTTGGAAGCAGACGGCGGCGAAGGTGACGGTCAGGACGCGGCGGGAGAGATGGTCGAGCGTCGGCGCCTGTCCCCGTGCCACGTGCGGAACGCAGCCGATCAGTGCCGCCGCCACGACCACGGCGACGACCTGGAGGACACCGTGGTCGGTGCGGTGCCCGGCGTTCTCGCCGAGCAGCGCGTACGCGAGGGCTCCGGCGGCCCCCAGCGGCGCGGACTCCCGTTCCTCGGCCCCGCTCCACCGGGCGAGCTCGCCGACGGCTATGAGCAGGCCGAAGGCCAGCGCCGTGCCGCGTTGGTCGAGCCCTTCCCAGAGGGTGACGCCGAGGGCGAGGAGCGCGAGAAGAAGGGCGAGGACGCGCACCGCCGCGAGCAGCGCGGGGGTCCTCCCGGCCGACGCGGGACGGGCCGGACGCGGGGAGCGGGCGGGGGCCTCGCGCCGCGGGGCGGTGGTGCTCACGGCGCGCTCCGCCCGAGGGTGTCGGACGGATACGCCGGCCTGCCCGGGGAGACGGCCGGGGCGGTGTCCGCGGTCACCGCGGGATGCCAGCCGTGCCGGTCGAGCGCCCGGACCAGCGCCATCACCATCCGGGGGTCGAACTGTGTCCCCGCGCAGCGCCCCAGTTCCTCCAGGGCCGCCGGCACCGGGCGGGCCCTGCGGTAGGAGCGGGTCGACGTCATGGCGTCGAACGCGTCGGCGACGGCCACCACCCGGGCGAACTCCGGGATCTGCGGCCCCGCCAGCCCGTACGGATATCCGCTTCCGTCCAGCCGCTCGTGGTGGTGCAGGATCGCCGAGCGGGCCTCGCCGAGGAACCCGATCCCGCGGACCATCTCGTGCCCGTACTCGGGATGCAGTTCGATGACCCGCCGCTCCTCGGGGGTCAGCGGTCCGTCCTTGCGCAACAGCCGTGTGGGGACACCGAGTTTGCCGACGTCGTGCAGGATGCCGGCGAACCGGAGCACCTCGACGCGCTCGTCGCGCATGCCCAGCTCTCGGGCGATCAGCACGGAGGCCCGCCCGACCCGCTCGCTGTGTCCTCGGGTGTAGCCGTCCTTGATGTCGACGGCCTGGACGAGGGCGCGGATGGTGGCCTGGTGGGCGGCCCGTTCGCGGTGGTACTGGGCGAAGACCCAGCAGGAGACGTACATCGGCAGCAGGACGAGGAGCGCGGCGACGGGCCCGTACGGGCTGCGCCAGAGCACCGCCATCATCAGCCCGGCGAGACCGTGCACGGCGACCGGTGCCAGCGAGCGGGCGAAGAGTCCGTGCCAGGCACCGCGCACCGGAGCGCGCTCGGCCAGGGCCAGGATCCCGCCGTCGAGGACGGTGAGCGCGGCGCTGAAGGCGAGCACCGCGGCTCCGGCGGGCACGAGCGCGTAGGGGAAGTCGGGCGCGACGAGCGCGTCCCGGCCGCCGAGCGCCCCGTAGACCCGGGAGGCCGCCCAGACGGCGACGGCGAGCTGGGCCGCGCGCCAGATCCGGCGCGGGCCGCGCGGGCGCTGTTCGACCCGGGCGAGCAGGGCCCCGGGCAGGGCGACGAGGGCGGCGGCGGGCGGGGGCAGCAGAAAGGCGCCGGCCAGCAGGACGGGGAGGAAGGCGCCCATTCCCTGGGCGGTGTCGCCGCCGGGCGCGCCGGCTCCGTGCGGCCGGAGCGGCAGTGTGACGCGCTCGCAGCCCGCGTAGAGCACGGCGAGGAGCCCGACGATCTCCCAGGGGACGCGGAGGTGCGGCAGGGGAGCCAGACAGGCGAGCGCCAGAAGGACGACCCCGGCCACGTACGCACGGGCCCACGCCGGAACCGAACCCATCCCCGAACCTCCCCCGTACCTCCCCCGGTCTCAGGCTCGGAGCCTAGGGCGGGAGGAGGGAAGGGGGGACGGGTATATGCGAATCCGCGGGCTCCAGGCCCGCGGATTAGCACGTTCGGGTGATAAACGGAGGGCCGGGAGACGGCGGCCGGGGCGTGGCCCTCGCGGTGGAGGGCCGCCCGGGGGTCAGGACTCGCGGGCCGTCGCGGTCACGTCGTGCTCGGGCACGGCCTGTCCGGAGCGGATCAGATCGATACGGCCCATGACCTTGGCCCGCAGATCGGTCGGCACGTCGTCATGCCCGCAGCACCGCTTGACCAGCTTCTTGACGGCCTGTTCGAGGCCGTACTTCTCCAGACACGGAGAGCACTCTTCGAAGTGGACCTCGAACTTGGTGCAGTCCGCGTCCGGCATCTCATGATCGAGGAACTCGTAGAGATGATCGAGTACCTCACTGCAATCCGTCTCGTGCGGCTCTCCGCAGCTCATGAGCCCGAGCCTTTCGCTTCGTTCGACTCTCCGGCGCCGGCGGGGACCAGCCCGCGGTCACGGGCGTAGTCCTCCAGCATGCCGCGCAGTTGGCGACGGCCCCGGTGCAGCCGGGACATCACCGTACCGATGGGTGTCCCCATGATGTCCGCGATCTCCTTGTACGCAAAGCCCTCCACGTCCGCGAGATACACGGCGATGCGGAATTCCTCGGGGATCGCCTGCAGCGCTTCCTTCACGTCGGAGTCGGGCAGGTGGTCCAGCGCCTGCGACTCGGCGGAACGAAGGCCGGTCGACATGTGCGACTCGGCGCGCGCCAGCTGCCAGTCCTCGATCTCCTCGGCCGCGCTGCGCTGGGGTTCGCGCTGCTTCTTGCGGTACGAGTTGATGAAGGTGTTGGTGAGAATGCGGTACAGCCACGCCTTGAGGTTCGTGCCCTCGCGGAACTGGTGGAAGGACGCGTACGCCTTGGCGTACGTCTCCTGCACCAGGTCCTCGGCGTCGGCCGGATTGCGTGTCATCCGCAGGGCGGCCGAGTACATCTGGTCGAGGAATTCGAGCGCGTCCCGCTCGAAGCGCGCGGTGCGCTCGGCGGAGGTCTCCGCCGTCGCGTCGCTCGTGCCCTGGCCCTCGGGCTGCTCCGCCTGGCCGTTTTCGGTCCCTGCGTCGGTCCCAGTGACCGGACCCACCTCCTCCAGCGACGTAGCGAGACCGAGACCGGTCCCACTGGAATCGGAGGATAGACGAACATCATGCCCGCCCGCCGCCCGAATCGGGGCGTTCTTGCCCGCGTGCAGCACCGTCCAGTCCAGGTCAGCGCGGCTGCTGCGGCTCGGGCAGAAGGTCGAACCCATGCGGCGGACTTCCTCTCGTACGAACGGTGCAGCACGCTGCGTGCTGTCTGATCCGCACAACAGAGGACCGTCACTCTGCATTCCCGGCCGTCACCCGAGTGACGCGGCCCACCCGACGACGCCGTCCGTGATGATCTTCAGCGCCTCCTCCTGCGTGAGCGGGGCCCGCTTCGGGACGGCGAAGCCGTGGTCGCCGTAGGGCACCTCCATCAGCTCGTACGAGCCCGGCGGGAACTCCTCCGGCTTCCCGAACGGGTCGTTGCCGCCCTGGACGACGAGCGTGGGCACCCCCGCGCCGAGCAGTTCGCCGGCGCGGGACTTCTCGGGCCTGCCCGGCGGGTGCAGCGGGAAGCCGAGCGCGAGGACGGCGGCGGCCCCGAGTTCGGTCGCGGTCCTGCACGCGACGCGGGCGCCGGCGCTGCGGCCGCCGGAGACCACGGGGAGCCCGGGCCCCGCCAGCGCCGGCCACACGCCCCGCCATCCCACGTCCAGCGTCCTCGGCGCGGGCGCCACCTTCTTCCCGGCCACCCGCCAGGGCTGCTCGACGAGTGCCACGCTCACCCCGTGGGCCGGCAGCACCCCGGCGAGCGCCCGCAGGTCCCGGGCCTCGATGCCGCCGCCCGCACCGTGGCTCGCGGCGAGGACGAGCCGCGCCTTCGCCGCCCGGTGCCAGGTGACCCGGGCCGTACCGGCTTCCGTCTCGACGGTCTCGCTCACATCGCTGATCCTCGTCACGTCAGAAGAGTGTGCCCTCCTCGGGCCCTTCCAGCTCCTTCAGCAGCTCCGCGCCGTTGTTGCGGACATTGCTGACCGCGGTGGAGACGGGGTACGCGCGCATCAGCCCGGTGGGCGGCGGCGCGAGCAGGTCACGCAGCTCGTCCGGGTCCGTGCGGGACGGGTCGAGCCAGCTGTCCCAGCGGTCGGGGGTGAGCATCAGGGGCATCCGGGGATGAATGTCGGCCAGCGCCCGGGGGCCCTCGGCCGGGCCCACCGCGAGCGGTGCCGTCTCCGCCTCGGTCGTGATGACCGAGCAGGTCACCCACCAGGCCAGCGGATGCTCGTCCGGCAGCGTCCGGTCACGCCAGAACTCGTACAGCCCCGCCATCGCGAAGACCGAGCCGTCCGCCGGCGTCACGAAGTACGGCTGCTTGCGCGGCCGCTTCTTCCGGCCCTCGACCTCCAGCTCGCGCTCGGCACCGCCGGTGACCCACTCGTAGTAGCCGTCGGCGGGGATGACACAGCGCCGGGTGGCGAAGGCACGGCGGTACGAGGGCTTCTCGTGGACCGTCTCGGCGCGCGCGTTGATCATCCGGGCGGCGCCCTCGGGCGTCTTGGCCCAGGACGGGACGAGTCCCCACTTGAGCTTGCGCAGCTGGCGAACCGGTTCCTGGCTGTCCGCGTCCTTCACAGGGCGGTCGAGGACGACGTAGACCTCCTTCGTCGGAGCCACGTTGTAGTCGGGCGCCAGGGTCTCCTCGGCGTCCCACTTCTCGACCTCAAAGATTCCTGCGAGATCCTCGGGTCCACGACTGGCTGCATACCGTCCGCACATACGTGCAACACTGCCAGATTCCGTGCCACGAAAGGGAGCCACCGCCGACAATGGACAGCACCGCATCCACCTCGCTGGCCTCGCTCAGCTCCCTGTGGGACGAGGTTTTCGGCACCCAGCCGGACCCTGACCTGTGGGTGGTGATCGCCACCATGGTCGCGGCCCTCGCGGCGATCGTCCCGCACGGCGTCTGGCGCCTCTCCCGCAACGCCATCACCATCGCGCACGAGGGCGGCCACGGGCTGGTCGCCCTGCTCACCGGGCGCAGCCTCAGCGGCATCCGGCTGCACTCCGACACCAGCGGCCTGACCGTCAGCCGCGGCAAGCCGACCGGCCTCGGCATGATCCTCACGGCGGCGGCCGGCTACACCGCTCCCCCGCTGCTCGGCCTCGGCGGCGCCGCGCTGCTCGGCGCGGGCCACATCACCCTGCTGCTGTGGGCGGCCACGGCCCTGCTCATAGCCATGCTGGTGATGATCCGCAACGCGTACGGCGCGCTCACCGTGATCCTCACCGGCGGCACCTTCCTGCTGGTGTCCTGGCTCGCCGGACCCCAGGTGCAGGCCGCGTTCGCCTACGCCGTGGTGTGGTTCCTGCTCCTCGGCGGCGTCCGCCCGGCCTTCGAGCTCCAGGCGAAGCGGACGCGGGGCGGCGCGGGCGACTCCGACGCGGACCAGCTGTCACGGCTGACGCACGTACCGGCGGGGCTGTGGCTGTTCCTCTTCCACGCCGTGTCGCTGTGCTCGCTGATGGGCGGCGGGCGCTGGCTGCTGGGGCTGTGAGCCGCGGGCCGCTGCGAAAAGGCGGCTGAGCTGCGCCGCGGCCGTCCGGCGCGCGCCCGGGACACCCCCTGTCCCGCTCCCCCGGGCGGCGTCACCGGCGGTGACGGACCGGCGGCGGCCCGGCGCCCTGCCACTAAAGTGGGGCGCATGACCGTGAACCCCGCCCACACCGCCCTCTGGCCAGCCCCGCACGCAAGCGGAGCCGTCGACGCGACGGTTCACGTGCCGGGGTCCAAGTCGGTCACCAACCGCGCTCTCGTCCTGGCCGCGCTGGCCTCCGAGCCGGGCTGGCTGCGCCGCCCGCTGCGTTCCCGCGACACCCTGCTGATGGCCGGCGCCCTGCGCGCGATGGGCGTGGGCATCGAGGAGACGGTCGCCTCCAGCTCGACGGTCGCGGCGGGCCCGGACTCCTCCGGCGAGGCCTGGCGGGTCATCCCCTCGGGCCTGCGCGGTCCGGCCACGGTCGACGTCGGCAACGCCGGCACCGTCATGCGCTTCCTTCCCCCCGTCGCCGCCCTCGCGGACGGCCCCATCCGCTTCGACGGCGACCCGAGGTCGTACGAGCGTCCGCTGCACGGCGTGATCGACGCGCTGCGCCTGCTCGGCGCCCGGATCGACGACGACAGCCGCGGCGCCCTTCCGCTGACGGTGCACGGCGGCGGCGCCCTGGACGGCGGCCCGGTGGAGATCGACGCGTCGTCGTCCTCCCAGTTCGTGTCCGCCCTGCTGCTCTCCGCCCCGCGCTTCAACCAGGGCGTCGAGGTCCGGCACACCGGCTCGACGCTCCCGTCCATGCCGCACATCCGGATGACCGTGGACATGCTGCGCGCGGTCGGCGCGCAGGTGGACACCCCGGAGTCGGGCGGCGAGCCGAACGTGTGGCGGGTGACGCCGGGCGCGCTGCTCGGCCGCGACCTGATCATCGAGCCGGACCTGTCGAACGCCCAGCCGTTCCTGGCGGCGGCGCTGGTGACCGGCGGCACGGTCGTGATCCCCGACTGGCCCGCCCACACCACCCAGCCCGGTGACAGGCTGCGGGAGATCTTCACCGAGATGGGTGGCTCCTGCGAACTCACCGAGATCGGGCTCCGGTTCACCGGTTCGGGTGCGATCCACGGTATCGACGTGGACCTCGGCGAGGTCGGCGAGCTGACCCCGGGCATCGCGGCGGTCGCGGCGCTCGCCGACTCCCCCTCCACGCTCCGCGGAGTGGCCCATCTGCGGCTGCACGAGACGGACCGGCTGGCCGCGCTCACCAAGGAGATCAACGAACTCGGCGGCGACGTCACCGAGACCGCCGACGGCCTGCACATCCGGCCGCGACGGCTGCACGGCGGCATCTTCCACACGTACGACGACCACCGCATGGCGACGGCCGGCGCGATCATCGGGCTGGCGGTGAAGGGCGTCCAGATCGAGAACGTGGCGACGACCGCGAAGACCCTGCCCGACTTCCCCGACCTGTGGACCGGGATGCTCGGGAACTGACGGGCGGACCTGGATCATGCGCCGATACGGCAAGAACACCGACGAGGACGACATCCGCCAGCGGCCGAACCGCAAGGGCAACCGTCCGCGTACGAACATCCGCCCCAAGCACGAGGAAGCCGTCGAGGGCATGGTCCTCACGGTCGACCGCGGCCGGCTGACCTGTCTGGTCGAGGGCCGCGCCGTGGTGGCGATGAAGGCACGCGAACTGGGCCGCAAGGCCGCCGTCGTCGGCGACCGCGTGGCCATCGTCGGCGACCTGTCCGGCGAGAAGGACACCCTCGCCCGCATCGTCCGCATCGCGCCGCGCGGCTCGGTGCTGCGCCGCACGGCCGACGACGACGATCCGTACGAGCGCGTGGTCGTCGCCAACGCCGACCAGCTCGCCATCGTCACCGCCCTCGCGGACCCCGAGCCGCGCCCCCGGCTGATCGACCGCTGTCTGGTGGCGGCCTTCGACGGCGGCCTGACCCCGCTCCTCGTGCTCACGAAGTCGGACCTGGCCCCGCCGGACAAGTTCCTGGAGCTGTACGGCGCCCTGGACATCCCGTACGTGGTGACCAGCCGCGACGAGCTGCGGAGCGAGGCCGCCGCCGACCTGGTGCGGGAGCAACTGGTCGGCAGGATCACGGCGTTCGTCGGTCACTCGGGCGTCGGCAAGACGACCCTGGTGAACGCGCTGGTGCCGCCCGAGCAGCGCCGGACGACCGGTCATGTCAACGCGGTCACCGGCCGCGGCCGGCACACCACCACCTCGGCGCTCGCCCTGCCGCTGGCGGGCAGTGCCGGCGGGTGGCTCGTCGACACCCCCGGCGTCCGGTCCTTCGGCCTGCACCACGTCGACCCGTCCCGGGTCATCCTCGCCTTCCCCGACCTCGTGCCCGGCACCGAGGGCTGCCCCCGCGCGTGCAGTCACGACGAGCCGGACTGCGCGCTCGACCAGTGGGTGGCCGACGGCCACGCGGACCCGCAGCGGCTGTATTCGCTGCGCCGGCTGCTGGCCACACGCGAGCGCCGCGAGGGCGACTGACGTCCCCGTGTTTGCGTGTGCCCGCGGTCGGTAAGGGCTTCTCCGGGTCGGTGAATGCATAATCGCACCGAGCCGGTCCGGGCCAGCAGTCGACGTGCGATGGAGGACAAGACATGGCGTGGCTGCTGGTCGTTGTGGCGGGACTGCTCGAAACCGGCTTCGCCGTCTGCCTGAAGCTCTCCCACGGCTTCACCAGACTCTGGCCGACCGTCGCCTTCTGCGTCTTCGCCCTTGGCAGCTTCGGCCTGCTGACGCTCTCTCTGAAGAAGCTCGACGTCGGTCCGGCCTACGCGGTGTGGACCGGCATCGGCGCGGCGGGCACCGCCATCTACGGCATGATCTTCCTCGACGACCTGGTCTCGGTCCTCAAGATCGTCTCGATCAGCCTGGTCATCGCCGGTGTCATCGGGCTCCAGCTCTCGGGATCGGCGCACTGAGCGCGCACCCCGCGCCCTGAGCGCACCCCTTGAATGCGCGTCCCCTGGCCGCCGTCGGGCCACCCGAGGCGCCCCGCCCTCAGACGCCGAGCCGGTGGGACGGTGCCAGCGCGGTCCTGACCAGTTCCGCGACACCGCCCCGGGCGGGCGGCGCGACGACGCACGACAGCGCGAGCCGGGCGACCAGTTCGCAGGTCCGGGTGACCTCGGGGGTGTCCGCGCGGGACAGGGCGAGCGCCGCGACCGCGCGGTCGCGGACCAGTGCCACGAAGTCGGCGGGCGAGGGCAGCGGTCCGTCGGCCCGCCGCTGGGCCGGCACCACGGACGACGAGGGCGCGGCGGACAGCGCGGGCGACGGCAGCCGCTCGCTCCAGCATCCGGTCAGCATCGCCCGCACCAGCGCGTTGCTGCGGGCCGTGGAGGTGGTCCACTCGGCGGTCGCGGCCAGCCGCTCCCGCACGTCCGTGTGCGCGGCGAGGGCCCGGTCGACACCCGCGAGATAGGCGTCGGCCTCCCGCCGTACGAGGGCGCGTGCCAGCCCTTCCTTGCTCCCGAACTCGTTGTAGAGCGTCTGGCGTGACACTCCGGCCACCGCGGCCACATCGACCATCCGCACCGCGGACCACGGCCGGCGCGCGAGTGCCGTATAGGCGGCGTCCAAGAGCGATTCGCGCGCTGCGGGCATCATCGCCTCCCTGGGGCGAGCGGCTCTGGAGCCAGGTTTGACGCGTGCGGGAGCACTGTCAAGGGGTCGCGGCGGCCCTGTGGGGCGCGCGTCCGAGGCCGTGCGCGCCCGGACCGGGTACGAGCCCCCGGGCCGCTCCCCCGCGGACGCGCCGGCGCGGTCCGGCCCGGAGATCACCTGCCGGTCCTGTGTAGCCCCGTCACGACGCGGGCAGATACGGTTCACCCATGCCCGACTACCGCGATGACCTGCGCCTCGCCCATGTCCTGGCGGACGCCGCCGACGCCGCGACGATGGACCGCTTCAAGGCGCTCGACCTGAAGGTCGAGACCAAGCCGGACATGACACCGGTGAGCGAGGCGGACAAGGGCGCCGAGGAACTCATCCGCGGTCATCTCCAGCGGGCCAGGCCGCGGGACGCGGTCCTCGGCGAGGAGTACGGCATCGAGGGCACGGGTCCCCGCCGCTGGGTCATCGACCCGATCGACGGCACCAAGAACTACGTCCGCGGTGTGCCCGTGTGGGCCACGCTGATCTCCCTGATGGAGGCAGGCGAGGGCGGCTACCAGCCGGTCGTCGGCGTCGTCTCGGCCCCCGCGCTCGGCCGTCGCTGGTGGGCGGCGAAGGGGCACGGCGCGTTCACCGGCCGCAGCCTGTCCTCGGCGTCCCGTCTGCGGGTGTCCAAGGTCTCGCGGATGGCCGACGCGTCCTTCGCGTACTCCTCGCTGTCCGGCTGGGAGGACCAGGGCCGTCTGGACGGTTTCCTCGATCTCACGAAGGCGGTCTGGCGCACCCGCGGTTACGGCGACTTCTGGCCGTACATGATGGTCGCCGAGGGCTCGGTGGACATCTGCGCCGAACCCGAGCTGTCGCTCTGGGACATGGCGGCGAACGCGATCATCGTGACCGAGGCAGGCGGCTCGTTCACCGGCCTCGACGGACGCCCCGGCCCGCACAGCGGCAACGCGGCCGCGTCGAACGGCCTCCTCCACGACGAGATGCTGGGCTACCTGAACCAGCGTTACTGAGTGGCGCAAGGCGGCCGTGACGTGACGCTGCCACACGGCCGCCGCCGGGCGCTCTGCCGCGGGCCCGCCTGAGAAATCGCCGGCCGAGCGGGTCGCGCCGAGGGCACCGCGAGTACCGGACAGACCCTCCGGCGGAGGTGGTAGCGCGGGGGCGCCTGAGCGGCGCCGACGGTTCTCGCCTCGCCGGGCGGCGCCCCGGGAATCGGTGGTAGGGCCGGGACGCCTGAGCGGCAGTGCCGGACCCCGGGGCTGCTGAGCAACCCCGGGCGCCCCCGAACTCGCGGCACGCGCCCCCTTGTTGACCCTCTCTTTAACTGCGACCCTGAGAGCTCCCCCACTTGTGAACTTGTGAACCGCTTCTCTTTGCGCTCCGTCGAGGAGCCGGGGAGCCCGCGGCTCACAGAGGAGGTGGCTCCAGCCCATGCTCGTCCGCGACGCCATGAGCACGGTGGTCCTCACCATCGGCCCGGCACACACCCTCCGGCAGTCGGCCCGCCTGATGTCCGCACGCCACGTCGGGGCGGCCGTGGTCCTCGACGAGGACTCGTCCGGCCTCGGCATCCTCACCGAGCGCGACATCCTCAACTCCCTCGCCCACGGCCAGAACCCGGACTCGGAGACAGCCGGCAGCCACACCACCACCGACGTCGTCTTCGCCGCGCCCACCTGGACCCTGGAGGAGGCCGCGGCCGCGATGTCGCACGGCGGCTTCCGGCACCTGATCGTGCTCGACGGCAGTGGCCCGGTGGGCATCGTCTCGGTCCGCGACATCATCCGCTGCTGGGCACCCGTCCGGCAGCAGGTACCGGCCTGAGCGGACCGCCGGGTCCACCCTGAGCACCTCGGCGGACCTGAACCGACCGGCGGATCCCGCCCGAACACACAGGCGGGCCTGAACTCCCGGGCGACTCCGGGGCGTTCGGGCCCGCCCTTCGCACCCGGCACACCGGACTCGCCCCGAAGGTGGATAGTGTCCAAGTCAGGTCAAGATCTAAAATCACACTCATTCGGGATCTGGTGCACCTGCTGTTAGGCTGACCTGTATGAGTGACCTGTTGGAACGCCTGCGCGGACGTGGATGGCGCTTGACCGCGCAGCGACGTGTCGTGGCCGAGGTCCTCGACGGCGACCACGTCCACCTGACGGCCGACGAGGTACACGCCCGCGCCGTTGCCAAGCTGCCCGAGATCTCCCGGGCCACCGTCTACAACACGCTGGGTGAGCTGGTCTCGCTCGGCGAGGTGCTGGAAGTCGCCACGGACAAGCGCGCCAAGCGGTACGACCCGAACGCGCACCGTCCGCACCACCACCTGGTGTGCGCCCGGTGCGGGGCGATCCGCGACGTCCATCCGATCGGCAACCCGCTCGGCGACCTCCCCGACTCGGAGCGCTTCGGCTTCACCGTCTCGAACGTCGAGGTGACCTACCGCGGCATCTGCCCCGACTGCGCGGCCATGGCGGCGTAGAAGCGCACGAACGCCCACACAGGCACCCGAACCCCGGCACGCCACGCGCGCTGGGGTTCTTCCTTCCCCGCGCCCTGTTCCCCGTTCACCGTCGGACCTTCCGGGTTCCGGGTTCCGGGTTCCCGGCTCGCCGTCGGCTCTTTCCGGTTCGCTGTTCACTGTTCGCTGTCGCGTTTCCGCGTAGGGTCCGCAAACGAACCGAGGGCCGGAACCCTTTCGGATTCCGGCCCTCGGCCTTCAGTAGCGGGGACAGGATTTGAACCTGCGACCTCTGGGTTATGAGCCCAGCGAGCTACCGAGCTGCTCCACCCCGCGTCGATGAACTGAACAGTACGTCAAGACCGTGGCCCGCGCAAATCCATTGACCGGGGGTCCGGCGATCGCCCTCCGGCCCCGTCACCAGGGGCGGGTTCCCGGGGTGACAGGTCCGGCGGACGGACCCGGTACACCCCGGCTGCCCCTCACGCGGACAGTTCCTCCCGTAAGGCGTCCCGCAGTCGCGCCGCCCGCTCGGAGACCTCCGCCGGCCCCAGCGACACGGCCCGGTCGGCCCAGCGCTGCCCCTCGGCGAGCTCACCGCGCCGCGCGTACACGAGCGCCAGCCGGAGCGCCGCCCGCCCGTGACCCGCGTCGGCCGCGCGGGTCCACCACAGTGCCGCCTCCGGCTCACTCCCCTCGCGGGCGAGCAGCAGCCCCAGGTTGAAGGCGCCGTTGCGCGACCCGGCCTCGGCGGCCTCGCGGTACCAGCGCGCCGCCTCCACGACATCGCCCCGCGCGGCGGCCAGCATCCCGACCCGCACCTGTGCGCGCCGGTGCCCCTGGGACGCGGCCCGCTCGTACCACTCCTCGCATTCGCTCTTCTCCTGCGCGGGCTCCCCGAGTTCGTGCGCGGGCGCCGGGGGCCGCCGGGCGTCGAGCACGGCGGCGAGCCGGTAGGCGGCCTCGGCACTGCCCCCTCCCGCGGCGCACCGCAGATGCCGCTCGGCGGCCGGCTCGTCGCCCTCCCTCAGCCGCGCGATGCCCACCTGGAGCGCCGCTTCCGTGTGTCCGGCGGCGGCGGCACGCTCGTACCACCGCAGCGCCGCGGCGTCGTCGCCCTCCGTGGCCCGTCCCGCGTGCAGGATGCCGAGGTTGAACGCGGCGTCCACGCTCCCGGCCTCCGCGGCCTTGGAGAACCACGGCTCGGCCCCGGCCGCGTCACCGCCCTGGAGCAGCAGGATCGCCAGGGCGTTGGCGGCCTCGCGGTGACCGGCGTACGCGGCCCTGCGGTACCACTGCTCGGCCTGCGCGGTCCGTCCCTGCTCGGCGCAGAGCAGCCCGAGGTTGTACGCGCCGTTCACGTCGCCCGCGTCCATCGCGGCCCGGTACCACCGCTCGGCGGTCTGGGTCTCCCCCCGCTCGGCGTGCAGTGCGCCCAGCGCGTTGGCGGCGTTCCCGTCCCCGTCCTGCGCGGCCCGCAGCCACCAGACGGCGGCGCTGTCGGGATCCCCGGCGTCGCGCAGCAGGAATCCGAGGGCGCACGCGGCGCGCGCCTCGCCGTCCTTGGCGGACGTCAGATACCAGCGCCCGGCCTCCTTGAGGTCGCCGCGCTTCTCCAGGATCGCCCCGAGATGCAGTGCGGCCCTGCGGTGCCCGCGCGCGGCGGCCTGCCGGTACCACTGTTCGGCGGCCTGTCCCGCGGCGCCGATGACACCGTTGTCGCCCACGGCCTCGCCCGAGTCCAGGGCTTTGCGGTCGAGTGCGCGCGCCAGCCGGTACGCGGCCTCGCGGTGCCCGCGCTCCGCGGCGGCCCGCATCCACTGCTCGGCACCCACGTCGCTACGATGCTCCAGCAGATCGGCGAGGGCGTAGGCGCCCAGGGCGTGGCCCTGTTCGGCGGACTGGCGCAGCCAGTATTCGGCGGCGGGCTCGTCACCGCGCTCGCGGTGGTGCCGGCCGAGCGCGTGCGCGGCGGCGGCACTGCCGGCCACGGCGGCGATCCGCCACCATCCGGCGGCCTCGTCGGCATATCCGCGCTGGTAGAGGAGGACACCCAGATTGTTGGCGGCGGCACGGTCGCCCGCGGCGGTGGCCGCGCGCAACTGCGGTTCGGCCGCGTCGAGATCGCCGCGGCGCAGCAGCATGGCCCCGAGGACGCTCATCGCCTCGACGTCGCCGGCTTCCGCGGCCGACCACTGGCGCGCCTCCTCGGCAGCCTCGCCGGTCTCGTCCCGGTCGGAAGGCTGCGTGAGATCCGCAGGCTGCACAAAGTCGGCAGGCTGCGCAAACCGCCCTGTATCCAACAGAGTTGCCTTGTCCCCCATAACGTCCATCGTCGCACCACCTGCAAACTGGGTACACCTGGTATACCGCAGCCAGTTAGGTCACTTCAGCGTTTTGTCGACATGCCCACAGAGAGACAAGTCAAACACAGAACGCCCAACTGCCCTCGCATGTCGCGGCACTTCACACGAGTCGCCAGGTCACCGGCGCACTCCGGCGTGGCGTCACACACGTCGAAGGCCCGGATCCATGAACTGGATCCGGGCCTTCGACTTCAGTAGCGGGGACAGGATTTGAACCTGCGACCTCTGGGTTATGAGCCCAGCGAGCTACCGAGCTGCTCCACCCCGCGCTGTTGTTCCTCAACCGTACCACGGCGCGGGGTGGGTCCTGATCAGCTGCCTCCGGAGCTCTTTTCGCTGCTCGGGCTGCTACTGGGGCTGCTGCTCGGACCGGGGTCCGCGCCGGAACTGCCGCTCTTGTCGGCGCCCTTGCCGTCCGACTTGTCCGCGCCGGAACCGCCGGCGGTCTTGTCCGCCTTGGCCTGCGCGTCCTCGGCCCGCTTCAGCGCGTCCTCAAGGTCCTTCTGCGCCTCGCCGTACGCCTTCCAGTCGCCCTTCTTGAGGGCTTCCTGACCCTGGTCGAAGGCCTTCTGCGCGTCGGTGAGCGCGGCCTGGACCGTCGGGTTGCTCGACGTGGGCGGTTTCGTGGTGCCCTCGTCCGGCGGCTCGGTCGAACTCTCCGCTCCGAATACCTTGTTGAGCGCCTGGCCCAGCGTGTCCTCGAAGGCGGTGTTGCCTCCGTAGGTCACCAACACCTTGCGCAGCAGCGGGTACTTGAGGTCGCCACCACGGACGTAGACCGGTTCCACGTAGAGCAGTCCGCCGTCCAGGGGAACGGTCAGCAGGTTGCCGTACTCGACCTCCGAGTCGCCGCCTCTGAGGAGTCTGATCGACTCGGCGATGGAGGGCTCGGAGTTGAACTGGCTCTGTACCCGTTTGGGTCCGTCGACCGTTCTGCCGGTCGGCAGTTTCAGAACGCTGATCTTGCCGTAACCGGGCGTCCCCGCCTCGGCGTTGACCGACACGAACGCGCTCAGGTTGTCACGGCCGTTCGGCGTCATCGTCGTCGTCAGCGAGAACGCCTGCGACGACTCCCCCGGCAGCTTCATGCTCAGGTAGTACGGAGGCACCGCGCTGCCCGACTTGTTGGTCGGGTCGTCCGGCACCTGCCACACCTCGCTGCCGCTCAGGAACGTCTGGGCGTCCTTCACGTGGTAGCGGGTGAGCAATTCGCGCTGGACCTTGAACAGGTCCTGCGGATACCGCAGATGGGCCATCAGCTCCGGCGAGATCGACTGCTTCGACTCCACCGTGTCCGGGAACGCCTTCATCCAGGTCTTCAGGACCGGGTCCTCGGTGTCCCACTGGTAGAGCTTGACCGCGCCGGTGTACGCGTCGACGGTCGCCTTCACCGAGTTGCGGATGTAGTTGACCTGGTTCTGCTGGGCCACCACCGCGCGCTGGTTGTTGGCCGCCGTCAGCGAGTCCGCCGTGGTGTCGCCGAGCGTGGTGCGCGAGGCGTACGGATAGCCGTTGGTGGTGGTGTACGCGTCGACGATCCACTGGATCTTCCCGTCGACGACCGCCGGGTAGGCGTCACCGTCGATGGTCAGCCAGGGGGCGACCGCCTCGACCCGCTCCTTGGGCGTGCGGTTGTAGAGGATCCGCGAACCCTCGCCGATCGCGCCCGAGTACATGATCTGCGGTTCGCCGAACGCCACCGCGTACGCGGCCCGGTTGACCGGACTGGCGAGGCTGATGCCGCTCTTGCCCTTGTAGCTGGTGGTCTTCTCACCGCTGTCGTCGGAGTAGTCGATCTCCTTCTGGGGACCGCCGACGATCGAGTACTGGGTGGTCTTCTCCCCGTAGTAGATCTGCTGCTGGTACGCGCCCAGGTCGCCCTTGGACGGCAGGTCGTACTCGGTGAAGACCGGGCGGCCCTCGCTGTCGGCCGTGGTGCCCTTGGAGGCGACGACGCCGTATCCGTGCGTGTACCGGAAGTGGTCGTTGATCCAGTTGCTCTTCGGGATGCCCGCGAGGTTCAGCTCGCGCAGACCGATGACCGTGTCCTGGTCCTTGCCGTCCTTGGTGTACCGGTCGACGTCCAGGTTCGACGGGAAGCCGTAGTAGTTCCGTACCTGCTGGAGCTGCTGGAAGGTCGGCGACACGATGTTCGGGTCCATCAGCCGGATGCTGGCGACGGTGTCGGCGTCGTCACGGAGCTCGGCCTTGTCCTTGGTGTCGCTCGCCCCCGCGTAGTCCTGCACCTCGGCGCGGGCGATCCCGTACGCGTCGCGGGTCGCCTTGAGGTTCTTCTCGACGTACGGCGCTTCCTTGGCCTGCTCGTTCGGTTCGACCTGGAACTTCTGGACTATCGCGGGGTACAGGCCGCCGATGAGGACGGCCGAGAGCACCATGAGGCCGAAGCCGATCACCGGCAGCTGCCAGGTGCGCCGCCACAGCGTCGCGAAGAAGAGCAGCGCGCAGATGACGGCGATGCAGAACAGGATCGTCTTGGCGGGCAGGTACGCGTTCGCGTCGACGTACCGCAGACCCGTCCAGTTGCCGGTCGCCTTGAAGTCACTGGACTTCACAGCGAGCCCGTACCGGTCGAGCCAGTAGGCGACCGCCTTCAGGGCGACGAAGACGCCGAGGAGCACCGAGAGGTGCCCGGTGGCCGCGGCCGTGGCACGCGCTCCGGGGCTCGTGATCCGCAGACCGCCATACAGGTAGTGCGTGAGCGCGGCGGCGATCAGCGAGAGCACGGCGGCGGCGAAGCCGAAGCCGAGCAGGAAGCGGTACCAGGGCAGGTCGAAGGCGTAGAACGAGACGTCGAGGTGGAACTGGGGGTCCTTCTGGTGGAAGGGAACCCCGTTCACCCACATCAGCCACGTGCGCCACTGGCCCGAGGCGGAGGCGCCGGCGATCAGCCCCACCAGGGAGGTGATCGCGAGCAGCAGCCAGCGCTTGTAGGGCGCGATGCCCATGCGGTACCGGTCGAGGCTCTGCTGCTCCATCGACATGGCGCTCAACGGCGGGCGCAGCCGGTGCGCCAGCCAGATGTTGAAGCCCACCGCGGCCGCCATCAGCAGACCGAAGACGAAGAAGAGCCCGATCTTGGTCCACAGTGTGGTGGTGAAGACCGACGAGTAATGAACCGAGCGGTACCAGAGCCAGTCCGTCCAGAACCCCGCGAACATGACGAAGGCCATGGCCAGCACGGCCAGCAGGCCCAGTGTCATGAGCAGGGTCCGGACACGCCGGGACGGCCGGCCCACTCTGATCCGTGGCCCCGTCGGGCCTCCGCCGCGGTCCGGCATCTGGAAAGCCAAGGTGCGCACCTCGAAGTCGCTGTCGAATCCGTCGGGCCCCCTGTCGGAGGGCCGTCAGCAAGGCTCCGTGATCGAGGAGCCTCATCTATGCAACTTACTCACGCTTTACTCGGTTCCCGATTCAGGTTACGAACGAGGCAGGATTGTGACCATGTCCAACACTCCCATGGCAGCGAGCCCCCTGACCCGGGCCGTACTCGAGATCGACGAGTACGCATCCGGCCTCGGCTGGGACCAGCCCGCCCGCCTCTTCGCCCTCGTAGACACCGCACGGCTGCGGGCCCAGGAACCCGGCATCGCCGCCCAGCTCGGCCTGGAGCACGAACAGGAGACCACCGGTCTCACCCCCGTCGAGCAGGAGGAGATCCCCGCCGGCAAGCCGCTGGACGAGTTCCTCGGCACCATCGCCTGGCCCGACTCCGTCGTCGGCTGCGCGCTCACCGTGGAGCGGCTGATGCTGCCGCCGTCCGCGGAGAACTCGGTCCCGGAGGGGCTGAGCGGCAAGAAGCTCACGCAGTGGGTCGCGGCCCACCCGGACCGCCAGGAGGTGCGCATGACGGTCGGTGTCCTGCGTGACGGCACCCGCGACTCGGCGCTGCGGCTGCGCGAGAAGGACGCGGCGACGGAGGTGCTCACCGGCTCGGGCCTCGTGCCGGGCCTGGCGGAGGCGCTGTCGGCGACGTTCGCGGACTGATCCGCGCACGGACGTGACAGGGGGCGCCCCGCGAGTCGCGGGGCGCCCCCTGTCACGGACGGGCGGTGTCCGTCAGCCCTTGGTGCCGCACTTGGGCAGGTCGGATGTCCGGCCCGCCTCGATGTCCTTCAGGGCCTTCATCGCGTCGTCGATGGTGTCGACCTTGACGAGCCTGAGCCCGTCGGGGGTGTCCTTGGCGGCCTCGGCGCAGTTGTCCTTGGGCGTCAGGAAGTACTGGGCGCCCTTGTTGCGCGCGCCGACCGTCTTCATGTCGATGCCGCCGATCGGGCCGACCTTGCCGTTGTCGTCGATGGTGCCGGTGCCGGCCACGAACTTGCCTCCGGTGAGGTTCCCCGGAGTGAGCTTGTCCACGATGCCGAGCGAGAACATCAGACCCGCGCTCGGGCCGCCGACGTCGGCGAGCTTGATGTCGATCGTGAACGGGAACGTGTGGTCGACCCCGGCCGAGATCCCGACGACGGCACGGTCGGGGAGGTCGTCGTCGGACTTGACCGTGGTGAGCGTCACGTCTTTGGTCGCGGTCGCGGTCGTGTGTTCCTTCGTGGCGGCGGCCTGCTCCTTGGCGGGCACGATCCTGAACACGACCTTGTCGCCGGGCTTGTGCTTGGTGACGAGCTTCGCGACGTCGTCGGGCGCCTTCACGGCCGTACCGTCGACGGCCTTGATCACGTCACCGGCGTGCAGCCGTCCCTCGGCCGGAGAGCCCTTGACGACCGTGGAGACGATCACGAAGGACTTCACGGGGATGCCCAGTTCCTTCAGGGCGGACACCTTGGCGCTCTCCTGCGACTGGCTGAACTCCTCGGCGTTCTCCTGCGTCGACTCCTGCTCGGTCTTGCCGTCCGGGTAGAGCGTGTCGTGCGGCACGATCTTGCTGTCGTGCGCCAGCCAGCCGTAGACGGCCTCGACGAGGTTCATGTTGTAGTCGGCGCTCGTGACCCGGACGGTGGTCATGTTCAGGTGTCCGGTCGTCGGATACGTCTTGCGGCCCGAGATCTGCAGCACCGGCTCGCCGTCATGGTCACCCAGCGTGTTCACCGTGGGACCCGGCGACATCTCCGAGTACGGCACTTTGATGAACACTCCCGCGCACAGGAGCGCGATCAGGATCAGAGTGGAGGCGAGCATCGTCGCGGTGCGGCGTGGCATGGAACGACAGTACGGGACGGTGGTGTAAGCGCACCGTCGGGGCCGTCCGTACGTGGTGGGCCCAGAACACGCCCGAACGCCACGAAGGCCGCGTTCCGGGCCGAGGCCCGAAGCGCTCCGCACGGTCCGGGCCGCCCGGGACCTTCCGAGCGGGCCGTGGACCTCAGAGCACGTCGGAGGGGGACTTCTCCCGGGCGTCGGTCCGCTCCATGGCCTCGCGGAAGCGCGTGTATCCGGCGAGCTCGACACCGTCTCCCGCGGCCTTGCGATTCCGGCCGGCCCAACTGCCCCACAGACCGGCACCGATCGCGGCCATCAGCGGAATCAGCAACCAGGCAAGAGCTGCCATGCCGACCTCCCAACCCCACGAGCGACCGCTACTGACTGATCAGCAGATTAACCATCCGCAGTGTCAACGCTCGCGGCAGGGCCCCGGTTACGCAACCGGACGGCAATTATCAGTCGATCGGACCCCGGTGGGTGCCTGACGCCGGGTGATCCGGCCCGTCTCAGCAGGCTCCGACCCATTCCTGCGAACCGTCGGAGAACCTCTGGTGCTTCCAGATCGGCACCTCGTGCTTGAGGTCGTCGATGAGCCGGCGGCAGGCCTCGAAGGCCTCGCCTCGGTGCGGGCACGACACGGCGACGATCACGGCCAGGTCCCCGACCCGCAGGTCGCCCACCCGGTGAACGGCGGCCAGCGCCCGCACCGGATAGGAGGCCGCCACCTTTTCGGCGACACGACGCATCTCCGCCTCGGCGGTGGGGTGGGACGAGTACCCGAGCTCCTCGACGTCGGCACCGCCGTCGTGATTCCGCACGGTCCCCACGAACAACGCGGTCCCTCCGGCGGCGTCGTCCCCCACCGCCTTGAAGACCTCGTCCAGGGAGAGCGGTTCGTCGCGGATCGCGAGCAGCCGGATCGGGTCCTGCGCGGCCCGCTCACCGGGGTGGTCGTAGGTAGATGCCATGCCCCCCATCGTGCCGCACCCCGCCGACCCGGTGGAATACGGCTTTCCCCCGGCACGCACGCGTACCACTTGGAGCCTCCTCCAGACGCCCGGGCCCGGCCCGGCGCAGCAGCCGCGACACAGCGCGGCCCAGCGCGTCACCGGCACGGCACGCCCCCGGTGCAGCAGCCCGGTGGCACGGCCCGGCTCAACCCGGCGCGGGCCGGCGCGCCACTCGTGCGGCACGGCGCGACCCGGCACAGCCCGGCTCAGCCCGGCTCAGCGCGTCACCGGTGCTGTGCCCCGGAACGAACCGGCTCGGGTCCGGGGTGGCCTGTCGGTGGTCACCCCGGTGGCCCAGCGGCGCGGACCCGGTGTCAGAACCTGCGCCGGGCCTTCCGGGCCCGGCGGACCACCGCGGCCGCGCCCAGCAGGGCCACCGTCGCGCCCGCCGCGCCCGCCGCGGTCGCGTCCTTGCGGCCCAGCCTCCGGCCGGCCACCGTGTGGCGCCCCGCGACCTCCTCCAGCAGCTCCGCCAGGACCTCCTCGTTGGTCCAGCGCGGCCGCCACCCGGCGTCGTGCAAGCGGCTCCCGCTCACCACCCAGGGGTACATCGTGTAGGCGAGGTCCCCGGCGGGCGAGGGAGTGAGCCCGATCCGGTGAAGCCTGGCGGCGGCGCCCAGCGCGACAGCGGAGGGAAGCTCCATCCGCCGGATCCCGCTCAGCTCCTCCACCTGCTCCTGCTCCAGCCAGCCGTCGCACCCGACGGCCAGCTCGCCCTCGACCTTCTCGACGACCGCGTACTCCAGCGCGGCGCACAGGTCCTCGACGTGACAGAACTGCCACGCGGGCCTCGACCCCGTCACGACCAGCAGCCGAGGAGACTCGAAATACCTGGTCAGCGCGGTGTCCGTACCCCCGCCGACGAGGACCGCGGGCCGGACGACGGTCACGTTCAGACCGGGGTGCGCCCGCGGCGCGCGGCGCGCGAGCCGCTCGATCTCCAGCAGGTCGCCGACACCCGTCGCCTCCGCCGTCGCCCGCAGCTCGGCGTCCTCGGACAGAGGCAGCTCGTTGTCGGGCAGCGCTCCGTAGACCATCGCCGACGTGCACAGCACGACCCGGTGGACCCCCGCAGCCGCGGCGGCGGTGAGCACGGTCTGCGTCCCCCGGACGTTGTAGGCGGTCCGGGCCGCCGCGTCCGTCTCCAGATCGAGGTCGAGCGCCAGATGGACCACGACGTCCGCCCCACGCAGCTTCTCGGCGATCGCCGGGTCCCGGACGTCCAGGATGTGCCACTCGGCGTCGGCGCACTCGCCGCGCCGCTCGTCGATGGCGACGACCCGCTTGATCTCCTCACTGGCGGCCAGCCGCTCGGTGAGCAGGGCGCCCACACCGGCCGCCGCGCCGGTGACCGCGACGACGGGGCCGCGCGAGGCTGGGCTGGTTGAGTGGTTTCGCGCTGCGCGAACCTGCGGATCTGGGGAACTCACCGGGCGTCTCCAGCGGTTGTCTTCAGTAATGGACGCGTCTGACGCGTCCCTACCAGGTGGCATCCATCCTGCCGCAGGCGACGAGTCGGCGAAGCACCGAGGCCCGATCGGGTTCAGGTGTCTACGCTGGGTGGTGTTGTGGGCAGCCGCCGTCGGAACGAACCGGCGGCCTTACCAGCCGAGGAATCCCGTGAGTGACACCCCATTCGGATTCGGCCTTCCGCCGGAGGAGCCGGACAACGGCGACGAGGGCAAGAAGAAGGACCAGCAGGGCGGCGGTGGTCAGGGACCGTTCGGTTTCGGGCCGTCCGGAGCCGGTGGCCCCGGAGCCGACAATCCGCTCGCAGCCATGTTCGGCTCGATGAACCCGAACGACCTGGGCGCCGCGTTCCAGCAACTGGGACAGATGCTCTCGTACGAGGGTGGCCCGGTGAACTGGGACATGGCCAAGCAGATCGCCCGGCAGACGGTCGCCCAGGGCACCTCCGACGGCACCAAGGACGCGAGCGTCGGCCCCGCCGAGCGACTCGCGGTCGAGGAGGCCGTCCGTCTGGCCGATCACTGGCTGGACGACGCGACGTCCCTGCCGTCCGGTGCCACCTCCGCGCTCGCGTGGAGCCGCGCGGAGTGGGTCGAGGCGACCCTGCCCGTGTGGAAGGAGCTCGTCGACCCCGTCGCCGAGCGGGTCGGCGCGGCCATGGGCGATGTGCTGCCCGAGGAGATGCAGGCCATGGCGGGCCCGCTGATCGGCATGATGCGCTCCATGGGCGGCGCCATGTTCGGTACGCAGATCGGCCAGGCCGTGGGCGTGCTCGCGGGCGAGGTTGTCGGCTCGACCGACATCGGTCTGCCGCTCGGCCCGGTCGGCAAGGCCGCGCTGCTGCCGCTGAACATCGAGTCGTTCGGCAAGGACCTGAGCGTCCCCCAGGAAGAGGTGCGGCTCTACCTCGCCCTGCGCGAGGCCGCCCACCAGCGCCTCTTCGCGCACGTGCCGTGGCTGCGCTCGCACCTGTTCGGCGCTGTCGAGGGATACGCGCGCGGGATCAAGGTCGACACCGCGAAGCTGGAGGACGTGGTCGGCCAGTTCGACCCGCAGAACCCCGAGGAGCTCCAGCAGGCACTCCAGCAGGGCATGTTCCAGCCCGAGGACACGCCGGAGCAGAAGGCGGCGCTGGCCCGCCTGGAGACGGCGCTCGCACTGGTCGAGGGCTGGGTGGACGCGGTCGTCCACTCGGCGGCCAAGCCGCGGCTCTCGTCGGCCGACGCGCTGCGCGAGACCCTGCGCCGCCGCCGCGCCACGGGCGGTCCCGCCGAGCAGACGTTCGCCACGCTGATCGGTCTGGAGCTGCGCCCGCGCCGGCTCCGCGACGCCTCGCGCCTGTGGGCCTCGCTCACCGACGCGCGCGGTGTGGACGGCCGGGACGGCCTGTGGGCCCACCCGGACATGCTGCCGACGGCGTCCGACCTGGACGACCCGGACGGCTTCGTGCACCGCGAGCACATGGACTTCTCGGAGATCGACAAGATGCTCGGTGAGGCCGCGGGCGGCACCGCCGAGAAGCCGGACCTGAAGAAGCACGACGGCTCGGAGGACTCCGGCAAGGGCGACGACGCCGAGTGAGCCTGCACGACGACGCCGCCCTCGTGCTGAAGGACCACGAGGGCCAGGAAGAGCTGCGCCAGGTCTATCTGGACCACCTGTCCGCGCACCCGGACGGGATGTGGAAGTCCTGCCACGCCGGGCACCTCACGGCGAGCGCCCTGGTGATCGACCCGTCACGCGGCCGTGTCCTGCTGACGCTGCACCGCAAGCTCCGGATGTGGCTCCAGATGGGCGGGCACTGCGAGCCGGGCGACTCGACCCTGGCCGAGGCCGCCCTGCGCGAGGCGACGGAGGAGTCGGGCATCGAGGGCCTGACCCTGCTGCCGGGCGGCCCCGTGACGCTGGACCGGCACGCCATCCCAGCGCCGTGCCACTGGCATCTGGACGTCCAGTACGCGGCCCTGGCCCCTGCCGACGCCGTCGAGGTCATCAGCGACGAGTCCCTCGACCTGCGCTGGTTCGCCTACGACGAGGTCGCCGAGGCGGCCGATGATTCGGTCGTACGCCTGCTGGAGGCGACCCGCGCCCGGCTGTGAGCGGCACGCGCCCGGACAGGGGTGAGGGGCGACCGCCCTTGCGGTCGCCCCTCACCCCTGCTCGCCGGCCCGTCGCTTCCGGGACGGGCGGACGTCAGCTCCAGACGTTGCCCTGGTTCTGCGCGTGCACGCCCTGCTGCCCCATGCCGTACTGGGCACGCAGACCCTGGCCGATCACCGCGTTCTGCGGCGGCAGCAACTCACTGGGCTGCACGAGCGCGTAACCGCTGCCCAGGAAGCTGAGCTCCCAGCCCTCACCGGTGTTGCCCCGGCGCCGCCACACTCCCGAGGAGTGCGTCTGGGCCTGCATCTGCACGCGCAGGCCGGTGGACCACGCGACGATCGCGTCGGCGTCGCAGTTGACGTACTTGTCCGGTGTGACCTGCATCATCAGCGGCATCCCGGAGGTCATCAGCGCGACCTTGCCGCGTCCCGTGATGTTGAGCTGGTACTTGCCGGAGCCGGAGATGCCGTACTGGCTGTCCACGGCGATGACCTCGTGGTGCAGGCCGGAGTCCATCGCCAGCACATAGCTGCTGTCGACGGTGAGGCCGTCCTGCTCGATGTCGACCACGTGGACGTGCTGGCCGAGGTTGGCGAGGTAGATCGTGCCCTGCCCGTGGCAGCGCATCAGGTCGAGGCCCTCGCCGGTGTGCGCACGCGAGCGGCGCTGGCCGTTGTTCTGGTACTCGGCGTCGAACTCGACCAGACCCTGGTACGCGACCATGGTGCCCTTGCGGGCGAGGATGTCGTCGTGACCCTCCAGGACGACGCGCAGCATCTGCGAGTTCTGCAGGCTGTAGCGGTCCTGGGTCTGCTGCTCGTTGTAGCCGAAAAGCGGGCTCTGCATGATGTCCTGCTCCCCCTCAGCCCCGGACTCGGAGGCGGTCGGTGCTGTCCTCGCTGGGCTGGACGACGACGATGCCCTGCCCGGAGAACGCCATCTGGTACGCCTCGCCGCTACCGCGTCCGATCAGCGACTGCGCCTTGAAGCTGCGCTTGCCCTTTACCTTGAGGTTCGGGGACCAGGCGACGAGCGCGTCCGGGTCGACGTACGTCTCGTCCTCACCGCCGCCGCAGTCGACGACGATCGGCTTGCCGCGGGAGGTCAGCGCGACCCATCCCTGACCGGAGATCTTGGTGTTCCACAGACCCTGTCCGGCGAACTTGGCGAGCCCCTTCACGCGCTCGACGCCCCACGTGAGGTGGGCGTCGAAGGCGAGCAGATTCGTCGCGTTGACGGAGATCGCGTCCCCGTTGAGGTTGATCACGACGACGTTCGCCCCGTAGTCGGCGAGGTAGAGCAGACCGTCGCCGGAGCACTTCATGAGGGGCGCGCCCTCGCCGGTCATCCAGTCGCGCGCGATCTGGCGGACGGCGGGCGGGTTGGGCTCGTACTGGACGAACCCTTCGTAGGCGACCATCGACCCCACGCGCGCGAGGAGGTCGTTTCCGGTCTGCATGGCGACCTTCAGCATGTGATTGCCGTGGTTCTCCATGCGCGCGGTGACGGGCGCAGGGGCGAAGCCCGCGAGTGGCTGGTTCATGACGGGCTCCCTCAGACCTCGTACGGCTGGACGACGACGAAATTGCCTGGCGCGGCACGGAACTGGAGGTTCACGCTCTCGCCGGTGTCGCCGGGGTAGGCGTTCCGGCGCATCCTCACCTGGCTGGAGACGATCACCTGCGCGGCGGCGGACCAGGCGACGACGGCGTTGCAGTCGGCGAACGTCGTGGGCGTCACCGGCAGGACGACGGGCGCGCCGTGCGTCTTGACGACGATGGTGCCCGTCCCCTGGAACTGCATCGTGAACAGCGCGCCCCCGGGGATGCCGTGCCCCTCGATGCGACGGACCTCGTACTGGAGGGACTCGTCGAAGGCGAGGACGTTCTCCGCGGAGACGCAGATCGCGTCCCCCTGGAGTTCGATGGGGTGCACATGGGTGGCGTTCTCGGCGAAGAACACCTGGCCCTGGCCGGTGCAGCGCATCAGCTGCATCTCCTGGCCGGTGGCGTTGCCCACGAGCCGGCCGGCGAACCCGGCGCCCTTGTAGCTGAAGTCGACCTTGCCCTGGTACAGCACCATGCTGCCCTGGCGGGCGAGTACGGGCTGGCCTCCGATGCCGAGGTCGACGCGGATGAGCTTCTTGTTCTGCGGCGTCCACCGCTGACCGGTGGGCGTCTCCTTGAAGGCTCCAAGCGCGGCGGTCACACCGGCCCCGCCCTGCGGAGCGCCCTGGGGTGCGCCGTAGGGAGACGGGGCACCGGCCTGACCCGGGTACGGCGCGGGTGCCTGGCCGGGGACCTGGCCGTACGGCGGCTGCTGGCCGTATCCGGGAGGCGCCGTCGGGGGCTGCTGACCGTATCCGGGAGGAGCGGTCGGTGCCTGCTGGCCGTAGCCGGGCGGCATGTGAGCCGTCTGGCCGGGCGGCTGCTGGCCGTAGCCCGGCGGCGGACCGGGCGGGCCGGGCGGGCCGGGCGGCTGCGCGTACGGCGCGGGACCCGGCGGCGGGACGGTGCCACCCGGCGGGGTGTGCAGCGGTCCCACGATCGTGGGGGCGGCGTGCACGGAGGGCACGGGCGCGTGAGCGGGCGGAGTGGCACCGGGCGGCGGCGCGAAGCCCTGGCCGGCGGGGGCCGGGGCGGGTGCCGCCGGAGCGCCGAACGTGGGCGGCGCGGTGGCCTGGGCCGGCGGCGCGAAGGACGGCGCCGCGCCGGACTGCGGCTGCGGAGCGGCGGGCTCCTCCTCGGCGACCTCGCCGCCGAAGTTCTTCAGCAGCGCGTCGAGACCGCCGTCGAAGCCCTGTCCCACCGCGGCGAAGCGCCAGACGTCCTTGAGGTAGAAGTCGCCCAGCATCACGGCGCGCTCGGTGGAGAACTCGGCACCGCTGAACGCGTACCGGGCCACCTCCTCGCCGCCCGCGACGACGCGGAGGTATCCGGGAGCGATCTGCGACATCTGTCCGGCGCCGTCGATCGTCGCCGTGAACGACAGCTTCTGGATGCCTGCCGGAATCCGGTCGAGGGTGACCCGGAAGGACTCCGTGTCGCCCGACTGCGAGCCGAGGAGCTGGATGGACTCCTCGGGGGACTTCGGCTGGTTGAAGAAGATGAAGTACCGGTCGTCCGACAGCCGTTCGTCGGCGTCCAGACCGAAGCAGCTGATGTCGAAGGTGAGTCCGGGGCCGGTGATCTGTACGCCTACGTACAGATCCGTGCCCGCGGTGAGGTCACTGATCTTGGCCTTGTGGCCGCGTTGGAATTCCCTGGCCATGCGTAACGACCGTCCCCCATCCCGATACGAGTGCGTCGCGTCAGGCTAACGGCAAAGTCCGGAAGTGGACGAAGCCGGTGCAGACCCGGTACACAATCGCACTCCGGGCGGGACAGTCGGCGCGCCCCTACTCGTCGCGTGCGGCCGGGAGGTGGGGCAGCCGCTCCGCGGCGACGACGCCCTCGAGATAGCCGCGGGCGCGCTCGGTGCGCGGATACGCCTCGAGGAGCCGCCAGAAGCCGGGCCCGTGACCGGGTACGAGCAGATGGGCGAGTTCGTGGAGGAGGACGTAGTCGACGACGTACTCGGGCATGCCCTGCAACCGGTGCGACAGACGGATGCTGCCCTCGGCGGGGGTGCAGGAGCCCCAGCGGGTGTTCTGGTTGGTGACCCAGCGCACCGATTTGGGCCGCGCGCGACCGTCGAAGTGGAGGGCCGACAGCCGCTCGGCGCGTTCGGCCAGCTCGGTGTCACCGAGCACCCGTCTGCTTTCCTGCGCGGCCAGTTTGTCGAGCATGACGGTCACCCAGCGCTTCTCCTCCGCCTCGGACATCCGGGCGGGGATGAGGACGACGGTGCGGTCGCCTTCGCGGTACGCGGAGACCGTTCTGCGCCGTCGGGCGCTCCTGCGGACCTCGATCGCGCTCGCCCCCGAACCGCTCGGCGGCGGGCTCGTCGTGCTGCGCTGTGACGTCGCGGCACTGTGCGGTGGGTCGGCGGGCACGCCCCCGACGTTACCTGCTGCACATGGCGGAAGTCCCGCCCCCGGGACGGTTCGATGCCGATCCGCGTTCTGCCCGTCTCATTCGTACGACGAACGGTGCCGTCTGTGGACAACTTTCGGCGGGCACCGGCGGGCACGGGCATGCTGGCACTCGGTCCGCGCTGCGGGAGTGCGTCGCGGACATACGGGGACGTACTACGGTCTACGGGGGTAGGTCATGCATCCGATCGTGAAGCCCGCTCTGCGGCGCGGCTGGCGGGATCTCAACACCGTGCAGTTCGGGATGACACCGGCGCACGCGATGGTGCTGGGCCCGATGGACACGGCGACAGGCAGTTTCCTCGAACTGCTCGACGGGACACGCGGAATGCCGCTGCTGCGCGAGCAGGGGCGCGTGATGGGGCTGCCCGACGGCCATGTGGACGGGCTGGTGGACCGGCTGGCCGGGTCCGGCCTCCTGGACGACATGACCGGAGGCGGCCCGGCCGCGGACGCTCTGCGCGGGAAGAAGGACGTCATGGACCGGCTGCGGCCGGACCTCGCCTCCCTCTCCCTTCTCGCCCACGAGCCCGGCGGGGCCGTCGAGCGCCTGGCCGCCCGCCGCCACCTGCGTGTACGGGTGCGGGGCGCGGGCCGGGTGGGGGTCCTGCTGGCCGCGCTGCTCTCGGGCGCCGGCGTGGGCGAGGTCGAGGTGCGGGATCTCGGCCGTGTCGAACCGTGGGACGTGGCGCCCGGCGGCCTTCCCGTCGAATCCATCGGCGAACGCCGGGAGGACGCTGCCCGGCGGGCGGTGCGCCGAGCCGCCCCGGACCGACCGCCCCGCGCTGTCGCCAGGGACGAGAAGGGGGAGGAGACGCGCGGACTGTCCCTCGTGATCATCGCTCCCCGGGACGGCCTCGCCGTCCACGCGCCGGACCCCGCCTCGGCCGAGAGCCTGATCACCTCGGGGACACCCCATCTCTACGCGGGGATCGCCGAAGCGACCGGAGTCGTGGGTCCCCTGGTCCTGCCGGGCGACACCGGTTGCGCGGGCTGTCTGGACCAGCGGCGCACCGACATGGATCCGACCTGGCCGCGACTGGTCGCGCAGTGGCGCTCCGGGCGGCAGCGACGGGTGGCCGCGTGCGATCTCGCCCTGTCCGCGGTGGTCGCCGGACTCGCCGCGAGCCACGCGCTGTCCTTCCTGGACGGAGATCCGCCGCTCTGCACGGGGGCCCGTTGGGAGGCGTCACTGCCCGGATGCGAGTGGCGGGCGACCCCGGTCCGGGCGCACCCCGCCTGCTCCTGCGGCACCGCGACGAAAACAAATGATGAGCCAACCCCCGAGGACGGCGAAGCACACGCGACAATGTCAGGGCGACAGCCGCACGCGGCACAGCTTGCTGGGACCTGGAGGGCGCATGTCTGATCTTCCCCGGAAGGCAGTCACCCGGACTGCCAAACTGGCCGCGCTGCCACTCGGCTTCGCCGGGCGGGCGACCTGGGGACTCGGGAAGCGAATCGGCGGGAAGTCGGCGGAGATCGTGGGCCGCGAACTCCAGCAGCGCACAGCCGAACAGCTCTTCAAGGTCCTCGGAGAGCTGAAGGGCGGTGCGATGAAGTTCGGGCAGGCGATGTCGGTGTTCGAGTCGGCGCTGCCGGAGGAGATCGCGGGTCCTTACCGCGCGGCGCTGACGAAACTCCAGGACGCGGCGCCTCCCATGCCCACGCGCACGGTCCACTCCGTTCTGGAGGAGCGGCTCGGCGCGGACTGGGCCGAGCTGTTCATGGAGTTCGAGGACAAGCCGTCGGCGGCCGCCTCGATCGGCCAGGTGCACCGGGCGGTGTGGCACGACGGACGTGAGGTCGCCGTCAAGGTGCAGTATCCGGGGGCGGGCGAGGCCCTTCTGTCCGATCTGACCCAACTCAGCCGCTTCGCCCGGCTCCTGGGGCCCCTGATCCCCGGAATGGACATCAAGCCGCTCATCACGGAGCTGCGCGACCGGGTCTCCGAGGAACTCGACTACGGCCTGGAGGCGCAGGCCCAGGCCGCGCACGCCGAGGAGTTCGCGGACGACCCGGACGTGCTGGTGCCCGCGGTGGTGCATCAGTGCGAGCAGGTTCTGGTGACGGAGTGGATCGACGGTGTGCCGCTGTCGGAGGTGATCACCGACGGCACGCCGGAGCAGCGGGACCGCGCCGGCCAGCTGCTGGCCCGGTTCCTCTTCTCGGGCCCGGCCCGCACCGGCCTGTTGCACGCCGATCCGCACCCGGGCAACTTCCGTCTCCTGCCGGACGGGGAGAACGGCTGGCGACTGGGTGTCCTGGACTTCGGCACGGTGGACCGGCTTCCCGGCGGTCTGCCCCAGCCGATCGGCGACTCCCTCCGGATGACCCTGGAGGGTGACGCCGAGTCGGTCTACGAACTGCTCTGCGAGGAAGGCTTCGTCAAGGAGTCGATAGACCTGGCACCGGACGCGGTCCTGGACTACCTGCTGCCGATCATCGAACCGGCCGAGGCGGACGAGTTCACCTTCACCCGAGGCTGGATGCGCAACCAGGCCGCCCGCATCGCGGACCCGCGCTCCCCCGCCCACCAGTTGGGCAGGCAGTTGAACCTGCCGCCCTCGTATCTCCTCATACACCGGGTGACCCTGAGCACCATAGGTGTCCTGTGCCAGCTCGGCGCGACAGTCCGGCTGCGGGACGAACTGGAGCAGTGGCTGCCGGGGTTCGTGCCGGAGGAGGACCTGGAGCTGTTCGAGGACGAGGAGCTCAAGGACGAGGAGCTGGGCGAGGAAGTGGCGGCCGCCGAGGCGTGAGCCCGCGTCGCGGACCGGCCGGCGGGGCGGAACGGTCGGCCGGACCGGTCGGCGGGACCGGTCGGCGGGGTGGGTGGTCGGCGGGACCGGCTACCACCAGGCCGAGTCGAGACGGCCCTCGATCGCTCTGAGGTTGCTGCGGGCGCAGTTGTCGCAGAAGTAGCGGCGGGTGCCGTTCTCCAAGGAACAGGTCCACGTCGGCTGCGGACCGGTAGCCGTGGTGCCGCAGAGGGCGCACACGATCGTCTCGGCTTCGTCGGCTTCGTCGGCGTCGGGCTTCGGTGCGGGGCCGTTGCTGTCACTGTCTTCGGGAAGACTCGTCACTCGGGCGACGATATCTCCGCGGCGGGCGGTTCGCGCGGTGCAACGCACCGCGGGGGCCGGTCCGTTCGGACCGGCCCCCGCGGGCTTGCCTGCCTGTGAGTGCTGCGACTGCAACGGCTGCTACGACGGTGTACGTCGATTACTGCATGACCGCCATGGCCAGCGCGCGCCGGGCTCGCATCGAAGCGCGCTCGGCCCGGCGCTGCATGCGGCGAGCGGCCGCCAGGCGCACGGCCTGACGTTCCCGCTCGGCCTGGTGCAGTCGCTCGTGCATATGCGCACGAGCCAGGGCTTCTGGGATGAGTTGCATCTCTCGGGTCCTGTTCTGACGCGAGTCGTTCGCGCCGGTGGTGGCGAAGTCTGTAGTCGCGGAGCCTGCGGGCTCGCTGGCGGACGGCTTCATCGGTGCCTGTTTCTTGGGGTCGTTCGTCAGGGGGCGGTCGATCGTTCCTCGGATGTTCATGCCGCGACCGGGTTCTTGCGCGGGCGGCCACGCGGCCGCTTGCGGGCCACGACGACACCCTGGACGAAGAGCTCGCCACCCCAGACGCCCCAGGGCTCACGCCGCTCCTTGGCGCCGGCGAGGCAGGCCTCCATCAGCGGGCAGGTGCGGCAGAGCGACTTGGCGTACTCGACATCGGCCGGCGACTCGGCGAAGAAGACCTCCGGGTCGTAGGAACGGCAGGGGACGGGCACGCCGAGGTTCTCGATGGCGTCGTCGAGCGCGGTGAGCGCGGTGAGCGGGATCAAGGTGGAGTCCTCCGTGAGGCCGGGCGGGGGGATCGTTTCGGAAGGCGGTACTGACGGGGCGTGCGCTTCGAGTTGCACGGTTCGTCTTCCTCGTCTGGTCGTGCCGGCCGTGGTCGGCCGGTTGGCGGCTGGTACCGGGTTCTTGTCTTGTCCCGAGGCCCCTTCGCTCTGTCGTCCCCGGTCGGGGACAAACAGAAGGGCCGCGGATCCCGGGTGGGGTTCCGCGGCCCTGAAGGCGCCGGCCTGATGGTGAATCAGGCTGGATCACTCCAGGGTTCAGGCCCACGGAAGGCCCACATCGTGTGGTGCTGCTGCGTCTGCTTCAGGGATCCGGCACCGGCTGCCGCAAAGGCATAGGCATGTGCTTCTGCCACTACTGCCGCTTCCAGTGCCTGGATCGGTCGCTCATTGCGCTCACTGACGGGAAGACCCGCGAGAGACACGGAGGACGCCGGCCGGACGGCAGGAATGCCGGACAGACCGGTACCCAGGTTCGAGACGCCGAGCGGGCACGTGGAGACGACGACCGAGGGATCGGTCATTTTCACGGTCTTGATGAAGCTGGTGTCGATGCTGATCACGGGAATCGCCTCCTCTCGGCGTCTTGGGGGACCGGGCGAACCGGTCCGACGGATATTAAGTACAGCACGGAACCAGGGCCTTCGAGAAGGCCGCTGCTGCCGTGGTTAAGAACCTATGGGGATTGCCGGGGCATGCGCAAACTATTTTCCCGACGAGTTTGAATCAGTTGCCCTCACCGGGTTCCGCTACCTCCCGACCTGCGCAGATGGCCAGAACATCGGCTCCGAAGCGGTTCAGTTTGCGGACACCGACCCCGGGGATGCGGGCGAGCTCGCCCTCGTCGTCCGGCGCGGTCTCCGCGATCGCGATCAGCGTCCTGTCGGTGAAGACGCAGAACGCGGGCTGCCCGCTGCGTTCCGCCTGCACCTTGCGCCACTCGCGCAGCCGCTCGTAGAGACCCTCGTCCATGTCGGAGGGACAGCCGTCGCAGCGCATCAGCTTCATCTCACCCGCGTCGGTGAGCGTGCGGCCGCAGACCCGGCAGCGCGCGGGGCTGCGGCTCGTACGCCGTTCGGCGGCGACGCCGGCTCTCGCGGCGCCGCGCTCGATCCCGCCGCCGGCGGCGCCGGCGCGACCGCCCGCCGTGGCGACGGAGCCGGGGCGCAGACCGTCGAGGAACCGGCTGGGGCGCCGGCCGGCGCGGCCTCCGGGCGAGCGGGCGAGCGCCCACGAGACGAAGAGGTGTTCTCTGGCGCGGGTGACACCGACGTAGAGGAGACGGCGCTCCTCCTCGACCTGTTCGTCGGTCTTTGCGTAGGTGATCGGCATCATGCCCTCGGCGACTCCCACCAGGAAGACGACGTCCCACTCCAGTCCCTTGGCGGAGTGCAGGGAGGCGAGGGTGACGCCCTGCACGGTCGGGGCGTGCTGGGCGCTCGCGCGTTCGTCGAGTTCGGCCACCAGGTCGCCGAGCGTCGCGTCGGGCTTGGCGGCCGCGAAGTCGTGCGCGAGGTTCACCAGGGCGGCCAGCGACTCCCAGCGCTCTCTGACCGCGCCGGAGCCCGCCGGGGGTTTGCCGGTCCAGCCTTCGCCCGAGAGCACCGCGCGGACCTGCGACGGCAGGTCGACGACGTCGTCGAGGAGCGAGTCGTTGCCGCCGAAACGGGCCGCGGCGCGCAGGGCCGCTCCCGCCTTGCGCACCTCCGGGCGGTCGAAGAACCGCTCGGCGCCACGCAGCTGGTAGGGCACACCCGCGTCGGCGAGTGCCTGTTCGTAGGTCTCGGACTGGGAGTTCGTGCGGAACAGGATCGCGATCTCGCCGGCGGGGACGCCCGAGGCGACGAGATCGCGGATGCGACGGGCGGCGCCCTCGGCCTCGGCGGGCTCGTCCGTGTACTCGGCGTAGACGGGTTCGGCGCCCGGGGGCCGCTGGGAGATCAGTTCGAGACGGTGCTCGGCGGCCCGGCCGCGCGCCTGGGAGAGCAGTCCGTTGGCCAGGTGGACGACCTGGGGCGAGGAGCGGTAGTCGCGGACGAGCTTGACGACGGTGGCTCCGGGATGGCGGGTGCGGAAGTCGAGAAGGTGGTCGGGGGTTGCACCGGTGAACGAGTAGATCGTCTGGCTGGCGTCGCCCACCACGCACAGGTTGTCCCGCTCGCCGAGCCACAGGTCCAGGAGGCGCTGCTGGAGCGGGCTGACGTCCTGGTACTCGTCGACCACGAAGTGCTGGTACTGGGAGCGGACCTGCTCGGCGATGTCGTGCCGGTCCTGGAGGATGGCGACCGTGAGCAGCAGGACGTCCTCGAAGTCGATGACCGCGCGGTCACGCTTGAGGTCCTCGTAGGCCGAGTAGATCTTGGCGGTCTCGGCCGGGTCCCGGGGGGCTTCGCGCCCGGCGCGGGCGGCGGCCGCGGCGTAGTCGGCGGGGATGGTCTGGGTGACCTTGCACCACTCGATCTCACTCGTGACGTCCCGCAGCTCTCCGCGGTCGAGGCGGATACGGCAGGCGGCCGCCGCGTCCGCGACGAGCTGGATCTTGCGGTCCACCAGCCGGGGCAGTCCGCCACCGACGGCTTTCGGCCAGAAGTACTGGAGCTGGCGCAGCGCGGCCGAGTGGAAGGTGCGGGCCTGGACTCCTCCGGCGCCGAGCTGGCGCAGCCGTCCGCGCATCTCCCCCGCGGCCCGGTTGGTGAAGGTGACCGCGAGCACGCTGGAGGGCTGGAGGATCCCCGCGCGCACCCCGTAGGCGATGCGGTGGGTGATCGCCCGCGTCTTGCCCGTGCCGGCTCCGGCCAGCACGCACACCGGACCGTGCAGGGCGGTGGCGACCGCGCGCTGCTCGGGGTCGAGCCCGTCGAGCACCGCGTCGGCCGTGTCCGGAACCTGCGGGAAGAGGGAGGAGTGCGTTGCTGCTGTCACACAGCCATGCTGCCAGGTCGGCGGAGGCGGGTGAGCCGGTTGTCCACAGGGAGGCGGCTGCGGTCGTACGAATGCGGCGAGCGTCACGTGCGCCGGAGTCCCGGGGTCGCCTTTCGGCCATGCCCCGGGCGTCACGCTCCCCCCTCGCCGCGACCGTGTCACCTGCGGTGGGGCGCGGGTGCGGCGAGCGTCACGCCCCGGCGCGCGCCTCCGATACCCCCCACGGGAATGGTGACCGGGTGGCCTGCGTTCAACTTGCAGCGACCACGCACCCGAAGCCGTGAAGGAGCGCATGAGCATGCAGGGCACTGTGACGATGTACAGCACCACGTGGTGCGGCTACTGCCGTCGGCTCAAGAGCCAGATGGACCGTGAGGGCATCGCGTACAACGAGATCAACATCGAGCAGGACCCGCAGTCCGCAGCGTTCGTCGAGAAGGCGAACGGTGGCAACCAGACCGTTCCGACGGTCCTGGTGGTCGCCGCCGGTGGCGCCGAGGTCGTCATGACGAACCCGAGTCTCGCCCAGGTGAAGCAGGCCCTCACCGCCTGACCTCACGCGCGCATGACGCTGCCCCTCCGGCGAGCTCGCCGGAGGGGCAGCGTCATGTCCGGGGCACGCTCAGGGGGCGTTCCGGGTCGGCAGGGGCTTGCCGTACCAGAGCTCGATCAGACGGGCCGCGATCGAGATCCCGTAGGGAGGCAGCACCTCCCCGGACTCGAAGGCGGACCGCAGGTCGTCCCGGGAGAACCAGCGGGCCTCCTCGATCTCCTCGCCGTCGACGTCGATCTCCGACGAGGTGGCGCGGGCCCGGAAGCCCAGCATGAGGCTGGAGGGGAACGGCCAGGGCTGGCTGGCGACGTAGTCGACCTCGCCGACCGTGACGCCGACCTCTTCGAAGACCTCACGGCGCACCGACTGCTCGATCGACTCCCCGGGCTCGACGAAGCCCGCGAGGGTGGAGAAGCGGCCTTCGGGCCAGTGCACCTGCCGGCCGAGCAGGATGCGGTCCTCGTCGTCCGTGACGGCCATGATCACGGCCGGGTCGGTGCGCGGGTAGTGCTCGGCGCCGCACGCGGGGCAGCGGCGGATGTGACCGGCGGCCGCGATGACGGTGCGCTCGCCGCAGCGGGAGCAGAAGCGGTGCAGCCGCTGCCAGTTCTCCAGGGCGACCGCGTGGACCATCAGGCCGGCGTCACGGGGGGACAGCAGGAGACCGGCCTCGCGCAGGCCCGCCGGGCGGGCGGACTGGTCGATGCGGCCGGGAAGCGCGTCCTTCTGGAGCGCGAAGTAGCTCACCCCGTCGTCGTCCGTGCCCAGGAAATAGCGGTGCGCCTCGGTGAGCGGGGCCTCGAAGGAGGGCGTCATCAGCAGTTCGGTGGTGCCGTCGGGCATCTCGTCGATGAGCACCTGACCGCCGGAGACCACGAAGGCGCGGGTCGTGGGGTGGCTCCAGGCCGCCGCGAGCCAGGCCTCGTCGAGCCGGTGGTGGGCGGCCCGGTCAATGCCGCTCGGGGCGGTGAGCGAGATGGGACGGTCGGCGCTGTGGTCGGTCCAGGTGGTCACGGATGCTTCCAACTCCCCCGGTGGAACGGTTATTTCGGCGGGCGGTTCAGCAGGACGCGCGTGCGGTGCGCTCTTGGGGCTGGGATTCGGCTTGTTCAGTGTGTCTCGCGCCAGTTCTCGGCGAGGTCGCCCCACAGGTAGGCGGTCGTCTCGACGCCCTTCATGAGGAGGTCGAGTTCGACCTTCTCGTTGGGGGCGTGCCAGCCGTCGGAGGGAACGGAGATGCCCAGGAAGAGCACCGGGGCGCCGAGGACTTCCTGGAGGTCGGCGGCCGGTCCGGAGCCGCCCTCGCGGGTATAGCGGACCGGCTGCTCGAAGGCCCGGCCCATGGCGCGTACGACGGACCGCAGGGCGGGGTGGTCCAGCGGGGTCAGGCACGGGCGGGTCGCCGCGCCGAACGTGATCTCGTGCCGGATGCCGTCGGGCACCTGCTCGGCCGCCCAGGCGCGTACGGCCTTCTCGATGTGGTCCGGGTCCTGCCCGGCGACGAGCCGGAAGGAGAGCTTCACCAGGGCCGAGGACGGGATGATCGTCTTGCTGCCGGCGCCCTGGTAGCCGCCGCCGATGCCGTTGACCTCGGCGGTCGGGCGGGCCCAGACGCGCTCCAGGGTGGTGTGACCGGCCTCTCCGTGGGTGGCCGCCGACCTGGCCGTGCGCAGCCATCGCTCCTCGTCGAAGGGCAGCTCGGCGAAGAGTTCGCGCTCGCGGTCGGTGAGTTCGGTGAGCCCGTCGTAGAAGCCGGGGACGGCCACGCGCGCGTGCTCGTCGTGCAGGGCCGCGACCAGGCGGGCGATCGCGGTGGCCGGGTTGGGCACGGCGCCGCCGAAGGATCCGGAGTGGATGTCCTGCTCGGGTCCGTGCAGGACGATCTCGCACTCGGCGAGGCCCCGCATGCCCGTACAGACCGTGGGGGTGTCCTCGGACCACATGCCGGTGTCGGAGACGATCACGACGTCGGCGGCGAGCCTCCGCGCGTGCTCCTCGACGAGTTCGCGGAAGTGCGGGGAGCCGGACTCCTCCTCGCCCTCGATCAGCAGCTTGAGGTTCACGGCGGGGGTGGTGCGTCCCGTGGCGGCGAGGTGGGCCCGGACGCCGAGTGTGTGGAAGAACACCTGGCCCTTGTCGTCCGCGGCCCCGCGCGCGTGGAGGCGGTTGCCCCGGATCACCGGCTCGAAGGGGTCGGTGTCCCAGCCGTCCTCGCGGGTGGCGGGCTGCACGTCGTGGTGTCCGTAGACGAGGACCGTGGGTGCGTCGGGGTCCTCGGAGGGCCACTCGGCGAAGACGGTCGGCGCGCCCGCGGTCGGCCAGACCTCGCAGGTCGGGAAGCCGGTCTCCCGGAGTTCGGCGGCAAGCCAGTCGGCGCTGCGTGCCACGTCCGCGGCGTGCTCGGGCTGAGCCGAGACCGAGGGGATGCGCAGCCACCGACCGAGGTCGTCGAGGAAGGCGGCGCGGTGGGTCTCGATGTACGTACGGACGGTGCTGACGGCGTTGTCAACGGGCTTGCTCATGTTCCTGAGCCTATCCGCCCACGGAGGCGTGTTCGTCCGGCGGTTCTCCCGGGACCTCGTCCTGCGGACCTGCCGGGTCCTCGGTGAGCAGCCGTTCCAGCGCCGCGCGGTCCGGGAGGCCGTCCGGTCGTACGACCTCGCCGTCGCGGACGTACAGGAACGTGGCGGTGACGGATTCCACGGGCACTCCCTGCCGCTCGGCCCAGCCCAGGCGGTACAGCGCGAGCTGGAGCGGATCGGCCGTGCGGCCGTGGCCGGTCTTCCAGTCGACGATCTCGTACGTCGTCTCCTCGCCTTCGCCGTTCCGGTAGACGGCGTCGATCCGGCCGCGGACGACCCGGCCGGCGATCGCGAGCTGGAAGGGCACCTCGACGCGGTACGGGGTGCGGTGCGCGTAGGGACTGCGTTCGAAGGCGTCCTTCAGGGTCTCCAGGTCGTGCTCGTCGGCGATCTCCGCCTCGCCGCCTGGCAGGTCCTCGGGGTCCAGCATCGGCAGCCGCAGTTCCTCGAAGCGGGACTCCACCCAGGCGTGGAAGCGCGTGCCCCGGCGCGCGGCGCGCTGCGGGGGGCGCGGCATGGGGCGGGCGAGTTCCTGTGCGAAGCCGTCCGGGTCGGCAGCCAGACGCACCAGCTGGGAGGCGGTGAGCGAGGCGGGCAGGGGGACGTGGGTGACCCGCGCGCGGGCACGCATGAGCTCTCCGGTGAGCGCGTCCAGGTCGCGGTCCCAGGACGCGAGGGTGCGCGCCTCCTCGGACGTGAGGCGCGGGCTGCCTGTCTCCCGGGAGTGCGGGCGGGCGGCGGGGCCCTGGGCCTGGTGCGGCACCGTGGGACGTTCGCCCCCTCGGCCGGCCGGACGCTCTCCCGGCCGCTCCGTCGCCCAGGAGTCCCAGTCCGGGTCGTCGTCCCCCGGCCGCGCGCTCTCCGGGAGGCCGTCCCGCGGGAACGGGTCCTCAGGGAGGGTGTCCTCGGGGAACCCGCCTTCGGGGAGGCCGTCCTCGGCGTACGCGTCGGATTCGGCGTACGCGTCATACGTGTCGTACTCGTCGTACGGCTGGGGGTCGTCCTCGGGCGGGGGCGGCCAGTCCGGATCGTCGTGGGAGCCGGGGTCGTGGGCGGCCGGGTACGGGTGCGCCTCACCCCTGCCCGCGTCGGCGCCCGGGTGGGCCTCGTCGTGGGAGGCGACCCGCTCCAGGTGGGCGAGTACGGTCTCCGCCGCCGCGCGGCGGCGGACGAGGGCCGCGTCGTCGAGCGGGAGCGGCCAGGCATGGTCGGCGGCCGCCTCGCGCAGGGCCGGGTTCTCCTCGTCCTCGGCCGGTTCGTCGGCCCAGACCTCGATCTCGCCGTGTCCGGCCGCGCAGTGGTCGTAGAGGGCGTGCAGGAAGTCCGAGGGGCCGCGCGTCCGCTTCTGGGAGGGCCCCCACCAGTGGCCGGAGCCGAGCAGGAGTGAACGGGGGCGGGTGAACGTCACATAGCCGAGGCGCAGTTCCTCGGTGTGCTGGTGAGCCTTCATGGCCTCGTGGAAGGCCTTGATGCCCTTGGCGTCCCAGGTCTCGACGTCGGGCAGCGTGTCGGCGTCGCCGCGCAGCCGGTGCGGCAGGACCTTGCCCTGGGCGGTCCATTTCTCGCGGCCCTGTCCGCTGGGGAAGGTGCCGTCGACGAGGCCGGGCACGGCCACCACGTCCCACTCCAGGCCCTTGGACTTGTGCGCGGTGAGCACCTTGACGGTGTTCTCGCCGCCGGGCAGGGCGTTGTCCAGCCCCTTCTCGTACTGCGCGGCGGTGCGCAGGAACCCGAGGAAGGCCAGCAGGCTCGCCTCGCCGTCGCCGGAGGCGAAGGACGCGGCGATGTCCAGGAAGTTGGACAGGGTCTCGCGGCGGCGGGCCGCGAGGGCGTGTGGGGACGCGGAGAGCTCGACCTCCAGGCCGGTGACGGCGAGGACCCGGTGCAGGACGTCCATGAGCGGGTCGGCCAGCGAACGGCGCAGGTCGCGCAGTTCGGCGGCGAGCCGCGCGAAGCGCACGCGCGCGTCCGGCGAGAAGGGCAGCCCGTCGTCGTCCCCCGCGACCTCGATGGGCGTCTCCAGGAACGTGTCCAGGGCGTCGGCGAGCGATATCACCTCGGCCGGGTCGACCCCCTCGACGGCCGCGGCGAGCCTGCGGTCGGGATCGCCGTCGGTCCCCACGCGCGCGTGGGACACGAGCAGCCGGGCGCGGCGCCCGAGGAGGGCGAGGTCGCGCGGGCCGATCCGCCAGCGCGGACCGGTGAGCAGCCGGACGAGGGAGGCGTTCGCCCCCGGGTCCTGGAGGACTTCGCAGACGGCCACGAGGTCGGCCACCTCGGGCAGGTGCAGCAGGCCGGAGAGGCCCACCACCTCGACGGGGATGTCACGGGCGACGAGCGCGCCCTGGATCTCGGCGAAGTCGGTGGCGGTGCGGCACAGGACGGCGATCTCGGCGGGCGCCTTTCCGGTGCGTACGAGATGGGCGATCGAGTCGGCGAGCCAGCCGATCTCCTCGGCGTGGGTGCGCAGCAGCGCGCAGCGCACCAGGCCGTCCCGCTCGGCCCCGGGGGCGGGCCGCAGGGCCTCCACGCCCGCGTGCATGGCGCGCAGCGGCTCCGCGAGGCCGTTGGCGAGGTCGAGGAGGCGGCCGCCGCTGCGCCGGTTCTCGCTGAGCGACTGGCGGGTGGCGGGGCGGCCGTCGGGGCGCGAGAAGTGCTCGGGGAAGTCGTCGAGGTTGGCGACGGAGGCGCCGCGCCAGCCGTAGATCGCCTGGCAGGGGTCGCCGACCGCGGTCACGGGGTGTCCGCTGCCGCCGCCGAACAGTCCGGCGAGCAGGACGCGCTGGGCCACCGAGGTGTCCTGGTACTCGTCCAGCAGGACCACCCGGAACTCGTCGCGGAGGATCTCTCCGACCTCGGGACGGGTGTCGGCCAGGGTGGCCGAGAGGGCGATCTGGTCGCCGAAGTCGAGGAGGTCGCGCTCTCGTTTGGCGGCGCGGTAGCGGCCCACCAGCTCGGCGAGTTCACGCCGGGCGGCGGCGGTCTCGGGGACCTTGCGCAGATCCGCGTTGGTGAGTCTGGCGCTCTCCAGGGCGCGCAGCAGCTCGGCGTCGTGGGCGCGCAGGTCCTCGGCCGTCACGAGGTGTTCGGAGAGCTCGGAGTCGAGGGTCAGGAGGTCCCCGACCAGGTCGGGGAAGGAGCGGGTCAGCGCCGGGTACGGGCCCGGTGCCTCGCGCAGCACGCGCGCGGCGAGCTGGTAGCGGGTGGCGTCGGCGAGGAGCCGGGAGGTCGGTTCGAGACCGATGCGCAGGCCGTGGTCGGTCAGCAGCCGGCCCGCGAAGGCGTGGTAGGTGGAGATGACCGGCTCGCCCGGCGGGTTGTCGGGGTCGATGACGTCCGGGTCGGTGACTCCCGCCTTGACGAGCGCCTTGCGGACCCGTTCGGCGAGTTCGCCCGCCGCCTTGTTGGTGAACGTCAGACCGAGGACCTGCTCGGGTGCCACCTGCCCGGTGCCGACCAGCCACACCACGCGCGCCGCCATCACCGTGGTCTTGCCCGAACCCGCTCCGGCCACGATCACCTGCGGGGCGGGCTCCGCGGTGATGCACTCCGTCTGTTCCGGGGTGAACGGGATGCCGAGGAGCTCTTTGAGCTGTTCGGGGTCGGTGATACGGGCGGGCATGTCGCAGAGGCTAGCGGCGTCCACTGACAGCGGTGGCCAGATCGGCACCTGGGACGAAAGAAGCGCAGGTCAGCACATGTGGTGCTATACGTCACTCGCTGACGCGACGTTCCCGGGGCCGCTCACTCGACCACCTGGCGGCCCTCCGGCCGGGCACTGCAGGACGCCCGGAAGGAGCAGTGCGTACAGTGCTGGCCCGTCGTCGGCGAGAACCGCTCGTCGAGGACCTTGCCGGCCGCGTTCGCCAGCAGGTCGCCGACCCACTCGCCCTCCAGCGGCTCCTGCGCCTGCACCTTGGGAAGGGTCTCGCCGCCGTTCTTCTTGGCGGCGCCCTGGCGGAGCTGCACGAGTTCGGCACCGCCCGCCTCGGGACGTACGCCGTCGAAGACCTCGTCGACCGCGCCTTCGCCGACGGCGAGCTGGTAGACGGCCAGCTGCGGGTGGTGGGTCACCTCGGCGGCGCTCGGCGCCTGCTTGCCGGTCTTGAAGTCGACCACGTAGGCGCGGCCCTCGGTGTCGGCCTCGACACGGTCCATGGAGCCGCGGATGCGCACTTCGTAGGAGCCCGCTTCGAGCGTCACGTCGAAGTCGTGCTCACTGGCCACCGGCGTACGCCCGGTGCGGTCCATGACGTGCCACCTCAGGAAGCGTTCGAGCGCTACGCGCGCGTGCTCCTTCTCCTGGGCGGACTTCCAGGGGGCGTCGAAGGCGAGCGCGTTCCACACGGAGTCGAGGCGCTCCATGAGGACGTCGAGGTCCGCGGGGGTGCGTCCGGACGCGACCTCGTCGGCGAGGACGTGGACCACGTTGCCGAAGCCCTGGGCGGCTGTCGCGGGCGCGTCGGCCTTCACCTCCCGCCCGAGGAACCACTGCAGGGCACAGGTGTTGGCGAGCTGGTCGAGGGCGCTGCCGGAGAGCACGACGGGCTGGTCGCGGTCGCGCAGCGGGACCTTGCTCTCCGTCGGCTCGTACATGCCCCACCAGCGGTAGGGGTGCGCGGAGGGGACCAGCGGGCGGCCGTCCTCGTCGGCGAGCGCGGCGAGCCGCGCGAGGCGGCGGGCGGCGGCCTGCCTGAGGTTCTCCGAGACACGGGGGTCGACCGTGGTGGCGCGCAGCTCGGCGACCAGCGGGGCGACGGCCAGCGGGCGGCGCGGGCGGCCGGTCACGTCCTTGGGTTCGACGCCGAGCTCGGTGAGGAAACGGGAGGGCTGGTCGCCGTCGTCGGCCGGTGCCTTCACCGCTGTCACGACGAGCCGTTCACGCGCGCGGGTGGCGGCCACGTAGAACAGCCGGCGCTCCTCGGACAGGAGTGCCCCGGGGGTGAGGGGTTCGGCGAGTCCGTCCCGCCCGATGCGGTCGGCCTCCAGCAGGGAGCCGCGGCGGCGCAGATCCGGCCACAGGCCCTCCTGGACGCCCGCGACGACGACGAGGCGCCACTCCAGGCCCTTGGAGCGGTGGGCGGTCATCAGGCGTACGGCGTCGGGTCGGAAAGCCCTGCGGGTGAGCGTGTCGGCCGCGATGTCCTCGGCGTCGATCTCCTCCAGGAAGTTCAGGGCGCCACGGCCCCCGGTGCGCTCCTCGGCGCGCTCGGCGGTCGCGAACAGCGCGCACACCGCGTCGAGGTCCCGGTCGGCGTTGCGGCCGGCCGCGCCGCCACGCCGGGCGGCCCGCTCCAGGCGCTGCGGCCAGGGCGTGCCGTCCCACAGGTCCCACAGGGCCTCCTCGGCCGTTCCGCCGCCCGCGAGACGCTCACGCGCCTTGCGCAGCAGCGCGCCGAGGCGCTGGGCGCCCCGGGCGTACGCGGGATCGTGCGCGACGAGCCGCTCCGGCTCGGCCAGCGCGCGGGCGAGCAGGACGTCGGACGGCGGCGGTACGAGGTTCCCGCCGGCCCGCTCCTCCTCCCGCAGGGCACGCCCCAGGCGCCGCAGGTCGGCCGCGTCCATGCTCGCGAGAGGCGAGGCCAGGAGGGATAGCGCGGTCTCGGTGCCGAGCCAGGACGCGGCGTGGACGCCGGCCGTCCCTTCCCGCGGATCGTCGGCGGCGCCGGACGTCCCGTCCGGTCCGGGCGTCTGGTCCGCGCCAGGCCTCCCGGCCGCGCCGGACGCCCCGTCCGTACCGGTCTCCGACTCCGCGCGTGCCACCGCCCGCAGCGCCGTCAGCAGCGGTGCGACCGCGGGTTCGTGCCGCAGGGGCAGATCGTCGCCGTCGATGTCGAGGGGCACGCCGGCCGAGGTCAGCGCCCGCCGGATCGTGGGGATCGTGCGGGAACCGGCGCGCACGAGGACGGCCATCTCTCCCCAGGGGACACCGTCCTCCAGGTGGGCGCGTCGCAGGATGTCCGCGATGTTGTCGAGTTCCGTCCCGGACGTCGGGTACGTGTAGACCTCGACGTGCCCCCCGTCCCGTACCGGGGACAGCTCGCGGTGGGCGCGCACCTTCTGCGCCGGCAGCCGGGTCAGCGGCATGCGCAGGGTGAGCCGGCGGGTGGCCTCCAGCAGACCGGCGCCCGAGCGGCGGGAGGTGCCGAGGACCTCGACCGGGGCCGGGCGGCCGTCCACGCGCGGGAAGGCGTCGGGGAAGTCCAGGATGCCGTTCACGTCGGCGCCGCGGAAGGCGTAGATCGACTGGTCGGGGTCGCCGAAGGCGACGAGGGTGCGCCCGCCGCCGGCGAGGCCGCGCAGCAGCCGCACCTGCGCGGGGTCGGTGTCCTGGTACTCGTCCACGTAGACGGCGTCGTACTGCGCGGCGAGCCGTTCGGCGACCTCGGGGCGGCGGACGAGGAGCACCGCGCGGTGGACCAGTTCCGCGTAGTCGATGACTCCTTGCAGGTCGAGGACGTCGAGGTACTCGGCGAGGAAGGCGGCCGCCGCACCCCAGTCCGGGCGGCCGATGCGCCGCGCGAAGGCATCCAGGGCGTCGGGGCCGAGCCCGAGTTCCCGGCTGCGGGCGAGGACCGCGCGGACCTCGTCCGCGAAGCCGCGCGTGGTCAGGCAGGCGCGCAGTTCGTCCGGCCAGCGCACATGGGCGAGGCCCAGCCGCTCCAGATCGGGCTGGCCCGCGAGCAGCTCGCGCACGGCCACGTCCTGCTCGGGGCCGGACAGCAGTCGCAGGGGCTCCACGAACAGGTCGCTGTCCTGGTGGGCCCGGATCAGGGCGTAGCAGAAGGAGTGGAACGTGGTGGCCCGGGGCGCACGGGCGGCGCCGATGCGCAGCGCCATGCGGTCGCGGAGCTCGACGGCCGCCTTGCGGCTGAACGTGAGCACCAGGATCCGTTCCGGGTCGCCTCCGTGTTCGATCCGGGCGGCCACGGATTCGACGAGCGTGGTCGTCTTGCCCGTACCGGGACCCGCGAGAACGAGCAGCGGTCCGCTCCCGTGGTCAACCACCGCGCGCTGTCCTGCGTCAAGACGAGGGGGATCCACCCGGGCCGGCGTGGTGCGCACCAGCCGGTACGCACCACGGGCCCCCTGGCGCACGGAGGGGTGCGTCAGGCGCCTGCTGGAGGAAGTCGAGCTCACGTGGTTCGCCGGTCCTGGTGGTCGTACTGGTTGGCGGACTGCCGCGCGAGGGCGGTGACCGCGGGAGAGGGGGACGCGTGCCGACGACGCTACGCCGGTCCGGTTCATGGAAGGAGGGCTTCCGATTCTTCCCTCGCGCCTCGCACGTCCCGTGCGTCCCATGCCGTACGAACGTACGGCATGTCACGGATGTGCCTCGTTTCCCTCGTACGGGCCTCAGTGTCCCCTTCGGCCCCGTGAATGCCGGAAGCTGTCAGGTGTGACCTTCCGCGCGATCGCCGCCGTCCCATCGGGCCCGTCTCATGTCGACGCGTGGCAGATGTCCCGCGGCGGCCCGGCTCGCCTCCTTCAGAGGCGTCCCCTCGGCGCGGTAGCGGGCCAGCGCGTCCAGTTCGTGGCCGGGCAGCAGTACCCCGTCGGCGCGCATGACGCGCCACCACGGAACCGCTCCGCCGTACAGGGCCAGCACCCGGCCCACCTGGCGCGGCCCGCCCTCCTCCAGCCATTCGGCGATGTCGCCGTACGTCATGACGCGGCCGGGCGGGATCTGCTCGGCGACGTCGAGGACCCGCTCCGCGTACTCCGGCAGCGCGTCCGCCGGAAGGCTCTCCTCGCTCATCCGCCCCATCCTGCCCCACGCCACCGACAACGCGGCCCCGCGGCGACTGTGCGTATTCCTTCCCGCCGGGTGACGCTTGTAGCAGACTGCGCGCCCCGCATTTGCACCCTGATGCCCCCGTGTGTCGGTCGGGCATGCCACCATCGTGCGGGCGGTGACTGGTGATACGAGATCAAGAAGAGACCATGAGGCAGCAGGGCGTGCACCCCGAAGACGCGGAGGGCACCTCCGCTGCCTCGTCACGCCCGGACACCGAGGGCGTCGACGAGAAGGACACGGACGACACAACGAATGAGTCCTTCTCCGTGACGGGCGGGACGGACTCCGGCGACGCCGCGGAATCCTCGCCCGAGGCCCAGGAAAACGCGTCTCCCGAGACCCGGGCGACCTCGACCCCGACCCCCGGGGACGAGAAGCGGCGGGACGAGCGCGGCACCGTCTGCGCGGACGAGGTCCACGCGGACGAGGTCGAGGGCGACGAACCGCTCCTTCCCGCGCGCGTGCACCGCCCCTCCGACCTGATGCGGCTCCTGGTCGGCGTTCTCGCGATCGTGGTGCTGCTGGCCATCGCCGCGTTCGCGCACGGCACCACCTCGGGCCTCGAACAGGACATCAACAAGGGCACCGGGCAGGCACCCGATCTGCTGATCAAGATCGCCGGACTGGCGTCCAGCATCGCGATCCTCCTGGTACCGGTCGCCTTCGCCATCGAACGGCTGATCAAACGGGACGGACTGCGCATCGCCGACGGCGTCCTCGCCGCGGTCCTCGCGCACGGAGTGACACTCGCCACGGACCTCTGGGTCGCCAAGGGCGCCCCCGGCTCCATCCAGGAGGCGCTCACCCAGCCCTCGCCCGGCGACGTCCACGCCCTCACCGACCCGGTGCACGGCTATCTCGCACCGGTCATCGCCTACATGACGGCGGTCGGCATGTCCCGCAGACCGCGCTGGCGCGGGGTCCTGTGGGTCGTGCTGCTCCTCGACGCCTTCTCCATGCTGGTCACCGGCTACACGACCCCGTTCTCGATCATCCTGACGGTGCTGATCGGCTGGACCGTCGCCTACGGGACGCTGTACGCGGTCGGTTCGCCGAACGTGCGGCCGACCGGACGGACGCTGATGGCGGGCCTTCGCCACGTCGGCTTCCACCCGGTCAGCGCCGCCCGCGAGGAGATGCCGGAGAGCACGGAGAGCGGCGACCGCGGCCGGCGCTACTTCGTCACCCTGGAGGACGGACCACCGCTCGACGTCACGGTCGTCGACCGCGAGCAGCAGGCACAGGGCTTCTTCTACCGCGCCTGGCGCCGGCTCACGCTGCGCGGCATCACCACGCGCCGCAGCCTCCAGTCACTGCGCCAGGCCCTGGAGCAGGAAGCGCTCCTCGCCTACGCGGCCATCGCGGCCGGCGCGAACGCGCCCAAGCTGATCGCGACCTCCGAGCTGGGACCGGACGCCGTGATGCTCGTCTACGAGCACACCGGCGCGCACACCCTGGACTCCGTGCCCGACGAGCTGATCACCGACGAACTGCTGCGCGACACCTGGCACCAGGTGCAGGCGCTCCAGTCCCGGCGCATCGCGCACCGCCGGCTCGCGGGCGACGCGATTCTGGTGGATCGTTCCGGCACGGTGATCCTCACGGATCTGCGCGGCGGCGAGATCGCGGCGGGCGATCTGGTCCTGCGCATGGACATCGCCCAGCTCGTGACCACCCTCGGGCTCCGCGTGGGCGCCGAGCGCGCGGTGGCGTCCGCGGTGGGCGTGCTCGGCCCGGACGCCGTGGCGGACTGCCTGCCCATGCTCCAGCCGATCGCGCTGACGCGCTCCACGCGCGCGACACTGCGCAGACTCGCCCGCGAACGCGCGCAGCGCGAACGCGAGGCGGTACTGGAGGCCTCGCGGCAGGCCAAACTCGCCCGCGCCGCCGAAGCCGCCGAGGAGGGCGGGGAACCGGCCCCGCCGCTGCCGGAGAAGGCCGGGAAGAAGGCCGTACGCGCGGAGCAGCGCGCCGAGAAGCGAGCGATCGACGAGGCCCTGGACGAAGCGCGCGAGGAGGACCTGCTCACCCAGATCCGCCACCAGGTGCTGCTGATCAGACCCCAGGCGCCCGTGGAGCCGGCCCGGCTGGAGCGGGTCAAGCCCCGCACGCTGATCAGTCTCATCGCCGGGGCGATCGGCGCGTACTTCCTGCTCACCCAGCTCACCCACATCGAGTTCGGGACCCTCTTCGACAATGCCGAATGGGGCTGGGTGGCGGCGGCCGCGCTGTTCTCCGCCCTGAGCTACTTCGCGGCGGCGATGAGCCTCCTCGGCTTCGTACCCGAGCGGGTGCCGTTCCTGCGGACGGCGGCGGCCCAGGTCGCCGGCTCGTTCGTGAAGATCGTGGCACCCGCCGCGGTCGGCGGCGTCGCCCTCAACACGCGCTTCCTCCAGCGTGCCGGGGTGCGGCCCGGGCTCGCGGTGGCGAGTGTCGGCGCGTCGCAGTTGTTCGGGCTCGGCTGCCACATCCTGATGCTGCTGTCCTTCGGCTATCTGACCGGTACGGAGAAGACGCCGTCCCTGTCCCCGTCCCGCACCGTCATCGCGGGCCTGCTGACGGTCGCGGTGTTCATCCTCGTGGTGACGTCGGTGCCGCTGCTGCGCAAGTTCGTCTCCACGCGCGTGAGGTCGCTGTTCGCGGGCGTCGTGCCGCGCATGCTGGACGTGCTGCAGCGACCGCAGAAGCTCGTCACCGGCATCGGCGGCATGCTGCTGCTGACCGCCTGCTTCGTGATGTGCCTGGACGCGTCGATCCGGGCGTTCGGCAACGAGGAGACGACCACGCTCAGCCTCGCCAGTGTCGCCGTCGTCTTCCTCGCCGGCAACGCGCTCGGCTCGGCGGCACCGACCCCGGGCGGCGTGGGCGCGGTCGAGGCGACCCTCACCGTCGGCCTGATCGCCGTCGGCCTGCCCAAGGAGGTCGCGGCGCCGGCGGTGCTGCTCTACCGGCTGCTGACCCTGTGGATCCCGGTGCTGCCCGGATGGCTGTTCTTCAACCACCTGACACGCAAGGGCGCGCTCTAGGGTCCGCGCGAGGACGGCCCGTACGCCCCCGTGCAACCCGTACCAGCGGCGGGCCGACGGCCCCTGTGCCGGCGCGTAGAGGCGGCGGACGGACGGCCTCGTCCCAGCCCGCGCCCACGGGCGCGGGCCCTGGCTCGCGCCCTCACCCACACGGCTCGTGCCCCGAGCGCCCCACCCCGCCCGCCCGCAGGATGGGGAACATGCCGAACCCGTCCCCGCGTGCCGCCGCCGTGTTCGTCACCGCCGCCCTGCTGGTCTCGTGGGTGTCCGGTTGCAGCGGTGGCTCCAAGGATGAGGATCTGACGGCGCAGAAGCTGGACTGGAAGGCGTGCCCGGCGCCGTCCGAGGCCCAGGGCGGCGGCAACGCCCCCTCGCCGCTGCCGGGTGGCGCGGAATGGCAGTGCGCCACCTTGAAGGTGCCCCTCGACTGGTCCGAACCGAAGGGCGCCACGATCGGGATCGCGCTGATCAGGGCGAAGGCGAGCGGTGACCCCGGCAGGCGCATCGGCTCGCTCATCTTCAACTTCGGCGGACCCGGCGGCTCGGGCGTCGCCACGCTGCCCGCCTTCGGACAGGACTACGCCGCTCTGCGCACCCGGTACGACCTGGTGAGCTTCGACCCGCGCGGAGTCGGCCGCAGCGCGGGGGTGAAGTGCGAGAACGACCAGCAGCTCGACAGGTTCTTCCAGCAGGACGCCACTCCGGACGACGCCGCCGAACAGCAGGCGCTCCTGCGGAACACCAGGACGTTCAACGGAGCCTGCGAGAAGAACTCCGGCAAGGTCCTCCCCCACGTGCGCACGACGGACGCCGCTCGCGACATGGATCTGATGCGGCAGGTGCTCGGCGACGACAAGCTGCACTACTTCGGCATCTCTTACGGCACCGAACTGGGCGGCGTCTACGCCCACCTGTTTCCCAAGAACGTGGGCCGAGCCGTGTTCGACGGGGTCGTCGACCCGACCCAGAACGTGGAACAGAGCTCCCTCGGCCAGGCCAGGGGCTTCCAGCTCGCGCTGGACAACTTCGCCGAGGACTGCACCTCGAAGGTCGAGGACTGCCCCATCGGCGACAGCCCGCAGGACGTCAAGGACCGCATCGCCCGGCTGCTGAAGGAGCTCGACAGCAAGCCGATCCCCGGTGTCTTCCCCCGCCGGCTCACCCAGACCGCCGCGACGAGCGGCATCGCGCAGTCGCTGTACTCCAAGGACTTCTGGGAGTACCTGACGGAGGGACTCCAGCAGGCCTACGACGGCGACGGCAAGGTGCTGATGCTGCTGTCGGACTCGATGAACGGGCGCAGCGAGAACGGCCAGTACAGCAACATCACCCCCGCGAACATCTCCATCAACTGCGCCGACGACAAGCCGCGTTACACCGCGGACTTCGTGAAGTCGAAGGTTCCCGCATTCCGGGCCGCCTCACCGCTGTTCGGCGACTATCTGGCCTGGGGCATGGTCAGTTGCACCGACTGGGCGGTGCCGGGAGCCGCCGAGCACCCGGACGTCAGCGCCCCCGGCGCGGCACCGATCCTCGTGGTCGGCAACACCGGCGACCCCGCGACACCGTACGAGGGCGCCCGGGCGATGGTGAACGCGCTCGGCAAGGGCGTCGGGGTCGAGCTGACGTACAAGGGCCAGGGGCACGGGGCGTACGACAGCAAGGACAAGTGCGTGCAGGGCGCGGTGAACGGCTATCTGCTGGAGGGCACCGTGCCGTCGGCCGGCACCATCTGCTCCTAGAAAACCGCAGGTCAGAGCGTTATCCACAGGCCTCGACGGCGGTCGGCGGCCGGCGCCTACTATGGCCTGCATGTGATCCGCGAACTCGTGCGGACCACCGGCGAGGGGGGCACTCATGACACGTTTCGCACGGTGGACGGCCACGGCCGCCGCCGCGTTGCTGCTGGCCGGCTGCGGCGGGGGCTCACCGGCCGACGGCAAGAACGAGGGGAAGAACGGCGACAGGACGCCGTCCACCGCGCCGCCCTCCGGCGGGTCACCGGGGCTGCCGGCCTCGCTCACCTCGCAGAAGCTCGACTGGGGCCGCTGCAAAGGCACTTCGGACTCCCCCGCACCCGGGAGCGGCTGGCGCTGCGCGACGCTCAGGGCGCCGCTGGACTACGCGAAGCCGCGCGGCGCGACGATCGGCCTGGCGCTCATCCGCTCCAAGGCGACCGGCGGCCAGAGCAAGCGCATCGGCTCGCTCCTGTTCAACTTCGGCGGCCCCGGCGGCTCGGGCGTCTCCACGATGCCGTGGTACGAGAGCATCGTCGGCCCGCTCCACGAGCGCTACGACCTGGTGAGCTGGGACCCGCGCGCGGTGGCTGCCAGCGAAGGGGTGCGGTGCCGCGGGGACAAGGCGATCCAGGCTTCCGAGTCGGTGGACGCGACACCGGACGACGCGGCCGAGGAGGCGGCGTATCTCAAGGACGCCACGGACTTCGGGAAGGGCTGCGCGAAGGCCGCCGGGAAGCTGCTGTCCCATGTCTCGACGACGGACACGGCCCGCGACATGGACCTGATGCGCCAGGTCCTCGGCGACCGCCGGATGCACTACTTCGGCATCTCGTACGGCACCGAACTGGGCGGTGTGTACGCCCACTTGTTCCCGAAGAACGTGGGGCGCCTGGCACTGGACGCGGTCGTCGACCCGAGCGCCGACACCGTGGGCCACGCCAAGAACCAGACGCTGGGCTTCCAGCGCGCCCTGGACGACTACCTCAAGTCCACCGGGCAGGACCCGAAGCAGGGTTCCCGGAAGATCGCGGACCTGCTGAAGCGGATCGACGCGAACCCGCTGCCCACGTCCGGCGGGCGCGAGCTCAGCCAGACGCTGGCTCTCACCGGCATCGTGCTGCCGCTCTACAGCGAGGCGGGCTGGCCGGGTCTGACCGAAGCCCTGAAGGACGCCGAGGACGGGGACGGCTCGGCCCTGCTGAAGCTCGCCGACGACTACAACGACCGTGACGCCTCGGGACACTACGGCACGACGACCCAGTCCCAGCGGGTCATATCGTGCTTGGACGACAAGGAGCGGCCGACTCCCGAGGAGACCAGGAAGCGGCTGCCCGAGTTCGAGAAGATCTCGCCCGTCTTCGGGGCCTTCATGGGCTGGGACACGGCGGGCTGGTGTCACGACTGGCCGGTGGCCGGTCAGTACGACACTCCCGAGGTCAGTGCGCCGGGAGCCGCACCCGTCCTGGTCGTCGGCAACACCGGGGACCCGGCGACGCCCTACGAGGGCGCGCGCAGGATGGCGGACGAGCTCGGCAAGGGCGTCGGTGTGGAGCTCACCTGGAAGGGCGAGGGCCATGGCGCCTACGGGAGCGGGAGCGACTGTGTCGACTCGACCGTGAACAGCTATCTGCTGGACGGAACGGTGCCGAAGGACGGCAAGGTCTGTTCATGACGAAGGCGGGGGTCTCGCGAACACCCGGTTCGCGAAACCCCCGCCATCGAAAGAGCGGGCCGGTCGGCCGGTCAGTACACCGGCTTCTCGGGCTCGATCTGGTGGACCCAGCCGATCACACCGCCGCCGACGTGCACCGCGTCGGAGAAACCGGCGGACTTCAGGACGGCGAGGACCTCCGCGCTGCGGACACCCGTCTTGCAGTGCAGGACGATCTTCTTGTCCTGCGGCAGGGTCGCCAGGGCGGTGCCCATGAGGAACTCGTTCTTCGGGATCAGCTTGGCGCCGGGGATCGAGACGATCTCGTACTCGTTGATCTCACGGACGTCGATGATCTCGATGTTCTCGCCGTCGTCGATCCACTCCTTGAGCTGCTTGGGAGTGATCGTCGAGCCGGCGGCCGCCTCCTGGGCCTCCTCGGACACGACGCCGCAGAAGGCCTCGTAGTCGATGAGCTCGGTGACGGTGGGGTTCTCGCCGCAGACCGCGCAGTTCGGGTCCTTGCGGACCTTGACCTGGCGGTACTGCATCTCCAGGGCGTCGTAGATCATCAGGCGGCCGACAAGCGGCTCACCGATGCCCGCGAGGAGCTTGATCGCCTCGTTGACCTGGATGGAGCCGATGGACGCGCACAGCACGCCGAGGACGCCGCCCTCGGCGCAGGAGGGGACCATGCCCGGCGGCGGGGGCTCCGGGTAGAGGCAGCGGTAGCAGGGACCGTGCTCGGACCAGAAGACGGAGGCCTGTCCGTCGAAGCGGTAGATCGAGCCCCACACGTACGGCTTGTTGAGCAGCACGCAGGCGTCGTTGACCAGGTAACGGGTCGCGAAGTTGTCGGTGCCGTCGACGATCAGGTCGTACTGGCTGAAGATGTCCATCACGTTCTCGGCCTCGAGCCGCTCTTCGTGAAGGACCACGTTCACGTACGGGTTGATGCCCAGTACGGAATCGCGCGCGGACGCGGCCTTGGAACGGCCGATGTCCGCCTGGCTGTGGATGATCTGACGCTGCAGGTTCGACTCGTCGACTTCGTCGAACTCCACGATGCCGAGCGTGCCGACGCCCGCCGCGGCTAGGTACATCAGCGCCGGCGATCCGAGGCCGCCGGCGCCCACACAGAGCACCTTGGCGTTCTTCAGCCGCTTCTGCCCGTCCATGCCCACATCGGGGATGATCAGGTGGCGGGAGTACCTGCGGACCTCGTCTACGGTGAGCTCAGAGGCTGGCTCGACCAGGGGTGGCAGCGACACGGGGACTCCGTTGGTCGGTCTATCACTACGGTTGTTCTCCCCGTAACACTGCCACGCCCTTCTTCATTCCGAGACACCCGTTCCGATCCGCGAGACGATCTCGTCCCAGTAGCCGGGCATCGTCTCCCAGGGGTCGGCCGTCCCGCCGTGATCGGTGCGGTCGGTGAAGTAGATCGTCGAGGCCCCCTGCCAGCGCGCGATGCGCAGTGCCTCGTCCAGGTGACCGCGCGGCACGCCGTGCACGAAATGGCAGAAGCGCTCGGGGGGATAGTCGGCGGTCCATTCGGCGACCTGCGACCAGCGGTACTCGCTCCAGGGGCCCGAGAAGGTCACCAGTTGGTCGGCGCTCTCGGCGTATCCCGGGTGCGGGTGGGTGCCGTGGCCGAACACGAGGTGGGCGCCGTCCCGGAGCGCGCGCAGCTCGTCGGCCGTCCGGCGGACGTCGGGCAGCGCGGCCCGTTCGGTGGGGCAGCGGTCGAGGAGGAATCCGTCGGCCTGGTACCAGTCGAGATGGCGGCGCGCGTCGGCGATCGTCTCGCCGAACGGGCGTACGCCATGGGCGGCGTCGAGGAGTCCCAGCACCCGGACGCCCGCGTTGCGCAGCCGTCCGGTGGCTTCCAGGCAGCGCGGGTCGGGACGCTCGCCGGGACCGCTGTCCACGTTCAGGACGACCCAGTGCAAGGGGGTGCCGGGGCGGGTGAGTTCGTCCCATTCCAGCGGAGCGACGAGGGGATGCGCATAGCCGGGGACACCGACGCCGAGTCCCAGGTCGGTGCTCGCGCTGCCGGTCGCGGTTCTGGTCAGATACGACATGCCGCCTCCATCCAGATGTCGGCCAGGGATTCCTCGAGGTTGATCCGGGGCCGCCAGCCGAGCCGGTCGCGCGCGGTGCGCACGTCGGCCTGCTGCCAGCTGCCGCAGCCGTCCGGGTAGGGGTAGGACACCGGGGCCACGTGGTCGGGTTCGGGACGGGGGTGGCCGATGGACGGCCTCATGGACGGGCCGGGCGGGCCGTCGAGTTCGTGCAGGCTGCCGCTGTAGCCGGCCACGCGCGCGAGGACGGCGGCGGCGTCGCGGAGGCGTACGGCGCGGCCCGAGCCGATGTTGATGACCCCCTGTGCGGCGGACAGGGAGGCGGCGTGGACGGCGCGGGCGACGTCACGGACGTCGATGAAGTCGCGCTGGACGCCGAGGCCGCCGAGCTTGAGTTCGCCGTCGCTCGCCTGCATGGCGCGGCGCAGGGCCTCGGCGAGCCGGCCGAGCGGGGATCCGGCGGGCGTGCCGGGGCCCGCGGGCGAGAAGACACGCAGGACCACGGCGTCCAGGCCGGAGCCGAGGACGAGTTCCGTCGCGGCGAGCTTGCTCACGCCGTACGGGCCGCCCGGGCGCGGCACGGCGTCCTCCGCGGTGGAGGAGCCGGGCTGGCTCGGCCCGTACTCGGCGCCGCAGCCGAGCTGGACGAGCCGGGCCCCGCAGCCGCTGCGGCGCAGGGCCTCGCAGACGGTGGCGACGGCGACGGTGTTGTGCCGGGTCAGTTCGCGGGCACCGCCGCGGGTGGCGCCCGCGCAGTTGATGACGACTCCGGGGTGCACCGCGTCCAGGAAGCGGGTGAGCGCGCCGGGGCTGCCCGAGGCGAGGTCGAACCGGACGTCGGCGTCGTCGCCCCGGCCGAGCGCGGTGAGCTGCACGGCCGGGTCGGCCAGCAGTCTGTCGGCGACGAAGCGGCCGAGGTACCCGTTGGCTCCGATCAGCAGGACCCTCATCGGGCGGCTCCCGGGGCGGATTCTCCGGTTCGGGAGGTGATCATCTGGCTGTCTCCTTCAAGGTGATGCCGAGGTCGGGAAGAGGGCCCGCGGTGTCGGCCCCGCGGGAGAAGGGGGTCCGGATCCGGGCAACTGCCCGGATCCGGGGCGGACTCACGGCGGTGGGGCCGCCGTGGGCCGGTTCCGGAGGGCCACGGCCGCCCGGCCACCCGGCTCCACCCGGCCACCCGGCCGAACGGATCGCCGGGCCGGCGGGCTCGGTGCTCCGGCGGGACGGTGCGCCGGGGGCTCGGATCCATCGCGGCTCATGGGGCCTCGCGAGGCAGGGCGTGGGCCGAGGCGTGGGTGAGCGTGCGGGTGGCCTGGACGAGGAGGACGAGGGCGCCCGCCCCGCAGGCCAGGGCCGGCACGGCCCCGGCGCCCGCCGCTTCGACAAGGCTGTCGACGGGGGCGGCCAGGAACGAGCAGCCGGGCAGTCGCGATGCGAAGGCCATGGCGAGGGCCGTGGCCTCCACCGCGCCCGCGCCGGCCAGCGCGCGGCCCGGGACGCGGGTGAAGCCGCGTGCGGTGAGCAGCCGCGCGAGAAGGATCAGGGCGCCGAGGGCGCCGGCTCCGGCGTAGGCGGGCGGCTCGTCCAGTGCTGTCCCGCACAGTGCGAGAAGCCCGCACAGCGCGGCCGCGAACAGGCCGAACGCCCCGAGGAGCAGGGGGCGTACGGAGGCGGCGAACTCCTCCAGGCCGCGGCTCGCGCCCAGCCGGCCGCGGGCGCGGGCGGCGAAGAGGTGGGCGCACCAGGCGGCCGGGGCGCAGGCCAGGAGGAGAGCCAGCACGGGTGCGGCCGCCAGAGGCCAGGGGCCGTGCGGGCCGCCGTGCCGGGCGGCGCTCAGCAGTCCGTCTCCGGCGAGGGCGTACGCGATGAGCCAGCAGGCCCCCACGCGTGCGGCACCCGTCGTGCGGTGCGGGGTGCTCAAGGGGCCGCGCCGGAAGGCGAGGTACAGGCCCGACGCGACGGCCAGGGCGCCGAACGCGGCGACGGCCGAACGCGGTTGCCCGTCGGTGAGCCGCAGCCCGACGACGACGGCCGTGCCGAGGAGGCCGGGCACCAGGGCGAGCGCGGCCCAGTAGGGGCGCGGTCCTTGGCGTCCGGGGGGCTCGGTACGGGGGGCCGTCTCCCCGTCGCGGGCCGCGCGGGCGTACATCTCCTCGGCGAGCGAGAAGACGTCCCGGTGGCGCAGGCGGGCGGCGGTCCGGTCGGTGACCCCGTGCGCCTCCAGACCCGCCGCGATCTCCAGTGGGTCCACGGCCCGTTCGCAGAGCTCGCGATGCCGGTGCAGGAGTGCCTTCACGGGGTCCACGGCGCCACGGCGCCCGGCGGACCCGCGCGGGCCGTGGGAAGCCTCGCGTGCGGAGTCGCCTTCGCTCAGGGGAGCGATGCCGCGCACCGGGTCGCCGCCCCCGGCCCCGCTTCCGGCCCCGTCCTCGTCCCCGAAAGGACCGGTGGGGTGTGCCGGCCGCTCGTCCCCGGTGCCGGGGCCGGCCGTCGTACCAGGGCTCGTCGTCGGCCCGGCCATGGCGGGGATCGCTGTCGCGGGGATCCGTGTCGCGGGGGCCGTCGTCAGGCCGAGGCTCGTCGGGCCGGGGCTCGTCGGGCCGGGGCTCGTCGGGGCGGGAGTCGTCGACCCGGACCGGTCAGGGTCGTTCGGGTCGGCGAGTTCGTGCGGGGCACCCGGTCCCGCGCTGTCGGTCGTCACGCGCCCTCCCCCACGGAAACGGGTACCGGCGTGGGCGGGGGCATGGTGGCCCGTACCGGCGCCCCTTCCGCCCAGCGTGGCCGGCGCGCGGTCATGAAGCGGGACTCGGTCCAGCGCCCCGGCACATGGGCCTCGGCGGGGACGCCGAAGGGCAGCGGCTCCCCCTCCTCGTCCACGACGGGGCGACGCACCGGGGAGTGCGAGACGATCTCCAGGTAAATGCCGTGAAATGCCGTGATGTTCTGCTCGACGGTGAAGAGTTCGAGGGCGCGGGCACGGGCGGCCGCGCCGAGCCGCTCACGGCGCTCGGGGTCACGCAGCAGTGCCACGCACGCCTCCGCGAGCGCCCGCGGATTGCGCGGCGGAACCACCAGACCCGTACCGCCGATGACCTCGACGACCGCGCCCACGTCCGTGGAGACGGTGGCCCGGCCGCAGAGCATGGCCTCGACGAGGCTCACCGGGAAGCCCTCGACGACGCTGGACAGGACGACCAGGGCTCCGCAGGCGTAGGCCTCCGCGAGGCTCGGGATCTCGGGGCCGCCGATCTCCTCGAAGGAGACCGGGTTGTCGCCGACGGCGTGCACCCCCTCCGCCTCGTCGGGGAAGAGCTGCGCGGCCAGCGCCTTGCAGTGGGCCAGATAGGCGGCGGCGTCCGGGTCCTCGGCGGGGGCGCCGACGATCCGCAGCCGGGTCCTCGGCTCGGCCTTGCGGATCTCGGCGAAGGAGTGCAGCAGGGAGATCAGGTCCTTGGCCGGCTCGACGCGGCCGACCCACACCAGCGTGTCGGGGTCCGCGCACCGGCTGCCCCGCACTCCCTCCCCGACGTCCGCGAAGCGGGCGGCCTCCATGCCGGGGTGGACGGTGCGCAGCTTGGCGCGGTCGGCGCCGCAGCGCTCCTGCCAGCGGCGGGCGTGTGTGTTGCCGGGCGTGACGAGCACGGCCGCGCGGTAGACCTCGGTGGCGAGCCGGCCGTGGAACGCGGCGAGCAGCGCCCGGACGGCGGGGGCCTCTTCGAGGGTCGCGGCGGCCAGGTAGTGCGCCCTCAGGTGCACGCCGTACTCGGTGACCAGCAGCGGGACGCCGAGGAAGTGCCGGGCGAGGAGGCCGGGCAGCGCCGCGGCCCCGCCGGCCGCGGCGTGGCAGAGGTCCGCCGAGCCGAGCGCGTCGTCCTCGTACCAGTCCAGGGAGAGGGGGCGCAGGGCGCGCTCGATGTGGGCGGCGACGGTGAGCAGGTCGGGAACGCGCGCGGTGCGGGCCGTGCGGAGCGCGCCGGGTGCGCGGCAGGCGCGCTCCAGGACACGCACCGCGTTCTCGGAGCGCAGGGCGGCGGCCAGCCCGCCCTCGTCCCGGGCGAGTTCGGCCAGCCCGTACAGCGCGCTGGCGAAACGGTCCGCCTCCACGCCGGCGGAATCCGCCGGGTCTCCGGGGGCTTCGGAGGCTTCGGAGCTCGCGGTCCGCGGTCCCCCGCACACCGCCGCGAGCAGTTCTCCGTACGCCTCGGAGAACCGGCGCCGGGCCCGGCGCCCGTGCACCACGCCGTCGTCGTGCGCCGTCCACAGCGGTGCCGTGCGGACACGGCCGACCTGGGGCGGCAGCTGGATCCAGCCCTGGTCCTCCTGGCGCTCGGTGCGGCTGAGCGCGTAGATGTCGAACTCGTGCTGCCCGAGCCCGCGGACGAGCCGGTCGCACCAGAGTCCGGCGTCACCGCTCACATACGGATAGCCACCCTCCGTAAGCAGTCCGATGCGCACGAGCACACCCCCGATCTCCCGTATGAGGAGCCGCCGTTGACCCGGCGGCTCGCAGCGGGACGAAGGTATGCGGACAAGGCGGTGGTGCGACGGACGGTTGTCCATCGCACCACCAAAAGGGGTGAACGGTCGTAACTTTCCCGCGCAGGTCGCGTTTCGTCGCGCTACGAGATCACGCGGGCACGTATGCGCGGGCCGCCGGCCCCCGGATCACGCCGGGGGCACCTCCTCGCGCTCCGCGCGGCGCCGTGCCGCGATCTCCGGGTCGAGCGCCGGTACGGCGGCCAGCAGTTGCCGGGTGTACGGGTCGCGGGGACTCTCGTAGACCTCGCCGGCGGGGCCGTACTCGACGAGCCGGCCGCGCCGCATCACCGCGACATGGTCGCTGACCTGGCGTACGACCGCGAGATCGTGCGACACGAACACCAACGCGAGCCCGAGCTCCCGTTGCAGCTCTCCGAGCAGGGCGACCACCTGGGCCTGCGTGGTCACGTCGAGCGCGGAGACCGGCTCGTCGCACACGATGGCGCGCGGTTCCGCGGCCAGCGCCCGCGCGATGCCGACGCGCTGGCGCTGTCCGCCGCTGAACTCGTGCGGGTAGCGGTCGTAGTGCGCCCCGTCGAGCCCCACGCGCTCCAGCAGTTCCCGTACGCGCCCTCGAATGCGCCCCTCGTCCCGCTCCCCGCGCGCCCGCAGCGGGTCGGCGATGGACTCGCCCACGCTGCGCCGGGGGTTGAGGGACGACACCGGGTCCTGGAAGACCATCTGCACGGAGGGGCGGACGCCCGACTGTTCGCGCCCCTCGTGACGGACCACGCCGGCCGTGGGTTCCAGGAGCCCGACCAGCATCCTTCCCAGGGTCGTCTTCCCGCTGCCGCTCTCGCCGACGACACCGAGGGTCTCGCCCCGGCGGACGCTCAGCGACACGTCGTCGACGGCGGCGAACCGCCGCTTCCCGCGCCCGAACTCCCGCCGGAGCCCGACCGCTTCGAGGACGATGTCGTCCGGCCCGGCGTCCCCGGCCGGGGCGTCACCGTCCTCGCGCCGGGTCGGCCCGGCCGCCCTCGGTGTGTCCACCCGCGGGACGGCGCCGAGGAGTTCGCGGGTGTACGGCTCCCGGGGCGCGCCGAGGACGGCGCCCACCGGCCCGTGCTCGACCGCGCGTCCGTGCCGCATGACCAGGATCTCGTCGACGCTCTCGGCCGCGACCCCGACGTCGTGGGTGACCAGCAGCAGCCCTGTCCCGGTCTCCTGGCGCAGGGTGTGCAGGAGGTCGAGGATCTGCGCCTGGACCGTCACGTCGAGGGCCGTGGTGGGCTCGTCGGCGATCAGGAGCTCGGGTTCGCAGGCCAGCGCCATGGCGATGAGGGCGCGCTGGCGCATGCCGCCGCTGAACTCGTGCGGACGCGAGCGGGACCGGCGGGCGGCGTCGGGGATGCCGACGCGGTCCAGCACGTGCACCGCACGCGCGCGTGCCGCTCGCCGGGACGCCCTGGTGTGCACCCGGTACACCTCGGCGATCTGGTCGCCGACCGCGTAGTACGGGTCCAGGGAGGACAGCGGGTCCTGGAAGACCATGGCGGCCTTCCGCCCGCGCAGCCCGCGCAGTTCGTCGTCGGACGCCCGCTGTACGTCGACGCCGGCCACGCGGACCGTGCCGTCGACGCGTGCGCCGGTGCCCCGGTGCAGCGCCAGCAGGGCCGACGCCACGGTGGACTTGCCCGAGCCGGACTCGCCGACCAGACCCAGTGCGCCGCCCTTCTCCAGCCGGAAGGAGAGCCCGTCGACGGCACGCAGGCCCCCGAAGTCGACGACGAGGTCGTTCACTTCGACCAGCGGGGCGGCTGAACCGGCCGGGGAGGAGTCCGCGGCGGAGTCGGGTGACGTGCCCGGGTCCGCCTGCCGAAGCGTGGAGAGGGTCGGGGAAGAGTCGCTCATGCCAGCACCACCCGTCGGTCGGCCACCGCGTAGAGCACGTCCGCGACGGCGTTGGCGATGACCACGAAGAAGCCGATGACCAGGACCATGCCGACGACCACGGGAAGGTCGACGACGTTCACCGCGTGCACCAGTTCCTGGCCGATGCCGGGCAGCCCGAAGAGGGTTTCGGTGAGGACCGCGCCGCCGATGGCACTGCCGACGTTGTTGGCGTTCAGCGCGATGATCGGCGCGAACGCCCCACGCAGCGCGTGCCGGCCGATGATCGACCGCTCGCCGACGCCGTAGGCGCGGAAGGTCCGGATGTGGTCCTCGGCGAGCGTCTCCAGCATCGACGCCCGGGTGAGCCGGGCGAACGTGGCGGCCTCGATGAGGGCCAGGGAGAACCAGGGCAACAGCAGGTTCCAGCCCCATTGTTCGGGGTCCTCGGTGAGGCTGACGTACTGCGGGAAGGGCAGCAGCCGCAGTTGCCCGCAGACGACGATCATCAGCACGAGGCCGATCACGAAGACGGGGGTGGCCACGCCCGCGAGCGTGACGCCGGTCAGCACGCGCTCGGTGAGCCGGCCGCGCCGCCACGCGGACAGCACGCCGGTGCCGACGCCGAGGACCAGCCAGAGGATCATCGCGCCGAACACGAGCGACAGGCTGACCGGCAGCTTCGTGAGGATCAGCCGGGTCACCTGCCGGCCGCTCTGGTACGACTGGCCGAGGCAGGGCGCCGAGCAGTGCTCGACGGACGTGCCCGTGGAGTAGTCCTGGCCGACGAGGATGCCCTGGAGGAAGTGCCAGTAGCGCACGTAGAGGGGATCGCCGAGCCTCAGTTGCTGGGCCACCTGGTGCACCTGCTCCGGGGAGCAGCGGGGGCCGCAGGTGATCTGGGCGACGTTGCCGGGGGTGACGAAGAAGACGACGTAGACGATCACCGAGATGGCGAGCAGGGTGATCACGGTGCCGACGGTGCGGCGCAGGACGAATCCCGCGAAGCCGTTCATGCCGCGGCCCCCTTCCCGCCGGCGGCTTCCGCCTCGGCGTTCGTGTCCGCCGGGGACTTCCTGGTGTCGGCGTCCGCCTTGGCCTCCTGCTTGCGGCCGGTGCCGACGCGCAGGCGGGAGGCCGCGCGCGGGTCGAGGGCCGTGCGGATGCCGTCGCCCAGGACGGTCAGCGCCAGGACGGTCACGAAGAGCGCGCCGGCGGGCAGCAGCAGGTACTGCGGGGCGGCCTGGTACCAGACGTCGGCGGCGGTGAGCATCTGTCCCCATGAGGGGGTGGGGGGCTTGACCCCGACCCCCAGGAAGGAGAGCGCGGCCTCCACGCTGATGTTCATCGGGAAAAGGAGCGCGGCGTACGTGATGACCGGCGCGGCGAGTCCCGGCAGCAGTTCACGGCGGGCGATCCGCCAGGTGCCCCAGCCGCTGAGCCGGGCGGCAGAGACGTAGTCGAGCCCCTTGAGGGCGAGCGTCTGGGCTCGCGTGATCTTCGCGACGTTGCCCCAGGCGATCAGGCCGATGACGAGTGCGACGAGCAGGGGCCGGGGAAAGCTGCTGGGCACGATCGCCAGCAGCGCCAGGGACATGATCATGAGCGGCATCGCGATGATGATCTCGGTGAAGCGGCTCAGCAGCTGATCGAGCCACCGCGCGCCGAGGGCGGCGGCGACTCCGACCACGACCCCGATGAGGACCTGCACGACCGTCGCCCCCAGGGCGACGCCGAGGGAGACCCGGGCGCCGTAGGCGAGGCGTGCGAACAGGTCGCGGCCGGTCTGGGGTTCGACGCCGAGCCAGTGGTCGGCGCCGATGCCGCCGAACGGGCCGACGGGGACGCCGCCGCGCGCGGAGTCCACCAGCGAGGGGTGGTACGTGGTGGGGTCCTGGCCCTCGATCGCCGTGAGCAGCGGCGCGGCGAGCGCGATCAGGGCGAGCAGCGCGACGACGGCCGCCGCGACGAGGGCGGCGCGCTGCGCACGCAGCCGCCGCCAGAACTGACGGGCCCCCGAGGCCCCCGCGGCGGACGGGTCCGCCGCGGGGGCCGGGGAGGCGACAAGTGCCTCGCTCACGGTGCTACTTCACCGAGACCTGGGAGATGTCCAGAACGCCGGTCCAGTCGCTGATCACGATGTTCTTGACGCCCTCGCCGTACAGGCGCTTGTAGACGGGGTGGAACAGCGGCACGGTCAACGCCTGCTCACCGATCTTCTTGTCCAGCGCGCCCCAGCGCTTGGCGGCCTCGTCGAGGTCGGTCAGCTTGTTGATCGCGTCGATCTCGTCGTTGACGGACTTGTCGTCGAGGAAGCCGGAGTTGAAGTTGGCGCCGTCCTTGACGATCTGCCGGCCGTCGAAGATCGGGGCCAGGAAGGGACCGCCGGAGGGCCAGTCGGCACCCCAGTGGGCGAGGAAGAAGCCGGGCTCGTTCTTCGCGCTGTGGATCTTGTCGCTGTAGTCGTTCTCCTCGAGACCCTGGAGCTTGACGGTGATGCCGGCCTTCTTGAGCGCGTCCTGGACGGCGGTCGCGATCTCCGGGCTGGTCTCGAAGTCCTTGCTGTTGGAATGCGTGAGCGTGATGGTCAGGCCGTTCTTGTGGCCCGCCTCCGCCAGCAGTTCCTTGGCCTTGGCCGCGTTGCCGGAGGCGCCCGCCGGGAACAGGTCGTACGGCGTGTAGCCGAAGGACTTCTGGTTCGGCAGGTACGTCGTCGCCGGCTCGGCGAGGGACGAGCCGCCCGCCGCGTTGATCACCGAGCTGCGGTCGATGGCGTACGAGATCGCCTGGCGCACCTTCGGGTCGTCGAACGGCTTCACCTTCGGGTTGAAGGCGAGGTAGTTCGTGTAGCCGAAGTGGCCGGTTCCGACGCGTGAGGCCAGCGCCTTGTCCCCGGTCACCTTGGCGAGCTCGGCCGGGCCGAGGTTGGTGTCGGTGGTGACGGCGGTGGCGTCGGCGCCCTGGGAGGAGGACAGCCGCTGGTTGATCACGGAGGAGTCCAGCCCGGACCGTACGTCGATCGTGTCCGGGTAGGCCTTGCGCTCGGCGTCGGTCGACGCGGACCAGTGGGTGTTGCGCTCCAGGGTGAGCCGCTCGCCGTCGTTCTCGTTCTTGACGACCTTGTACGGGCCCGAGGAGACCGGGTGCTCCTCGTACTTCGTGCCGGTGTCCTTGGCCTTCGGGACGGGGGTGGTCTGCGTCTGCGTGGCCAGGTAGGGGAACTCGCCCTCGGGCTTGTTCAGGTGGAACACGATGGTCAGGTCGTCGGGCGTCTCGATCGAGTCGAGGCCCTTCTTGTCCTTGTAGGGACCTTGGTAGTCGGCGCCGCCGATGAGCCAGTCCCTCAGGTAGGGCGCGCCGCCGGAGAGTTCGGCGGCGAAGGAGCGCTCGATGCCGTACTTGATGTCGGCGGAGGTGATCGGCGAGCCGTCCTCGAACTTGAGGCCCTTCTTCAGGGTGTACGTCCACACGGTCGCGTTCTTGCTGGGGCGGCCGGTGTCGGTGGCCAGGTCCGGCACGACCTGGGCGCCGGCGGCCCCGTTCTCGCGGTTGCGGGTGGTGAGCGTACGGAAGACGAGCGAGGGCACGTTGCCGCCGCCGGAGGTGTAGAGCCTCGCGGGGTCGAAGTCCGACTGCGGGTTGGAGTTCAGGACGGTCAGCGTGCCGCCCTTGTGGGGCTGGGAGTCGCCACCGGAGCTCTTGGCATCGTTGTCCTTCGGCCCGCAGGCGGCGGCGCCCGCTGCCACGACCAGGCTGACGGATGCCGCGGCCACGCGGCGCGCTATGACGGACGATTGACGCATCGGAAGACGACCTCTCGGATGACTCGAATACTGAGACGGAATGACACGGAGTGAGACAGCGGAGCGCAGGGCTCGCCCAGGGCGTCAGGCGTCGGAGTCAGACCGGACCGAAAGGGGCACGGACGCGCCGAACCGCGGAGGTTCGGGAGCGCACGGGAACAAGACGGGAAGGAATGCGACGCACTCGCCGGAGAGGGCGGGCGTCAGCAACAGTGGATGTCGGCCACGCAGAGCGCGGTCACGCCGATGAGCGCCAGCTCGATGGCGGCGCGAACGGAGGCGTGACGGGAGGACATGCGGAAAATATGAACGATCTTTTTCCGCATGTCAAAGCGATGTGGACGCTTTCCGTCAACTCGTGGGATAGGGCCAGGCGTTGGGCCGGCAGTGGATTCCGTCGTGGTCGAGGAACTTGGTCTGCTGCTGCATGACCGGGGCGAGGTCGCCGTCCTTCTCGCAGGTGACGTGCCCGTATCCGAGCCGGTGGCCGACCTCGTGATTGATCAGCATCTGCCGGTAGGCGTGAATCTCGTCACCGAAGCCGTAGGTCTTGGAGCCCTGGGCCCAGCGGTAGGCGTTGATCATGACGCGCTCGGTGGACGCCGAGTCGCACGACACGTTGTCCTCCGTGGTGTCGAGCCCCGACTTGGCGCACCACTCGGCGGTGGTGCCGGGGCTCGCCAGCGTGATGACAAAGTCCGGTTTGCCCGAATCGACCCGTTCGAAGGTGCGGGCGCCACCGTGGGCCCAGCTCCTCTTGTCGTTCAGGGTCTTCTGCACGGCGTCGGCGAAGAGCGCTCCGTCGAGACCGAGGCCCTCTTCGATGTCGACGCGATAGGTGTACCTGTGTCCCTTGCCGGGCGCCTTGGCGACTCCGGGCACCGCGGCGAACTTCCCCGACCCCTTGAGCTTCGCCCCGAGCGGGTAGGTCCTGGCCATCTGCTGGTCGTACGTCAGGGGCGCGGCGGCCACCTGTGGCTGTCCCGACTGGGTGGGCCGGTCGTCGCCGCGGGAGGCGGAGTCCTGGGTCGCCCGGCCGCCCGTGTCGGCGGACTGCGCCCGCGCGTCGGCGTCGTTCCCGCCCGTGGCCATCTGCCCGGCCACGACGACGGCCAGCACGGTGGTGACGGCGGCCGCCGCGATCCCGGTGAACGCCCAACCCTTGCGGGCCTTGCCCTCGCCCTGATCGCCGGCCTCCGACGGTGGCCGGTCCCCGGTGCCGGCGGGCTGGGCGTTCCAGTCCGCGGGGTCGTCGAACCCCGTACGAGGGCCGGGCGTCCGGCCCCCCGCACCGCCGCTCTGCCGCCCTTCGAGGTCGAACGCGTCGACGTACGCCTGCCGGGGCCCTGCCGCGGCCTTGCGGCGCTGCTGGGGCACCCGCGGCCCGGCGGGCGCTCCCTGAGGAGCACCTCCGGCCCTGGACTCGCCCCAGCCGCCGCCCTGTTCACGCTGCTCGGGATGCCCGCCCCGCACCTGCGGCATCCCGTGGGCGGGGGTCCCGTCGGGGAGACGCGGCGTTCCGTGAGCCGGGGTCGCCTCGGAGGAACGCGGCACCCCACGCGCGGGGGTGCCGTCCTGGAAACGCGGAACGCCGTGAGCCGGGGTGCCGTCCGGGAAGCGCGGGACTCCGTGGGCCGGGGTGCCGTCCGCGTAGCGGGGCACCCCACGCGCGGGAGTACCGTCCGCGACCCGCGGGAAACCGTGCGCCGGAGTGCCGTCGGAGAATCGTGGCGCGCCCTGCTGCGGGCCGCCGCCCGCGGGCGGGTAGGGACCCAGGGAGCCGGGTGGGCGCGTCGCCCCACGGCGGGCGTCCGGGCCCGGCGCCGGAGCCGGTGCCGCCTCGTCCGCCGGAACCGCTCGCGTCTGCGCGGTGTCCGTCTTGCCGGCCCGCCCCCGACGACTGTGTCGTCCCACTTCCCGCCTCAGCTCTCCGCGCCGACTGCCACCGAAGAGGTCAACTCTCCCAGATCCGCCAGGAGTTCACGGAAGGCGGTGGCGACCGTCTCCGGATACTCCATCATGGCGACGTGCCCCGCGTCCGGCAGGGACAGCAGCCGGGAATCGCGGAACGCACGGGCCGCGCGCTGGGCCATACGGTAGCCGACAAGTTGGTCGCGGCCGCCGTAGACCAGGAGGGTCGGGGCGAGCACCCGTTCGGCCTGACGCCACAGTCCGTGCTGGCCGCCGAGCGTGTAGGCGTTCACGACCCCGCGCGCGGAGCGTGCCATGGCGTCCCAGAAGTAGGGCAGGGCGAGCCGCCGCTCCATCTCCTCGACCGCGTTGCGGAACCCCTCGGGCGTCACGATGCCGGGATCGCCGTAACAGAGGGCCAGTACCCCACGTACGCGCTGCTCAGCGCTCCAGTCCCTGGTGAGTTTCGTGAACAGTCCCGCCACCCCGGGCAGAGCGAGCAGCGCGGTCGGCAAGGCCGTGCGCTGCGCGCGGATCTCGGGCAGCGCGGGGGACACCAGCGTGAGCGTCCGGACGAGATCGGGCCGCACGGCCGCGACGCGTGTCGTGACGGCTCCGCCGAGGGAATTGCCGAAAAGATGTACGGGACCGCGGCCGGACGCGTCGAGATGGCGGATGACCGCCCGCGCGTGTCCGGTGACCGAGTAGTCGCCGTCGTCCGGCGGCGGCGAGTCGCCGAAGCCCGGCAGGTCGAGGGCCTCGCTCTCCACGAGCCCGTCGAGCCGGGACATCAGCGCCGACCAGTTCTGCGAGGAACCGCCCAGACCGTGCACGTACAGGGCGGGCGGCAGGCCCTCCCTGACCGGCGGTCTCGACCGGATCGTCAACGTGATGCCGGGAAGCCCGACCGATCGCAGCCGCTCTCCCTCCGCGACCCTGACGGCGCCGACCCTCGGCATGACACTGGCGGTCGGCGCGGAAGGGAGTTCGGTCGAAGACATGCCGCAATGTTACGAGACGATCACGCGGGCGCTCATGTGTTCGCGGTCACAGATCGCGGGCCGATCGCATAGCGTCCGGATCGCGTGTCTCCTAGGCTTCGAACGAGGGCACTCGTCCGCATATCAGGAGCGCACTCGTACCGTTCGGGAAGAGGAACCATGACAGTCGACCCGACAGACCCCGCAACGTTCGACGACCAGTTCCGGGAGATCCCCGACGCGGAGGCCCCGGAGGCCGACGCCGCCGAGCAGTCCGCCGAGCTGGATCCCGCGGACGACGTCGACCCGGAACCCCCGGGCGACCGCCTCAACGCCGACGACGCCGATCTGGCCGAGCAGGCCCGGGTCGTCCGGCTGAACGAGGACGACTACAGGTGACCTGACATCCACAAGGTGATCCGACATCGCAGATCAGCGCCGCCGCGGCGGCCGGGTGCCCAGCTCGTCCCCTTCGGCACACTGTGCGCCGTCCCGGTCGGGGTCCGGTCCGTGAAATTCTCCGCTCGCACCGCACACAGCAGGGTTACCGAAAAGTACGATGGCGGCGCGGCGCACACCGCACGTGGACAACTTTGGGAGGCGGCGTGACAGCCATCGAGCAGACAGAGGCAGCACGCCCGCGGGGCACTCGCCTGCCGCGCCGTGCCCGACGCAACCAGCTCCTCGGCGCCGCCCAGGAAGTTTTCGTTGCGCAGGGATACCACTCGGCCGCCATGGACGACATCGCCGAGCGCGCGGGCGTCAGCAAGCCGGTTCTCTACCAGCACTTCCCGGGCAAGCTCGATCTGTACCTCGCCCTGCTGGACCAGCACTGCGAGTCGCTGCTCCTCGCGGTGCGGGCGGCGCTCGCGTCGACGACGGACAACGCGCTGCGCGTCCGCGCGACGATGGACGCCTACTTCGCGTACGTCGAGGACGACGGCGGCGCGTTCCGGCTGGTCTTCGAGTCGGACCTGACCAATGAGCCGGCGGTGCGCGAGCGCGTCGACAAGGTGACGCACGAGTGCGCCGAGGCGATCTGCGACGTCATCGCGGAGGACACGGGTCTCTCGCGCGCCGAGTCGATGCTCCTCGCCTCGGGCCTCGGCGGTCTGGCCCAGGTGGTGGCCCGTTCCTGGCTGCACAGCGACCGCAGCGTCCCGCGCGACCAGGCGGTCCAGCTGCTGACCTCGCTCGCCTGGCGGGGCATCGCGGGTTTCCCGCTGCACGGCACCGACCACCAATGATCCGCCCGATCACCGGAGCGCCGGATCACCGACGCGAAGGAAGCGGCCGGGGCACGCCCCGGCCGCTTCTTTGTTCCCGTCGGCTGTTCGCTCCTGGCGTTCCCGGGCGGAGCGTGCGGGTCCCCTCGCCGGGCTAATGTGTGCTGCGTACGGCGCGTACGAACGCGCACATGACTGACCGTCGGAGGGACAAAGCCGTGGAGGTCAAGATCGGCGTGCAGCACGCGCCCCGCGAGATCGTTCTGGAGAGCGGTCAGACCCCGGAAGAGGTCGAGCGCGCGGTGTCCGAGGCGCTGGCCGGCAAGTCGCAGCTCCTGAGCCTCGTGGACGACCACGGCCGCAAGGTCCTGGTTCCGGCCGACCGGCTGGCGTACGTGGAGCTCGGCGAGCCCACGCAGCGCAAGGTCGGATTCAGCGCTCTGTAGAGCGACTGGGCGACGAGCGAGTACGGGAAGGGCCCGGTGACATCGTCACCGGGCCCTTCCCGTACTCGCTCCGTGCTGCCTCGTCCTGCCCGGACGCCCGTCCCGCCGCCGGACACCTCCGCAGATGGAGCACATGCCGGGCACGGAGGAGGGTTGCGTTCCGAACGTCAGGGGTAGGACCGGCTACGACCGATTTGCACCGGCCGTGCGGGAGGGACCCCCACCATGTTCTTGGAAGCGTTCGGCTCAGCGCTGCTCGGTCTCGCGCTGGCGTGGGCGGCCTCGTACCGCCTGCCCCACCGGTTGCCGACACGCAGCCTGGTCCTGTCGACGGGCGTGGCGGGAGCCCTGTTCGGCGCCTTCCTGACGCACACGGCACTGGGCTCCGGCCACTTCCTGGCCATCCTGCTCGGCGCGGTGGCCGTGTCCGCGGCACTGCTGTCGCTGCTGCTGCGCCCCGAGGAGCGTTTTCGACGCCGCTCGGCGACGGCGTAAGCCGCTGCGAAGGCCCCGCTCCCGCGACCGTGAACCGCGTCCGTAGGCCCGGACCGCTCCGCGTCAGGCCGCCAGGCCCAGCGCGGCCATCCGCTTGGTGTGCGCCTCGGTGATCCGGGAGAACATCCGGCCGACCTCGGCGAGATCGAATCCGTCCGCCACGCCGCCCACGAGCATCGTCGACAGGGCGTCGCGGTCGGCGACCACGCGCTGCGACTGGGAGAGGGCCTCGCCCATCAGCCGCCGCGCCCACAGCGCGAGCCGGCCCCCGACCCGCGGGTCGGCGTCGATCGCGGCGCGCACCTTCTCGATGGCGAAGCCGGCGTGACCGGTGTCGTCGAGGACGCCGAGGACGAGCTTGCGGGTGTCCGAGTCGAGTCGGGCCGCGACCTCGCGGTAGAAGTCACTGGCGATCGAGTCGCCGACGTACGCCTTGACGAGCCCCTCCAGCCAGTCCGAGGGAGCCGTCTGCCGGTGGAAACCGTCGAGCGCGGCGACGAAGGGCTCCATCGCCTGCGTCGGCTCCGCGCCGACCGCGGAGAGCCGGTCCCGCAGCTGCTCGAAGTGGTGGAACTCGGCGGACGCCATCTTCGCCAGCTCCGCCTTGTCGCTCAGCGTGGGCGCCAGTTTGGCGTCCTCCGCGAGCCGCTCGAACGCCGCGAGCTCGCCGTACGCGAGCGCTCCGAGCAGGTCCACGACCGCGGCGCGGTACTGGGGCTCGGCCGAGGCCGTGTCCCAGTTCTGCGCGGCGACTCCGGTGGCCGCGGGGGCGGTGTCGGGGGTGGCCTCGGCGGGCTTCTCAGCGGCGTTGTCAGGCGTCGTCATGAAGCGCACAATAGCCCGCTCACCGTACGAGGGAAGTCCCTGGTCAACCTGTGTGACGACGACAACGTGACCAAATCGGCCATCGCATGTGCGCGATTCCGGGGTATGGTGGTAATGCGCCCGGCGAGTAAATTCGACGGGCCGCACGAATGAGGATGCCCGGTCGGTGGCCCGATCGGCTCCGACCCGACAGCCCTCCTCGTCGGTACGGCACATTGCGTACGGCATCCGGAGGGAACCCTCAGCGGTACGAGAGCTCGAGCGTCGGCAGTGGTCCCATGCCACCCGGCCCGCCCGTCAAGAGCGGCCGACGTCCCCGGCACGGTCCCGACACGACCCCCGCGCTCGCCTCGCACCGCGTACACAGAAGAGGCAGCACCCTGACTACGACTTTCCGAGACCTCGGAATCCTCCCTGAGACCGCCGAAGCCCTTGAGGCCGTCGGCATCATCAACCCCTTCCCCATCCAGGAGATGACGCTCCCCGTCGCCCTTTCCGGCAGCGACGTCATCGGCCAGGCCAAGACCGGCACCGGCAAGACGCTGGGCTTCGGCCTTCCGCTCCTGGAGCGGGTCACGGTCCCCGCGGACGTCGAGGCGGGCCGGGCCAAGCCCGAGCAGCTCACCGACGCCCCGCAGGCGCTCGTCGTCGTCCCCACGCGCGAGCTGTGCACCCAGGTGACCAACGACCTGCTGACCGCGGGCAAGGTCCGCAACGTACGCGTTCTGGCCATCTACGGCGGCCGGGCGTACGAGCCCCAGGTGGAGGCCCTGAAGAAGGGCGTCGACGTCATCGTCGGCACCCCCGGGCGCCTGCTGGACCTCGCGGGCCAGAAGAAGCTCAACCTCAAGCACATCAAGGCGCTCGTCCTCGACGAGGCCGACGAGATGCTCGACCTGGGCTTCCTGCCCGACGTCGAGAAGATCATGAACATGCTGCCGGCCCGCCGTCAGACGATGCTGTTCTCGGCGACCATGCCGGGCGCGGTCATCGGTCTCGCGCGCCGCTACATGTCGCAGCCCACGCACATCCGCGCCTCGGAGCCGGACGACTCGGGCGCGACGGTCGCGAACACGAAGCAGTTCGTGTACCGCGCGCACAACATGGACAAGCCGGAGATGGTCTCGCGCATACTGCAGGCCGACGGCCGCGGTCTCGCGATGGTCTTCTGCCGCACCAAGCGGACGGCGGCGGACCTCGCCGACCAGCTCCAGCAGCGCGGTTTCGCCTCCGGCGCGGTCCACGGCGACCTCGGCCAGGGCGCCCGCGAGCAGGCGCTGCGCGCCTTCCGCAACGGCAAGGTGGACGTCCTCGTCTGCACCGATGTCGCCGCGCGCGGCATCGACGTCGAGGGTGTCACCCACGTCATCAACTACCAGTCCCCCGAGGACGAGAAGACGTACCTGCACCGCATCGGCCGCACCGGCCGCGCGGGTGCCAAGGGCATCGCGATCACCCTCGTCGACTGGGACGACATCCCGCGCTGGCAGCTGATCAACAAGGCGCTGGACCTCGGTTTCCCGGCCCCGCCGGAGACGTACTCGACCTCTCCTCACTTCTTCGAGGAGCTCAGCATCCCGGCCGGCACCAAGGGTGTCCTGCCGCGTTCCGAGCGGACCCGCGCCGGGCTCTCGGCCGAGGTCGTCGAGGACCTGGGCGAGACCGGTGGCCGTGGCGGTCCGCGTGGCCGCGGTGGCCGTACGGCCGCGCCCGCGCCCACCGAGCGTGAGCGCGAGCCGCGCACGCCCCGCCAGCGCCGTCGTACGCGCAACGGTGCGCCCGCGGACGAGACGCCCGCCTCCACGACCGCTCCGGCGGCCACGGAGTCGCCCGCGTCCGTCGAGACCGCCGAGCCCCGCACCCCGCGCCGCCGTCGGCGGACCCGCGGTGGAGCGGGCGAGGCGGCGGCAGCTGTCGCCACCCCTGTGACCGAGGCCGCGGAGACCGCCGTGGCGACGGCGGAAGGTGTCGCCGACGAGCCGGCCGCGCCGCGCCGCCGCCGGACCCGCAAGGCCGCCGCGACGTCCGTGGAGTCGGCGGAAGCGGTGGTGAACGCCGCCGAGGCCGTGGTCGAGAGCGCCGCCGCCGAGGTCGTCGCCGAGGCGCAGACCGCGCCGGCCCGCCGCCGCACCCGCAAGGCCGTCGAGACGGCGCCCGCCGCCGAGACGGTCACCGAGGTCATCGAGGCTCCGGCCAAGCCCGCCCGCCGACGCACCCGCAAGGCCGCGGAAGCGGTCGTGGACACCGTCGAGGCCGTCGCGACCGAGGTCGCCGACACGGTCGCCGAGGCCAAGCCGCGACGCACCCGCAAGGCGGCGAGCACCGCCACGGACACCACCGAGGCCGCCGAGGCGACCGAGGCGACCGAGGCCAAGCCCGTACGCCGCCGGACCCGCAAGGCCGTCGCCGACGCCGAGATCCCGGCCCAGGCCGCCGAGGCCACGGAGACCAAGCCCGCCGCCCGCCGACGCACCCGCAAGGCCGCGGAGGCCGTCGTGGACACCGTCGAGGCCGTCGCGACCGAGGTCGCCGACACGGTCGCCGAGGCCAAGCCGCGACGCACCCGCAAGGCGGCGAGCACCGCCAC
>NZ_JBIBSY010000009.1:0-14179 GCF_043078065.1 Streptomyces sp. NPDC015532 | reverse complement strand
GGACACCACCGAGGCGACCGAGGCCAAGCCCGTACGCCGCCGGACCCGCAAGGCCGTCGCCGACGCCGAGATCCCGGCCCAGGCCGCCGAGGCCGCGGAGACCAAGCCCGCCGCCCGCCGACGCACCCGCAAGGCCGTCGCAGCGGAGCCCACGGAGAGCTGATCTCCCGTCCGATGGCCCGGTCCCCCCTTCCGGTGGGGGCCGGGCCATCGGCGTACCCGGGCTCCTCCTCCCCCGGGCCGCCGGACCCCGGACCGCCCCACCCGTCGAGCGGCCCACGCCGACGCCCGATAGCCTCCTTGGCATGAGCAGGCCCTACACATTCGTTCCGCCCGCCGGTGTCCGCGCGTACCGGTTGTCGACCGCGCGCGGCGAGTTCGCCGTGCTCGACGCCGCGCCGGAGGGACGGTCCAAGGGAACCGCCCTGCTGCTGCCGGGGTTCACCGGGAGCAAGGAGGACTTCATCGCGCTGCACGCGCCGCTGGCCGCCGCGGGCTACCGGACGGTGGCCGTGGACGGGCGCGGACAGTTCGAGACCGAGGGACCGCGCGACGACGAAACGGCTTACGCGCAGAGCGAGTTGATGCGGGACGTACTCGCGCAGGCCGCCGCCGTCGGCAGTCCGGTGCACCTCGTGGGGCACTCGCTCGGCGGGCAGATCGCGCGGGCAGCGGTGCTGGCCGACCCGTCGCCGTTCGTGTCCCTGACGCTCATGGCCTCCGGCCCCGCGCAGATCTCCACGGCTCAGCAGCAGCGCGTCAAGCTGCTGCGGGACGCGCTGGCCGTGATGAGCATGGCCGAGGTGTGGGAGGCGATCCAGGCGATGGAGCCGCCCGAGGAGACCGACACGGGCGGGCTGGACGCGGGGCTCGACGGCCTCTCCGACCTGCGCCGCCGCTGGCTCGCCAACAGTCCCGCCCAGCTCGTCGCCACGGGCCGCCAGCTCTGCGAGGAGCCCGACCGTGTCGCCGAACTGGCCGCCGTCCCGCTCCCGAAGCACGTGCTGTCCGGCGAACGGGACGACACCTGGCCGGTCACCCTGCTGGACGCCATGGCCGTACGGCTGGACGCGCACCGCACGGTCGTCGAGGACGCGGAACACTCACCGAACGCCGACCAGCCCCTGGAGACCGCCCGCGCCCTGGCCGCGTTCTGGGACGGCACACCTCCCGCGAGCGCTCCCGGCAACCCCGGCTAGTACTGCGCCTGGAGGTGCTCCCAGAAGCCGTCCCGCAGCGCGCGGCGCAGGTCCGACTGGCCGCGCAGGGAGTACTGGAGCAGACCCTCGGCCTCGACCAGCAGATCCTGGTCGACCGAGCCGGGGAGATACGGGTGGCCGGGGAGCAGGTCGGCCAGGGACTCGCGGCCGCGTGCGGCCAGCCACTTCGCGGCGATCTGCGCGCCCACGAAGCGCACGTCCTCCCGCGTGGGCCGGACCGCCGCCGTCGGGTCGTACGACTGGGCGGTCCGCCTGGCCACGTACGGCTTGAAGAAGTCGAGGTCGAGCGTGCGCTGGCTGTCGACCTCCCACAGAAGCGGCTCCGCCTGATTGCCGCCCTCGGGCGCCTCGATGCCCCAGAGGTGGACCCGGGCTCCGTAGCCCTGTGCCGCCTCGACCGCGGAGACGAGGTCCTCGTCGCCGCCGAGCAGGGCCGCGTCGCTGATGGCGCGGTGCCGGGCGAGGGACTCCAGGTCCGAGCGGATGAGTGAATCGACGCCCTTTTGCTGGTTGTTGGCGTTCAGGTTGCCCAACCGGACCTTCACGTCCGGGAGTTCGGCGATGGACTGCTGCTCCGCGGTGTGGATGCGCCGCCGCGCGCCGTCGTACCAGTAGACGCGCAGCAGTCGGCTGTCCGCGAAGATCGTGCGGGCCCGGTCGATGAGCGCCTCGATGAGGCCCTCGGTGTCCAGGTCGAACGAACGGCGGTCCTCCGTGCCGGCGACGAGCCGCCCCGCGGCCGCGTACAGATATCCGGCGTCGACGAAGATCGCGTGGGTGGAGGGTGTCTTCGCGACCTCGGCGAGCATGCGCTGGAGCAACTCGTTCGTACGGTCTATGCGGGCGGCGAGAGCCGCGTGGTCGTCGTTCATCGATGCCATTGTCCCGGCGGTCACGCTGCGAACACAACCGGCGCCGGTCAGTCTCCGCCACCCGGGCTACCCGCCGGTAATTAGGTTCTCGAAAAATTTCCTTAGCGTAGGGAATGTTTGTAACACGCATCCCGTTGACTCCCTACGTGAGCGAGGACAGTGATGCCTCGCTCGTAGACACAAGTAGTTCTCCTCAGGAGGATGACCAGACGAAGGGAGAAGCCCTTGCGCTTCGAAATCATGCGACTCGACGATGTCGACGGCACGCCCGTGGACAGCACTGTCGTAGACGCCGCCTCCGTCAACCGGATCGTTCAGCAGGCCGCCGCCATCGGGCAGCGTCTGTGGATCCGCCCGGCCGACACAACCGCTTCGTAACACGACGACCGTCCGCTTCGCGGTACAGGGGCGCACCGAAGGCGCCTCGCAGGACGAACCGCGTGGCGGACAGCAGACGCTACAGAGACTTCAGAGCCCCGCACGGCGAGAACGCCGTGCGGGGCTCTGCGCGTAGCGGGCCGTCAGCTCCCCCGGATCACCTGCGTGACGCCGTTGATGATCTGCTGCACCGCGATGGCGGAGAGCATCATGCCCGCGAGCCGGGTCACCAGGACCACTCCGCCGTCCTTGATGACGCGGATGATCAGCAGCGAGTAGCGCATGACCACCCACAGCACGACATGGATCGCGAGGATCGCGGTCCACACGGAGACCTGGGTGGCGACCGAGTCGGCCTTCTGCACCGCGAGGATCACGGACACGATCGCGCCGGGCCCGGCGAGCAGCGGCATCCCGAGGGGAACGAGGGCGACGTTGACGTCCTTGGTCTGCTTCGGCTCATCCGTCTTGCCGGTGAGCAGGTCGAGGGCGATGAGCAGGAGCAGCAGTCCGCCCGCGATCATCAGCGCGGGCACGGAGACGTGCAGATAGTCCAGGATCTGGTGCCCGAGAAGCCCGAAGACGGTGATGACGCCGCCGGCGACGCAGACCGCCTGGACGGCCATCCGCCGCTGCACCCGGGCGGGGCGGCCCGCGGTGAGCGCCAGGAAGATCGGGGTGATCCCGGGGGGATCCATGATGACGAAGAGCGTGAGGAAGAGGGAGCCGAAGACGGCGACGTCGAACATGGTGAGGAGAAGCCTTGCGAGAGGGGTGGGAGAGGGCAGGAAGGGTGCGGGGCTTTGCGGCCACCGCTCAGGACGGTCGTTCCACGGGAACGGGGCACGTCGGCACGATCGCCGGTGCGGGAGCGTCGGTGCGCGCCGCCGGGCAGGGGCCTTACGGGACAGGCCCGGTGCGTACGGACCTCACGTGCCCGCCGGGACCGCCGTCAGGACAGCCGCGGTCGCGGCCACCGGCACGGTCACGGCCGGAGCCGAGGTCGCCGGCACCGGCATGGTCGCGGCCGGAGCCACAGCAGGAGCCATGGGCGCAGGCACGGTCACAGCCAGAGCCACGAGCACAGGCACACAGCCCCAGGCAACGGCACGGACACAGGCACAGCCCTGACCGAGCCGGTCGGTCCCGGCGCGGTCGGGCCCGGTGGGAACGTCCGGGGACTCAGGCTCCGCCGGCGCCCGGTACCGGGAACGCCCCGGTGGCGCGGCGGGTGATCTCCCCGTAGACCTCGGGGTCGGTCGTGAACTCCCCGAGCGCACAGGTCTTGCGGCTGCCGTGGTAGTCGGACGAGCCCGTGGTCAGCAGCCCCAGTTCGGAGGCCAGACCGCGCAGGCGTGCCCGGGTGGCCGGTTCGTGGTCCATGTGGTCGACCTCGATGCCGTCGAGGCCCGCTCCGGCCAGCTCCGCGATCACCGACTCCGGCACGGTCCGGCCCCGTTTGGCGGCGGCGGGGTGAGCGAAGACGGTGACGCCTCCGGCCCCCTTGACCAGCCGGATCGCCTCGAAGGGGTCCGTCTCGTGCTTGGGGACGTAGGCACGCCCCCCGTCGGCCAGCCACTGCTCGGTGAAGGCGTCGGAGACGCTGTCGACGACGCCCAGCTCGACCAGCGCGGAGGCGACGTGCGGGCGCCCGACCGATCCCTCGCCCGCGATGCGCGCCACCTGCTCCCAGGTGATCGGCACACCGAGGTCCCGGAGCCTGGCGATCATGCCCTGGGCGCGCGGCACCCGGTCGTCCCGTACGAGTTCGCGCTCGGCGAGCAGTGCGGGGTCCTCGGGGTCGAACAGGTAGGCAAGCATGTGCATGCTGATGCCGTCGATCCGGCAGGAGAGTTCGGCGCCCGTCACGAGGGTGAGTCCCTCGGGCAGCGCGGCGAGCGCCTCGGCGTGTCCGCGCGTGCTGTCGTGGTCGGTCAGCGCGACGACGTCCAGACCGGCGGCGGCCGCGTTGCGCACCAGCTCCGCCGGGGTGTCCGTACCGTCGGAGGCGGTGGAGTGGGCGTGCAGATCGATGCGCACTACGCGTGACTCCAGGCGGTGACGGAACGGACGGGACGCTCAAGGATAGCGGGAGCCCACCCCCCTCTGTCACACCCGCACAGGGGGAGCGCCCCCTACACACCCCGCCACCCGAGTCCGCCCCGCCCCGCCACCCGAGCCCGTCCCACTCCGGCGCCCGAGCCCGTCCCGCCCCGGCGTCCCGGCACGCCTCACCCTGCGCCCGGACACACCCCATCCGACGTCCGGGTACGCGTCACACGCGCCACCCGGCGTCCGGACACGCCCCACTACGACATCCGGTCCCGCCCCGCACCGACGCCCGGGCGCACCGCACCCCGGCGCCTCGCCACGCCGCCCTAGGGCTCCAGGATGCGCGGCGACAGGGCGCCGCACGGCAGGAGGTCGACCTCGGCGCCCGCGTCGCGCAGATCGGTCAGGACCAGTTCGTCGTACATCAGCAGTCCGGTCTGCTCGGGCCAGACGACGGCCCACAGCCACAGTCCCAGCGCCTCGCCCGCGAAGACGGCGCGGTCGTCGGGCGAGCCGGAGACATGCCAGAGCGGGGTGGGCCGGCCCGCCGCGAGCACCTTCGCCTGCGGCGGTTTCTCGACGCTCATGTACGGGCCGGGGTCGGGTCCGGCCATGCCCGCGTACCGTGCGCCGAGGCCGACGCCCAGTTCCTCGGCGACGAGGATCAGCTCGCCCATGCCGCCCAGCGGTCCGGGCCCGGAACAGGCGATGACGGTGGCCCTGCCGCCACTGCGGTCGTCCCCCGCGAACGCCGCCCCGGTGAACAGCCAGCCGACCGGCAGCGGCCACGGCATCCACACCGGTACCCGGGCGCGGTGCACGACCACACCGAGGGCCTCGACGCTGGGCGGGATCACGGGCTGCAGCGGATGCACCGTGCCGTGCACATCACACTGCCAGGAATCGGCAAAAAGGCCGGGAGCCCTGACCCGGCCACCACACTTCGGGCAACTGGGTTCGCCCCTCATAGGGCCCAACGGTCCTCCCCGTCCTTGCCCGCGTCAAGGACGATCACCCGTCCGGCGCGGGCCGGCCACGCCAAAAACTACGTGTACCTTGCATTTATTAGTCCAGCTAACTTATTGTGTGTATAAGACAACGATCTAGTCGGTGCACAGTGAGGGAGCGGGCATGATCAACAGCACGGAAGGCCCCGCGGAGGGCGATACGTTCGACGCCGGCTCGGGCGGCATCCTGCGCCAGCCGAGGGCCGTCTGGGCGACCGCCGGGGCGTCCGTCGTCGCCTTCATGGGCATCGGACTCGTCGACCCGATCCTGCCGTCGATCGCCCGGGGACTGGACGCCACCGCCGGCCAGGTGTCCCTGCTCTTCACCTCGTACTTCCTGATCACCGCCGTGGCGATGCTGCTGACCGGCTTCGTCTCCAGCCGGATCGGCGGCAGGAAGACCCTGCTGCTCGGCCTCGCGCTCGTGGTGGTCTTCGCCGGACTGGCCGGCACCTCGGGATCGGTCGGCGAGCTCGTCGGCTTCCGGGCCGGCTGGGGGCTCGGCAACGCGCTGTTCGTCTCCACCGCCCTCGCCGTCATCGTCGGCGCGGCGGCGGGCGGCAGCGCGGCCGCGATCCTGCTGTACGAGTCCGCGCTGGGCCTCGGCATGGCCTGCGGGCCGCTGCTGGGAGCCCTGCTCGGCAACGCGAGCTGGCGCTACCCGTTCTTCGGCACCGCGGTCCTGATGGCGATCGGCTTCCTGTGCATCACGGCGTTCCTGAAGGAGCAGCCGAAGCCCGCGCGCACGACGTCACTGCTCGACCCGCTGCGCGCCCTCGGCCACAAGGGGCTCGCCTCCGCCGCGGCCTCCGTGTTCTTCTACAACTACACGTTCTTCACCGTGCTGGCCTTCACCCCGTTCGTCCTGAACATGACGCCGTACAAGTCCGGCGCGGTGTTCTTCTGCTGGGGTCTGCTGCTCGCGGTCTTCTCGGTGATCGTGGCGCCCCGCATGCAGGCGCGGTTCGGCTCGCTGAAGGTGCTGGGCGGCTCCCTGGTGCTGCTCGCCGCCGACGTGCTCGTCCTCGGGTACGGCGACCACACCACCGCCGTCGTCTGCACGATCCTGTCCGGCGCGTTCATCGGCGTGAACAACACCGTCTACACGGAGCTGGCCCTCGGGGTCTCCGACGCCCCGCGCCCCGTGGCGAGCGCCGGCTACAACTTCGTGCGCTGGTTCGCGGCCGCGGCGGCGCCGTACTTCGCCCCGAAGATCGAGGAGTGGAGCAACATCCGCGTCCCGTTCGTGGTCGCCGCGGTCACCGCGCTGCTGGGCGCGGCGGTGGTCTACGTGCGCCGCGCGGCGCTCACCGAGAAGGCCGGGGAGCTGGAGCCGGTCCACGCCGCCGAGGACGGTGTCGCCGTCTTCGCCAACTGAGCCACCTCGAACAGGACTTGACGCTCTGTCACGCGCGGCGACCCGGTATCGGTCAGTCCAGGGGAACGGACTTGCGCAGCGGATCGCGCAGGTCCGTTCCGCCGTTCAGCCAGCGTTCCTGGAGAGCGCCGGCGCCGTGCACGCGCTTCCAGGCGGCCTCGTTGGGCGTCATGGGGAGCAGCGGCAGGAACCGTACGGGATCGGCGGGAGCGTCCAGCTCCAGGTCCTCCACCAGACCTCCGGCCTCGGCGACCAGGACGGAGGTGAACGGCGCTCCGGGCCACAGGGCTTCACCCACGTCGAGCGAGGCGCCGGGGGCCACGACCAGGCCCTCGACCTGGGGAGAGGCGGCGAGCACGGCCAGCGGGCGGAGCACCTTGTCGGTGTCGGCACCGGCCGGACGGACCGAGAGGACCAGCTCGGCGCGCGGGCCCTTCACCGGATCGGCGAGCGCGGCGGTGGGGTCCGCCATCGGCTGGGCGGACATGCCGAGCGTGGCGTAGCGGACGATGTCTCCCTCCGTGAAGCGCAGCACCTCGATGCGGTCGGTGCCCAGGAAGGTGACCGCGGCCCGCGCGTCGGGTTCGCCCAGCGCGGAGCGCAAACGGGCCTCGACCAGAGGAAGAACATCAGCCATGAACCGAGCATAGGCCGCGTCAATTCCGCCCGCGTGCAGCGGACCCCGGTCAACAACGCGCAAAGGGGGGCCTTGACGTATCGGTGCGCTGATACTCTTGGCCGCTGGTCGGAGCAGTGCATGGCTGAAGGCCCCCAGGCCCTCATGGCACTGCGGGAGTTGCTCCCGGACTCCGACGCACTGAGACTGATCTGACTCCCCTTCGGAGGGAGACAGACTCCCCTTCGGGGGATGGATCGTCCCTCACGGGGGACCGACCGGAGGAGGTGGGGCTGCAATGGACCGAAGTCGATCGTGCAGTACCACCCGCTCTTCCGGTCGCTGAGTCCGTAGCTGGTTCCGCTGGGTTTTCAGCCCTGCCGGCTGCCGCCTCCCGCAATCGTGTGCATACGTGTCAACGCCGCCCGGTGCACCACGGAAGAGCGCTTCGTTTCCGCCTGATCTGTCCGATCTGAACCCCTGATCTGTCCGATCTGAATCAACAGCGAAGCTGCCACCGCGACGGTGCGGTGCTCCCCGCTTTGTGGACGTGCCAAACATCCGCAGTCAGGACGTCCTCATTCCGGGTAGTTCCAACCGTCGTCGGCCGCCTCCGCCCGCGAGAAGGAGCCTGCCATGTCGATGATCCGTGACCTGCGCGCCGCGGTCCGCCCCCGTCCCTCCCTGCGCAAGGACAGTGGCTCGTACGACACCACCCGCGACCCGGACACCCCCTCGGCCGTCGTCGACTGCGCCGTCTACCGTGACGGCGCCCGCGTCGCGACCCGCACCGCGCTCACGCCGCAGGAGGCCATGCGCCAGGTGCGGCGCGACGGCGGCTTCGCCTGGATCGGCCTGCACGAGCCCACCGAGGACGAATTCGCCGGTATCGCGGGGGAGTTCGGGCTGCACCCGCTGGCCGTGGAGGACGCCGTCCAGGCCCACCAGCGGCCCAAGCTGGAGCGCTACGACGACTCCCTGTTCACCGTCTTCAAGACCATCCACTACGTCGAGCACGACCGGCTGACGGCGACCAGTGAGATCGTCGAGACCGGCGAGGTCATGTGCTTCACCGGAGGGGACTTCTTCATCACCGTCCGGCACGGCGGACAGGGGTCGCTGCGCGCGCTGCGGCACCGTCTCGAGGACGACCCCGAGCTGCTCGCCAAGGGGCCCTCGGCGGTGCTGCACGCGATCGCCGACCATGTCGTCGACGGCTACATCGCGGTCGCGGACGCCGTGCAGGACGACATCGACGAGGTCGAGACCGAGGTGTTCTCGCCGGGCCGCAAGGGCACCCCGCGCGGTACGGACGCCGGGCAGATCTACCAGCTCAAGCGCGAGGTGCTGGAGTTCAAGCGGGCGGTGTCGCCGCTGCTGCGCCCCATGCAGCTGCTGAGCGAGCGCCCGATGCGGCTGATCGACCCCGACATCCAGAAGTACTTCCGCGACGTCGCCGACCACCTCGCGCGCGTGCAGGAGCAGGTCCTCGGCTTCGACGAACTGCTCAACTCGATCCTCCAGGCCAACCTCGCGCAGGCCTCGGTGGCGCAGAACGAGGACATGCGCAAGATCACCTCGTGGGCCGCGATCGTCGCCGTACCGACGATGGTCTGTGGTGTGTACGGCATGAACTTCGAGCACATGCCCGAGCTGCACGCCCGCTACGGCTACCCGGTGGTCATGGGCATCACGGTCGGCCTCTGCCTTTCCATCCACCGCATCCTGAAGCGCAACGGCTGGCTCTAGGGCCGGCTGGATAGTCTGGGCCCCATGACGCAAGAGCTGCTCGACCAGGCCCTCGTCGAGGAGGCCACCAAGAAGTCCGGGCTGATCTGGGTACGGGGCACCGCGGCGCCCTCACCGGCCGGTCCGGGCGACGAGGTGCCCACCCGCGCGCTGTGGCACGTGTGGCACGAGGGCGCGGCCTGCCTGGTCGGCGACGGGCCGGGCGAGCAGCCGCTGCCGGGGCTGGTCGACGGAGGGCACGCCGTCGTCACCGTCCGCAGCAAGGACAAGGGCGGACGGCTCGTCACCTGGTCCGCCACGGTCGTGGAACTCGCCGCGAACACCCCGGAGTGGGACGCGGCCGTCGGGGAGCTCAAGGGCAAGCGGCTGAACGCCCCGGACGGCGAGGCCATGCCGGAGCGCTGGGCGCGCGAATGCCGGGTGGTACGCCTGGAACCGACGGGCGCGACCGTCGAGCCGCCCGAGGGCTCCCTCGCCGCACGGCCGCTGCCGAGCCCGGCGACGACCCGGCAGCCGGCTCCGGCGGCGCTTCCCCGTCTGCTGCTGAAGCGACGCAGGCGCGGCTAGGGCCTGCCCGCCGTTCCCGGGCGCGCGGGCCGTGCGGGGTCACGACGAGGGCAGCTGCTGTCCGTAGTCGACGGTGTCCTTCTTCGGCGGTTCGGCGAGCGGGAAGTTCTTGCCCCAGTCGGTCAGCCGGAGGGTGCCGGCGTTGCCCGCGCGCCCGAGCAGGACCGGGTACGGGGTGCCCTGGAGGGAGACGTCCAGGGTGCCGCCCGAGCCCTTGCCGCCGGTGATGCGGATCGTGCGGACACCGGACTCCTCGTGGTGGCCGTCCTTGGCGAGGGCTCCGTGCAGGCTGAGCAGCCCGTCGAGCAGGACGTCCTTGTCGGTGAAACCGCTGAAGCGCTTGTACGCGGGGTCGCCGGTCGGCACCTTCACGTACATGCCCTCCAGCTTGCCGGCCGCCGCCGTGTCCGACTTGCCGTCGCTCTCGCCGTCCTCGTGGGCCCAGAACGCGGCGTCCGCCTTGAGGAAGAGGTGCTCGCCGACCCGCAGCAGCCGGAAACCGCCCCCTTTGGAGGTGACCGACCCGGTGCCGCCGTCGGACTTCAGGCGCATGTCGAGGGTGTAGGTGGTGCCGCCCGAGACGACGGTCCCGGAGAGCCGCACGGTCGGCGCCTTCTCGGCCGCCGTCTTCGCCTTCGCCTGAATGGCCGCGGCTGACAGCTTGCCGACCCCGTTCGTGCCCGCGTCCGGGTCCTCGCTGCCGCATCCCGTCAGCCCCGTCGCTGTCACGGCCAGTGCGCAGATCGCGGCCGCCGTCACGGCTCTGCGGATACGGCCCTGGGGAATTGCGGTCACAGGTGGGGCTGCCTCTCGTGCACGGTCCTCAAACGGCGTACGGCAGCGTACCGGTGCGCCGGCCGCCCGGCGGAGGCAGTCCGTCCGGACCGCCCACCAGGGCGTACCCGACCGGGACGGGCTAGCCTGAAGCCCACCCGAGCGGACAGACCGGCACAGAACGCATCGAAGCGAAGGAGGCGCGGGCATGGCAGCGGCCGCCCCCCGGATCTTCGTCTCGCACCTGTCCGGCGTCGCCGTCTTCGACCCGAACGGCGACCAGGTGGGCCGTGTGCGGGACCTCGTCGCCATGCTGCGCGTCGGACGGCGGCCGCCGCGCATGCTCGGCCTCGTCGTCGAACTGTCCACGCGCCGCAGGATCTTCCTGCCCATGACCCGGGTCACCGGCATCGAGTCCGGCCAGGTCATCACGACCGGCGTCCTGAACGTGCGCCGCTTCGAGCAGCGGCCCACCGAACGGCTCGTCTTCGGCGAACTGCTGGACCGGCTCGTGACCCTCGTCGAGACGGGCGAGGAGGTGACGGTCCTCGACGTGTCGATCCAGCAGCTCCCGGCCCGCAGGGAGTGGGAGATCGGCCGCGTCTTCGTCCGCAAGGGCCGCGGCGGCGCCTTCCGGCGCTCCAAGGGCGAGACGATGACGGTCGACTGGTCCTCCGTCACCGGATTCTCGCTGGAGGAGCACGGACAGGGCGCGGAGAGCCTGCTCGCCACCTTCGAGCAGCTGCGGCCCGCCGACCTCGCGAACGTACTGCACCACCTGTCGCCGAAGCGGCGTGGCGAGGTGGCCGCCGCGCTCGACGACAACCGTCTGGCCGACGTCCTGGAGGAACTGCCCGAGGACGACCAGATCGAGATCCTCGGCAAGCTCAAGGAGGAGCGCGCCGCGGACGTCCTGGAGGCCATGGACCCCGACGACGCGGCCGACCTGCTCGCCGAACTGCCCACCGAGGACGTGGAGCGGCTGCTGACGCTGATGCGGCCCGGCGAGGCGGCGGACGTCCGGCGGCTGATGGCGTACGCGGAACGGACGGCGGGCGGGCTCATGACCACCGAACCCATCGTGCTGCGGCCCGACGCGACCGTCGCCGACGCGCTCGCCCGGGTCCGCAACCCCGACCTCTCCCCCGCGCTCGCCGCCCAGGTGTACGTGTGCCGCCCGCCGGACGAGACACCGACGGGCAAGTACCTGGGGGCGGTGCACTTCCAGCGGCTGCTGCGCGATCCGCCGCCCACCCTGGTCGGCTCGCTCGTCGACGACGACCTCCAGCCGCTGGCCCCGGAGGACGAGCTGCCGGTGGTCGCGGGGTTCTTCGCGACGTACGACATGGTCGCGGCCCCCGTCGTCGACGAGAGCGGCTCGCTGCTCGGGGCGGTGACCGTGGACGACGTACTGGACCACATGCTGCCCGAGGACTGGCGGGAGACCGAGTTCCACCTCGACGAGGGTGTGCACGACAGCATGCACGAGGAGCGCGACGAGGGCGACGAGCCCCGCGACGAGGACGGGACCGGCCCGGAGGACGGCCGCGGCCCCGAGGACGCCCCCGGGGAGCCGGACGGCCCGCGAGGCGGAGAGGGACGCCATGGCGCCTGACCGTGAGGCGCGTGAGCGGGCCGCCACGGGGGCGACGGCCGCCCCCCGCCCGCGCACCCGGCTCGACCAGCCGAAGCCGCCGCGGCGCAGACTGCTGCCCGAGTGGGACCCGGAGGCCTTCGGACGGTTCTCGGAGCGCATCGCCCGCTTCCTCGGCACCGGGCGGTTCCTCGTCTGGATGACGATCGTCATCATCATGTGGGTGGTCTGGAACGCCTTCGCGCCGCACGGCCTGCGCTTCGACAACTACCCGTTCATCTTCCTGACCCTGATGCTGTCGCTCCAGGCCTCCTACGCCGCCCCGCTGATCCTGCTCGCGCAGAACCGGCAGGACGACCGCGACCGGGTCAACCTCGAACAGGACCGCAAGCAGAACGAACGCTCCATCGCCGACACCGAGTACCTCACCCGCGAGATCGCCGCGCTGCGAATGGGCCTCGGCGAGGTCGCCACCCGCGACTGGATCCGCAACGAGCTCCAGGACCTGGTCAAGGAGCTGGAGGACCGCTACCCCGACGGTCACGGGGACGGCCGGGTCGTATTCCCGGCGGAACGGTCGCAGGGACGTGACGTAGACGACCGGTGACAGGGCTTTCCGGGGCCCATGGGAAGCGCCGTACCATCGTCCCTATGGCTACGGAAGACGCGGTGCGTGAAGCACTGGCGACGGTGAACGACCCCGAGATCAACCGACCCATCACCGAACTGGGGATGGTCAAATCGGTGGAGATCGGCGCGGATGGCATGGTCGCGGTCGCCGTGTACCTGACGGTCTCCGGTTGTCCGATGCGCGACACGATCACCCAGCGGGTGACGGAGGCGGTCTCGCGGGTCGAGGGCGTCACCGGCGTCGACGTCGAACTCGACGTGATGAGCGACGAACAGCGCCGTGAGCTGGCGACCGCGCTGAAGGGCGGCACCGCCGAGCGCGAGGTGCCCTTCGCCAAGCCCGGCTCGCTCACCCGTGTGTACGCGGTGGCCTCCGGCAAGGGCGGCGTCGGCAAGTCCTCGGTCACCGTGAACCTGGCGGCCGCGATGGCCGCCGACGGTCTCAAGGTCGGCGTCGTGGACGCCGACATCTACGGCCACTCGGTGCCGCGCATGCTCGGCGCGGAGGGCCGGCCGACCCAGGTCGAGAACATGATCATGCCGCCGTCCGCGCACGGCGTGAAGGTCATCTCCATCGGCATGTTCACCCCGGGCAACGCGCCGGTGGTCTGGCGCGGCCCGATGCTGCACCGCGCCCTCCAGCAGTTCCTGGCGGACGTGTACTGGGGCGACCTGGACGTCCTGCTCCTGGACCTCCCGCCGGGCACGGGCGACATCGCGATCTCCGTCGCCCAGCTCGTCCCGAACGCCGAGATCCTGGTCGTCACGACCCCGCAGCAGGCGGCGGCCGAGGTGGCCGAGCGGGCCGGCTCCATCGCGGTGCAGACCCACCAGAAGATCGTGGGCGTCGTCGAGAACATGGCGGGGCTGCCCTGCCCGCACTGCGACGAGATGGTCGACGTGTTCGGCACCGGGGGCGGCCAGTCGGTCGCCGACGGTCTGACCCGCACCACCGGGGCGACCGTCCCGGTCCTCGGCTCCATCCCGATCGACGTCCGCCTGCGCGAGGGCGGCGACGACGGCAAGCCGGTCGTCCTGACCGACCCCGACTCCCCCGCCGGCGCGGCCCTGCGCGCCATCGCGGGCAAGCTGGGCGGCCGTCAGCGCGGCCTGTCCGGCATGTCGCTGGGCATCACCCCGCGCAACAAGTTCTAGGCCCGGACGAGAGCGGCCTGCGCCGGGGTCTCCCGCGGGAGACCCCGGCGCAGGCCGCTACGCATGAGGGGGGGGCCGGCCCCGGGGCGGGGCCCCCCCACACGTTTAGGGGCGGCGGGGCCCCCAGTGGGGGGCGCGCGGGGGGGGCGTGCCCCCCGGGGCCCACCCGCCCGGCCCCGCCCACAGC
>NZ_JBIBSY010000008.1:326256-349015 GCF_043078065.1 Streptomyces sp. NPDC015532 | reverse complement strand
CCGCGGGGGGGCTGGGGGGGGTTCTTTTGGGGGGGGGTGCCCCGTTCCCCGGGGGGGGTGTTCTTTGGGGGGGGGGCGGCCCGCGTGCGCGTGCCGGGCCCGGGGGGGGGGCCGGGTGGCCCGGGGCGGCCGGCCACGGGGCGACGTGCTGCCGCCCCGTGGCCGGAACCTGGGTCGCTCCAGAGGCTACGTGCACCACCTACTGGAAGGTGACGGTGATCGGGGCACGCACGCTGCGGGACGGCAGCGTGACGGTCAGCACCTTCGAGGTGTCGTCCCAGTGGTACGCCTGCGGGGACAGGCGCACACCGCTCGCCGCGACCTTGGTGGGTGCGTGCGCCGCCAGGAGTGCGATCGTCCACCGCCGGGTGCGCACCTGACCGGTGAAGGAGCCCCGCGCCGGACCGATCGACACCGTGTGACGCTCTCCCTTCTGCCGGTACCGGATCGTCGTCGTGGCGCTCCTGCCCTTGTGGGCGGTGACTCCGTCGTCCTCGTAGAGGCGCAGCGACCCCGGCCCGCCGGCGGCGATGGTGAGCGTGACGTCGGTCAGCGGGTTCCCGTCGTTGCCGCTCACGTCGTGGGTGCGCGTGGGCAGGATGCCGCCCGCCTTGACGAAGACCGGCATCGAGTCCAGGCCGGTGGTGACTTGCCGGGTGCTCCCGCCGGTGTACGTCTCACCCGTGAAGTAGTCGGTCCACCGGCCGGGCGGGAACCAGACCGAGGTGGTGGCGGAGGTGCCCGGCGTGGTCACGGGGGCGACCAGGATGTCGGAGCCGTAGAAGAACTCGCTGTCGGCGGCGCCGTACGCCTGGGGCTCGTCGGGGTACTCCAGGTAGGTGGGGCGGACGATGGGCACGCCGGTGCGGTTCGCCTCCTCGGCGAGCGTGTAGGTGTAAGGCACCAGGTTCTCGCGGAGGTTGAGGAACGTGTCGGCCGACTGCCGCGCCGCGGTCCCGTACTGCCAGGGCAGCCGGTCGCTGTGATTGCTGTGCAGCCGGTCGATGGGCTGGAACGTCCCGAACTGGACCCAGCGGGCGTACAGGTCGTCGGGCAGTTTGCGTGTGGTGCGGCTCTGCCCGCCCTCGGTGTACGTCTCCGAACCGGTGAGCCCTGTCGTGTCGTTGTGCCCGCCGATGTCGTGGGTGATGGCCGCCATGCCGGTCGCGGCGGACTCCCCCGGGGTGTAGCCGACCTCCAGCCTCAGCGCGCCCCAGGTCGAGGAGGTGTCACCGGTGAAGTGGACGGTGCTGCGTTTGTCGGCCCACGGCCCGGTCGGCAGCCCCTGCTGGCCGCTGTACCCGGCCGCCTGCAACGAGCCGTAGGCCCGGGAGAGGACGAATCCTCGGCCGAGGTTCGCCGAACTGGCGGTGGCGTACGCCTGGTTGATCCACGCGTCGGGGGTGACGCCCCTCAGTGAGGACCGCGACGCGTCGCAGCACCAGTCGAGCCACCAGAAGTCGTTGCCCTGCCGGTCCATCGTCCGGTGCAGGTCCATGTACGCCTTGAGCTGGTCCGGGTCGCCGAAGTCGAAGGTGTAGCAGTTGTCCTCGACGGAGGCTCCCGAGGCGCAACCTCCCTTGGTCAGCTTGCCCTTGGCCGTGGCCTGCGCCTGGGCGAACTGGGGATCGGACGCGAGGATGCTCGGGTGCACGTTGAGTGTGTTGTGCAGCCCCTGCGAGGCCGACCAGTCGAAGAAGCCCTGGGGATCGGGGAACTTCGCGTGATCCATCTCCCAACCGCTCCAGTCGTTCACGGCTTTGAAGTCCGTGTCGGTCACCAGGACGTCCAGCGGTGTGCCTTCGGACCGGAACGCCGGAAGGATGGTGTTCTCGTAGTCGGCGGCGGTGCGGTCGATGTACTCCGAGTACCAGACGCCGTAGGCCCATTGGGGCAGCAGTGCGGGCGGGCCGGTCAGGGTGGCCAGGTCGGTGAGTCCCCGCTTGTAGTCGTGTCCGTAGCCGAAGACGTAGCCGTCCTGGTAGGGCGTGCCGCCGTGCTCGGGGCGGGGGGCCGTCGTGTGAGCCGTGGCGTCGTACACCGCTGACGTCGTGTCGTCGAGGAGGTACCAGCCGTCCTGGTTGAGCAGGCCGGGCGTGGTGGGCACGGAGCTCTCGTTGCCGGTCACGCCGTCGAGGCCTCGGCGGTATCCGCCGAGCGCGAGGTGCGGCGGGGGCGCGGGCGTACCGGGGGCGGCCACCGAGACGGTGTCCGCGTTGATGTGACAGCTTGCCGCGTCGGGACAGCCCAGGGTGATGTCGTTCGTGCCCGCGGTGAGGGTGACGGCCAGCGCGGCGGTCTGCCAGTCGTCCCAGTCCTTCGTCGTGGGGAACGACAAGGTGCCGCCGGCACCGCCCGTGGACACGGAGGCCGTGCGCTGCTGGTGGAGGCCGTCGCCGCCGACGCCGTTGGCGTACCGCACCCGGAGGGTGTAGACGCCGTCGGCGGGCACGCCGACGACGTGGGCCGTCAGACTCGATCCTTGGTGGAGGTCACCGACGAAGCCGCCGCCCGCGTATCCCTTGTGATCGGTGGCGCCGACCGCCGAACCGCCGATGCGTCCGGCTTCCGCCTCGCAACTCGCGCCGTAGGCGCAGTCCATGGCCGCGGTGCTGGAGACGGGCGGGTAGGTGTCGCCGGGCCGGACGAGCGCCACACTGTCGACATTGACAGCGCCGGAGTCCGTGGCGGTCCGGGTCAGGGCGAGGGTGTGGTGACCCGCGGCGAGCCGGACGCTCGCCGACGTGGTGTTCCAGGTGTCCCAGTTCGCCGTGACCGGCAAGGACATCGTCTGCTGCGCGCCGCCGTCCACGGTGAGTGTCAAGGTGCGGGTGCGGGTCTGGCCGTCTCCGCCACGGGAGTTGGCGTAGCGCAGGTCGAACTGATACGTTCCGCCGTCCTTGACATCGATGTCAGCGGACGCCGAGCTGCCTGTGCCCTCGAATCCCGCGGCGAACCCGCTGCCGGTGTGGCCACCGTGGTCGGAGGCGACGGAGAGCCCGTCCAGTCGGAGACTCTCGGCCTCGCACAGGGTCCCGAGCGCGCAGGTCAGACGCTGCCAGGGAGCGGAGGTCACAGGAGTGCCGCCCGCCACCGACCGCAGGGAGAGGTTCGTGGCGCCGAAGGGCCCCGAGTCGACCTTGTAGCGCAGGCTCATCGCGCTCGTCTCGATGGTGAGCCAGCCGTTGGACGTCGTGGCCTTGTACGCGGCCGGCTCGAACCCTTCGCGGCCGATCGCGTTGAACGTCGGTGCGTCGGTGAACTTCTGGTCACCCGCGTATTCGGTACGGATCAGGGTGGGCGAGAGGATCTCGAAGCGGGCGTTCCCCGAGGAGACGGCCGGGATGCGCTGAGTGTGCGCGGCACCGGCTGACGGTAAGTCGGCACCTGTCAGCGTCATGGCGGCGGACACGGCGAGGGCGGCTACGACCCTGGTCCGCCCCCGTACCCATCTCAGCCGTCGCCGCTTCGACGCCCTTGATGCCTTGGAGGTCTTCGATGTCGTTGCCGCGGTCTTCATACGCACATCCGTTCTGCTCTCAGCAGGAAGACGCGTCTCCCTGTGCCGGTCGAGATCCGGAGTTGCCTGACCGCTCGCGGGCAGTGGCCGAGCTGCGGCGTCCTCCGAAGGTGCGGCGGTGCAGCGGTGCGAGGTGTGAGGTGGCACGGGTCCTCGGCCCGTGCCCGAAGAAACCGGACCGTGCCCGAGGAGATCAACCCCGGGAATCAGAGCATGTCGGCTCTCGCGGTGTCCATATGCCCGACCGCATCCGGACGCGACCCGACCGCATCCGGACGCGACCCGATGAGATGGCCGGACCCGGCCTCTCCCTCCCGCGTGATGAGAACCATGGGCGTTGGCATAAGACCCGCGTCAGGGTCTTCGTGTGGTCGAGGGGTCGGGGTAGCGCCGGGCCCTTGCCCAGGCGAGTTGCTCGGCCGCGCTGTTCAGCAGGGTGTCGAGGACGACGGGGTAGGCGCTGTGGGTCATCCGCCCGGCCAGGAGCCGTGCCGTGGCCGCGATGTGCGGGTGGGTGTCCGCGGGCAGCTCGGCGTACGTGGACTGCCACATCTCCTCGTCCGCCACGCGGGCCTCGTCCGTCAGCGCCAGTGACCCGGCGTCCAGGGCCGCGAAGGCGAGGGTGAGGTCGATGAACGCGTGGTAGACGACGACCGCGTCCACGTCCGGGAAGCCCGCGCCGCGCAGGATGCCGAGGATCGCCTCGTCCACCGCGATCTCCCGCGGCCGGCCGGTGACCCGGCTGGCGGTCAGCACGGCGGCCTGGGGATGCGCGAGGTAGGAGGCGTGAATGGCCTGGCCGAGCGCCCGCAGGTCGGCCCGCCATTCCCCGGTGGCCGTCCAGACGTCCAGCGCCCGCCCCATCAGCTCCTCGCCGATGGCCCTGGTCAGGTCGTCGAGACCGGCGAAGTAGCGGTAGAGGGTGCTGGGGTCGGCGCCGAGGGCGGTGCCGAGCCTGCGTGCCGTCAGTCCGGTGCTGCCGTGCTCGCGCAGCATCCGCAACGCCGTCCGCACGATCAGCTTCTCGGACAGCACCGTGCCCTGCCGGGTCGGCCGGCGTCTGCGCCGTTCCCCCTCCGGCACCACCTGTTTCGCCATGCCGACCCTCTCCGCTCACCGCGCGACGAGCACCCTTATGCCAACATGATTGACCTTAACCGAGGACATCCCGTTGCATCTGTCCAGCCCGGAGGCGTTCGTCCCCGGCGACGAAAGGTGTGTGACATGCGAGTTCTTCTCGTGGGCGCGGGCGGCGTGGGTACAGCCGTCACTCGCATCGCGGCCCGTCGCGGTTTCGTGACCCACATGGTGGTCGCCGACTACGACCTCGCCCGCGCCGAGGCGGCCGTGGCGGCGATCGAGGAGCACGGGGACCGGTTCAGCGCGAGGCGCCTGGACGCCTCCGACGAGGAGGCGGTACGCCGGGTGCTCACCGAGGAGAGGTGCGACGCGCTTCTCAACGCGACCGATCCGCGGTTCGTGATGCCGCTGTTCAACGCGGCGCGCGCCGCGGGCACCCACTACCTCGACATGGCGATGTCCCTCTCCGCGCCGCACGCCACCGACCCCTACGAGCGGTGCGGGGTCAAGCTCGGCGACGCGCAGTTCGAACAGGCCGGATCCTGGGAGCGCTCCGGACGGCTGGCCCTCGTCGGCATGGGCGTGGAGCCTGGTCTCTCGGACGTCTTCGCCCGGTACGCGGCCGACGAACTCTTCGACGAGATCGAGGAGATCGGTGTCCGCGACGGCGCTGACCTGACCGTCGAGGGCTACGACTTCGCCCCGTCCTTCAGCATCTGGACGACCATCGAGGAGTGCCTCAATCCCCCGGTGGTCTACGAGAAGGACCGCGGCTGGTTCACCACCGCCCCCTTCAGCGAACCCGAGGTCTTCGACTTCCCCGAGGGCATCGGTCCGGTGGAGTGCGTCAACGTCGAGCACGAGGAGGTCCTGCTCATCCCCCGCTGGGTCGACGCCCGCCGGGTGACGTTCAAGTACGGCCTCGGCGACGACTTCATCGCCAAGCTGAAGACCCTCCACGAGCTGGGCCTCGACTCCACCAAGAAGGTCACCGTCCCTTCGGCGAACGGGCCGGTGGAGGTCTCCCCGCGCGATGTGGTCGCCGCCTGCCTGCCCGACCCGGCCACCCTGGGCGACCGCATGACCGGAAAGACCTGTGCGGGCACCTGGGTCAAGGGGACCAAGGACGGCTCGGCTCGCGAGGTGTACCTCTATCACGTGGTCGACAACCAGTGGTCGATGCGTGAGTACGGGTCCCAGGCGGTGGTGTGGCAGACGGCCGTCAATCCGGTCATCGCCCTCGAACTCATCGCGGGCGGAGCCTGGTCGGCGAGCGGTGTCCTCGGCCCGGAGGCGCTGCCGCCCCGTCCCTTCCTGGACCTGCTCAACGAGTACGGCTCGCCGTGGGGCCTGCGCGAAGAGGTCTGACGTACCGGGCGTGGCCCTTGGCACACGGCGAGGGCGTCGTCATCCGCGGAAGGTGCGGTATGAAGTCTGCTGTGCATGATCAGACGCAACCCGCGACCGTTCGGGTGTTCATCGCCCTCGCCCCGCCCGACCCCGCCAAGGAAGAACTGGCCCGGGAACTGCGCCCCGCCTACGACACCCACCCTCACCTGCGGTGGAACCGCATCGAGGACTGGCACATCACCCTGGCGTTCCTGGGGGAACTGCCGGTCGGGACGGTTCCCCTCCTGCGACCGCCGCTCGCCGGCCTCGCGGCGGCCCGCCGGTCGCCCTCGCTGGCCCTGCGCGGCGGCGGCCACTTCGACGACCGGGTGCTGTGGAGCGGAATCGACGGAGACCTCGACGAACTGCACGCCCTCGCCAGGGACGTGCGGACCACCGTCAAGGACTGCGGGGTCGTCTTCGAGGAACGGCCCTTCCGTCCGCATCTGACGCTGGCCCGCGCCCGCAGGGGAGACCTGTCCTCGGCGGGCGAGGTCGCCCGGGAACTCGCCGGGTTCACCGGTCGCCGGTGGCCCGCCGAACGGCTGCACCTGGTCGGCAGCAACGTGGGCCGCAGCAGCGGACCGATCCATTACCGCGACATCGAGGCGTGGCCCCTCGCCGACGGACGCCCTACCGGTTCCTGAGTCGCCGGCCGGGCCGCTTCACTCGTCGGAGTCCGGCTTGTTCCGCGACGCCGCGTAGGCCTGCGCCGGTGTCATGGGGACTCCGTTGAGGCTGACCGTCCGGTAGGGGCTGACCTTGGCACAGGTCTTGGCCTCGTCGGCGGTGGAGGCGTGGGCGTCGGCGACCGCGGTCTTGCTGTCGGCCGGTGCGGACGACGATCCGCCGGGATAGGTGCTGCCGCTGGGCCAGTCGCCGCCGACCACCAGGACCAGACCCGGGCCGGTGCCCTGCTTCAGATGCGAGCCGGACAGCCCCAGGGCCTTGGCGGCCGTCAGGGCCTCGCCCTTCTGCCCGGTGCCGTAGGTGAGCGAAGTGGTGGTGGCCGAGACCGGGGCGTTGGCCGTGGTCGTCCCCGGGCTGAAGCCCTTCTCGGTGAGAGCGGCCGCGACCGCTGAGGCGCGGCCGGTGATCCCGGTGCCGTTCTCCACCGTCACCGCGACCTCGGAGGCGGGGACGGCGGCGGTGTCACCGGGCTTCGTGGTCGCGGAGGCCGCCGCGGACTTCTTGCCCGATCCGGTGGTCAGCGACGTGTCGTCGGCGATGGTCGCGAACAGGCTCTTCGCGCCGGCGCCCACCACCACACGGTTGCGGTCGGCGGGGTCGGGGGCCGTCTGCATCGTCGTGAAGGTCATGCGCTTCGTCGGAACCTTGTCCAGGTCGGATGCGAGCCCGATCAGCTTCTTCACGCTGCCCAGGCCTTCGTCCACGGTCAGGGCCTTGGTGGCGGCGTCCGCGAGGTGGTACACGGCGCTGGGGTCCGTGAGCGTGCCCGCGCTCTTGAACTTGCGGATCATCGCGCTGAGGAAGATGTGCTGGGAGACGGTACGGCCCAGGTCGCTGCCGTCACCGAACCCGTGCCGGGAACGGACGAACTGCAGCGCCGCGACGCCCTTGAGGGTGTGTCTGCCCGTGGAGAGCTTCAGGTGCGAGTAGGTGTCGTACACGTTGTCGTTGACACACACCGAGACACCGCCGACGGCGTCGGACATCTTGACCACACCGGAGAAGTCGAGTTTGACGAAGTGGCTGATCGGGATGCCGGTGAGCTGGTGAACCGTCGCCACCTGACAGGCCGGGCCGTACTGCAGCGCGCTGTTGATCTGGCCGTAGTAGCCGGCCGTCGACTTTCCGGTCTCGCTGTCCTTGCAGGAGGGGACACGGGTCATGGTGTCACGCGGGATGCTCATCACGGTGGCGTTGGAACGGTCGGCGGACACGTGCACCACCATCTGCACGTCGGCGTTGCTGCCGGTCTGCACCCCGGTCCGGGCGCAGCCGCCGCCGAGCTTGCAGTCCGCCTTGCTGGTACGGCCGTCCGAGCCCATCACCAGGATGTCGATCGGGGTGCGGCCGAAGGCGTCCGCCTTCTCCGTGCCGCCCTTGCCGTCCAGCGGGACGGTGTCGAGGTTGCCGTTCAGGTGCTCGTAGAACCACCAGCCGGCCCCCGCCGTACCCAGCACCACGAGCGCGACGCATATCCCGGCGATCCTCAGCACCCGCCTGCCGCGCCCCGCCCGGCGCGCCCGTCTTCCGCCGTGCGAGCGGGAAGCCGTGCCGGAGGCGAACCGGTCGCCCGGAAGGCCGGTTCCGTCGGGCTGCGACGCGCGTTGTCCGGGAACCCGGGACGTCCGGTCGCGTGTCGCCTGGCCGCCCGAGCCGTCCCAGGGGTCGCTCATCTCCCACTCCCATGAACAGTCGGGCCCGTCCGCTCCGGCCCGCAGGAAGCACGGCCGGGCGTGTACTGCGGTCTACGGGCGGATGAAGCGCGCGTCTATCCGGGTTGCGTAGTTGCGCAATCTAACAAATCGATGGCCTGGTCACCTGCGATCCTCTCGCGCTACGCGGGTGAGGCATCTCATGCCGCCTGCGGGGCAGTTGATGGAACCGTCTCCTCCAGGGAGACGTCCGACCGAACCGTCACGTTCCGCGGATGCCCGGGTTTCACACCCGCTTTCCCACCCGCGCGGAACACCGGTGCGACCAGCGAGGCCGTGCGCCCTTGGTTCCGCCTCACGCGGGCGGGCAGCGGAAACCCATCCCGTGTTTGGCTCGCGCGACGCAGGAAACCCGGCGGGGGAAGGGACGCCTTCGGACGACGTCCCGCCACCGGAGGACGCCATGATCATCCTCGGAGTCATCCTGCTCGTCGTCGGCCTCATCGCCGGCATCGGAATCCTGTGGACCATCGGGATCATCCTCGTCGCTGTCGGCGTCCTGCTGTGGGTCCTGGGATCGGTCGGCCGCGAAGTCGGCGGACGACGCCATTACTACTAGGACCTGTCTGACAATTCCCGTCTGCCCGGCGACGCCATGCACGCTCCCCCAAGCTCTTCGAGCAGGGGGGACCCCCACTCGCCGCACCGGCCCCAGACCCGGGTACATCCAGTACGCAGGCCTGGGGCCGGCACGCCGAGAGCACGCTCCCCCGAGCTCTCGGCTTCGCTCGAGCAGGGGGGACCCCCATGACGCCGCCGGGCCGCCCTTCGGGCGACGACGCGAATTGTCAGACAGGCCCTAGGCCACGGGCCCGCACGTCGCGTGACCGGCGGCTCGGCACGCCATCGGGCGTGAGCAGCCGCGGTACGGAAGGGAGCGGGTGGAGGAGATCTCCGCGATCGCGCGTCTGCGGACGCGGCCGAAACCGGAGCCGAAGTGCGGCTCCGGTTTCGGCCACGTCCGGAGCGTTCGGCAAGGGAGTGTTCCGAAGCGCGGTGACTCGACCGTGCGGCCGCAGGACGGGTGTCCCTGTCACGGGCGGCGCGTCGACCGGGTTCGGGATCCCGAGGTGTCGACCGAGATCGTTCGCGCGACCGGCGCTGTCTCCTGATGGGCTGGCATCGGCTTCATCCGGTGGGCTACGTTGAGCAGCCATGACGACCGGGACGGCATCGCGCCGCCCACGGTCCGGTGACCCGGTGCTCTCCTGAGCACCGTACGGGCCGGTGTCGGCCCGCCGTTGGACCGAGGATCTTGTGCTGCCGCGCGGGCCCCGCCTCCATCGTGTTGATCACAGGCTCGACACGTCAACCACGACAGGAGAGTTCATGCCCGCCAAGACGCTGCAGATTCCCACCGCGGACGGACAGGCCGACGCCTTAGCCGCCTTCCCCGACGGTGGCGGGCGGCACCCCGGGGTGCTGATGTACCCGGACGCCTTCGGGATCCGGCCCGTGCTGCGGGAGATGGCCCGCGAACTGGCCGGGCACGGGTACTACGTACTCGTCCCCAACTTCTTCTACCGGCACGGCCCCACACCGGTGATCGAACTTCCCGAGCACATCGGAGAAGAGGTCCGGCCCACGCTCTTCCCCAAGCTGATGCCCATGATCGAGGCGCACACCGCAGAACGTGTCCTGAGCGACGCCGACGCCTATCTCGAGTTCCTCACCGCTCAGCCCGAGGTCAGCGCCGGACCGGTCGCGGTGACCGGTTACTGCATCGGCGGCCTCCTGGCGACGCGCACCGCCGCGGCCCACCCCGGCCAGGTGGCCGCCCTCGCCGCGTTCCACGGCCCGGTGGGAGCCGGGGGCCCCGACAGCCTCTCCAAGCTCACCGCCGAGGTCCACTTCGGCCACGCCGAGAGCGACTTGACGCCCGAGGCCCTCGACGAACTCAACCAGGCCCTGGACACGGCGGGGGTCGGCTACACCTCCGAGATCTACCCCGGCACCGTCCACGGCTTCACCATGTCCGACACCGACGCGTTCAGCCCCGCCGCACTGCAGCGCCACTGGGACCGCCTGCTGCCCCTGCTCGCCCGCACCCTGACCAAGAGCTGAGGCTCCAGCCCGAGCCGCTGTCCCTGTCGACCACTTGCACGCGCGTCGGCCGCCGGAGGACGGACGCGTCATCGCGCCTCGGCCCACCACCCCGTCCTCCGGTACGCGGCCGGGCCCGGTCCTGACATGATCCGGTGGTATGACCGCGCTACCTACGTACCTCTTCGGCTGGGCCGGCTGCCCGGACCGCGGTGACGTCTTCCCCGTCGCCGAACAGGTCGAGGCCGACCGGATATGAGTGACACGCCCGCGCGGATCGGATCCGTGGACTGGACAGCCCTCCGGCACGCCTACGGGACGGCCGAGGACGTACCCGCCATGCTGCGGGACCTCCGGCGGCCGGAGACGGCCGCCGAGGCCGCCGACACCCTGCTGACGCACGTCCATCATCAGGGCGGTGGAGTCTATTCGTCGGCACCCGCCGTGCTGCCCCACGTCATCGCGGCCGCCGTGGACCCGGCCGTCGCCGCGGACGTCCGCGGCGAACTCCTCCACCTCGTACGGTCCCTGGCCCACTCGGGAAACACCGCACAACCCCGCTTCGTCACCTCCGGCTGGCCCGCGGCGTGGGACCTGGCGGTCACGGACCTGCTCCCGCTGCTCGACGACCCGGCGGCGGAGCACCGTACGGCGGTCGCGCGCTGTCTCGCCGAGGCCCGTCGGCGGGCCGACGAGGTGATCGCCGCGCTGCGGGCACACTGGCACGTCGAGTCCGCGCCACGGACCCGGCTCCAGCTCATCGACGCGGTCGGCTCCCTGGCCGCCCACGCCGGTGAACAGCGCGGCGCCTCCCTCGACTGGCTGCGGGCGGGCTGAACGACACCGAGCCCTCCGTACGGCTGACGGCCGTTCAGGCCCTGCGCCGCGCGCTCCCGGGGCAGGCCGACCGCGATTGCGCACGGACCGTGTCCGACGTGCTGTCCGGCAGCGAACCGGCCACCTGGCGGCCGGAAGGCGCGACCACGGGGACCGTTGTCTGGGCGGCCGGCCTGCTGGGAGACGACCGCACCGCCCTGACCGCCGCGACCCTCGAACTGCTTTCCCACCGGGACCCCGTGGTGCGCGCCGGAGCGCTGCGGGTGGCGGCCCAGTCGCTCAGCGGCCGGCGCTCCGCCGTCGCCGACCTGCTGCCTGCCGTGGCCCGTCGCCTCGGTGATCCCGAACCCGACAACCGGCTCTTCGCCGCCCGGGTCCTCGGCATGTGCGGGCGCGCCGCCCGCCCTTGGGCGGACGCGCTGGCCGCCCTGAGCACGGAGGCGGGCGAACCGCATCAGCCCACCAGGTCCCACGCGCTCTGGGCGCTGTCGCGGCTCGGTGACGCGCGGTGCGTCCCGCCCCTGGTGCGGCGCCTGACCGACGAGCGGCACGGGTTCGCCTCCCACTCGTCCCACGCCGACGGCTGGTGGACGTACGAGCTGAGCCTGAACGAGGTCGCCGCGGATCTCGGCAGCCACGCGGACGTGCTGCTGCCTCCGCTACGAGCCCGTATCCCCGCCGCCTCCAGCCTCGACGAACGCCGCGTGCTCTGCCAGTTGCTGACGTCATGGGGTGCCTCGGCCGCCCCCGCGATCCCCGAGCTGATCGCACTCCTGGACACCGACGCCGCGGTCTGGGCGCTGGACGCCCTCGCCGCGATCGGGCCGGCGGCGGCGAAGGCCGTACCCCATGAGCGCCTGCGCGCTCTTCTCGACGCCCCGCCGGCGGACCAGCCCTTCGCACCACGCAGTCTGGCCCTCGCCTACGGGCGGCTGACCGGCGACCGCGAGCCCGCGCTGCGGCTGCTCCTTCCCCAGCTCGGCGAGCCGTACGGCCAGGAAGGCGCCGCCACACTGCTGGCGGAACTGGGCCCGGCGGCAGTCCCGTACGTCGGACGGTTGCATGAGCTCCTGACCCGGCACGCGCAGGGCTGGCTGCCGCTGCGCGCCGGTGAGGCACTGTGGCGGATCACCGGCCGGACCGACGAGGTGGTCCCGGCCCTCGTCCGGGCCATCACCCCGTTCGCCGAACGGGGCGGTGCCTGTCCGGCGGTCATCGAGACGGTGAGGCTGCTGGCGGAGATCGGCGCGGACGCGGCTCCCGCGCGGCCCGTCCTCCGGGCCTTCCTCGACACCGACGAACGGCCCGTGAGACACGGCACCTGGCGCTCCGTCCCGGAGGACGACGCGCTGTGCGAGGCCGCACGCGGCGCACTGCTCGCCACCTCGGCACCGGGTGACGCGGCCTGACAGCCCCAGGGGCGGCCGCGCCCCTTGTCGTCCGCGACCGGACCGGCCCGGACAGCAAGAAACCCTGTCCCGCACACCGCGGGACAGGGTTTCGGCAGAGCGCCGGGCAGGCCTTGCACCTGCATTTCCCCGCAGGAAGCGGGGCGTCTTTCCTTGGACCACCAACGCATCACCAACCGGAGCGACTTCCTCCGACCGGCTCTGACGAAATAATAGCGCACGCGTGTACGGGCCACGCCGTGCGTACCCATGAGCATGCGAGCGTGACGCCGGCCGCACCTCCCGCCGTCAAGCGCCGGGGCGCTCCGGGCGTCTCATCGATCAGCCCGTTCGGGGATCTTCGGAAGTATCTTGCCGGCGACGGCGAGGAGAACACTGTCGTCGGGGAGTGCTCCGGACTCGCTCCACACGGTGATGTCGCAGTAGCCGCCCCGGTCCTTGTGGTCGAGGGCCACGGTCAGGGTCCTGGCCAGGGGGCCCTGTTCGACCGGACCGCCGGTACCGCCGCTCCCGGCACTGATCCGAAACTGCATGGTGTGGTCCGAGGAGAAGACCGCGGGCCGGCCGAGAACCGTGAGGGTCTTGATGTTCTGCTCGGTCCCGTACTTCATCAGCTTCACGTACTGGGCGGTCGACAGGTCGTTGTACGTGGCCGCGACGTTCACGGTGTACGTGCCGAACCGGACCTCGGCCTCCGGCTGGGCCACTCTCCCGCCGGTCAGGGGAGCGGTGTTGTTCGTGGCGGAAACGCTGGTCGCGGTCTCCCCCGCGGGCGTCCCGAGGAGCTTGGCCACGCCGGGCCGGTTGAGCGTCTTGCACAGCTCTTGACCGGTCACGGGCCTGGGCGTCTTCTTGTAGACCTTCGACAGTTCCTCGGGTTCCGCGGGCGGACACGGGATGGCGTGCGGGGCACTGACGTCGGACGGCATGACGCGGGGGACCACCCACAGCGCGGCCCCGACCGCTCCGAACAGGGCCACGGCCGCGACGGCCTGACCCCACGCGTTGTGGTCCTTGCGCGGAGCGGCCGGGCCACGGGGCGGTTCGGCCCCGCTCCGGGCGGGGGCGTCAGCGGCCATCCGGGCGGGGACGTCAGCGGCCATCCGAGCGGGGGCGTCAGCGGCCGTTCCGGCGGGGACGTCAGCGGTGATCGCCGCCCCGTTCGCCGAGGCCGCCGGACCCGGGCTCCGGCGGGCACGCCAGGCCCGGACCACCTCGTGGACGCGTACCGCGGTGAACACGAGGAACGCAGCACCGATACCGGCCGGGACCAGCTCCTGATCGCGGACGGCGAGATACATGATGCGCACGCCGAAAACCGACCCGACCACGATGAGCAGAGGCTCACGGACCCAGAACGGCAGGAGACGCAGGAGGAAACCGAGCATCCGGCGATCTCACCACACCAAGATCACAACCGCCATGGTGGAAGCCACAGTTCCGGGTTCGGACGCACGGTCGTTATCGGCGGTTGCTCAGGGGGGGCGCCTGACGGGTGCTCAGGAGGCGTGCCAGAGGCAGCCCGGCAGGGGTGTCGGGCGACACGGAGCATCCTGAACACGTAGCGCGACAGGGGTCGTTCCCGCCGCGTGGGCTGACCGGGACGCGTCGGACGGTAGGGTGCGGAGCCTTCTCACCGTCCTCACGGAGGTACCCACCCATGTCCCTGTACCGGGCGATGCTGACGTTCGGCACCCTCGCCCTGTTCGCCGGCATCGGCCTGCTCTACGACCACGACTACGTGCTGGGCGCCCTGTTGCTGGCGGCGGGCGTGGTGCTGGGCGTGATCCCGATCGCGACGGGCGTCGCGCGCGCCCTGGCCGGGTGGCGGCTTCAGGGCGACGACATGGGGTCCCTCGCCGACCCGGTGCTGCGCAAGCGGCTGCGGATCCTCGGCGGGGTACTGAGCGCGCTGGGCTTGGTGGTGTTCGTCGCCGGGGTGGTGATCGAGTCGCTGATCTGGGCCGCCAACCACGACGACCCTCCGATCCCGATGCCGGTGCTGATGCTCGTCGGGCTGATCCCCGCCGGTCTGCTCTGCCTTCTCGGGTACGGGCTGGTGAACGCGGGCCGGCTGACCTTCGCCGGCGACGCCGAGGGCGTGGATTCCGGGTACCGGCTGGGCTGGATCCTGCTGGGGTTCTGTGTCCTGTTCGGCGGCGCGGTCACCGACCCCCGGCTGTTCTGGCGGGTCGCCGGCGGCATCGCGATCCCGACCGGCGTCCTGGCACTGGCGACCTGCCTGGCGTTGCGAGCGCTGCGCGAGCCCATGGCCGAGATCCGGTCGAAGTACTGGGCCGCCCGCAACGCAGCGGCGCGGGAGAACGCGATCCGCGCCGGGCGGATCGACGCCGCCGGGCAGCCCCTGCCACAGCCTCCGCAGCAGTGATCCGTCACCCCTGACGCGGCGCCGAAGCCGCGTGGTACCGCTTGGCACGATGGCCGCCGGCGGTGGACCGGACGCCGCCGCACCCCGCGATGCGCCTGGAACCGGTCTCCGCTCAGGGGGAAGGCCGGGTCTTGCCGTGGACCCGGTCGACGACCGAGCGCATGGGTGCCCGTCCGGTCTCCGTCGCACCGGCATCGGCCGCACGCGTCCGTAACTTCCCCAACCAACTCTGCGAAGCCTGAGGCGAGTTCCAGGCAGCCGGGCATCGTCTCGCGGCGTGCCGGACGGGCTCGCGGAGGTGCCCGAGCGGCCCGCCGAGGCGGTTGTCGTCCACCCCTCGCGCCGGTACGACCAATCCATCGCGGGGGTAGGGCGGGCGCGCCCGGGTCATACGCCGCGTCATCCCCCGCCCGGCATATGCCGTTCTAACCGCGCCCCCCGGGCCCAAATGACCGGTACGGCCGACGCCGCTCTCCCCCGCGAAAACTCCTGGTCACAGCCCCGGCCGGACAGCGCCGGCCTTCACGGTGCCCGCGACGGCTCGGCGCACCGGGCCGGGCCGGTGATCCGGTGTGCGCCCTGGCGCTGTCGACGATGGGCCGCCCCACCCTCACGCCCGGGGCGAATATCTTCGGAAAAGCCTTCTTTCACGCCGTTGTCGCCGAAGTGTCACATTCCCCAGACTTCGAGAGGCCGCAGCCCCGCCAAGCGCTCCGGGCACCAGCCGAAAACGCGCAGCCCGCTCCCGCTCCCCGGGCCGGCGCACCTCCCCGCTCCTTGATCCCCCTCCCCGCTCCCCGCTCGTCAGGCCGGCCGGATCTCCGCTCCCCTCCGCCGACCCGCCTGCACACGTCCCTGCCCTGAGGAGAAGTCCGATGGACAACCGGTACGAGGCCTACGCCTACGCAGACCCGATCTTCTACGACTCACCTCGACGCTGGGGCGCTCAGGAGGAGTTCGCCGCCGCCAGCCGGCCGCTGCCCGTCGGCTGGGAGCGCGGCGACCTGGAGATCTGGGCGGTGGTACGCCCCCAGGACGTCCAACTGCCCTCGCAGGGCTGGAAGATCCACGTCTCCTCGTGTGCGGAGGACGCCGAGGCGGTACTGGAACAGGTCTACGACTACTGTCTGCGCGAGCACATCACGTTCAAGTTCCTGCGCGGGCTGCCCATCCTGCAGATGCAGAACTCCAAGTACTCCCCGCGCGGTTCGAGCGGAAAGTTCTGCACGCTCTACCCGGTGGACGACGCCGAGCTGCGGCGGTGCCTGGAGGGCCTCGGACCGCTGCTGGCCGGCCGCCGTGGCCCGTACATCCTCAGCGATCTGCGCTGGGGGGAGGGACCGCTGTATCTGCGCTACGGGGGATTCGCCGAGCGCCACTGTCACAACGACGCCGGTCAGCGGGTGCTGGCGCTCCAGGACCCGGACGGCCGGCTGGTCCCCGATGTCCGCGGCGCCGGTTTCTCGGTCCCCGACTGGGCGCCGGTACCCGCGTTCGTCGAAGGGGCCATCGCCGAACGCAACGCCCCGCGGCCGCCCTCACTCCCGTACACCGTCGAACGGGTCCTGCACTTCTCCAACGCGGGCGGCGTCTACCTGGGCCGCAAGGACCCCGACAGTCCGCAGGTCGTGCTCAAGGAAGCTCGCCCCCACGCGGGCCTTGACCAGCGCGGAGTCGACGCCGTCACCCGGCTGCACCAGGAACACGACATGATGGCCCGCCTGACCGGCTCACCCGGAGTCCCCGCGCTGCACGAGCTGCTGACCGTGTGGGAACACCGTTTCCTGGTCCAGGAATTCGTCGAGGGACAGTCACTGAGCGAGTGGCTGACCGCGAAGTACCCGCTCATCCATCCGGACGCCTCCGAGGCGACGATCGCCGAGTACACCCGCGAGGCGATCGCGATCGTCGGCCGGATCGAGCGCGTCCTGAAGGCCATGCATGCCCGCGGGGTGGTCTTCGGAGACCTCCACCCCCGCAACCTGATCATCCGGCCGAACGGCGACATCTGCTTCATCGACTTCGAACTCGCCAGCCCTGTCGACGCCTTCGTGCGTCCGGCGCTGGGCGCCGCGGGCTTCACCGCCCCGAAGGGATACACCGGACCGGACATCGACCTGTACGGACTGGCCGCGATCCGCCTGTGGTTGTTCCTGCCGCTGGCCCAACTGCCCACCCTGGACGCGGGCAAGAGCACCGAACTCGCCGACGTCATCGAGCGCCGGTTCCCCGTGCCCGCCGGGTACACCGCCGAGATCCGCCGCATGCTGGCCCCCTCCCCCTCGGACGGCCGCACGCCGAGGCCCGAACTGGGCCTGCGCAGGGCCGAGACACAGGCCCTTCTCAGCGGGCCGCGGGCCGACTGGCCGGCCATCCGCGACTCGCTCGCGGCCGGCATCCGGGCCATGGCCACCCCTCACCGCGCCGACCGGCTCTTCCCCGGTGACATCGCCCAGTTCACCCAGGGCAGCCTGGGCCTCGCCCACGGAGCGGCGGGTGTCCTGTACGCGCTCCACGTCACGGGTGCCACAACGGAGAGCGAACACGTCCGGTGGCTCGTCGACGCCGCCCGCACCCGCCCGGCCCAGCCCGGTCTCTACACCGGCGGACACGGCGTGGCCTACGTCCTCGACCTCCTCGGCGAACGGGACGCCGCACTCGATCTGCTGCGACGGCTCGCCCACACCGCCTCGGACGCCCCGCCGGGCCCCGACCTGTCGTCGGGCCGCGCCGGCATCGCCCTGACCCTGTCGCACTTCGCGGCGGTCACCGGCGACTCCCAGCTGCTGGACACCGCCGTCACGCACGCGCAGGCCGCGGCCGACGAACTGGAGAAGGAGGGCCCTTCCAGCAGGCGCCGGAAGGCCGGTCTGATGAGCGGAGGGTCCGGTGCGGCCCTCGCCCTGGTCCGCCTCTACGAACGCACCGGCGATCACGCTCTCCTCGAACGGGCCCAGACGCTGCTCGAACTGGACCTCGAACGATGTGTGACCGCGGCGGACGGCACCGTCCAGGTCCTCGACGAGTACCGGGTACTCCCCTACATCGAGACCGGCAGCACCGGCATCGGACTGGCCCTCGACGCCCTCCTCCGCCATCACCCCGCCAGTGCGACAGCCCGCTACCGGACACCGATCAGCCGCGCGGCCGAACCCGAGTTCATCATCCAGCCCGGCCTGTTCAACGGCCGCGCGGGACTCCTCGGCTACCTCGCCCTCACCGGGCCCCGGCTTCCGCACGCTCCGGGCGGCCGGTTCTCCCCGCTCCCGCGGACCCCGGAGGACGCCGAAGCGGCCGCCCACCGCCAGACCGCGCTGGACCGCCACCGCAGGCTCCTGGCCCTCCACCAGATCTCCTACCAGGGCCACCTCGCCTTCCCTGGCGACCAGCTCCTGCGGCTCTCCGCGGACCTGGCGACCGGCTCCGCCGGAGTGCTCCTGGCCCTGGGCACCGCCCTGGCCGGCACCCCCTTCCTCCCCTGGACCGGCGGGGTCGGCCCCGCACCGGCGAGCCCGGCCCCAACGGCTCCGGCCACCGCCGACCACCGCCCGGTCTCCGCCGAGCACACGGCCGGCCGGCCCTGACCACGTCACCACAACGCGCAGCGGGATCAACCGGGTTGCGCACCCCAGACTCCCGGCCGCCGGCCGGGTGATCCACCCGTCAGTGAATGAAGGAGAACAGACATGATGATCCTCGACCTGCAGACGATGGACCTGCCCGAGACCGAGGCCACCCCGATCGACGACACCCTCGCGAGCACCAGCTCCCTGAGCGTGCTCAACTGCGGCACCAGCACCGTGAGCACGATCCTCTGCGTCTAGCCGGCACCGCCCCGTAGGGGGCGAAGTCAGCGCAGCCGGCCGGGCCGCCACCCGCGGCCCGGCCGGTCGCCTGCACCCCCTCCCTCCGCCGTGTGCGTGCCGTACGCGACGCCCCCTCGCCCACCAGAGAGGTTCCCCGTGGCCGACGAGCCCGCTCCCCGCGCTCTCCACCCGACGGGCCCACTGCGGCTGCGCCGTGAACTGACGGCCGAACCCGGCCCCCTCACCGTCGCACTGCTCCTCGCCCTCGCGGCCACCGCCGCCACCCTCGCCCTCCCCCTCTTCCTCCAGGACGTCATCACCGACTTCTCCGGCCATCACCCGCTCACGGGACACATCACCCTGATGTGCGCGGCCGCGGCGACCGGCGCCCTCACGCAGGCATGCTCCGGCTTCCTGCTCGCCCGCATCGGCGAACGCATGGCGTACCGGCTGCGCATCACCTTGATGGAACACGCCCTACGGCTGCCCCTGCCCGTGGTCCGGACCCAGGGCACCGGTGAACTCGCCGCCCGGATCACCTCCGACGCCCTGCTGCTGCGCCAGATCGTGGACGTGGCGAGCCAGCTGCCCCTGGCCACCGTGACCATCGCGGCGACCCTGGGCGTGATGGTGTGGATCGACTGGGTCCTCACCGTGGTCACCGTTGTCGCCCTGTCCGGCCTGACGCTCATGGTGATGCTGGTCCTGCGTCGTATGCGGGCCAACGTGACCGGCCAGCAGGACGCCGTCGGACACATCGCCCAGCGCTTCACCGCGAACCTGGAGGCCCTCACCACGATCAAGGCCAACCGGGCCGAGCCGCTGGCCACCCGCGCCCTCGCCGAGGACGCCGAACGGCTGCGCTCCGTCTCCCTGGAGGGCGCCCGACTGGGCACGCTGATCCCCGCCGTGCTCACCCTCGGCAACCAGCTCGCCATGATCGCCGTGATCCTCACCGGAGGCGCGCGCCTCGCCGCGGGCGACATCACCGCGGCCGCGTTCGCCGCGTTCCTCCTCTATCTGCTGCAGGCCATCCCGTCCGTCAACACGCTGGCCACCGGCCTCGGCCGGCTTCAGTCCGGCCTCGCCGCCCGCGACCGCTGCAACGACCTGCTGCTCCTGCCGCCGGAGGACGACTCCGCCGACGACGACCGGACCGCCCCCACCCCCCTGCCCGACGCACCCGCCGTGGCCTTCGACTCCGTCTCCTACACCCACTCCGGAGCCGGTCGGCCCGCCTTGCAGGGCATCTCCTTCGCCACCGCCCGCACCGGGCTCACGGCGGTGGTGGGCGCGTCGGGGGCCGGAAAGACCACCACCCTCTCCCTCATCGACCGGTTCATCCGGCCCTCCTCGGGCACCATCACGGTCCTGGGCCACGACACGCGGCACTGGCCCCTGGACGCCCTCCGCACCCGCATCACCTACGTGGACCAGGCCTTCACCCTGCTGGAGGCCACCGCCCGCGAGAACCTCCAGCTCGGCCGCGGCACCCCCGCCACCGACGCCGAGCTCACCGCCGCCCTCGACGCCGTCGGGCTCACCGACGACATCACCCGCCTCCCCCGGGGACTCGACACCCATCTCGGCCGCGAGACCGACCTCTCCGGCGGCCAGCGGCAGCGCATGGCGCTCGCCCGTGCCCTGCTCTCCGACGCCGACATCGTGCTGCTCGACGAACCCACCAGCCAGCTCGACGGCCTCAACGAACAACGCTTCCGGACCATCATCGAGAAGCTGGCGACGACCCGCGCGGTCATCGTCGTCGCCCACCGGCTCACGACGGTGCAGCACGCCGAGCACGTGATCATGCTCGATCAGGGCACCGTCACCGACACCGGCAACCACCCCGCACTCCTCGCGCGCTGCACCCCGTACCAGCGGCTCATCGCCAGCCAGGCCATCTCCGGCCCCTGAATCCGCGGGAACGGATCGAGCAGGATCGAAGAAGCCATTGCCCCCGCGCCGCGACTAGCGTGATCGGCATGACTTCCATCGCATCCATCACCCTCGAAGTGGACGACACGACTGCCGCCGAGCAGTTCTACACCACCGCCTTCGGGCTCGGCTCCCGGCTGCGTCTGCGCACCTCCGAGGCGCCGACGGCCGGCTTCCGCGGATTCACGCTGGCGCTCACCGTGTCCCAGCCGGCCGATGTCGCGAGCCTCGTCGACGGCGCCATCGCGGCCGGCGCCACCTCACTGAAGCCCGTGTCGAAGTCCCTGTGGGGCTACGGTGGCGTGGTCCAGGCCCCGGACGGGACGATCTGGAAGGTCGCGACCTCGGCGAAGAAGGACTCGGGCCCGGCCACGGGCACCATCGACGAACGAGTGCTCCTGCTGGGCGTCGCGGACGTGAAGGCGAGCAAGCGGTTCTACGTCGAGCAGGGGCTTACCGTCGCGAAGAGCTTCGGCGGCAAGTACGCCGAGTTCACCGCGGAGGGCCCGGACGAGTTCAAACTGGCGCTGTACAAGCGCGCCGGGCTGGCCAAGGACCTCGGCGTCGCGGACGACGGCAGCGGCTCGCACCGGCTCGCTCTCACCGGCTCCGCCACGGCGTTCACCGACCCGGACGGCTTCACCTGGGAATCCTCTTCCGTGACCTCCGCGCAGTCCTGACCACCACCCCGGCACGCGAGCCCTCGGCCAGGGCACGACTCGGCCCGCGTACGCGCCGCCGGCCGCCGGGCGGGCCTCGAAACCGTCGCCGGAGGTCACCGGGGCGAGAGGCCGACGGAAGGGAGCGGCAGATCGCGTCGGAAGACGGCCATGGCGCGCCCTGGCCCGTCGTAGTCGTCGATGACGCTCACGTCGAAACCGACCTTGCGGTGGAAGGCGATCGAGCCGGCGTTCCCGACGGACGTGATCGCCTTCAGCCGCCGCGCACCCTGGCGTTCGGCCGCTTCGGCGAAGGCCGCGTACAGACGGCGTCCGAGACCGCTGCCACGGGTGTCGTCCCGGGTGGCGATCAGATGCGCGTAGCCGGTGGCGTCCGGGGTGACGAACCCGAAGACGTACCCGCGGATGCCGTCCTCCGCGCGGGCGACCAGGCAGGTGGAACCGAACTCCCGCACCAGTGCCAGAAGATGCAGCGAGCGAAGGTCCCGTTCACCCCAGTAGCGGGAGTGGTCCGTCAGCACCTGGTGAAAGTCGGCCACGTCAGCCGGTGTCATCTCGATTCCCATGGGTGACGATCCTGACAGCGCGCGGCACCGAGCGCCAAAAGCGCTCGACGCCGGTCGCCCCGCCAGTCGATCATCGACCCATGCCACTGAGAGACACCCTTGCGCGCGTCGACGCGGACCTGGCCGCCGGCCGGATCCCCGTCGCGCGTCAACGCCTGCGCGGCCTGGTCTCGTCGTTTCCGAACGACCTGACACTTCGGCGCCGACTCGCCGAGACCTACCGGCTGTACGGAGAGCCCGCGGAGGCGGGCCGCTGGATGTATCTCGAATCGGACCGGGACGCCGTCGAGACCGCGGCCTTCGAGGCCCGATACGGCACCGCCGCACGGCGGATGCGCGCCCTCGCCTGGCACGGGTCCGAGTCGCTTGCCCGAACCGCCTTCGCCAGAGAGCAGTTGGAGGCGGCACGCGTGGCCTGCTCCGACGCCGTGGGACAGCCGGTCGACTGGGACACGGTGCCCCAGGGCGTGGAGACCGACGGCGGCAGCAGCCCGCTCACCACGTTCCTGACGGGAGCCGGATGCCTGGTGGCGGTCGTCGCGTTCCTCGCGATCTGGGTGAACGGCCTCATAGCCCTCTTCGACTGACCTCACCGTCGAGGGGCCCGGGGGGGCCCGGGGGGGGGGGCGGTGGGGGCGGCCGAGGGGGGGGCAGCAAGACGCGCACGTGGGGGGGCGGGGGGGTGTGGGGGGACATGGGC
>NZ_JBIBSY010000008.1:236169-326246 GCF_043078065.1 Streptomyces sp. NPDC015532 | reverse complement strand
ACGCCCGGGCCGTCGGGGCGCGCGCGCCGCCCCCCCCGCCCCCCCAGACCCCCCCCGCCGGGGCCGCTGCCCCCGCGCGGGGCCCCCCCGCCCCCCCCCGGGCCGCCCCCGGGGCCCTCGACGGTTCGTCCTCACTCAGGCGCTCACAGAAAGCGCCACAGGTGGTCGGCCGTTCCGTTGTCGTCGAACTGGACCACCTGCGCGCTGTTGCCGGTGGACATACGGTCCACCCCGAGGACCTTCCCGCTGTTCTTGTTCCGTATGCGGTACCAGCCGTCGCCGTTGTCGACCAGCGCCCACAGATGATCGTCGGTTCCGTTGTCCTCGAACTGCACGACGATCGCGCTGTTGTCCAGCGACATGTGGTCGACGCCGAGCACCTTGCCGCTGTTCCCGTTGCGGAGGAGATGCCAGCCGTCGCCCCGCTCGACGAGCTGCCAGGCGTGGTCGCCCGTCCCCGTGTTGTCGAACTGCACCACGCGTGCGCTGTTCTCGGTCGACATCCCGTCGACGGCCAGGACCTTGCCGCTGTTCTTGTTGGCGAGCCGGCGGAAGGGCGGCTCCGGCGTCCAGGGCCTGCCGTCGGGAGCCGCCGTGGGGAAGGACGTGACGCGAAGTCGCGCGGCGCCCATGGGGATGAGGGTGACCGTCTCGACCGGCGCGTCGCTGCGGGCGGGCGAGTCCTGCAACGGTGCCACGACGTGTTCGTCGTCCGCGACCCACTCCGGGATCCGCCGGGCCCGCGCCGCGATGGACACAGGCGTGGTGCCGGGCGTGAAGGGCTGGTCCGGGACGGCGGTGCCGGTCTGCGCCGGGATCAGGGACGTGTCCGGCAGGAGGCCGTAGTTCCATCCGGTGGTGGCGTGGACCTCGTAGGCGGGGAACTTGTCGTCTCCCGCGTAACGGTCGAAGCGTTCGCCGATCTTCAACGAGTAGGCGAGAGGGCCCTGTTCGACGCTGACCGCGCCGTGCGAGCCGGGCCACGAGCGCAGTCGAGCCTTCTGGGGCAACCGCAGACGCACGACGTCGCCGTCGCGCCAGGTGCGGTCGATCCGCGCCCAGGACGGGCCGTCCGAGGCGGTGACCGCCGTACCGTTGACCTGTAGTCGGGGTCCTACGCACCAGCCGGGCACGCGCAGTTGCAGCGGGAACTTCACCGGACGGGGCGTGGAGACGGTGAGGGTGATCGTGTCCTGGAAGGGATATCCCGTTTCCTCGGTGACGGTGACCGTCGTTCCGCCGGCGACCGTGGCCCGCACACGGCTCGGGGCGTAGAGCGCGGCGACGAGGCCCCCGTCGGGGCTCGCGAGCCAGAGTTCCTCGGTGAAGTAGGGCCAGCCCATACCGTAGTTGTGGGGGCAGCACCGGTACTGGTCGACGCCTGCCTGGAACGCCTGCATGGCGAAGCCGTTCTGGAACTGTCCCTGGGTCTTGGGGCGGTTGTCGAGGTCGACGCTGTTGGCACTGGTGATGTAGTGAACGGACGTGCCGTCGGGGTCGAGGGACGCCGGGAGCATGTTGAAGGCCAGGTCCTCACAGCGGTCCGCCCATACCGGGTCTCCGGTGATCCGCGTCAACAGCTCGTGACTGGCCATGAATTCGACGATGCCGCAGGTCTCGAAGCCCTGCCGGGGGTCCGTGAATCCGGGGCGGTAGTTCTCGTCACCGGCCAGCCCGCCGCCGGGGAACCGCCCGTAGGCGCCCATCACGGCATCGTAGGCCTGGTACGTGGCCCGGGTGAGGTCGGCGGAGCCGGTCAGCCGCCCGTACTGAGCGGGCTCCCGGAAGCCCTGGGCGATGTTCACGTTGTGCCGGCTCGGGGTGGCCCCGGTCCAGTCGACGCCGTAGCTGTGCATCTTCGCGGCGAGATCGAGCAGGAACGCCTCGCCGGTGCGGCGGTGGAGCCAGACGGCGATGTCGAGGCCGTCGCCCCAGCGGTACGACACCCAGCTCGCGTTGAAGGCACCGGGACCCTGGGTGTTCATGTAGCGGAGGAAGCGGACGAGGAACGGCACGATCCGCTGGTCGCGGGTGTATTCCTCGTGCGTCCGCAGCGCTTGCAGGAGCGGCAGGAAGGGCCAGAAGTCCGGTCCGCCGTTGAGTGCCGAGCGTAAGCCGCGAGGGCCGAAGAAGCCGTCGCTCTGCTGGGTCGCGAGGATCCCGTCCACCCACTCGCGCGACCGGGTCAGAGCGTGCGGATCGCCCGTGGCGATCGCCAGCGGGATGTAGCCGCGGAGCCAGTAGGGCACTTCCTCCCAGGCGTCGCGCTCGGGATGCAGCCAGCCCGTCGTGGAGAAGTCGAGGAAGTGCGAGAGGTTCTCGTACGTGCCGCACAGACCGGCGAGTTGCAGCCGGAGCTGGCCGGCGAGCCAGCCGCGGGCGACCACGCTTCCGGGCGGCAGCTTCTGGAACGCGTCGGCCGGTGTGGCGTCCGCTCGCGGCTGGGACACCGCGGCCGCGGTGCCCGCGAACGTGCCTCCGAGGGTGGCGGCGCCCAGCGCGCCGGAGCCCAGGGCGAGGATTCTCCGTCTGCTCACTGACATGCAGGTGACCTGCCTTCCCGAAGGGGCCTACTTGCCGTGCGACAACGTTGTCCCGTCCCTGTCCGGCGGCGCGGGATCCGCCCGTCGGCCTGTCCGGATCCGGTTCCGCGATGCTTCCGAGACGGAAAGCGCCGCGGGCTTCTACAACGTTGGAAATGGTGCCGCGGACATGACAGCACGACGGGGTCCGGCTGTCCAGAGAACGCGTCACCGACCACCCGGGCCGAGCACGTCCGTGTGGATCCCTGCGAGCGGGCAGCAGGTTCTGGCGGCGCTCGGCAGGCGTCAGGTTCCCGCGGCGGATCGCGTGAGGTGCGGGCTCATGGCGCCGCAGTGGGCCGCGAGCCGGGACTCGGACACCTCGGAGTCGTACACGGCCACTTTGCCGATCGCGCCCTTGAAGTACGACCTGGCGTCGAGGAGCCGATCCGCAGCGGGGCGTCGGTGTTGCTGGGGGCGATGTCGTACGCGTCGAGGGCGTCCTGATCGCGGAGCACGCCGTTCTTGTAGATCTTGACGTATCCCGTGGGATATGTATCGCTCTTCTCCCGGATGTTGATGACCAGCGCGTAGTGGATCCATTCGCCGGGCTCGACCCGGTCCTCGAAGTACGACCCGGCGCCGAGTCCGCCGCCCCGGTTGAAGACGTATCCACTGATGCGGTTGGCGCGGACTTCGGTGTTGTCTTCTGAGTACATGCGAGCCAGCCACTCGGTCCGACCTTCCCCGGGGGAGGCCTTGCCGAGCCAGGACAGGCGGGCACGGTCACCGTTGGGCAGGGAGGCGACGCCGGGTTCGTGATGGTCGGTGACCTTGAGCGCGGCCGTGGACCGCTTCTCCGTGTTCCCGGCGCCGAGGGGCAGATAGAGGGCCGGAGAGTCGGAGCGCACCGCGGCGTCGTACGAGACGGGCGGGCGGCCGGACGGGGTCCGGCCGGCGCAGGCCGTCTGCGTCATCGCGGCGCCGGAGATGAGGACGGCCAGCAGACCGGCCGCGCGTCGTCTTCGCGTCATGACGAAGGCGTCCGGAGCTCGACGCGAGCGTGCCGCGACGATCCGCCCGGCACGGGGAGTTGGCAGTGAGTTGCTGCCGCGATGCCACAAGTCATAGGAAATTACCGCTTGTTCCGCAGTCTCAGCCGACCCGGACAGCGGGCGCGGCATGTCGCGATGGTGAAGACCACTCGCCCGATCGGCGCCCCGGTTACCGTTCCCCGCCCGGCGCCTCGCTCACGGAGCAGCAACTCCGCGGCCTCACTCACTCTCCCACACGGCGCCCCGCCGCCCGGGAAGCAAAGCCCGTGGTGTTCCCGATATGAAACCGAACCCCCGGCTTTCCATGAAAAGCGACTCGCGTCACTCCCCCGTCGACTCGGAAATTGACTGCCATGTCACACCGGCACCCGCACGGAGCCAGTTCCCCAGACGGTAAAGCCGAGGCAAAAGGCCTGATCGGAGGGTAGGTAATCAATCCGTAAAGACCCCGAATAGCGCACACCTCCTCCTTTTCCAGCGCTTGACCCAAAAATGGACAATTGGGACGGTTGTAGCAGCGAAGAACATTCAGCGAGCAGGCCTCAAGGTCCTCATCGCGACCATCCGTGCGCGCCGGTCGGTGTGCATCCCGAGCACAACACCTGGAGCGTCGATCATGCTGACGAACACCCTGCCCGTCCCCCAAGGACTCCACCTCGGCGCCGCTTTCGAGACTCTCAGCGGTCAAGTCGCCCTGGAATCCACGGACGTGGGGGCCGTGGCGGTCGTGGGCCTCGGCTACGTCGGCCTGCCGACCGCACTCGGCCTGCTGGCCGGGGGCACCGAAGTGATCGGCATCGACGCGAGCGCGGAGCGGCTGGAGGCCATTCGCGGCGGTGCCGTCGACCTGCTGCCCAGCGACCTCGACCGGCTGTCGACGTTCAACGGCGATCCTCGCTTCACCCTCACCGACGACCCGGGCGCACTCGCCCGCGCCCGGACCGTGCTGGTGTGCGTGCCGACCCCGGTGGACCGGCATCTCGCCCCCGACCTGCGGGCACTGACCGCCGCGGCGGCCACCGTCGTCGAGCACGCCGTCCCCGGCCAGCTGCTGATGCTGACCTCCACCACCTACGTCGGTACCACCCGTGACCTGCTGACCGAACCGCTGACGGAGCGCGGCTTCACCGTCGGTGAGGACATCTTCGTGGCCTTCTCGCCGGAGCGGATCGACCCCGGCAACGCCCGCCACACCCAGGACACCACCCCGCGCGTGGTCGGCGGCGCCGGCCAGGAGACCGTCGACCGGGCCATCTCCGTGCTGTCCCGCACGGCTTCCTCGGTGTACGTGCTGCCCTCGCCCGAGGCGGCCGAGATGACCAAGCTCTGGGAGAACACCTTCCGCGCGGTCAACATCGCGCTCGCGAACGAGTTCGCCGACAACTGCCGCGTCCTCGGTCTGGACCCGATCCCTGTGATCGAGGCCGCCTCGACCAAGCCGTTCGGCTTCATGCCGTTCTACCCCGGCCCCGGAGTCGGCGGGCACTGCATCCCCTGCGACCCGCACTACCTGCTCTGGCAGCTGCGCGCCGAGCGCAGCACCTCCCCGCTGGTGGAGGCCGCCATGAACGCCATCGCCGGACGCCCGCGCAAGGTGGTGCGCCGGGTGCGTGAGGCGCTGGGAGAGCGCGGCAAGCCGCTCACCGGCGCCCGGATCCTGATCGTCGGCATGGCGTACAAGCCGGGCGTGGAGGACCTGCGGGAATCGCCCGCGCTGGAGATCTTCGACGAGCTGGTCCGCGAGGGCGCCCAGGTCCGCTTCACCGACTCGATGGTGCGCGCCGCGCGCGTGGCCGGCGGGATCCAGGAGAGCGTGATCGCACCCGAGGACCACGAGTGGGACCTGGTGCTGGTGCACACCGTGCACCCGGGCGCCGACCTGACCTGGCTGAGCGACCGGGACGACGTCCTCGACGCCACCTACCGGCTGGACTCCGTCGGCGCCCGGGAGACCCTGTGAGCGACCTGCGGACGCCGGGAGCCGCGGACGCGGCCCTCGCGGCACCCGGGGCGCTGCTGCCCGCGGCGCCGGGAGCCGGCGTGCCGGGTCAGGCGACTCCGGCCGAGTCCGGGGACATGACGGTCGCCCCTGGGGACGCGACCGTCCCCGTGGCGTCCGCCGCGTGCGGACTGATCCTGCCGAATCCGCGTCCCAAGACGTCCGTGCCGCTGCCGCGGGTCCGCTCGTCCGCCGTCGTGGGCAGACCGCCCGGCCCGCTGACCCGCTGGACGAACCGGATGCAGACCGATGTCCGCTTCGCGGTGCGCCGGGTGCTGGCCATGTTCTGCCTGCTGCCGCTGGGCCTGATCCTGGCCCGCGAGCTCCCGCTGGTGCCGGAGAAGCCGCTGGTCATCGGCTACGGCATCACGGTGCTGGTCGGCACCATCGCCATGCTGCAGATCGCGTACAGCCGGTACGACGACCCGTCCGTCCGTACCCTCCGCAGGCGCCCCAAGAACCTCGCCTCCTTCCCGTCCCTGCCGGCCGTGCCGAAGGTGTCCTTCCTGCTCGCGGTCAAGGACGAGGTCGACTACATCGAGAGCTGCGTCCGCTCGATGGCGGGCAGTGACTACCCGGACCTGGAGATCATCGTGATCGACGATCTCTCCGAGGACGGGACACGGGAGATCCTGGACAAGCTGGCGCGCGAACTGGGCATCACCCTGCTCAAGCTGGACAAGAACCTCGGCAAGAAGCACGCCCTGGTCAGGGGGGCGGGCATCGCGACCGGCGACGTGCTGGCGTTCACGGACTCCGACTGCATTCTGGCCCCCGACGCTCTGCGCAAGTGCGTGCAGGCCCTGGTCGACCACCCCGAACTGGGCGCGGTCAGTGGCCACTGCCGGGCGCTGAACGTGGACGAGACCCTCTTCACGAAGGCGCAGGACGTCTGGTACGAGGGGCAGTTCCGCGTGGCCAAGGCCGCCGAGTCGGTCTTCGGATCGGTCACCTGTGTCTCGGGTCCTCTGGCGGTCTTCCGCCGGGACGCGGTGTACAACTACTTCCCCGCGTGGGCCGGCGACCGCTTCCTGGGCGCCCCCTTCCGGTTCGCGACCGACCGTCAGCTCACCGGCTACGTACTGGGTCAGCTGTGGGTCGGCAAGAAGCTGAAGAAGCAGTACGCCGACTCTCCGTTCATCACGGCGCAGGACTATCCCGAGCGCAAGTGGCGCATCGGCTACGTCCAGTCGGCCAAGGTGTGGACCAACGTGCCCGAGCACTTCAAGCCGTTCATGAAGCAGCAGATCCGCTGGAAGAAGAGCTTCATCCGCAACACCTGCTTCACCGGCACCTTCATGTGGCGGCGGGGCATCGGCCCTTCCTGTCTGTACTACGGGCATGTGCTGTGGGTGATGGCCGCGCCGCTGATGGCGGTACGCCACATGATCTGGTCGCCGATGCAGGGCGGAATCTTCGTGAGCGTGCTGTATCTGAGCGGCGTGGTGCTCAAGGGCAGCATCTGGGGCCTGGCGTTCAAGATCGACAACCCTGGCGACCCCCGCTGGCGCTACCGGCCGCTGATGAGTCTGCTGTCGGCGCTGCTCCTGTCCTGGCTGCTTCCCTACTCCCTCGCGACCATCCGTCGCGGTGTCTGGTCGAGGACTCGATGATGAAGAACTTCCTGCGACGCAAGGCGGTCCGGGTGATCACCGACGTGGTCGCCATCGCGGTCGTCAGCTGTGTCTATCTCATCGTTCTGTCGCGAGGGAACGTGCTCTCATGGCTCTGAGGAGCGAACGGCGCGAGCCCGCCGGCATCGTCGTGCACGACCACGGGCACGGTCCGGAACCGTGTTTCCGCGGTGACTACGCGGAGAAGGCGGCCCACGACCGCAGCCGTGGCCGCGGCCACGGCTGGGGCCGTGGGTGGACGCAGTGGCCCGTCCGCGTCCTGCTCGGCGCACTCACCCTCTCCGTGGTGATGGCCTCGGGCGCCGCGGGCATCGAGCGCTACCTCAGCCGGAAGTACATGACCCCGCAGGCGCCGCTGACCCACGCGTCCATCACCTCCGCGGACAAGGCCGGCTGGATGCGACAGGGCCGGGAACTGCCGAAGTACGCTCCGCCGGTGGTCCTGACCTTCCACGACGTCAACAAGAACAGCAAGAGCCCCTACGTGCTCACCCCGAAGGCGTTCGACGCCCAGCTCACCGCGCTGGAGAAGGCCGGCTACCGCACCCTGAGCGCCAAGCAGTTCACGAACTACATGAACGGCGGTCCGGTGCCGCGGCGTTCGGTGCTGCTGACGTTCGACGACGGCACCGACGGGCTGTGGAAGTACGCCGACCGCATCCTGGCCAAGCACCGGATGCACGGCACGATCTTCCTGATCACCGGGTCGATGGACAAGCACCGCCCCTACTACCTGACCTGGCGCGAGATCGAGCGGATGCACCGGTCGGGCCGCTGGGACTTCCAGAGCCACACCCGCGCCATGCACAGCGTCAAGCCCGTGGACGCCACGGGCAACACGGGCGCGCCGCTGGTGAACCGCCTGTGGCTGAAGGACGAGGGGCGGCGGGAGAACGCGGCCGAGTACCGGGCCCGGGTGCTTCACGACCTCCTCGGCTCCGTCGACGACATCGTCCGCCACGGCATGCCGACCCCGTCGATGTTCGCCGTCCCCTTCTCCGACGGACCGGCGCAGCAGGACGCCGACTCGACGGATTCCCAGGCCAGGCATCTGCTCAAGGAACTCTTCCCGCTCGTGATGACGGACCATTCCAGCGTGCCGCTCACCGCCAGTCGGCGGTCCGCGTCGGCGGGTCTCGTCCAGCGTGTCGAGGTCTACGCCAGGACCACTCCCGAGCGGATGCTGGAGGACGTCGGGCGAAACGTCCAGGTCCCGGCCCGTGCGCACCGGCCCCTGTTCGAGCCGGAGAACTGGGGTGGGCGCCAGACCCGTACGGGCTTCGACGTCTTCCTGGGCAAGGCGCCCTCTTCGGCGCAGACGCCCCGGTACGCCAAGGCCGACTACCGGCCGGACAGCAGCGTCGACTGGACCGACTACAGCGCCACCGCGCTCCTCGGGTCGCTGGGCAACGGCACCAACCAGGCCGCGCTGGGGGTCCGGACCAACAGCAAGGAACCGATGACCGTGGTGATCACCCGGAACCGGGCGACCCTGCTGGCCAACGGCTACAAGGTGGCTTCGCGGCCGCTGGACCCGAAGTCCGATCACACCGTCACCGTCAAGGTCGGACGGGACACCACCACGGCCTACGTCGACGGCCAGGTGAAACTGAGTCACGTGTCGACCCGGCCGTCCGATCAGCTCTCCGGCGGCATCACCATCCGGTCCGGCATCAACAAGGCCGGAAACCAGTGGCCGGTCTTCAAGTCGCTCGACATCGCTCCGCTGGAGGGCGGCGCGTCGGGCCGATGACCGGGCACCGCCGGGCGGAGCGGGGACGTCTCGTGAGGAACGCCCGCTCAGGGGCCGCTGTTGATCGTGGCGTCGGTCACCGCGCCCTCACGGACGTTCCATTTGGTCAGGACCTTCCCTCAGGAGCCGTCCCGGACGGCGGCGTCCAGGGCCGCCTGGAGCGCGTCCCGGAGCTCGGTGTTCGAACTCGGCACCGCGATGCCGTACGGTCCGGCACCGATCTGCTCGCCGACGACCTCGAAGTCCTTGCCGTCGCCTGAGGTCTGCGCCGCCTAGGCGACGACCGGGTAGTCGGCGACGTCGGCCACCACAGCGCCGGCCTCGAGGCGGGCCTGCGCCTCGTCATGGGTGTCGTAGGCCTCGGTGTCGATCGGTTCGTCGCGCTTCTGGGACTGGAGCAGGTCGTACGCGGTGCTGCCGCTCTGCACGGCCACCTTCTTGCCGCAGAGGTCGGCCGGCGACTTGACGCCCTCCGGATTTCCCTTCTTCACCATGATCGACGAGCCGGCGGTGAAGTGGTCGACGAAGTCGATGTCCTCGCCGATCTTCTCCCCGGTGGAGGGGTCCAATCCCTCCTGACGGTCCTTGTTCTCGGGGGCCTGGCCGCCGCAGCCGGTCAGGGCCAGAGCGGCGGCGCCCGTCATCGCGCCGGGCGCTTTATCCGTCATTAGGGTATTTCTCCGCTTCGCGTGTCAACGCGCCGGACTCCGCACAGGGTGTTGTTCACACCCGCGGACGACGCCTCGAAGCGCGGGCCTGCCATGGTCCTCCGGCTCCGGCCGCGTCGGATCAGCCGGGGCTTGCGGTCATCGACATCAGCAGGTGGTGGGTCTCGTCGTCGGCGGCCACCACGAGTCCGCGGCCCGACGGCCCGATCGGGGCGCCGTCGATCCCGGTGACGACGCAACCGGCGGCCCTGCACAGGGCGATGCCGGCGGCGAAGTGCACACTCCCGGACAGGTCGCCGCCGTCCGTCACGTACGCGGCGCGCTTGCCCGCGGCGACCCAGGCCAGCGCCAGCGTCGTGGACACGACACGGGGCCGGAAGTGTTCCACGAAGGCGGACCGAGCCAGCAGGTCCACGGCCCGGAAGCCGGGCGCGCCCGGGAACGGCGGGTCCAGATTGACGTCCACGAGCCGGGTGGCGGACGTGGGCACCAGCCGCGCGTCGGCACCGTCCCGCCGTACCCACGCGCCCTGCCCGTCGGTGAAGAAGACCTCACCGCTGAACGGGTCGGCCACCGCGGCGGCACCGCCGCGCAGCGCCACGTTCACGGCCACCAGCATGTTGCCCACGGCGTAGTTCAGCGTGCCGCACAAGGGATCCACCAGCCACTGGCGCACCGCGCCCGCCGCACCCTGCGGCCCGCTCTCCTCGCCGAGCACGGCGTCATCGGGCCGGGCCTCGCGCAGGATCCCCAGAATCGTCCTCTCCGCCTCCACATCGGCGGCGGTGGCGAAGTCTCCGGCGCCCTTGTCGATCCGCGTGAGGCGCCGGCCGTACATGGCCCGCACCACGTCCGCGCCGGCACACGCGGCGGCTGTCGCGACGGCGGCATCGTCAAGTCCCGCATACGAGTTGCTCACGTCCCGCACGATAGCGGCGGGGGTCCGGGCTCCGGTGGGGCGGCCGGGATCTGTGGGGCCCCGGGGCCGATTGTCAGTGGCCGACGCTAGCGTTCGCTGCAGAGTCGCACTCCCCCCGGGACGCACTGACCTGGGTGAACTGTGCTCTCATCTGGTGTTCTTGACACGGAAGGCTGTGGCTCGTGGGGTGGCTGTCGGCGGGGGACGGATATGAAGTCGCCCTGGTGGAGGGACGGGTGGCGGCGCGTGCCACCTCGGGCCGGGCGGCGGGACGGCAGTTGAAATCGCTCCCGCGCGCGCTGAAGGACCACCCGGAGGTGGACCGGCTGCGCCGGTTCGCCGAGTGGCTCGAACGGCATGCCACGGCGTGTGTGGCACAGGCGGACGCCTGGATGGTCTCGTCGCTGCCCGTGCCCACCGGGCTGCTGGCCCGGGTGTGGCCCGACGAGGCCTGGCAGTCCGCGCTGCGCGATCTGGTGGTGGTCGGCGACGACCCCGACGACGTGGGTTTCCTGCGCGGCGCCACCGACGCCGGCGAACTGCGGCTGGTGAACCTGGACGGCGAGACCGTCCGGATCGCCCCGCGCACGGTCACGCTGCCGCACCCGGTGCTGCTCCCGGACCTGGACGACCTGCGGGACTTCGCGGCCGAACTGGGCATGGTCCAGCGCGTCGAGCAGATTCACCGGGCCACCTGGCTGCCGCCCGCGGATCTCCGCGCCAAGGCCACCGAGGTGAGGGACTTCGCCGGGGGCTCGTTCCGCTCCCGCTTCGCGCTCGCCGCACGGGCCAGTTCGCTCGGCTACCGCGTGTCCGGGGGCTACGCGACCGCCCGGGTGCGGGACGGCGGACGCAGCCTCGAATCCTCGGTGTGGATCGGGGAGCCGTACTGGGACAGCGAGGTCGAGACCGGGGCGCTCACCTGGCGGGACCAGGACGGCCGCGCCCTGCCGCTGGGCGAGGTGGGACCGGTCGCCTGGTCCGAGGGGATGCGGATGGCCGCGGCGCTGTACGCGGGCCGCGTCATCGAGGAGGGCAAGAACGCATGAGCGGGGGGACGCAGGTGTCGAACGGGGAACTGCTGACGGCGGGCGCGGTGCTGCCGCCGGACACGAAGGACGCGGGCGGGCTGGGAGTGCCGCTGACGGCACGCACGTACCGTCACCCGGGCCTGGACGACCGGGTGGTGGTGCGGCTCGTCGCGGGCGAGCTGGGGGCGGCGGAGGACCTGGCCGCCGGATTCCTCGGCCTGGAGCGGGACACCGAACCCGTCGTCGTCGGGTTCGGGCCGCGCCAGTCGCTGGGCTTTCCCGAATGGGTGCTGGTGCACCACCCGCAGGACGGACACCACGCGCTGCGTGTGGTGCCGGACCTGGAGCGGGCCGCGCGACAGGTCAAGTCCCGTCCGAAGGCCGCTCTCGACGCCTTCGTGGAACTCGGGGAGCGGCTGGCGGCCTCGGTGCCGCACTTCCTGCCCACGTTCTACGAACAGGCCGGGCGGGTGTTCCTGGCGGAGGAGAACGCCACCTACGCGGCCCAGCTGTTCACCCGTGCCCGCAAGGCCGAGGCGGAGCACGGACTGACGGTGCAGGAGGAGCGGCTGGACGCCGTGTTCCTGGAGTTCGCGCTCGCCGGAGCGCTCCCGGTGAAGGTGCTGTCCGCCTACGCCCGGGAGCTGGCGGCGCGCGTGCCGGCCGAGGACGCGCTGCGGCGCTTCACCCGGCTGTGCCTGCGCCGTACCGCAGGCGGGCTGCCGCCGTCGGTGCAGATGGCGAACGACCTGCGGAAGCTGGCCCGGGGTGCCGGCCGGGACGCGAACCTCACCGAGCAGGAGTACGTGTCCGAGCTCCTCACCCTGCCGGCCACCCTGCGGGCGGCGGCCGGCTGGTGGAAGGGGCACCGCACGGCGCTGGTCGCCCTCGCCGCGCGCGAGCCGCGGGCGCGGGGCGCGCTGCTCGATCTGATGCCCGCCGCTCACGACAGCGACATGCCGGCGATGTGGCTGGAGCTGCTGGAGGCCTCCGGCGCCACCACGGGACTGTGGGACCCCACCGTGCCGGGGGAACAGCGGCCGCAGGACGGTGCCGCGGGCTGGCTGGAGCGGTTCCTCACCTACCGGCAGCGGGCCCGTTCCTGGCGTGATCCCAGTCGCATGGCCGAACTGTATCCGCTGGTGGAACGGATGGCGGACCGGTTGCGGACCGAACTCGCCGCGTCCGGAGCCGCGTTGAGGGTGGTCGAGGATGTCGACCTGATCGACCTGCTGTTGTCGCTGGACGTTCCGGTGGCCGCCCCGCGGAAGGGCGACGCGCTGCTGCTGGCGCAGTGGGCCCTGGGCGAGGGGCGCCGGGACCTGGTGTCGCTGGCCGCCGACAGCCGCTTCCACAAGGCGTTCTGGCGGGGCGCGGACCGGTTCGGCAACGACGAGCAGTCGCTGCGGGCGATCACGCTCCTGGCGGCGTCGCCGGGCGGCGGTCCCCTGCTCGCGGACTGGGTGCGCACGGTCGTACGACGGTTCACCGCGGTGGGCCTGCCCCAGCTGCCCGAGGCTTTGGCCCGGCTGAAGTGGCTGCCCGCCGAGGCGCTGGCGCTGGCCGAGGACGAGGTGCGCGCCGCCGCCGGCACCGACCTCGCACCGGCCCTGGCACGCACCCTGCGGGCCGGGCTCTTCGACGAACTCGGCTGGCCCGCCTGGGAGGACGCGGTCGCCTCCCTCGTTCCCAAGGCCGACGTGGAGGATGTGGTCGTCGCCGACGCCTGGCCGCACCTCATCGTGGCCGGGGCCGCCCAGGCGCGGGTGATCGGCGCCGAGGGAACGCTCCTCACCCATGACCTGCGGATCCCGTCGAACACCAACTGGGGCGACCCTGGCTTCCACCACGTGGACGGAGAGCTTCTCGTCTACTGGAACGACCGCAACGACGGCCTGCGCGGCTACTGGCACACCCGCCCCGACCGCCCGCAGTCCCTGGAGGGCGCCCGGAACACCCGGGGCACCAGGATGGACTGGTACCAGGGCAACGGACCGATCACCCTGCCCCTGCCGGGCGGCGGCCGCACGACCGGCGGCAGCGTCCTGCACGCCGGGGACACCACCCTGCCCGAGGAACGCCAACTTCTCTGCGACGGCGTCTCGTACTGGGTGTGGAGCGCGGACGGCGGCGCGCACGACTGGCACGAGTACGACCCGGCGACGGGTGAGCGGGGCCGTGCGAGCAGGCCCGCCTTCCTCGCCGACGCCCTGCGGGACGCCCCCGAGGGCAGCACGTTCGGTGGTGGCCGGCTGAGCCCGTCGCCGACCGCCGGCGCCACCCCCGCCTCCGCGCCCGTGGACGGTGTGGTCGGTCTGCGCGTGGTGAAGCTGCCCGACGGCTCCGTGCGCGCCCAGGATCTGGCCGGACACACCGTCACCTTGCCGGCGGACGTGGGCCGCCCCTCGACGCTGGTGGTCTTCCCCGGCGCCGAGGACGCCCGGGCCGTCGTCCGCGACAGCTGGCGCCTCAGCATCGTGGACGGCGACGGCGTCGTCACCTCGGTGGCCAAGACCGACTGCGCGCCCGGAGCCTTCGGCGAGGGCTCGCTGCTGCTGCCGCCCGTGCAGTACTGGGGGTGTCTGACAGCCCGCGACCCCGAGGGCTCCGCGTCGCTGCGGCACATCGACCGCGACACGGCGGCGGCCCTGCTGTCCGCCGCGGGGCAGGAGGACAAGGACGTCCTGCCCGAGGCGATCCGTTCCCTCCTGCCGGTCACCCACGGCGCGCTGGTCGCGGGGATCGCCGGTGTCGTACGGCACGCGGGCGGTCAGCAGGCCGTCCTGGACGCGGTGGCCGCCCGGCTCACGCGCGCTCTCGACGGCGGCCCGCAGGAGGAGGGGCCGGCCGGACCGCCCGACTCCTTGCTCCTCGACGCGACGAACGGTCTGAGCGGAAGCACCCGCTCCTGGTGGAACCGGGACAACGAGTCCGACACCGTCTTCCGTGCCCTGCGCGAGATGAAGCGGGCGGCCGGGCTCCACGGCGCCGCCGTGACGGAGGAACCGGCGGCGCTCCTGCACCTGGACGGACGACGGGTGCCCGTCGGACTGCCGAGCCTGGAGACGCTCCTCGACCGGGTGCCCGCGCTGGCCTTCCGGACGGCAGCCCGCACCACCCCCGAGGATCATCGAGCGGCCCTGCACGCGCTGCTCGCCGAGTTCGACACCCTGGGTCTGGGACCGTCCGCCGAGGCCTCGCACTGGCGCAAGGTGGAGCTGCACCTGGGGGCAGGCGTGCTGCGCACCCCGTCGGGCGAATGGCGTGAGGGCGCCTGGAACGGGGTGCTGCCCCTGGGCGGCGGTTCGTGCATCGCCGTGGTGGGACGCCTCTCACAGGATGAGGACGGCTGCGTCTTCGCCGGCTTCTTCCACGATCCGGCCGGACGCTTCGAGACCCCGGAGCCCTACACGCTCCGCGCGTCGGTCCCGCTGGGCGAGGACGGGCACGCGGCCAGGCTCGGCGTCTTCCTCGCGGAGCTGTCCGCGCGCGGACCCGCGCCCTGGTTCCCGGTGGCCGCCGAGGAGTTCGCGCGGCGGACCGGCGTCACCGAGACCATGGCGAAGCTGATCGTGGCGGGTCTGCCCCAGGTCGACGTCTACGAACGGTCGTTCCTGACCGCCGAGGCCTGCGCGGCCATCGGCGTGAAGGCCGCCGCGGCGGCCGTCGCCAAGGAGGAACTGCACCAGGTGGATCCGGCGATCCGGGCCGCGGTCGTGGCCGCGCTGCTGCCCGCCGAACCCGCCCGCCTGTGGACCGATGGACCGGACTGGGCCGCCGCGGCCGAGGTCTGGAACAGCAGGATGGGCCGACGGGCCGCCGTACCCGAGGAACTGCTCAGCGACGCGGTGCGCGCCTTCAAGCACGGACAGTGGAACGTCCGCCAGGCACTGCCCGCACTGCTCGACCCGGCCGGTGAGCCTCGGCTCACCCGTGACCTGGAGTGGGCCGTCGAGGGTGACCGGGTCCAGTGCGTCGACAAGGGCGCTACCGGATTCGGCGGACCGGCACTGCTCGGCTTCGTCGGACTCGCGGCCTGGCTCGCCCACCGGCTGCCGGCCGGCGATCCGATCCGCGCGGCGCTGCCCGCGGCGCTCGGCGCCGTCCGCGACCGGCTGTCCCACCCCGGACTGATGCTCGACCTCGGGCAGTACGTCAGCATCACCGCCTTCCGTAAGACGGCGGGCACACCGACCGAGGTCGGCCAGGGCTTCGAGCGGTACGGCGCGGTCGTCCTGGCCACGCACGACGACCAGCCCTCCCCCGCCCTGCGGGTCTCCCTGCTCGACGAGGCGGGCCTCGACCCGTACCTGCCCGCGCTGCGCGTCGACGGCCAGCGTCCCTACCAGGTGGAGGTGGCCCTGCGGCTGGCCCGCTCCGCCCGCTTCGAGGCCCTGCTCGCCGATCCGGGCGACCCGCAGGCGGGCGAGCGGGGCACGGACGGCACCTGGTGGCCGCAGGACCCCGGCCGCTCGGTGCCGGATCTGGTGACGGAGGCCGCCAAGGAGTACGGCCTCGGGGAGGACGCCGCGGCGCTCTATCTGATGCTGCTCGCCATGCCCGACCCGACCGACCGGATGACGGCCCGGTGGACGGGGTGGAAGCCGGCCCGTCTCAAGGCGGCCCGTGCCGAACTGGCCGCCACCGACCTGGTGGTGGAGGCCAGCCGCACCAGGGCCGGGCGTTCGCTGTTCCTGCCCGGCGGCTGGCTCGTGCCGAAGGCTCCGCGCGTCCCGCTGGAGCAGTGGAAGCGGCCGCTGTACGACGACCTGCTGTGGCAGGAGGAGGCCCTGCTCTCCGTGATCGTGCCCACCGAACCGGTAGCGGAGCTGTACCGGAGGGCCTGGCGGCAGGTCCAGGAGGGCGGCGGGCCCCGGTTCGAGAAGTTCGCGGTGCGACCGGGCCGCCGCCGCTGACCCACCGCCGGGGCCCTGGCGACCGCCCGGGCCCCGGCACCTTCCGCCCCTCACCACACACGAATTCACCGCACCACTCACCACCGACGTACCTACCGAGCAAGGAACACGCATGACCCCGACCGACACGGCGACGGCCCTTCCGGCACGGCAGACACTGCCCGCCGAGGAGCGCCACGCCACCGAACTCGCCTTCCTCGCCGCCCACGACACGGGCCCGCGCCCGCCGGGCTGGCGGCTGACACCGCGCGCCGTCATCACCTTCGTGTGCGGCAGCGGCGGCGAGCCCCTCGAACTCCCCGGGCGCCACGACACGCTGCCCGGCCGGCTGGTCATCACCCCCAAGTTCGTCGGAGAACGCGCCCTGGTGGAGCGGTGCGTCGTCACCCTCGCCGGAGAACGCGGTCTCCTGCTGGTCGGCGAACCGGGCACGGCCAAGTCCATGCTCTCCGAGCTGCTGTCCGCCGCCGTCTGCGGCACCAGCGCGCTCACCGTCCAGGGCACCGCGGGCACCACCGAGGACGCCCTGCGCTACGGGTGGAACTACGCCCTGCTGCTCGCCCAGGGACCGACACCGACGGCGCTGGTCGACTCCCCGGTGCTGGCCGCCATGCGCGCCGGGCGGGTGGCCCGCGTCGAGGAGATCACCCGCTGTCTTCCCGAGGTGCAGGACGCGCTGGTGTCGATCCTGTCCGACCGGCGGATGAGCGTGCCCGAACTGGCCGGCACCGAGGACGCCCAGGTCGCCGCCGCCCCCGGGTTCACCGTCATCGCCACCGCCAACCTCCGCGACCGCGGTGTCTCGGAGATGTCCGCCGCGCTCAAGCGCCGCTTCAACTTCGAGACCGTGCACCCGATCGCCGATGTCGAGGCCGAGACCGCGCTCGTACGGCGGCAGGCGGTCGCCGCCGTCGAGCGTGCGGGCGCCGCCTTCGGCGTCGACGACGCGGTGCTCGACGTGCTGATCACCGTCTTCCGTGACCTCCGGGCCGGCCGGTCCGCGGAGGGCTGGGACGTGGAGCGGCCCGGCACGGTCATGTCGACGGCCGAGGCGGTACAGGTCGCGGTCTCCCTCGGCGTGTCCGCCGCCTACCTTCCCGGGGCCGACACCCTCGACCTGGTCCCCGGTCACCTGCTGGGCGTCGTCCGCAAGGACGACCCCGCCGACCACGCGCGGCTGCTCGGCTACTGGGACGGTCCGGTGCGCCGCCGCGCCGAGGACGGTTCCGCGCTGTGGCGCAGGCTCTGGGACCTGCGGGAGAACCTCCGGTGACGTACACCCAGGATCCACGGGCGGCCCTCGCCACCCTCGCCGGCTCCGTGGCGCCGTACCTGCTGGGCGTACGCCACCACAGTCCGGCGCTCGCCGCCGCGGTGCCCGCCCTGCTCGACGCGTGCGGGGCGGAGGTCGTGTGCGTGGAGCTGCCCGCCGACTTCCAGCCGTGGCTGGCGCATCTGGGCGCGCCGGGCACCGTCGCGCCGGTCGCGCTCGCCGGGGCGGGTGAGAACGGCCGGCTCGGCTTCTATCCGTTCGCCGACTTCTCCCCGGAACTGGCCGCGGTCCGCTGGGCGCGGGACCGCGGGGCGGACGTCGTGTGCTGCGACCTGCCGATGTCCGATCCCCTGTGGACCGCGGAGGGTCCCCTCCCGTCGGGTGACACGCGGACCGCGGTCGCCGAAGAGGCGCCGGTGGGTGTGTCCGTCTCCTTCGGGAACGCTCTCGCCGCGTCCGGGAGCGGCCGTGACGGTGACGATCTGTGGGACCGCTGCGTGGAGGTCCTCGCCCCGGGATCCACCCCCGAGGCGATCCGCCGCGCCGCGCTCGGTGTCGGCTGGGCACTGCGCAGCGACGCCGAAGCCTCGGGCGGCACACCGGCACTGGACCTCGCCCGTGAGGCCCACATGCGCGAGACGATCGCCCGCGCCGCCCATGACGGGCGCCGGGTCGCGGCCGTCGTCGGCGCGTTCCACGCCCCGGCGCTGACGGCGATCGCCGCCGCGCCCGGCACGGGTCCGGGTGCCGCCGACGAGGGGGCGGCGCCGCTCGACCGCGGTACCGGCGCGAAGGACCCGGAGGTCGTCACCTCCCTCGTCCCGTACGCCTTCGATCTGCTGGACTCCCGCTCCGGCTACCCGGCCGGCATCCGGGACCCGCGCTGGCAGCAGGCGGTGTTCCGGGCCGGCGGCGACCCCGAACGGGTGCGGAACGCGGCCGCCCGCGCGGTCACCGACGTGTGCCGGGAACTGCGAGCGGCCGGGCACCCCGCCGGAACGGGCGAGGCCGCCGAGACCCTGCGGATGGCGGGCGACCTCGCGCACGTACGCGGACTCTCGGCACCCGGGCGGGGCGAGGTCGTCGAGGCGCTGACGAGCGTGATGGGCCAGGGCGAACCGCTCGGCCGCGGCCGGGCCCTCGCGCGGGCGCTCGACGTGGTCCTGGTCGGCACCGAACGGGGCCGGATCGCACCGGGCACACCCCGTTCCGGGCTCGGCCCGTGCGTGGAGGCGGAGGTCGCCGCGCTGCGGCTGCCCGGCCCCGACGACCCCGCGGCACGCGAGGTGCGGCTCGACCCGCTCCGGTCCGCCCTCGACGGCCGGCGCGAAGTCCTGCTCCAGCGCCTCGCCGTGTGCGGCGCGGGCTACGGCGAGACCGCGGCGGTGGCCGGTACGGGCGACGGGGCCGCTCTCACCACCCGCTGGCGGGTGTCCTGGACGCCGTCCGTCCCCGTACGGCTGGACCTGGCCGGGATGCGGGGCGTGACCCCGGCCCTGGCCGCCGAGGGCACCCTGCGGGAGACCTTCCGCCGGGAGTCCGCGGACGGCGGGCCCACCTGCGCCCACGTCCTCACGGCACTCGGCGCCGCCGCCCGCTGCGATCTGCCCGCGCTGGTGTCGGAGCGGCTCGCCGACGCCGCCGCACTGTTCCCCGCGGCGGCCACCCTGCCCGAACTCCTGGCCGCGCTCGATCTGTTGGAGGCCCTGCTTCGCGGTCATCTGCCCGGCACCGGACCGGACACCCGGCAGGCCGCCGCCGAACTGGCCACCGATCTGCTGGAGTCGGCGGTCCGCACCCTGCCCGGACTCGCGGGAAGCGACCGGCCGGAGGACACGGCCGCGCTCGTCGAACTGGCCTCGCGGGCCGGTGAACACCGCCTCGGACTGCGGATGGACGACGCCCTCGGCACCCTCGCCCGCACCGGCTCGCCACTCGTCCAGGGTGCCGCGCTGGCCGCCCGGGTACTGCTCGACCTCGACGACGCCACCGTTCTCGGCGCACGTACGGCGGGCTGGATCGACACGGCCACCAGCCCTGAGGCGCGGCACGCGCTGGGCCGCCGTCTGGGGGGACTGCTCGGCGGCGCGGCCGCGCTCCTCCAGTCGGCGCCGACTGCACTCGACCCGCTGCTCGACCGCGTCGACACCCTCACCGACCAGGACTTCCTCGACCGGCTGCCCGCCCTGCGCGCGGGCTTCGACACGCTCACCCCCGCAGGCCGCGACCGGCTCCTGCGCACGGTCACCGAGCGGCTCGGTGACCGGCTCGACCTGTCGCTCAGCGCCTCGCCGCGACTCCTCGCGTTGTGGACGGCCGCGGACGCCGCGGGACGCGCGGCCCTGCGCGCCCTGGACCTGCCCACGGGTACGGACGCCGCTCAAGCGGGGGACCCCGGGATCCGCGCGGTCCCCGGCCGGCCCAAGACGGCCGAGCACCCCGCGTCCGCACCCTCCGCACCCCCCGCACCGACGCACTCGGCGGCCACAGCCGCCAGCACGGCATCGTCCGCCCCGCTCCGGATCACCCCCACCGACCGCTGGCGGCTGCTGCTCGGCCGGGAGACCGACAAGCTCCCGCAGCACGCCCGCCGCTACGCGCACGCGCTCGACGAGCTGTACGGCACCGGCCGCGGTGAAGGCTCCGCCGACCTCGGCCGCGAGGGCGCTTCCCCGGGCCGGGGCGGTGGCCGCGAGGCGTCCTTCCCCACGGCCCGCGAATGGGCCGAGGAACTGGAGGCGCTGTTCGGCGCACAGGTCCGGGAGGAGGTGCTGGCCCGCGCCGCCGACCAGGGCCGCAGCGACGTACTGGCCGAACTGGACCCCGCCGCGGTCCGCCCCTCGGTCGATCTGCTGACCTCGGTGCTGTCCCTGGCGGGCGGGATGCCCGAGAAACAACTGGCCGGCCTGCGCCCTCTCGTACGGCGTCTGGTCGATGAACTCGCCAAGGAACTCGCGACCCGGATGCGCCCGGCCCTCACCGGGCTCGCGACACCCCGCCCCACGAGGCGGCCCGGCGGCCGGCTCGACCTGGCGCGCACCCTGCGGGCCAATCTCGCCCACGCACGCCGCACGGCCGACGGACGAACCGTGGTGGTACCGGAGCGGCCGGTGTTCAGCACCCGCTCGCGCAAGGAGGCCGACTGGCGCCTGATCCTCGTGGTCGACGTGTCCGGGTCGATGGAGGCCTCCGTCATCTGGTCGGCCCTGACGGCGGCCGTCCTGGGCGGCGTCCCCACCCTGTCCACACACTTCCTCGCGTTCTCGACGGACGTGATCGACCTGACGGACCGGGTCGACGACCCGCTCTCGCTGCTCCTGGAAGTACGGGTCGGCGGCGGCACCCACATCGCGGCCGGGCTCAGCCACGCGCGTTCCCTGGTCACGGTGCCCAGCCGGACCCTCGTGGTCGTGGTGAGCGACTTCGAGGAGGGCTACCCGCTGGGCGGCCTCGTCGGTGAGGTACGGGCCCTGGCGAGCTCCGGGGTGCATCTCATGGGATGCGCCGCCCTGGACGACACCGGCGCCCCGCGCTACTCGGTGCCCGTCGCGCAGCAACTCGTCGCGGCCGGCATGCCCGTCGCCGCGCTCAGTCCCCTCGCCCTCGCCCGCTGGGTGGGCGACACTCTCCGCGGAGATTCCCGATGAACGCCGAACTGCCGCCGGTGGCGCCCGATGTGGTCGCCTCCGCCGTGGAGGGCCTGACCAGCAGGCTGCGCAAGAAGCTGGACGCCGCGATCGCGTCGTACGCGGCCCTGCCGGTCCTCGCCGACGGCACGGTCCGCCGCGTGCGGTGCGGTGAGGACGCGGAGGTGACTCTCGCCCCCGGCCCGTCAGGCGCCGTCACGGACGCGGGCCAGGTGGTGTGCGGTTGTCTGCTCGCCCCCCGGTGCCTGCACAGGGCCGCCGTCCTCGGTGCCTGCCCGCTGGCCGATCCGGACGCCGAAGCGGAGACCGCGGACGCCGACGTGCCGCAGGCGGGCTCCGAGACGATCGCCGACGAGGCCTCGGGCACCGCGACCGCCGGCGTTCCCCTCGCCTCACCCGCCACCGTTCCCGGGGCGGCGCCCGTCGCCGTCCCCGTGCCGTCTCCCACGACCGTTACCGGGGCCTCGCCCAGCGCCCTTTCCGGAGCGGCGCACACCGCTGTTCCCGTGGCATCGCCCACCGCCGCTTCCACCGCGTCGCGGGCCGCGGAGGTCGCCTCCGGGCCCGGGGAGGCCGTCTCCCTCACCGCGGCCCAGCTGGCCGCCGCGTCCGAACTGTGGACGGCGGCCGCCGCGTTGCTCGCCGCCGGGGTACCCGCCGCGGGCGCGGTCCCCCAGGCCGGGTTGCTGCGGGCCGCGCACACGGCCCGGCTCGCCGGACTGCACCGCGCCGAGGCGGCCGCGCTGCGGGTCGTACGAGGGCTGCGGAGCGCGCGTGCCCGTGAGGACGGCCACCGGCTGGCCGACCTGGTCGCACAGGTACGGGAACTGCTCCTGACCACGGCCCTGCTGGGCGCGGGGACTCCAGGGCCGGCGCTGATCGGCACCGCCCGCCGCGCCTACCTGCCGGGCGGCAGCCTGCGGGTCCACGGCGTCTGCAGCGAACCGGTGATCGCCGCCACCGGCTACAGCGGCGTCGTCACCCATGTCGTCTCCGACGACGGGCGCTGGTTCTCGGTCGCCGACGTCAAGCCCGGTGGACCCGCTCGTGCCCAGGGCGCGGCCACCGCGACCGTGGCGCTCGGCTCGGGAAACCTCGATCACGCCCAACTCGCCCGTGGCGGGCTGCTGATCTCCGGGGCGACGGTGTCCTCGGACGGCCGCCTCGGCTCCGGCAAGGGGGTACGGGCGACTCCGCTCACCGGTGGGTCATGGGCCTCTGGTCCGCTCGCCGCGCTGTTCGCCCGTCCGCTCGCCGAAGCTGTCGCCGAGCGGCTGACCGCGGCACCGGACGCCGACCCGGAGCGCGCCGAGCAGGCGGCGCGCGAGCTGGTCGGCTGCGACCTTGTCCTCGTCGGGGCCGCCGGGGATCACTTGATCGCCCGGGAGCTGCCCTCCGGAGGTTCGGACACCGAGGGCGTCCTGATGCGGCTGGTCCCTGCCGACGGCCACCCCGGCCTCGCCCACACGGCCAACTTCCGTCGGCTCGCCTCCCGGCCGGGGCTGCGGATGCGGGTGATCGGCCGTCTGGACCCGGAGCGTGCCGCCACGCTCCGCCCGCTGGCCGTCGCCCCGCTGCCGGGGACCGAGGCGACACTGCGGCTGCCCGCGGAGTGGCAGGGCCACGCCGACCTGGGCTACAACCGGCTGGAGGGCGCGCACTTCCCGCCGGCGGATGTCGTACGGGGCACGAGCGTGCCCGCTGTGGACGGCCCCGGCGACGACGCGCCGGACCCGCTGGCGCAGGCGCCGCTGTGGCGGTTGCGGCGGCTGGTCGAGGTCGCCGTGTCGGGTGGCCGCAGAGCCGTCGCGGAACCCGCGCGCGACGACGATCTGCGCGGGGACGGGGCGGCCTTGCGGCGCGGTGGTTTCTCCACGGCGGCGGACCTGGCGGCCGGACTCAGCGCGGAGGCCGACCGGCGCACCCGTGACGTCTTCGGCCGCACCGGTGGGTCCGACCCGGACCGCTACGCGCGGGCCTGGCTCGCCGCGGCCGTCTATCTGGCGGAGGTCGAACGGGCCTTGGTGCAGGCCACCTGGCATCCGGGGGCCACCGGTTCCTGATCAGCCGTTCTGCCGGGGCAGGCGCACCACCTGGACGAAGAAGTCGTCGATCTGGCGGACGGCCGCGATGAACTGGTCCAGATCGACCGGCTTGGTGACATACGCGTTGGCGTGCAGTTTGTAGCTGCGCAGGATGTCCTCCTCCGCGGCCGAGGTGGTGAGGACGACGACCGGGATGTGGGACAGCGCCGGGTCCGACTTGATCTTCTCCAGGACCTGGCGGCCGTCGTACTTGGGCAGGTTGAGGTCGAGGAGGATCAGGTCGGGCCGCGGTGCGTCGGCGTGGGCGGCGCGCCGGTAGAGGAAGTCGAGCGCCTCCTCGCCGTCGCGGACCACGTGCAGGTTGTTCCCGATCTTGTTGTCCTCGAACGCCTCCCGGGTCATCAGCTCGTCGCCCGGGTCGTCCTCGACGAGGAGGACGTCGATGGGGGTACCGGCGGGAGTCGTCATATCAGGGCCTTGTCCTCGGTGCTGTCATGAACGGTGTCCGCCGTGTCGGTGGACGGGATGGTGAAGCAGAAACGCGTGCCGTCGGTGTGGGCCCTGTCGATCCAGATGCGGCCGCCGTGGTATTCGACGATCTTCTTGCACAGCGCGAGGCCGATGCCGGTTCCACCGTAGGCATCGCGGCTGTGCAGCCGCTGGAAGATGACGAAGACCTTCTCCTCGAACTCGCCGGGGATGCCGATGCCGTTGTCGGTGACACAGATGCGCCAGGCGCCCGAGTCCTCCGGGTCCCGCTCACAGGTGATGCGGATGTGCGGCGGGCGGTCGGGGTGGCGGAACTTGACGGCGTTGCCGACCAGGTTCTGCCAGAGCATCGTGGCCTGGGTCGGATCCCCGACGACCTGGGGCAGTTCGTCCGGCCGGTCGATGCGCGCGCCGCTGTCGGCGACCGAACTCTCCAGATTGGCCAGTGCCTTGCTCAGCGACTGGTCCAGGTCGAAGGGAAGACGGGCGTCGTTGACGCGGCCCACGCGGGAGAAGGTGAGCAGGTCGTTGATGAGGACCTGCATGCGTTTGGCGCCGTCCACGGCGAAGTCGATGTACTGCCGTGCGCGGTCGTCCAGTTGGTCGCCGTAGCGCTTCTCCAGCAGTTGGCAGAACGAGGCCACCTTGCGCAGTGGTTCCTGGAGATCGTGGGAGGCCACGTAGGCGAACTGTTCGAGTTCGGCGTTGGAGCGGCGCAACTCCACGGCCTGCGCGTTCAGGTCGGCGGTCTGCCGGGTCAGGATCTCCCGCTGCTCGCGGGAGGAGTCCAGTTCGGCGACGATCCGCTGCCGCATGTTCTCGACGTCGCCCGCCACAGCGGTGAGGTCGACGGGCCCGCCACCGGTGATGACGTGGTCGAAGTCGCCCTGTGCCACCCGTCGGGTGGCGATCCGCAGGTCGTCCAGCGGGCGTGTCACCAGGATGCGGATCAGGATCGTCAGCACCACGCCGGTCAGCAGGAACACGACGACCATGGCGATGAGCACCGCGTCGCGGACCTTCCGCGCGGATGCCAGCCGGTCCTGGCCGTCGTCGACCGCCGCCGCCAGTCCGGCGATCTGTGCGGCCGAGGCACCGCGGATACGGTCGAACGACTTCTTGCCGCGTTCGGCGGTCGCGGGGTCGATCGTGCGGGGCCTGCCCGGTGTGACGCTGTCCATGAGGGGTTCGGCGTAGGTGCGCCGCCAGTCGGCCGCCCGCTTCTCGACCGTCTCCAGTTCGCGGAGCAGTTCGGCGCGGTCACCGATGAGGTGGCGCATCCGGGCGGCCGCGCGCGCCTCGTCCTTACGGCCTTGCGCGTACGGGTCCAGGAACTGGCGGTCGGCGGCGATGGCGTAGCCGCGGATCCCCGTCTCCTGGTTCACCAGGGCCGCCTGCAGCCGGTACGCCTCCGTCTGCGCGGGATTGACGTCCAGGAGCAGCTGGTCGGTGACCGAGGCCGTGCTCCGGAGCAGCCCCGCGCCGACTCCCGCGCCCACGACCACCAACAGCGCCATGAACGCCAGCACCAGCCTGATCCAGCCCTGTACCGTCAGCCGCCGTCCGGCCCACCGCCCGCCGGTCATGTTCCGTGTCCCGTCCTCGAAGTCACTGTTCTCCCGCTCGTTGTTCACACCCGTGTGCCCCAGCGCAGATGAAGCACGGCGACGTCGTCGGCGAGGCCGCCCTGTGTCTCGGCCAGTGCCTCGGCCCGGTCGATGAGTCCGTCGACGAACGCGTCCGGGGGCAGAGCGGCCAGTTCACGCGCCATCGCCAGCAGTCCCTCCTCGCCCAGCCGCTCCGTGCCGCGGCCGACCCGCCCCTCGAAGAGGCCGTCGGTGAACAGCACCACCGCCGCACCCTCCGGGAGCTCCACCTCCTCGACGGGCCAGCGTGCTCCGCCCGGAATGATCCCGAGCGCCGGGCCGCCCCGGACCTCCACCCACTCGACGCCGCCGGTCGTGCACAGCAGCACGCCGTGATGGCCTGCCCGCACCATCCGGACGCGTCGCCGGTCGGGGCCGACGCTGAGGATGACCAGGGTGGCGAAGACCCCGTTCCTGGCCCGCTCGGCCATGAGGATCTCCTCGAGCCGGCCCACCTGGTCGGCACCGGTGACACCGCTGAGCACCAGGGTGCGCCAGGCTATGCGCAGCGCGACCCCGAGGGCGGCCTCGTCCGGTCCGTGCCCGGAGACGTCACCGATCAGGGCGTGCACGGTGCCGTCGGCGCTCTGCACGATGTCGTAGAAGTCCCCGCCCAGCAGCGCGTGCGCACGCCCGGGCCGGTATCGGGTCACGACCTCCACGCCGTCCCCGCGCAGCAGGGGGCGCGGTAGCAGCCCCCGTTCCAGGCGGGCGTTCTCCCGGGCCTGCATCTGGCTGGCCTGCAGGGCCACGGCGTCCCGCTCGGCCTGTTTGCGCTGGATCGCGTAGCGGACGGCCCGTCCGAAGAGCTCCGGCTCGACCCGGCCCTTGACCAGGTAGTCCTGGGCGCCGGCGGCCACGGCCGCCAGACCGGTTCCCTCCTCGGCGAGTCCGGTGAGGACCACGACGGCGACGTGTTCGGCGCGTTCGCGCACCCTCGACACCGCTTCCAGGCCCTGTGCGTCCGGGAGGTGCAGGTCGAGCAGCACACAGTCGGGGACCTCGGACGCGAGCACCTCGCAGGCCTCGGCCATCGAGCGCACCCAGCGCAGGCGCATACCGAGTGCGCTGTCGGCGACCATCTCCTCCACGAGCAGCGCGTCGCCCGGGTCGTCCTCGATCAGCAGCACCGACGGCTCTTCCGTCCCCCAGGCCGCGGCGCGGTCAATCTCGGGCGAAGCCACGCCGGCAGCCCCGGGCTGCGACGTCATCATTGAATGAACCCCCACACCCGCCACCACTCCGCCGCTTCATGACGGACAACTCCGCGAGCATACCGACGCTCGCATCGGCATACGTGGACAGGACTTCCGTTCGTGACTCCGCGCCCGGGCCGCCGCCGGCGACGATGAACGATCTCGCTCCGGGAAGGTGCTCGGAGCCATGTACGTGTCGGTCCGTCTCCGGAGCACCCGCCCCGCCGGCCGGCACGACGGCGGAATGCCGTTGCCGTGCCGGACGGGGAGGGCTCAGACTCGGCGCATGACCGACATGGGGGCGTTCCGGGAGACAGTCACCGCCTGGGCGGCCGGTGGCCCCGGTGACCTCGCGCGCGAGCTCGCCGCTCGGCTGCCTGTGAGGACGGCCGTGCTGCTCGAAGGGCCGAGCGATCTCGCGGCGGTCGACGCGCTGGCCGCGAGCCGCGGCCGGGACCTGGAGGCCGAAGGGGTGTGTGTCCTGGCGATGAACGGTGCCATGAGCGTCGGGCGTTTCGCTCGCCTCCTCGGCCCCTCGGGCCTGGGCCTGCGGCTCACGGGGCTGTGCGACGAGGCGGAACGGGGCTACTACGCCCGCGCCCTGGAACAGGACGGTCCGGAAGGGAGCACGGCGGGACGACAGGAGTTCTTCGTCTGCGCCGCGGATCTGGAGGACGAGCTCATCCGCGCGCTGGGCGTGTCCCGGGTGGAGGAGCTCGTCCGGGAGGAGGGTGATCTGCGCGCCCTGAGGACCTTCGTTCGTCAGCCGGCACAGCACGGCCGTTCCTCCCAGCAGCAGTTGAGGCGGTTTCTCGGGACGAAGAAGGGCCGCAAGATCCACTACGGCCGCGTCCTCGTCGAGGCCCTCTCCCCCGACGCCGTACCCGCTCCGCTCGACGGCCTGCTCGCCGCGGTGTGAGCACTCCGGACGGCTCACCCGGCGGCGGCGAAGCCGGCCCGTGCGGGCGAGCCTGACCGTCGGTCTCGTCGATCCCCCCGGGCTCGGTCACATTGATGTCCGGAGTCATAGCTTCGCCGACGCCGTGGGCATGGTCCGGCGGACGGGCGAGGACGGTCGAGCTGCCGATCGTGGCGGAGGCCGGGAGGCGTGCGGAGCGGGGATCGTACCCGCACAGCCGGTCCGGGGCTGGCGGGGCCTCGCCCTCGTGACCGGCCAGCCCCCGCGGCCGAGCTGGTCGCCGCCCTGGCCTCGGAGGCCGCACAGGCCCTGGCCCGAACCGGACGCGGCTGACCGGCGCACCGCTCCATCGCCGCACGCTCCGCCATCACTGCCGGGTGGGCCGGGGATCTGTCCGGTCGAGCACGGCGGAGACGCGGGGTGTGGCACGCCCGTCCGCGCTCGCCAGGGGCCGTAGGCATCCTCCACCGTGACCGGGCGGACAGGTCCCGGCATCCTCACGCACCACGCCCGGCACGACTTCGCGAAAAACGGGAAGTCGCTCTGACGGAATGTCACCATTGCCCGGGAAACCGTTAGGGCCCGCCTCTCCGACCCCCGCCGGCCCCCGTCGGCCCCGGCACAGCGCCACCGTTCGTCCGTCCCCTCCGGTTCAACTCACCGGCCGTGGAAACCCGTTCCTCGCAACCCATCTCCAACTCCCTCGTACGCACACGACCGGCCGAGCCTCGGCGGTAACACCCGCCGCGCCTCGTCAGGCCCTGCCGGTCCGGTCTACGGCATCGCCGGAACAGGAGCACGCCCATGCGCCTTTACGCCCAGACCCCCGCACGTCGGAGCCGGCAGGTGGTGGCCGACCTGATCGCCGTGACCCTGATCGCGGTCGCGGTGAAGTTCGCCCTGGTGGTCCACCACGCGATCATGCTGTTGGCCGAGCCGGGGCGAAAGGCCCAGAGCGCGGGCGACAGTCTCGCCGGCGACCTCGACGACGCCGGAGACGCGGCGTCGAAGGTGCCGTTCGTCGGGAACTCACTGAAGAAGCCGCTCACGTCCGCCGCCGACGCCGCCACCGGACTCTCCGACGCCGGACAGTCGCTGGAGGACCTGGTGGGCCGTGTGGCCCTGCTGGCCGCCATCGCCCTGATCGTCCTCTCGGTGGCCTTCGTCCTGGTGCTGTGGCTTCCGCCGCGGCTGCGCTGGATCCGGCGCAGCGCCACCACCCGCCGCCTGCTGGACGCTCCCGGAGGCGCCGACCTGCTCGCGCTGCGCGCCCTGACCGGACCGCAGCGCGACCTCGCCGCGATCCCCACCCCGCCGGGCGGCCTCGCCGACGCCTGGCGACGCGGAGACCAGCAGGTCATCGCGGACCTGTCGGGCCTGACACTCAGGCAGGCGGGCCTGCGGGCGTGACCGGGTGGGGTCGCCGTGCGGGACGTGGCAGAAGCCCCTCCGGAGAGGATCAGGTCAATCGCTTGTGCATGACGACGCACGGGCGGCCGTACTGGCGGTCGGGGCGGCGGTCGATCTCCTGCCATCCCAGGGAACTCCAGAAGGCCAGCGACCCCGGGGTGTTCTCCAGAACCGCCAGCCTGACGCCGGCCCTGCCCTCGCGCCGGTAGCGCTCTTCCACCAGGGCCGCCAGGCGCCTTCCGATCCGCTGCCGGTGAAGGGCTCCGTGCACCAGCAGCAGGCCGATCCACGGGTGTCCGTCGGTGGGATGACGGTCGAGCAGACACAGCAGACCGACGGTCCGGTGCCCCTCGTCACGGGCGAGCAGGACCTCGCAGCCCTCGGTTCCCGCCTCCTCCCGCAGATCCGCCTCGACCTTGTCGGCCGGGATGTGCTCGGGGTCGTACTCGCCGGCGGCACGGCAGTACTCCGGATTGCTCGCGTAGAGGGCGACCACCTCGGCGATCTCCTGCGGGGAGAAGCGGAGCGGTGTGAGTGACAGGGAGGACATCCAGGCAGGCTAACCAGCCGCTCCGGCCGCAGACGACCCTGGGGACCCGAAGGGCGGGGGGAACCACCCGGGCCTTGGCGCATCCCTCGTACGGCGGGAGCGGCTTCGTACGGCAGGAGCGGCCCGCACCGCAGCAGCGACCTCTGCGGCGGAAGCGGCCCGTACCGCAGGAGCGGCCCCCGCGGCAAGAGCGGCCCCCTTTCTGAGCCAGGGATCCGTCGGCCACGCGTCCGAGGCGGCTGTCACGCGGCCACGGACTCGCTGCCGGCGAGCAGGGACCGCAGCCGTGCGGTGTCAGGCGTGTCGGCCACGGCCGCGTCGAGAGCGTCGTCCAGGCCCTTCTCCCACCGCTCCGGCAGGGCGAGTCCGGGCTGTCCCGACCAGCCGGTGTCGGGGACCGCGTGTCCGTTCCGGACGAGGTGCAGATGGACCAGGCCGGCGAGCCCGTCGAAGATCCTCGGCCGGATGAAGTTCCGGGCCGACGGCCCGGTCAGCCGGGCCGCCTGGGGCGGCTTGGGCAGGCGATCGGCGACCTCCATCCACAGGAGTCCGCGGTCGAGCGCGTCCAGCACCTCGTCGAGGCCGGGCAGAGCGGCTTCCTCCGGCCGACCGGCCGGAACGCCCTGCTGGACGGGTACCGCCGCGTCCGCCGTCGGGGCCGTGGCGCGCAGCGCCCTGCCCACGGCGACCCGAAGCGGCCTCGACCACTCCTCCGCGTCGGCCACAGCGCGCGCCATGACGAGGTCGTCCCAGCTCATACGGGGCAACTGTGCCGCCCCGTCCGGCAGCAGGCGCCTCTCCAGCGCCGCGAACACGCCGTCCACGTCGCGCAGCAGCGTGAGCGCGGCCGGAGCGTCCCCGCCGTCCGCTCGGCCGTCGGCGGTCAACTTCTCGATCTGCTCGATCCGTTCGGAATCCGGGGGGTGCGAGTCGTAGCGGTGCGGCCTCGGTGGACGCGTCCCGGCGGAGAGAGCGGCGAGCCGGTCTCCGGGCCGGGCCGCGAGCAGCCGGCGGAATCCGCCGTACACCTCACCCACCGGAGGCAGCGCTCCCATCGGCTGCCCCATCCCGGCGTAGGTCTTCATGTAGTGGGCGTGGGCGGCGGCGAGGACCGGCTGGGCGCGCAGCGTCGCGGCTGTCGCGTCACGGCCCGCGTGTTCGGCGGCCGTCCGGTCGGCGGCGAGCTCCTGGTCGCGGGCGACGGACTGTGAGGTGCGCAGGAACATGTGGGCGTAGCCGACGTACAGTCCGCCGATCGCCTGGTGGAACGAGGTGCTGCCCTCCTGGAACATCTCGACCGTGTGGAGCACCGCTTTCCGGCCGCGCATGGTGAGAGCGCCGAGCCGGCCGTCGCGATGGCCGTAGTGCCCGAACTCGTGGGCGAGGACGGCGCGCAGCCGGGGAACGGTGAGACCGGCGAGCAGGGGCAGACCCAGGATCATGCGGCGCCGTCCGGGCAACAGCCCTAGCAGGCGGCTCTGTTCACCGACTCCCGCGTTCACCTCGTCGACCAGGTACAGCTCGTCCGGCGGCCGTTCCCCCGCCGTCTCGGCGGCGGCCCGGACCTGTGCCCACAGTTCGGGCTGCTCGTCCGGGCCGACGGCGAGGCCGTGGTTCACCGGTCGAAGGCGTCCGGCGCGAAGGAAGGTGAACATGCCCCGCAGGATCACCACCGCCAGCAGCACGGTGACAGCGATGATCATGCCCTCGAACCGGGCCGCTCTCGCGGTGAGCAGTCGTGTCACCAGGAGCCAGTCCAGCACCGCCATGGCCGCCAGCAGGGCGGTGCCTATCAGGAAGAAGCCGGCCAGCAGCAGAACCGCGCGCAGCGCGCGCAGACGGAACGTCATCGGAGTCCCCCCACAGAACTCGGCAGCCCGGACGGGCCGCGGTGCTCGCGGATCTTATCCAGTGGCTGAAAACAGCCGTAGGCCGTCCCCCGCGACGGTTCATGCCTGCTGACATGCTTCGGGCTCGGTGCGCCGGTGCACGTCGATGGTGATGTGACGCGGGTCGCGCGTGCTCGTGTCACAGGAAGGCGGGCCACCTCGTCTCGGGGATGTGACCACTCACGAGCAAAAGGCTGCCCGACGGAGCGGGCCGCTACGGAATTCAGCCGAGCCGTGCGAGGAACGCGCGGGCCACACGCTGCAGTTCCTCGTCCTTCTCGACACCGAGGAGCCAGTCACCCCGGCGGGCGAGTGCGAGCTGTGCGCGGACGAAGGGCACGGCCGGGGCCGCCGCCGGGCCCATCCGGTCCAGGCAGGCCATGGCGTGGTTCGCCGTGGCGCCGTTCTTCCGCCAGGCGTCGAGCAGGGTCCGCACGACGACCGGCGACTCGTCCGGGCCGCCGATGTCCCACAGGGCCGTGGCGGCGTGGACGCGGGTCCATTCGTAGCCGGCGGTGAGCATGTCCCGAAGGCGCGGCAGTACACGCGACGCGGGCGGGCCGATCCGTCCGAGCGCGTCGGCCGCCTCATGGTGGCGGAAGGAGTCGAGGAGGTCCTCCAACAGCGGTACGACCTCGTCCGGGGACCCCTCCGCGGCCCACAAAGCGGTCGCGGCGGCTACGCGGACATCCGGATCGTCGGCCCGGGTCACGGTCCGGACCACGTCCAGTGCGGGCGCGGCCGCGGGCCCCAGGGCGGCGAGGGCGTTCAGGGCGAACGCCGCGATCCGCCACTGCCCGTGCCGCGCCGCGGCGGTCACGGTCTCCGCGATCACCGGCACGGCCGCCGGGTCGCCGAGCCGGCCCAGCGCGGACAACAAGGCCGACGTACCCATGTCGTGCCCCGACGTCGGCAGTTCGGCGCGGCCGAGCTCCCGGCACAGCCGCGGTACCAGTTCTTCGGCGGCCTCGGGAAGCGAACCGGCCACGTGCACCGCACGCCAGGTGTCGACGCCCTTGTCGAGCGCCGTGAGCAGGCAGGGCAGGGCACGACGGTCACCGAGGCGGGCCAGCGCCATGACCGCTCGCTGATGGGCCCGTCGCACCTGCGGGTTCGGCGTCGCCCATACCTCCGGGCCGTACGCGGTGCGCTGTGCCGCGACGTACGCGGCGAGCGCCTCGCGTGCGGGTTCGGCGATCGGGGTCAGTGATCCGAGCGTCTCCGCCACCTCCGCGGTGGTGTACGGATCGCCCTGGTCCAGGCCCTCGGCGACCCGTACGAGCAGAGCGGAGTGGTCCCCGCGCAACGAGGTCATCACGTCCTTGGCCATGCGTATCGCGTCGTGGCGGATACCGGGGTCCGGGCTGCCGAGCTGTTCGGTGAGCAGCGCGGTCCGCTCGGGCACCCGGAAGTCCAGCACCTCGTGGAGGGTCCGCAGCAGGGACGTGGCCGGCGAGTGCACGCGGTTGTACCGGGCGAGGTCCTCGAACGCGGCGGCGATCTGCGGCGGCACGTCCGGCGCCGCGGCGGGCGGGGCGGGAGCAGGCGCAGGCACGGTAGCCGGCGTGGGCGTGGGCGCAGTCTGGCACTGGCAATCCCCGGAACCGGGCTCGGCCCCGGAACCCGGCTCGGTTGCGGAGCCAGGCTCGGAACCGGCGGGCCCGGGCCCAGTTGCCTCGCGGCCTTGCGCGCGTGGAGGGGCGAACGTGATCCGCCGCAGCAGACCGATCGCCTCCGGTACGAGATCCCCACCGATGTGTTCGGGCGCGCATCGGGCCCTTTGCACCAGGGCGGCGAGCCGGACCGCCGGATCGTTCTCCGTGTCGCCGGCCAGACCGCCGAACCACGCCGTCGCGGTCTCCTTCGCGTCCGGGACGCGCAGCGCGAGCGTGGCCATGGCCTCCACGACCGGCAACCGCTCCCGGACCCCGTCCTCGGCGGACATCCGGTCGCGCAGCAACGCGGCCGCGCGACCGGCGTCGTCGATGAACAGGCCGAGCCCCTCGACAGCCGCCCGGCGCACCAGCGGATCGTCGTCCGACGCGTACGCGGCGAAGGAGTCAGCGCGTTCGCGGACGACCACCGCGCTCCCGGCGTAGTCCGGTCCGTCGGTGTACTCCGGTTCATCGGTGCAGTCCGGTCCGTCGATACAGACGTTCTCGCAGCGTTCGACGGCATGGCGCCCGATGCTGACCAGCAGGTGGACGATCGACGCGCGGTCCGGCGTGACGGGGTCGTCGGCCAGGGCGAACAGGAACGGCAGGCTCGCCGTCGTACTCGCGTACACGTCTCCTTGGTGGTGGACAGCGCTGTAGAAGTGGCTGAGCCCGTCCTCGCGGATCGCGGCGTACGGCGAGGCCATCGCCCTCAGCCACCCAGGGATCTCGTCCGCCGGACCGTACGCGTGGGTCATCGAGGACCAGTCGATGACGTCGAGTTCGTTGATCATGATCGGCACTATGCAGGAGGGCACTGACAACGCCGGGCCGATCATGTCGGCGCCGGGCGGACGGGCAGGCGTTCCCCCTGCGCTCCAGGGCCGGGTCCGGCGTACGCGGGAGGACAGCGCCGGTCGAGGCCAAATCGATTCGCCCTGGCCGGAGGGCGCCGGTTACCCTGCGCGACGTGAACGCCCCCCGCGCATCCCGCCGCCCCTCATGAGCCTGACCCGCACCCTGATCGACGTCCGGCCCCTGCGTACGTCACCGGTCTTCAGGCGCCTGCTGATCGGCCGAACCGTGTCCGTGCTGGGCAGCTTCATGACCATGGTCACCGTCATGTTCCAGGTCTGGGACATGACGCGCAGCACGGTCTGGACCGGCGCCGTGGGGCTGGCACAGGCACTGCCGATGGTGGTGTTCGGACTGCTCGCCGGTTCCTGGGCGGACCGTGGCGACCGTCGGCGGATCTATCTCTTCGCGACCGTCGGGCAGGCGGCCGTCTCGCTGCTGCTCGCGGTGCAGGGCTTCACCGGGCATGTTCCGGTGGCGGGTGTGCTCGGCCTGGTGGCCGCGCAGGCCTGCTTCGCGGCGATCGGCGGTCCCGCGGCGGGCGTGTTCGTGCCGAGGCTGCTGCCGAAGGAGCAGGTGGCGGCCGGGCTGGCGCTCCACCAGTTCTCCGGTCAGGCCATGATGCTCGCCGGTCCGGCACTCGGCGGCATCCTGCTCGGCTGGGCCGGCATCGGGCCCTGCTACCTCGTCGACGCCCTGTCCTTCGGGCTCGCCTTCTACGGCGCGTTCGGGCTGCCCCCTCTGCCTCCGGCCGGTGAGCCGTCCCGGGCCGGGCTGCACGGGGTGCTGGACGGCCTCCGCTTCCTGGCCGGGCACCGGGCGGTCCGCGGCGCCCTGATCACCGACCTCGCCGCCTGCGTGCTCTCGATGCCGACGAGCCTGTTCCCACTCGTCAACGCCGAACGATTCGGCGGCAGTCCGCGCACACTCGGTCTCTTCCTGTCCGTGCTCGCCGTCGGCGGCATCGCCGCGTCCGCGCTGTCCGGGACGATCACGCGGCTGGGGCGTCCCGGGCCGGTGATGCTCTGCGGGGCGGGACTGTGGGGCGGGGCCCTCGCGGCCTTCGGCCTGGTGCGTGATCCGTGGGCCGGGCTCGTACTGCTGGCCCTCGCCGGGGCCGGTGACGCCGTCTCGGTGATCTCGCGCAGCACGATCGTCCAGACGCACACACCAGATGCCCTGCTGGGCCGGGTGACGGCGGCCGAGCAGGTCGTCGGCCAGGCCGGCCCCAACCTCGGCAACCTGCGCGGTGGTGTCGTCGCGGGCTGGACCTCGGGAGCGACCGCCCTGGTCAGCGGGGGTCTCCTCTGCCTGTTCGCGGTCCTCTGGGTCGGCGCGAAGACTCCGGAACTGCGGGGCGGATCCGTCCCCGAGACCGATGCCGGCCTCACGCCGCTCAAGCCCGTGGAGGTCCCCGTACCGGACGGATCATGAGCGGCGCGGCCGCGTCGCCCCACGTCGTCTCACGGCCCCGCACCGGCAGAGGCGGGCCGGCCGCACCGGGCAGACCACAGCGGGACGGCCCGCACCGGGCAGCGGCGGGCCGGGGCTGTCCCGGCCCGCCCCTCGCCGGAGTGAGCGGCTTCCCTCCGTCGTCCTCCGTGTCACCCGCGCGGCTTGTCGGCCGGCGGGAACGCGAGGCCGGTCGGAGTGTTGAGGCCCGAGGCGGGAAGCGTGACCTGACCACCGCCGGTCTCCGCGACCCGTACCACCCGGTTGTTGAAACCATCGGCCACGTAGAGGCCGCCGCGGCCGTCCAGGGCGAGGCCCAGCGGATCGCTCAGCCCGGTGGTGGGCACCGTGCTCTGCGTACCACCGCCCGCGGGCACCTTCACGACGCGGTTGTTGCCGCTGTCCGAGATGTAGAGGTCACCGGCGGCGTTCAGCGCGAGTCCGGTGGGCTGGGACAGGCCGGCCGTGGGGACCGTGGTCTGGCCACCGCCGTCCGCGGCGACCTTCACCACCCGGTCGTTGACGAAGTCGGAGATGTACAGGTCCCCGCCCGCGCCGAGTGCCAGGCCCCAGGGGTGGAGCAGTCCCGTGGTGGGGACGGTGGTCTGCCCGCTGCCGTCGCCAGGAACCTTCACCACGCGGTCGTTGAAGCTGTCGGCGATGTAGAGCGTGCCGTGGGCGTCGACGGCGAGGCCCAGCGGGCGCGACAGGCCGGCGGTGGGGACGGTGGACTGCTCCCCGCCCTTCGCCACCACCTTCACCACCCTGTTGTTCCCCGTGTCGGCGACGTAGAGATCACGGGCGGCGTCCCACGCCAGACCGGTCGGGCGCACGACACCGTCGAGGGGGACCGTCGACGGGCCGTCGCCGATCGCCGGCAGTCTCACCACTCGGTTGTTGCCGTAGTCGGACACGAACAGAGGCGCTCTCGCCGGTGAGGGACCGTTCTCCCGCGCCGCGCCCGCCGGTCCGGCGGGCAGGGCGCAGAGCAGGAGGACTCCGGTGACAGCCGCCAGCCGCCGGGCCCATCCCGCACGGTCCCGAGCCGGTGACGTCCTGCGCGTTCGTGCCTGCGTCGTCGTGTGCCTCACGGTTCGCCCATCTGTTCTCGACGGTCGGCGCGTCGCCGTACCGTCCGCGGAAACGATCGCCGCCGCTCAGGCCCGAGGCCGCGCCGGACGACAGCCGCGCCGCCGGTACGCCGAGGGGCCGTCCGACGGCGGAACGCCGTCCTGGGTCCGAGCGGCGGCCGGACCGGCGGCATGATCCATGCCTTCCCCCATCAGGCGCCGCTTCCCACCGCTGTCGCCCGCTCGGCCGACCGGCGCGGTGCGGGGCACTACCGTGCGCCTGCGCGACGGGCGCGGGGAGAGGCACTTAAATACCGGAGCGTGACTACCGAACCTCAGCGTTTCACCGTCCTGCTGGTCCCCGAGTACGTCGTGGACAAGGACGCCGTCTCGGCCCAGGAATCCGCTGTGCGATCGGCGGCCGTCGAGGCGACAGGCGAGACCGGCGAAACGGGCTACCCGCGCTACGCGGGCGACGGAATCGTGGCCGACATCGACCCTCGTACGCGCACGGTCGAGGCGGTTCTGGTCGACGGCTCGGAGCTGGACTACGGACTCAACGCCATTGTGTCCACCTGATCCGGCCCTCAGGTCCACCCGATCCGGTCCGGAGGAAGCGCACGGTCCACCGTCAAGGAATCCTCGTCATCGGGACGGTCCAGCGGGGACGCCGATGAGTTCTTGGCGGTCGACCGGTCGACATCAGGAAGAGGAAGGGAGTTCCGCCATGCCGACACAGGAACCCGCGAGGCAACCCACCACCGAGCTCGACGCCCGCTACAGCTCCGCGCTCCGTGCCCGCCCGGGTGCCGCGGACGTCACGGCCACCGAGTGGGCCGAGGCCCGGCGGACGATGGAGGCCGCCGAGATCTTCTGGGTGTCGACGGTGCGGCCCGACGGCCGGCTGCACGTCACCCCCGTGATCGCCGCCTGGCACGACGGGGTGCTGTACTTCTCCACCGGCCCAGGGGAGCAGAAGGCCAAGAACCTCGCCCACAACGGGCACTGCGCGCTGACCACCGGCGGGAACTCGCTCACCGAAGGGCTCGACCTCGTGATCGAGGGTGAGGCCGTACCGGTCGCCGATCCGGCCGTGGTGGAAGAGGTGATCGCGGCGTACGAGACGAAGTACGGGCCGCACATCACCTCCCCGGAGGGCACCTTCCACGGGATCGGGAACGCGTTCAGAAAGGGAGACGCGGTGGTGTACGCGGTGGCCCCGGCGACCGCGTACGGGTTCGGTCGTGACGACGGGGTCTACACCCACACGAGGTGGGCGTTCTGAGCCCCCGGACCCGGTGGACGTTCCGAGCGCACGCACGGTAGGCGTTCCGAGCCACCCGGATCAGCCGGCCTGGTCGGCGATCTGGTCGTCCAGCGCGGCGCACAGCCAGTCATGGATGGCGCCGGGGGTCGGATCGGGCGACGCGGTGATCTCGGCGGTGAGATTCCAGTAGTGGTCGATACGGGGGTCCGCGGCCAGCATGCCGCTCAGTCCGCGGCGGAACGCGGGCGTGTCCCGCGTGTCACGGGAGCGGGCGTAGGCGGAGACGAAGCAGTCGAGTGCCTCGCCCGTTCGCGGCGAACGTTCCGCACGGACCTGCGGTGACGCCAGCGCGTACGCCTCGACGAGACCGTCGTAGAGCACCGCCGGACGTCCGCCGTCGGGCCGGTGTGCCGCGGGCTGCCCGTTGCCCGTGCCGGGGCAGGGGGCGGTGACGAAGGCGTGCAGCCGGGTGAAGGCCAGCACCTGGGCCGGTGTCGGGCCTTCGGGAAGCTGCGGAACGGAGTGTTCGACGATCGCGGAGACGAGCCGGGCCGGGAGCCGTGGAGGCAGCCAGCGTCGCCAGAAGCGCGCCAGCGGGGCGGTGCTGGGCGGGACGGGCACGGAGCCGATCAGCCGCAGGCGCGCGGCGCGTTCCTCGGGGGCACAGTCCTGGAGCAGCCGGAGGGCCGCCTCCTGCCAGCGCAGGGCGGTGAGTCGCGAGCCGATCTGCCGCAACTGCCCCGCGACGACGTCCTCCAGGGTGTCGTCCCGGTCGAGGATCCGCTCCACTTCGGGAAGCGGCAGGTCGAGGGTGCGCAGCGAACGGATCAGGTGCAGCCGGTCGAGCGCCTCCGGATCGTAGCGGCGATGGCCGCCGGAGCTGCGCGCCCCTTCGGGCAGCAGACCCCGGTCCGAGTAGAAGCGGACGGTCTTGACGGTGACGCCGGCGCGCTCGGCGAGCTCTCCGATGCTCCACATGCTGTCGGGGGACACGGACTTGAACCTCCCTCAGGGGGAGTTCCTACCGTACCGGCGAGCGCGGAGCACCGGTACGCCCGGCCCGCGGACCCCAGTACGAGGAGACGGTGATGACGACTTTCATCCTGGTGGCGGGTGCCCACACCGGCGGCTGGATCTGGCAGGAAGTGGCCGCCCGGCTGAGGGAGTCGGGGGCGCGGGCCTGTCCGGTGACGCTCACCGGCATGGGCGACGAGGGCCCTGCGGCGAGCCCCGGCACGGACCTTGAGACGCACATCGACGATCTGCTGCGCCTGATCGACGAGTTGGACGAGCCGGAAGTGGTCCTGGTCGGTCACTGCTACGGCATCTACCCGGTCCTCGGCGCAGCTGACCGGCGTCCCGAGCGGATCGCCCGGGTCGTCCACCTGGACGCCGGCATGCCCCAACACGGCGACCAGGCGCTGACGTTGGTGCCGGACGAGGCTGTACGCGAGCGGCTGTCGCGGCGGACCGGTGCGGACGGGGACGACCGGCTGATCCCTCCGCCACCGCTCGACGCGTGGCAGCGCTGGGGCAGCGTCGCCGGGATCCCGTCGACGGCCCTGACCCGGTTGACGCAGAACTCTGTGGCGCAGCCGGTGGGCACGCTCACCCAGCCGCTCCGTCTGACGGGAGCGGTGTCCGCGCTGCCGTCGACCGGCGTGCTGTGCACCGGCAACGGTTCGAGCATCGCGATGGTCGAGGGCTTGGTGGCGTTGGGAGATCCCCGCTTCCAGGCCCTCACCGAGCCCCGGGTGACCTTCTTCGAACTCGACACCGGACACTGGCCGATGCTCTCCCGGGCGGACGAGGTGGCCGGGACGCTGCTCCGGGCCGCAGCGGGGGAAGGCCACCGGGTGACGGCCGCGGTGAGCGAACAACCGGCTCACCTTCGCCCGTTCCTGCTGGACCTTCCGGAACGGCGCCGTGAGCGGATCGGACGGGTCGATCTTCACTTCCCCGGTGACCACCTCGCGGATGACCTCCCCGCGGAGCTTCCCGCCGACCCCTCAAAAGCCGAAGGCCCCTGGCCGGCGGTTGTGTTCGTCCATGGCGGTCCGGTTCACCCCGACGTGCGGCCGACTCCGCGAGACTGGCCGGGCTTCGTCGGCTACGCCCGCCTCGTGGCGGATCTGGGGGCGGTCGGCGTCACGCTGGACCATCGGCTGCACGATCTGGCCGACTACGGGCGGGCCGCCGAGGACATCGCCGAGGCCGTCGATCTCGTACGGGCCGATCCGCGTGTCGACGCGGACCGTGTGGCGCTGTGGTTCTTCTCCGCCGGCGGGCTGTTGTCGGCGGACTGGCTGGCGGCGCCCCCGCCGTGGCTGCGGTGTGTGGCGGCGTCCTATCCGGTCCTCGCGCCGATGCCGAACTGGGGGAGCGTCGGTTCGCGGTTCCGGCCCGCGGTCGCCCTGCGGAGCGCGCGGCGGCTGCCGGTCGTGCTGACCCGGGTGGAGCTGGAACGCGCCGAGATCGCGGCGACGGTCGAGGAGTTCCTGGCCGCTGCCAAGGAGTGTGACGCCGATGTCGAGGTGATCGACGTGCCGCTCGGCCGCCACGGTTTCGAGACGACCGACCACTCCGAGCGGGCCCGCGACGCCGTGGAGCGCGCGGCGCGGTCCGTATGGGGCCATCTGCGGGGCTGACCGATGCCCGCGTGCGCCGGGGCGGTCGCGGCTGCCCCGGCCTCCGCCCGGCGTCGCCCACCCGGCCAGGCCGGTTCTCACGGACGGACCCGCGATCCCGTCCTCCCCCGGGTCGCGGCGCGCGTACGGCGCAGACGGTTCACAGGGCGCGCGGATCGATTGGTCCGGACTTCCGGGCCGGCGGCGGAGGGGTGCTCCCTCACGGCCCGGTCTGCTCCGAGAGGGCCCGGGTGAACGGGGTGACGGGGCGCTCCTGGCTTTCGCCGTCCACGGTGATGTCGACTGCCTCGTTGTAGAAGGCCAGGAGATCCTTGATCGCGCCCACCGCCGGGAGCGGATCCGGGTAGCTCCACACGATGTTCGCCGGGACGGCGGCGCCGCCCCGCCACGACCAGTAGTCGGCCGTGCCCTTGTAGGGGCAGCCGGAGTGGTGGTCGGTGGGGACGAGGAGTTCGAGGCGGACGTCCTCGCGCGGGATGTAGAACCGCGTAGGCAGTGACGTCTCGAAGAGCAGGACGGGGCGGACGGTGTCGGCGACGAGTGTTCCGTCGATCTCGACCCGCACATGGCGGCCACTCGCGATGGCGTCCACCCGTTTGTGCGGGTCGCGCGGGTGGATGAAGATCTCTTCCTCCTCCTCGTACCAGTGGTCCGGGCCCCGGCCGACGCGGCCGAACCACTCGAAGGCGATGTGTCCGGCCAGGTCGGACGCGGGGAACGTCCAGGCCGCGTTCTCCTGGAGCTCGCCGTCGAGTTCGAGGTCGTAGAAGATCCGCGATCCGGTGTGTGTGCCCGTCGCGGGATTCCTCGCGGGGCGGAGCAGGTCCTCGCGGACGTCCTCGCGCGGGAAGGCGTACAGCGGCACCGGTACTCCCGGCTCCCACACGAGGACGGGGTGCCTGCTGTCCACGACGGTCACGTCGCCGCGCCGGCCGCGCACCCAGCGCGCGCTGGGTTCCCACAGGAGACCCTCAGGGGTGTTCCGGACGGCTCGTTCGGTGGGGAATGTGCTCATGACCGTTCTCCTTCGGATCGCCCCGACGGCGCCTCGGACACGGTGGGCACGGTCATCCTGAAGCCTCGTGAGTTGTCCAGGCCGCCGAACACCCGCGGGCACCGGTCCATGTCTCCACCAGCCCGCGGAGCGGGGTGCGTGACACCGCTTCCCCTGCGGACGACGGATGGGTTCACGATGCACCAGCGGTGGCCGCCGAGGCCGCTCGGGCCGCATGGACAACGGCAATAACCAGTCATCCGGCCCAGCACCCACAGGTCTGCTTATATCCGACTTGTTCACCATCATATAACCCACTGTGTCGACGCCTTGGCGTGATGGCCCGTGCACAGCAGGCCCGGGTTTGGCATATTGCGCACGGAGGCGGACTGCGTCGACGTCCCGGACCGGCATGGCCTGTCGGCGACACCGACAGGGGGCCGGGCGGATCCGTGCCACGGGTGCACCTGCGGACGGTCCGGCAGGCACGGAGTGAAGCACGCAGACACGAAGCCGCAGGCTTCTCGCACTTCCTGGGGAGAACAGTGCGCAGGGTAAGGGTCATGCGTCGTCTCGTCGACGAACTGGTCGCCGGTATCGGACTACCGGTCCCCACGGAGCCGGACGCCCTGTTCGACGCTTTGATCGGCCTGGTCAGCGCGAAGACGGGACGGGAACTCATCGTTCTTCGCAAGGAATTCCCGCACCGGACGGCCAGCGGTCTCTGGCTCGACCTGGCCGACCGCGACATCATCGTGATCGACGAGCGAGCCACCCCCCTCCATCAGCTGGCGATCTTCTTTCACGAGGTCTGGCACCTGCTCGACGGCGCGTGCGGCAACCACGCCGTCGGCCGGTCCCTGGCGACCGGGATGCTCTCCACCCGACCGGATCTACCCGAACTCGACGAAACCGTGCGCAGGGTGGCCGCGCGCACGCAGTTCAAACACAACGAGGAAAGGGCCGCCGAGATGTTCGGCCTGCTGGCGGCCACCCGGTTCCGCGTCTGGCTCGAGAGCGAGCCCGACAGCATGCCGACGGGTCGCGGTGACATCGCCGGACGCATCAGCGCGTCGCTGGGAAACCGTCGCCGGCAGGTCTGATCCGTGGACTCCTTCGACTACTACATACCCGCCGCCGCTCTGTGGATCTGCTTCGCCGTGAAGCTCCCGGATCTGCGCAGAGCCTGGCGTGACCCACTGGTCCGGTCGGTCTGCGTCGTCATCGCCGTGGGGGGCGCGGGATTCTTCTTCGCGGCTCCCCCGACGATCGCCGCGGTGAACGACATCAGCGGGGTCCCGAACGCCTCGAGCCTGCTGGTCTACATCATCATCACCGGGTTCAGCGCCGCCTGCCTGCTGCTGATCGTTCACTGGCGCGGTGGCTCGCCCGAGCACGTACGGCGGGTCTCGCGACACTGGCTCCTCGGATACACGCTGGTCGTCGCGGCCCTCATCGTCCTGTTCGGCCTGGGTGACGCTCCCGTCGAACGCCGCACCGACTTCGACACGTACTACGCGTCGGCGCCGTTCATCGGCGAGATGGTCATGCTGTACCTGCTGGCCCACATGACCGCCGCGCTCGTCACCACCGTGATGTGCTGGCGCTGGGCTCTTCAGGTCCACGGCTGGCTGCGTGCCGGCCTGTGGATCCTGTGCGTCGGCTGGCTGCTGAATCTCTCCTTCAGCAGCCTCAAACTCGCCGCGGTGGCCGCTCACAGAAGTGGCCGGGACTGGGACGTGCTCAGCACCACCCTCTCCCCCTTCTTCTCGGCCATGGCCACCCCTTTCGCCATCGTGGGATTCCTGCTGCCGCTGGTGGGGCCCTGGGCGGTCACCGTCGGACGGACTCTTGCGGCGTACGTGCAACTCGGGCCGCTGTGGGACGAACTCCGTGGCGCCAGCCCCGACACGTCCCTCGCCACGCCCATCCGCTGGTACGCCTCGCCCCACGTCCACCTGACCCGACGCGAGGCAGGCATCCAGGACGGTCTGAGCCTCGTACGTCCGCAGCTCGACGACGAGGTTCGCGCCCGCGCGCAAGCGGCCGCCGAAGCCGCCGGATGTACCGGCCCGGACGCCGTCCACATCGGCCGAGCGGCGATGATCCGGGCAGCCGCGCAGGCCACACGTCAGGGCCGTACCCGCGCACCGCGCACACCGGGGGACTCCGCCGTCCCGACCCTGCGTGCCGCTCTCGTGGGCGTGTCCCGTGCCCTGCGCGGTTCATCCGTCGTGGCCGCCATCCGCGCGGAATCCGCGGTCTCCCCCCGCCCCGCCGCCAAAAACATCGAGGATGGCGAGAAATCACCCACATGAGCCCATCGGCCACCCCACCCCCGGGGTTCTCAGCCGCACCGCTCCCCCGCCGAACCGGTGCGCCCGCGGACCCTGCGGAGGCCCTCAGCCTCTCCGGGTCACGCACCCGCACCGGTCCCCGGTCGCTTGGAGTCCTCACGCCGCCCACGTCCGCCGCTGTGAACCCGCACGCGGTCCCCGACCCGAAGGCCCGTGAGCGATGAACGGCAGCGGCTTGGTGTTCTACGTGCCCGGCGCGATTCTGCTGATCGCCGTCGCGATCAAAGTCCCCTCCCTGAAAGGCACCTGGCGGGACCCCGTGATCATGCCCAGCTGCGCGCTCCTGCTGATCGGCTCCGTCGTATGCGTGCTGTCCGCTCCGCCGACGATCACCGCGGTCAACGCTTTCACCGGGATCTCCAACTTCTCCGGACCGCTGGTGTACTGCGGCATGTCCGCACTGAGCGCTTCCTACCTCGTCCTGATGATCGCCTGGCGGGGCGGACCACTCCCCCGGATCAAGCGGCGGACGCTTCTGGTCGTGGCCCTCTACACCCTGGTGATCACCGCCATCGTGGTGCTCTTCGGACTGGCCGAGGTGCCCGTCGAGCGGACCCGCGACCTGGACACCTACTACGCCAACACGCCGTACATGCGCGAAATGATCCTGTTGTATCTGGTGTTTCACACCCTTGCCACCGTCGCCCTGACGGTCATGTGTCTCAGCTGGCTCCGGATGATCACCGGAGTCACACGCACCGGTCTGACCCTGATCGTCATCGGCAGCTGCTTCGATCTGTCCTACCAGCTGGTGAAGTACACCTCCATGGCGGCCCGTTGGACCGGCCGCGACTGGGACTACCTCAGCACCGACGTGTCACCGCCTCTGGTCGCGGTGGCCGGCGTCCTCGTCGCCACCGGCTTCGCGCTGCCCCGCCTCGGCCCCCCTCTCACGGACAACATGCGCGCCTGGAAGCGCTACCGGCTCCAGAAACCGCTCTGGGCGGAACTGCGCGAGCTACGCGGCCCGGCTACGGCGGAGTTCCGCTGGTGGACCTCTCCCGTGGTGCGACTGACCCAGCAGGAGATCACGATCCTGGACGGCATCCTGGCCTGCGCGCCCTACCTGGACAGGGAGATCCGGGACGCCGCCTACGCCGAGGCACTTCGCCAGTCGGTCCCACCGGGGGACTCCGGCCCTGCGCCGAGGAGCCGCACCGGGTGGGCGAGGTTCCGTACACGGCGACCGCGGTCCGTCCCCGTTCCCGCTTCCCCAGGCCCTCGGCAGGTCACCGGCGCACGACAGTCGGAGCTGGAGGACGCGATGGTGGTGGCGGACGCCGCCATGCTGGCCGCGGCCCGCATTCATGTGACGAGCCGTCATGACGAGTACGCCACCTCCGAGACGAGGCTCCTCGAAACCGTGGAACAGCCCCACACAAGGGTCAGGCTCGCCCAGGCGATCGAGACCTCGCCCATCGTCGCGGCAGCCCGTCGGCGCGCTGCCCTGCAAGAGTGATCGCGGCGACAGGAAGGATCGCGACGCGCGTACATGGTGCCCGTCCCCTCGGCGACGGCTCTCCGGAAAGGGCGCGCCGCCGACCGATGCCGGAAGCGTCGGGCGTCCACGTAACCGCGGCCCGCGCCCCGGTGGCCGGATCTGACGGTACGTTGTCGTCTCCCGCAGTTCGAACACCGGTGCCTCTGACGGCGATTGCCCGCCAGGGGCCTTCACGGCCGGAAGGCCGCCAGAAAGGGTGCTTCCGCCCATGCCCGAAAGAACGTCCGGTCGTCGGCCCGCCGCGCTCGTGATCGGAGGAGGAATGACCGGCATGCTCGCGGCGGCCGTCCTCTCCGACCACGCGGACGTCACGGTCATCGAGTCCGACGTCCTGCCCCTGCTGCCCGCCCCGCGCAAGGGACTTCCTCAGGCCCGCCATGCCCACGTGCTGTGGTCAGGCGGGGTGCTGGCCCTGGACGACCTGCTGCCCGGCATCACGGATCAACTCGTCACCCGCGGCGCCCGCCGTGTGCCGATCATGTCGGGCATGGTCAGCAAGGCGCCCTCCGGACAGTGGTTCAGACGGTTCGACAACGCCCACCACATCAACCTCGTGTGCAGCCGCGACCTGCTCGACGCGACGATCCGTACCGAGGTCCTCCAGCGGCCTCACGTGACCTTGCGCGAGCAGACCGACCTCATCGCACTCGAAGGCGACGCCGAGCACGTGACCGGCGTTCGCGTACGCGGGACCTCGGGGGAAGGGACGCTCTCGGCCGACCTCGTCATCGACGCCACCGGACGCGCGAGCCGCGCACCGGTCTGGCTGACCGGCCTCGGACTGCCACCCGTGCGGGAGCGGGTCGTCGACGCCGGCGTCGGCTATGCGAGCCGGATCTACCGGGCCCCCGCCTCGGCGGGCGAGGACTTCCCCATAGTCAACGTGCAGGCGGACCCCACGCGGCCGCCGGGCAGGGGCGGCATCATCCTCCCCATCGAGGAGGGCCAGTGGCTGGTCACCCTCTCCGGCAGCAGAGGAGGTCAACCCAGCCGTGACAACGCCGAGTTCGTGCCGTTCGCCCGCTCTCTCGCCCATCCCGTCATCGGAGAACTCCTCGCCGGGGCAGAGCCGCTCACCGATGTCGTCACCACCCACAGCACGGCCAACAAACGCCGCTACTTCGAGCAGTTGCCGAGTTGGCCGGCCGGCTTCGCCGTTCTGGGAGACGCCGTCGCCGGATACAACCCCGTCTACGGACACGGCCTGACGGCTGCCGCGCAAAGCGTCCTGGCGCTCAAGCGGGTCCTCGCCAGGCACGCCCTCGACTCCCGGGAGACGGCCGGGCTCGTCCAGCGTCGTGCCGCACGCCCTGTGGGACAGGCGTGGGATCTCGCCGTGGGCCAGGACGCCCTCTACCCAGGCGCCACGGACGAGGCACCGAGCAGATTGGAACGTGTCGCCGCCACCTTCATCGACCGCGCCGTCGACGCCGGGGCGCGCAACCCGCACGCCTTGCGGGTGCTCCTGGATGTCATGAGCATGGAGCGATCACCGGCCCGGCTCCTCGGGCCCGACATGCTCTTTCGTGTCTTCCTCGGCCGGAAGGAGCCCCTCCTGGACGGCCCACCGCTGACGGAGGCCGAACGGAAGGCCGCAGGTCTCTGATCACGCCCGGTGATCAACCAGGCCCACACGCCAAGGTCCGGCGGCGGAAACGCACCCGGGAAAGCGGGAAGAATCCCGGGCGATAGTGTGATCATCATGGCTGACTGGGAGCTTCGTCCGGCGTCACTTCGAGACGTCGAGGCGATCGTCGAGTTGCGGGCCGTGGTGATGCGGGCGGACCTGGAACGGCTCGGACGCTACGACCCGCACCGCGTGCGCCAACGGCTGCGGGACGGATTCGAGCCGGCCCACACCTGGGTGATCGAGGTCGCCGGCGCGTTCGCCGGGTGTGTGGCCCTGCGGCCGACGAAAACCTGCCGGTGGTTCGAGCACTTCTACCTGGCGCCCCGTCTCCAGGGCCGCGGCATCGGCTCTGGCGTGCTGAGCGAACTGCTGGAGCGGTGCGATCGGATCGGTGTCCCGGTCCGGCTGAACGTACTGCAGGGCAGTCCGGCCCGGCGGCTGTACGAGCGGTACGGGTTCACCGTCGAGGCGGAGGACCCGGTGGACGTGTTCATGGTCCGCGAGCCCCTGCCGGTGGGCGAGCCGGGCTGACGAGTACCGGACCGGGTTGCGGAACGTTCTGGGGCACGTTCCCCGTCGCGCATGGGTGGCGTCCCTCATCCCGGGCCCACGGGCCAGGTGCCCGGGCCCTGGATCCCGATCCCGCTCGTGGCCTGGGCCGTCCGGCACGTGGCCTGCCTTTCGGCTCCCCCTCAGTAGGGCCGACCGGCCCTATTCGGTCCCGGCGCGGGCAGGGACGATGGCTGGATGTCCCAGGAAGACCCGTTTCACGAACTCGACCGGCAGGAGTGCCTGCGCCTCCTGGCGAAGGTCCCGGTCGGCCGCGTTGTGTACACCCGGCAGGCGCTGCCCGCGGTCCTTCCGGTCAACTTCTGTCTGGACAGGGACGACTCGGTTCTGCTGCGCACCTCGTCACACACGGAACTCCTGCGTGCGATCGACGGCGTCGTGGTCGCCTTCGAGGCGGACGAGTTCGACGCGGAGACCCGGTCCGGCTGGAGTGTGGTCGTCACCGGACGGGCCACCGTCGTGACCGACCCCGCCGAGCACGAACGGCTGACCGAGGCCGGCCCGACCTCCTGGATGCCGACGCGGAGCACGGTGTTCGTCCGGATCGAATCGGAGATGGTCAACGGACGTGAGCTCAGGGGCCACGCGTGACGCGATGGCCGCCGGGCAGGTCCCGCCCGCGCTGCCGCGCCGCCGATGACGCCCTGTCCGCCCGACCTCCCCCGCCGGCCCGGTCCCACCGGAACCGGGCCCCGGCACCGCCTGCCCACCGGACGGACGTGACCCACGCCGATTCCCAGGTGCCTGGTGGTCGGGGGACGTGGTCCGCCGGGCAGAACGGCGCCGCCCGAGTCGGAGGCCGGACCGCACGCCCACGGCTTGCGTGACGGACGACGCGGCCTCGGTGCCTCGGCAACCCCTCAGAGGTGGCCGTCCAGGAACGTCCGTACCTCGGCGATGGTCATGAGTCCCGCCCCTTGCTCCACCACCTCGCCTTCCTTCAGCAGGACGTAGGAGGGGGCCCCGGTGATCCCGTATCGCTCGGTTGCGGCTGGACAGCGCGTGATGTCGGTGCGGACGGGCGTCAGGCGACCCGCGTATTCGTCGGCGACAGCACCCACGACGAGGTCCATCACCCGGCAGGGCTCGATCGCCTTGGGCCAGGTCCCGGTGAAGTATGCGAGGACCGGGACTTTGCTCATCCCGAGGATGAAATCGAACTCCGCGTCCTCACGGGGTTGGTGAACCCGCTTCGCCATGGAAGCTCCTGCCTTCGCGTTCCGTCATTCCCTCCCCATCATCCCCCGCGCCGCGAGGCACGCCGGTCGCGGTCGCGTCTCGTCGGTCGTCAGGCTGACCTGCCCCGGAAGGAAGGGAGGGACGGGGGCTGGACACGCCTGCCGGGTCATCGCCCGGCATCTGCCGACGCCGGTTCGCAACTGTTCAGCGCCGCCACTCGTAGACACCGGGAGAGGTCCTCACAACCTCCTGGGGCCAGGCAGCACGGACCCGCAGCAGCCGTTCGTGGTGCTCATCGGCCCATCCGTCGGCCAGGCGCACCGGGACACGGACGGATGTCCCCGATGCAGCCATGTCAGCCACCACGAACACGAGAAAGCCATCCTGTCCGGACGGCTCGAACCGGATCTCGGGGTTGCGCCCGTCATCCATCCAGACGGCATTCCGCCCGGCTGCGAGCTCGCTCAGTGCCTGCGACCAGCTGTCCAGGTCGTCCGGGGTCAGACACACATCAAGTGACCCTTGGGCGAAGCCACTGGTGACGACGATCTCCGCATCGAGGTAGTCGTGCATGGTCAACACCCCCGGCATCGTCCGGCCGAGAACCCTGACCTCAAGACCGCTCTCCCCGTCGACCAGACGGATGAGATCCACAACACTGTCCTCGGACATGGCCGTTGCCCACTCTCACATCGACTCTCGTCATCACGCACGTGCGTCAGAACTCGGCAGTACGGGGACTGCGTCAGGAGTTCTCAGGCCGGTCGTCTCCAGCCGGACGCGGCGGGCGCGCGCAGGCGCGCCCGCCGTGGGATCAGCAGGTCGCCCTGCTGGAGATCTTCACGCCGTTGACGGTGAGGCCGGGGCTCATCACGGTGGTCGTGTTCGGGCCGACGCAGAGCGTTCCCGCGGAGCTGCGCAGGTAAGCCACGTCGTCGTTGCGGGTATTGAGGACGATGTAACCATTGCGGGACGTGACGTCCTGGAATCCGCTGGTGACGACCCGGAACTTGGCGGCGGGGTGGCCGGCGGTGACGGCGGCCTGGTTCACGTAGAGGCAGACGTACGGGTACGCGCAGCCGTGCTGTACCGGCTCCGCGGTCGCGGCCGGGGCACCGGCCACGGACACGGCCGCGACCGCACCGGCGACGACGGCGAGGTGCGCCGCTTTACGGATGGTGAAGTGCATCAGTCCCCCAGGGATTCGATTCGGTTCGGGTTCATCGGCAAGCGGTGCTCGACCGCGGGGACAGCGCACGCCGTACCGGGCACTGGTCAGGGTGTCGGAGGTGTTCGCCGTCGTCCGCGGCGACAAGTCCGCACACGGCAGGGTCTCATACGGTCGCACAGGTGATCGACCGTCATGGGGCCCGCGACTGAGGGGACTTCATGCGTGGGTCGGACAGGAGAGCTCTCCCCTCCTGTCGTGGAAATCGCCTCGTCGATCGCCGCGCAGCAGGCATGTCGGACGCTGAACGCCCACCAGTGAAAGCTGACACCGAGGACCGGCTGGAGCGCCTGGGGGTCCGGGCTGACGCCGACCGGGACGGCCCGGCCTCGGTGATCCGCTCCTCTCGGGCGCCTGACCCGGCGAACAACGCGGCCTGGACACCTTGATCGAACCCGTAGTTCCCGCGGTCGCCTTCGGGTGGAAGCAGGTCGCAGGTGACGATGGCTTCGTCCAGGAGTTCCAAGCGCCGCCGCCTCGGTCCTCGCGGCCAAGGAATGATCATCGGCGTGCGCGACGAGTGATGCAGGCCGAGGTTGGAGAGCGCATGCGCCGCGGCTGTGATGTGTTCTGAGTACGCGGCCCGGTGTGCGGGTTGACGTGCCGGACGCGTCGATCGCGGCCGGTCGCGCGCTCCATGCCGGGGCGAGTATCTGAAGGCCGTGAAGATGAGTACGAGGACTCACGCCGCGGCGTCGCCCAGGAGCGAGGATGAGGATCAACGCCGTCCAGACAGGGAGACCTTTCATGCTCAGCCGCACCGCCGACCTGCTGGTGCCCGCGTTCGGGCGGCTGTCGGTCACCACCGACGCATCCGCCGAGCTTGAGTCCGGCAGCATCATCGCTGCCAATCACACCTCGCTCGCGGACCCCGTCATCGTGGTCGCCGCTCTGTACCGCCTGGGCATCGAACCCGTCGTCATGGCGACAGCCGGCTTGTGGCGCATCCCCGTGCTCGCCCGCGCCCTCGTCCGCGGCGGACACATCCCGGTGCACCGGGGCGGCCCCCGCGCTGCGGCCGCCCTCGATCTGGCCGCGGAAGCCCTTCAGCAGGGCCGCCATATCCTCATCTACGCCGAGGGGGGTCTGCCCCGCCGCAAGGACTCCGCGGAGGGCGCCCCCGGCGAGTTCCGCAGCGGCTTGGCCCGGCTCGCCGAGCACACCGGCGCTCGGGTCGTACCCGTAGGCCAGGCCGGCGCCCGGCGGATGGTCTCCGGTGGCGTGGTCAAGCAGCTCGCCGGTCTCGCGACGGCACCGGTGCGCCGTCCTCAGCTGCATGTCCACGTGGGCGCGCCGCTGGTCCTGTCCGGTGACCAAGCCGCGCGTACAGCGGGTGCCCGAGCCGCGGTGACCGCGGCCTGGCGGACAGCCGCCGCGCACCTGGGCGAGCCGAGCGTGCTCGCCGCATAGTGCTTGACCGCGAAGGTCAACCGGGCTGGTGGTCGAGGCGGTTGGACGGGCGGTGACGTCCGAACCGACCGCCGGAGGTGCGGTGGCCGAGCCTGTCCGTGTGCGCGGACTGACCGAATCCCCGGACCCGAGCGAACCCGATCGAGGCGCACGCGCCCTCATCCGCAGCCGCAGCCGCAGCCGCAGCCGCAGCGAGAAAGGCATCCCCTGGGCTGGTCGGCCCTTGTCAGCGGCGGCCTGATCCCGCTGGAAGGTGCGTCACCGAGCTCGTTTGGCGGCGCTTGCCCGATAGCGTTCCAATACACCGATGGACAGTGCCGATGTGGCCACCAGCCCGAACACGATCGAACTCGAGGCACCGCTGTGCTCCCGCTCCCAGATACGGAATCCGACCAGCAGGACAACGACTCCGAACAGCAGGACCTGTATCCACCTGATGGCCACGGCCCTCTGGTCGTGGCCATCAGCGTTGCTGTCTCTTGTGTACACCGGGGCTCCTCTGCTCCTTCAGTGCGCCGACCGTACTGGTACAGGAAGCCATCGAATCGACCCACCACCGGTGAACCTTCGCGGTCACAGCAACAGCTCCCCCGACTGCCGCAACTCCGGATCCGTATGCGGACGGCTTCTTCAGTGTCAGCCGCTGCTGTCAGATGTCGTCCATGCTTCCTGGGCCCACGACGCATTTCCCGGTCTCGTCCACCACGTAGATGACGTCACGGGTGCCCACCGCGCCCTCCGCCTTGCCTGGCTCGGGGTCGATGAACGGGCAGACCGACTCCACCCCGCGGACAACAACCTTGTACGTCACGGGCCATGGGCGCTTTTCGGTCCACCCGAAGTACATACCGCCGCCCTCACCCGGTGCTCGGTCAGGATCCCCCTCGACCACGACACCGCGCTCTCCGCACAGCGGACAAGCGACCACGCGGGCATCCCAGGCCGACTCGTTGACCAACCGCACCGGCAGCCCTTCATCGTCGGTGCCGCCGCACCCCGTGACGGAGACGGCGGCGATACCCAGCGCGGTCAGCAGCGAGAAGCCCGGTCGCTTCCTGCTCCGTCCAAACGCGGCGCTGGGACTGCCTGGCCTCGAAACTCGCATGCCCGGACTCTCTCGTGATCATGGTTGGGCCAGGATCATCGCAGGTCATAGGCATGATCGGCAACAGTCCACGGGTGGCCTTGGGGGTGCCGGGCGTAGTCACGGCTCGGAGTCGACCGGGATGGCCCCGTACACGGGAAAGCCAAGTCCGGAAACAGCCGCATGCTCCTCGTAGCCACCTACGATGCGGGCATGCCACCGTCCGAGAGCGCTCCGGAAAGCCGTCGCGGGGGAACGAGGCCGACCGGTCTGACGCCCGCACGAGCGGACCGGACCATCAGAGCACTGTCGTGGTGGTGGGCGTCTACGCCCCTCATCCTGTTCACCCCGGCGATCGCACGGGCGATGGGGTTGCCCGACGTGCGACGAGAGATCGGCTGGGTGTTCGCGCTGATGGCCCTGTTCACTGCCGTGCTCGCGCCGGCAGCGGGATTCGTGGTGGCCCGGGTCAGCGGCCGGCGAAAGGCACGTGGGCGATTCCTGGCCATGGCCTTGGTGTCCAGTGCGCCGATCCTCTCCTTCTTCCTGCTCGTGGTGCTGTTCCCCGAGTGCCCGGACGGATACCACTGCTGAGGGCCATCCGCGCCACAACTGGCGCCGCGAGGACGCCCCGACTCGTCCGCGCGCTCCGCGGCCCGCGAGGGCCCGCCTCCGGCGTGGACGCCGGACGCGTCGCCGTGCCGTGAGACCGGCAGCGCCGGCCGGACTCCGATCGCCCAGGCGTCCGGGAGGCGCCGCAACACTTCCTCCGGGACAGCCGACGCTACTTCCGCACCCATTCACCCGGTTCGGCGTCCACAGCCATGCTGAACTGCAGCAGATGACCGTTGCGGTCGAGCATGAAGAAGATCGAGTCGGGCTGACGGCAGTCCTTGGCCGCGTCCGCGGCGTACATCGCCGGACTCAGCGCCAGTACGGGGGACACGGCGCCGACGATGAAGGTGTTGTCGCAGTTCTCCGAACCGTCCGCAGCGGCACCCGTGTCCCAGAGCTGCACCAGACGGCCCCCGGCCGGGCCCTGCGAGATCCGGAGCATCCCCTTGTCCCGGTTCCCCTCGATCGCCGGCACCCAGACGCCGACGTACTCGTCCGGCACCGCCTTCCGGCCTTCGGTGGACCGGTAGAGCTCGGCCGTCACGCCGCCGGACTTCCACACCAGCACGTCCTGCGACCGTATGGTGAGGGTCTGCCGAGCCGGCGGGTTGCAACGCCCCCGCGGTACCTGCCCGGTCACCTGCCCCTTGTCGACGACCAGCGAGTCGGTATCGGCGGAGACCAGCTCGGCGCGCCCGGTGCACTGCGCGGATCCGTCGGTGTCGATGTAGGCGGCGACCTTGTCGCCCTGCCGGCCCGTCGAGATGTCCAGGCGCAGCACCCGCCTCGGGTAGTCGACATCGCCCTTGAGTACGCCCTCCCACGCGCCGACGAAGTCCTTCGGGACGCCCGGCCCGGTGCTCCGCGACGCCGCCCCTTCGGAGGCCGAAGGAGTCGAGGAGGGTTTCCCGTCCGCCCCGGGGTCCGCGTCACCGTTGTAGTGGAGCGCCAGCGCCGTGCCCGTGGCCGCCGCGGCGAGTGCCAGCACTCCCGCGAGCAGCGGTTTCCACCGTCGTCCGGGCCGTTCCAGGGCCGGTGAACCCTGCGGTGGTGTCTCCGTGTTGAGCAGCCGGGCGGCCAGCCTGCCGAGATCGGCCAGCAGTTCCGCGGGCAGCCAGGGGTCGGCCACGTCGGTGCGGGTGTGGGCGGCGATCTGCTCGGCGCTGGGCCGCCGCCGCGGGTCCTTGGCCAGGCAGGAGGCGACCAGGCCGGTGAGCGTCCGGGGCACCCCGGTGAGGTCCGGTTCCTCCTCGGCGATACGGAACATCAGCGCGTGCAGGCCCACTTCGACGGAGCCGAACGGCAGCCGCCCCGTCGCCGCGTACACGAGGACCGACCCGAGACTGAACACGTCGGAGGCGGGCGTCACCCGCTGCCCGCGCACCTGCTCCGGCGACATGAACGCCGGCGAGCCGATCACCAGACCTGTGGATGTCCGCACACCGCCCGCGATGGTGTCGAGTGCCCGCGCGATACCGAAGTCGATGACGCGCGGGCCGTCGACGGTCAGCAGAATGTTCGACGGCTTCAGGTCACGGTGCACCAGGCCCGCGCCGTGGATGGCGCGCAGCGCCCGGGCGAGGCGCCCGGCCAGGGAATGCAGCGTGTCCTCGGGCAAGGCCCCGTAGTCCGATTCGACGACCTGCTGGAGGGAGGGGCCGGGCACGTACTCCGTGGCCACCCAGGGTGTGGCGGCCTCGGTGTCGGCGCCGAGCACCGGCGCGGTCCACTCACCGCCCACCCTTCGCAGCGCGGCGACTTCCTGGTGGAACCGGGCCCGGAACACGGGCTCTTCGGCCAGTTCCGCCTTGACCACCTTCACCGCCGCGGCCCGCCCGCCCGCGGAACGTCCCAGGAAGACCTGCCCCATGCCACCGGCGCCCAGCCTGCCGATCAGCGTGAAGTCCCCGATCCGCCGGGGATCCTCCGGTTCCAGGACATGCATCGGTGCCCCGCTCTCCCCGTGTGCCGATGTGCTCCGCGCGGCGGCGACATTACCGGTTCGAACAGCACGGTGCCGTTGGGCACGTTGCGGGTGCTCCGTACCGCGTACGAGATCCGCGTCCCCTGCCTACTCGCTGCCGTCACGCCAGGCGGTGCCCAGCCGTGGCTGGGCCGTTCGGCTGCCGTCGTCTCGCGTCCCCCACGGATCTCGATCACGTTGCCGCGGAGGCGTGCCGACGTCCGCGCGCCCCGGAACGAGATGCGCTCAGGACACTCCGCCCTTCTCCACGCCCTGACACACACGGGCTGAGGTCAAGGGGCGTTTCGCGATGCGCCAGTTCTACTATCTCGGTGCATGACGACTCCCGACTGTTTCGCGTGCAACCAGGAAGCAGAGTTCGCCGGCCTTCCGCCCCGCGAGCGCGTGACCTATGACCAGCACTGGCGGGTGGCCCACGCCGTGAACACCGCGCTGCCGGGCTGGTTGGTGCTCCTGCCCCGACGCCACGTCGCCGCGGTTCATGACCTCACCGACGATGAGGCATCCACCTTGGGAACGTGGCAGGTGAAACTCTCCCGGGCTCTGCGAGCCATGACTGGTTGCGCGAAGACCTATGTCATCCAGTTCGCCGAAGCCGAGGGATTCGCGCACGTGCACTTCCACATCGTTCCGCGCGCGGAAGATCTGCGGCCCGAGCATCGTGGGCCGGGCGTATTCGAGCTGCTTCGACGATCCGAGCACGAGCACGTATCGGCCGACCAGGCGGACCGGATTGCCCACTCTCTGCGATCTCGACTCCAGGGTCACCCGGAGGCTCACTAGTGCCGTGACCGGATAGGTTCACCGAGGTCTCGCGGTCTGCGGGTGCGCGAGTCACCGCTGTTCCCCGGTTTCGGCTGGTCGCAGGGCTGAACGACCTCGTTCGCATGGTTGTAATCAACTTGCTGCCGACCCCGGCGGGCGGGCAGGGTCCGGATCATGCTTGAACTACGCACTTTGGAATCAGACAACTGGCCCCTTTGGCGGGAGTTGCGACTGGCCGCGCTTGCTGAGGCCCCCTACGCGTTCGGATCGACGCTGGCCCAGTGGCAGGGCTCCGGCGACCGAGAGGAACGCTGGCGTGCCCGTCTGTCGATTCCTGGCGCGCACGATCTCGTCGCGCTCCTCGACGGTCTTCCGGTGGGCATGGCCAGCGGAGTGCCGGGCGAGGGAGCAGAGAACGTGGAGTTGATCTCGATGTGGGTCGACCCCACGGCTCGGGGCAAGGGTGTGGGTGACTACCTGATCCAGGCGGTCGAGCGGTGGGCGGCGGAGCGCGGTGCCGCGACGCTGCGGTTGTCCGTCATGCCGGAAAACCGCAAGGCGACCGCGCTCTATGAGCGGCACGGTTTCACGGACACGGGTGAGCCCGGCGATCTTCTGCCCGATGGCGTTGGCAGGGAGCGGGTCATGGCGAAGAGCCTGGCCGCTGATCTCCGCATCCGGGCACAGCGGGATCCCCGACTACGTGCTCCACGAGCGCCCGGACCGGAGTAGGCAGCGCAGGGCCTCGCGGCCGATCCGTATCAGGCGGGCGAGGTCGCGGCGCAGGTGATCGGCGAGTTTCCGGATGGACCAGCGGGAGAAGGGCTTGCCGAGCTTGGCCGGGCGGGTGGTGGCCGTCTGGATGACGAAGTCCTCGTCGTCATCGCTGAGCAGGCGGGGACGGCCTCCCGCCCACCGAGGGGCCAGACAGGCCGGCCCGATCTCGTTGAATTTGTGGATCACGTCCCGGACGGTGTCCTCGTCCGCCTGCACGAGCCGCGCGATCACCGGCACGGTGTTCCCGCTCGCTGAGGCCAGCCGCATCATCGCCCTGCGGAAATGCACCGTGCTGGTGCTGCCCCGTCGCACGATCCGCTGCCGTTTCTGCCCCTCCTGCTCGGCCAACGTACGGCCCCTGACCGGCTGTGCCATCCCGCCTCCCCGCGCCGATCGGACGTGTCGTCACATTCCACCGGCACGAGGACCATGAGCACCAACCCGGTGAACCTACGCGGTCACAGCACTAGACGGCCTGGACCGTCAAGCCCAGGCCGTCGAATACAGCGTCATTCGGCTCCGGTGCCAACACGCCGTCGCAAGGCGGTACGACAAGGTCTCGTTCCCTGCGAAGCGAACGTCCTCGTCGCCGAGTTCACCAGATGAGCGTGAGCGGCTTGACCGAACGACTCCTAGACAACATCGAATTCGTTGCCCTCGGGGTCCTGCAACTGGACGGCGTAGTGCCCCATGTCCGGCGCGTCCGTGATCCGGAGCACGGCGGCGCCGGCTTTGACCAGTCTCTCCACTGTCGCGGTCACCCGCTGTGTGCGGACCTCCAACGGGACGTCCCGCCCGCCGCCGACCTTCAGGTCGAGGTGAATGCGGTTCTTGGTGGCTTTGGATTCCGGAACCTTCTGGAACCACACCCGGGGCCCTTGTCCTGCGGGATCGACAATCGACTCCGGGAGGTCGCCCGCACCGGGAGGCAACTCCTCCGCGGGCACGCCCATGTCTGCCCAATACTCCCGCCACGTGGCATGGTCACCCGGCGGGGGTTCGGGCACGTATCCCAGAGCCTCGCTCCAGAACGCCACCTGCCTCACCGGGTCGGCGCAGTCGATCGTTAGTTGCAGCGTCATCTCCATACCCAGAGCCTGACAGACACCTCTGACATTCAGGCCGGACCGGCCCCGCGAACGGGAGAGGCACATCTTTCCCCGCCTCCGCGCACAGGCCAACTCGCCTGCTTCAGGGCCGCTGTTCGAACGGCCTAGACTCTGCCGATGATCGAGATTCTCGACAACCTGGACTTGCTGTACCGGCCCCACCTCGACCTCACGACTGTGGAGATGAACGGCATAGCCCTGGGGGAACCGGCCACCAGCGTCCCGCGCCTGAGCATCATCCAGGCCCAGTCCTCCGTGGTCGCCCGGTACCGCGGCGGGACCGACATCGACAGCGAGTACTACCACGCGGACGGGCGGAGGCTGAGCCTCGACGAGGTCGTCAACCACGCTGCCCGGTCGGACGGGTTCTTGTACTGCGCCAACAAGGTGACCTACAAGGTCCGAGCCGGCACGGTCGTCGGCTTCACGATCTACGGCCCGCATCTGTCGCACTTCGCCCACCTGACCTCGTACGAGGATGTCCTGGCCGCCTTCGGGAGACCCGACCACGCACACGAAGACGTGGCGTACGGCGACCTCATGGGCTATGACACCTACTACTGGGGCGCGCAGAAGCTGGTGAGGTGGGACGCCTGGGACCACCGGGTGAGCCTGATCAACCTGGGCGCCTTCGAGGGAAACACAGGCCCGTGATCAGGCGTGCCGGATCCAGGCCGGGTCAGTTGGTGGGTTCCGGACCGGAATCCGACACCAGTTGGGCGTCGATCAGCACCATGTCGATGCCGGACAGCTCCGCTCCGCGCAGTCCGGTAGGAAAGCGGTGCCCAGGTGCTCCTGCCACAAGCGGTTCACGGTGGCGTCGTCTGCGGTGGATCCGTTCACACGCGTCGCCACGAGGGCTCGCCGATCGAGGAAGCGGGGACCGGAGATCATCTCCTGGGTCGTCTCACCGTTGAGCCGGCACACTTGCTCGGGACCGCCGTCGCCGGTGTCACCGTGAACCTAGCGGGGTTGGCGTTCGTGGAGACGGACGGTCAGACTCACCGTCACGGCGTCTCCTGCCGCGAGGCCGCTCGGCTTGCGCACGGCGGCCTTGAGCGGCAGCAGGTAGCCGCCGTCCTTGGGGAAGAGTGACGTCTGGAAGGTGACCTCGCCGATCCGGGCCTCGACCGGGATCACGCCCCAGCCGTAGGTGGCCAGTGCGGCCACCTCGCGGATGTCGGCGGACTCCTCGTCCGGCACGCGCACGAAGTAGTACGGCGACGGTCCGCGCCATTCGATCACCGGGCCGGAAAAGGCGAACTCCATGAGGTCGGTCTCCTTCCGTGAGGGCGAACAGGACGCGCGATGGATCCCGCAGAGGCTTCCAGTCGTCTCACCCCTCGACGAAGTAGGTGTAGGGCGCCACCGAGACCGCCTCCGAGACCGCGCGTTCGTCGTCCTCGTCGGCTTCGGGGTCAAGGTAACGGGCACACAGTGAGTGCATGGACCATACGGCGAATCCGGCGTGGAAGTCGTGGCCCCGCCTCGACCTGTATCAACCCGGCCGAAGCACCGCCCTCATTCCCAGAGGTCGGCTCCGTCGCGCCCGCTGGGGTCCATCGTCAGGAGGTCTTCGTGCAGGCCTGGCAGGGGCCGCCGAGTCGGAGTGCCGTCTTCGCCGGACTCCATGACCACCCAGCCGGGCTCCGCCTCCGACCCGTGCGCGCCTCCGCCCGCGTCCAGTTCTTCGAGCGTCGCGAACACCGCCTCGTAGGCCACGGCCCGGACCAGGCGAACAAGGTCCTCGCGGTCCGCCCCGGCGGCGAGAAGCCGCTGCGCGGCGGGCAGTTGGTCGAGCGAGCCGGGATCGGTCCAGCCGTCGATCGCACCCTTCCACAGGCTCCGCAGCAGCAAGGACCGCGTGAGCTGCGGAAGATCGTCGATGACCTCCGACGTGATCAGGTCGACAGGATCGGCCACACCGAGTGCACGGAACCGGGAACGCAGCGACTCCGCAGCAGTCCGCCGTGGCGCGTCCAGGCCGTTCAGCCATTCCTGCCACGCTGATTGAGGATCACTCACGGCAACAGCATGCACCACGGTCGGGAGGCAGGACGATCGGGGCACCGACCGCGCCGGCGTGCCGGGCGCCGTGGTGCACGGAACCGCGAACGGAGCCGTCCTCGGGAAACGTCGTCATCGCTGAGCCCGTCGCGGCGCGCGCGGCGTCGAAGCCGGTCGCACTAGGGTCGTGGGCCATGACCGTGCTCCGTGGCGCTTCCGTCGTCCTCCGGCCCACCGTCCAGGACGACGTCCCCGTCCTGGCCGCCATCCGGGCGACGCCGGAAGTACGCGCGCGATGGCGGGGTGGGGATGATCTCGCGGCGGAGATCACGACCGATCTGCGGGACGCCGACACTCGGTGTCTGACGGTGGTCCATCAAGGGCGGAACGTCGGCATGATCCAGTGGCACGCCGAGGAGGAACCGGACTACCGGCACGCCGGTATCGACCTCTTCCTCGATCCCACGGTGCACGGCCGGGGCCTGGGCACCGACGCCGTACGGACGCTGGCCTGCCACCTCATCGACGACCACGGCCATCACCGCCTGACCATCGACCCCGCGGCCGACAACACCGCGGCGATCCGCTGCTACGCCAAGGTCGGCTTTCGCCCGGTCGGCATCATGCGGCGGTACGAGCGTGGCCTGGACGGCAGTTGGCACGACGGCCTCCTCATGGACCTTCTGGCCGACGAGGTGGTGCGCTGATCGCCGCCGTCCGCCGACCGGGTTGTACAGGGGCCCAGGCCCACGATAGCGTCGCACTGACGAGAATTCTCGTCAGTGCGACGCTATTTGTTTCGAGGGGGAGCCATGACACAGGCACTGCTCGCCGGGCGCTACCGGCTCAAGGACGTGCTGGGCCGGGGCGGCATGGGGGTCGTCTGGCGCGCGGAGGACGAACGGATCGGCCGGACGGTGGCGCTGAAGGTACTGCCGCCGGAATACGGTGTGCCGGCCGCGCAGGAACGCCTCGCCTCGGAGGCGAGAGCGCTCGGGCGGATATGGGACCCGTGCGTGGTGGCCGTGCTCGACTACGGGCAGGACGCGGACGGCACGGTGTTCGTGGTCATGGAACTGGTCGCGGGCCACACCCTGGACCGGGCCGCCGCCGATGCGTCGGTGCCCTTGATCCTGGACTGGGCCGGACAGATCTGCCGGGCCCTGCAGGTCACGCACGCGGCCGGGCTGCTGCACCGTGACATCAAGCCCGGCAATGTGATGGTCACTCCCACGGGGACCGTCAAGCTCCTGGACTTCGGCATCGCCCGGTTCGTCCGCGAGCCGGACCGGGCACACCCGCTCACCCTGGCGGGCCAGGCAGTGGGAACGCCCGCCTACATGGCACCCGAACAGCTCGGCGCACCCGGGGCGACCGACGGCAGGGCCGATCTGTACGCCCTGGGCTGTGTGCTGTACGAACTGCTGACCGGAGCCCGCCCCGAGTGCGGCGGCCTCTACGAGAGGAAGCTGCCGCCCCCGCCCTCCCTCCACTCCCGCGAGCCGCTGCCTCCCGAGGTCGACGGACTCGTCCTCGCGCTTCTCGCCCCAGGGCCGAAGGACCGGCCCGCCGACGCGGGTACCGCGCGTGCCATGGTAGGAGCCGCGATGGACGCGTGGACCCGGACGCACGGCCCGGCCGGTGCCTGGTCCGCGGCACCCTCGTGGCCCGCGCGGAGCGGCGCCGGCGCCACACCCGGTGCCCCTGCTCCGTACGACCCGACGGTCCTCCTGGACGCCGAGGCGCCGTCTCCCGCACCGGGCCGGGCGACCCGGACCCGGGTCATGCCGATGTCCCCGTCCGGCCTCGACCGCGTTCGCGAACTGGCCGGCTGGCAGCGTGGCCACCAGGAGGCATGCCGGGACCCTCGCACGCCAGCCGTCAAGGAACTGCGGCGCCTCGTCGAGGAACTGGCCCAGCTCCCGGGAGGCCTGCTGGACCACATCGACCTCTCCGGCCTGAACCTGGACGGCGCGGTCCTGATCCAGGCAGGACTGGCCGGAGCACTCCTGACGGGAACTCAACTCTCCTTCGTCCTGATGCCTTTCGCCGATCTGCGCGAGGCGGACCTCGTCGGCGCGGACCTGGCGGGCACCTACCTCGGCTCGGCCGACCTGGCGGGCGCGGACCTCTCGGACGCCCAGCTCTACACGACCCACTTCACGGAAGCGAACCTGACAGGGGCCCGCCTGACAGGCGCCAACCTCGTGGCCGCGGTGCTGTCCGACGCCGACCTCTCCGGCGCCGACCTGCGGGGCGCGATCCTGCACGGGGCCTCACTCCGCGAGGCTCAGCTGAGGGGCGCCGATCTCTCGGGCGCCGACCTGCGGGGTGCCGACCTCGCGGGCGCCGACCTGAGCGGTGTGCGCTGGTCCGTCGAGACGTGCTGGCCGTTCCCGTCGACCGCGCTGCGGAAGCTGTCGTACTCCTCGCAGGCGCCGGGCGGATTCGTGCTGCCCGACTCCTGCGCCTCGACGAAGCTGCGCCGACTGCTGGACGGTGACGGCGCCCGGTAGGTCTCGATGGCGGGCCGGCCATGGGGACGTCGGCTGCCCCGCGGCCCGGCCGAGGACCGGCACGCCCGCCGACGGCCGATCCGCCACCGGCCGTTCCGCCGGAAGACGGTGCGGGCGTGGGGCTTCGGGCCGGACCTACGCGTAGCGCTCGAACAGCGCGGCCAGGTAGTTCTCGAGCCTGCCGGTCAGGAGGGCAGGGGTCAGATCCGCGCGGCCGAGTTCGCGCCAGGGGACGGCGACCTTCTCCGCGTCCGGGGCGAAGGCGAGGGCGTCGATGAGCCGCCAGTACAGGTGCGCCGGGCTCCGTCCGTCCAGTCGCCCTCCCGCGGCGAGGTACCGGTCCGCGAAGCTCATGCCCAGGGGAACACCGTGGAGCAGGGCCAGGGCTGTTGAACAGTGGGCCACATCGAGGTCAGCCGGTCCCCATGAGGTCTCCACCCAGTCGACCACACCGCTGATACGGACATCGCTCCCGTCGCCTTCGAAGAGAACATTGCCCGGGTGGAAGTCCCGGTGCAGGAAACAGGACCGGTGATCAGGCGGACCCTGTCGGATGACGTCGACGGCCCGCTGCCACAGCTCCGGCCGCGGCGTGGACCCGGGTGGCGTCACCCGTTCCGGCGAAGTCCACGCCTGCCAGGTCCGCGGCCTCGCCTCTGCGGAGACCTCGATCTGGTGAACGCGCGACAGTTGCGCGGCCAGCAGGTCGGCACGGTGTTCAGCACCTCGGTCGTCCAGACGGACGGACCCGGGCAGCATCGACATCAGCAAGGACGGGTGGTCGCAGCACGTGCCGGCCGAGTCGACGTCCACGAGCGCGGCCGCGGGCACGGACGTCTCCCCGAGCAGGCGCAGAACGGCGGCTTCGCGGGACAGCAGACCATCAGCGTGCCGGATGTAGAAAGGCTTCTCGAAGGACCGCAGCACCAGAGTCCGCCGGCCGTCCGGCCCCGAGACGCTCAGGCCGCGCATGTGCGAGGTCCAACCTCCTCGCAAGCGCTCGGCGCCTTCTATCCGCTCCCCGTCGGCGAGTCGCTTCTCCACCCACGATCGCGTGGCAGCCCAGTCCTGCGCGTCACGACCGTCTCCGGCTCGTCCGTCCTCACCCTCGATCATGAGGGTGAGGCTATCGGCCCCATGGATGGACGACCCATGGGGCGATGGACGCGGGACGGTGATGGGTCGTCAGCCGGTCGTACGGTCAGTCGTTGTCGCCCTCGTCCGGGTGGTGCGGTACGCCGGAGAGCAGGTCTTCGGCGTGACCGTCGAGGGCGTACTGCATGTCGCTGGAGCGGGGGAGCATGGTCTTCTCGTAGGCCTGGACGGCGTCGTCGATGGTGTCGTGGTGCGCGAGGGCGAGGGCGAGTTCGCAGGCGTCGAGCATGGCGAGGTTGACGCCGACGCCGAGCGGGGGCATGAGGTGGGCGGCATCCCCGAGCAGAGTGACGGTGGGGTCGTGTTCCCAGGCGTGCGGGACGGGCAGCGCGTACAGCGGGCGGTCGACGTAGCGGCCGTCATTGTCGCGGAGCATCTGCCGCAGGCGGGGCGACCAGTCACGGTAGCGGTCTAGGAGGACGGCCCGGATGCCGTCGGTGTCATGGGTCGTGAGGCCCGCGGCGGTGATCCAGTCGACGGGGACGCGCTGGATGACGTAGACGCGGATGTGGTCGCCGCTGTTGCGCTGAGCGAACAGTCCGCGCTCGCCGTCGGCCGCGGCGGCGCTGCCCCGGCCGACGAGTTCCGCGAGGTCGGGGTGCTGGTTGTCGACGTCGTGGAACCAGGCCTCGAGAAAGCTGATGCCGGTGTACCGGGGCGTGGCGTCGGAGAGGACGCCGCGCACCGTGGACCAGGCGCCGTCGGCCCCGATGACGAGATCGGCCTCGGCGCTCGTGCCGTCGGTGAAGTGCAGCAGGCGGGGTCCCTGAGAGGAGCCGCCGACCGAACGCAGGGTGTGGCCCCAGCGCACGGTGTGGGGCTGGAGGGAGTTCAGGAGAAGGTCGCGGAGCTGTCCGCGGTCGATCTCGGGCTTGAAGGTCTCGCCTTCCCCGGGGAGATGGTGGAAGCCGATCGCGCCCGTCGCATGGTCGAGTTGGCGCATCTCCTGCCCTTCGGGGCGGCTGAGGCGGAAGAAGTCGTCCAGCAGTCCGGCCTCGCGCAGGGCGATCTGGCCGTTGTCCTCGTGCAGGTCGAGCGTGCCGCCCTGGTTGCGGGCCTCCGGGCCGGCTTGGCCGTCGTAGACGGTGACGCTGATGCCGTGCCGCTGGAGGATCCGCGCGCAGGTCAGACCGCCGGGACCGGCTCCGACGACAGCGATGCGGGGCGTGGGGTCGGTGTTCATGGTGGTGCTCCGTTCGTGCGGTGCGGCGGGGCGCCGGGGCCGGCCGCGGAAGCGGGAAGGAGCGGTCGCGGACATCGCGGATCACTCCGTTCGGACAGTGGGAGGTGAAGTGCAAGGGGGCCGGGCAGTGCCTCGTGGCCACCACACCAGAAGAGCACACCAGATCAATAAGTGCAACAACTCAACTTTTTTACCGAGACAACTAGTGGTGTAGATTGCTTCCATGTCCGAACCCACTCGCCCGGCCGCCGGCTCCCCGGCTCCCCCAGGGCGCCGCGAGCGCAAGAAGGCGGCCACTCGCCAGGCCATCGCCGACGCCGCACTGCGCCTCTTCCTGGAGCGCGGCTACGACGACGTCGGCATCCGCGAGATCGCCGACGCCGCGGACGTGTCCACGACCACGCTCTTCAAGCACTTCCCCGTCAAAGAGGCGCTCGTCTTCGACGAGGAATCCGATCGGGAAGACAGCCTTCTCGCCGTCGTACGCGAGCGGCCCCCGGGCCGGTCCATCCCGAACGCCCTGCGCGAGCACGCGCTGCACCACCGCGGAGCGGACGCAGGCAGCGACCCCCGCTTCGTCACGTTCCTCGAACTGGTGAACAGCACCACGGCCCTGCGCGACTACCACCAGGCCATGTGGCTACGCCACACGGCCGCGCTCGCCCAGGTGATCGCCGAAGAGAGCGGCCTCCCCGCGGGTGATCCCGCCTGCACCGCGCTGGCCCACTTCGCCCTCGAAGCACCGCACGCCGCCCGCGCCCACGACGACCCCCAGCAGGTCATCAACAGAGCGTTCGACCTGCTCGACAGGGGCTGGTGCGGCCTCGAAGGCCCGAAAGCGGGCCCGAGCTGAGGAACGGGAGCGCGGCCGACGCGACGTCAGAGGGCCGCGAGCCAGCGGGCGGCCTCCTCGGGGCGGGTGAAGCGCAGGGTGTCGAGCGGGGCGAAGCGGGGATCACGGGTCCGGCGATCGATCTCCTCGCGGCGGCCCGCGTACTGGGACCAGGACCACCGGACCGGATGCTCCGCGCTCAGCCACCCCCGCCAGGTCTCCCGGTTGCCGCCGAAGAGGACCTCGCGGCGGGCGGAGCGCCGTAGCGAGCGGCGCAGCACGCGGGGCACGACCACATGCCTCGGGTAGTCCAGCCACACCACCGTGTCGGCCCGGCCCCACAGGAGATCGCGGACCTCGGGATATCCGAGGGAGTCCACCACCCAGCGGGGCCCGGCGCCGAGCCGCGCCACGTCCTCGGCGAACGAGGCGTTCACGGACCACCCAGGACCGTCGTAGTAGAGCCCGTCCATCTCGTGGTACGCCAGTCCCAGCCGTTCGCCGAGAGCGCGCGCGAGTGTCGACTTGCCCGCGCCCGTGACCCCCACCACCAAGATCCGCTCCACAGCGGGGCAGCCTATCCCGAGGCTCCAGACCCTGGAGGGCGCGCCGGCGGGTGGGCGTGAGGAACTCTTGTCGAGCCCCTCGCGATGATCCGGCTGCCGTGCCTCTCCCCGGTCAGCCGCGGGGCAGGAGGAGACGGGACAGCGCGGTGGTGGCGATGAGGAGGGCGGCGACGGCGAGCAGGCCGACGCGCATGCCGGGGAGGGAGAAGTCCCCGTCGGAGCCGGCGAGCAGGCCGCCGAAGAGGGCGACGGCGAGCGCGCCGCCGGTCTGGCGGAGGGAGTTGAGCAGCCCCGACGCCGTCCCCGCGCGCTCTCCCGGGACGGCGTCCATCAGGAGCGCCGTCAGCGCGGGCACGACGAGCGCCCCGCCGATGCTCAGCGGCAGCAGCAGGACCAGTACCAGCCATACGGGGGTGTGCGCGGTCAGCGGCAGCAGGGCCAGCATCGCTCCGGTGAAGATCGCCTGACCGGCGACGATCACCGGCCGCCGCCCGATCCGTTCCGCCAGACGCGGCGAGACGAGATTGGTCACCGTCACCACCGCCGACATCGGGACGAACATCAGCCCGGCCTCGATCGCCGGCATTCCGCGCAACCGCTGGTAGTACAGCCCGAGAAGAAAGATCCCGCCGTAGAAGGCGGCGTTGACGGCGAAGCCGACCGCCAGCGGGACGGCCACCCGGCGGTCCGTCAGCATGCCCAGCGGGACCATGGGCCGGCGGTGCCGCGCCTCCGCCATGACGAAGGCGCCCCCGGAGGCGACGGCGAGCGCGGCCGCGGCCGTCACCGGGCCGCTCGTCCAGCCCAGGTGGCCGCCCTCGATCACCGCGAAGGCCAGCCCGGCCAGGGCCAGTACGGCGGTGAGCTGTCCGCCGACGTCCACCGCGGCGGGCCGGCGCGTGGAGCGCGGCACCCGGACCAGCAGGCCCAGGATCACCGCGCCCACGGGGAGATTGAGCAGGAAGACCGCTCGCCAGCCGGCCGAGTCGGTGAGCAGGCCGCCCAGCACCGGCCCCGCGGCCATCGCCACCGAACCACCCACGGTCCACAGGGCGATGGCGCGGGCACGCGCCCGGGCGTCGTCGTAGGAGTGCCGGATCAGCGCCAGCGAGGCGGGCATCACGATCGCCGCGGCGCCGCCCTGCGCCACGCGCGCGGCGACCAGCACACCGATGCCGGGCGCCAAGGCGCAGCCGAGGGAGGCGAGGGTGAACAGGGCCACGCCCCAGACATAGGCGCGTCGGGCGCCCGCCCGGTCGGCGAGGGCACCGGCGGAGATCATCAGGGCCGCGAACATCAACGTGTAGGCGTCCACCACCCATTGCAGTCCGGTCATCCCGCCGCCGAGGGAGGCACCGACCGCGGGCAGGGCGATGTTGACGGCCGAGACGTCGATGGTGATCACCGTGAAGCCGAGCAGCGCGGCGATCAGCGCCACGCCGCCACGCCTCGGTGCGATCGGTGAGTCGACGGGCCGTGCCGCCGGCCGGGACCCGTGCGGCTGTCGTCGCCGGAGCGAGGAGGTCGACGACCGCAGACCGCGGCCGTGGGCCGCCGCGGTGGCCGCGGAATGGACAGGGGCGGGGGCACGCATGATGAACTCCTGGGCAGACAAGGGGAATCGACGGTGGCCGGAGAGAGCCGGCGGGCGGCGCCGGACCGCCGGGGCCGCGGTCCTGTGCCTCGCACGCCCTGGGCCCCGGCGGTCGGGCCGCCCGCTCCGGGATCAACTCTCCGCGCCGGCGCGGCGGTCCGGCAGACCGACCTGTTCCCCGGGTGCGGCGTTCCAGGGCATGACAGGGCCCCCCACCTTCCCGGTCGGCCTGCCACAATGGGCCGAATGTCAGCAACGGACGCACGGGGCAGCGAACTCGGCAGATATCTGAAGGCCCGCAGGGCGCAGGTCCGGCCGGAGGACGTCGGTCTCCCGGCCGGAGCGGGGCTGCGCCGCACTCCCGGACTGCGCCGGGAGGAGCTGGCCGCGCTGGCCGGAGTGAGCGTCGACTACTACATCCGCCTGGAGCGTGGCCGGGAGACCAATCCCTCCCCCGCCGTCGTGGACGGCCTGGCCCGTGCCCTGCGGTTGCGCGGCGACGGTTACGAACGCCTCTACGAGCTCGTGGAGTTGGCCTCCGGGCGGGTCGGTGAACTGCCCGCCTCCTCCGATCACACGGTTCGTGACTCGGTGGTGCGGATGCTGGAGTCGATGCGTCCGCTCCCCGCCTATGTGGTGAGCCGGTTCAACCGTGTGCTGGCCGCGAATCCGCCCGGCCGGCGGCTGCTGCCCGGACTCTGGGACTGGCCCCAGGAGCAGCGCAATCTGACCCGGTATCTCTTCCTCCACCCCGTCGGCCGGACACTGTACGAGCCGTGGGAGGAGACCGTCGCGCTCTCGGTGGCCCATCTGCGGGCGGTCGCCGGAGCGGCCCCGGACGATCCCGAGCTGACCGCGCTCGCCGGTGAACTGGTTTTGAAGTCACCGGAGTTCGCGCGGCTCTGGGAGCGGTACGACGTCTGTGAACGCGGCGGCGGGCAGAAATCCTTCCGGCATCCGGGAGTCGGAGCGATGACCCTGACCTACGAGGTGATGCGACTGGCCCGGACGGGCGGCCAGCGGATGGTGGTCTACCAGGCGGCACCCGGCACCCCGGACGAGACGGCGATGCTCCGTCTGGACTCCTCGGACGCGCGACCGCGCTCGGCTCGTTCGGACCGGCCGGAGCCGGCCGACGAACCGCGCCCCGCCGGCACACGGTCCCCGGCCCATGCCTCAGCCGGCTGAGCCTCGCTCCGTGCGGCCTCGGCCCCGGGGGCTCGTGGGCCGCACGGCCCCGTTCCCGGTCAGGCGCCGGTGAAGGCCCTCTGGAGGAGGTCGGCGAGGAGGGCTGCGCAGGAGCCGTCGGGGTCGAGATCGGGGTCGTAGATGGTGAGGTTGAAGCCGACGCACCGCTCCGATCGCACCAAGGTCCGCAGCAGCACGGCGAGTTCGTCGGGCAGGAGCCCGCCGGGGTCGGGGCTGTCGACGGCGGGCATGACGGACGGGTCCAGCACGTCCGCGTCCAGATGGACCCAGAACCCCTCGGTCACGGGCACTTCGAGAGTCTGCAGGACCGCGCCCGCCAGTTCCCCGGCACCCCACTGCCGGATCTCACCGACCGTCGCGTTCATGATCTTCAACTCGGCGAGCTCGGCCCGCTCGTCGTCGTAGTCCCGGATGCCGAACACCCTGACGTCCTCGTCCCTGACATACGGTCGCAGGCCTTCGAGGTCCGTCAGGTCCCGCTGGCCACGGCCGGTAGCGAGGGCCAACTCCTCGCCGCCCGCGGCACCGACCCGGTCGGAGTTGCCGGGGTGCCGGAAGTCCGCGGATCCGTCGACGACGACCAGGCCGTACCGTCCGATGCGGCGGAGGGCGAGCGAGGCACCGAGCTGGATCGAACAGTCCCCGCCCAGGACGACCGGGAAGTCTCCCGCCCGGACGTGGTGTTCGACGCGGTCGGCGAGCTTGCGGCTGTACGTGGCGATCGCCTCGGCGTTGAACACACCGCCGCCCTCCGCCCATCCGCCCCGGTCGTAGCGGGGCGGCACGACGACTCCGCCCTCGTACGCCCCGAGCCGCTGAACCAGCCGTTGTTCCCGCAGTGCGCCCGCCAGCTTGTAGCACCCGGGCACGGTGCCTTCGGCGGGCGGCCGGAGGCCGAGATTGGACGGGGCGTCGATGACGACGAGACGGCGCATCCGGCCATTCTGGCCCCGCGGCGACCGCAGTTCAACGGACCGGCCCGCCGGCGGGCGGACGCCGACGCACCTTCACGGGACGAGTGCCGGCGCACCGCTCCGGGCCGGAGGAGGCCGTGTCCTGAGCCGTGGCCCGAGACAGCGAGAGGCGGTGGCCGGTCCGGTCCGGTGTCCACCGCCTCCGGCTCCCGGCGGCTACGAACCGTCGGCGTGGACCGCGTACACGTAGCGCTTGTTGACGTACTCGCCCACGTTCCAGATCACGGACTCGCTGAACGACCAGTTGGACGCCCCGCTGCTGTGGTAGCTGAGGTCCTCGCAGCCGATGACGAGGTCACACACCGCGCTCGCGGTCGAGCCACCGGAGGTGAAGGTGCGCAGTGTTCCCTTGGTGGAGGGGCCGTCGCTGGCGGCGAGGTAGTGCTTGGTCTTGCGGGACACCACGCCCTGGATCTTCTGCTGGCTGACGGTGACGGCCTCCGTCGCGGTGAGCGAGGCGAGCTTGCGGTCCGTGTAGTCGAGGTCCCAGCGGACCACCTTGGGCGTGCCGGTGCCCGCACCCGTGCCGTTGAAGGTGCCGTCCTTGTAGTCGACCGTGCCGGACAGGGAGTACTCGCTCACGACGAGGCTGTCGGGGGTGCTGGCGCGGTCGAGCCCGATGGCCGTGTACCGCAGGTAGGTTCCCGCGTTGTCGTAGGCGTGGCTCTGCGGCAGGACGTACTGGTACCCGTAACCGTAGAACTGCCCGTCGGTGTGCAGACCGCACACGTCCTTCTCGGTCAGCGGCACCTTGAAGAGGGTGTTCAGGTCGAACACGCGCAGACCCTTGTAGGTGTCCACCACGTAGAGCAGGTTGCCGTACCACATGATGCCGCCCGCGTGCTTGCGGATGGGGTTGAACGAGAACTCGCCCGTCGCGGTCTTGACGGGCTCCACCAGCAGGACGTGCCGGTACTTCGGCGCCGACTCGTTGTTGTAGTTGACGAACGTGAGCCTCAGGCCCTTGTCGAGCGCGTACTTGTCCGTCGGGGCGTCGTCGGGGTTGGTCTCGAAGTACCAGGAGGCGAGGACGACGCGGTCGGTTCCGCCCTCGGGGTAGGTGCCGTTGCCGTAGGCGTCCGCGCTGGTGGTGACGCCCTGGGGAATCCAGTAGTCGACCGTCTGGTCGTCGGTGTCCCAGGCGAAGCCCGTCTGGAACGCCTCGGACGTACTGGGGGCGCCGGTCAGGTGGGTGGCGCTGCGGTTGACATCGGCGACGACCGTGGTCGCGTCCACCTTGGGCAGCTTCGTCGCCAGACCAGCCGTCAGGTCGGCGAACTCGCCGTAGGTGTTGGCGGTTCGGGCGGTGAGGGAGAACTGGCCAGCGTCGATGGTCGCCGCCTGCGCCGGGGAGGCGGAGAGGATGGTGCCCGCGGCTCCGATGAACGGGGCGGCAGCCATTCCCTTGATGATCGCTCTACGTGTCATGGTCACAGCAGGGAAAGTTATGGCGTTCCCGATCGGCAAAGCAAACCGCCCGCCGTCGGGGTGCCGGGACGGTCAAGGCATCAGACCCGCGATCGGGGGAACTCCCGAAGGGGAACCCACGCAACGGAGGCACATGATGTTCGAGGCAGGTGACATCCGCGAATGGCGTGGTCACGACGTGGTGGACCCCGGTGGCCACAAGATCGGCACCCTGGAGTCCGTCTACGTCGACACGGCCACCGACGATCCTTCCTTCGCCACCGTGACCGTGGGCCTTCCCACCCGCCGTCGCCTGGTGTTCGTACCCCTGGACGGCGCGACCGTCGGCCCGGGCTACCTGAAAGTGGCCCACGACCGGAGTCTGGTGAAAAGTGCCCCCTCCATCGACACGGACGGCGTGCTGCCCGCCACGGACGAGCCGGAGGTCTTCGCGCACTACGAACTCGACTACATGCCGGGCGTCAAGGGCGAGCGGCGTCTCGCCCGTCGCTGATCCGCGCCGAGAGCCCGGGAGGGCCCGATGAACCTGTTTCTGTTCCTGATGCTCGTGGCGGTCGTCCTGGGCATCATCGGGGTCGCCGCCCACGGGCTGTTCTACCTGCTGGTGATCGGCGTCGTGGTCCTTCTCGCCGATCTCGTCTACGGCGGCCTGCGCCTGCGCCACGGCGGCCGGAAGCAGCGCATCGCGCGGTGAGCGCGGCGCTGCCCCGGCCGACGCGGACCGGGTGTCCCGGACCGGGCGCTCAGCCGCCCAGGTAAGGGCTGTAGAGCGCGGACAGGAAGCGGGTGACGATGACCTCGCGGGTCGTCGCCGGGAGGGCGTCCAGGAGGCGGTTGACCGGAGCCATCCGGGCCGCGTCGTCGCCGCTCAGATCGACGCCCGCGGCCGGGAGGAGAGCCGCGAAGGAGGCGTTGTCGAGTTCGGTCAGGTCCACCTGCCCGAGCAGGTCGACGATGTCCGCGGGCGGCGTCGGGGGCCCGAGCGGACGGACCACGTCGACGCATTCGCGCAGGACGGCGAGCAGCTCTTCCACGCCCCGCTCGCTGACCCCGGTGAGGGTCAGGTGCAGGTTGGCCGGCAGTCCGTCCAGGCTGAGCTGCGGCTGGAGGAAGAAGCCCCGGGCGCGGGTCTCGTCGGCGAGGGCGAAGAGGTCGAGCGGGGTCTCGGCCGCCGGATCGGTGCCGATGGCGACCAGGGTGGCCTCGGGGGTGCCGAGGACGGTCAGGCCGTCGATCTCCTGGACGCCGCTGATCAGTGACCGGGTCGCGGACAGGGCGGCGCGGCCCAGTTCGCGGTAGCCGTCGGCGCCGAGGGCCTGGAGGGTGGCCCACGCCCCGGCGAGCGGCCCTGCCCCCTTGCTGCTCTGGATGGTGGAGTTGACGACGCTGTAGCCGGGCCAGGTGGCGCAGGCGTAGTAGGCGTTGAGACGCAGGGCCTCGTCGCGGAACAGCAGGACGGAGGCGCCCTTGGGGGCGTAGCCGAACTTGTGCAGGTCGCAGGAGAGGGAGGTGACGCCGGGGACGGAGAGGTCGAAGGCCGGGACGGGCGCACCGGCCTCGGCGAGCCAGGGCAGCAGCCAGCCCCCGACGCACGCGTCGACGTGGCAGGGGATGCCGCGGCCGGCGGCGTCGGCGGCTATCTCGGCGACGGGGTCGATGACGCCGTGGGCGTAGGAGGGGGCGGAGGCGACGACGAGGACCGTGTTCTCGTTGCAGAGCGCTGCCATGGCGGCCGGGTCGGCCCGGTAGGTCACGGGGTCGACGGGTGCGCTGCGCACGGTGACCCGCAGATAGCTGCCGGCCTTGTGGAAGGCGGCGTGGGCGGTCACGGGGACGACGATCTCCGGGGCGAGGACGTCCGGGCGGGCGTCCCGCGCGGCCTTCACGGCGAGGATGATCGACTCGGTTCCGCCGCTGGTGAAGATGCCGGGGGTGGTGTCGTCGCCGCCGAGGCGGGTGGCGGTCGCGCCGACGACCTGGCGTTCCAGGGCGACGATGCTGGGGAACGCGGTCGGGTCGAGACCGTTGACCTCCATCATCGTCAGGTAGGCCTGTTCGGCGGCCTCGCGTACTTCGGGACGGCCGCTGTCGTAGACGTAGGCGGTGGTGCTGCCGCCCCGGGTGGGCAGGTCGGCGGCGGTGAGGACGGCGAGTTCGGCGAGGAGGTCGGAGCCGGCGCGGCCGGTCTCGGGCAGGCCCGGGTGGGCGGCCGGAGCGTCGGCGGTGGTCTGCTGGGGGGTCGTCATCAGGTGGTTTCCGTTTCTCGCACGGCGCGGCGTCGGCCGTAGGCGCGCAGGGCGGGCAGGGAGAGCAGCATGAGCAGGGCGGGGACGAGGCTGAAGCCCAGGAGGATCCCTGTTCGCGCGGTGGCGGTCTGGGCGACCGGGTGGTCCAGGGTCGAGGAGACGAAGCCGGTGGCGGCCAGGGCGATCGAGTAGGCGCCGGGTCCGGCCGCGAGGCCGACGGTCTCCCCCGCCGTCCACAGTCCGGTGAACGCGCCGGACTGGATCTGCCCGGTCCTGGCGGTGTCGGCGTGCACCGTGTCGGGCAGCAGGGCGAGCGGCAGGACCTGGAGGGCCGCGTAACAGACCCCGAGCAGTCCGCAGAGCGCGAGCGTCGCGGCGACCGCCACGGTGCCGCTGCCGCTGCCGGCCGCCGGAAGCAGGGCCGCGGCGCCGAGGGCGTAGCCGCAGGTGGCGACGGTGAGGCAGCGCAGCCGTCCCCACCGTCCTGCGGCCTTGGCCCAGAGCGGGACGGCGACGGCGCTGGGTGCGACCAGACAGACGAACAGCATCGAGGTCAGGCCGTAACCGCCGAGGCGGTAGGTGGCGACGTACGGTGCGGCGGCGAGCATGATCGCGACGGCGGCGGCCTGGAGCACGAAGGAGAGCAGCAGCGCGAAGAAGGCGCGGTTGCCGCGTGCGGTGCGGAAGGCGGCGACCAGTCCGAGGGGTTCGGGGCCGGGCCGTGAGCGCACCCAGCGGGTGCCGAGCGCGGGCACCAGCAGGACCGCCGCGATGACGAGGCCCACGGTCAGCCCCATCGTCGCGTATCCCTTGCGGCCTCCGCCCGCGGTGTCGACCAGGAGGGGTGCCGCGCCGCCCGCGACGAGGATGCCCAGGGTCAGGAAGACGATCCGCCAGACCATGATCCGGGTGCGGACGGAGGGCACGGGGGACATCTCGGCGGGCAGGGCGACGTAGGGCACCTGGAACAGGGAGAAGGCGCTCGCGGCCAGGACGAAGGTGACCGCCACCCACACCGCCGCGCCCGTGCCGGTCATCGGTGACAGGAACATCGCCGCGAACGCGGCGGGCAGCGCGAGCGCGCCGGCGACGAGCAGCCGGGTCCGTCGGCCGGTGCGGACGGCCTCACGGTCGCTCGCCGCCCCGACCAGCGGGTTGAACACGGCGTCCCAGGCCTTGGGCAGGGTGACGACGAGTCCGGCGATGCCGGCGGGGACGCCCAGCGCGTCGGTCATGAAGTAGAGGAGCAGCAGACCGGGAACGGTGGAGAAGACGCCGGTGCCGACCGAGCCGAGTCCGTAGACGAACAGGCGGCGCCGGGTGAGGGCGCCGACGGCGGCCGGGGGTACGAGGGCGGTCGTCATCCGCGCTCCCGGTCGCGCGGCTGCGGGGCGGCGAGCCCCAGGTCGCGCAGGACGAGGGCGCGCAGGTGGGCGCGGAAGCGCGGGACCTCGGAGCGGATGCCCGAGCGGCAGAAGCCGTGGGTGCTCCACAGCACCGTCCAGACGGTCATCTCGACGTCCGCGGGCTCGGCGGGCTCGGCGGGCTCGGTCGATCCGGGCTTCGGTGCGGACGGGACGACCTCGCGCACGGTGTCGCGGACCGCGTCGATGAGCGGTCGCGCGTAGGCGGCCTCCAGATCCGCGAACTCGGCGGCGTCCGAGAGCCAGCGGCGCATCCACAGGGCCGGGATGTGCGGCTGGTCGAGACAGAAGTCGAGGTAGCGGTCGACCAGGCCGGTGACGGCCGCGGCCGGATCGGTGGGCGCGAGCTCCCGGAACGCGGCCAGCGCGTCCGTGAGCACCCGCTGCTCGGCGAGGTGGGCGCGGAGCATGACCTCCCGGTAGAGGTCCGGCTTCCCGCCGACGTGGTAGGCGACGGTGGCCATGTTCAGCCCGGCCTCGGCGGCGATCCGCCGCGTGCTCGTGCCGTCGTAGCCGTGGTCGGCGAAGAGCGAGGTGGCGGCCGCGATGATGCGTTCGCGGCTGGCGTCGGCGGGCGGTGGCGCCGGGGCCGGTGAAGCGGGTGGCGAGTCGGACATGGCGGGGAGGATATGCCGTCGGGAGGCATCGATCAATCGATTGATGGAGACAATCTCCCGGACCGCGCCGGACCCGCCCGGCGGTTCGCCCGTACGGTCCCGCCTAGGACGCCTCGCCGAAGGGCCCCTGCCGGCTCCGGCCGAGCCCTCGGGCCCGGCGCCGCCGACGGCAGCGCGCCACGCCGAAACCGCGCCGAACCGTCAACCTGTGCATCGACTGTGACGCACAACACAGGGAAGCGGCCAGAATTTACCCGGCAAGATGATCAATGGGGCCGTGGCATCCGTACCCCCTGTGACATCTGATCGATACGTCAGGAGGCATCATGCCCGTCTCACGCAACTTGGCAGGAACGGTCTTCGTGGGCGGCGCGGTGACTCTGACTCTCGCCGCTCTGGCATACCCGACCATGCTCGGCTTCCAGACCACGTCCAGCGCCCAGACCCGCGTCATAGCGGACACGCAGTGGGGCCCGCTCACCGAGGGCGACCGCGACTTCGTCGTCAAGGTCCGCGCGGCCGGGCTGTGGGAGTACCCCTTGGGCGAGATCGCGCTCAAGAAGGGGTCGACCGCGTCGATGCGGGAGGCCGGCAAGCACCTGATCGTGGGTCACGCCCGCCTCGACGAGCTGGACCGCAAGGTCGCCATCCAGCTCAACATCACGCTGCCCAACCAGGCCTCTCCGCAGCAGCAGCAGTTCGTGGCGACCTCCGCGGCCCTGAGCGGCAAGGAGTTCGACAGGACCACCGCCAACATCCTGCGCGTCACGCACGGTTCGATCTTCTCGGTGATCGCCAAGGTCCGCGCCAACACCAACAACTCCCTCGTACGCGAGCTCGCGGACCTCGCCAACGACACGGTCCTCGACCACATCACCATGATGGAGAAGACCGGCACCATCGACTTCGCCCAGGTCCTCGCCCAGCAGAGCGCCCCGCCCACGCTCCCCAAGGACCAGCTCACACCGCCCGCGCCGCAGCCCGGTTCCCCGACCGTCGTCCTCACCGCGCGCCCCGACCTCAACGTGAACACCAACAGCCCCACGCCCAGCCCGACGGTCGGCTGACCCGCGGGATGGCGGCCCCGCGTGCGGGGCCGCCATCCCTGGTCCGTCGAGCCGTGCGAGGGGCCGAACGGGGTTCGTTCCCGGGCCCGGGTTCAGGCCGGCCGGGGGCCCTGCCAGCCATCGTGATGCAGGACCTGGTCCAGGGGCAGCCTCGGGCCCGGGCCGAAGGTGTCACGCAGCGGGTGGGCCGTGGGCAGCAGAGCGCCCTGGCGGACCGTGGGCGGCAGACCCAGCAGATCGGCGACCTCCCGTTCACGGTCCAGGTGGACCGCCGTCCAGGCGGTGACCAGGCCGCGGCTGCGGGCGGCCAGCGCGTAGCTCCAGGCGGCCGGCAGCAGCGACGCCCACAGTCCGGCCTGGTTGCCGGTCGGCAGCCGTCCGCCGGGCACTTCGAGACACGGGATGACCAGGACCGGTACACGGTGCAGCCGGTCGGCCAGCGCCCGGGCCGAGACGAGGACCGAACGCATGCCCTCGGGCAGGTCCGCCGGCTGGTCGAGACCGGCGGAGTTGCGTTCGTAGAACGCGGCCCGGTACACCTCGGCGACATCCGCTCGGACGCGCGGGTCGGTGACCACGATCCAGCGCCAGTTCTGCCGGTTGTTGCCGCTCGGTGCCTGGAGCGCGATGCGCAGACAGTCCTCGACCAGGGCCGGGTCCACCGCCCGGTCAAGGTCGAGGCCGTACCGCACCGACCGCGTGGTGGTCAGCAACTCCTCGCAGGACAGGGGAAGTTCGGCGGTCACGGCAGCAGCACCGCCCCGACGGCCAGCGCGAGGTAGGTGGCCACGACGAAAGCGATCGCGGCGGGCACCGGCCACCCGCCGTGCCTGGCGGCCAGGAACCGCCGGGTCCCATGGGCGGGAAGGACGGCCGCCAGGCAGGGCAGCAGCGCGAGCGGACCGTGCGGGGCGAACAGCAGGACCTCGCAGCCGACGGCGCCGGCCGCGAAGCCGGCGGTCACCGCGGCGGCGCGCCTCGGGCCGAGCACGGCCGAGTACAGCCGGGCGCCCGGTGGCGCCTCCCAGGCCGTCTTGCGGGCGAACTCGAAATGCAGGAAGACACAGGCGCACAGGGCGAGCAGCGCGACGCCGCGCCAGTCGGCGGTGACGGTTCCCGCGGCGACGAGTGATCCGTAGACATAGCCGCTGAGCAGCAGCTGGACCGGGTAGGTGAACGCCAGGCCGAGCAGGGGCCGGTCGGCGACGGCGGGAGAGAGCCGTTCCAGCGGGGCGAGGAACAGCCCGTATCCGAGGGCCGCGAGAATCAGCAGGGCGTCGGCCGCCGAGCGGCCCGCGTTCAGACCGGTCACCACCACGGTGATCACCGCCATCGCGCCGCGCAGTTCGGCCGCGGTGATCGCGCCGGTGACGAGCGGCCGGTCCGGGTGGTGGACACGGTCGTGGGCGAGGTCCTTCTGTTCGTCCAGCATCCGCAGGAACAACAGGGCCAGTACGACGCTGACGACCCGGATCGCGGTGGCGCCGGAGGGACGCCAGGACGTGCCGTCCGCGGACGCCGCCGTGCCCTCCAGGGCGAGGACCCACAGCAGTCCGTAGGTGACGTAGATCTGCGGCCGGAACATGCGCAGCACGAAACGGCCCAGTCGGGCGGGCACCTGCCGGCCGGGGCGGGCGGACAGGTGCGAGGCGGCGGCGGTGGGCACTGCGGGAGCCTTCCGGTGGGATGCGTCTCGGTTCGGTGCGGTCGAACTCATGCGGCCTTGTGGGTGGTCGGGGCCGTGAGGGAACGCGCCGGTCGGGTGTCCGGGTCGGCGAGCCGGATGCGGGCCTCGGCGGCCAGGGCGCCGGGCTGGCGCAGGGTGCACTCGATGTCGGCGCCCGGGCGGGCCGGAGCGGTCCGGCACTCCAGCGGCAGATCCATCTCGGCGAACCGGCGGAACCGTGCGCTCAGGGCGACCGGCAGCGGGCTGGGTGTGCGGACGGTTCCGGCGGACACGCAGGCGCGCAGGGCGAGTTGGCGGAAGGCCTCCAGCTCCAGCATGCCGGGCACGTGGTCCACCCAGTGGTCGTAGAGGGTGGGGTGGGTGGTCTCGGGCACCAGGTCCGCCGTGTGGGTGCCGTCGTCCGCGGTGCGCGGCGGGGAGATGACCGTGTTGGCGGGGGTGCGCCGGCCGACGAGCGCGGGCTCGACGCGGGCTCCGCGCAGGGCGACGGGCACGGCGGGCAGGCCGAGCGCGCCGCGTTGTCCGGCCCTCAGAGCCGTCCAGTCCTCGGGCGGCATCCAGGAGTAGTCGATGCGGGCCAGCAGGGCCTCGCGGCCGTCGATGGAGAGCGTGAACCGGAGGCGCAGCCCCCGTACTTCCGCCCGGGTCCGGAACCGCCTCTCGATCCGGGTGACGACGACCGCCTCGGTGGGCCGGTCCTCCCGGGTGAGTGCGGCCGGGTCCGGCACCTCGAACTCGACCGTCCGGAGCAGGAACTTGTGCCCCGGCCGGACGCCGAGATAGCGGTGGGCCACGACGAAGATGCCCTGTCTGCACGCCTCGAGGAGCAGCAGGGGGTCGAGGAGGTCGCCGGGGCCGAGGGTGTCGTCGTAGAAGGCGTGACGGCGGGGGAAGCGTGCGGCCAGCAGCATCTCGTCCTCGCCGTGACGCTCGGCGTCGGTCAGGAAGACCTCCGCGGCCGCGGAGCGGTGGACCAGTTGTTCGGGAAGTGTCCGGGTGAACTGCACGGGCCGCTCCTCAGTTCGCGGTGGCGCGGACGGTGTCGAGGTGAAGGCGCCAGGTGCCGGCGTCGGCTCCGTCCAGAACGGGCGTCCGGCCCGGCTGCCGCATGGGAAGCACCTTCGAGCCGACGATGACGGTGTCCCACGGGTCGACGTCGATTCCCCGCCGCCAGGCGGTCTCCAGCAGCGTGCGCGGGGTGGCGGACGGGTCGGCGCCCGGGTGCCGGGACACGGTGTCGCGCAGCCGGGCGACGGCGGGATCGAAGGCGAGGTCCCGGGATGCGGTGGCGTCGTACAGCCGGCCGGTCAGTTCCCGGGCGTGGCCGGTGCGGTCCTCGTCGGCGAGGGCGGAGCGGAACAGGCGGTCGCGTTCGCTGTCGTCGAAGTGGACGGCCAGCTCGCGCAGGACGTCGGCGGGTTCGTCGGGGGTGTGGACGAGGTTCAGCAAGTAGCTGTAGCGGCCCAGGAGATGACGTAGCTGGCCGGGCCGGCGGGCGTCCGGGTCCGTGGGTCCCTTGAGCCGGGTGAGCTCGACCGAGGCGGGCACGTCCAGGTCGTGGCGGGGGCGGACGAGGAGCACGAGGGCGTCGGCGTCCTCCAGGAAGAGCGCGGCCAGCCGCCTGCGGTACGGGGTGGCGAGGTTCCACTGGAAGTACCACAGGGAGCGGATCATGGTGCGGGTCAGCCGGGTGACGGCCGCGCCGACGATCCTGAAGCCCTGCCCGTCCAGCCAGTCCACGGCCACGTCCAGCCTGCGGGCCACGACGGCGTCGGGCTTGAGGAGCAGCAGTGCGTGCCGGTGGGCGAATCCGGTGATGTCGCCGGTGAGGGCGGCGAGTTGGTCGTGGCTCTCCTGGTAGTAGGTGTCCGCGCCGTACAGGCGTTGCTTGTCGGGGTGGCAGGTCAGCAGCGGTGAGACGGGTATGCCGTAGGTGGGTTCGGCGTGGTGGGCGGGGGTCATGGGTGGGTGCTCCCGTCGGGTCGGGCGGCGGCCGGCTCCTTGCGCGGGGGCGGGCCGAGATAGCCGGTCGCGAGGCAGTGGTCGAGGAGGCGGCGGAGGTAGGCCTGTGCGCCCGTCGCGGGCGGGCGGTGGCCGAAGGCCTCGGCGTGGGTGGCGTCGAAGCGGACGCGGCGCCGGAAGTAGGGGGCGTACAGGGACACGACACGGTCGTAGTAGGGGCGTTCGCGGCCAGGCAGGGAGGCGGCGGAGAACGCGGACGGGGGGACGAAGCGCGGCACGTGCAGGGACGGGTACTCGGCGAGGACGTCGGACATGTCCCGCAGGGTCAGCTCGTGGCCGACGGCGTGCAGGGTGCGGCCCTCCACGTCCGGGAACCGGGTGGCGGCCTCGGTCACCAGGTCGGCGACGCGGTCGACGGGGACCAGGTCGAGGACGGCGTCCTGGTGTCCGGGCACGGTGCGGACCAGGCCCCTGGTCAGGACGCGGAGCACGGGATAGATGGTCTTGAGGTCGCGGACCCGGCCGGTGCGGGTGGCGCCGGTGACGATGCTCGGGCGGACCACGGTGACGGGCAGACCGTCCGCCGTGGCCTTGCGGACCAGGGTCTCGGCGGCCAGCTTGCTCTTCTCGTAGTCGTTGCCGGGGCGCTGACCGAGGTCGAGTTCGTCCTCGTACGCGGTGCCGTCGCGTTCGCCGCACACGTAGGCGGTGCTGACGTGTACCAGGGGGACACGGCCCGCCAGGGCGATGCCCAGGACGTGCCGGGTGCCCTCGACGTTGACGCGCTCGTACCGTCCCGGTGGCAGTCCGAAGTCGGTGACGGCGGCGCAGTGCACGATCCGGTCGGCGGTGGCGGCGAGCCGCCGGTCGTCGCCACTCAGCCCGAGGCCCGGGCGGGTGATGTCACCGGTCATCCGGGTGAGGGTGCCCGGACCGGCGGTGAGTCTTCTGCCGTTGTTGCGGACGAGGTCGCCGTTGCGGTGCAGCACGGCCAGCACGGTGTGACCGGCGGCGGTGAGCCGGGCGGTCACCTCGGCGCCCACGAAGCCGCTGGCGCCGGTCACCAGCACCGTCATCGGGCCGGACGCCGTCGGAGCGGCCGCTGTCGGAGCGGCCGCTGTCGGGCCGGACTCCGTCGGATCGGCCGCCGTCGAGTCGGCCGCCGTCGGCTGAGACCTCATCGGATCCGAGGTCGACGGACGGGTGGTCATGGGATCGGAAGCCGACGGACGGGTGGTCGTCGGATCGGAGTTCATCGGATCGGACATCGGTGGATCCTCCGTGCGGAACGTCGGGTGGGATGCTCGGGAGCCCGGCGCCGTCACCGGGCCTGATGGGGCTGGGCCCCGTTGCCGGCCAGCAGGTCGCGGGCCTCTTCGATGGGCAGCTCCGCGCCGAGATGGGCGCCCATGCGCAGCCAGTCGTGGCCGAGTTGCAGCGTCGCCCGCCAGGTGTGGGCGGAGTCGAACGAGAGCGGGAAGGCGTCGGCGCCCACGGCACCGCGTACCAGGCCGATGAAGCGGCGCAGCTCGGCACGGAGGGCCTCGCCGTCCTCCGCCGAGGCGACGCCCCGCCCCAGCAGTTCCGTGGCGTGCTCGCCGATCGGCCGGGTGGCGGCGGGAAGCAGGTCCATACGCCGGACGAGATCGGCGTCCGCGGGCAGGGGATTGACCCCGTGGGCGCTGAACAACGCGCGCAGCGCGGCGTGCACGGCGCGGCGCGCGGTCAGCTCGGCCACCCGGTGCTGGCCGCGTTTCAGGGCCCCGGTCAGGTCCTCGACGGCGTTCTCGACCACGACGTTGGACCACACCAGGGCCATGGCGGCGGCGGCGAACCGGTCGGCGGGCAGGGGCATCAGGTCGACCGAGCGGGGGCCGCCGACGGCCGCGCCGCGCACCGACAGCAGCGGCTGCGTGGTGGAGGGCGGCGGGGTCACGGGGCCGGGCGGAGCGGCGAGGGGAAGCGCGGGGGTGACGGCGCCGCCGCCCTTCCAGGCCAGGCGGATCAGTCCGTAGCGCAGGAAGACGGCCAGCAGTGCTCCGGGGTCGGTGACTCCGGTACCGGCGGCCTCGGCCAGCACGCGGGGCAGCGGCCTGCCCAGGACGAGGGAACGCCAGACGGCTCCGGCGTGGGCGCCGAGGGCGAACATGTCACGCCGGCCGCGGACGACGTGGATCCGCTCACCGGTCTGCCAGGTGGTCACGCGGGCCACGCGTTCGACGGTGAGCCGCTCGGGCCTGCGGGGCACCTTCGTGAGTCCGAGGTGTTCGGCGAAGTCGAGGCAGTCGGTCAGATGGGCCTCGGCGGCATCGGCGTCGCCGGGCCGGACCGTGGCCGATTCGAGCTCCCAGTAGCGGTCGCGTACGTCCGTTCGTCCCGCCCGGTCCAGTTGCATGGACAGCCACTTGGGTTCGAGATAGGTCTCGCCCAGGCCGGCCGCCCAGGACTTGACGCTCTGCACGAGCGCGGCGCGCGTCCAGTCGACCGCCTCTTCGCTCTCGCCGAGGCATTGGAGAGCCATCGCGTGCCGCAGGGACTGCCGGGCCCGGTGCGCCCACCAGTCGGCGGTGATCCGGCGGAGGCGCTCCACGGGCAGCAGCGCCTTCACCTCCTCGATGAGGCCGTGCCCGCGCAGCGGATGGCTGTGCAGTACCCGCTGGCAGCGGTTGAGGAGATCCTCGGAGAGACCGCCCGGCCGTCCCGCTCCTTGCTCCAGCGCCGTGAACTGGTCGGCGAGAAGGCGCACCGACCGGGTGCGGATCTCCACCCGCCTGCCGTCCACGAACAGCACGGACGGCATGGTCGGCAGTTCGTCGTCCGTGCGGCTCACGAGCAGGAAGTCGATGTCGGAGGAGGGGTTGCCGAACCCTTCCGCTATGGAGCCCTCCAGGGTCACGGCCCACTCGGTGTCAGGGGGGAGTTCGGCGAGCGACTTGTCGAGCAGGTCCTGCAGCCGTTCCTCGGTGAGGATCACTGGCGCGTCTCCGTTCGGGGGCTGTCCGGGGCGGCCGGGCCGTCGTGGGGCGGGTCGGCAAGTACGGTGACCGTCCCCGCGGCGCCGTCGACCCGCAGCCGGGTGCCGGAGCGGATCTCGGTGGTGGCGCCCTTGACCTGGACCACGGTCGGAATGCCCAACTCCCTTGCGACGACGGCCACATGGGTCAGCGGGCTGCCCCGTTCGATGACGAGGGCCGCGGCCGAGGAGAGCGCGGTCACCCATCCCGGGTCGGTGCGGTAGGCGAGCAGGATGCCGCCGCCGATGTCGCGCGGAGTGTCGGTGACCACGGCCGGCCCCTCCACGACGCCGGGGCAGCAGGGGACGCCGCTCAGTTCGCGGGCGCCGCTGCGGGCGGCGGGGCCGCTGCTCCAGCCGGCCCGTTCGAGGTTGCCCGACCAGTACGGCGCGCCGCGGGTGGTGAAGCGCGACGGTGCGTTCAGTTCGGCGTCGGCGGCCTGTCGCCGGCGGCGCAGCACGACCAGGTCGCGCAGTTCGGTGTGGGCGATCGTGCCTTCGTAGGCGCCCCGGATCTCCTCCAGGCGCAGCAGGAAGACGTCGTCCCAGGCGTCGATGGCGCCGGCTCGCGCCAGATCGCGGCCCAGGGCGCGCAGCATGCGCTTGGCCGCTCCGAAGGCGCGGGTGCGGCAGAACCTGAGCCGTTCCCGGTCGGCGAGGGCGGCGCGGGCCTTGCCGCGCACGCGTTCGTACACCAGGCGCCGTGGACGGCTCAGGTGTTCGTCGAGGTAGGCGTCGGCCTCGCCGCAGCGGTCCGGCGTGCCGCCGCCGCCGGTGTCCGGCAGGGCTTCGCGCAGCAGGGTGAAGATTCCCGCGGGGTTCTCGTGCAGGTCGGGGACCTCCAGCTTGAGTTCGTCGGGGCTGCGGTAGCCGTAGTCGGCGATGTACGCGTCGAGGGCCCGCAGGAAGGGGGTGTGACCGGCGTCGAGCAGCGCTTGCCGGGCCTCGGCGTGGGGGGTTCGTTCCAGCAGGGCCAGGATCTCGGCGTCGGCACGCGCCTGCGCGGCCAGTTCACGCAGTGCCCATACGGGTTCCGCGGACTCGACCGCGCCGCCCGGGGCGGCCGCGGCCCAGGTGAACCATTCGGGCGCGTCCGGCAGCCATCTGCGGGTGAGCAGGGCCAGGAGTCCCACGGAGAGCAGGATCGTGGCGTCGAGGGTCTGCATCGGGCCCCATTTTTCGATGAGTTCCCGCTGGAGCCGCCGGAAACGGCGGTAGGTCTCGTCTCCCGGCAGTGCGTCGTAGTCGACATTGTTGAATACCGTGTAAGCGCGATAGAAATCTCGATGAAACCTGTCGACGGACTTTCGGATGGTGAGGAATCTTCCGGCGAAGATGACCGTACGTGTCAGACGAGAGACCTGGCCGCGCAGCCCGGGCCGGGGCGTGAACGGGTGGAGCGTGTCCGCGAGTTCGTCGGAAATGCTCTCGGCGACACCCAGGGATTTCTCCAGGACGCGCCGGTTGAGTGGATACAGCGGGGCGAGACGCACCATGCGGTACCAATGGAAAAGGTTGTAGTAGACCCTTCCGTGGACATAGCCGAGGAGGTACGGGGTCCACTCCCGCACCTCGCGCAGCCGGGCCCCGCGGACGCCCAGGGCGCGGGCGTAACCGTCGTATACCTTCGCGTAGGTGTCGGCGGCGAAGCTGAAGGTGAGCGGGGACACGACACCGCTGAAGCTCTCGATGATGTTGGAGTTGTCCCAGAGCCGCAGGTCCTGCCCGGGCTCCGGCGTGGGGTCGGCCGCCGGGGCGAGGGTCGTGACGGGCCGGCTCTGCAGGATCCACAGGGCGTCCTCGTCGATGGCCCACTCGATGTCCTGGGGGGCGCCGTACCGGGCCGTGACGCGGGTCCCGGCCGCGTGCAGCCGGGCCAGCTGGGCAGTTGTCAGCACCGGTTGGGCGCGGTCCTCGTCGGCGACGGGTGACACCTGGCAGCCCGGTCCCGATCCGGCGTCGTAGCGCTCCTGTTTGTCGCCGATCATCGTGGTCAGCGGCTCGCCGGTGGCGGCGTCCAGGACGACGGTGTCGGCGTCGACGGCGCCCGAGACCAGCCCCTCCCCCAGCCCGTGGACGGCGCTGACGACATGCCGGTCGGTACGTCCGCTCGCCGGGTCGGCGGTGAACAGCACACCACTGACGTCGGCGGCCACCATGCGCTGCACGATGACGGCGACACCGCCGGTGTCGATCGCCAGCCCGTGCCGCGCGCGGTAGCGCAGGGAGCGTTCGCAGAAGGCCGAGGCCCAGCAGCGGCGGACGTGGGCGACGACCTCGTCGAGGCCGCGGACGTTGAGGAAGGTGTCGAACTGGCCGGCGAAGGAGTGGCGTGCGCCGTCCTCCTGCGCGCCGGACGACCGGATGGCGACGGCGCCGCCGCCGGCCAGGCCGTAGGCCAGTCCGATGGCGTCGGTGAGGCGGTCGCCCAGCGGAGCGGCCTCGATCAGGCCGGCGATCTCGGCGGCGATCCGGCCCGCCTTCGGCTCCCAGTCGTCGGCCAGCAGCCGCTTCAGGTGCCCGTCGAGACCACTGTCGCGGCTGAATTCCGCGAATACGTCCTGGCCGATGATCGACCATCGCGGTACTTGAAATCCGGACGCGGTCAGGGTGTGCAGGTTCTTCCCTTTTCCACCGGCCCATTCGGTGACAAGGGATTCGTCGCTGGACTGTGTGAGAACGTGCGGGGACCGGTGTTCGGATCCCGTGGTGGGCGACAATGCGATTCCCCTCCGAGGCTGTTGCTCGACCTCGCTCGAATGTTGCACAGCAGAGCAAGTCGCAAAAACTCGGGCGGGCCGCCGTAGGCGCTTTTCGGTCGTCGTACTCCCTTCACCTTCCGGTGGCGCGCCGCTGTTCAGGGCGAACACCGGGAACGCGAAGGGAAACGGGACGATCCAGCCGAAGTGGGTCGCCCCGGCGTCGGGGACGGGCCGGCCCCCGGTGACGGTACGCGTTGGTAACACCGCGTACGTCCCCGTCGCCTCCCCCGCCCGGACGGCGCGATGGCGCCGGACCCGAGGGGAGCGCCACCCAGCCCATCGGGCTCCACAAAGCCACACGTTCGGACACCGACACAGGCCGAGCAGAAAGGAAAGCAACAAATATTGACGCAATCGACCAGCGCTTGTAACTTCCGTCTCAGTCGCCAGGCAGCCTGAACTCGGCTGATCCGAGGGCGAGTTGTAGCTCCACCCTCCACATCGGGAGCACACATGCGCAGAAGAAGATCTGCCTCCTCGCGTCCCTTCCCCTCCCTCGCGGCCGGGCCCTTACCCCGGCTGCGCCACGCCCTGCTGTCCGTCGCCGCCGTCCTCGGTCTCCTGGTGACCGTCCTGGTCGGCATGCCCGGCATCGCCCGGGCCGCGGGGTCGCAGCCCTGCGACATCTACGCCGGCGCGGGCACCCCGTGCGTCGCCGCCCACAGCACGACCCGCGCGCTGTTCTCCGCGTACAACGGCCCGCTGTATCAAGTCACCCGCGTCTCCGACGGCGCGAGCGCCGACATCGGGCTGCTGGCCGCCGGCGGCTACGCGAACGCCGCCCAGCAGGACGTCTTCTGCGCGAACACCACGTGCAGCATCGCGAAGGTGTACGACCAGACGTCCCGCCACAACGACCTGTTCCCCGGCCCCGCGGGCACGGCCGGCATGGGTGCCGACCGGGGTGCGGACGCCGCTGAACTGTCCGTCACGGCGGGCGGGCACAAGGTGTACGGAATCTGGATCTCACCCGGAGTCGGCTACCGCTCGCACGGCGCCGCGTCCGGCACCGCGGTCAACGGCCAGCCGGAGGGCGCCTACATGGTCGCCAGCGGCACCCACGTCGGCTCCGCCTGCTGCTTCGACTACGGCAACGCCGAGGCCACCCCGGCCGACACCGGCAACGGGCACATGGACGCCGTGTCCATCGCCACCACCTGTTACTTCGCTCCCTGCAGCGGATCCGGCCCCTGGATCGAGGCCGACCTGGAGAACGGCATGTTCCAGGGCGACAACGGCTCCAACACCGCGAACAAGGGCAACAACAGCACGTACGTCACGGCGGTCCTCAAGAACAACGGCCAGACCACCTACGCCCTGAAGGGAGGCAACGCGCAGTCAGGGGGCCTGACCACCTGGTGGGACGGGGCGCTGCCCACACGGGGCGGCTACCGGCCGATGCAGCAGGAGGGCGGCATCATCCTGGGCACGGGCGGCGACAACAGCAACTGGAACATGGGAACGTTCTTCGAGGGCGTCATGGTCGCGGGCTATCCGACCGACGCGGCCGAGAACGCCGTCCAGGCGAACATCGTCTCCGTGGGCTACTCGGGCCAGACCAACGTCCCGAACGGTCCGCAGGGCACCATCAGCGGTCCCGGCAACCAGTGCGCCGATGTCGCCGCGGACGACACCGGGGTGAACGGCGCCGCCGTACAGCTGTGGAACTGCCAGTCGTACGCCGAGGACCAGCACTGGACGCACAACGCCAACGGCTCGCTCGGCACGATCGGCCGCTGCCTGGACATCGTCGGCAACGGCACGGCCAACGGCACCCAGGTCGAACTCTGGGACTGCAACGGAATCGGGGGCCAGAAGTGGGTGCAGCGCGCCGACGGCTCGCTGTTCAACCCGCAGTCCGGCCGCTGCCTGGACTCCCCCAACGGTGCCACGGCCAACGGCACCCGCCTGCGCATCTGGGACTGCAACGGCTCCGCCGCCCAGAAGTTCGCGGTCAACGCGGGCGCGCCCGTCCCCGGCCCCGGCGGCACCTGTGCCGATGTGGCCGGTGACGACAACGGCTCCAACGCGACCGCCGTTCAGCTCTGGAGCTGCCAGTCGTACGCGGTCGACCAGCACTGGTTCCACAGCTCGGACGGCCGGCTGCACACGCTGGGCCGCTGCCTGGACATCATCGGCAACGGCACCGCCAACGGCACCCAGGTCGAACTCTGGGACTGCAACGCGGCCGGCGGACAGATCTGGCAGCAGCAGACCGACGGCTCGCTGCTCAACCCGCAGTCGGGCCGCTGCCTGGACTCCCCCGACGGTGCCACGGCCAACGGCACCCGCCTGCGCATCTGGGACTGCAACGGCTCCGCCGCCCAGAAGTTCACCCTGAGCTGACCCCGCGTCACCGCCCTGGGCCCGGCCGGACTCGGCGTCCGGCCGGGCCCGCCGGTCGCGGCTCACGGACGCACCGCCCACGTCCGTTCCCGCCGCATCCGGCGGGAACGGACCCCGCACCGGCAAGCCTCCCTTGACGCTGTCGGCACCGTCTGTGGTAATCGGTCTGCATGCCGAAGACTGACCCACCGGACGCCGACGACCACGACCGGCCCACCGTGCGGGCACGGCTGTCCACGGCGCTGCGCGACTCCCCGGCCGGCCGGGGATGGCGGCACGGCAAGGACATCGAACTGGGTCAGAGGTCGCTGGGCTTCGCGGCCCTCGGTTTCCTCACGCTGGTGCCCCTCCTGGTCGTCGTCTCCGCCGCCGATCCGGCACACGGGCGGGGGTTCGCACAGTGGCTGGGGGACGGCCTCGGGGTGTCCAGGGCCGCCAGGGACGAGGTCGCCCGGCTGTTCGCCGGGCCCGCGCAGGTGCGGCAGACCACGACGGCCTTCGGTCTCGCCGCGCTCGCCGTGTTCGGCCTGAGCTTCGGCGCGGCGGTGCAGACCGGCTACGAGAAGGTCTGGAACCTGTCCGCGGCCCGCTGGTACGCGAGATGGCGCCAGGTCCTCTGGCTCGCCGTGCTCATCGGCACCATCTACGTGACCGCGACGACCACGTTGTGGCGCCACTCGGCCGCCGGAACGGTGAGCGCGGCACTGAGCGCCGTCCTGTTCTTCTGGTGGTCGCAGTGGATGCTGCTCGGCGGCAGGATCGCCGGGAAGGCCCTCCTGCCCGGCGCCGTACTGACGGCACTCGGCCTGCTCGGTCTACGGATGTTCTCGCGCCTGGTCTTCTCGCCCCTGATCGCCTCCAGCACCGTCAACTACGGTCCCTTCGGCACCGTCCTGGTCGTCCAGTCCTGGCTCGTCGGTGTCGGCGTCGTCGTCTTCGGCGGCGCGCTGGTGGGGCGGCTGGCGCACGAGGAGGTCATCACCACGACGGAGACGCTTCTGCGGCGGGCCCGGCATCGCGGGCGGTGAGTCCAGGATTCCTCAACTCCTATTCCTTCCACGTCAGTTGGGTGCACCCACCGGGGCGGTGGCCTCCTGGCCCGGCGGGGAGGCCGGGGACGGCTCCCGGTCCCAGCGCAGGGCGAGGATCGTGGCCGGGACCGCGATCAGGGCACAGAGGACCACGGTCATGACCACGGCCGTCCAGGTGTCCCAGAAATGACCGGCGGAAAGGCCCGCGACCAGGGGCACGGCGATCACGCCCACAGGTGTCGCCCTGCGGAACGGGACCCGGGCGACGACGGGGCGGCCGGTGGCGAGGCAGCGGGCCCGGCGGGCGGCGCCGAACGCGGCGATGAAGGCCAGGACCGCCGCCCATGCGACGGCCAGGGCCGCCGCGGTGAAGACGGCGGGGTCCTCGTCCGGCAGTCCCGCGAGCCTCTCGCGCACCCCGCCCCGGCTGACGGAGACCACGTCGTTCCGCCACGTGGTGACGTCCACCCGCTCCCCCGGCCGGACGCGTTCGGAGAGGTCGCCGTGCGCGTCGAGGTCGATGGACCGGTCGGCGGGAGCGGGAACCGGCGGCCGCAGCCGCACGCGGAAGACCTTCGTCCTGCCGCTCTTGGCCATCTGGGCGGACAGGACCGTGCCCCGGATCGTGCGCAGGCAGCTCGTGCCGCCGTGCCCGGGGGCGGGGGGGGCCGCCGGGCCGGGCGCGGGGGGGACCCCCCCCCGGGGCGGGGGGCGGGGCGGCCCCCCCCCGGGGCGCCCGGGGCGGGG
>NZ_JBIBSY010000008.1:32088-236159 GCF_043078065.1 Streptomyces sp. NPDC015532 | reverse complement strand
GGCCGGCCGCTCTTGCCCAGCGGGGGGTCCAGCACGGGGCCCCGCAGCGGGCGCCGCCAGCTCGTGCCGCCGTCCCGTGCGCCGGTGAAGCCGTCGTCCCGTGACGCGGCTTCACCGGCGCACGGGACGGCGTCGCGGAAGGCCGCCTCCGTGGCGACCTGTCCGGGGACGACCATGCCGGGCCCCACGGCCACCGCCGACAGGGCCAGTCCGAGCAGGGCCCACGCTGCCGCGTACCACCGCTCGTGCCGGATCCGTGCCGCGATCCACCGGTCCGCCGTCCGCACAGCCACTCCCGTGTCTCCTTCGTTCCGGAGCATTAGGTCACACGTGCCCGATCGGCCGACATGGCAGGTCCCGGAAACGTGGAGCCCCGGCTGAACTGCCGGTTTCCGGCAACATCGAGCGCTCCACGGGGGCCGCGGCCCGACCAGCCGGAGCCGCGGCCCCCTGAGCGCTCCCGATCAGCCGGAGTTGTAGCCCCAGCGGGCATGGCCGTCCCTGCCCATGAAGCACTTCGCGGGGCGCCCGTCGGCCGTGGTCGCGGTGGCACCCACGGGAGAGCAGGACTGCCCGAAACCGATGCCGGACCCGCCGCCCGTGCCGCCGGTGGTTCCGCCCGAGGTCCCGGAGGAGCCGCCCGTGGAACCACCGCCGCCGGTGCCGCCTCCTGACGTACCGCCCGCCGAGGCGGAGCCGCTCGTGCCCCCGGTACGCGGTTTCGCCGCGGGTGTCGGCCTCGGTTTGGGCTTCGGCTTCGGCTTCGCGGAGGGCTTCGGGCTGGGCTTGGCACAGGGGTCACCGGGACCGATCAGCCACAGCTCCACCCGGGCCGAGAACAGAACCTCGCGGTCGGGTGACGGCTGCTGGCGGCACACCCGCCAGTCGTCCACGTCCCGGGAACCCTGGTCGAGGCGCTCACCCGTGTACGCGTGCCAGGCGGCCGTGTACACGAAGCCCAGGTCGTCGATGGCATGTGAGGCCTCGCCGAAAGTCTCACCCCGCAGGTCCGGCATGACGATCCTTCGGGGGCCGAGCAGCCGTGTGGGGCACGCCTCCTTCTCGGGGACCGCGTAGAGCGTCAGAGCACTGACGGCCGGGCGGACCGTCTCCCGTCCCGAGGGCGTCTGGAAGCAGACCCGCCAGCCGGGCGCCGAATTCTTCACCGGCCGGAAGGACGAGGAGGCATCGGTCGTCGTCACGGCCATCCAGGACTGACGTCGTGCCTCCGCGACAGCCGTGGTGAGGGCCGTCCCCTTGAAGTCCCGCACCGCCACGGGGCCGTCGGCGCCCGCCCGGGCGGGTTCCGGGTGTCCCACGCCCCAGGCGGCGGAGACCATCGACACCGCGACCATGGAGGCGAGGATGGGGTGCCTGCGGGCCCAGGCCCATACCCGGGCTCGGCCCCGGGGGCGTACGAAGGAACCGTCGGGCAGCATCTCGCCGGCCTCCGCGAGCAGGGACCCCTTCGGGTCGAGCGTGGACCCGTGAAGCCTGAACTCCTTGCCGTCGACGACGATGACGGTGGAGTCGAGGATGCCGTGCTCGCGGCGAAGGACGGACACGGGTTCGGGCACCCGGGTCGCCTTGGGGGCCACGAGGCCGCGCAGAAGCACCAGTCCGCGCCCGGTGAGCGCCGCGTAGCCCCAGCCGCAGTGATAGAGGGACCGCACGGATTCACCGGGTCCGAGTTCCGCGAGCAGTGCCTTCTTCTGGTCGCCGGGCAGCGACAGCTTCTCGCCGGCGACGACCGCGGCCAGGCGCGGGTCATCGGCGGTGGAGCCCCGCGCCATGTTCCCGGTCCCCTGCAGAAGGTCGCCGGACGGGTCGATCACCGAACCCCACACGGTGATCCGTCGCCCCTCCACGGACACCTCCACGCGTGACGCGCCCCCGTGCGCGGGCCGCGTGATCACCAGAGGCCTGACCACCCGCGCGGGCGTCTGCCCGTTCAGGAGGATGAGCGCGCCGGTGGTGAGCGCGGCGTGTCCCAGCCCCTGGTGGTAGAGCGCCAGCACCTTCTCCCCGGACCGGAGCGTACGGAGCAGGGCCTCGGCCTGACGGAGGGGAAGGGGGACGATCTCGCGGGCGGCCACCTCGGCGGTGCGCGGGTCGTCACGCAGCCGACGCTGTGCGGGGGTTGGGGACACAAGCGGAGAATAGCCGCTGTCGATCTTCGACAGAGCCACTCCTGGATGAACTGATGCAGGGCTGTGACCTGCACAGATGATGTCACTTCGTCATCGCGCCCCCTCCGTCCGCGCGGCGAGGTCAGCCGATCAGTTCCGGCGCGAGGCGGTGATACCGCGCCAGGAGCACGTTGAGCGCCGCGATGAGCAGGACCGCGGCGGCGATGGCGAGCAGCGCGCGGCCCGTCCCCCACGGCGTGATGAGCGTGCCGAGGGCGCCGCCCGCGAAGATGCCGACGACGGTGGCGACGAGCCGGGGACGGATCGTGTGCCGTTCCGGTGTCGAGGGGGTGGCTCCGGTGAGGCCGTGGATGAGGCGGACCAGCGACACCTGGACGAGCAGGGTGGGCATACCGGGAACGGCCGCGCGCAGTGCGGTGTCCGCGCGCAGTCCCATGGCGAATCCGACGATGGCGATGACCAGGTTGTCCGGGTCCTCGGTGAGTGAGCCGGAACCGTGCCGCCACAGCACTGTCGCGCCCGCGAGCGCCAGCAGCACCCCTTCCACCGTCAACGCGGCCGCGAACCAGTGCCGGTGGTGTGCGACGAGACCCTTGGTGGCCAGGGCACCGGCCAGGGCCCCGAGGACGAACGCGCCCAGGGCGATCGCCGGGCGGGCCACCGGCACCTGTCCCTCACCGGCGACGGCGAAGGACAGGAAGAGCACGTTGCCGGTGGCCAGGGCGGTGAAGACGTGGCCCATGGTCAGGAAGCTGACCGCGTCGGCCGCGCCCGCCAGGACGGTGAGGGTCGCCATGACGACGGTCCGTTGGCGTTCGCGTCGTTCGGCGGCCGATGGCGCCGCCGGTGGCGGTGCGGATTCTTCACTCATGCGGACAGTCTCGGCAACGGCGCCTTCACAGCCGCGGTGTCCGGTCCGACACGCGCCGAGGTGCCGCCAATGGACGGCGCACCAGCCTGGGCAAAGCCCTGGCGGCCGGGGCGGCGATCCTGAAGTCTGGCCGCACGTGCCTGACAGCGGACTCCTCCCGGGAGGGGTACCGACACGACGACCGAGGCGGCAGCCGATGGACCGAGCCGACGACGACGTACGGAAGATTCGCAGGGATCACACCGGACCCGGCTGCCCGATCGGCCAAAGGGAGGACGGCACGTGGCAGGTGCGCGGCTACCCGGCGGCACGCGCCGTACTGCGCAGCGCCGACACCGTACAGGCGGGTCTGGGCATCGAGACCGTCGAGAAGCTGCCCGCCCGTATCCGGCGGCCCGTGCTGTACCGCGACGGGTCCGAACACCGGGAGCACCGTCGTCAGACCGCCCGCTACTTCACACCCCGCCGCGTGGAGGAGCACTACCGGGAACTCACCGAACGCGTCACGCACACGTACCTGAACACCCTGCGGACCGAAGGTGAGGCACGGCTGGAGGACCTCACCTTCGGCGTCGCGATCGACGTGGCGTGCGGGGTGATCGGCCTGACCCACAGCAGAACCGGCATCCAGCGCCGGCTGGAGCGCTTCTTCCCCGAGGAGTTCGGCAAGCCCGGGCTGACCAGTCCCCACGGGATCTACTGGCTGTTCCGCCAGAACACCAACTGGCTGCGGATCTACCTCGCCGACGTCCGCCCGGCCGTCCGCGCCCACCGCGAACGGCCCGCCGACAACCTGATCTCGCATCTGATCGCGGAGGGCTGTTCGAACCCGGAGATCCTCGGCGAGTGCCTCACGTACGCCGCCGCGGGCATGGTCACCACCCGCGAGTTCATCTGTGTCGCCGCGTGGCACCTGTTCACCGACGCGGCTCTGCGCGAGCGCTACCGGGCCGGGAGCGAGACCGAACGCCTTGCGGTGATCCACGAGATCCTGCGCCTGGAACCCGCGGTCGCCCGTCTGAGCCGGCGGACCACCGGCGCCCTCGACGTCCCGGGCGCCGACGGCCCGGTCACGGTGCCGGCCGGCGCGCTCGTCGACGTCTTCGTGGACGAGGCCAACACCGACCCGGAGGCTGTGGGCGCCGCCCCCACGGCGGTCTGCCCCGGCCGGCCCGCAACGACCGGGCGGTACGCGGCCGCCCTGTCCTTCGGAGACGGACCGCACCGCTGCCCCGGTGCCGACCTCGCGATGATGGAGACCAACGTCTTCCTCGGGCACCTCTTCGCCCTCGACGGCATCCGCATGCTCACCCCGCCCCGCGTCACGTTCCAGGACGAGATAGGGGGCTATGTGATCCGCGGACTCCGCGTGGCCGTCGACCGGGGATGACCCAGACCGTCGGCACTCGCCCGGCGCCCCGGCCACGCTCGAAGACCCCCGGGCCGCGCGGCGGTCCGGCTCCGGACTCCTCGGCGTGATACGAGTTTGGCTTATGGGGGATTTGCTCACGAATGCACCTTCACGGCCGGGCCGAGGCGTCCCGGCGTCCGTCCTGATGGGGGTCGGATCGTGTCTGCCCCCACGCCGGGTGGCGAACGAGGAACTGGCGGAGCGCCTGGGCCGGGAACCGGAATGGATCTTCCAACGCTCCGGCATCCGGTTCCGGCACGTCGTGGAACCGGGCACCACCAGCGGAGACCTGGCGGTCGCGGCCGGCCGCGAGGCGCTCTCCCGATCGGCGGTCGGCGATGTCGCGGCCGTGGTCGTCGCCACGACGTCACCGGACAGGCCGTGCCCCGGCACCGCCCCGAACGTCGCCTCGCGGCTGGGGATGACCGGGGTGACCGCGCTGGACGTCCAGGCCGTGTGCGCGGGCTTCGTCTACGGACTGGGGGTCGCGCAGGGCCTGATCGCCGCGGGCACGGCCGACAGCGCCCTGGTCATCGGCACGGACACGCTCTCGCTGAGCGTCGCGCCGGACGACCCCACGAGCATGCTCTTCGGCGACGGCGCCGGTGCCGTCGTCCTGCGTTCGGGCCGTCGCGAGGAACCCGGCGCCCTCGGGACATGCGTGCTGGGCAGTGATGGCGGGGGCCGCGATCTGATCACCGTACGCGGTGGCGGATCCGAGGAACGCTCGAAGGCCGGCGGTGCTCCGGCGGACCCGTACATGCGCCTGGAGGGGCGGGAAGTGTTCCGGCGTGCCGTTGACCACATGACGGCCGCCTCACGCTCGGCGCTGGACGCCGCGCGGTGGACGCCGGGGGAAGTGGACCGGATCGTCGCGCACCAGGCGAACGCGCGGATCCTGACCATGCTCGCGCAGCAGTTGGGCGTCACGACGGACTGCGCGCTGTCCAACATCGAGCAGGTCGGCAACACCTCGGCCGCCTCGATTCCGATCTTGCTCGATCACGCCGACCGTGCGGGAGACCTCAAGCCCGGACACCGGGCCCTGCTCACGGCCTTCGGCGGCGGCCTCACCTGGGGGGCCACGACCCTCGTGTGGCCGCACCTGGAGAATTCCCGCTGACTCGCCCCGGAGGAACGGCATGTACGACACGTTGGTGAACATCCTGGCCGACAGGTTTCAGGTGCGGTCCGAGCTGGTGTCCCCCGAGGCCACGCCCACGGCGCTCGGACTGGACTCGTTGTTCGTGGTGGAACTGTCCTTCGTGCTGGAAGAGGAGTCCGGGCTCAAGGTCGGCTTCGACGAACTCTCGCAGGCGACCACCATCGCCGACATCGCACGGCTGATGCGGGACAGGCGGGATGCGTCGCTCTGAGGCCCGCGGAGCAGCGGCCCGGACCGGCTCGGGCCGTCGCCGCCGCCGGAGACCGGTCGCGGGGGCCCGCCGATGCGGCGGGCCCCCGCGAACCCCAGGCGCGGGGCGGTGTCCGGGTGCCGTCAGCGGCGGACGGCACCCGGGGGGCGCCGGAAGAGCAGGGCGTGCACCGTGAAGCGCGATCCGTCGAATTCCGCCCGTCCCGCCGTCCGCAGTTCTTTCAGACGGGTCTGCAGGGTCTCCATGTGCTCGGCGTACGCCAGCAGCGGGATGTCCATCTCGAAGATCTCCAGCGTCTCGGTCTCGTAGCCACGTGCGGTGAGTTCCGTGACGGTTCGGGGAATGTCGGCAAGAGAGGAGTGCGCCATGAGCAGGGAGCCGCCCGGCTCCAGGAAGCTGTCCACGCGGTCGATGACGGCGTCGTACACCGCTCGGCCGCCTCTTCGGGCGACGAGGGCCGTTTCCAGACCGTCCGCCCTGGCATAACTCGGATCGTAGGGAAGGTGCGGCGGGTTGGTGATCACCAGGTCGAACCGCGCGTCCGGTGTGTACTCCTCCAGCGGTGAGGTGACACACGTCAACCGTGTGCCGTCGAGCCCGTTGGCCGTCACGTTGGCCACGGTCTGGGCGACGGAGGCGGGGTTGATGTCCAAGGCGGTCACCCGCGCGGCACCGGCCGCGAGCAGGGCGACGCTGTAGATGCCGGATCCGGCTCCGAGGTCCAGGGCGCTGACGCCCTCCAGCGCGGGAGCGCCGCCACCGTTGAGCGCGCTGAGCAGGCTCAGCCCGCAGTCGGTCGGGAACAGGACCTCGGCGGGGTCCTCCACCATGAGCCGCAGCCGCACGCCACGGAACTCGAAGATCCCGCACGAGGGCCGGACCTCCCACAGCGAGCCGTTCTCGCCGGCGGGCAGGACACTGCGTCGTGTCGGCGAGCGGTCAGGAGCACTGGTCATCGGAACGGAACCTTTCGACGGGAGGGGGGCGGCCGACAGCTCCAAGGAGCGGGGAGCGGCATCACGAGGGGTCCGCCGCGTCCGGCATGTATCCGGCTCGGCCGGTCAATCGGTGAGGGCGGACAGCACGACGCGCACGGAGTCGTCGGCGATGCGCTGCGCGCGCGACTCCGGAACCAGGCCCTCGACATAGCCGAAGTTCCACGAGAGCCGGCCGTGACTGGTCGTCACCGCCGCCACGATGGCGCCCATCACCGAGACGCCCGTGAGGAACTGGGCACCGTCGACCCGCCAGGGACCCATCCGCTCGGGAAAGTCGTAGCGGCCGACGTTGGACAGGCACAGGTTGATCGGCCCTTCCTCGTCCATGAACCGCATGAACGACGCGCTGTCCGCCAGCGAACCGGGGCCCGCCACGCGCGGCAGGCTGATCGTGGCCAGGTGCTCCTGCCTCTCTCGGCGCCGTACCAGGTCCTGGCTGATGGCCCGGGCCATGGGCCACAGCGGCCCGCCGGGCTCGTACCGGACGCGGGAGGGAACCGTGGCCACGTAGGTGCCGGCCTCGTCGGGAAGGACGGGTGGTTCGAGGTCGGCGCGGAAGTCGACCGGCGAACCGATCGAGAAGTACGCGGTGGCCGGGGTGCCCGCGTCGCGGGCGACCGCCGACACCATCGCGGCGGCCAGCGTCCCGTGGACCGTGGTGCCGTGCCGCTTGGCGGTCCGCACCAGGAGCTCCAACTGGACGGCGGTGAGGAACCGGTGGGTCATCCGGGTGCGACGCTCTTCGAACGGGACGTGTTCGCTGGGGACGACCCGCTGTGCGGGGCGGCTCAGGGAGGCCCGCTCCTCCCGTCGCATCATGGCTCTGAAGCCGGCGACACCCGCGGCGCCCCGGTGACGGCGCGGGAGCAGGTCGTCCGTCGCGGGTAGGACCCGCCGTTGAACGGCCCGCGGCGGCGCGCCGCGGTCCAGCCGTGCGGCGATCTCGATCCACTCACGGACCAGGGACAGGCACGTCTTGCCGTCGGCGATGACGTGAGAGACCGTCAGCAGCAGGTCGTGGACGCCCCCTCCGTCCTCGTCCTCCGTCCCTCCGGCCGTGATCACCAGCGCGCGCAGGAGCGGCCCCGCGCTCCAGTCCAGGCCCTCCGCGAGCTCGTGGCTGTCGACCTCGTGCTGCCACCGGGTGTCGGCCGTGGGATCGTCCGGTCGCACACGGACGTGCCGAAGCGGGATCTGCCGTCCGTCCAGGGGGGCGAAGGCGGGGTGTGCTCCGGTGCCGTCGTCGGTGATCGCGACACGCAGGAGGGGGTGCCGCAGCTGAAGGATGTCCAGGGCGCGGCGGTGCAGCGACGGGGACAGGTGCCCGTGGACCCGGGCGCGGGCGATGACGTTGAGCGGCGAGGTCAGGTCGGCGGTCCAGTACAGCCGTTCCAGGGGGCTCAGGTCCCGTCGGACGCTGCGGGGTCCGGCGGCCGGCTCGTCCGGGTAGGCGAGGGCTTGGACGGTCTGCCGGACGAGGACGCGGCGGGGCACCAGCCGGAAGTAGGCGTCGCGGATCAGACGGCGGTGCGGGCGGGCCCCCTGGGTCAGTCTGTTCATGCCGCGGGACCCGGCCACCATCGCCCGTGTGCGGTCGCGGCGCAGTTCCTCGTACGCGCGCAGGGCCCGCACGGGATCGTCGCTCGTCGGCTCCGCCAGCGTCCGGGCCAGCACGACGGCATCCTCCATGGCCATGCCGGCCCCTTGGGCGAGCGTGGTCAGCATGGGGTGGGCGGCGTCACCGAGCAGGGTGACGGGACCGTCGCCCCACCGTTCCAGGAAGGCCCGGTCGCGCGAGGGGACGGAGAGGATGTCCGCCTCGGGAGTGGCCTCGATGACCGCCCGCACCTCGTCGGCCCACCCCTCGTACGCCTGCCGGACGGCGTCCTTGGCATGGCCCGGGGCGGGCACCCCGGGGGTGGTGCTCATGGCGGCCCACCAGTAGCACCGGCCGTGCCCGATGTCGATGAGGCCGAACCGCTGTCCACGCCCCCAGTAGTGGCGTACGGCCCCCGTGGTGAGGCACGGGTGCTGGAAGGGGACGATCCCGAGCCGGAAGAGGTGGTCACAGTCCTGTGGCCGCTCGGGTCCGACGAGGTGGCGCCGTACGGCCGAGTTGAACCCGTCGGCGCCGATCAGAACGTCCCCGCTCGCCGAACGGCCGTCTCTGAAGCGGACGGTGACCCCCGGGCCCCCGGCCTCGAAGCCGACGGCGGTCACCCCGAGGTGGACCGGGCAGTCGCCCGCCTCCGTCAGCAGGGCCTCCTGGAGGTCCGCGCGGCTGAGGCAGAAGCTCGGCGCGCCCACCTGCTCACAGGCGTCCTTGAACGGCAGGTCCCTGATGACCCGGCCGCGCGGGTCCATGATCTTGAACGACTCCACGGCCTGTCCGCGCTTGTCCAGGCCCAGGTCGATGCCGAGGCCGGCGAGGGCGGTGACGGCGTTGCTCATGACCGACAGGCCGGAGCCGGCTTCGCGCAGTTCGGTGGCGCGTTCGTACACCTCGACGTCGACGCCGACGCGCCTGAGCGCGACCGCACACGTCAGACCGCCGATACCGGCACCGATGACGAGGGCTTTCACACGGCGCCCTGACGGCATGCGTCCTGATGACATGGCGTCAGCCCACCCGTCCGCTTCGGGCGGGATCGTCGATCAGTTCGGCGACGGTGTTCGCCAGCCGCTCCACATGCGGTTCTTCCATGATCGTCAGATGGTCTCCCGGAACACGGACCGTCCGGATCTGTCCGCTGGTCATGGCGCTCCAGCCGTTGCAGGGGTCCTGGTGTCGGGTTCGGGCGGCGCCGTGCATGGCGGACAGGACGGCGGGAAGCGGCTCCGCGGCGCGGACCAGAGTGAGGTCCTGGTCCTCGCGCGGGGGGCGGTAGGCCAGTGTCGCGCGCCAGTTCGCCCGGTAGACGTCGAACAGGCGGCGGATGACGGCCCCGGAGCTGCCCTCCGGCAGCACACCCCGCTCACTCGCGACGCGGGCCATGTACGTGAACCGCGCCTCCGGCGATGCGAATCCGCCCGGGACGGTCCGGGCGGGTGCCGTGCCGCCGTCGCGCGGCCAGAGCAACTCGTGGAAGAACCACTCCAGCATGGCCTCGTCGTCGTGCGGGGAACGCGGTTCCTGGCCCAGAGCGGTGGTGTCCACCACCAGGAGGGTCACCTGTTCGCCCGCCGCCCGCAGCCGGCGGGCGATCTCGAAGGCGACGAAGCCGCCGAAGGACCATCCGCCGATGGTGTAGGGGCCGTGTGGCCGCACCGTTCGCAGCGCGGCGAGGTAGCTGTCCGCGAGGTCCTCCACCGTGCACAGCGGTGTGGTGCCGGGGTCGGCTCCGGCTGCCTGGAGTGCGTACAGCGGCCGGTCGGCCGGGAGGTGCCGGGCGAAGGCGACGTAGCACAGCACGGTGCCGCCCATCGGGTGGACCATGAACAGCGGCGGGCGGGTGCCGTGCGGACGGATCGGCACGAGGGGGTCGAACGCGGCCGTCGCCCCGCCGTCGCGCAGCCGTGCCGCGATTCCGGCGGAGGTGGGCGTCGCGACGAACTCGGCCAGCGGGATGTTCACCCGGTAGCGCTGTTCGATCCGGACCACGAGCCGCATCGCGGTCAGGGAGGTGCCGCCGAGGTCGAAGAGGCTGTCGTGCACCCCCACCGTGTCCAGCCTCAGCACGTCCGCCATCATCTCGGCGAGTGCCCGCTCGTACGCGTCGCGCGGTCCGCCGTCGGGGGCGCGGCCGGGGGCGGTCAGCGGGGTGCGGCGCAGTGCGGCGTCGTCCCGCTTGCCGCTGGGAGTCAGCGGCCACCGGGAGACCCATTGCAGGTGCGAGGGGACCATGTAGGCGGGCAGGGTGGCGTGCAGCCGTTCACGGATGCCGGTCAGGTCGTCGTCCGTGCCCTCGCCGAGAAGGAAGGCGGCGAGGAAGGTCTCACCGTCCGTCCGCTCGCGGGCCACGACCGCGGCGTCACGGAGGCCGGGACAGCTCGGCGCCAGGCCGGTGACGGCCAGTTCCACCTCGGCCGGCTCCACCCGAAAGCCCCGTACCTTGACCTGCGCGTCGTCCCGTCCGAGGAAGACGACGTCGCCGTCCGGAAGCACCATGCCGACGTCGCCGGTGTAGTAGAGCCGGCGGTCGTCGTCCGCGAGGGGATGCGGCAGGAACCGCTCCTCGGTCAGGTCCGGCCGGCCTTCGTAGCCGTCGGCCAGGAAGTCGCCGCCCAGATAGACGTCGCCCCGTGCACCGGCCGGCACCGGGCGCATGCGCTTGTCCAGGACGTGTACCTCGGCTCCGTCGAGGGCGCGGCCGATCGGTGGCAGCGCGGGAAAGGCCTCGGGGTCCCCGGTCATGGGGAAGGCGGTGACCACGTGGGTCTCGGTGGGGCCGTACTGGTTCTCCAGGACGGCTCCCGGGAGCCTGGCGCAGAACGCGCGGATCTCCGGGGTGACGCGCAGCTGCTCGCCGCAGGTGATCACGACCCGCAGGGCCGGCGGCGTGATGTCCAGCGTGCCGGCGGCTTCCGCGAGCTGCTGGAAGGCCACCGGGGGGAGGAAGACCTGCTCGACGCGTTCACGGTCGAGCAGGCGCAGCAGTGCGGGCATGTCGCGCCGCTGTGCGTCGCCGGCCAGGCACAGGGTGCCGCCGAAGCACAGCGTGGAGAAGATCTCCTGGAAGGAGATGTCGAAGCTCAGCGGTGCGAACTGCAGGGTGACGCCGCCCGGGACCGCGCTGGGCGCCACCGCCTGCCAGGCCACCAGGGCGGCCAGGGTGCGGTGCGGCATGGCGACGCCCTTGGGGGTCCCGGTGGAGCCCGAGGTGAACAGGACGTACGCGGTGCTCGCGCCGTCCGTTCCGCCCCCTGCCGGGCACACCGGTGCGGGCGCCGCCACCGACTCGGCGGGCAGCAGCAGCGCCGGGTCACCGGCGAGATGGGCGTAGGGCGCCTCGGCGACGACGCGGAAGGGCCGGGCCTGCTCCACCATGGTGGCCAGCCGGGCGGCGGGGTAACCGACGTCCATCGGGACGACCGCGCATCCGGCGCGCATGACGCCCAGGAGTACCGCCATGGCCAGCGGAGACCGGTTCATGGCGATCCCGACGCGGGCGTTGGCAGGGGCCCCGAGCGCGTGCAGCCGTCCGGCCACGTTCTCCGCGGCCTCGGCCAGCCGGGCGTAGCTCCACCGTTCCTCATCCATCACCACGGCGGTCGCGTCCGGGGTGCGGTCCGCCTGTCCGAGGAAGCGCGAGACGACCGTGGGGTGCTCGGTGGGGGTGGCGAGGGCGGGCCGGGGAGCGAGGAAGGCGAAGTCCGGCCTGTCGTGCGGCTGTTGGACCAGGCGGCGCAAGATGTTCAGATAGCCGGCCGCGTAGAGGTCGCCCTGCTCGGCCGGGAACGTCGTTCCGTCGCAGTCGAGCCGCAGCCACATGCCGGTGCCGTCCGGTTCCGTGACCGCGTTCACCAGGAGCCGGAAGTCGTTCTCCTCCCAGGTGCTGAACCCGACGAGGCGCAGACCTGGCAGCCCGAGTACGCGGGAGAGCTGGTGGAAGTGCACGTAGTTGAAGGCGGTGTCCAGCACGGGACCGCCGTGGTCCTCCTGGATGGCGCTCAGCGGGTAGCGGCGGTGGGGGTGGCCGTCCCGCTCCTGGCGGAAGCCTTCGCGCGCCACCTCCAGCCAGCTGTCCCGCGCGGTGTCCAGGCGTACGGGCACGGTGTTCAGGAAGAGCCCGGCGATGCGCTCCGCTCCGGCCGCTTCGGGCCTGCCGTGGGTGATCAGACCCGTGGTGACGTCACGGGTACCGGCGAGTGCGGCCAGCGTCAGCGCGTGCGCCGCGAAGAGTACGGACTTGACCGGCAGGGTGTGTTCGGCCGCGAGACGCCGCACCTCCTCGACGAGGGCGGCGGGCAGGTCGACGCGCCGGGAGGCCGGCCGATGGCCGGCGCCGGACAGGTGGGGCGAGAACGACTCGACCGGCAGGGGCTCGCAGCCGGCCAGCTTCTCGCGCCAGTAGCGCCGGGCCTCCCGCGAACGCAGGGCGCCCCGCTCCAGCCGTACGTGGGCCGCCGGTGACGCGAGCGCCGCGTCCTCGACGGGTCCGGTGTCCAGACCGAGGCCGTGCGCGTAGTCCTGAAGCAGTTCCTGGAGCAGCGTGGCGACGCTGCCGCCGTCGAGGAGCGCGTGGTGAAAGCTGAGGACCAGATCGACGGCGGTGGGCCGCACATGGACGCGGAAGAGGTACAGCGGCGGCCGGTCGAAGGCGTACGGGTGGCGGCGGCGTTCCTCGATGTGCGCGCGCACCTCGGTCTCGGCCGCCGTGTCGTCCAGCGGACGCAGGTCGGCGATCTCCAGGCCGCCGCGCACCTGAGGCCTGACGACCTGCAGCGGTTCGGCACCGTTCAGGTCGAAGGCCGACCGCAGCGCCGGATGCCGTGCCGTCAGCCGGTCGAAGGCGCGGCGGAACTCCTCTTCCTCCCAGGGCATTTCCAGGGTGTACCGGAAGACGTCCCGGTAGGTGGCCGAGGACTCGTGTCTGCGGCTGTGGTAGATCAGGCCCAGCTGGAGCCGGTTGAGGGGATAGGCGTCCTCGGCGTCCCGCAGCCGGGCTCGGTCCACGTCGGCCACGAGGGCGAAAGGAGCCGGGACGGCCTCGGCCCCGGGCACGTCGCACTCCTCGGCACATGAGGCGAGACCGGCCGCCGTCGGGTTGCGCAGGAGGTCGGTGAGCGAGAAACGCAGGCCCCTGGCCTCCGCCTCGGCGCGCACCCTGAGCATGGTGATCGAGTCACCGCCGAGGGCGAAGTAGTCGTCGTGCACCCCGACGGCGTCATGGCCCAGGACCCGCGCCAGGACCTCGACGAGGACCGCCTCGGCACGGTTGCGCGGCTGCCCTCCCCCGGTGGCCCTCGGAGTGTCGTCCGGCGGGGGAAGCGCGCGGCGGTCGGTCTTGCCGTTCGGGGACAGCGGAACCGCGTCGATCCGGGTGAAGGACGCCGGAACCATGAACGCCGGAAGCACCCACCCGAGCCGCTCACGCAGCAGTGCCGCGTCGATCGGGGTCTCGGCGACGTAGTAGGCGGCCAGGACGGTTCCCCGGTCGGTGGTCTCACGTCCCACCACGACGGCATCCCGCACCCCGGGGACCGCGCGCAGGGCGGCCGCCGCCTCCCCGGGCTCGACGCGGTGGCCCCGGATCTTGACCTGGTCGTCGATCCGTCCGAGGTACTCCAGGGTGCCGTCCGCGAGCCACCGGGCCAGATCCCCGCTGCGGTAGAGGCGACCGCCCGGCGCGAACGGGTCGCCGGCGAACTTCTCGGCGGTCAGTTCCGGACGGTCGAGGTACCCCCGGGCGACGCCGGCCCCGCCGATGCACAACTCGCCTGCGACACCGACGGGTTGCGGCAGGTCGTCGGCGCCCAGCACGTACAGCCTGGTGTTGTCGATCGGTCGCCCGATGGGAACCCGTGCGACCCCGCGCGCTGTGCCGGGCGGGCAGTCGTAGGACGAGACGTCGACCGTCGCCTCGGTCGGGCCGTACAGGTTCACGAGCCGTGTCGGCCGTTCACCACCGCTCTCAGCGCAGGCCCGGGCGGCGAGGCGGTTGAACCGCTCGACCTGCGGCCCGGACAGGGCCTCGCCGCTGCAGTGCACGTGGCGCAGCGACACGATGCCCCGGCGTGCCCTCGGCGACTCCTCCAGCAGGTCGAGGAACGGACCGAGCATCGAGGGGACGAAGTGCACGGCGGTGACCCGGTGCCGGCGGATCACCCGAAGCACCTCGCGCGGGTCCCGATGGCCGCCGGGCGGCAGCAGGGCCACGGTCGCGCCCTCGACGGCCCACCAGAACAACTCCCATACCGAGACGTCGAAGGAGACCGGCGTCTTCTGCAGGAGCACGTCCCCTTCCCCGAGCGGATAGCGGCGCTGCATCCACGCGAGGCGGTTGACCACGCTGTGGTGCTCGACCATGACGCCCTTGGGCTGTCCGGTGGAACCGGAGGTGTAGATGACGTAGGCGAGGTCACGGGAGGTGGCGACCGGCTCGACCGGGGCTCCGCTGCCGGTCAGCAGTCCGTCGATGTGCCGGACCGTCGCGTCCGGGGGAAGGCCGGCGGGGGTGTCGTCGACGATCACCAGCCTGGCGCGGCTGTCACGCAGCAGGAAGTCCACGCGCCCGGCCGGGAGTCCGGGGTCCACGGGTACGTAGGCGCCGCCGGACTTCAGGATGCCGAGCAGCGCGACCAGCAGTCGCGGTCCCCGCTCCATCATCACCGCGACGCGGTCGTCCGGGCCGATGCCCTCCGCCCGCAGTGCCTGGGCGACGCGGTTGGCCCGCTCGTCGAACTCGGCGTAGGTCAGCGTCCGGCCGGACGCCGTGACGACGGCGGTCCGCCCCGGGCTGCGGGCGGCCCGGGCCTCGATCAGCCCGTGCAGCGTGGCCTGGTCCGCGTAGGGCACCCGGGGACCCTGTGCGCGTCCGGCGGTGAGGTCCTGGTGCTCGGCCGGCGTCAGCATGGGGACAGCGCGAAGCGGTCGGTCCAACACGTCCAGGCCGTGCTCCAGGAGCGTCGTGAGGTGACCGGCCAGGGCGTCGATGGGGAAGTCCTCGTCGAAGACGTCGCGGGCGTAGTCGAGGTCGACGCGGATGTCGGCCGTGTCGTCGAAGGCGGAGACCAGGACGCCCAGTGCCTCCTGGTCGTGCGAGGGGGCCATCAGGGCACTGCGCCGAACGACTCCCGGAATGTCCGGCCGGGACCAGTTCAGGTAGGAGAGCGTCACGTCGAAGAGCTGCCGCGGGCTCCGGGCCGCGGGGGAGGTCTCGCGCAGGATGTCGCCGAGGGCGAGGCGCTCATGGCCTCGGAGCCGACGGGTCGTGTCCTGGATCTCGGCGAGGAGTTCCCGGACGGTCAGCCCGCCGGGCGCCGCGACCCGGAGCGGAAGGGTGTTGGCGAACTGGCCGAGGGCGTCCCTGTGCCGCTTCGTCGGACGGTTGAGGAAGGGGATGCCGAGGACGACTTCCCCGCTCCGGTGCAGACGTGTCAGGCAGGTGCCGAGCATGGCCGCGACGTAGGTGAAGGGCCAGTGGCCCGCGTCGCGGACCCGGTCGATGAGGGCGCCGTCGATCACGAACGAGTGGCGGCCGCGTTCGCGGGGGCCGCTTCCCGTGGTACGGGTGAACAGCGCCGGTGTCACCCCCGCGAGGTACTCCCGGTAGAAGGCGCGGTCGCGGTCGCCGTCCGCCCCCGCGCGGTAGGCGGAGTCCTCCTCGACGAATGCCAGGAAGGAGGGAGCCTCCCCTGTGGTGCTCCGCCGGTCGCCCTCCGGCGCCCGGGCGTATTCCCGGAGGATCTGGTGGCTCAGCCGGTCGAGGGTCCAGCCGTCGGCGACGATGTGGTGTGCCTTGACGTACAGGTGGGTGACGCCCGCGCTCTCCAGGAGAACGGTGGCTTCGACCAGGGGGCCGCTGTCGAGCGGCAGGGCGGCCGCCATCGACGCGCGCATCCACTCGGCGCAGGCGGTGTCCGGTTCGGGCGCGTGCGAGAGGTCGACCACGGTGACCGGAACCGCCTCCTGCGCCACCCACTGGAAGGGGACACCGGCGCTGTCGGCGAACCGTAGCCGGAACGTCTCGTGGCGGTGCAGGGCGAGTTCCACGCAGGCGGCGAGTCTTCGGTGGTCGACATCGCCGTGCAGCCGCTCGTGGAGCACGCAGTTGAACTGCGCTGATTCCGGCGATCGGGATCCGATGGACCAGACGTCTCGCTGGTACGACGTCAACTGGTGTGATGATGCCGGGTTGGTGATCAACTGTGAGCTTTTCCTCCGAGCCGAACCGGGATCTCCCGGTGGCCGTTGAAGATGAGAGAGGGCAGCGGCGCCAGGCGGTCCGAACTGACGGCGAGTTCGAGGGCCGGGAACCGGGAGAAGAGCGCGGACAGTGCGATACGGCCTTCCAGTCGGGCGAGTTCGGCTCCCAGGCAGTAGGTGGGACCGTGGCTGAAGGCCAGGTGCTCGCGGGCGGTGGGACGGGTGATGTCGAAGAGGTCGGCCCCCGGACCGTGCACTCCGGGATCGCGTCCGACCGCGGCGTAGTTGATGACCAGGGCGTCGCCCCGCTCGAACGTCAGCCCTGTCGGTTCGTCGTACAGGTCCTCGGTGGGGAAACGCATCATGAAGTTGGCCACCGGGGCCTGGTGGCGCAGCGTCTCCTCCACGACCCGGTCCCAGCCGACCCGGCCCGAGACGGCCAGGTCCAGCTGGTCCGGATGGCTGAGCAGGTTGACCACGGCATGGTCGAGGAGATTCGCCGTGGTCCCGTAACCGGCGCCCAGCACCAGCCAGATGTTGTCGGCCAGCTCCCGCTCGTCGAGCCGGCCCTCGCGATGTGCGTCGACCAGTGCGGTGGCGATGTCGTCGCCCGGCTGGTCGGACTTGATCCCGATCAGGTCCGCGAGCAGCCTCGCGGCCTCCGCCTCGGTGTCGCTCGCCTGCTCCGCACTCAGGTCGGTGGTGAAGACCATGTCGTTGACGGCCTGGAAACGGTCGTACATGGTCTCCGGCAACCCGACCAGCGTGGTGACCGTCCGCCACGGCAGCCGGGTGGCGAACCGCGTCCGCAGGTCCACGACCCCGTCGGGGGCGAGGACGGCCTCCCGCGCGAGGTCGTCCAGCAGCGCGGCGGTGGTCTCCTCTATCCACGGGGCGAGCGCCCGTACGCGCCGGGCGCTGAACGCGGGTACCAAGGGATGACGCAGCCGGCTGTGGTCGGACCCGTAGGCGGTCTGGACGGTGCGGATGTCGACCCAGATCCGCAGTGACCAGTCGGGGGGAAGCTCACCGTTGACGAAGGCGGGCCAGTGCTGGTGGGCATCCTTGGAGACGCGGGGGTGGACCAGTAGCCGTCGGACGAGGCCCGGGTCGGTGACCGACCACGCCGGTACGCCACCGGGCAGTTCGACCCGGGCGGCGGGCCCCAGCGCGCGCAGTGCCCCGGCTTCGCCGTGGACGTCCGCGGCGCTGCCGTCCAGGCGGTAGGGGCAGCGGCTCCGGGAGAGCGGGGAGGGCATGGCGTACGACCTCTGCGGCGGTAGTCGGTGCTCAGTGACGAACGGCGGTCAGGAGTCCGTAGCGGAGCTCCGGGACCCTGCAGAAGAACCACTCGCCCAGGTCGGCCGCCGTCGCCCATTCACGTGACGTCTCGCCGGTGGAGTTGTTCGCGGCGTCCCGCCAGCCACTGATCATGCTGTCGTAGCAGCGCCGGACGTTCTCGGTGATGTCGGTGTGGTCCACCACCTCCAGTCCGGCCTCCCGCAGCAGTGCCCCGTACATGTCCGTGGTCAGCGAGAACTTGAAATACGCGTACGCGTCGGCCATACGGGCCGCGTCGGGGGCGTCGAGCTCGCCCGCGAGGCTGTGTTCGGCGATGACGAGCCGTCCGCCGGGACGCAGGACCCTCGCGATGTGCCCGACGGCCGCCGTCTTGTCCTTCATGTGCATCAGGGACTCGATGGCGTACGCGCCGTCGAAGGTCTCGTCCTCGAAGGGGTTCTCCATGGCGTCGGCCAGCCGGAACGTGGCCCGTCCGGGAAGGGACGACGGCAAGGAACGGCCATTGGCGAGGTCCACCTGGTAGTCGCTGACGCTGATGCCGGTGATCCGCACGGCGTGATGGGCGACGATGCGCGCCGCGGTGCTGCCGTGGCCACAGCCCACGTCGAGCAGGTGCTCGCCCTCGACCGGGCCGAGGCGTTCGGTGACGAGGTCCGTCAGCCGGTCGGTCGCCGCCCGCATGGAACTGCCGTCCGTGTCGTCGTCCCAGTATCCGACGTGGATGTTGCCGCCGAGGGCGTGGTCGTACACATCCGTATGGCGGTTGTAAAAGGTCCCCACGTCGCCGGACGTATGACGGTGTTGCGTCAGCATGAGGGTGACCCTTCACGGTTCGTCGAGCCACCTGCTGTGGCTGCGGAGGAGGCCGGTCGGTCTGCGCGACCGGTCCGGTGATGCGAGGCGCGGTACGCGTGTCGGCGGTGACAGCGCGTTGGTCGAGATGGCTCGAACGGGCCGCGGTTGCGTGGGGAAGCCCGTGAGATGGCGCGGCGTGACGCCGCGGGCGCCGCGGCGCGCTGCCGTTGTCCGCCAGGGCGGGAGCCGCGACCGCACTCCGAGTGCCGCCGCCGGTCGGGCGGGGCCCCTTCTCGGCACCCGCCTCCACCGGGGTGGATCCGTCCTCCACCTTGAGGGTGCATGCGGAGCCGTGCCCGCCGGAGCGGGTGCCGGGGAGTGCGGTCGCGGTGTCAGTGCGTGCGGACCGGATCCGCTCAGACGCGCCCGAAGAACAGGCTGCCCGGCGCGTCCGGGTCGTTCGACAGGAAGTGCTCGCGGATCACGCGGATGAACTCGTGGCGCGAGATGACGCCGTCACCGTCGGTGTCCAGCTTCGTGAACATGTCCATCGCGTCGGGCGCGTCGCTCTTCCACACGTCCCGCAGGAAGCGCTGGAACTCGTCCTTGCTGATCTCGTTGTCGCCGTCGACGTCGATGACGTCGAAGATCGCGTGGCCGCCGCCCTCGGTGACGTTGAGCCGGCTGGTGTCGACGACCGCGAGACGGTTGGCCGTGACGAACTGGTCCTTCGTCAGCCGGTCGCCGTCCACGCCCGCGTGACGCAGCAGTTCCAGCCAGTAGATCTGGCAGAAGGTCTGGAGCGCCCGGGCCCGGCGGTCGTTCTTGTCGAGCCGGTAGGCCTGGATGTAGCGGTCGGCGAGCTTCTGGTAGTCCGACCAGTCCAGGTAGCCGTCGTTGTTGGCGTCCATGGTGTCGAAGGTGCGCTCGAGCTTGGTGGTGATGACGTCCTGTACCGCGGCGGTCACGTGTCCTCCTTGGGGACGAAGGGGGGATGTACACGAGGACTTTTGCACCGGGCATATTCCGCACAAAAGTGCCCCTTCCCGCCTTCCACCCCTTCGGCGCAGCCCGGTCACCCGTAGAGCCGCGCTCGGCAGAGGCCGCCGCACCCGCCGAGGGCTCGCTCACGGGCCGGGGCACGGCACGCGCCCGCCACGCCGTCGACGTCACGGGGCACGGACAGGATTTCTCCCTGTGTCCGTCCCGGCTCGTCCGACGGCAGCCTCTACTGTGGGACGGTCGATATCGGTCATGAGCGGGCAAACAGCGGCAAAGCGTGCGACCGGTTCCACGACGGCACATGGGAACAGTGATCCGCCGACCGATCGGCGGGGCACGGCCCTGCCCGCCTCTCGATCCTCAACCGGAGGAAACACGTGTCGAAATCGTCGGGTCCGACGCCACCCGCGGGCCGGGCCGTGCTGATCACCGGGGCCTCGTCCGGCCTGGGGGAAGCCTGCGCGCTCCACATGTCCCGGGTCGGCTTCCACACCCTTGCCGGGGTCCGCCGCCCCGAGGACGGAGAACGGCTGCGCGGGGCAGCCGTCGGACGGCTGACCCCGGTGATCGTCGATGTGACGGACGAGAAGTCGGTCCAGGCGGCCGTGCACGAGGTCACCGGGCTGGTCGGTGGGTCCGGCCTGTGGGGACTGGTCAACAACGCCGGCATCGCGGTCACGGCTCCCCTGGAATGCGTACCCATGGAGCAGATGCGCCGTCAGCTCGACATCAACGTGATCGGCCAGGTGCGGATGATCCAGGGGTTCCTGCCGCTGCTGCGGGCCGGCGCCGGGAGGATCGTCAACGTGTCCTCGGGCCTCGGTAACGTCGCTCTTCCCTATCTCGGCGCCTACGCGGCTTCCCAGTTCGCCAAGGAGGCCCTCAGCGACGCGCTCCGCCGCGAGCTCGCCCCGCAGCGCGTCCCCGTCGTCGTGGTCCAGCCGGGCGCCGTCCTGACCCCGCTCTGGTCCAAGATGTCGGACACGGGCAACCGTGCCCTGGAGGGCGCCCCCGAACCGGTCCAGGAGCTCTACCGCCGTTCCTTCCTCGGGTTCATGGAGGCCAACGAGACCTCGGCCCGCAGCAGCCGTACGACCGTCGACGACGTCGCCCGGGTGATCTTCCGCGCGCTGGTCGCCGAGCGGCCCAGGACCCGGTACACCATCGGCCGGGACGCGACCGGCAGCCGCGTGCTGTCGCGGCTGCTGCCCGACCGGGCGCTGGACCGGATCTTCGGCGGAGCGTCGGTGTGGACGAACCTCAGGAACTGAGCGAGCCCGCCGAGGACGGGGAAGCGATCGGGTCGCGACCTCCTCGCCCTGACGGCTGTCAGGCCGACCGAAGTTGCCGGCCCGGAAGTGACAGCGTCCCGGGTCGGTCAGCGCCGGTCTCTGCGGTACTTCTCCGCAGGTGCCGCTACGGGCCCGGGCCGCCGGAAGCGAAGTGCCAGGCCTGGAGGGGCGGGTCGGCCGCGCCCTCTAGACGTAGGCGGTCAGCAGCGCGGCGAGCAGTCCAGCCGCCGCCGCGGTGAAGACCCGCGGCTTTCTCCAGCCCGGTCCCGAAGCCTGGCTGTTCAGCTCCCACGCGAACGCCAGAGCGCCGCCAAATCCCAGTGCGTCGCGCAGCAGGAAAAGGGTGGTGTGCACAGGGAACCCTCCAGAGACCGTCGAACGGACGGGAAGGCTACCCGTGGCAGTCGGCTGACCCGCGTGTGGGGGCTCATGCGGGACTCGGGACCCCACGCGGTCGGCCGGGCCATCCGCAGGAGGGCCCGAGGGTCCGAGATCCCGCTCGGAAGCGGGGCCTTCCCCACGGTGCCGGCCGACCGTGCCGACACCGGGCCGACGCCCGCGGGATCGTATTCGCCCAGGTGAGGCATCACGGGCCACCGCCCGACGTGTCACGAATCCCACGGCCGCCGGGCTCGTGGACCGGGCTGTGGCATCGGGTCCCCTGGGGGTTAAGATCCGCTGCCGACCTGCGGAAAGTCCGAACGGGCGGGTTCCAGGGGGTGTGACATGGCCGGATCGGTCAGGGTGCCGCGCGCGCAGGCCCGGTTCACCTGCTGCGCGATCGCCGCGTTCGCGCTGGTGACCCTCGCGGCCGGGCTGGTGACGTGGCACAAGTACCAGCTGCTGGCCGAACCCCTGACGCGAGGACCGTACGTCGACAACCCGTTCGTCGAGGCCGACACGTACTTCAGAAACCTGATGGGCTGGCGGACCGCTCTGCTTCTCATGGGCCTGCTCCAGTTCAGCGTCTGGCTGGCCAGTATGCGCGACGTCGCGGACGTGCTCTGGCGCCAGGGACAGCGTCGGCGCCGGGCGTGGCTGGTCTTCGGCTGGGTGATACCGGTGGCGCAGCTCTTCGTACCCAAGATGTTCGTCAACGACCTGTGGGCCGCCGGCCGGCCGGAACCGGGGCGCCGTCGAGGACATCCGCTGCTCACGGCCTGGTGGCTGTCCGTCCTGGTCGCGGCGCACGCGTACAGCGACGCCTACGACCATCTGAGGAAGGCGGCCAGCGTGAGCCAGGCTCGTCTTGCCCTGCGGCAGCTCATGATCGGCGACGGTCTCTACCTCTGTGCCGCCGCCCTGTCGGTCGTCGTCGTCGGGCAGCTCGTCCGCAGGCTGGAACGCGCCGCGCAGACGGTGATCGCGCCGGTTGAGGTCCGCCCCGCGATTCCGGCGAGCTAGACGGCCGCGCCGACGCTCTCCAGCGCGAGGAGAGGGTCGCGAAGAGAGGGTGTCGGGGAGGGGCCTGTCGGCCCCACCCTGTCCTCGTCGTCGGCGTCAGGTCGCGGTGGCGGCCGCCGCCGCGCGTCCCGCCTGGCGGCCGGAGAAGAGGCAGCCGCCCAGGAAGGTCCCTTCCAGGGAGCGGTAGCCGTGAACTCCGCCGCCGCCGAAGCCGGCGACCTCACCGGCCGCGTACAGACCGGGGACCGGGCTGCCGGCGGCGTTCAGGACCCGGCCCGAGAGGTCGGTCTGGAGGCCGCCGAGCGTCTTGCGCGTGAGGATGTTGAGCCGTACGGCGATGAGCGGACCGGCGGCGGGGTCCAGGATCTTGTGGGCGGGCGCGGTGCGGCTGAGGGAATCCCCGACGTAGGCGAGCGCGTTGCGGATGCCCATCACCTGGACGTCCTTGGTGTAGGGGTTGTCCATCTCGCGGTCGCGGGCCTCGATCTGGCGCTGGAGGTCGGCACGGTCGACGAGGTTGTCCCCGGTGAGCTTGTTCATCCCGGTGACGAGGTCGGCGAGCGTGGTGGCGACCACGAAGTCGGCGCCGTTCTTCTTGAACTTCTCGATCGGCTCCGGGCTCTGCCAGATCCGGGAGAGCAGTTTCCACACGTCCTTGTTGGTGAGGTCCGGATTCTGCTCGGAGCCGGAGAGCGCGAACTCCTTGGCCAGGATCTTCTGTGTGGTGACGAACCAGGAGTAGTCGTAGCCGGAGCCGGTGATCGACTTGAGGGTGTGGAGGGTGTCGTAGCCGGGGATGTCGGGGCTGCCGAACCGGCGGCCCCGCGCGTCGAACCACATCGACGACGGGCCGGGCAGGATGCGGATGCCGTGTCCGGGCCAGATCGGGTCGTAGTTGCGCAGCCCCTCGGTGTAGTGCCACATCCGGTCCGGGTTCACGATCCGGCCGCCGGCCTGCTCGGTGATCGCCAGCATGCGGCCGTCCACGTGCGCGGGCACACCGGTGGCCATGAACTTGGGCGGGGTGCCGAGGCGGTCCGGCCAGTTCTGCCGTACGAGATCGTGGTTGGCGCCGATGCCCCCGGAGGTGACGACGACGACCGGGGCGCGCAGCTCGAAGTCACCCACGACGGTGCGGGAACTGGGCTTCCCGCGTGCCACGCCACTGGGTTCCAGAACCGCGCCGCGGACAGCCGTGACGACGCCGCCGGTCGTCACGATCCCGTCGACCCGGTGCCGGAACTTGAAGGTGACCTTGCCGGCCGCCACCGCCGCGCGCACCTTCTTCTCGAACGGCTCGACCACCGCGGGGCCGGTGCCCCAGGTGACATGGAAGCGCGGTACCGAGTTGCCGTGTCCGTCCGCGAGCCCGCCGCCCCGCTCGGCCCAGCCGACGACCGGGAACCACTGCACGCCCAGGCCGGAGAGCCACGACCGCTTCTCCCCGGCGGCGAAGTCCACGTAGGCCTCGGCCCACTTGTACGCCCAGTGGTCCTGGCCGGACGGGTCACCGACACCCCGGTCGAAGCCCGCGCTGCCGAGCCAGTCCTGCCAGGCGAGGTCACGGGAGTCCTTGACACCCATCAGCCGCTGCTCGTCGGAGTCGACGAAGAACAGTCCGCCGAAGGACCAGAAGGCCTGACCGCCCAGACTCGCCTCCGGCTCCTGGTCGAGGAGGAGCACCTTCCTTCCGGCCGCGGCGAGTTCCGCGGTCGCGACCAGCCCGGCGAGCCCGTGGCCGACCACGATCGCGTCCGCGTCCTGCGACTCGGCACCGAAGGCGGGGAAGGCCTGGGCGGCGAGCGCGGCTCCGGCGATCATCCCTCCGGTGACGGTGAGGGCGCGGCGGCGTGTGATGCCCCCTCCCGCCTCCGCGTCGTTCCCGTGACGTGATGCGGAGTTGCCTCTGGGAGTCTCCATGGCTGCCTTTCGTCAAGAGGTGCCGGAGGTACGGGAGATACGTGCGCGGGGCGGCGCCGGGGCGCGCAGGTGTCACCCGCGGGCCGACGGGCGGGTAGGGGCGATGGGTCGACCGACAGGTGTTACCGATGGGTTAACCGGCAGGTGTTACCGACGGTAGCTCATGAGGTCCGCGTTACAACAGACCTTGAAATAGAGGGAGTTGGGCCAGAGCCGGGACATGCGGAAACCGGCCCGGCGCAAAGACGGCCGGCCGCGTCACGGAGGGACAGCGCCGTACGCAGCCCGCGCGGCCACACGCGGAACGGCGGGCCGTGTGCCGGCTCCGCCGTTCGCGCAGCTGTCCTGACGAGGTGTCAGGCGGTGCATCCACTGCACCCCTGAACGCTTGGCGGCCTTCGCACGGCTGCGGCAGCCCGCCCCCCCCGTCACCTGATGGAACGTCAGACAGCGTGCTCCGCAGCCGCGTCGAGCGCCTCACGCGCCGCTGACACGGCGGCGGCCCGGTCCTCGGGAACCAGGCCGATGCGGGTCCGCCGGTCCAGGAGGTCGGCCGCGTCGAGGGCGCCTTCGTGCAGCACGGCCCACAGCAGCGCGGCCCGCGTGACGGGGTGTCCGGGCACCACGGGCTCGCCCAGCCGGGGATCGCGGGCGGCGAGGGCGTCGACGGCGGGGGCCTCGGCGCCGTAGCGACGGATCAGGTGGCCCGGGGCGGCCAGGGAGCCGAGCCGGTGCGGGGCGGCCGCGCCGACCAGCGGCAGGGAGGCGGTCGTCGAGGGACCGGCGCGCAGACCCCGGGCCTCGACCGCCGCGTCGACGGCGTCCTGGGCCATGCGCCGGTAGGTGGTGAGCTTGCCGCCGACCACGGTGGTCACCCCGTCGTCGGAGGTGAGGACGGCGTGCCGGCGGGAGATGTCGGAGGTGCGGGCGGCCTCTCCCGAGCGGCCCGGCGCGGTGTCGAGCAAGGGGCGCAGTCCCGCGAAGGCGCCGACGACGTCATCGCGCCGCACGGGGGTGTCCAGGGCCGAGCCGACGACGTCGAGCAGGAAGCCGATGTCCGACTCCGGAACCTGCGGCACGTCCGGGAGGTCGCCGTCGACGGGTTCGTCGGTCAGGCCCACGTAAACGCGGCCGTCGTCCTGCGGCAGAACGAGGACGAACCTGTTGGTCTCGCCCGGGATCGGGATGTGCAGCCCGGCGGGCAGCGGTCCGAAGAGGTCGGCACGCAGCACCAGATGCGTTCCGCGCGAGGGGCGGATGCGGATGCCCTCGACCAGGTCGCCCGCCCAGACGCCGGACGCGTTGACGACCGCGCGGGCCTTGATCTCGCCCTGCTCGCCGGTCAGTTCGTCGCGGACCCGGGCGACGGTCCCCCCCGCGCTCAGGACCCGCACCCGGGTGAGGATCTTCGCGCCGTGGGCGGCCGCGGTGCGGGCGAGCGCCGTCACGAGCCGGGCGTCGTCGGTCACTTTGCCGTCCCAGGACAGCAGGCCGCCGCGCAGGCCCGCCGGGCGCACCGACGGCGCCAGGTGCCGGGCCTCCACCGCGGAGAGGCGGCGCGGTGCGGGCAGGGTGGCGCGGGAGGTGCGGGCGGCCAGTCGCAGGGTGTCCCCGGCCCGGAACCCGGCCCAGGCCAGGGAGGCCTGGCCGCGTGACACCAGCGGCGTCAGGGGCAGGACGAAGGGCTGGGCGCGCACCAGGTGGGGGGCGGTGCGTTCCATGAGGACACCGCGTTCGACCGCGCTCTCGTGGGCGACGTCGAGCTGGCCGGAGGCCAGGTAGCGCAGTCCGCCGTGGATGAGCTTGGAGCTCCAGCGCGAGGTGCCGAAGGCGAGGTCGTGGGCGTCGACGGCGACGACGCTGAGGCCGCGCGCGGCGGCGTCCAGGGCGACCCCGGCGCCGGTGGCGCCGAGTCCGATCACCAGGACGTCCACCGTGTCGCCGCCCACGGCCTCGGCCAGTTCACGGCGGCGGCGGGCGGCGGACAGCGAGGTTCCGGGCGCCGGGGCGGCCGGGCCGGACGGAGCGCTCGTGGGACTCATGGCGTGAGGGTCCTCTCCAGAAGGGTGCGCAGCTCGTCGAGAAAGGCCGTGCTGGTCAGTTCGGGGTCGCCCTCTTCGGTCATGGTCCGCAGGGACAGGGTGAAGGACTGGACCACGAGGAGCACGGCCCGGGCCTGTCTCCTCGTGGGCGCGAGCCGCACCGAGCCGTCGGCGTGCCCTTGCTCCAGGGCGTCGGCGAGGAGTTCCAGGAGGGCTTCCTGGCTGGCTCCTCGGCGGTCCAGCACGTAGGGGAGCAGGAGTTCGGGGTCGACGTCGATGATCTTGCGGAAGAGCGGGTGGGCGCGGAAGCCCTCCACTCCGGCCACCAGTCCGTCCACGATCTGGGTCCGCGTCTCCCGCTCCGGGTGCGGCTCGGGCATGGCGCGGGTCGCCACCTCGATCCACTCACGGGTCATCAGGTCGCCGACCAGCGACCGCACATCGGGCCAGCGCCGGTAGAGCGTCATGCGCGAGACACCGGCGCGGCGGGCCACGTCGGTCAGGGTGGTGCGCCGGACTCCGACCGCCAGAACGCAGTCGCGGACGGCGTCGAGGACGGGGTCGCCGTCCGAGTGCTTGTGACGAATAGGCGTCATGTGTCACAGTGTAACGCCCCGTGCGGCTGTGCGGGAGACGGCACGTCGCGACCGACCGATGAGGACTAGTTCATGGACATGCTGTGGAGTGGCTGGGGCGACCCGGCCAAGGCGGCACCGCTGCCCGACTCGGTGACCGGCCTGCTGCGGGATCTGCTCGGCGTCAAGCCGCGGGACACCGCCGCGCACGCTCTCGAGGAGATCTCCGTTCCCGAGCCGTTGCCGGGCCCGGCCCTGGACGCGCTGGCGGAGGCCGTCGGCGGCGCGGAGCATGTGCGCGCCGACGCGGAGACCCGGATCAGGCACACCCGCGGGAAGTCCACGCCCGATCTGCTGAAGCTCCGCGCGGGCGACGCGGGGGACGCCCCCGGGGCCGTCGTCCTGCCCTCCACCCACGACGAGGTCCTCGCCGTGCTGCGCGTCTGCTCCGAACACGGCCTCGCCGTCGTCCCGTTCGGCGGCGGCACCTCCGTCGTCGGCGGCCTCGCCCCGGAGCGCAGCGCCTTCGTCGCCCTCGACCTGCGCCGCATGAACGCCCTGGTCGGCATCGACCCGGTCTCCCGGACGGCGACGCTCCAGCCGGGCCTGCGCGCTCCCGACGCGGAGGCGCTCCTGGCCGAACACGGCTTCACCCTGGGGCACTTCCCCCAGTCCTACGAGTGGGCGACCATCGGCGGGTTCGCCGCCGCCCGTTCCAGCGGCCAGGCCTCCGCCGGATACGGCCGCTTCGACGAGATGGTCCTCGGTCTGACCCTCGCGACCCCTGAGGGCACCCTGGACACGGGCCGTGCCCCCCGGTCGGCGGCCGGCCCCGACCTGCGGCAACTGGTCCTCGGCTCCGAGGGCGCCTTCGGGGTCATCACCTCCGTCACCGTACGGATCAGGCCGCTGCCGCGGACGCGGGTCTACGAGGGGTGGCGGTTCGCCTCGTTCGAGGAGGGGGCCACCGCGCTGCGCCGGCTCGCCCAGGACGGACCGCGCCCCACGGTGCTGCGGCTGTCCGACGAGACCGAGACCTTCGTCGGACTCGCCCAGCCCGACGCCATCGGCGCCGCCGAGGCCCCCACGCCCGCCGGCTGCACGGCCATCGCCGGATACGAGGGGACCGAGGAGGAGACCGCGCGCCGCCGCGAGGAGGCCGCGGCGGTCCTGCGCGCGGCCGGAGGCACCTACCTGGGCGCCGAACCCGGCGAACGCTGGGCGCACGGCCGCTACTCGGCGCCCTATCTGCGCGACGCGCTGCTCGACGCCGGGGCCTTCGCCGAGACGCTGGAGACCGCGACCTTCTGGTCACGCGTTCCCGAGCTGTACGCCTCCGTACGCGCCGCCCTGACCGAGACGCTCTCCGCCGCCGGAACCCCGCCCCTGGTCATGTGCCACATCTCGCACGTCTACGAGAACGGTGCCTCGCTCTACTTCACCGTGGTCTCCGCGCAGGGCGAGGACGCCGTGGCCCACTGGATGCCGGCCAAGGAGGCCGCCAACGAGGCCGTGCTGAACGCGGGCGGAACCATCAGCCACCACCACGGGGTGGGGACGGACCACCGTGACTGGTACCTGCGGGAGGCCGGGACGCTGGGCGTCGAGGCCCTGCGGGCCGTCAAGCGGCGGCTGGACCCCGACGGCCTCCTCAACCCCGGGATCCTGCTGCCCGTCGACTGACACCACGGCGATGGTGTGGCGGCGGCCCGGGGCCGCCGCCACACCATCGGGTTCCGGCGGCCCGGACCCCGCCGCGCACAGCCCAACCACCGGCTCCGGCCCCGGACACCGGCGCCGTCCCCAGGTCCCGCCCCTACCCGCTCCGTCCCACCCGTCACTGCCCGGAGGCACACCGATGCGACAGTTCACCGCCGTCGTCAATCCCACCGCGGGCGGCTCCACCGGGGCGGCGGCGCTGCTCCCGGTGGCCCGCCTGCTCAGGGAGGCCGGAGCCGGCCTGGAGACCGAGTACAGCCGCAGCCTGGCCCACGCGCAGGAGCTCGCGCTCAGCGCCGGGGAGCGGGGCCGGGTCGTCCTCGCCGTGGGCGGCGACGGCATCGCGGGCGGAATCGGCGGCGCCCTCAGCGGCACCGACACCGTCCTCGGCCTGATACCCGCCGGCCGCGGCAACGACTTCGCCCGCGCGCTCCGACTGCCCACCGCGGCCGCGGACCTGGCACGCGTCCTGCTGCACAGCGAACCCCGGCGCGTCGACACCATCGAGGTGGAATCCGCCGTCCACCCGCGCACCGTTGTCCTCGGGAGCGTGTACGCGGGCGTCGACGCGCTCGCCAATCAGCACGCCAACCACGCACGCGTGCTGCGCGGGGCCGCCTCGTACTACGCCGGCGGCCTGCGCGCGGTCACCGGCTGGCGGCCGGTGTCGTACCGCGTCACCGTCGACGGGGAGGAACACCTCCACCGCGGCTACACCGTCGTGGCCGCCAACTCCGCCTACTACGGCTCCGGGCGCATCATCGCCCCGGCGGCCCTGACGGACGACGGCCTGCTGGACGTCGTCATGATCCGCGAGGCCCCGCGCCGGCTGTTCTTCACCCTCATGAACGAGCTCAAGACCGGCGCGCACACCGCGCGGCCGGAAGTCGTGATCCTGCGGGGCCGGGAGATCCGCATCGAGGCCGACCGGCCCGTGCCCTACGGCGCCGACGGGGAGGTCGAGGCCACCCTCCCCGTCACGGCCCGGGTGCGGCCGGGCGATCTGGCCATGCTCTTCTGATCACCCCGGCCCCGGTGCGCCACCACGCGTCACCCCGCGGTGGTCTCTCCGCTCGCGCTGCCCGCCAGCCACTGGTCCCAGCTCAGGTTGAACGAGGCGTAGCCGTTGTCGGCCGGGGCCTTGGCGCGCGGGGAGCCGGTGACGGACACCGGGTCACCCTGCTTGACCTGGCCGTAGAACCACTTGGCGTCGGTGATGGAGAGGTGGACACAGCCGTGCGAGCCCCGGGCGCTGCCACTGCCCGGGTTCGGGTCACCGGTCGAGTAGTGGACGTAGGTCCCGGACTGGGTCAGGTGGACGTCCCAGGGAAGGGTCAGGTCGTAGTAGTTCGCGTCGCCCTTGTTGCAGCTGATGCCGACGCTGCACGAGGTCATGTGGACCTTCTCCTGCTTGTCGATCACCGCCATCACGCCGTTCCACGTGGGGTATTCGGCGCTGCCCGCGTTGATCGACAGGGTCCGTACGGGCGCGCCGTTCTTGGTGACCTTCATCGTGTGGCCGGTGACCGACACATCCGCTCGGACGTCGTCGCCGACCGTGAAGTCGTGGATGTAGGAACGCGTGCCGTAGCGGCCGTTGCCGTTGGCGACACCCTTCAGGTCGGCGGTGACCTTCACCTTCGTCCCGCTCGCCCAGTACGACTTGGGCCGCCAGTCGGCGCGCCGGTCCCCGAACCAGTGCCACGCGCCCGTCATCGGCTGGGTGCTGGTGACCTTCATGTGCTTCTCGATGCCGGCGCGCGCCTTCTGGGCCACCGGATTGGTGAAGATCACCGAGATCGGCATCGCGACGCCGACCGTGGCACCGGTCTGCGGCGTGATCGTCTCCAAGAGCATCGGTGGCCCGGCGGGCTTCGATGGAGACGGCTTCGCACTGGCCGTCGGCTTCTTCGACCCCGCCTTTCCGTCGTCTGAACTCGCCTTCGGCGTACCCCCGCCACAGGCACTGGCCCCCGCCAGCACCGCCACCATGACGAGTGCCGTCGATATCCCGCTACGTCGCTTCACTTTTACCCCGGCTCACAATCGTGCCTGCCTCACTGTTCATTTGGACTGCGGGCACCGGCCCACGGTTGCAGTACGTATGTAAAGCGCGGTTCAAAACCCGACTCGAGAGGCTCTCGCCCGCACGGACCGACCGGAACGCGCGACGGGTGCCGGTGTCCAACCGCCGGGCACCGGTACCCGCTTCGGGCCGGGTCACGCCTGTGCGGCCACCCTCGGTACCGTGCCGCGGTCTCCCGCTCGTCGCGCGGCGCGTCCGGCTCCGCGGGGCCGCGCCCCGAGGCGCCTTCCGCCGCACCGGCGAAGGCGGGGTCCTCGCCCACCGGACGCTAGGAGGGCGTTCGCCCGGCCGCGTCGACTCCTCGGGGCGCCGGCGCGGGCTCTCCCGCGGGTGTCCCCGTGCCGGAGCGGACGAGCGGTACCAGCACCGCGGCACCGGCCACGGCGAGCACGGCGACCACCCGCAGCACCCCGTTGATCGCCGAGCCGTCGGACGCCGCTCCGCCCGCGGAGCCGCTGACCTCCTCCAGCACGGTCGCGGCCACCGTCACGGCCACGGCGCCCCACAGCACCAGGGAGGTGAGCACCAGTCCCGACGCGGCCGCGAGCCGCCCTGCGGACACGTACGACTGGGTGGCCGCGTTGGTGAGCGCCCAGCCGAGCCCGACGCCCGCTCCGACCACCGCGAACACGGCGGCGTAGAGCGGCAGGGGATGCACCCAGGTCAGCGCGGCGAGCGCCACCCCACTCAGCAGCAGCCCGACCGTCATCAGCACCTCCGCCCGCCACCGGTGCGCCAGATGACCCGACCAGTAGCTCGCCGCGCCGACTCCCGCCGACAGCGCCAGGAAGACCACTCCCGACTCCAGCGGTGACAGCCCCCGCGCCTGCTCCAGGTACAGCGCCGCCAGCACCGCGACGAGGCAGTACACGATGTTCGACACCGTCCCGGCCACCGTCACGGTCACGAACGGCCGGTTGCGCAGCAGGGACAGGTCGATCAGCGGTTCCGCCGCACGCCGCTCGACCACCACGAACAGGGCCAGCATCACCGCGCCCACGGCGAAGCACGCCAGCGTGGCCGTCGAGGCCCAGCCCCAGCTCGATCCCTGGTCCACGGCGATCATGACGGCCGTCAGACCGCCGGCCAGCGTGACGGCGCCCGGCAGGTCCATCCCCCGTGCGGCCCCCTCGTCCCGCGACTCCGTCACGTACCGCAGCATCAGCAGCGCGGCCAGCGCGCAGAACGGAACGTTCAGCAGGAAGACCGCGCGCCAGCTGACGAGCTCGGCGAAGGTGCCGCCGACGAAGGGCCCCAGCGCCGTACCCACGGCGCTGAAGGCGAGAACCGTCCCGACGGCCCGGCCCTGACGGCCGTCACGAAAGTGCGCGGTCACCACCGCCACCGCGATGGGCAGGACCAGGGCCGCGGCCATCCCCTGGACCACGCGTCCCGCGGTCAGCCAGGCCGCGTTCGGCGCGGCGCTGCACACCACCGACATCACGGCGAAGCCGGTCAGCCCGACGACGATGATCCGTCTGCGGCCGTACAGGTCCGCCGCCCGCCCGCCGACGATCATCAATGCCCCGAGTGTCAGCATGTAGCCGCTCACGAGCCACTGAAGGTTCGTGGCCGGTGTCCCGAAGTCACGGGCGATCACGGGCAGCATCAGGTTCAGCGCGAACCAGTCCAGCTCCACCAGGAGCATCGCGATCGAGGCGGCGGCGATGACGGCGCGGTCCCGGCGTGAGAACAGTCGCGTCGTCCGGCCTGCGGATCCGCTCACGACGACCATCCCCTGCCACGGGTCACTCCTCCAGCCAGCCTGCGGGCGCCCGCGGAGCCACGCAACCGGAGCCCGGCCCGTCCTTCCGCGCGAATCCGCGATTACGGCCGGAGTGCCCGGCCTGTCCCGTTCCTCACGGGTGGCTCGTCGTTCCCTCAACTCCCCTACGGCGCCGCCCACATGACCGCTCCGAGTAGGATGATCGAACATTTGGCCTGCCCGCGTTTGCGTGGTGCGATGGGAGCTAGCATGACGATCGACCGACAGTCGTTTCCGCCGCTCGACACCAGCAAGGCGCATCCCGCGCGGGTCTACGACTGGCTGTTGGGCGGCAAGGACAACTACCCGGTCGACGAGGCGGTGGGAGAGAAGCTGCCGCCCGAGGCGAGGGACGCGGCCCGGCAGAACCGGGAGTTCATGCAGCGGGCGTCCGCCTGGCTCGCCGGACAGGGCGTCGACCAGTTCCTGGACATAGGCACCGGCATCCCCACCCAGCCGAACCTGCACCAGATCGTCCAGGACATCACGCCGTCGGCGAAGGTCGTCTACACCGACAACGACCCGATCGTGCTGCGTCACGCCGAGGCGCTCCTGGTGAGCCGGCCCGAGGGTGTCACCGACTACATCCAGGCCGATGTGCGGCGGCCGCAGGACATCGTCCAACACGCCCGCCACGTCCTGGACTTCAGCCGTCCGATCGCGCTGTCGCTGATCGCGCTCATGCACTTCATCCCCGACGAGCAGGACGCCCACTCCATCGTCCGCAACCTGGTCGACACCCTGCCCTCGGGCAGTTACCTGGTGCTGTCGCACGCCTCCTCCGACGTGTTCCCCGAGCTCTCCGCACAGGTCACCGCCGAGTACGCGAAGGGCGGCATCCAGCTCGGCTTCCGTACCCGCGCCGAGGTGGAGCGCTTCTTCGACGGCCTCGACCTCGTCTCCCCCGGCCTGGTGACGGCGACGAAGTGGGCCAAGTCGGCGGCGCCCGCTCCGGAGGACAGCGGCATCTACGCGGCGGTGGCACGCGTTCGCTGAGCGGCACGGTTACGGCGGATGTGCCGGGCCACCTGGTGACGCGCGGGACGCGGCCCGGCATCGCGTCCATGCGGGTGGCGTATGGGGCGGCGGCGAGCCCCTGATGGCATGACCGGCGTTGTGCACGGTGCCAACTCACGATCAGTCAGAGAGGACGTCCCGTGCGTCGAACCATGCTGTTGTCTGTCTGTGCTCTTGTCGCCGCCGCCGCCACCGGATTCTTCACCACCAGCGCCATCCGCAACCGCTGACCGAGACGCCCCCACGCGGTCCCGGACAGCGCGCGTCCGGGCGGCCGCCGGGTGGGACGGCCGCAGCGGCCGTCCCACCCGGGGCAGGTGCCGGGCGTCCGGTTCAGTCCGCTTCCGGGCCGTCCGCGTCGCGGGAGTCGCCCGTACGGTCCGCCATGCGCACACGAAGAGCCGCCGGGATGACGAGCCACCACAGGATGTACAGCCCCGCCACACCCGCGACGATCCAGGGCACGTACCCGTCGTCGTCGGTGGCCGTGCGCAGCACCAGCAGGAGGGAGGAGGTCATGGTGAGCAGCAGGAGCAGCAGACCGAGCAGGGTCAGCCTGGACGCCCACACGACGGCCTCCGGCTTGATGAAGCGGCCCGTCACGATGCGGTGGAACGCCACCGGGGCGACCAGCGTGCCGACGGCGGCCGCGCCGAGGACGATCGTGACCATGTACAGGCTCTGGTCCGCCTCGGACAGCCGCCGGTAGGACGGCTGGAACACCACGGTCAGCAGGAAGCCGAACAGGATCTGCACGCCGGTCTGGGCCACGCGGATCTCCTGGAGCAGGTCGAGCCACTTGCGGTCGGCCCGCTCCTCTGGTGATTCATCGCGTCCGTTCGTCCGTGCGTCGCCCTGCATCGGCAGTCCCTCTCCTGATGGCCCCACCCGCGAAGCCGCCCCTGGTGTCGCGGCTCGCCCGTGTGACGCGCCCTTCCGGCCGGCGGCCGGTCTTCCGCCCGGCGCCGCGGTACGTCTCTCAGCGGCCCAGCGCGTTCTTCAGCTGCTGCTTGCTCATGGACGAGCGTCCGTGGATGTCGCGCTTCTTGGCCTCTTCGTACAACTGGTCCCTGGTGGGACCCTGCGCCCCGGAGTGCGAACGCTCGCCACCCCGCTGCGACGCCGACTTCGGGTCGCGCAAGGACGCCTTGCTCGCCGTCTCGGACTCGCCGGCCCGGGCCCGCTCCTTGTTCACCGTGCGGGCCGCGATCTCCTCGGCACGGCTCGTGGACTCGCCGCGGTCCTGCGCGCTCTGCTTGATGTGTTCGTACTGCCGCTCGCGCTTCCTGTTCGATCCTGCAGGCATGGTGCGCCCTCTTCCTGGATGTGGCCTGTACGTGCCGGAGGTGCCCGTACGCGGACATCGAGTACCCCCGATGGTCCGCGGCCTCACAGGTCGCCCGGAATCGCGAGCACCGCGCGGGGCGCCGGATCAGCCCGACGCCGATCCGCGCGGCCGCCCGTTCATCCCTTCCGGTTCCGGAGCACCAGCCAGACGAGGACGGCGGTGCCCGCCGCGGCCAGCACCAGCGCCCGGTTCTCGCGCGCCAGCCGAGCCCCCTGGGCCGCCTGCTGCCGCAGGGGTTCCGGTGCCTTCTCCTGCCATACGCCACCGGCCTGCGCGGCCTTGTCCCGCACCTGGTCCGCGGCCTGGGCCGCCCGGTCCTTGACCGGGTCGGGCACCTTGTCCTGCACGGTGTGCGCGGCCTTGGCCGCCCTGGTCCTCAGCTCGCCCGCCTTGGCCAGGGCCTGCTCGGCGACCTCGGCGGTCTTCTCCTTGGCCTGCTCGGCCATCTCCACGGTCTTCTCCTTGACCTCGACGCCCTTCTCCTTGGCGCGGGCCCTGGCATCGGCCTTGTCGGACAGTGCCTGGACCGTCTCTCCCAGCTCGGTGCGGGTCCGCTCGACCTGCTCACGCATCTCGCCGGGTGTCGTGGGGGTGTGGTTGTCGTCGGACGGTTCGCTCATCGGTGGGCACTCCTCTTGATCGCGATCACGGTGGCCACGAGGGCCTGATGTGCCGGGACCCAGCGCGCTCCGGCCATCGCTGAGGACCCGGGTACCCCGAACCCGGCGGTCCAGGGCGGTTCTCGTCCTTCCGGGTCGGTGAGTTTTCCGCCGCGCTACTGGAGGGCGCGGACCGCGGCGGTGAACACCGGTGGCAGCCGGGCCGCCGCCGGGACGACCAGGCGGGCGGTGCCGGGACGGCGGCTCGCGGCCAGGAGAGCGCCGGTCAGCAACCGGTGGCGCCTGGTCAGCAGCGCCCACGCCCGCTCGTACTCCCCTGGCCTGCCCGCCGCGAGGCAGCGGACGGCGGCGCCGGCGGTCGCCAGGCCGAGGGCGATCCCCTCCCCGGTGAGGGCGTCGACATAGCCCGCCGCGTCGCCGACGAGCAGGACCCGGCCGGCGACCCTGCGGCGTACCCGCTGGAGCAGCGGCCCGGCGCCTCGCACGTCGGTGGCCCCGGCCCCGCGCAGCGACGCGGTGAGGTCCGGGAAGCCGGCCAGGTGCTCGTCGTATCCGCGCCGCTCGCGGCTGAGGACCGCGACGCCGACCAGGTCGTCGGCGACCGGTGTCACGTAGGCCTCGCCCCGGCCGGACCAATGGACCTCGACGAAGTCCGTCCAGGGCTCGACACGGTAGTGCCGGCGCAGTCCGTAGCGCCGGTGCGCGCCGCCGGGCAGGTCAAGACCGAGGCCGCGGCGGACGGCGGAGTGCAGACCGTCGGCGGCGATCAGCCAGCGCGCCGTGAGTCCCGCGGCGGTGACCGTGTCCGCGGTCTGGCACACCTCCCCCGCCCTGCCCGGCACGATCCGTACCCCGAGGCCGAGCGCGCGCTCGTGCAGCGCCCGGTGCAGCTCGGTACGGCGGATGCCCAGGCCGCGGGGGCCCCGGAAGGACGCCTCGGCGCGGGCGGTGCCGTCCACGTACCGGATTCCGCGCAGTTCCTTGCCCACGGGCCGGACACCCAGCGCCCGCAGCCCGGCGACGCCGCTCGGCATGACGCCTTCTCCGCAGGCCTTGTCGACGGGCGCGGTCCGCGGCTCGACGACGACCGCCTCCAGGCCCGCCAGCGCGCTGTGGATCGCGGCGGCCAGACCGGCCGGGCCGCCCCCGGCCACCAGGACGTCGATCACGCCGGTACGGACGCGAAGGAGGTGGCCACGCCGGCCAGTGCCCGGTTCTCGCACCGGATACGTACCGTGAGAACGGCGGCGTTCACCAGGGTGAAGACGACCGCCGTGACCCAGGCGGTGTGCACCAGGGGGAGCGCCACGCCTTCCGCGACGACCGCCACGTAGTTCGGATGCCGCAGCGCCCTGTAGGGGCCGCGCGCCACCAGCGGCAGGCCGGGCACGACGATCACCCGGGTGTTCCACCGGGACCCCAGGGTGACGATGCACCACCAGCGCAAGGCCTGGGCGGCCACGAGCACGGCCAGCATGGACCAGCCGAGCGCCGGGACGAAGGGCCGATCGGCCAGCCACACCTCGGCCGGGCAGCCGATGAGCAGGGCGGTGTGCAGGGCGACCATCGCCGGGTAGTGGCCCCGGCCCGCCTCGATCGCGCCGCGCGCACGGCTCCAGCGCGCGTTGCGACGGGCGACGACGAGTTCGCCCACCCGTTCGGCGGCGACGGCGCCCACCAGCAGTGCGTACCAGTCCATGTCTCCGTGTCCCACCGTTCCATGTCGTGCGCCGGGTGGCCTACCAGCGCAACAGCACCAGTTCACAGGCGAAGCCCGGCCCCATCGCCAGCAGTACACCCGGGGTACCGGCGGGCGGGCGGCGGGTGGCCAGGGTGTCGCGCAGTACGTGCAGCACGGACGACGAGGAGAGGTTGCCCACGTCGGCCAGATGACGCCAGCTCACGTCCAGGGCCCCGTCCGGCAGGTCGAGAGCGTCACCGACGGCCTCCAGGATCTGGGGCCCGCCGGGATGGCACACCCACGCGCCGATGTCCTTCGCCTTCAGACCGTGGTCGTCCAGGAACCCCCGTACGTCGTCGGCGAGGTGACGGCGCACCACCTCGGGGATCTCCGGGTCCAGCACGACCTGGAAGCCCGAGTCCTTGATGTCCCAGCCGAGGATGCGGCCGGTGTCGGGGTACAGCCGGCTGCGCGTGTCCACGATCGTGGGGCCGGCGGCCTCGCCCCTGCGACGGGATCCGCAGGCCACCACCGCGGCGGCGCCGTCGCCGAACAGACCGGTGGCGACCAGGTTGGCCAGGGAGGCGTCGCCGCGCTGGAAGGTCAGCGAGCACAGTTCCACCGACAGCAGGACCGCGACCTCCCCGGGCCGGCCCAGCAGGTAGTCGTGCATCCGCGAGAGGCCCGCGGCTCCCCCGGCGCAGCCCAGGCCGAACATCGGCAGCCGCCTGACGTCCGGCCGCAGTCCCAGGCGGCCCGCCAGCCGGGCGTCGACGGAGGGCGCGGCGATCCCCGTGACGGAGGTGAAGACCAGCAGGTCCACGTCGGCCGCGGACAGACCGGCCAGGCGCAGTGCCTCCCGGACGGCCTTGGCCCCCATGTCCGTCGCGACCTGGACGAAGACGCTGTTCGCGGCGCCGAATCCGTCCAGTTCGTCGTACTGTTCGAGCGGCAGGGTCATGTGGCGGCCGCCCACCTTCGCGGCGCGGTGCAGGCGGTCGAGCGCACGGCGGTCGGCGCCGTCCCCGAGACATCTGCGGGCCACCATGTCGGTGATCTCGGACTGGTCGTAGCGGTGCGGCGCGAGGGTTCCGTGAACGGCGGCGATCCGCGTCATAGGGCTCCCGTCCGAACCGGCTGGGGTGGGCTTGGCCCAACAGCCCTTCCCCGGGCCGGCTCATCGCCACCAGGGATCGCCCGTCCGGCGGTTCGTCCCGTGGCGGGCCCGGACCGGGCGGACGAGGCCTCCTACCATCGCCGGGTGGGTACTCCCGAGCACACGACGGCCGGAGACACCGCGGGACGCGGGAGCGGCCTGGTGGCCGGTCTGGGCCGCGCGTGCCACCCCGGCGCGGTCGGGGCCGTCTCCACCCTGACGGCGGCGCTGGCCGTGATCACCGGCCGCGGGCCCCGGGGCTGTCTCCTGGTCTGGGCCGCCGTGCTCGCGGGGCAGCTCTCCGTCGGCTGGTGCAACGACGCGTTCGACGCGCGGCGGGACATCGCGGCCGGCCGCCGTGGCAAGCCCGTCGTGGACGGCGTGATCGGAGCGGGTCAGGCGTGGGCTGCCGCGTACGCGGCGCTGGCCCTGTGTGTGCCTCTCTCGCTCCTCTGCGGCCTCTGGGCCGGCGCGGTCCACCTGGCCGCGGTCGGGGCGGCATGGGCGTACAACCTGCGGCTCAAGGCCACCTGTTGGTCCTGGGCGCCCTACGCGCTGGGGTTCGCCGCGCTCCCCGCCTTCGTGACGCTCGAGCTGCCCGGCCATCCGTGGCCGGCCTGGTGGATCCTCGCCGCCGGGGCGCTCCTGGGGGTCGGAGCGCATCTGGGCGATGTGCTTCCCGACATTCGCGGTGATCTGGTCACGGGTGTACGGGGGTGGCCGCAGCGGCTGGGCCCGGACCGTGCGCGGCTGCTGCTTCCGGTACCGCTGGTGATCGCGTCCGCGCTGCTGGCACTGGGGCCCGCCGGGCCGCCCGGGCGGCGCGAGGTGACGGCGCTGGCCCTGGTCCTCCTGGTGGCGGTGACGGGGACGGTGCTGGGGCGCCGCCGGGAGCGGCTGGCGTTCGTGACGGCGGTCGTCGTGGCGGCGGTCGATGTGGGCCTGCTGCTCGGCGGCTCCGGGATGGGGCCCGGCTGAGCGGCCGTGGCCCCGCAGGGCCGGCGAGGGCTCGGCTTCGGGTCTGTCGCGCTCTTCCGCGGCAGCACCGAACGGGACCGTGGTGGCCGGTTGGCGTGTGCTTCGGCCGCGCGCCGAACGCGACGCGGCTGTCCGGCTGTCCGGGCGGAGGGCCGTGTTCCCGTACACGCGGAAGACCCGCACCGTGCGGTGCGGGTCTTCCTCAGCGAGGCCGTCGGCGAGCCGAGTGATCACGGGGTCTGGCGGCGTCCGGCCCTCGGCCGGTCATCCACCATCATCCGGCTCTGAACGGGCGTGCCGTCAGGGGATGTTCAGTGGCCGTGGCCGCGGTGGTCGTCACGGCCGTGGTTGCGGTCGTGGTGCCGGCCCCAGGAGACGCTGTCGACGAAGCGGCCGCGGTCGCTGCGCAGCGTGGCGGTGTCGGAGCGGTTGTCCCACACCTCGTTGCGGCGGTCCTGGAAGAGGTCACGGTTGGTGTCACGGCCGTAACCGGTGTGGACGCGGACGGTGGAACGGCCGGCCAGGGTGTAGTGCCTGAAGGTGTAGCGGTTGCCGTCTTCGTCCTTCAGCGTCCACCCGTTCAGGTTCACCCCGTGGCGACCGGAGTTGGTGATTTCCACCCACTCCGCGTTCAAGGAACGGGCGGAGCGGTCGTCAAAGCCCGGGGCGTCGCTCTGGACCCTGCTGATGGCGACGTGCGAGCGGTCGCGCGGGGCGGCGGCCGAGGCCGACACGGACGCCGAGCCGACCAGCGCGCCGGCCGCGATGACCGCGGCCGCCACGCGGCGGGCAGTGACAGACGTGGAAACGGACATGATTGCTCCTCAAGGTTCGAGAGCCGGCACACCCCGTGCGGGCACCCCTTTCGGGGAACCCGCACGGTGCGACCCTGTGCGAGTCCCGGCCCGGTGGCCGAGGACTCATAACTTGCTGCACATCCCCGCCCAGGACGGGCGACACCCGGCGCCTGTTACGAATTACGGACATGTCGGTTACAGATGCTTGTATCAGCCCTTTAACTGCTGAAAGCCGATGAGTGACAGCTCGCCATCTCCAACTCCCGTACTCCTACAGCTTCCAGGAGATAGCCGGACATCCTCCACGTCACCGCAGCGCACCGGACGGTCACCCGAAAGTGAGTAACACCGTTCCGCTCCGGTCCGACCGCGTGACGGACGGGCCCGGGGATGGGGCCTCGACGTATACGACCCGGAGGACAGGTCCGGGGACAGAGACATCATCGACGGGGCCGGACCACAAGCCGCGGAAGCGATGGGGGAAATCGGCGCGGCGGCAGACGTCGTCGGCCGGACCGTCGCCGACGGCCTCGTCCCGGTCCGGGGGCCAGGAGAACCCGGGCGCTCCGGCACGACCTGCGCTAGGTGGTGGGGCGCCGACGAGGGAGGACGGCGCCACTGGGGCCGTCGGGAGCATCGGCGCCGGAGGCGCCGGAAAGGGCGGATACCGCCCGTCGCGGGCGTGTCGCACGCTGCCGCTGTGTCAGTACGCGGCCCGGCCGCCCCGCTTGGGGAGAACGGCGAGCCTTCGTCGTACGCCGTCCCGCACGGCACCTCGACGACCCATGGCCGGCGAGGCGCCGTGCGGACGTGACGCGAAAATCAGGCGGGGGTGATGTTCTCCGCCTGCGGGCCCTTCTGACCCTGGGTGATGTCGAACGTCACGGCCTGGCCTTCCTGAAGCTCACGGAAGCCAGTGGCGTTGATGTTGGAGTAGTGCGCGAAGACGTCGGGGCCGCCGCCGTCCTGCGCGATGAAACCGAAGCCCTTTTCGGCGTTGAACCACTTGACAGTTCCGCTGGCCATGCCAGTGCCTCTCACTCGATGACGGGTCCGCACCGCGCGGACCCGGAGGTAGTCGTCCTGGTCCTCGGGCACTGCACAGCAAAACGCCCGCACCACGGCGCGGGCAGGTACTGCGAACCACGACATCTGCCAGCGACGTTACACGGCGAGAGCGCCTCTCACCAGAGAGCGAGGGCCGTCAGGTGCAGCGCCACTGCAGACACACACGCCCCACGGCGGCTCGATCTCCACGCCCGGCCCCGGTCGTCCGTCGGCGCCGGAAGGCGGCAGCCCCATGGCTCACGGTCATGAACCACCCGTCAGGGCGGCACCGCAAAGGTTCGCGGAAGGGCGGCACCACGTGACGCAGAACACCCTGCGGAGCGTGGTCGCCGCGTGTGCGACGTGCGGGCCGCCGGTGTTCGGTGTGACGAGCGCGGCACAGAGAAGCGATGCCGGCCCTGTCGCAGGCCGCTGACTGTCCGTACGCTGACAACTCAGATAACTTCAGGCGTGATCGACGGGGGGGACCGTCATGTCCTGGGATCAGAGTGCTCGTGACGGCTTCGTCGTTCCGCCGATGCCGGCCGCACCGCCACCCGCTCCCGCCAGCCCCTGGCGGGCCCTCGCGGTGGCGTTGCTCAACCTCAGCGGACTCGGGCTCGGTTATGCCGTCGTGCGCCGCTGGGGACTGATGGCCGTCTGCTGGATCGCGACGGCGATCCTGCTCGTGGTGGCCCTGCCCGCGGACCCCGACGGGGTCCCGGGCACCGCGCTCGTGCTCTACCTGGTCTTCCTGGCTCTGGCCGCCGCGCACGGCGCGTCCGTGGGCCTGCGGGCCCGGTTGGCGCTGCTGCCCAGCGCGTTGATCGCTGCGGTGCTCGGTGTCGTCCTGCTGGCCGTGCCCGCGGGGGGAGTCGTCCTGTACGACGGCGCGCGCGACGAGGCGACGGAACGGATGCTCCTCGACCGGCTCGACCGGGCCGACAGGCTGGTCGAACAGTCCGGGAAGCAGGACTTCGCGACGGCCGAGGCCGGCTATCGCCGCGCCCTGACCGCCTACAGCGCGCTCGGCGAGGACCACCCGGGCTCACGCGCGGCCCGGCGAGTGCCCGACCGGCTCAAGACCTACTACGCCACCGTCGCCGCCCCGTACGCGCGAAAGGACTACTGCTCCGCCGTACCGCCCTTGCAGTACCTGCGCACGCTGCCGGGCACCATGGACAAGAAGGCGCTGGGAAACCTCGCCCACTGGCCCGACGACCGGCTGGCCACGTCGCTCTACGCCTGCGCGACGGCGTCCCTGAGCGGCGGGGAAGCGGGCTGGACCGCACAGTTCGGCGAGCTGCTGTCGACCTTCCCCAGGTCCGCGCAGGCCGGGAAGGTCGAGCCCGCCGTGAAGAGGGCGGTCGACAAGGCGGTCGGCTCCGTGGGCGGCGACGACCCGTGCACCGCCGTGAAGCGGCTCGGCACCCTCGACACCCAGGTCCGCGGACTGCCCGGGGAGCGGGCCGGTGTGGCCGACGCCCTCGGAAAGGACGCCGACCGGGCCTCGCGGAGCGCGCGTTCGGGCGCGTACGCCTGCGGTGTCGACCAGTACAAGGACGGAAGCTTCGCCGACGCCGTCACCACCATGAACGACTTCGCCAAGAACAACCCGCACCACAAGAACCGGGCGCGCGCCCAGAAGATCGCCATCGCCGCGGAGGTCGCGCAGACCGTGCCCGCGGCCGGCAAGCGTCTGCCGACCACGGCGTCGGGCGGCAGCATCGCCGTCACGGTCAAGAACGACAGCCCCGACGACATCACGGTCATGTACACGGGACCGGTGACCGGGAGTTTCACCCTCAAGGCCTGCGGGGGCTGCTCCTCGTACTCCCTCGGCAGCACGCTGGGAATCGGCTTCAAGCCGTGCAGCGACAGCGGCAAGCACTACCCGCAGCGGACCATCCACCTGCCCGTCGGCACCACCTACTTCGTGCACAAGTCCCGCAGCGGCACCGGGAAGTCCCCCGCCTCGGACACCGCCAAACTGTCACCGGGCTACCTCTACACGGAGTGCGCGTACACGACCTCGAGCTTCGGCTACTGAGCCGGTGGCGGTGCGCCCGGCGCGAGGCCGGGTGCGCCGCCATCGCCGCAGGCCGCACCGTACGGGCACCTCACAGGGCTCGGAGCGGCGGTGTGTGGAGCGCGTAACCCCCGGTGATCGAGCCGCGTGACAACCGCGTAATGGGCCCTTCGTAGCGTCGGTGGAGGAAGGTACCGATCACACGGAGGGCCGCTCGTGACCACGACCACCCAGCAGGTGCGGACGGTCTGCTCGTACTGCGGTGTCGGCTGCGGGATGGTGCTCGACATCGGTATGGGCCCCGACGGGCGGCGTACGGTCCTGAAGGCGTCCGGCGACAAGGCGCACCCCGCCAACTTCGGGCGCCTGTGCACCAAGGGCGCGACCACGGCCGACCTGCTCGCCGCCCCCGGCCGGCTGACCTCGGCCCTCGTGCGCTCCGAACGGGGAGCGGAGGCCGAGCCCGCCCCGGTGGACGGCGCGATCGCCGAGACGGCCCGTCGGCTCCGCGCGGTGATCGACGAGCACGGCCCGGACGCCTTCGCGTTCTACGTGTCCGGACAGATGAGCCTGGAGGCCCAGTACCTGGCGAACAAGCTGGCCAAGGGTTTCGTCGGGACCAACCAGATCGAGTCGAACTCCCGGCTGTGCATGGCCAGCGCGGGCGCCGGATACAAGCTGTCGCTGGGCGCGGACGGCCCGCCCGGCTCCTACCAGGACTTCGAGCACGCCGACGTCTTCCTCGTGATCGGCTCCAACATGGCCGACTGTCATCCCGTCCTGTTCCTGCGGATGATGGACCGGGTCAAGTCGGGCGGCGCCCGGCTGATCGTCGTCGACCCGCGGCGCACCGCGACCGCCGACAAGGCGGACCTGTTCCTGCCGGTCCGGCCCGGTACGGACCTGGCGCTGCTCAACGGTCTGCTGCGTCTGCTGTACGAGAACGGGCACACGGACGAGGCCTTCATCGCCGCGCACACCGAGGGCTGGGAGGCGATGCCGGAGTTCCTGGCCGACTACGCGCCCGCCGCGGTCGCCGCGATCACGGGCGTGGCGGAGGACGACATCCGCGAGGCGGCCCGGCTCATCGGCGAGGCCGGGGAGTGGATGAGCTGCTGGACCATGGGCCTCAACCAGTCCACGCACGGCACCTGGAACACCAACGCGCTGGTGAACCTGCACCTGGCGACGGGGGCGATCTGCCGGACCGGCAGCGGCCCCTTCTCGCTGACCGGCCAGCCCAACGCCATGGGCGGCCGGGAGATGGGATACATGGGTCCGGGACTGCCCGGCCAGCGGTCGGTGCTGGTCGACGCGGAGCGCGCCTTCATCGAGGAGTTGTGGGACCTGGCCCCCGGCACGGTCCGCGCGGACGGGGTCGGCCGGGGCACGATCGAGATGTTCCGGAAGATGGCCGAAGGGGACATCAAGGCGTGCTGGATCATCTGCACCAACCCCGTCGCGTCCGTGGCCAACCGCAAGACCGTCATCGAGGGCCTGGAGCGGGCCGAGTTCGTCGTCACCCAGGACGTGTTCGCCGAGACGGAGACCAACGCGTACGCGGATGTCGTCCTGCCGGGGGCGCTGTGGACCGAGACGGAGGGCGTCCTCGTCAACAGCGAGCGCAATGTCACGCTCGCCCGGCCCGCGGTGGACCCGCCCGGGGAGGCGATGGCGGACTGGCGGATCATCGCCGCCGTCGCCCGCGCGATGGGCTACGAGCGGGGTTTCTCCTACGACAGCGCGGAAGAGGTCTTCGAGGAGATCAAGCGCGCCCACAACCCGAAGACGGGCTACGACCTTCGGGGCGTCACCTATGAGCGGCTGCGCTCCACCCCGGTGCAGTGGCCGTCCGCGCGTGAGGACGGTCCCGACCGCAATCCGATCCGCTATGGGGGCGAGGACGGCGAGGGCCCGGTGTTCCCCACGGCGAGCGGCCGGGCGGTGTTCTACGCCCGTCCGCACATCGCTCCCGCCGAGATGCCGGACGACGACTACCCGTACGTCCTGAACACCGGCCGGGTGCAGCACCAGTGGCACACCCTCACCAAGACGGGCAGGGTCGCCAAGCTGAACAGGCTCAACCCCGGGCCCTTCGTGGAGCTGCACCCGGACGACGCCGCCGCGCTCGGTGTCGCCGACGGCGACTCGGTGGAGGTCGCCTCCCGGCGCGGCCGGGCGGTGCTGCCCGCGGTGGTGACCGACCGGGTACGGCCGGGCTGCTGTTTCGCGCCCTTCCACTGGAACGACCTGTTCGGTGAGTACCTGAGCGTCAACGCCGTCACCAGCGACGCCGTGGACCCGCTCTCCTTCCAGCCGGAGTTCAAGGTGTGCGCCGTGTCGCTGGCCAAGGTGGCGACACCGGTGTCGGTGGCGGCGCCGCGTACGGCCGCGGTCGCGGCCACCGTCCCCACGGGAGCCGGGACCGGGGCCGGAGCGCTGCCTGACCTCGCGGCGGCCGCCGTGACCGGGGGGCCGGACCTGCCGGCCGCCGTGCCCGCGGGTACCGCGCGCCTCTTCGGGCTGGAGCCCGCGCCGCCCCCGGTCCTGGCGGAGCACGAGCGGCAGTATCTCGTCGGCTTCCTCGCCGGCATCGAACCGGGCGCTCCCGGCGTACCGGTACTGCCTCCGGGCGCGCCCTTCAGTCCCGGGCACGCCCTGTGGGTGAACGGGGTGCTCGCCGGCCTGTACTCCCGGGCCGTTCCGGGCATGCCGCCACCGGCCCCTGGGCCCGTCGGCCCCGTCCGGGAGGTGGTCGTCCTGTGGGCCTCGCAGACCGGCAACGCCGAGGAGTTCGCCACGGCCGCCGCCGACCGGCTGACCACCACCGGGCACAAGGCCACTCTCGTCGGCATGCACGACGCCCACCCGGGGGAACTCCCCGCCGGCGCCGACGTCCTCCTGATCACCAGCACCTTCGGTGACGGTGACGCGCCCGACAACGGCTCCGGGTTCTGGGACGCCCTGGCCGCGCCCGACACGCCCCGCCTGGAGGGCCTGCGCTACGCGGTCCTCGCGTTCGGCGACTCCTCGTACGACGACTTCTGCGGGCACGGCCGCCGCCTCGACCGGCGTCTGGGCGAACTGGGTGCCGTACGCCTCGCGCCGCGCACCGACTGCGAACCCGACTACGGGCCCTCGGCCACGGCCTGGCTCGACCAGGTCCTCACCTCCCTGACCGACGACGACGTGGCGACGGCCGCGCCAGAAGCGCTCCCTCCCCCTCCGCCGTCCGCCGTCCCGCCGAGGAGGCCGGGCCCCGTCACCGCCCGGCTGGCCGGGAACGAGCTGCTCAGCCTGCCCGGCGCGGGCAAGGAGGTCCGGCGCTTCACCTTCGACACCCGCGACAGCGAGACCCCGCTCGTGTACCGGACCGGCGACGCCCTCGGCGTACGCCCCGTCAACTGCCCGGACCTCGTCACGGAATGGCTCGCCACGACCGGACTCCCGCCGGACGCCACCGTGCGCCTGGAAGGCGGCGGGGAGCTCCCCTTCCACGAGGCCCTGCACCGGCATCTGGACATCACCCGGATCACTCCCGGGATGCTGCGCTTCGTCGCCGAACGCACCCACGACCGGGCCCTGAAGAAGCTGCTGCGCCCCGACAACAAGGACGAACTGGCCCGGTGGTCCTGGGGCCGTCAGGCGGTCGACCTCGTCGCCGAACACCCGGTCCGGGCCGGCGCCCAGGAATGGGCCGACATGCTGAAGCCGCTCCAGCCCCGGCTGTACTCCATATCCTCCAGCCCGCTGAGCGACCCGCACCTCGTCTCGCTCACGGTCTCCGTCGTCCGCTACGAGAACCCCGCCGGACGACCGCGCCAGGGCGTCTGCTCACCCTTTCTCGCCGACGCGGCCCTCGGCACACCGGTGCCGGTCTTCGTCCAGTCCTCCCCGAGGTTCCGGCCACCGGCCGACCCCGCCACCCCCATGGTGATGGTGGGCCCCGGCACCGGGATCGCGCCCTTCATCGGCTTCCTGCACGAACGGCGCGCTCTGGGCCACCACGCACCCAACTGGCTGTTCTTCGGCGAGCAGCACCGGGCCAGCGACTTCTACTACGAGGAGGAGCTGGCCGGTCTTCTCGCCGACGGCACCCTCGGCCGCCTCGACACGGCCTTCTCCCGCGACCAGCGGGCCAAGGTCTACGTCCAGGACCGGATGCGCGAGCGCGGTCCCCAGCTGTGGTCCTGGCTCCGCGACGGAGCGCACTTCTACGTGTGCGGCGACGCCTCCCGCATGGCCAAGGACGTCGACCAGGCCCTGCGGGACATCGCGGTCGCCCACGGCGGCCACAGCGCGGACAGTGCCGCCGCGTACGTCAAGCAACTCGCGGCCGACAAGCGGTACGTCCGCGACGTGTACTGACCGCGGCGGGGCCCGCCGTGCGCGGGGCCTCGCTCCCGCTCAGGGGGTGGGGCCGCCGTTGGGCATGAAGCCGAGGTCGACGGGCGTCGTGGGCGGGCCGTCCCGCCGTACCGAGGCCAGCAGGTCCGGCAGCCGGGGCGGCCACAACCGCTCCGCCGGGTCCGAGAGATCGCGCGGCGACCACCATCTCCCGCCGAGAATGCCTTCCGCCGCCTGCGAGGCGCCCAGTTCGCCGCCCGGCTGCCTGCGAGGGCCGTACGCGAGGAAGATGTGCTCGTACTGCCGCACGGGGACACCTATGCGGGTGAAGTCGTGTTCCCAGAAGCACAGCGGCGTGCCGCCGGGCTCGATGTCCGTCCAGCCGGTCTCCTCCCGCACCTCGCGCACGGCGGCCTGGAGCGGGGTCTCCCCCGGATCCATGCCGCCGCCGGGCAGCGCCCAGTGGACGCCGACCTCCTCGTTGTCGTACCGGAACATGAAGACGGCGCCCTCCGGGTCCAGCACCGCGACTCTCGCTGCCTGCCTGGGTATCCGCATCGGTTCACCCTGACAGAGCCGGACCGCGCTGTCGATCAGCCCGGACGACGTCAGCCGCAGGGACGTCCCGGGTACTCGTCGCTCTCCGGGACGCCCGCCTCCCGCATCACGCGCAGCATCTCGCCGAGGGCCGACTCGTCGTCCAGGAGCAGCGGGCCGTTGAGGTCCCGGTCGAACACCGTCACCCCGGTCGGAGCGTTCCAGATCACCCACCGGAGCGGGTCCGGGGGCACCGCTTCCGGCCCCGTAGGCGGGCCTGTGCCATCCGGCCGAGCGCTCACAGCACCGCCTCCTCGGTCTCCTGGCCGCCGACGAGGGCCGCGACCACCTCGATGCCGCCGATGCGTGAGGTCTCCACCGTCGTCGGGTCGTCGGCGAGCACCGCCAGATCAGCGTACTTGCCCGGGGTGAGGCTTCCCAGGCTGTCCTCCCAGCGGCAGGCGAAGGCCCCGCCCACGGTGTAGGCGCGCAGCGCCTCCTCCACACCGATGCCCTCGTCGGGTCCGATGGTCCGGCCCGTTTCGGAGGCCCGCTCCACCATGAACTGGACGGCACGCAGCGGCGATCCGTCCGTGACGGGGCGGTCCGAGCTGCCCACGAGCGTGATGCCGTGCCGCAGGAAGCCCTTGCCCCGGTACAGCCAGGGCGCGCGCCGGGCTCCCATGACGGCCGCGTAGTCGTCGCCGAAGGAGCGCAGGAAGTCGGGCTGGACGACGGCGATCAGGCCGAGCCGCGCGAAGCGGGCCAGTTGGCCGGGGCGGACGAGTCCCGCGTGCTCGACGCGGTGCCGTGCGTCCGCGCGGCCGCAGGCGCTGGGCCCGTTCGATCGCGTCCAGGGCCACGTCGAGCGCCCGGTCGCCGATCGCGTGGACGGCGAGCTGCCGTCCGGCGAGACGGCCGGCGACGACGGTCTCGGCGAGCACGTCCGGGTCGTCCTGCAACTGACCGGCGTGGCCGAGTCCTTCGTAGGGGCCTCTCAGCGCGGCCTGCGGCTCCTCGGGGAGCGCCGACGCCGGTTCCGCGAAGCCGGGGGCCTCGGACAGGACATGGCCCGTCACCATCGCGCACAAGTACGGCAGCACGACCATCAAGGCACCGACCTCCTGGACACCGGCACGATCGTCTGGATCGTCTCGGACACCGCCAAGGACGCGGCCAAGCTCCACAAGGACGCCCTCTACGCGGACCTGAAGGTCACGCGGCAGAACCGGGAGGTCTTCATCAAGGAGACCAGCGACTACGGCAACGCGGTCTCCTTCGTCACCGTGCTGAGCCTGCCGTACATGCTCGACCGCCTGGTCCCGCAGCTCGCCGCCGCCGTCGACGGCGACCCCGCGACGAAGGTGCCCGCCCCGACGGCCTGACGACCCCTTCCGGGGGCCCGCCGGTCCGCCACCGACGGGCCCGCCGGAACGGCCGGGTCCGGCTTCCCGGAACGACCACCGACACGTGCCGCACACCCCGGCCCGCCGCCTGAGATCTGGATCACCGAGAGCAGGAGGTCAAGGTCACAGGCCTCGCCTCTGCTGTCGCCCTAGCGGTCTGACCTAGCATCCGAGCATGACAGTCCTGCCCAATGACGGGCTCGCGCTGGCCGCCGAGTTCCCTTCCGCGACCCATGACCAGTGGCAGCTCCTGGTAGAAGGCGTGCTGCGCAAATCGGGCAAGGAGGCCTCGGGCGCGACAGCCGAAGACGTGCTGTCCACAACGCTCGAGGACGGTCTCGCCACCAGGCCCCTCTACACCGCGCGTGACACGGCCGCCGACACCGGTTTCCCCGGCTTCGCCCCGTTCGTCCGGGGCAGCAGGCCCGAGGGCAACACCGCGGGCGGCTGGGACGTACGGCAGCGCCACACGGACGCCGACAACGCCCTGGTGCTCGGAGACCTGGAGAACGGCGTCACCTCGCTGTGGCTCGCCGTCGGCGAGGGCGGCATCCCCGTCTCCTCGCTCGAGGAGGTCCTCGCGGGCGTCTTCCTCGATCTGGCCCCCATCGCCCTCGACGCCGGACCTGACGTCACGTCGGCGGCCCGGGAGCTGTTCCGGCTGTACGAGGAGCGCGGCGTCGTACCGGGTGAGGTGCGCGGCAATCTCGGCGCCGACCCCCTGGGCCACGAGGCCCGTACCGGTACCGCCCTGGACTTCGCTCCGGCCGCCGCCCTCGCCCTGCGATGTGCCGACGAGTACCCCGGACTGCGGACGCTGACCGTCGACGCGCTCCCCTACCACGAGGCGGGCGGCTCGGCGGCGCAGGAGCTGGGCGCCTCCCTGGCGACCGGTGTCACCTATCTGCGTGAGCTGACCGAGGCGGGTCTGTCCGTCGAACAGGCCTGTGCGCAGCTGGAGTTCCGCTACGCCGCGACCGCCGACCAGTTCCTGACGATCGCCAAGCTGAGGGCGGCGCGCAGGCTGTGGGCCCGGGTCGCCGAGGTGTGCGGGACGCCGGGCGCGGGTGCGCAGGTGCAGCACGCCGTGACCTCGCCGGTGATGATGTCGCGCCGCGACCCGTGGGTGAACATGCTGCGCGCGACCATCGCGACGCTCGCGGCCGGCGTCGGCGGCGCCGACTCCGTCACCGTCCTCCCCTTCGACCACGCCCTGGGCCTTCCGGACGCGTTCGCGCGGCGCATCGCCCGCAACACCTCCACGATCCTCATCGAGGAGTCGCACCTGTCCCGGGTGATCGACCCGGCGGGCGGCTCCTGGTACGTGGAGAAGCTGACCGACGAACTCGCCCACGCGGGCTGGGAGTTCTTCCAGGAGATCGAGCGGGACGGCGGCCAGGCCGCGGTCCTGCGCTCGGGCCGGCTGCGGCAGGACCTGGCGGACACCTGGGCGGCCCGTTCCGTCAAGCTCGCCAAGCGGCGCGAACCGATCACCGGCGTCAGCGAGTTCCCGCATCTGGCGGAGCGCCCGGTGGAGCGCCGGCCCGCACCCGAGGCGCCGTCCGGCGGACTGCCGCGAGTGCGCCGCGACGAGGCGTACGAGGAGCTGCGGGCCCGCTCCGACGCGCATCTCGCCGCCACCGGGGCCCGCCCCCGGATCTATCTGGCCGCGATCGGCCCGGCCGCCGCGCACACGGCGCGGACCACCTTCGTCGCGAACCTGTTCCAGGCCGGTGGCATCGAGCCGGTCACGGACGGCGCGTTCGAGGACAGCGGCGCCACCGAGGCCTGCCTGTGCTCCAGTGACGCCCTGTACGAGGAGCAGGCCGCCGACACGGCTCAGGCCCTCGCCGCGGCGGGCGCCCGGCATGTGTTCCTGGCAGGCCGCCCCGGGCAGTACGCCGGTGTCGACTCCTATGTCTTCGCGGGCTGCGACGCCGTCGCCGTCCTCTCCGCCACCCTCGACCGCATGGGAGTGTCCTGATGGGAATCCCCGACTTCTCCGGAATCGACCTGGGGACGCCCACCGCCGAAGGCGGCGCCGACGAGTGGAGTGCCGCCGCCGCGAAGGCCACGGGCGCGGACGAGGCGACCTGGGAGACCCCGGAGGGCATCGCGGTCAAGCCGCTGTACACCGGCCGTGACACGGAGGGCCTGGACTTCCTGGAAACGTACCCGGGCGTGGCACCGTATCTGCGCGGTCCGTACCCGACGATGTACGTCAACCAGCCCTGGACCATCCGCCAGTACGCGGGCTTCTCCACGGCGGAGGAGTCCAACGCCTTCTACCGCCGCAACCTCGCCGCGGGCCAGAAGGGCCTGTCGATCGCCTTCGACCTTCCCACGCACCGCGGTTACGACAGCGACCACCCGCGCGTGACGGGCGACGTCGGCATGGCGGGCGTGGCCATCGACTCCATCTACGACATGCGGCAGCTCTTCGACGGCATCCCGCTGGACAAGATGACCGTGTCGATGACGATGAACGGCGCCGTACTGCCCGTCCTCGCCCTGTACATCGTGGCGGCCGAGGAGCAGGGCGTGCCGCCCGAGAAGCTGGCCGGAACCATTCAGAACGACATTCTGAAGGAGTTCATGGTCCGCAACACCTACATCTATCCGCCGAAGCCGTCGATGCGGATCATCTCCGACATCTTCGCGTACACCTCGCAGCGCATGCCGCGCTACAACTCCATCTCCATCTCCGGGTACCACATCCAGGAGGCGGGCGCGACGGCCGACCTGGAGCTGGCGTACACGCTCGCGGACGGCATCGAGTACATCCGGGCGGGCCGCGAGGCGGGCCTGGACGTGGACGCGTTCGCGCCGCGGCTCTCGTTCTTCTGGGCGATCGGCATGAACTTCTTCATGGAGATCGCCAAGATGCGGGCGGCGCGCCTGCTGTGGGCGAAGATGGTGAAGCAGTTCGACCCGAAGAACTCCAAGTCCCTTTCGCTGCGCACCCATTCGCAGACGTCCGGGTGGTCGCTGACCGCGCAGGACGTGTTCAACAACGTGACGCGTACGTGCGTGGAGGCCATGGCCGCCACCCAGGGCCACACCCAGTCGCTGCACACCAACGCCCTGGACGAGGCCCTCGCCCTGCCGACCGACTTCTCCGCGCGGATCGCCCGCAACACGCAGCTGCTGATCCAGCAGGAGTCCGGTACGACCCGGGTCATCGACCCGTGGGGCGGCAGCGCGTACATCGAGAAGCTGACGTACGACCTCGCCCGCCGCGCCTGGCAGCACATCGAGGAGGTCGAGGCGGCGGGCGGCATGGCGCAGGCCATCGACGCCGGCATCCCCAAGCTCCGGATCGAGGAGGCGGCGGCCCGTACGCAGGCCCGCATCGACTCCGGCCGCCAGCCGGTCATCGGCGTCAACAAGTACCGGGTCGAGACCGACGAGAAGATCGACGTCCTCAAGGTCGACAACTCCTCCGTACGCACGCAGCAGATCGAGAAGCTGCGCCGGCTGCGGGCCGAGCGCGACGACCGGGCGGTCCAGGACGCGCTGGAGGACCTGACGCGCGCTGCGGCCGGTGAGGGCAACCTGCTGGAGCTGGCCGTGCGCGCGGCCCGCGCGATGGCCACCGTCGGGGAGATCTCCGACGCCCTGGAGAAGGTGTACGGGCGGCACGCGGGCCAGATCCGTACGATCTCCGGGGTGTACCGCAACGAGGCAGGGGAGTCCCCGTCCGTGGACCGCACCCGGGCGCTGGTGGACGCGTTCGAGGAGGCGGAGGGCCGGCGCCCGCGCATCCTGGTCGCCAAGATGGGCCAGGACGGTCACGACCGCGGCCAGAAGGTGATCGCGACCGCCTTCGCCGACCTGGGCTTCGACGTCGACGTCGGCCCGCTGTTCCAGACGCCGGGCGAGGTCGCCCGTCAGGCGGTGGAGGCGGACGTGCACATCGTGGGCGTCTCGTCGCTGGCCGCCGGGCACCTCACCCTCGTGCCTGCGCTGCGCGAGGAACTGGCGGCGGAGGGCCGCGAGGACATCATGATCGTGGTCGGCGGGGTGATCCCGCCGCAGGACGTGCCGACGCTGCTGGAGATGGGCGCGGCGGCGGTCTTCCCGCCCGGGACGGTGATCCCGGACGCGGCGTACGACCTCGTCCAGCGGCTCTCTGCCGACCTCGGGCACGCCCTGTGATCGAACTCGACACCTATGTCAAGGGTGTGCTCGACGGGAAGCGGGCGCTGGTCGCCCGCGCCATCACGCTCGTCGAGTCCACCCGGCCCCAGCACCGGGCGCTGGCGCAGGAGTTGCTGACCGAGCTGCTCCCGTACAGCGGGAAGGCCCGGCGGATCGGCGTCAGCGGGGTGCCCGGCGTGGGCAAGTCGACGTTCATCGACGCGTTCGGCACCATGCTGACGTCGCTGGGGCACCGGGTCGCGGTGCTGGCTGTCGACCCGTCCTCCACCCGTACGGGCGGCTCGATCCTCGGCGACAAGACCCGTATGGAGCGCCTCGCCGTGGACCCGGCCGCGTTCATCCGCCCCTCCCCCACCGCCGGCACGCTCGGCGGGGTGGCGAAGGCGACCCGCGAGTCGATCGTGGTGATGGAGGCGGCCGGCTACGACGTGGTGCTGGTGGAGACCGTCGGCGTCGGCCAGTCGGAGACCGCGGTCGCGAACATGGTCGACTCCTTCCTTCTGCTGACGCTGGCCCGCACCGGGGACCAGTTGCAGGGCATCAAGAAGGGTGTCCTGGAGCTGGCCGACGTGATCGCCGTCAACAAGGCGGACGGTCCGCACGAGCGCGACGCCCAGTCCGCCGCGCGTGAACTGGCGGGCGCACTGCGGCTGATGCACGGCAAGGACGCGGCCTGGACGCCGCCGGTGCTGAGTTGCAGCGCCCGTGAGTCGGCCGGTCTGGACACCCTGTGGGACCGTCTGGAACAGCACCGCACGCTGCTCGACTCGACCGGCGCTCTCGCCGAGAAGCGCCGTGACCAGCAGGTGGACTGGACCTGGACGATGGTCCGGGACGAGCTCCTCGGCCGCCTGCGCTCCGATCAGGCCGTACGCGCGCTCGCACCCGGCCTCGAACGGCAGGTACGCGAGGGCGGGTTGACGGCCACACTCGCGGCGGAACGGATTCTGAAGGTGTTCGGCGGCGAAGGCCGCTGAGTCGGACGGCGGTGGCGGGGCAGGTCGGAGCCCGGCCACCGCTCAGGACCGCGGTGACCCGCGACGGACCCGGCTCCCCGCCGCGGCCCTCCGCGTCCCGCAGAGAAGGCGACGGGCCCCCCGGAAGACTTCCGGGGGGCCTGTCGCGTATCCAGGGTTCAGTTCGCGGCCGGGACCGACCGGCCCGAAGGGGCCTTCGCGGGACGGGGGTTGAGCATCCGTTCGGCCAACTCTCCGAAGACCAGGCCGAATCCGCCCCACAGGACGGTCTGGATGGCCAGCGCGGAGAGCCTGAACCGCCACAGGAGGGTGGCCGGGAAGTCCCCCGGCACCTCGTTGACGACGGGCAGGAAGGCGTAGGCCAGGCCGACCGCCGCGATGAAGGCGGCCACCGCGACCAGGGTGGCGTACCAGGTGCCCAGGCCGGGCGCGAGGCGCTTGCCGAGGAGGGTGGCCCCCACGGCCAGGAGCACGCTGAGGACCATCATCAGGAAGTAGAGGGTGGTCCGCTTGCCGATGGTGTCGGGGTCGCCGACCGACGGCGGGTTGGCCGGATACTTCAGGAAAGGCACGACGTACACGGCGAGGAGCGCGGTCCCGGACAGCAGGAGCGCGGTCGCGCGGGCGCCGAAGCGGCCCACGCGGCCGAGTGCGAAGCAGTAGGCGAGCGCGGCGATCCCGCCGAAGGCGACGCCGTAGATCAGGACGCCGGTGGCGAGACCGGCGGTGGACTGGAGGCTGCGGGAGACGAGTTCGACCTCGTGCCCGTGCTCGTGGGCGTGGGCCTCCTCGAAGCCGATGGCGCTGTCGACACTCGGTTCACCGAGCAAGTAGGCGACGACCAGGGCGAGTACACCGGCCGCGAGGCCGGCGAGCATGCCGCGTACGAGGAGGCTTCTGACTGTTGCCGAGTTCATGGTGTGTGCCGTCCCTCGCGTCAGTGGCAGGGGAAACCGAGCAGGTGGCGGGCGTCGTGCACCCACTCGTGGACGTCCTCGCCGGAGACGACGGCGGTGGCGCCCTGTTCGGCGCCGACGAAGTACAGCAGAACCAGCATCAGGATGCCGAAGAACGCCGCCCAGGGGACGATCGCACCGATCGGCAGCTTGGCGGGAAGGGCGGGGGTGGTGGCTGTCGGCGGAGCGACGGTCTGCGCCATGGCAGAACCTCCTCGGGAGTTCGCGTCCCATCTCGGTGGTGCACAGGATGACGCCTACGGGTCTGACTCACGGGCGCCCAGCGTGGCTGGGACGTCTCGTTCACAGTGGCGCGACCGTGCCGGATTTCCGCCGGCTTCCGTCTTGACGTCATCGATATCGGACCGACCGTACCGCGTGGCGCGTACCTGGCCAAGACCACGCCGACCGGGGTGATCTTCCTCTCGTCCCAGGTGACGCGCCTGTCCTCAGTCCTGCCGCGCCGCGGTGTCCCCGCCGGTGGCGGACTCGCCTTCGGGCAGCCCGAGTTCATGCTCGCCGAGGGGGGAGAAGAAGCGCTCGACGTCGGCGTCGGTGACCTCGGCGAGCGTGGCGGGGGACCAGCGCGGCTCGCGGTCCTTGTCGATGATCTGGGCCCGGACGCCCTCGACGAGGTCGGGTGCGGACAGGGCAGCGCAGGAGACGCGGTACTCCTGGTCCAGAACGCGCTCCAGCGATCCGAGCCGCCGGGCCCGGCGCAGACTGGCCAGGGTGACCTTCAGGGCGGTGGGCGAGTTGCCGAGGAGGATCTCCGCCGTCTCCTTGGCGGCCGGTTCGTCCGCCGCCAGCAGCCGCCGGATGATCTCCTCGACCGTGCCGGCGCTGTAGCAGGCGTCGATCCACTCGCGCCGCTCCGCGAGTTCCGCCGGTGGCGCGGGACGGGCGTGCGCGGCCACGGCCTCCGGTACGGGCCGGTCCGCGAGGTCGGACACGAACCGCCGGAGTGAGGAGGACGGCAGATGGTGGTCGGCGAGGCCGCACAGCAGCGCGTCGCCGGCGCCGAAGGAGGCGCCCGTCAGGGCGAGATGGGTGCCGAGTTCGCCCGGGGCGAGGGCGAGCAGGCGGGTGCCGCCGACGTCGGGGACGAAACCGATGCCGGTCTCGGGCATGGCGACGCGCGAGCGCTCGGTGACGATCCGGACGCTGCCGTGCGCGGAGACACCGACGCCGCCGCCCATGACGATGCCGTCCATGACCGCCACGTACGGCTTGGGGTAGCGGGCGATACGGGCGTTGAGGTGGTACTCGTCGCGCCAGAAGGCGGCGGACGCGGTGCCGTCCCCGTCGCGCGCGTCGTCGTGGACGACGCGGATGTCGCCGCCCGCGCACAGCCCGCGTTCGCCCGCACCGGTGATGACCACGCTCTCGACGGCCGGATCGTGTTCCCAGGCGGTGAGCGCCTGGTCGATGCGGCGCACCATCGCGTGGTTCAGGGCGTTCAGGGCCCTGGGCCGGTTGAGGGTGATGTGGGCGGCCCGTCCCTCGGTGCGCAGCAGGACGGATTCCCCGGCGGCGCCCGGTGCCTCGGTGCCGCTCATCGGAACGCCTCCGTCAGGCGGCGGGCCACGATGACGCGCATGATCTCGGTGCTTCCTTCCACGGGCCGGTCGCGTCGCAGGTCACGACGTTCTCCTCGCTACCGTACCCACCGGGTCATCGAACGGCCCGGGCCGTCAGCCCTCTTCCCCGTCCCGCAGCACGTACAGGCCCGGCAGGTTGACCACGATCGCCTCCTGGGTGCTGCGGGCGATGACCACGACGGCCTCCTCGGCGGGGTCCGGGTTCTCCTCGCGGTGCGGCACGAACGGCGGCACGAAGATGTAGTCACCGGGTGAGGTGCGCAGCCGCAGTTCCTCGGGCGTTTCCCCCGAGTCGTCGAGGAACACGAACTCGGGGTGTCCGCTGACCACGTAGATGGCGGTCTCGGAGGCTCCGTGGTGGTGGTCCGAGGAGGCGGTGGAGGGGGCGACGTGGGTCTGGCCCATCCACAGCTTCTCGGAACCGACGGTGGTGCCGCTGACGGCGGCGAATCGGCGCATGCCACCGGACTGCGCCGTGTCGCCGTCGAGGGCGTCGGCGCGGACGTGGTGCAGGCGGGTGCGCAGGGGGCCTACGGACCGCCCTTCGGCGTCCGGGAGATGGGGGTGGAAACCTTCGCCGGGGGTTGTCGACGGCTCGCTCATGAAGGGGGACGCTAGAGCGGCCCGGAAAAGGATGTCAAGAGGTATCCATTGCGCTTCACCTGCGGCAATGTTCCCGCAATGTACGTGGGGAACCGGTGGAGACCCCGCCGGCGCACCCCTGGTCGGGCATCATGGGCCCATGCATATCTCCGCGAAGGCGGACTACGCCACGCGAGCTCTGCTGGAGCTCGCCCGCGAACCGGCCCGCCCGCTCACCTGTGAGGCCATAGCCTCCTCGCAGCATGTTCCGTTCCGCTTCCTGAAGTCCGTGGTGGGCGAGTTGCGCCGGGCCGGCCTGGTACGCAGTCAACGCGGCTGCGAGGGCGGGTACTGGCTCGGCCGGCCCGCCGACGAGATCACCCTGCTGGACGTCGTACGCGCCGTGGACGGTGAGCTGATCACCCTGCGGGGCGAGCCGCTGGCCGGGCTCGACTATCCGGGGCCCGCCTCCGGGCTTCCCGGGGTCTGGCGTCGTATCGAGGCGGAGGCCGCGGCCGTACTGGGCGGGACGACGCTCACCGCGCTGCTGCCAGCCCAGGCGGCCGGGCGGATGGGCCACAAGGGAGCCGCGTGACCCGCCCGCCGGACCGGCCGGTCGTGGACGCGGCGGAGGTGGCCGACGCCTCGGACGCGGTGGAGGTCGTCGAGTACACCGACCCGCTGTGTCCCTGGGCCTGGGGATCGGAGCCGGTGTTCCGCAGGCTCCGGACCGCGCTGGCGGGCCGGGTCCGCTGGCGGCGCGCGTACTGCGTCCTGTTCGACCACGACGACGACCCACCGCCCGATCCCGCCGCCGAGACCGCCTGGTACGCGCGGTACGTCAAGGACATCAGCGCTCACACCGGGGCACCGCGGGCGCGGCGGCTGAGCCGGGTGGCGGCGAGTTCGTGGCCGTCCTCGCTGGCGGCCAAGGCCGCGGAGCGTCAGGGCGACGAGGTGGCCGGGCGGGTGCTGCGGCGGCTGCGGGAGAGCGTGTTCGTGCTCGGGGAACCGGCGGACACCCCGGCGCTGGCGTTGTCCGCGCTACGGGGTGTGCCGGGCCTCGACCATGAGCGGCTGGCCGCCGACGCGGCGTCGGCGTCGGTCCGGGAAGCGGTGCTCGCCGACCGGTCGGAGGCGCGTCGGCCGGTCGCCGAGGTGCTGTCGGTGCGCGGTGGTTCACCGCATCCCGGTGCCGCCAAGGAGACCGCCGACGGCGGGTACCGCTACGCGCTGCCGACGCTGCTGGTCCGCTCTCCCGCGGGACGGCGCGTCGTACCCGGCTGGCACGCGTACGAGGAGTACGCGTCGGCGGTCGACGAACTGAGCCCCGGGCTGCTCACGGAGCCCGCGCGGCCGGCTCCCCCGGTGGCGCTCGCGCGGTACCGGAGCCTGACCGGCCCGGAGGCGGCGGTGTTGAGCGACGGCCCGTGGCCTCCCGGGGACGCCGTGCGCGTCGAGACCGGCAACGGCCCCCTGTGGCTGCACCCGGAGGAAGCCGCCGTGCATCCGGCCCGCGACCGCGGCGCTCCCACCGCGCCCTGACGGCGCGACCGTGGCGCCCCGTCCGGGCCCCGACGGGCCTCTGACCGGTGGTCAGGGCGGGGCAGGGCGGGCACTGGTGCCGCGTCCCGTCCCTGGCGGTGCTCTGATCAGCGGTCAGAACCCGTCCCGCCCAATGAGACACCAAATGGTGTCCATTGACAGCCGCCGAGAACCGGCCCCAGGATGTGCACCATGCTCACGACGCACCCCGGCGTGGTGTGCCGCTACGTGGACCTGCGGCGCACCTGCAGCGCACTCTGTCGCTGACCGCCCGCCAGCCGCGGCCCCCAGGCGCCTGACGCCCGTCCCGCCGGCACCGGCCCCGAGCCGACCCGCCGCCCGGCCCCCGTCATCGCGCGCCGTTCTCCCAGCGTTTCGTCGTCTCCGCTCCCCCGGCCTCCCGGCCCTCCCCGCGATCCGCCGACGCCTCCTGCCCTGAACGCGGCATGCCCCCGTGCGCACCGAAGCACACACCGGCATGCGCGTCTCCGGCATGCGTGGCGTCCGTCCGCGGAGTGGGCCGGCCTCGCTCCCCACCGCGCCGCCCCGGCGCGGCGGGAGCCTTCGCAGAAAGCAATCCGATGCCCGGACGTCTCACGCCCCGCACCCCCGCCCCGGCCTTCCGTTCCGCCCCTCGACCCGGCCGGCTGCGCGCCGCCGCCCTGGGCACCGCCCTGGCCGCCGCGCTCGTCCCCGCGCTGAGCGCCTGCGGCGGCGAGACCTCCGCGTCCGCCGGCTCCGCCGCGCTGAAGTGGACCTCCTCCTACTTCCCCGCCCACTGGGACCCGGTGGTCAGCGGCAGCGGCGCCCAGTTCCGCGAACTCGCCCTGGTCTATGCCTCGTTGACCCGGACGGACGACACCGGGAAGGCCGTGCCCGACCTGGCCGAGAGCTGGGACTACAACGCCAAGGGTGATGTGATCACCTTCCATCTGCGGCCGCACCTGAAGTTCAGCGACGGCGCGCCGGTCGACGGTGCCGCCGTGAAGGCCGCGATCGAGCGGGCCAAGAAGCAGAAGAACTCCGCCCTGTTCGGCGACCTGACCTCGATCACGGCGGTGGACGCCAAGGGTCTCGACGCGGTGATCCACCTCAGCCAGGTCGACTACCAGATCCCCCAACTGCTGGGCGAGCGCGTCCTTCAGATCGCCAGCCCGAAGGCGGCGGCGTCCCCCGGCAAGCTGGACCAGGGGCCGGTCGGCGCCGGCCCGTTCATCGTCACCCAGCTCGTCCCGGGCACCAAGGCCGTCCTGAAGAAGAACCCGGACTACTGGGACGCGAAGAACATCCACATCGACACCGTCGAGCTGAGCTCCGCCCCCGACGCCTCCACCGTCGTCTCCGGACTCCAGACCGGCGTCTACAACTTCGCCGACATAGCCCCGAGTCAGGCCGACGCGGCCAAGAAGGCCGGACTCGACGTCTTCGTCCAGCCCGGCTTCAACGCCTCCAACCTCAGCCTCAACACCAACAAGGCGCCGTTCGACAACGACAAGGTCGTCGACGCGGTCCGCTACGCGATCAACCGTCAGGAGTTCGTCGACAAGCTGACCTTCGGCTACGGCTCGGTGACCAACCAGCCGTTCCCGAAGGGGTACGTCGCCTTCGACCCGGAGTCGGCCGGCGATTACGCGTACGACCCCGCGAAGGCGAAGAAGCTTCTCGCCGAGGCCGGTCACCAGCCCGGTGACCTCAAGCTCAACCTGGTCATCCCGGCCGAGGACCCTCAAGCCGAGATAGTCCAGGCGCAGTTGGCCAAGGTCGGCATCACCGTCACGATCAAGATCGACAAGAACTGGGCCACTCCGTTCTTCGCCAAGGACCTGGCGTTCTCCCTGTACGGCACCACGGGCCGTGACTCCGCGGCGCAGACGCTCACCGCGCACTTCGGCCCGAACGGCCCGCTCAACCTCAGCTCGCCCTACGAGCCGTCCGGCTTCGAGGCGGCCATCGCCAAGGTCCGCCGGACCCCGCTGGACTCGCCCGACTACGCGAAGGTCCTCCAGGCGGCGACCCGGGCCGGTCTCAAGAGCCAGGCGCTGGTCTTCACCTACTCCTCGCCCAACCTCATCGCCAAGAGCAAGACCATCTCCGACCTGCCGAAGAACCCCGCCCACATCGACTGGACCGGCGTGACCATCGCCGGCGGCAACTGACACTCCGTCCATCACAGAGAGGGGGCAACCCATGACGACGACGGAGGCAACGGCCCCGCCCGACGTCCGTCTCCCGGCCGCCGCGGCCAGGACCGGGCACACCCTGGGCCGCGTCCTGGCCACCCTCGCCCGGTCGGTCGCGATCTTCGTGCCCGTCTTCCTGGTCGCGACGTTCGTGACGTTCGCGCTGCGGTCGCTGAGCGGACTCAGCCCGGCGCGCATCCAGTTGGGCGAGGAGGCGACTCCCGAGGCGGTCGCCCGTGTCGAGGCCCACTGGGGCCTCGACCGGCCCTTCCTCGTCCAGTACGGGGACTGGTTCGGTGACGTCCTGCACGGCCGGCTCGGCACGAGCTGGACCAACGGCGCCGACATCTCCACCCTCATCGGCCTCGGCCTGGGCGTGAGCCTGTCGGTGGCGACCTTCGCGCTGATCATCGGTGTCGTCGCGGGCTTCGGTCTCGGCACGCTCGCGGCGGTGCGCCGCACCACCTGGGTCGACCGCGCGATCACCGGCTTCGTGACGCTCATCTCGGTGATGCCGGCCTTCGTCGTCGGCATCGTGCTGGTCGCCGTCTTCTCGGTGGGACTGCACCTGTTCCCGTCCGCCGGATACATACCGGCGGAGCAGGGGTTCGGGCCGTGGCTCGCGCACATCACCCTGCCCGCCGTGGCGCTGAGCTTCGATGTCGTCGCCGATGTCGCCCGCCAGTTGCGCGGAAGCCTCGTCGGCGCCTATCGCGAGAACTACGTGACCGGCGCGGTGGTCCGCGGGCTCGGCCCGCGCCGGATCTTCTTCGGCCACGTGCTGCGCAACGGCCTCGGGCCCGCGCTCGCCACCCTCGGCCTGAAGTTCCCCGCCCTGGTCGGCGCCTCCGTCGTCACGGAATGGATCTTCGGACTCCAGGGTTTCGGACGGTTCGCCAACGACTCGGCGCAGGCCGGGGACGTACCGGCCGTGCAGGGCGTCCTCGTGGTGTCGATCGTCCTGGTCGTCGCCTTCAACCTGCTCGTCAACCTGGTGCTGGCCCGCGTCACGACTGCCTCGCGGCGGGGGGTGTGACCATGGTGCGCCGCATTCTCGCCCTCACCTCCGGCAGGATCGCCCTGGCCGTCCTCACCGCGATAGCCGTGCTCGCCGTGTTCGGGCCGCTGCTCGCTCCGCAGAACCCCCTGGCGACCAGCGACCATCCGCTCGCCGCCGCCTCCGGCGCCCACTGGCTGGGGACCGACTACCTCGGCCGCGACGTGCTGAGCCGGCTCCTCGACGGCTCCCGGGTCAGCGTCCTCGGCTCGCTGGAGGTCGCGTTCACGGCCCTGGCCATCGGCGCCGTCCCCGGCATCCTGTCGGTCCACCTCGGCCGGGTCTTCGAATGGGTCACCCTCCGGCTCGCCGACACCCTGGTCGCCCTGCCGTTCCTGCTGTTCGCCGTCGCCGTCGTCGCCCTGCTCGGCAACGGCCTCACCCAGGCGATGCTGGTCACCGGCGCGCTGGTGTCCCCGCTGTTCTACCGCGTGGCCCGCGCGGCCACCCTGGCCGTCGCCCGCTCGCCGTACGTGGAGGCCGCGATCATCTCGGGCGCCTCGACCGGCTGGATCGTACGCCGCCACATCTGGGGCAAGGTCCTTCCGCCGATCGCGGTCGCGCTCGCGCAGACGGTCGGGGTCGGCTTCGTCATCGTGTCGAGCCTGACCTTCCTCGGGATCGGGGTCCAGCCCCCCGCACCCACCTGGGGCGGCCTGCTCGCCTCGGACCTGGGCTACCTCAGCCACCAGCCCTGGGCGCCGCTCGCCCCCGCCCTGCTGATCATGGTGACCGTCTGGGCCTGCAACCTCCTCGCCGACGCCGTCCGGGACGTCTCCGGCGAGGCGGGCCGCACGCCGTCCGCCGACCGCGGCGCACGCGCCGGCCGCCGCACCGAGGCCGACCCCGCTCCCGCAGGAGGTGCGCGATGACCACCCTGTCCGAAAAGCTCCCCACCCAGGCTGCCGGGACGACCGAGGCACCCGCCGGACACCCCGGACACAGTCCCGCCGAACCGGTCCGCTCTTCGTCCCCGGTGCTGGCCGTACGCGATGTGCGCATCGGCGACCCGGCCACCGGCCGGGAGATCGTGCACGGCGTGAGTTTCGCGCTCACACCGGGCCGCGCCGTCGGCATCGTCGGCGAGTCCGGCAGCGGAAAGACCCTCACCTGCCGCGCCGCCCTGGGCATCCTGCCCGCCCCCTTCGAGATCACCGGCGGCTCGGTGGAGATCGACGGCAGCGACATCGCCGGACTGTCCCCGGCCCGATGGACGGACCTGCGGGGCGGGACGATCAGCGCGGTCTTCCAGGACCCGGCGTCCTATCTCAACCCCTCGATCCGGGTCGGGGCCCAGATCGCCGAGGTCGTCCGGGTCAAGAAGGGACTGAAGCGGCGCGCGGCCCGCCGCCGGGCGGTCGAACTGCTGCGGTCGGTCCACCTGCGGGACCCGGAACTCGTCAGCGCCCAGTACCCCCACGAGCTGTCCGGCGGCATGCTCCAACGGGTCCTCATCGCCGTGGCGATCGCCGCCGGACCGCGGATCCTCATCGCCGACGAGGCCACCACCGCGCTCGACGTCACCGTCCAGGCCGAGATCCTCGACCTGCTCGCCGATCTGCGCGAGCGGACCGGACTGGCGCTCGTCGTGGTCTCCCACGACCTGGCCGTCGTCGCCCAGCTGTGCGACGAGGTCCTCGTCATGCGCCACGGCGAGGTGGTCGAACAAGGGCCGACCGCGGACGTACTCCACCGTCCGCGGCACGAGTACACCCGGCTGCTGATCGCCGAACACCAGCAGTACGGCCTGGAGAAGTTCCTCGCGCCCGAGGAGGACGCATGAGCACCGAGACCGCGAGGAACGAAGCCGCGGACACCGAGGCCGTGAACACCGGAGCCACGGACACCCAGGACATGAACACCCGGGCCGTGAACACCGCCCCGGCCGCGGGAGCCACCGTCTCCGGGGGGCCGACCCGGCCCGTCCTGGAGGTCACGGACCTCGAAGTGCGCTACGGACCGCGCCGGCGGCGCCGGCACGCGCTGCGCGGCGTCTCGCTGCGCGTCGTCCCCGGCGAGACCGTCGGGATCATCGGCGAGACGGGCTCGGGCAAGTCCACCCTGGCGCGGGCCGTGCTCGGCCTGGTGCGCGCCTCCGCGGGATCCGTCGTCATCGACGGTGAGGACGTCACGGCCTACGGCGGGCACGGGTGGCGCGCGCTGCGCCGCCGCGGTCTCGTCCAGTACGTCTTCCAGGACCCGCTGCGCAGCCTCGACCCGGACCTCACGATCGAGGCCTCCCTGGCCGAGCCGCTGCTCGTGCGGGGTGTGTCCCGCGACGAGGCCGCACGCCGGGTCCGCGCGTTCCTCGCCCGCGTCCACCTCTCCGAGGACCTTCTCGGCCGGCTGCCCGGCGAACTCTCCGGCGGCCAGCGCCAACGCGTCGCCGTGGCACGGGCGTTGGTCACCGAGCCCCGGCTCGTCATCCTCGACGAGCCGGTCAGCGCCCTGGACTCCGCCAACCGCGTCCAGATCCTGCGGATCCTCCAGGACCTCCGCGACGAGGGTGTGGCCCTCGTCTTCATCTCCCACGACCTCGGTTCCGTCGCCGGGATCGCCGACCGCATCGCCGTGCTGTACCAGGGCGAGCTGGTCGAGACCGGCGCCGCCCGCGAGGTCATCGCCCGGCCCCGGCACCCCTACACCCGCCTGCTGGTCCGTTCCGCCCCCACGCTGCACTCGGCCCCGGCCGACCGGGCCGAACGCGCCGCTCTGCGGGCCCTGCTGAACGTCTGACCCTCCCGATAGACAGGAAGAAACGCCATGCCCCGCACCCTTCATCTCGCCCTGCACCCCTACGGCGTCGGTGGTCCCGGCCAGCACGGTCTGTGGAAGGACCCGCGCGTGGCGAAGAACTCCAGCATCGACATCGACTACTACATCCGGCTCGCGAAGGCGGCCGAACACGCCCTCTTCGACGCGCTGTTCATCGTCGACAGCCAGTTCATCAACGCCACCTATCCGGCGCATTACCTCAATCGCCTGGAACCGCTGACCCTGTTGTCCGCGGTGGCGACCCACACCCGGCACATCGGCCTGGTCGGCACGGCGAGTTCGACGTACAACTCGCCGTTCAACCTGGCCCGCCGGTTCGCCTCCCTCGATCACATCAGCGGCGGCCGGGCCGGCTGGAACGTCGTCACCAGCTTCGACACCGGCACGTCCCGGAACTTCGGACTCGACGAACACCTCGACTACACGACCCGCTACGGCCGCGCCCTGGAGTTCGTCCAGGTCGCCCGCGGCCTGTGGGACTCCTACGAGGACGACGCCTTCCCGGCCGACGTGGCCCGGGGCGTGTTCCTCGACCCGGCCAGGCTGCACGCGCTCGACCACGAGGGCGAGCACTTCAAGGTGGCGGGCCCGCTCAACCTCTCCCGCTCCCCGCAGGGCCAGCCGGTCATCTTCCAGGCCGGGGTCTCCGAGGAGGGCCGTGACCTGGCCGCACAGGTCGCCGAGGGCATCTACGCACCGGGCGGCACCCTCCAGCAGGCCCAGGACTACTACGCCGACATCAAGAAGCGCACCGCTTCCTACGGCCGGAACCCGGACCACATCAAGATCTTCATCCACGGGAGCCCGGTCGTCGCCGCCACCGACGAGGCCGCCCGGCGCCGCGAACGGGAGATCTTCGAGGAGGACAACGACTTCGACCGCAACCTCGCCCTGCTCGGCCGCTCCTTCGGTGCCTACGACTTCAGCGCGCACGACCTGGACGCGCCGTTCCCCGATGTCGCGCACCTCGCGGAGAAGGGCGGCCGCACCGGAGCGTCCGCCCTCATCGAGCGGGCCCGCACCGAGGGCCTGACCCTGCGTCAAGTCGCGGAGTCGGTGAACCAGTTCCGCGGCTCGCCCTTCGTCGGCGCCCCGGAGACCGTCGCCGACACCATCGAGAAGTGGTTCGACGCCGGCACCTTCGACGGCATCAACCTGGCCTTCCGCACCGAGGACGAACTGAACCTCTTCGTCGACGGGGTCGTCCCGATCCTCCAGAAGCGCGGGCTGTTCCGTACCGAGTACGCGGCCGACACCCTGCGCGGCAACCTCGGCCTGCCCGTCCCGGCCAACCGTCACACCCGCGAGCCGCAGCTCGTGAGCGACTGAGATTCGCACCGCGACCGGCCGGTGGACCACGCCTTCGCCCCCACCGGCCGGGGCCACCGGCCCGCACACCCGACAGCCGGCCGGCACGGCGGCCCGACACCGAAAGGCCGACATCCCATGACGAGCGAGCGACCACGTTTCCGGCTCGGCTTCCTCACCCACGTCCAGGGGCGCGATCACGACATCGCCCGTACCTACCGCAACGCGCAGGAACTGTTCGCCGTGGCGGACGAACTCGGCTTCGACGTCGGGTGGGTCGCCCAGCACCACGTCTCCCTCGAGGGCGGCGGGCTGTCCTCGCCCTGGGCCTTCCTCGCCCACGCGGCCGCGCGGACCACCCGGATCCGCCTGGGCACCGCCGTCACCGTCCTCCCGCTGGAGGACCCGGTCCGCCTCGCCGAGGACATCGCCACCGTCGACGCCCTCAGCGGCGGCCGGGTCGAGATCGGCGTGGGCAGCGGATCGAGCGCCCTGGAGTACGCCGCGTTCGGCAAGGACGCCGGCCGCAAGCGCGAACTGACCAGCGAGAACCTCGACGTCCTGCGCCGGGCCCTGGCGCACGACGAGGTGGGCGCACCCGGCTTCCGCATCCAGCCCCGCCCCGGCGACTTCGGCCGCCGCGTCTGGCAGGGCGTCTTCAGCGCGCAGGGAGCCGAGTACGCGGCGCGCCGCGGCTCGAACCTGCTGCTCAACCGGGCGGCCTACGGGTTCGACGCCCCCACCGACGAGGTGCAGCGGCCCTGGGCCGACGCCTTCCTCGCCGCCTGGGACCAGCCGCACCGCCCGCGCATCGGCCTGTCGCGCTTCGTCTTTCCGGCCAAGGACCGGCGCACGGCGCTCCGCGCGATCGGCGACGACGTGCACCGGGCGGCACTGCGCATGTCCGAGAGCGGAGCTTTCCCGAAGGGCCTCGGCGCGGACGAGGCGCTGCGCCGCTTCCACGCCTTCTACGGCCACCCGGACGACATCGTCGCGGCCCTGGGCCGCGAGAAGGTCCTGCCCGTCGCGACGGACCTGATCACCCAGTTCAACCCCGCCGTTCCCGACCACGACGCCGCCGTCCGTGCCCTCGAACTCATCGCGACCGAGGTGGCGCCCGCGCTGGGCTGGAAGCCCGCGCGCCCGGACGAGCCGGCGTCCGTCGAACCCGCACCCGCACCCGCACCCGCACCCGCAGGAGTCTTGAGATGACCGAGTACAGCGATCACCACGGGCCCGAAGGGCTCCTCGTCCGCGGCACGATCCTCGTGGTGCCCGGTCGCGGCGAGACCCGGGCGACCTACGCGCGCCTGGGCGGTCGGCTCGCCGCCGACGCGTACCGCGTCCGGGTGATCGACCCCCCGGCCCTCGACGCCGAGGACCCGGCCGCGTCCCTGACCGATCTGGCGGCCCGGCTCGCCGAGGCCGTCGAGGGCACCTCCGCGAAGGACGGTGTCGTACGGCCGGTCGTCCTGGTGGGGGCGGACTCGGGAGCCGTCGCGCTCGCCGCGCTCTTCGGCGGGGACCTGGCCCCGGCCTCCTGGTGGCCGAACGCCCTCGTCCTCGCCGGTCTTCCCGGCCCGTCCGCGGAGACCGGCGCCGCCGTCGAGACGTGGGACGACGAGCTCGACGTCCGCACCTCGTGCCCCACGCATCGCGGGAACCTCTCCCAGGACGCCCAGGTACGACGCGGGTCGCTCAACGACGCCGTACCGGATTCCCTGGTCACCGCGGCCTACGACAGCGAGACGGCCCTCCCCGCCCTGCTGCTCGTCGGCGACGCCGATCCGCTCGCCGACCACGAGGCACTCGCCGGCCTGGCCAAGTCGCTCCCACTGGCCCGCCTCTCGGTCGTGCACGGCGCCCACCACGACGTCCTCAACGACCTTCAGCACCGCTCGGTGGCGGCCGAGGTCGTCGGCTTCCTCGAAGCGCTGCGGGGCGACCTGCGGCCCCTGATCACCGTGCGGTCGAGCGCCTGGTGAGGCTCGCGGCGGGGCGCGGCGGGGGCCCCTCCGCCGCGCTCGCACCGCCGTTCACCGCGCATCCGCCGCACGCAACCGAATCCCGACCCGGAAGGTCCGCCATGGCCACGATCGTGTCCGTCTCCGGAAGCCCCTCCCCCACGTCCCGCACCACCCGTCTCCTGCGTCACCTCGACGACCGGCTCCGCCTCCACGGGCATGAGGTGATTCCGCTGGAGGTACGCGCCCTTCCCGCCCAGGCACTGCTCGGGGCCGACTTCCGGCACCCCGCGATCGTCGAGGCCGCCGCCCTGTTCGAGGGGGCGGACGGCGTGGTGATCGGCACGCCCGTGTACAAGGCCGCCTACTCGGGCCTGCTGAAGTCGCTCCTCGACCTGCTCCCGCAGTACGCGCTGGCCGGCAAGACCGTACTGCCCCTCGCCACCGGCGGGAGTACGGCCCATGTTCTGGCCATCGACTACGCGTTGCGTCCGGTGCTCACGTCTATGGGCGCGTCGCACATCGTGCCCGGCTGGTTCACCCTCGACAAGGATGTCACCGCGGGCGAGGACGGCACCGCCGTGATCGCGCCCGCCGCGGCCCAGGCGCTGGAACAGGTGACGGACCACTTCTCCGCCGCGCTGGGAGGCCGTACGACCGCTCTCGCGTCGACCGGCTGAACCGGACCCGCCGGCTTCACCCCGCACACCTTTCACCCCGCACACCGTGGATGTCGGTCCCCGGTGCGCGGGGTGAAGCCATGCCATGCGTGGTGCCGGTGTACGCCGATCCCGCGACGGAACGAAAACGGACCGGTCGGCACGGTCGCGCACGCTGTGCGATTCCGTGCCGACCGGTCCGGTCCGGCTCACGGCCGCCGGCGAGGTTCGTCCCCGGCGGCCGACGGCGGCTCACCTCTGGCGCCACTCCTCGGCCAGCAGCTCGTAGGACCGCACCCGGTCCGCGTGCCCGTGGGTGATCGTCGTGATCAGCAACTCGTCGGCGCCGGTGGCTTCCTGGAGCTGCTCCAACTGGTCGGCGACGCGACGCGGTGAGCCGATGAACTGGGTGTCGAGACGGTCCTGGACGAGTGCCCGGTCGGCGTCCGACCAGACGTGGGCGCGCGCCTCGTCCGGCGTGGGGAACTCGATGGCCCCCTCGGCCGTACGGATGCTGCGGACCCAGAGGCCGTATCCCGTGGCGAGCTCACGGGCCGTCTCGTCGTCCTCGGCGACCACGACGTCGGCGGACACGCTGACGTACGGCTTGTCGAGGACCTCGGAGGGCTGGAACGCCGCTCGGTAGCCGTCCACCGCCTCCAGCACGGTGGCCGGACTGACGTGGTAGTTCGCCGCGAACCTGAGCCCGCCGCGGCCCGCGACCTCGGCACTCGTCCCGCCGCTGCTGCCCAGGATCCACAGTTGCAGGTCGGCGCCCTCGCCGGGGACGGCGCGCGCCTGGGTGCCGTCCGCCGAACGGTAGGTGCCCGCGAGCAGCGCGAGGATGTCGTCGATCTGCTCGCCGTAGTCCTGCGACTCGGCGTTGGGCTGCTGGAGGAGGGCGCGCTGGACGGCGACCCGCGGTGAGCCCAGAAGGTGTTCGAAGGAGAAGCGGGGTGGAATGCGGAGTCCGTTCGGGGCGCGGCCGTCGACCACGGGGGTCGCGGTCACGGGCGGAGCGGAAGGCGGGCCGGACGGTTTGCCACCGGAGCGCCCGAGGCCCAGGTCGAGGCGCCCGGGGTGCAGCGCGTCGATCAGGCCGAACTCCTCGACGGTGGACAGGGCGGTGCGGTGGCCGAGTTGCACGGCACCGGAGCCGAGCCGGATGGTCGAGGTCGCGGAGGCGGTCAGGGCGAGGACGACCGCGGGCGAGGTTCCGGCCACGCCCGGGTTCAGATGGTGTTCGGCGAACCAGTAGCGGGCGTATCCGAGACGCTCGGCCCGCCGGGCCAGATCGATGGAGTTGCGCAGGGCGTCGCCGGCGGTGGAGCCGGAGGAGATCGGAACGAGATCAAGGACGCCGAGGGGGATGTCGGACATGTGCGGGGGTCTCCTCAGCGCTCGGCGGATGTACGGACGGGTTCGAGAACGGGTACGGCTTCGGGCGCGGGCCCGGACGGCCCGAGGACCGGCTCCCACGGGAACGGCGGATCGGGAATCTCGCGGCGCAGCACGGGCGCGACGGCGGACTGGAACAGTTCGAGCGAGTCCCTGTGCTGACGGTCGGTCAGTCCCCCGGCGTCCGCGTGCAGATGCAGCACGCTGTGCCCGAACTCGGCGTGGTAGCGGTGCACCTTGTCGATGATCTGCTGGGGGCTGCCGATCAGTGCCGAGCTGCGCTCCACGAAGTCCTCCAGCGAGGTGAACACCGGCTCCAGTCCGAGCCGCTTCTGGAACGCCAGGTTGCCCTCGAAGACGGGCCGGTAGGCGGTGATCGCCTCTTGGGAGGTCCGGGCCGCGTGGATGCCGGCCGTCCCCGCGCCGACCGCGATGGCGGCCGGATCGTGGCCGTAGTGCTCCCAGCGTTCGCGGTAGTGGCGGATCAACTCGGCGTACGGCTCGATGGGGTTGGTGACGTTGGCGGAGAAGAGCGGGTCGCCGTGGCGGGCGGCCAGGTCGACCGACTCCTTGCTGGTGGCGCTGCCGTGCCAGACCCGCACGGGCCGCTGGAGGGGACGGGGCCACACCTCGGCGTCCTTGAGTTCCGGGCGGAAGCGGGTCGCCGCCGTGACCTTGTCCTGCCTCCAGATCCGGCGGAACACCTCATAACTCTCGGCGTTGCGGTCCCACTGGTCCTCGGGGGTGACCTGGAACAGCTCCCGTTGGGCGGCGCCGTTCCCCTTGCCGACGATCAGCTCCAGGCGTCCGCCCGACAGATGGTCGAGCGTCGCGTAGTCCTCGTACGCCCGTACCGGGTCGAGGAGGCTGAGTGTGGTGACCGCGGTGAACAGCCGGATCCGTGAGGTGAGCGCGGCGATGTGGCTGAGGACCACGGGCGGTGAGGACGAGATGAACGGACGCTCGTGCCGCTCCCCCACGCCGAAGCCGTCGAAGCCCAGCTCCTCGGCGAGCAGCGCGTTGTCGATCACCTCGCGGAAGCGGTCGTTCGTGGGTTTCCGGATCCCGGTGACGGGGTGGGGCGCGTGCACGATCAGGGTGATCGCCAGGAACTTCATGACGCCACCCGGTCGGCCGGGCTCCCGGCGTCGGGGTGGTCGAGACCGAGGTGGTCGCGCAGGGTGGTGCCCTCGTACTCGGTGCGGTGGACGCCGCGTTCCTGGAGGAGCGGGACGACCTTGTCGGCGAAGGCGTCGAGTCCGCCCGGGGTGATGTGCGGGACGAGGATGAAGCCGTCGGAGGCGTCCGCCTGGACGAAGTGGTCGATGGTCGCGGCGACCGTGGCCGGGCTGCCGACGAAGGCCTGCCTGCTGCCGGTCTCGATGACGAGGTCGCGGATGGACCACTTGTTGGCGGCCGCCCGCTCCCGCCACTCACGGGCGGTGGCCAGCGGGTCGCGGTACATCCGGACCTGTGCGCGGCCGCGGGCGACGGTGTGTTCGCCGAGGTCCGGATCGATGTCGGGCAGCGGGCCGTCCGGGTCGTAGGCGGACAGGTCGCGGTTCCAGACGAATTCCAGGTGCTTGATGGCGGTGGCACCGCTGACCTGGAGGCGCCGTACCTCGCGGGCGTGCTCCTCGGCCTCGGCGTCGGTGTCCCCGAGCACGAAGGTCGCGGCGGGCAGGATCAGCAGCTGGTCGGAACGGCGGCCGTAGCGGGCGAGACGCGCCTTGACATCGGTGTAGAAGGCCTGGCCCTCCTTGAGCGTGGAGTAGCGGCTGAAGATGGCGTCGGCGCCGGAGGCGGCGAACTCGCGGCCTTCCTCGGAGTCACCGGCCTGGAAGATCACCGGGCGGCCCTGCGGGGAGCGCGGGACGTTGAACTGCCCCTCGATGTCGAAGTGTTGTCCGTGGTGGACGAAGGCTCCGGCCTTGGCGTCGTTCAGGAAGGTACCGCCCGCCCGGTCGGCGACGATCTCGTCCCCCCGCCAGGAGTCGAAGAGCTCGTTGGCCGTGGCCAGGAACTCTTTGGCCCGCGAGTAGCGCTCCTCCTGCGGCAGGAAGCCGCCGCGCCGGAAGTTCTCGCCGGTGAAGGCGTCCCAGGAGGTGACGACGTTCCAGGCGGCGCGCCCGCCGGAGAGGTGGTCGAGGCTGGCGAACTGGCGGGCCACCTCGTAGGGCTCGTTGAAGGTGGAGTTGATGGTGCCGGTCAGACCGAGGTGCTCGGTGACGGCGGCGAGCGCGGTGAGGACGGTGAAGGTGTCGGGCCGTCCGACGACGTCCAGGTCGTAGATGTGTCCGCCCTGTTCGCGCAGGCGCAGGCCTTCGGCGAGGAACAGGAAGTCGAACTTGGCACGTTCGGCGGTGCGCGCGAAGTGCGCGAAGGAGCTGAACTCGATATGGCTGCCGGCCTCGGGGTCGCTCCACACGGTGGTGTTGTTGACGCCGGGGAAGTGCGCCGCGAGATGGATCTGCTTGAGCGGCTTGCTCATGGTCGGGGGTCCTTCCGGCTCAGGCGGTGGTGGCGTAGCGGTTCGCGGGGTGGGCGAGTCCGAGCAGCCCGCGCAGGGTGTCGGCCTCGTAGGCCCGCCGGAAGGCGCCCCGGCGCTGGAGTTCGGGCACCAGACCACGGGTGATCGCGGGGAGGTCGTGTCCGACGACGGCGGGCCTCAGCCGGAAGCCGGACAGCCCCGCCTCGCCGAACTCCTGGAGCAGATCGGCGAGTTCGGCCGGCGTTCCGGTGAAGATCCGCGCGTCGCTGGTGTACGGGTGGCCCGCGAGGGCGTCCAGGCGTTCGCGGCGGGCCTCGGCGGCTCCGGGGGCGTCGTCCAGGAAGACCACGAGGTCGCCGAAGACGTGCACGGTCTCGTCCGCCCGGCCGGCCGCGCTCTGTTCGGCGCGGATCTCCTCGACGACGGCGCGTGCCTGTACGGCGTCGTGCGGGGTGACGTAGCCGAGGTCGGCGGCCCGGGCCACCAACCGGTAGGGGACGGTGGCATGGGCCAGGGCGCTGACGATCGGCTGGCCCTGGGGCGGCCGGGGGGTGATCGAGGGGCCTTTGACGCTGAAGCGTCCGCTCTCGAAGTCGATGTAGTGCAGCTTGTCGCGGTCGATGAAGCGGCCGGTGGCGACATCGCGTATCTCCGCGTCGTCCTCCCAGCTGTCCCAGAGCCTGCGGATCACCTCGACGTAGTCGGCGGCCTCCTCGAAGAGGTCGGTCACGAGCTCCTGCCCGGCGGGCGTGCGGTAGTCCTCGAGTCGGAACGGCGGGAGGGTACGGCGTCCGAAGTGCGCGGCCTCGTTCTGGCGTGCACTGACCTGGACACGTACACCGGCACGGCCGGTGCTCACATAGTCGAGGGTGGCTATCGCCTTGGAGATATGGAACGGCTCTGTGTGGGTGGCCACTACGGTCGGCACCACGCCGATGTGACGGGTCAGTGGCGCGATCCGCGCGGCGATGAGGACGGCGTCCAGGCGTCCGCGGACCTGGTCGGTGCGGCCGTCCGGTTCCGTGGGCGAGGTGGACTGGAGGCCGAGGGCGTCCTCGATGGTCACGAAGTCGAGCAGACCGTGCTCGGCCTCGGTGACCAGATCGGCCCAGTAGGCGGCGGTGAGCAGTTCACCGGGCCGGGCGACCGGTTCGCGCCAGGCGGCCGGGTGCCAGCCGGCGCCGTCGAGGGCGACGGCGAGGTGCAGGGGAGAGCGTGACGAGGACACGGGAGGTGCCTTCCTGATCGGCCGTACGAGGAATCCGGCCCCGGCGAGCGGGGCGGGGCTGCGTGGAGACGGGTCAGGGGCGACAGAGCGCGCCGGCGACCCGCAGCAGATCGATGTGCGGCCGGCCGTACAGATGCAGGGGGCGGGGTGCGAGCGGCCTCGGCACACGGCGGGACGCACGGCGCATGTGCCTCGCCTCCGCCCTCTCGGCCCGGCGCTCCCGGGTTCGTCCTCCGCGCGACCCTCGCGGGTCCCCGACAGGGCGCCGCACGGTCGTGAACAGTCCCAACCTCACGGGCGCGTCTTTTCTTCCGGCTGCCCGGCCTCTTCTCGCGCCGCGGACACCGTCCGCTGTCCGCCGGGTGTGCGGACGAGCACGAACCGCGTGCGGCGGCGCAGGGTGAACCCGATCGACTCGTAGAGCCGGATCGCGTTCGTGTTGTCGGCGGCGGCGTGCAGGAAGGGGATGTCCCCGCGCTCCCTGATCCCCGCCGCGACGGCGCGGACGAGGCGGGTGGCCAGCCCTCGGCCTCGGTGGCCGGGGTGGGTGCACACGGCGCTGATCTCGGTCCAGCCCGGCGGGCGCAGACGCTCGCCGGCCAGGGCGATCAGTTGGCCGCCCTCCCGGATGCCCAGGTAGGTACCGAGTTCGACGGTACGGGGCAGGAAGGGGCCCGGCCGGGTGAGGGCGATCAGGTCGAGGATCTCGGGCACCTCGGCGAGTCCGAGCCGTACCGCTTCGGGCGCGGGCTCCGAGTGCAGCGCGGTGGCGGTCAACTGGACCCCGTCGCCGCTGTGTTCGATCGTCCAGCCATCGGGTACGGCCCGCACCGCGGTGACGGGGGTGACCGCGCCCGGACCGACCAGCGCGGCCAGGTCGTCCCACGCGCGGGGATCGGCGGGGTCGGCGAGGGCGGTGAACGGGGACACGTCCGTGGGATAGCGGACGGCCCGGCCGACGCGCTCGGCGAGGTGGGCGTGCGGACCGGTCAACGCGGCCCACGCCGCGTTGTCCAGGACGTGCGGTGGGGCAGGAGTCGGGGAAGGGACGGGGGCGGCGTGGACGCTGGTGGACATGGCGGTGCGGGTTCTCCGTATCTGGAACGCGGCCGGACGCGCCCCGGGACTTCGTCGCGCACGGCGAAGTCCCGGGGCGCGCGGTGGCTCAGGAGTTGTCGAGCGGCAGGCCGGGCGGGTTGACCTGGGAGGTCTCCACCGCCTCGTTGGAGAGGTTCCAGGAGGCCAGCCACTTGCCGTACTGGCCGTTCTTGATCAGGTAGTTGATGGCGTCGGCCACCGGCTTCGCGAGCCCGCTGTCCTTCTTCGCGGTGGCCGCGATCAGGCCCTGGATCGTCTCGCCCGCGCCGGAGAACTGACCCGCGTTGCGGGTCGGGTGGGGGGACTTGGCGTTCTGGATGGCGCGATAGGCGACAGCCGGGTTGGGGCCGAAGAAGGAGTCGATCTTCCCGCTGTTCAGGGCCAGGGCCGTGGCGTTGTTGTCCTGGTAGTACTTGACGGTGAACTTCTTGCCCGCCTTGGCCAGCTTCGCCTTCCACTCCAGCAGGATCTTCTCCTGGTTGGTTCCGGCACCCACCGCGACGGTCTGGCCGGCCAGGTTCCGGTAGTCGCCGTCGAAGTTCCACGTGCTCTTCTTCAGGACCTCGAAGGCGAGGTTGTCCTGCCGGTACGAGGCGAACTCGTACTTCTTCTTGCGCTCCTCGGTGTCGGTGACGTTGGAGAAGGCGACGTCCACCTTGCCGCTGTCGACGCCGACGAACAGGTTCTCCCAGGTCGAGTTCTTCACCACCGGCTTCAGCCCGAGGACCGCGGCGACCAGCTTGCCGAGGTCGGGTTCGCTGCCGGTGAGCGTCTTCTGGTCCTGTCCGACGAAGTTCAGGGGCGGGGATCCGGCGGGCAGTGCGCCGATCCCCACCACCAACGTGCCTCTCTCGGCTACGGACTTGGGCAGCTCATCGCTGATCGACTTCACCTCGGAGACCTTCAGCACGGTCTCCTTGGCGGCCCCGTTGGAGAGCGCGCCCACGGTCACGGTTCCGGCGGCGTCGGTCCGCGTCCGGGTGGCGGCGTCGCTGTCTGCCCCGCACGCGGCGAGGGAGGCCGCGAGGGAGGCGACGGCAGCGGTGGCGGCGACGCCGCGAAGGGCCTTGCGGTTCAGGCTGAAGGTGGGCATGGCTGTCCTTATCGGGTGTGCGGTGAGGGATGTGGGGGAACGGTCCCGGCGGGCCGTCGAATCGGGGGGCCGCCCCGCCCGCGGGTCGGGGCGGCGAGGCGGGAGCGCCTCGGCGAGAGGCTTCTCGCCGCGCGCCGAGAGGAAGCGGTCAGAGCACCTTGCTCAGGAACTCTCTGGTGCGCGCTTCTCGCGGATGGTCCAACACCTGCTCGGGCGGGCCCTGTTCGACGATGCGCCCGTCGTCCATGAAGACCACCCGGTCGGCGATCTCGCGGGCGAAACCGATCTCGTGGGTGACGATGACCAGGGTCGTGCCGCTGTGGGCCAGATCCTTGATGACGGCGAGAACCTCACCGACCAGTTCGGGGTCGAGCGCCGACGTCGGTTCGTCGAAGAGGATGACTCCGGGCCGCAGGGCGAGCGCGCGGGCGATGGCCACGCGCTGCTGCTGACCGCCCGACAACTGCCGTGGGTAGGCGGCGGCCTTGTCGGCCAGGCCCACCCGGGCGAGCAGATCGCGGGCCAGTTCCCGCGCCCCGGCCCTGGACAGCCGCCCGGTCGCCACGGGAGCGGCGGCCACGTTGTCCAGCACGGTCAGGTGCGGGAAGAGGTTGAAGTTCTGGAACACGAACCCGATCCGGCTGCGCTGGGCCAGGATGGCCCGCTCGCTCAGCTCCTTGAGTCGATCGCCGTGCCTGCGGACGCCGATGAGCTCACCGTTCAGGCTCACATGGCCGATCTCGGGCTTCTCCAGGTGGTTGATCACCCGTAGGAGGGTGGACTTTCCGGAGCCGGACGGGCCGAGGACGACCGTCACCTCGCCGGGCCGCACGGTCAACTCCACACCGTCCAGGACCCGGTGGGCTCCGTACCACTTGTGCACATCGTGCACCTCGACCGCGGCCGGCTCCGCCCGGAGTGCTCCGGCGCTGTCGGCGGTCGCCGCGGTGTCCTCCGCCCGGACGGCGGCGGTCGACGCCGTGTCCGCCGCCTCGGCGGCCGGGGCCGTCCCTGCCCGCACTGTCGTCAGACGCGTCTCGCCGCTCATATCGCCGTCTCCCTCTGGAACCGGGCCCGCACGTCACGCAGACCGTTCCGCGCCTTCTGCAACGGAGTCGGCGGCAGGGTGCGCAGCGCGCCCCGCGAGTAGTACCGCTCGACGTAGAACTGGATGACGGACACGACGCTGGTGAGGATCAGATACCAGGCGGTGGCCACGAGGAGCAGCGGCACAATGTCGCCCGGGTAGGTGCTGCCCATGCTCTGCACGGAGCCGAACAGGTCCAGCAGGGACACGTAGAAGACCAGCGAGGTGCCCTTGATCAGGCCGATCAGCTGGTTCACGTAGTTGGGGGTGATGGAGCGCAGCGCCTGCGGGAAGACGATCTTCCCGAACTGGTACCGCTTCGGCAGTCCCAGGGCGGAGGCCGCCTCGTGCTGGCCCTGGTCGACGGAGAGGAGCCCGCCGCGCACCACTTCGGAGGCGTACGCCGCTTCGTTCAGGCTCAGTCCGACGACGGCGACGGCCATGTCGGTGGCCAGGCGGGACTCGTCGAAGGTGAAGAACGCCGGCCCGAACGGAACGCCCACGCTCAACGTCTGGTACAGGGCACTGAAGTTGTAGAGGAACAGCAGGACCACGATCAGCGGCACCGACCGGAACAGCCAGGTGTAGACCCAGCTGACCGCGCGCAGCACCGGGCTCCGGGAGAGCCTGGCCAGAGCCAGCACGATGCCGCCGAGCAGGCCCAACACGGCGCTGTAGGCAGCCACTTCGAGGGTGATGAGCAGGCCGTCGAGGATGGTCGGACGGAAGAACCAGTACTGGAACCGATCCCACTGGTAGAAGGGGTTGGTCACCAGGCCGTGGGCGATCTGGGCGACCAGCACGAGCACGACGGCCGTGATGATCCAGCGGCCGGGACGCCGGAGCGGAAGGACCCGCTGGGCCGCCAGTGGCTTGGGCCCGGCGGGGAAGTCGGTACGGGGGATCGCCTCGGCGGGCGTCGCTGCTCCGAAGGACACAGCGCTGCCGGGAGGTTGACTCATGGAGAGCTCCAGCGGATTCGGACACCCCGGACCACGGAGCGGCAGCGCCACGCCGAGCCGGACGGCTCAGGGCGCGGCGAGGCGCGGGCACACGTGGAACGGGGGCTGGACGGGAAAGGACACATCGCGACAGCGGTGGTCGTCGAGGAGGAGAGCCGTCAGCCCGCGGTCGTCAAGGACCCGAAGGGGCCGTCAGCCTCGGCTGAGGGAGCGACACATGCCCGTACAGAGGGCGCTGTTGACACGCAGCAGGTCCACGGAGCGGTCGGCGCACAGCACATCACGGCCGAGGCGCCGCCATGCGGCCGTCCCGTCAGCTGTGTGCATCGCCGTCACCATTTCTTCTCCGGCCGAAAAGGCATCCTGTGGTGGGCCGCAGGTTAGGCCCGCGCCGAAAACAATGTCAATGCGGGTGACCACCAGGTGAGACCGCGCGTGCGGCCTCCTTGACGGCACAACAGAGCGCACCGAGACTGGCATGGACGGTCACGATTGTCAGCGCCCACGGTGCGGGTCCGCCCGCCCCAGTGGTCATCGGCCCCGGCCCGCTGACAGGCAACCCTTCCACCGCGACGGGGTGCCCCGGGTGACGACCGGGTCCCGCCGGTGCGGTGGGGCAAGTGCGGTCTCGCGTCTCGCGAGCCCCGAAGTCGGGACCGGTGGGAATGCCAAGGAACGGCTTGACGAGGCGCCTGCACATCGATCTGTTGCGTGTCTCCAGCGCTTACTGATTCGCGGCCGGTCCGTGCGATCCGGACCGGTGCGACCAGCGCAGTCAATCCGCATCCGGCCGCCGGTGCCCACAAAGCGGCGGTGGCTTCCTTCTTCCCCCAGGGAGAGTCATGCCCGAGACAGCTTCGCGCACGTCCAGCACTGCCAACGCACGCCCCTGTGAGCAGATTTCGTTCCCCTCGGCCCTTCGCCTCCAGCCGGCGGTGGCATCGTCCGCCCTCCCGCACCGCGTCGACAGCCGCATCGGTGTCGGTCTCGCCGGCGGCTTCTACCCGGCTCCGCACCGCTACGAGCTGTATCTGTCGCGGAGTTGTCCGTTCTCGCTGCGTATCGCCATCACCCTCGGCCTGCTCGGCCTGCGGGACTCGGTCGCCACGACGCTCCTGGCCGACCCCGCGCGGACACCCGACGCCTTCGCGTCGCTGCGCCGCGCCTACGAGGCCACCGAGTACCACTTCGACGGACCGCTCACCGCTCCCGCCCTGTGCGACCGGTGGAGCGGACGCATCGTCAGCAACCACCCGCCCGCCATCCTCCGCGATCTGGCCGGACTGTTCTCCGGTCACACCACGACGAGCCCGTCCGCGCTCCGCCCTCCGTCCCTCGCCGCCGACATCGAAGCGCTCCGCGATCTGCTGGACCGCGATGTCACCGCGTCCGCCCCGGCCTCGGAGCTCGCGGCGGCCCTGGACCTGCTGGACTGCCAACTCGCTTCGAAGCCCTACGTGTTGGGTGACACGCTCACGGCGGCGGACGTGGACGTGTGGACGGCTCTCACCGGGCTGGGCCCCTCCGGCGCCCTCGGCTCGCATCCCCGGCTCCTGGACTACGTACGCCGTCTCGGCGATCACCCCGCCTTCCGGCACGGCAGTGATGTGGTGCGCCCGACGGCGGACGTCTGACACTCCCGCCGAAGCGGGCGTGCCGGGCCGGCGGACGGTTCCGCGGGACGCTGAACGCCGGGCCGGAGACACCGGCCCGGCGGCCGCACGGATCACCAGGCGGAGAACCGGCGCGCATCCACGCCCGCCTGCGGCGGGCGGTTCTGCCTGATCGCCCGGCCGAAGGACCCTGCGGGCCGTGGCCCGCTTCGGGGTTCAGCCGCCGGCCCGCTCCACCGGAATCCACACCTCCGCGTCCGCGTGCGTACCGTCCTCGGACACCCGGGTGCGCGAGAGCGACGGGCCCGGCCGGCTCCGGTACGGGTTCGAGGGGAACCACTGCGTGTACACATCCCGCCAGAGGTGCTGGACCGCCGTCGGGAACGCGCCCGAGGACTCGAACACCGCCCACGTCCCCGGCCCGACGTCGAGGCTCTCCGAAGCCCCGGGCACCTCCGCGTCGCTCACCACCCCCTGGAAGTAGCCGATTTCGGTGCCCTCCGCATCGTCCGCGGAGTGGTTGCTGACGGCGGCCAGGACACCGCCGGGCTCCCCGTCCGCGTACTCCTGCCAGCGCCCCAGCGTCTCCTTGCCGATTCCTTTGACGAACTCCACGATGGCCGGGTTCATCCCCTCGTAGACCAGCGGGACCCGTGTCCCCCTGCCCACGAGCCGGAACCCGCCCTTCTCCACCACGCGGTACCGCATGCTGCCGCTCCCTTCGACGATCAGCCGGAAGGACATCCGTGGCTGGGAGTGCAGCGCCGCGCCCGTCCGCCGCGCCTCGCCGGGTCCGACCCCGTGCACGGCGCGAAAGGCACGCGCGAACGCCTCGCCCGAGCTGTACCCGTACCGCACCGCGACCTCCAGCAGCGTCCGCTCCCCGGCGAGCACTTCGGCCCCGGCGAGCGTGAGCCGCCGGCGGCGGATGTACTCGGAGAGCGGGATGCCCGCCAGCGCGGAGAACATCCGCCGGAAGTGGTACTCCGACGTCATGGCGATACGGGCCAGCCCGGCCACGTCGATGGGCTCACCGAGGTGTTCCTCGATGTGGTCCATGGCCTGATTCAGCCGCTCCAGCACTCCTGGCCGTCCTTCCCTCACTGATCTCCACGCTAGGGCGGTCCCACTGTGCCGGACCCGACATTCCGTGCCCGGTGCGGTCGGGTCCGCTCGCCGCCCGTATGTCCCGCCCGACGCGAGGCGCACCCGCGCAAGACGACGCCGCCATGGGCGATTCCCAGCACTCGCGCCGGCCGTGCGAAACGGCTCAGGATGAGCCCATGAGCAGCGAACCCATTCCCCTCGGCAAGGCTCTGGCCTCCTTCGACGCCCTGTGGAGCCCCCGCATCGTCACGCGCGTCAACGACTACGACGTCCGCGTCGCCAAGGTCGCGGGCGAACATGTCTGGCACGTCCACGACGACACCGACGAGTTCTTCCTGGTACTCGACGGCGAGCTGCACATCTCGTTGCGCGAGCCCGACGGGGAGCGCACGGTCCTGCTCCCGCAAGGGGCGGTCTTCACCGTTCCCCGGGGCACGGAGCACAAGCCGTTCGCTCCCTCCGGCGCCGCGATCCTCATGTTCGAGCCCGCCGGGACACCGACCGTGGGCGATCGCCACGACGAGATCCCGGACCACGTGGACTCGACGACCGGACACGCACTCGGCACCTGAGCCGACGGGCGGCGGGCCCGCGCTCCTTCCACGGGCGCCGGCCCGTCGCCGGGCCGGTCCCGTTCACCGACTGCCCGGTGTCCGGCACCCCGGGCGGCCGGCCGGCGCGTAGGCGATCCCGGCGAAAGCCGTCTCCTGAGGGCGTGTCCCGTACCGCTCCGCGGCGTGTCCGCACTTCGATGGGGAGTCCAGGGCCTCGCGAGCCGAGCGCCGGCGAGCCGCGGACCGGGCCGCACGGCCCGCCGTGCCCTTCCCGGCCGGGCCTGCGCACCCGTCACCCACAGGACCCGGTCCAGGCAGGCACGTTCATGGCACCCGCACCTCCCGTTCCCCAGCGTCTTTCACCGCGGCCCTCCCCGGCGTCGGGCCCACCCGCGTCCGGCGGCTCGGGCGCTCCCCCACGCCTGGGCTGGCTGGACGCCCTGCGCGGGATCTCCGCGCTCCTCGTGGCGGTCGACCATTCCTCGTACGCCTTCATGGCCGAGTTCCGGGAGCAGGTGACGCCCCAGCTGAACATCGGGCGGTACGGGGTGATGGTGTTCTTCCTGGTGAGCGGCTACGTCATCCCCGCCTCGCTCGAACGCCGGGGCTGCGTGAGGACCTTCTGGATCGGGCGGGCCTTTCGCGTCTACCCGCTGTGGGCCGCCGTGGTGGGCTCGGTCCTCGCGCTGGATCTCCTGGGCGTCGCGCATCCGGGCGCTCGCTTCGACGGGCGCGATCCCCTCACGGTCGCGGTCGCGCATGTCACCCTCCTCCAGGAACTGCTGGGGACGCCGAGTGTCGTCCTCGTCCTGTGGACGCTGTCGTACGAGCTGGCGTTCTACCTGCTGGTCGTCGCCCTGTTCACGGTCCGGCTGCACCGGCGTTCGGCGACGGTCGCGGTGGTTCTGGGAGCGCTGGCCGCCGTGAGCGCGACGGTGGCGTTCGTGCCGCCCGCGTCGGCGCTCTCCCGCGCGGTCGGTACCGGCCCGCTCGTCGCGCTCGCCGCGGCGGCGCTGGTGTTCGCCGTCCGCTGCGGGAGTTCCACGACGTCGGCGCTGCGGGTGCCGGGGGCCGTGACCGGTGGCGTGCTCGCGCTGGTCCTGGTCCCCTTCAACGGCACCGTTCCGCTCTGGGAAGGCCTGGTGATCCTGGCCGTGATGTTCCTCGGCACCGCCGTCCGGCGGGCGGAGAGCGGGGAGAGCACCTGGCCGTGCGCGGCCCGCACCGCCGCCGTCGTGCTGGTCTGCGCCGTGGGCAGCGCGTACGAGCACGGCGAGACGGCCCCCTTCGCACGGCGCGGCTGGATCGCCGCCTTCCTGCTGGCCGCGCTCACCTTCGGCGTGGCCCTCGCGCTGCGCCGCCGGAGATTTCCGCGCGCGCTGACCTGGCTGGGGACGGTCAGCTACTCGGTGTACCTGGTGCATCCGGTCCTGCTGGCGGTGAGCGACAGCGTGATCGGCCGGTACCGGCGCGACAGTCCCCTGCTGGAGGCGGCGTTCTTCGCCGTGCTGCTGCCGTTGGCCGCGCTGACCCGTCGTCTCGTCGAGGTGCCGGGTCTGGCCCGGGGCCGGAGACGGATCCGCCGTCCGCGTGCGACGTGACGCCGTGAGCGCGTGGTCCGCACGAGACATCCCCGGGGAAGGGGCGGCAACCTTTTCGCCTCCGGCGGCGACTGACGGACACATCACCGGCTCGATCCTCCGAACGGATGCGCATGAAGGAAACGAGGCAGGCCGCGCGACGGCACGGTCGTCGGCGGACGCTGTGGGCCCTCACCCCGGTCGCGCTGGTCACGGTCGGTGCTCTCATCTGTCTGGCCGTGGCGTTCCGGCCCGGCCACCGGGCCGATACGGCGGACACGGCGGCCTCGGCCGCCGCCGGTCCCCGCGGGTCCGCGGCTCCCGTCCGGGAGTCCGCGCCCGGATCGGCGTCCCCCACGGTGACCCGGTCGCCCGGCTCGGCCGACTCCCCGACCGCGACGGCCCGCCCCTCCACCGCGTCGGCGCGGCCGTCCGCCCCGGACGCCTCCGGGACCACGGCGACGACGGCCTCGCTCGCGGGACGGATCCGCCCGGGAGTCGGCTACCGCGGAGTGGCGACCACGTACGACGCCGGGACCGGCGACGGCGCCTGCTCCTACGGTCCGAGCGACGATCTGATGACGGCGGCGATGAACCACACGGACTACGAGACGTCCAAGGCGTGCGGGGCCTACGTACTCGTGCGCGCGGCCGGCGGCGCGACCGTCACGGTCCGGATCACCAACGAATGCCCGGCGGGCTGCGCTCCCGGGCAGCTCGACCTCAGCGCCCAGGCGTTCGCCCGGCTCGCGAACCCGGCGGCCGGCCGGATCCCGATCACATGGAAGCTGCTGAGCCCCGGCGGTTCCGGCACGCTCTCGCTCCGCTACAAGACCGGGTCCAGCCGCTATTGGTGCGCGCTCCAGGTGATCGGCCACCGCAATCCGGTGGCCCGGCTGGAACTGCGCGTCGGCGGTGGATGGCGACGGCTGCCTCGCACCGACTACAACTACTTCCTCGCCGAGGACGGCGGCGGGTGCGGGGGCACGATCAGGATCACCGACATCTACGGTGAACGCCTGACCGTCGACGGCGTCGCGCTGCGCCCCGGCACCGCGCGGACGACCGGGCTCCAGTTCGCCCGGCACTGAGCGGTGCGGGGAGTGCGCCCCCCTCGCACGCCGGAGCGCATTCGAGGTGAAGGCGCCGCCCTCGCCGGGACGGCCTACTTCGCGCTCCTGGCGCAGCCCACACCCGCCGCGGGCGGCCGGGGCGGGTACGGGACGGTGACGGAGCCGCCGCCCGCGGCGACCGCGGGTGCCGGCTCGGCGGAGGCCGGCATGCGGAGCAGCAGCAGGGCCGCGTCGTCGTGCAGCCGGCCGCCCACATGGGCCTGGAGCTCGGCGTCGAGCGCGGCGAGCGTGGAGGCCGGCTCGTCGGACACGTGCCGTGCCAGCCCTTCCGCGAGGGCGTAGAACTCGCGGCCGTGGTCGCGGGCCTCGGTGACCCCGTCGGTGTACAGCAGGAGCTGGTCGCCGTCGGCGAGGGGCAGCACCTGGAGGCTCGGGGTCTCCCCCGTCAGGGCGCGCAGCCCGAGCGGCGGGGCGGGGTTGACGGGGTCGACCGAGGCGACGCTCCCGGACGCGCGGACGTGCAGCGGGGGCGCGTGTCCGCAGTTGACGACCTCCAGCCGGCCCGGTTCCGGGTACCCGGCGACCACGGCGGTCACGAAGTCGTCGTAGCCCAGGTTGCGCGCCAGACTCCGCTCGATCCGGGTGACGACGGTGAGGAGATCGGGTTCGTCGTAGGCCGCCTCACGGAAGACGCCGAGGACGAGCGCGGCCGTGCCCACGGCCGGCAGTCCCTTGCCCCGGACATCGCCGATGATCATGCGGACCCCGTACGGCGTCGGCACCAGCGCGTAGAGGTCCCCGCCGATCCGGGCCTCCGCCGCGGCGGCGCTGTAGCGGACGGCCACCTGGAACGGTCCGACGCTCGACGGTATGGGTGCGAGCACAGCGTGCTGGGCGGCCTCCGCGACGGAGCGGACGGCCGCGAGGACCCGCTCCCGGCGCCAGCGCAGCGCGCTGGCCAGGGCGCTCGCCAGGGTGACGGCCGCCAGGGCGGACAGGACGGCCATGAGCTCGGCACCCGGAACGCCGTCCCGGGTGCCGAGCACCGCGCTCAGCGCCGCGGCCAGCAGGCCGACGCACAGCACTCCGAGCGGCCGGCTGGTGGTGGCGGCCAGCGCGGGTCCCGCGGCCAGCAGCGGCAGCCAGATCATCCCCGCTCCCCCGGCCAGGTCGACGAGCACGATGGCGCTGACGACCAGTAAAGGCAGCACCGGGGTGCCGAAGGCGAGATGGGCGGCGCGCTTGCGGGCCGCCGCGCCGGAACCGCTCCCTCGGTTCCTGAACGTCCACTTGGGTCGGGGCTCGCTACCGTGCTCTCGGGCCTGACTCATGTTCGTCCGCAGTCCTCACCTGGGTTCATCCCTGAATGTCCGGTTGATCCAGGAAAGACGTTCGAGGCGTGACCCGCAAGCACGGAGATTTCAAATAGTGAGTGACAGGCCCCTGGTCACCCGGTTCGCGGTCGGGATCAGTCGCGTCAGGACTTCGTCGAGCCGGGACAGCCGCTCGACGGGGAGTGAGACGCCGAGCGAGCCGAGCGTGTCCCCGCTGTAGACGGGTACGGCCACGCAGACGGTACCGAGAGCGTACTCCTCCAGGTCCGTGACGGCCGGGGCCACCGGTGACGAGGCGAGGTGGCGCAGCAGCTCCCGCCGTGTGGTGATGGTCCGCGGGGTGAGGTCGGCGAGGGTGTGCCGGGCGAGGTAGTCGTTGCGGGACTCCTCGTCCAGCTCCCGCAGTACGGACTTGCCCAGCGCGGTGGCGTGCCCGGCGTCCTCGAAGCCGACCCACAGGTCGACCCGGGGCGCCCGGGGCCCGTCGACGATCTCGGCGACCCTGATCTCACCGTCCTCGTAGAAGGTGAGGTAGGCGGCCGAGGCGAGCTCGTCGCGCAGGGCGGCGAGCGTGGGACGGACGCGGCTGAGCAGCGCCTGCCCCCGGCTCTGCGTCCGCAGCGTCTGCATCTTGTCGCCCAGGATGAATCCGCCGTCGTCGAGTTTGCGGATGTAACCGTCGTGGACGAGGGTCCGGAGCAGGTGATAGGCGGTGGCCAGCGGCAGCTCGGCCTCGCGCGCCAGCTGTTTGGCGGGCGCGCCGTTCTCGTGCGCGCTCACCGCTTCCAGCAGGCGGAAGGCCCGCTGAACGGAGGTGATGAGCGTGGGCCCGTCGCGAGCTCCCATGCCCCCAGCGTGCGCCGAGGTCACGGCGCAGGCAAGGCGTCACCGGATCCGGTGGACATCATCCCGCCCTCCCGGGCCTCGGGACCGCCGTTGCCGTGAGGCCCGGAGGTACGCGAGCCGAGGGCGCGAAGAACGAGGCCGGACGCCCGGCCGAGGGACGAGGCCGGGCACCCCGGGGCGCCGCTTCCTCGCCGCCCAGGCCACGGTTCCGTCGATTCCCGGGACCGTCGATGATCCCGGGCCGAGCGCGGAACGGCGGTCTCGGGAGAGACGCCGGTCACGGGAGGGACGCCGGTCTCGGGCGGACGCCGCTCTCGGGCGGACGCCGCTCTCGGGCGGACGCCGCTCTCGGGCGGACGCCGCTCTCGGGCGGACGCCGCTCTCGGGCGGACGCCGGTCTCGGGCGGACGCCGGTCTCGGGCGGACGCCGCTCTCGGGCGGAGCGTCCGGCCGCTCGCCTCGCCCGAGACCGTGGGCGACAGCCCTCAGGAGCCGCCGGGCGGGCGGCCGGCGAACCCGGTACCGCCGAGGCGGCAGAGGAGACCGGCGAGCCGCGTCGTCTCCTCCTCGGTCCACGCCGGCTCGGCGAAGACCTCTTCGGCGACCCGTTCCGCCGTGACGAGCATCTCCGCCAGACGTTCCCGGCCTGTCTCCGTCAAAGCCGCGTAGGCGACCCGCGCGTCACGGGCGTCCGGGTCCCGTCTGACCAGGCCGATGCGCTCCAGCGGGACGAGCCCCCGGGTGACACCGGAGGCGGTCAGCCCCAGCGCCTCCGCCAGGTCCACCCGGCGCATGCGGTGTCCCGGGGCCTCGGACAGACGCAGCAGCAGCGTGAAGTCGGCCAGGCTCACTCCGTGCAGTCCGCCGAGGCTCGCGTCGAACCGCTTCACCAGGGTGGCCTGCGCCCGCACCAGACGCAGTGCCGCGTCCAGCCCTCCACTCATTGATGCCTCCTTGACTACTCAAGCATATGGGGAGCGTCAGCTCCCCTTGACGTACGGGGATCAGGGGGTGTTCTGCGCGATGGTCCGCCGCTGCCGTTTGCCGAGGGGCGCCTGGGAGAGATCCTCGGCCTGGGACTTGAGCCGCTTGAAGCCGTAGCCGCGCTCGGTGAGCCAGGCCGTGGCGGCTGCCTCGGCCCGTTCGGCGGCCTCCAGGATGTCCTCCTCCGCCTCACCCGAGTCCAGGAAGCGGAACGTGAAGGCCGGCCGGGCGGCCACGTCGTAGCTGAGGTGCCCCTCGGACGTGAAGGCCGCCCGCAGGACGTCGTGCTCCGGCGCGTGGGCCAGAAGTTCGGCACGCTGGTCGGCGTCGAGCCCGTCGAAGACTCCGCGAACGGTGATACGGAAAGTGCGTGTGGTCATCGGACGAGCCTAACCAACGGGATCGGCCCTGTTCCACCGCGTTTCCCGGGGGACGGACCGGGGCGGGGTCACCGCACCCGGTCCTCAGGCCTCGGCCGGAACGCTCAGTGGCCGTGGTGGTGGCAGTCCCAGTGGGCCTTGACCCACACGTGGTCCCAGTGACCGGGAACGTAGACCCACTGCTTCACCCAGCCGTGGGCGTGGTGGCCGTGGTGCCAGGTGTCCTGGTGGACCCACTTCTTGACCCAGTGTCCGGGCACCCACTTCTTCTCCCAGTGGCCCTTCTTCCACTCGCAGCGGTCGTGGTGACCGTGGTGGTCGGCTGCCGCCACCGAAGGCGCGGACGTCGGGGCCGGGGCCGCCGCGGCGGTACCGGACATGCCCAGAGCGGCCCCTCCGGCCAGCAGGCCGGTCGCGGCCGCGCCGGCGAGCAGCCGCCGGGGGCTGATGCGTGTGGTCATCGGACTCACCTCCCTCGCAATGTGATGGACGTGCGCCACGGGGGCCGCTGTCCGGGAAGTTCACGCCGAAGCTGACGGTGCGTTTCCAGGCCCTCGATGCGCGGGACATAGGGCATTCGGAGCAACAAAAGGTATGTATGAGGATAGACCTGTGTAAGTTTTTGGTACGAGTTTTCGGGAGGGGGTGAACGGGGCGGTTCCGGCGGTGACCGGCCCCGGCCCGGCACCGGAAACACGTCGGCGCCTCGGCTCATCCGCGGGCCGGGTGGCGACGAATAAACGGTGACGAGAGCCCTCCCGTCCACGGGACCGGTCGCCGGCCGCACCGGCGACCGACCGCGCACCTGCCGAACGCCACCCCGCCGACCGCGTGGCCGACGCCGGTCCCCGACGCCACGCCCCGCGCGCCGCCCGTCGGCGAACGGCCCCCCTCGCGCTGCGAAGGGGACCGCCACCACGGAGAGTCGAGCCGGACGGGCCGGGCGAGAAGGAAGCAACGGACGGATTCTGTGAGCGATGCCAAGACCGGCCGGGACGGACACGGTTCGCGACGGCACCCATCGGCGGACGCGTGGCTGGACGCCCGGCTGGAGCGCGCCGCACAAGGCGACCAGGACGCGTTCGCCGACGTGTACGACACCCTCGCCCGGCCGGTCAAGGGCCTGGTCTGCCGCGTACTGCGGGACGAGGCACAGGCCGAGGAGGTGACCCAGGACGTGATGGTGGAGATCTGGCGGACCGCGGACCGGTATCGCCCGGACCTCGGCACCGCCCGCGGATGGGTGCTGACCCTCGCGCACCGGCGGGCCGTCGACCGGGTCCGGCACGTCCAGGCCAGTACGGCGCGGGAGCGGCGCAGCGCCCTGCTCGCGGAGGACCGCCCCTTCGACGAGGTGGCCGAAGCCGTGGAGCGGCACGAGGAGCGCGATCGCGTGCAGCGCTGTCTCGCCGACCTGGAACGGCATCAGCGCGTACCGCTGGTGCTCGCCTACTACCAGGGCATGACCTATCTGGAGGTGGCGGCCTGTCTGGCCACCCCGGCGGGCACCGTGAAGTCCAGGATGCGCACTGGGCTGCGCCTGCTCCGCAGATGTCTGGAGGCCGGCCGATGACGGCCGCCGAGGACCCCCACGAGTTCGTCGGCGCGTACGTCCTGCACGCCCTGCCGGCGGCCGAGGAGGCCTCCTTCGAGAACCATCTCGCCGGCTGCGCCGCGTGCCGCGAGGAAGTGGCCGAACTGTCGGAGGTCACGCTGCGACTGGCCTCGGACCAGGACGCGACCCCGTCCCCCGAACTGCGCCGGCACGTCCTCGAACAGATCGCCCGAACACGCCAGGAGCACCTTCCGCACCCCGTTCCGGTGCGCCGGCGGGCCCTGCGGGCGGCCCTGGCGGCGTGCCTGGCTCTCGCCGCCGCGCTCGGCGGTGTCGCCGTCTGGCAGCACACCGAGGCGGACGAGGCACGCGGCGAGGTCACCGTCAGGAAGGAACAGGCCTCCGCCCTCACCGACCTCCTGACGGCCCGGGACGCCACGATCAGCACGCAGAGACTGGGCAATGGGGCCGACATCGGCGTCGTCGCGTCCCGTTCCCAGGGCCGGGCGGCCTTCATCGCCTCGGACCTGCCCCGCCTCGGGAACGATCAGGTCTACGAACTCTGGTACGCCGCGAAGTCCGGTGGTCTGCGCCCGGCGGGCCTGCTTCCCGGCTCCGGCGGCGGGCACGCCCGACTGCTGCTCGGCTCCCTGGACGACGTCAGCGCCGTAGGCATCACGGCCGAGCCGGCGGGCGGATCGCGGCAGCCGACGAGCGATCCGCTCGGCATCGTCACGGTGCCCGCCTGACGCGTCGGCGGGTCGGGCAGGCGACCGCGGCACCCGTCACTCCAGGCCGGATTCAATCCATCGGTAAACCGATATGACGCAGCAAAACGGGATAGTTCACTTTTGATGCAATTAGCTGTTGATCATCCTATGCTGTGGTGAGGGGGCTCGGGCGGCGGTCAACAGCCGGTTCCGGACCGGCGGGAAGCGGGCTTCCATGACTGAGCGGTTCAAAAGGTCGGGGCTGATCGGCGAGTTGTCCGGTGAGTTCCTCGGCACCATGATTCTCATCCTGTTCGGGTGCGGCGTGGTGGCCCAAGTGGTCGCCGGCGGCGCGCTCACGACGCCGCCGGGCGGTCTGGGGAACCACGACAGCATCGCGTGGGCCTGGGGCATCGGCGTCACCATGGGTGTCTACGTCGCGGCACGGCTGAGCGGCGCCCATCTCAACCCCGCGGTGACCGTCGCCCTCGCCACGTTCAAGGGATTCCCGTGGCGCAAGGTCGCGCCCTACGTGGTGGCGCAGACCGTCGGCGCCTTCGTGGCCGCGCTGATCGTGCGCTGGAACTACACGGAGGCCCTGGCCAAGGCCGACCCCGGCCACACCATCAAGACCCAGGGCGTGTTCTCCACACTGCCCGCCAACGGCAACCCGAACCTGCCGGTCCACGAATGGGGCGCGTTCCGCGACCAGATCATCGGAACCGCCATCCTGCTCCTGGTGATCTTCGCGGTCACGGACCTGCTCAACACCCCGCCCGGCGCGAACCTGGGCCCGTTCGTCATCGGTCTGCTCGTCGTGGGCATCGGCATGGCGTGGGGAACCCTCGCGGGCTACGCGATCAACCCGGCACGTGACTTCGGTCCGCGCCTGGCCAGCTTCCTCACGGGCTACGGAGGGGCCTGGCGAGATCAGTACGGCAACTTCTACTTCTGGGTGCCGATCCTCGGTCCGCTGATCGGCGGTGTGCTCGGCGCCGGCATCTACAAGCTCTTCATCGGCAGGTTCCTGCCGACGGCGGAGCCCGAACCGCCGGGACGCATCCCGGTTCCCAAGGCCTGACACCCCCGGCAGAGGCGGCATCCCATGGCTGACTTCGTGGGCGCGGTGGACCAGGGCACCACCAGCACCCGATTCATGATCTTCGACCACGCCGGCAACGAGGTGGCGAAGCACCAACTGGAACACGCCCAGATCCTTCCGCGCTCCGGGTGGGTCGAGCACGACCCGGTGGAGATCTGGGAACGCACCAACTCGGTGATCCAGAACGCCCTGCGGCACAAGAACCTGACCGCCGGGGACCTGGCGGCCATCGGCATCACCAACCAGCGGGAGACCACCGTCGTGTGGGACCCGCGCAACGGCCGTCCCTACTACAACGCCATCGTCTGGCAGGACACCCGGACCGATTCCATCGCCGCGGCCCTGGAGCGTTCCGGCCGGGGCGACGTCATCCGCCGCAAGGCGGGGCTGCCGCCGGCGACCTACTTCTCCGGCGGCAAGATCCAGTGGATCCTGGAGAACGTCGACGGGGTCCGGGAAGCGGCGGAGCAGGGGCACGCCCTGTTCGGCAACACCGACGCCTGGGTCCTGTGGAACCTGACCGGCGGTCCCGACGGCGGTATCCACGCCACCGACGTGACCAACGCCAGCCGCACCATGCTCATGGACCTCGAGACCCTCGACTGGGACGACGAGCTGCTGGGCTTCTTCGGGGTGCCGAGGGCCATGCTGCCCAGCATCAACTCCTCGTCCGACCCCGAGGCGTACGGCACGGCACGCACCTCCAGGCCACTGCGCGCCGCCGTTCCCATCACCGGGGTGCTCGGCGACCAGCAGGCGGCCACCGTCGGGCAGGTCTGCTACGCGCCCGGCGAGGCCAAGAACACGTACGGCACCGGCAACTTCCTGGTCCTCAACACCGGCACGGAACTGGTCCGTTCACAGCACGGCCTGCTGACCACCGTCGCCTACCGGTTCGGCGGCGAGCCCGCCGTCTACGCGCTGGAGGGTTCCATCGCGGTCACCGGATCCGCGGTGCAGTGGCTGCGCGACCAGATGAAGATCATCACGGACGCGGCCGGGAGCGAGACGCTGGCCCGCACGGTGGAGGACAACGGCGGGATGTACTTCGTCCCGGCGTTCTCCGGCCTGTTCGCCCCGTACTGGCGTTCCGACGCCCGCGGCGCGATCGTCGGACTCGCCCGGTACAACAGCAACGCCCACCTGGCCCGCGCGACACTGGAGGCGATCTGCTACCAGAGCCGCGATGTCGTCGAGGCGATGGAGCAGGATTCCGGAGTCCACCTCGACGTGCTCAAGGTCGACGGCGGTGTGACCGCCAACGACCTGTGCATGCAGATCCAGGCCGACGTCCTCGGCGTGCCCGTGAGCCGTCCCGTCGTCGCCGAGACCACCGCGCTCGGCGCCTCGTACGCGGCCGGTCTGGCCACCGGCTTCTGGCGGGACACCGACGAACTGCGCACCCACTGGCAGGAGTCCAGGCGCTGGGAGCCCCAATGGTCGGAGGACCGGCGCCAACAGGGGTACGCGGACTGGAAGAGGGCGGTGGAGCGGACGCTCGACTGGGCGAAGGTGGAGTAGACGGGCGCGCCGGTCGCACCGGGTGGCCGGCGGGTCCTCCGTTCGGCGCCTGACCCGGCGGGTCCTCCGTACGGCGCCTGACCGTGTCGTCTCGGGGACCGGACCCGCCTCCCGGGGCCTCTCCCGCGCGCTCGCGAACCCGGGCGCCCGGCCCGGGACCGCGGTGTCCCCATATTTCCGGGCTCCGGGTCACCGGCGGCCCGCCCCCGCACGCGGGCGGGGCACACGCCGAATGATCACCCCCGGTCACGCACCCACCGTCTCAGCTTCTCTATGCTCGGGGGCGAGCATTCGCATCCATGAGGAGCAGAGCAATGAGCAAGAACGTCTACTTCGAGGTCACCGCAAACGGCGAGCCGCTGGGCCGCATCGAGTTCAAGCTCTACGACGACGTCGTCCCGAAGACCGCGCAGAACTTCCGTGAGCTCGCGACCGGCGAACACGGTTTCGGTTACAAGGACTCGCCGTTCCATCGGGTCATCCCGGGCTTCATGCTCCAGGGCGGCGACTTCACGCGGCAGAACGGCACGGGCGGCAAGAGCATCTACGGCGAGAAGTTCGCCGACGAGAACTTCAAGCTGAAGCACACCAAGCCGGGTCTGCTGTCCATGGCCAACGCGGGCCCGAACACCAACGGCTCGCAGTTCTTCATCACCACCATCGTCACCGACTGGCTGGACGGCAAGCACGTCGTCTTCGGTGAGGTCGTCAACGGCATGGACGTCGTGGACGCGATCGAGAAGCTCGGCAGCGGCAACGGCGCCACCTCCAAGAAGATCGTCATCTCCGACAGCGGCACCGTCTGAGCGGTCCGGCAGCCGGTCCCGGGTCCCTCTCGCGGACCCGTGCCGGCGGGGGCGGCGGGTTCATCACCCGCCGCCCCCGGGCGGACCGCCGCACCGGACCCCGCGGTCCCCGGAGCCGATCGAGCCCCACGCGTCGCGGCGCCTCGAAAGAGTTCAGCCGGATTCGTGGCCGGAACCCGTACTGCGGGGGACCGGCCCGCCCGTGAGGGGTAGCCCTCCCCGGACACGCCGAAGCGCGCGAGGGTTGGGGGGAGCTGGCCCGAGTGAGTTCGAGGGGGCGGACACCGGGAAGACGCCTGTCAGCAAGCGCGCAGCGGCGCCGAGCCGTCCGCCTGCTGCGTGCGGAAGGGGCTTACGGGCCCGCACTTCGTGACGTGCTGCCCGCTCTCGCGGCGGTCGTCGTCATCCTCTGCGCGGTCGTCGCCGGCGTCGCCGTCGGTTACCGGGTGGCCGGCATCGGCGTGCCGATCGGCGTCCTGGCCGTCCTGGCCGTCTTCACCCCCGCCGTGGTACGGCGGCACCGGCCACTGGCCCGCCGCCGCCTCGGCTTCTACACACCCGAGGAACTCGCGGAGCTGGACACCCAGGGTCTGGCCCTGGCCGTCTCCCGGATGCTGCGCCGGGACGGCTGGCGGGTCCTCCCGCAGCGCAGGAGCGAGGCCCGCGTCCGGGTCCGCGCGCGGGACGGCCGGGGGCACCGTCTGGAGGTCGCCTTCCGGCCCGTGGCCGAGCCGCTGCCCGACGAGGACACGCCCTCGCGTTCGCGGCGTCCGGACGGCCCCGGTCCCCCGCTTCGTCTCGTGGTCCACCGCGGGGCCTTCACCCGGCGTGACGTCCAGTGGGCGCGACGCCAGGGCGGTGTCCGCCTGATCGACGGTCCGTGCCTGCGGCGCTGGGCGCACGGAACCCCGCTGAACGAACTGAGCGACTCCCCCTGAGGCCGTACGGAGCCGCCCTCCGCCCGCTCGCGGGACCCACGCCGGACGTCCGCACCACCCCGACCACAGTCCTCACTCCGAACCCGGGCGCAACAGCGGTTTCTCCCACAACAGAGGAGGTCAGCGGCGTGGACACGTTCCGACCAGGTAGTTGAAGGAAAGCCCTTCGCACGGGCCGACGGGCCGCATAGCGTGCGAGGACCCGAGCCGTTCCCCCACCGTCCCGCGGTCCATGCACGCCGGGCCCGCACCCCGTCTGGAGACCGGCATGTCGTACGACAGCTCCTCCCCACAGCCCGCGCGACCGCCGCGGGGACACCAGAACTCCTTCGCCCAGCACGTCCCGGACCCCGCCGCGGCGGAACCCTTACGCGGCGGGGCATCACCCCGCACCTGGACCGGGCATCACCGCGATCTGCGCATCCTGCGGCGCGCCTACCGCCGCCAGCGGCGCGTGACCACCTTCGCGGTGCTCGGCTGCTTCTCCCTCTTCCTCGGCCTGACCGCCGGCTGCCCCGGCCTGATGAACCGTCCCGTCACCGGTGGTCTCTCGGCCGGCCTGGTCATCGCCGTCTCCCAGATCCCCGCCACCTGGCTCGCCGTGCTCGTCTACGAACGCACCGCCCGCCGCTACGTCGATCCTCTCGCGCACCGCGTGAACCGGAGCGTTCCATGGGCCGAGGCCGAGCGGGAGCGGAGGCGGTGAGCGACTTCGCCGGCTCCACGCAGTCCTGGTCCCTCGTCGCCTTCTCCGTCGCCGTCACCGTCACTCTGCTGCTGTGCGTTCTGACCGGCCCCGACAGCGACGATCTCGCCGAGTTCTACACCGGCTACCGCTCGCTCTCCCCGCTGCGCAACGGACTCGCCATCGCCGGCGACTACATCTCCGCCGCGACCGTGCTGACCATCGGCGGTGTGATCGCCCTGTGCGGTTTCGACGGCGTCGTCCTCGCTCTCAGCACGCTGCTCTCCCTGCTGGTGCTGATGTTCCTGCTGGCCGAACCCCTGCGGAACACGGGGAAGTTCACCATGGGCGACGTCCTGGCCCGCAGGATGCCCGGCCGCACCGTACGGATCACGGGGTGCGCCGTCACGATCGCCGCTCTCGTGCCGATGATGCTCGTCCAACTCGCCAGCACGGGACAGCTCCTGGCGTACATCCTCGGCTTCACGGACAGCTCCATGAAGACGGGCTGCATCGTCGGAGTCGGCACCCTGATGATCACGTACGCCGCCATCGGCGGCATGCGGGGCACCGCGTTGATCCAACTTCTGAAGATGGTCGTGCTCCTCGGCTCCGGAGTCGTCGTCTCGCTGCTGATCCTCGATCAATTCCATTGGGACCCCGGGGCGTTGTTCATCGCGGCCGCGCGGCGCAGCGGCTCACCGGACGCGTTCCTGCACGGCGGACTCCAGTTCGCCGGTGGCCCGCACCCCCGGCTCGACATGATCAGTACGCAGTTCGCCATCGTGCTGGGCGGTGCCTGCCTCCCGCATGTGACCATGCGGATGTTCACCGCGAACAGCGCCCGACAGGTGCGGCGTTCGATGTCCTGGGCGGTGTCGTCGGTGGCCTTGTTCATGCTGATGGCGGGCGTCGTCGCCATCGGCGCGACGGCCATGATCGGCCGGGCCGGTGTCACCGCCGCCGACCCGCGCGGGCACACCGCCTATCTGCTGGGCTCCCGTGCCGCGTTCGGCCCCGTGGTGTCCCGGGCGGAGACCCTCCTGTTCACCACGGTGACCACGGCGATCTTCCTCACCCTGCTCGCCTCGGTCGCCGGCATGACCCTGGCCTGCGCCAACTCGCTCGCCCACGACGTCTTCGCGGGCCGCCGCACCGCCCTGTCGCCCCAGCGCGAGACGGCCTTCGCCCGCGGCTCGGCCCTGGTCGTCGGCGCGCCCGTGATCGCCCTCGCGGTCCTCGTCCAGAACCGGAGTCTCCAGCCGCTGGCCACGATGTCCTTCTGCGTGGGCGCCTCGGCGATCGCCCCGGCCCTGGTCTACAGCCTCTTCTGGCGCCGCTACACCCGCGCCGGTCTGCTGTGCACGCTGATCGGCGGCACCCTCGCCGTCCTGGTGCTGATGCCGGGCACCAGACTGGTGTCCGGCTCCCCGACGTCCGCCTTTCCCGCCGCCGACTTCAACTGGTTCCCGTTCACCACCACGGGGCTGGTGTCCATTCCGCTGGGCTTCGTGTTCGGCTGGCTCGGCAGCATGCTGTCCGGGCGCCGCGCGGCGGACCGGGAACGCGGGGTGTACGAACGTGTCGAGAGCCTGATCCTCGCCGGACCGCGACCGAGGGACCGGTGACGGCGGAAGGGCCACCACCGTCACCCGGATTCCCGCCGTCACCGGTTCACGGGCCGCTGACCACGATCTCCCGCTTGAGGATCTTGCCCGTGGGACCCTTGGGCAGTTCGGCCGCGATCGTGACGACCCGGGGGTACTTGTACGCGGCGACCCGCTCCTTGGCGTGCGCGCGGATCTCCTCGGCCGTCGCCTCGGCGCCGGGCCGCAGCGTAACCACGGCCGCGATCTCCTCACCGTGCAGGGGGTGCGGCATCCCCACGACGGCGGCCTCGGCGACGGCGGGGTGCTCGTACAGCACCTCCTCGATCTCGCGAGGGTAGACGTTGTATCCGCCGCGGATGATCATGTCCTTCTTGCGGTCGACGATGAAGTAGAAACCGTCCTCGTCGACGCGGGCCAGGTCACCGCTGTGGAACCACCCGTCGCGGACCGCCTCCGCGGTGGCGTCCGGCCGGTTCCAGTACCCGGTCATGACGTTCTCGCCGCGGATGGCGATCTCGCCCACCTCTCCGTGCGCGACCGTGCCGCCGTCCTCGGCGACGAGCCGCATCTCGACCCCGCGGATGGGCATGCCGATCGAGCCCGCCTTGCGCGGACGGTCCGGGTGGTTGAACGCGGCCACGGGTGACGTCTCGGACAGTCCGTACCCCTCCAGCACGGCGGCGCCGAAGCGCCGCTCGAATCCGTGCAGGACCTCGACCGGAAGCGCGGCCCCGCCCGAGACGGCCAGGCGCACCAGGCCGGCGTCGAAGCCGTCGGGGAGTTCGGCGTGCAGCAGCGCCGCGTACATCGTCGGCACACCGAGGAAGACGGTGACCTTGTCCCGGGCGATGACCTCCAGGGCGCCGCGCGGGTCGAACCGGGGCAGCAGGGTCAGGGTGGCTCCGGTCGCGACGGCCACGTTGAGCGCGCAGGTCTGGCCGAAGGCGTGGAAGAGGGGCAGGCCGCCGAAGAGCACGTCGTCCGGTCCGACCTGGAGAAGGGTCTCGGCCGTGGTGAGGGTGTTGCTCGCCAGGTTGCGGTGCGACAGTTCGGCGCCCTTGGGCGTGCCGGTGGTTCCGGAGGTGTAGAGGATCAGGGCGGGATCGTCGTCGGACCGGTCCGGGGTCTCGCGCAGGGGTTCGTGGCCGCGCAGCAGGGTGTCGAAGTCCTCGGAACCGGTCACGAGGCAGTCGGTGCCCGTCTCCGCGGCGGCCTTGGTCACCTCGTCGGCGAACAGCGGGGACACCAGCGCGGCGCGCGCTCCGCAGTCGCGCAGGGTGAAGGCGACCTCACGGGCCTTGAGCAGCGGGTTCATCGGGACGACGACTCCGCCGGCCCGCAGGATTCCGTAGTAGAGGACCGGGAACAGCGGGACGTTGGGCATGGTCAGCGCGACACGGTCGCCCGGCAGCACGCCGCGTGCCCGCAGCAGCGCGGCCACCCGCGCGCTGGCGTCGTCGAGTTCGGCGTAGGTGAGCGTGTCGTCGTCGTGACGGACGGCGACCCTCTCGCCGTGGGCCGCGACGGTGGCGGCCAGAAGGGTGACGAGGTCGGTCATGCCGGGTATCTCCTTGCGTTCGTCGCGCGGGGCGCGGCGGTGCCGCGCGGTCGGATCACATCACGAAGCGTGACCCAGTGGTGGGTGTCCCGGCTGCCGGATCCCTGCGGGAAGGCCAGCCAGAGGCGCAGCAGGTGGCTTTCGTGTTCGGGCGACCGTCGGTCCTCGAACACCGTACGGGCGTGCATCACCCGGTGGGTGTTGAGCACGAGCAGGTCGCCGGCCCGGAGGTCGAGGTCGAGCCGGTACTCGGGGGAGCCGGCCAACGAGTCGATGAGATCGAAGAGTTGGCGGTCGGCCGGTTCCAGGCGGGGTACGTGGGGGAAGCGCTGGGCGGATTCGAGACAGGACCGGTCGTACCGCATGCTCAGCCCGCCCGAGGGGCCGTCGTGGCGGGTGACCAACGGGGCGGCCGCGCAGGGCGGTTCACCGGGAGCGTGCTCCTCACGGCGGTCGAAGTGGTACGTGCGGTAGAGGCGTCCGGCGAGGTCGGGGCGCAGGTCCAGCACCGCGTTGTGGACCGCGGCCGCGCTGACCAGGGAGACGCGCCCGCCGGCGTCGGGCGTGCGCAGCGTCAGCAGGGCGAGGAGATCGGTGGGGTCGGTGTGGAAGGCCGGGGCCTCGGGGGTCTCGTGGCCGCGTGCGGCGGGGTCGCCCGGGCCGCGACCGGTGTCCTGGACACGGCCGAGGACGAGCCCGTCGGCGTTCTGCGGCAGGGGGTGCCCCAGGTGCCGGCCGAGCCCCCAGAACACGGTGCGCGCGGCCGTCTCGCCGAGCCGCTCGACGGGGACGCCGCGGACCACCGCGAACCCGCGTCCGTGTCCGAGGACACCGGAGAGGCGCGCCAGGTCGGCGCCGAGGCCGGGGAGCGGGAAGTCGGCGGCCGTCAGTCTCAGCAGGGTGAGGTCCCGTCGGCGCGTCTCGCGCAGGGCGGAGTCGATCTCGGCGAGCGCGGTCTCCGACAGGCGGGTCCGCCAATGCCCGGGGCCGGCGAGCTCCGGGCCCGTCCACACCGCGGGGCCCGAGCAGGGCGGGGGCGGGGGCGGTGTTCGGTCCGCGTCCGTCAGTCCTGTCATGTTCGCCTCCAATCGGTCGAGGGTTCCCCTGCCGGTGAGGAACGCCCCTGAGCGGGAGCCCGGCCGGTGAACGGCGTCATGCTAGGTTCCTCGACCACCGCCGCGCTTGTCGTGGCGGGACAGGAGACTTGGCTTTTCGGGACATCCCTGGAGCGTGCCCCATGAGACCTCTGGTCCGCACCGCAGCCCTGAGCGGCTACGTCGAGCTGTGCCGCTCCCTCGGGATCGATCCGCAGGCCCTGCTGAAGCGGGTGGGCCTGGACACCGCCGCCCTCACCGTCCAGGACCGGTGGATCTCCGCGACGGCCGCCGTCCAGGTGCTGGAACTCTCGGCGGCCGAGTCGGGCCACGAGGACTTCGGGGTGCTCCTCGCCGAGTTCCGCCGCTTCTCCACGCTCGGCCCCATCAGCCTGGTCGTCCGCGAGGAACCGGACGTGCGCAGCGCGCTGGAGATGCTGATCCGCCATCAGTACATGTACAACGAGATGCTGCACACCCGGCTGTCCGAGGGCGACGGACTGGCCACGCTGAAGGTGGACCTGAGGCTCGGCGAGCCCATGGAGTCCCGGCAGGCGACGGAGTTGGCCGTCGCCGCCTTCCACCGCATCCTGAGCGACTTCCTGCACGCCCGCTGGCAGCCGCTGTCCGTGTGGTTCCGGCACTCCGCGCCGGCGGACACCTCGGCGCACCGGACCGCGTTCGGGCCCATCGTGGAGTTCGACCGCGAGATCGACGGGATCGTCTTCTACGCCGACGACCTCGACGCGCCGAACGCCATGGCGGACCCGCTGATGCGCGAGTACGCCCGTCAGTACTTCGACGCGATCGCCGTACCGAAGGACACCACCGCCGCGGACCGCGTGCGCGAACTGATCGAGGTCCTGCTGCCCACCGGGCGCTGCTCGGTCGAGCAGGTCGCGCGCAGCCTCGGCGTCGACCGGCGGACGGTCCACCGCCATCTGGCCGGTTCGGGCGAGACGTTCTCCTCGCTCCTCAATGTCACCCGCCGCCATCTCGCGGAGCAGTTCGTGGCGAACCCCCGGCGGTCGCTGACGGACATCTCCGACCTGCTGGGATTCTCGTCGCTGAGCGGGTTCTCACGGTGGTTCCGCGAGCAGTTCGGGTGCAGCCCTCGCGTCTGGCGCGAGAGCAGGACTCCGTAGCAACTCCCCCCTGGGTGACGGGAGGGACGGCCGGAACCCGCGTCTCGGCCGTCGCGCCGTCCCCGCCGGAGTCCCGCGTCACGGATGTCCCCAAATGACAAATCATCTGTCCCCTGACGGCAAGCACGTCGCTGGAGTCGGCCCTACGTTTGCACCACCGCACAGCAGAACGCGGTCAGCCGTCGGAGGGAGCCGAACCACTCCCCCGGGCTCCCTCCGGACCGGCCGACCGCAGCGGGCGCCTGTCGCCCGCTGTCACCGGTGACCCGCATCGATCCCCGCCGGACATCCCAGGCCCGCGCAGTGCGCGGCGATGCCCCCGGCGAGTGATCACCGATCCGACGAAGGAGACGGACCGTGCACTTCCACGACGACTCGCTCTTCCCCGAGAACCAGGAAAAACTCGTCATCCAGGCCGCCCCCTACGGGCCCGAATGGCTTCCCGGCGACGCCGACGACCTTCCCCTGACGATGGACGAGCACGTGCAGGCGGCCGTCGACTGCTACAACGCCGGTGCCACCGTTCTCCACATCCACGTCCGCGAGCTCGACGGCAAGGGCTCCAAGCGGCTGTCCATGTTCAACGAGCTCATCGGACGGCTGCGCGAGACCGTGCCGGACATGGTCCTCCAGATCGGCGGGTCGATCTCCTTCGCCCCCGAGGGCGAGGGCGCGGACGCCAAGTGGCTCGACTTCGACAGCCGCCACATGCTCGCCGACCTCGACCCGAAGCCGGACCAGGTCACCATCGCGATCAACACCAGCCAGATGAACATCGTCGAGATCATGACCGACGACGATCTCGAAGGCACCTCGATCGGCAAGCCGGACTACTACAAGGCGTACCGGGACATGTACCTGGAGGCCGGTCCGGACTTCTACCTGGAGCACCTCAAGCGGCTGCACGCGAGCGGTATCCAGCCGCACTTCCAGCTCGCGACCCTGGCCCAGCTCGAAACCGTGGAGCGGCTGATCCGGTCCGGCGTCCACACGGGCCCGCTGGTCCTCAACTACGTCGCGATCGGCGGCGGTTTCGCGGGCCGTCACCCCGCCGACCTGATCGAGTTCGTCCGCCGTGTCCCCGACGGCGCCGTTCTCACCATCGAGGCCTCCATGCGCGCCGTGGCGCCCATGAACGCGATCGGCATCGCCCTCGGCGTGCACGTCCGGGTGGGCAACGAGGACAACCTGTGGCGGCGCAAGGGCGAGCGCATGTCCAGCGTCGAGCAGGTCGAGCAGATGGTGCAGATCTCCCAGGCGCTCGGCCGTGACATCGCCACCGGCGCGGAAGCCAGGAAGATCTACAAGATCGGCGAGACCTACGCGAGCACCGACGAGACGCTCGCCCAGCTCGGCATGGTGCCCAACCGGCGACCCGGCCAGCGCGGGTTCATGCTGCGCGACGCCTGACGGAAGGCGCTCCCCCGCGCCACGACACCGACCGCCCGGTCCCGACCCGCGGTACGCCGGCAGCCACGCCCGACCCCGGGCGCGGACCCGTCGTACTCCGACCGCCGGGTCGGACCCGCCGTACGCCGATCGCCACCCCGACCGCGGGTGCGGACCCGCGGTACGCCGATCGCCACCCCGACCGCGGGTGCGGACCCGCGGTACGCCGACCGCGCACCGGTCGCCGACGCACCGGCCCGCAGCACAGGTCGCCGGTACGCCGGCCTTCGCACCGGTCGCCGGTGCGGTGGGCCGGGGCGGCGCCCGGACCCGCGGTGCCACCCGCCCCGGCCGGGGCGGGAGCACACGCCACGGGGCCGCCGGGGCCAGACCCCCCGGTTCCGGCGGTCCCTCCTCTCCCCATCCACCCGACACGAAACAACGGAGCTCCACCGTGGCCCACGCCATTCGATTCAAGGAGACCGGCGGTCCCGAGGTCCTGCGCCGGGAGGAGGTCGTCGTCGGCGACCCCGGCCCGGGCGAGGTCCGGATCCGCCACCACGCCGTCGGCCTCAACTTCGCCGACACCTACTTCCGCACCGGGCTCTACCCCGCGCCGCTGCCCGCCGGGCTCGGCGTAGAGGCGGCGGGCGTGGTCGAGGCGGTCGGCGCGGGCGTCACCGGGTTCACCGAGGGCGACCGGGTCACGTACACGGGAAGTCCGCTCGGCGCCTACAGCACCGAGCGCGTCATGCCCGTCGGCTCCCTGATCCGGCTGCCGGACGGCATCGGCTTCGAGACCGCGGCGGCGATGACCATGCGCGGTCTGACCTCCGCCTACCTGCTCCGCAGGATCCACCCCCTCGCGGCGGGCGACTCGATCCTCCTCACGGCGGCCGCGGGCGGCGTGGGCCTCATCGTCTGCCAGTGGGCCAAGCTGCTCGGACTCACCGTCATCGGCACCGTGTCCACCGAGGAGAAAGCCGAACTGGCCCGGGCGCACGGCTGCGACCACGTCATCCACTACAAGCGCGAGAACGTGGCCGAGCGGGTGCGCGAACTCACCGACGGCGCCGGGGTCCCGGTGGCCTTCGACAGCGTCGGCAGGACCACCTACGCCTCCTCGCTCGCCTCGCTGCGCCGCCGCGGCCTGCTCGTCTGCTTCGGCACCGCCTCCGGCCCGGTCCCGCCCATCGACGCGATGCAACTCGCCATCCAGGGCTCCCTGTTCGTCACCCGGCCGGCGCTCGCCGACTACATCGCGGACCCCGCGGAACGGGCGGAGCTCGCGGGCGAGCTCTTCGACCACGTCACCTCCGGCCGCATCACCATCGAGGTCAACCAGCGGTACGCCCTCGAGGACGCCGCCCAGGCACACCGCGACCTGGAAGCGGGGCAGACCACCGGATCGTCCGTCTTCGTGCTCTGAGTCCCACCCGCTCCCCCTCGGTCAACTCCGCCGCTCTCTCCAGGAGGAAGCACCATGGAACACACGCTCGCTCACCCCGAGGGCGCGCCGGTCCGCGCCCACCACCGCGGCTCGATCAGGGTCGAACCGCTGACCTGTAGCATCGGCGCGGAACTGTCCGGAGTGAACCTCGGCGACGCCGCACGCGACGACGACCTCTTCGAAGAGATCAGGGCGTTGCTGCTCCAGTACAAGGTGTTGTTCCTGCGGGACCAGGACATCACGCGCGCCGAACACGTGGCCTTCGCCGAGCGGTTCGGCGCGCTGGAGGACCACCCGGTGGCCGGCAGCGACCCCGAGTACCCCGGCCTGGTGCGGATCTACAAGGACCTGGACAGCCCGGCGGAACAGTACGAGGGAGCCCTGCACACCGATGCCACGTGGCGCGAGCGCCCGCCCATGGGCGCCGTGCTCCGGTGCATCGAGGGGCCGCCCGTCGGCGGGGACACGATCTGGGTGAACATGGCCGAGGCGTACCGCCGGCTGCCCGAGGACATCCGCACCAGGATCCGTGGCCTGCGGGCCCGGCACAGCATCGAGGCCACGTTCGGCGCCGCCATGCCGCAGGAGAAGCGGCACGCTCTCAAGGAGCGGTTCCCGGACGCGGAGCACCCGGTGGTGCGTGTCCACCCGGAGACCGGCGAGGAGATCCTCTTCGTCAACGCGTTCACGACCCACTTCGTGAACTACCACACGCCCCAGAACGTGCGGTTCGGGCAGGACTTCGCCCCCGGAGCGAGCCTCCTGCTCAACCACCTGATCAGCCAGGCGACGATCCCGGAGTACCAGGTGCGCTGGCGCTGGACCCCGAACAGCGTCGCCATCTGGGACAACCGCTCCACCCAGCACTACGCCGTACAGGACTACTGGCCCGCCGTCCGCCGGATGGAGCGCGCCGGGATCGTCGGCGACAGACCGTTCTAACCCCCCTTCCTCCAACAGCGCGTGAGGTGATGACGATGGAGTTGCACACCACTGCTGGACCCATCCCCGAGACGGACACGACCGCCTCGTCCGGATGGCCCGTGCCCCGACGCTATGCCTGGGTGGTCTTCGCCCTCAGTTTCGGCCTGCTGCTGTCCGACTACATGTCCCGGCAGGTTCTCAACGCCGTCTTCCCCGACCTCAAGAGCGAGTGGCTGCTCTCGGACGCGAGACTCGGCACGCTCAGCAGTGTCGTCGCCCTCATGGTCGGCCTGCTCACGTTCCCCATGTCGCTGATGGCCGACCGCTGGGGCCGGGTGAAGAGCCTGCTGCTCGCCGCGGCGCTGTGGAGCGTGGCGACCCTCGGCTGCGCGGTCTCCGCGAACTACGACCAGATGTTCGTCGGCCGGCTCTTCGTCGGCATAGGCGAGGCCGCGTACGGAAGTGTCGGCATCGCCGTCGTCCTGAGCATCTTCCCGATCGGTCTGCGCGCCACCCTGTCCGGTGCCTTCATCGCGGGCGGTGCCTTCGGTTCGGTGCTCGGCGTGTCGATCGGCGGCGCCGTCGCCGAACACCTCGGCTGGCGCTGGGCGTTCGGATTCATGGGCATCTTCGGCCTGGTGCTGGCCGCGGTCTACGGCGTCGTCGTCACCGAGAAGAGGCTGACGCCGGAATCCGGTTCCACCGACGCCGGGCCCGGTCCCGGATCGCAGGGCCGGCTGCGTGTGCTGCTGCCCCGGCTGTTCTCCTCCGTGTCGGTGATCAGCGCCTACGTGGGCAGCGGTCTCCAACTGTTCATCGCCGCCTCCTTGATGGCCTGGCTGCCCAGCTACTTCAACCGCTACTACGACATGCCCACCGCCAAGGCGGGCGCGACCGCGGGGATCTTCATCCTCGTCATCGGCGTCGGCATGATCGGCGGCGGTGTCGTCTCCGACCGCATCAGCCGGGCGTACCCCATCCGCAAATGGGCCGTCGCCATCGGGTGCAGCCTCGGCTCGCTCGTCCTGCTGATGACCGCCTTCCGGCTGCCGACCGGACCGCTCCAGCTCGCGGCGCTGGCGGCCGGAGCCCTGCTGTCGGCCGGCACGGCCGGTCCGGCGACCGCCATGGTGGCCAACCTGACCCCCGCGGCCATCTCCGCGACGGCCTTCGCCACCCTGACCCTCGCCAACAGCCTGCTCGGGCTGGCTCCCGGACCCGCCGTGACGGGCGCGCTCGCCGACCACATGGGTCTGGCCGGCGCCCTGCGGATCATCCCGCTCGCGGCCCTCGGCGCCACCGCCGCGTTCCTGATCGGCCGTCACTTCTACGAGCGTGATCTGAGCCGGCTGACGAGCGGCACCGTCCCGGCCGCGGAGCCGGAGGAGGCGGTGGTTACGGCGTGAGCAGCGGGACCGACCCGGTCGTCGTGATCGTCCCGGGGCTGCGCGATCACGTCGCTGAGCACTGGCAGACCCTGCTGGCGGACCGGCTGGCGGAGGCCGGGCGCACCGTGCGCACCGTCCCGCCGCTCACCGAGGACTCCTTGAGCCGCGCGGCCCGTGTGGCGGCGCTCGACAAGGTGGTCTCGGAGGCCGGGGGCCCCGTCGTGCTCGTCGCGCACAGCGCCGGCGTGATCACCACGGTCCACTGGGCCGAGGGACACGCGGCACAGGTGCGCGGAGCGCTGCTCGTGACGCCGCCGGACTTCGGCACCCCGCTGCCCGAGGGCTATCCGGCGCCCGACGTGCTCTCCGAGCACGGCTGGACGCCGGTACCCCGGACCACGCTGCCGTTCCCCAGCGTCGTCGCCGCCAGCTCGAACGACCCCCTCGGCACGGCCGAGCGGGTCGCCGGACTGGCCCGAGACTGGGGCGCCGCGCTGGTGGAACTCGGCGAGGTCGGCCATCTCAACCCCGCGTCCGGCTACGGCCCGTGGCCACGCGCCGAAGAACTGCTCCGCGACGTGGAAACCGGCTGAACGCCGCGTCCAGCCCAGGAAAGGCACACCCGATGAACACCGACACCGACCTCCTGTGGTCCCCCGGTCGCCGCGAGTTGGAGGAATCCAACGTCGCGACCTTCATGAACTGGGTGAGCGAAGTACGGGGAGTCCACTTCTCCGACTACGCCGAGCTGTGGCGGTGGAGTTCCACCGACCTCGCGGGATTCTGGTCGGCGGTGTGGGAGTTCTACGGGCTGGACGCGGTCACCGACCACGACGAGGTCCTGGGCCGGGCGTCGATGCCGGGAGCCGACTGGTTCCCCGGCGCCCGGCTGAACTTCGCCGAACGCTGCTTCGCCCGGGCCACCGACGCCCGCCCCGCGCTCGTCTGTCTGACCGAGGGCGGCACCCCCGAGGAGATCTCCTGGAGCGAGCTGCGCCGGCAGGTCGCCGACGTCGCGGCGGCGCTGCGCCGCATGGGCGTGGAGCCCGGCGACTGCGTGGCCGGCTATCTCCCCAACCTCCGCCAGACCGTGGTGGCGCTGCTCGCCACGGCCGCCGTCGGCGCCGTGTGGACGGCCTGCTCCCCCGACTTCGGCACGCCCAGCGTGCTCGCCCGGCTCCGCCAGGCACGGCCCGTCGTCCTCGTGGCCGCGGACGGATACCGCTACGGCGGCAAGACCTACGACCGGCGGCCCGAGGTCGCCGAGCTCGCGGACGGGCTGCCCACCGTCCGCCACCTCCTCGCCGTCGACAGCGTCTTCGACATCCCGGCGGAGCCGTGGTCCGACCGGCCCGACGTCCACCAGCACGCCTGGTCCGCGCTGCCGTCCGCGGACGCTCCGCCGGAGTTCGCCGACGTGCCCTTCGACCACCCGTTGTGGATCCTGTGGTCGTCGGGAACCACGGGGATACCGAAGGGGATCGTCCAGGGCCACGGCGGCATCGTGGTCGAACTGCTCAAGGCACTGGGCCTGGGCGTCGACCTGCGCGCCGAGGACCGCTACCTCTTCATCACCTCGACCAGCTGGATGGTGTGGAACTTCCTGGTCGGCGGGCTGCTGCACGGCAGCACCGTCGTCCTGTACGACGGCAGCCCCACGTATCCCGGAATCGACGGCGCCTGGGAGATCGCCGAGCGGACCGGTGCGACCGTGCTCGGCGTGGGCGCCGCCTATCTCACCGCCGCCGAGAAGGCGGACACGCGTCCCGCGGACACGTTCGGACTCGGGCGGCTGCGGACCGTCCTGCAGACCGGGTCGACGCTGCCGCCGAGCACCTGGCGCTGGGTCCACGACCGGCTGGCGCCCGGCGTGCGGCTCCAGTCCATCTGCGGCGGCACGGACGTCTGCTCCGTCCTCGCGGGCAGCACCCCGCTGCTGCCCGTCCGCCTGGGCCGCATCCAGGCGCCCGCCCTCGGCGTCGCCCTGGCCTCCTGGGACCCCGAGGGACGTCCGCTGACGGGCGAACAGGGCGAGCTGGTGGTGACCGCGCCGCTGCCGTCCATGCCGCTGCGCTTCGTCGGCGACCCGGACGGCGCCCGCTACCGGGCCAGCTACTTCGACACCTACCCCGGGGTGTGGCGGCACGGCGACTGGGTCACCATCGACCCGGACCTGTCGGTCGTCGTCGCGGGCCGCTCCGACTCCACGCTGAACCGCTCGGGTGTGCGCATGGGTTCCGCCGACCTCTACGCCGTCGTCGACCAGCTCCCCGAGATCGCCGACAGTCTCGTCATCGGGGTGGAACAGCCCGACGGCGCCTACTTCATGCCGCTGTTCGTCGTGCCCGCCGAGGGAACCACGCTCGACGACGGTCTGCGCCTGCGCATCGCCACGGCCATCAGGAGCCGGCTGTCCCCGCGCCATGTGCCCGACGTGATCGTGCCGGTCCCCGCCGTGCCGCGCACTCTCACGGGCAAGAAGCTGGAGGTCCCGGTCAAGCGCGTCCTCCAGGGCGCCCGCCCCGGCGAGGTCAGCAGTGAGGGGTCCATCACGCACCCGGAGATGCTGGCGTGGTTCGCGGAGTTCGCGGCCACCCGCGCGGCGGGCGTCGGGCGTCATTCGTGATCAACCACCGCCCACCGGCGATCAATTAACTGTCATCCCGCACGCCTTTCGATGCTCCTTCCGCCAGTCCCGAAACAACCCGGCCGCACCTCGCGGACGGTCCGTAGGGTCCGGATCACCGGCCGGTCGGGAACTCCTCCGTCCGCGCGGTGACCCGAAGGAGACATCGGTATGGCAAATGTGGAGATCTCCCTCAAGGAGACGATGACGTCGATCGAGGGCTCGCTGGGCGTGGCCCTCGTCGACTACACGAGCGGCATGGCGCTGGGCACGCTGGGGGGCGGCAAGGACCTCGACCTGAACGTCGCCGCGGCCGGGAACACCGACGTGGTCCGCGCCAAGGTACGCACCATGGAACACCTCGGGCTCAAGAGCAAGATCGAGGACGTGCTCATCACGCTCGAGAACCAGTACCACGTGATCCGGCCGCTCACGGGCCGCAACGGCAACGGACTGTTCCTGTACCTCGTGCTCAACAAGGCGACCTCGAACCTGGCCATGGCCCGCCACCAGCTCGCACGCATCGAAGCCGAACTAGAGGTGTAGACAGCCACGTTCTCCGCGCCTTCGCATGCCCACGACTTGAAGACTTCTTCAATTAGGTACATCCAGATCGAGTCAATCTCGTGGGCATGCGGAGGCGGAGCCGCCAGGATCGGTCCTTACGGCACCGCTCGCGGCGGGCGCTCGGAAGCCACCGCACCAGCCGGAGAAGCGGAGAGCCACCGCACCAGCCGGAGCAACAGCCCGTCCCCAGGCGGCAGGGAGCGAACGATTTTGACCAGGCAGGTTCCCCTCTACCAGGCCAAGGCCGAGTTCTTCCGCATGCTCGGACACCCGGTGCGCATCCGGGTCCTGGAACTGCTGCAGAGCGGACCCGTCTCGGTGCGCGACCTGCTCAGCGAGATCGAGGTCGAACCCTCCAACCTCTCGCAGCAGCTGGCCGTGCTGCGCCGCTCGGGGATCGTGGTGTCGATCCGCGAGGGATCGACCGTCAGTTACGCCCTGGCGGGCGGCGACGTCGCCGAACTGCTGCGCGCCGCCCGCCGTATCCTCACCGAACTGCTCGCCGGACAGACCGAGTTGCTGGCCGAGCTGCGCCAGGCGGACGTCGGCACGGGCCTGCCTCCCGGTCCGCGCGAACCGGACCTCGTCGTCACCCGGTCCGCGCGGCCCTCCCCGGCGGTCCGGGGACACTGAGGCCCGGGAGGACCGGCTGCCGGGCCGTCAGGCCCACCCCTTGCGCGCGGCGTGCCAGCCGAGCTGGATACGGCTCTCGGCACCGGCCCGCGCCATGAGTTCACCGATGCGCCGCTGCACGGTGCGACGGGAGACGCCGAGGTGCGCGCCGACCGCCTGGTCGGTGAGTCCGGCCAGGACCAGGGCGAGGATCCGGGCGTCGAACGCGTCTATGGCGTCCGGACGCTGCTCGTCGACACCGTCGCCCGCCGTGTGCGGCGACAGCGGGTACGCCTGCTCCCAGGCCAGTTCGAAGTAGGCGACCAGCGCGTCCAGCAGTCCTCCGACGTGCACCAGCACCGAGGCGGCCGCGGTGTTGCGGCCGCTGGACAAGGGAAGCATCGCCAGTTCGTGGTCCGCGATCATGAGTTTGACCGGCACGGCGTCGGCGACCCTGACCTGCTGTCCGGCTTCGAGCGCCCAGAGGGCCTGGGCAAGCGCCCCGGGCTCGGTCAGCGCCTCCCGGTGCAAGATCGTCCGGTAGAGCACGCCACGCCGGACTCCGGCCCCCTCCGCGTCGTTGTCGCTGCGCGACACAACGGTCTGTTCGGGCACCATCATCGCCCGCACCTGCTGCCGGGCGGATTCCTGGAGCTGTCTGAACCGATGGCGAACCGCGTCGATGTCACTGATCACCTCCACCGCGCCGCCCTCGGCACCCGTGCGGTGCTGCTCCGCGAGCGTCAGCACCGCGTGCTCCGCCGCGCTCAACTCGGCTCGGCGCCGCCGCAGTTCCCCGCCGAGCGCCACCGCCGGGGGTGCCGCGAAGAACCTGGTGACCGTGCCCTCGCTCGCCTGACGCACGACGAGACCGCGGCCGGCCAGCCCGGTGAGCACGTCACGCACCTCGGACTCGGGGCGGTCACCGTCGGCGGCCAGCTCATGGACGGCAGCGCGTCCCCGGGCCACCAGGAGGCGGTAGATCTCCTCCTCGGCCGGACCGAGACCGAGCGCGGCGAGCATGGGCCACTCCTTGAAGTTCGGGTGGTGACGCCGGACGGGACGGGGGCTGCGCAGGCATGTGGCCTGCCCGGTCCCACGGTTCCTCCAAGGTCTACTTCACGCCGTGGGCCCGTGTCACCTCCCGCGTGACGCTGTTGCCCGCATCGTCCCAAGTGCGGGCCTAGCGAGCCACGAATCCGTGGTGCGGCGCGAGGCTCGGAGGGCGTTGTCAGTGGTGGCAGGCAGGATGACGGGTATGACAACACCTGTTGCAGTGATCGTGGACGCCGTCGCCTACGCGCAGGCGGTCGAGGACGCGTTGAAGGCGTCGGCCGCCTACTACGAGGGCGGCACGTCCGTGCTGGACGACGACGCGTACGACCGGCTCGTGCGCGGAATCGCCGCGTGGGAGGCCGGACATCCCGATCAGGTGCTGCCCGACTCGCCGACCGGGAAGGTCGCGGGCGGCGCCGTCGAGGGGGACGTCCCGCACACGGTGCCGATGCTGAGCCTGGACAACGTCTTCTCGCCCGAGGAGTTCACCGCCTGGACGGCGTCGCTGACCCGGCGGACCGGTCATGACGTGGAGCGGTACAGCGTCGAGCCGAAGCTCGACGGCCTGGCCATCGCGGCGCGCTACCAGCAGGGCCGGCTCACCCGGCTGATCACCCGGGGGGACGGCACGGCCGGTGAGGACGTGTCCCACGCGATCGGGACGATCGAGGGCCTGCCCGGCGAGCTCACGGAGCCCCTCACGCTGGAGGTGCGCGGCGAAGTCCTCATGACGACCGCGCAGTTCGAGCACGCCAACGAGGTGCGCACCGCGCACGGCGGGCAGCCGTTCGCGAACCCGCGCAACGCGGCGGCGGGCACGCTGCGCGCCAAGGAGCGCGCCTACACGGTACCGATGACCTTCTTCGGCTACGGTCTGCTGCCCGTCTCCGGCACCGAGGCCGAGGAGGCCGCACGGCTGGGCGAGCTCGCGCACAGCGAACTCATGGCGCGGGCGGCCGAGCTGGGCGTGAACACCACCGCCAGCACGGCCGTCCCCGGGATCACGGCGGCGACCGCCGAGCAGGTCCTGGCCCGCGTCCAGGAGATCGGGGCGCTGCGCGCCGAGCTGCCGTTCGGGATCGACGGGATCGTCGTCAAGGCCGACCTGGCGGCCGACCAGCGGGCCGCCGGGTCCGGTTCACGCGCGCCGCGCTGGGCGATCGCGTACAAGCTCCCGGCCGTGGAGAAGATCACCCGGCTGCTGGCGGTCGAGTGGAACGTGGGCCGCACCGGCATCATCGCCCCACGCGCCGTGCTGGAGCCGGTCGAGATCGACGGCTCGACCATCACGTACGCCACCCTGCACAACCCGGCGGACATCACGCGCCGCGATCTGCGGCTGGGCGACCACGTGATGGTCCACCGCGCCGGTGACGTCATCCCGCGGATCGAAGCGCCCGTCGCCCATCTGCGCACCGGCGAGGAAGCGCCCATCGTCTTCCCCGAGGCGTGCCCGAACTGCGGATCCGCCATCGACACCAGCGAGCAGCGGTGGCGCTGCGAGCAGGGCCGCAACTGCCATCTCGTCGCCGCGCTCTCGTACGCGGCGGGCCGCGACCAGCTCGACATCGAGGGCCTCGGTCACACGCGGGTCGTCCAGCTCGTCGAGAGCGGTCTGGTCGCCGATCTCGCCGGGCTGTTCGGTCTGACCCGTGAGCAGCTCCTCGGCCTGGAGCGGATGGGTGAGACCAGCACCGACAACCTCCTCGCGGCGATCGAGACGGCCAAGGGCCGGCCGCTGTCACGGGTGCTGTGCGCGCTCGGTGTCCGCGGCACCGGCCGGTCCATGTCCCGGCGCATCGCCCGGTACTTCGCCACCATGGACGCGGTGCGCGCGGCGGATGCGGAAACGATGCAGCGGGTCGAGGGCATCGGCAAGGAGAAGGCGCCCTCGATCGTCGCGGAGCTGGCCGAGCTGGCCCCGCTCATCGACAGGCTCGTCGCCGCCGGGGTCAATATGACCGAGCCCGGGGCCACCCCGCCCGCCGCGCCCGACGAGGACGGCACGGACGCGCACGCGGGCGGTAGCGCCGGCGGGCCGCTGGCCGGGATGACGGTGGTCGTCACGGGTGCGATGACCGGGGCTCTGGAGCAGCTCAGCCGCAATCAGATGAACGAGCTCATCGAGCGCGCCGGCGGCCGTTCCTCCTCCAGCGTGTCGAAGAAGACGACCCTGGTCGTGGCCGGCGAGGGCGCCGGGTCCAAGCGCGCCAAGGCGGAGACCCTCGGGGTCAGACTCGCGGCGCCGGAGGAGTTCGCGGAGCTCGTCGCCGACTACCTCGTCTGATCGATTCCCTCGGGGGATGTGCCGATCCGCCGGGCCAGCACCTGGCCCGGCCAGGTCCCGGACAGGAATCGCCCGGCGGGGGTGAATCCCTGGCGCTCGTAGAACGCGACCAGCGCGCCCCCGCCGCCCGCCCAGCAGTCGACCCGCAGCAGTCCGACTCCGGCCCGCCGTGTCTCCTCGGCGGCGTGGGCCAGGAGCGCGGCGCCGATGCCGTGGCCGGCGTACCGGCGGTCGGACACCAGCAGCCGGACGTACCGCTCGGGTTCTCCGGCGGGCTCGATCGGCATCTGCGGGCTGGGCCCGGTGTCGAGGACCATGGCTCCGACGGGTGTTCCGTCGGCCTCCGCGACGAAGGGCGCGTTCTCGGTCATGTACCGCCGGACGCGCTCCGCCCCGTTCGCCGTCCCCGAGTACGGGGTCGTGCCCCACTGCTCGGTGTTGCCCCGGGCGTTCATCCAGACCACCGCTCCATCGAGCATGTCCAGAACGGCGGGTGCGTCGGCCGGGCCGCCGGGCCTGATCCGTATCGACTGCGCGATGTCCCACTGGATGCTGTTCACGGCGGAAGCCTAGGCCGAACGGGTGGGCCGCCGCGGGACCGGTCGCCGGAAGGATCACCACCGGCGAGTCCCCGGGATCCGGGCGGAACCTAGACGCACGAAGGGCACAGCCCCCGATACGTGACCTCCACGGCTGCCACGGTGAAACCGAATCGTTCCGTCGCCGGAAGGTCGGCCAGCGGGTCGCCGGTCGGGTGGACGTCACGGACCGCGCCGCAGGCGGAGCACACCAGATGCTGGTGCGGCCGGTGCGCGTTGGGGTCGTAGCGCTTGGCGCGGCCGTCGGTGGAGACCTCGATGACCTCGCCGAGCGAGACCAGCTCCCCCAGGGCGTTGTAGACGGTCGCCCGGGAGATCTCGGGCAGCCGTTCGGCCGCGCGGGCGTGCACCTCGTCGGCCGTGAGATGCACATGATCACCGTCGAGGACCTCCGCAACGACGCGACGCTGGGAAGTCATCCGCCAGCCACGTCCTCGCAGTCGCTCCAGCAGGTCACTCATATCGGTTCACCTTTTCAGGATCGGTGGGAACCCGCAGTTTATCGGTGTGCATCCTGGGTCCGATCGAATATGGGTCTGGTGTCCTTCTTGACTTGGACTCTGTCCATCGTAGGATCGGTTTTGGCACTGGCCAAGGGACAAGAAGACTTCGGTACGAGCAGGAGAGACACAGATGTCGGGACCACCGCCGTGGGACCACGCGGCGCCGGCCTGCGCGTGACGGCCACCGTGACACGCAGCCCGGGACCATCCCGGACCCCGGGACCACCCCGGCGGCGACGCGACCGCCGCCGGGACGGACGCCCCGGCGCCGCATCTGCCCGTACGTCGCACACAGCCCTCCGTCCGCCCGCCGTGGCGGGATGCGTACCCCGTATCGGACCGGTCCAGCCGGTCCGGCGCGAGCCGTGTACGGCGTCCCCGCTCCCGGCCGCGCGGCCGGTCGCCCCCTTCGCCCGTCATCGTCCGAGAAGAACGACCTCCCCGTCGGCTCCGTCGACGGCCCCGGGGCCGTCCGCCGGGGCCCCGCCCCGGCCGCTCCCCCCACCCGCAGTCGCTGAGCACCGAGATCGGCCCATCCGGAAGGATTCCCATGTCTGAGAACCACGACGCGATCGTCACCGACGCGAAAACCGAGGCCACGGGCGGCTGCCCGGTCGCGCACGACCGCGCCCCGCACCCGACCCAGGGCGGCGGCAACCGGCAGTGGTGGCCCGAGCGCCTCAACCTGAAGATCCTCGCCAAGAACCCGGCCGTGGCCAACCCGCTCGGCGAGGGCTTCGACTACGCGGCGGCCTTCGAGGCCCTCGACCTCGCCGCGGTGAAGCAGGACATCGCCGAGGTGCTCACGACCTCGCAGGACTGGTGGCCCGCCGACTTCGGCAACTACGGCCCCTTCATGATCCGTATGGCCTGGCACAGCGCGGGCACCTACCGCATCAGCGACGGCCGCGGCGGCGCCGGTGCCGGCCAGCAGCGCTTCGCCCCCCTCAACAGCTGGCCGGACAACGGCAACCTGGACAAGGCCCGCCGTCTGCTGTGGCCCGTGAAGAAGAAGTACGGCCAGAGCCTCTCCTGGGCCGACCTCATGATCCTCACCGGCAACGTCGCCCTGGAGCAGATGGGCTTCGACACCTTCGGCTTCGCCGGCGGCCGCGAGGACGTGTGGGAGTCCGAGGAGGACGTGTACTGGGGTCCCGAGAGCGTCTGGCTCGACGACCAGCGCTACACCGGCGACCGCGAGCTGGAGAACCCGCTCGGTGCCGTCCAGATGGGCCTCATCTACGTCAACCCCGAGGGCCCGAACGGCAACCCGGACCCGATCGCCGCGGCCCGCGACATCCGTGAGACCTTCCGCCGGATGGCGATGAACGACGAGGAGACCGTCGCCCTGATCGCGGGCGGTCACACCTTCGGCAAGACCCACGGCGCCGGCCCGGCGGAGAGCGTCGGCGACGACCCCGAGGCCGCCCCGATCGAGGCGCAGGGCCTGGGCTGGAAGAGCACCTACGGCACCGGCAAGGGCGGCGACGCCATCACCTCCGGCCTGGAGGTCACCTGGACCACCACGCCCACGCAGTGGAGCAACGGCTTCTTCGACAACCTCTTCGGCTACGAGTGGGAGCTGACCCAGAGCCCCGCCGGCGCCAACCAGTGGAAGCCGAAGGACGGCGCCGGCGAGGGCACCGTCCCGGCCGCGCACGACCCGGCCAAGAAGATCGCCCCCTCGATGCTCACGACGGACCTGTCGCTGCGCGTCGACCCGATCTACGGTCCGATCTCCCGCCGCTTCCACGAGAACCCCGCCGAGTTCGCGGACGCCTTCGCGCGGGCCTGGTACAAGCTGACCCACCGTGACATGGGCCCGAAGTCCCTCTACCTCGGCCCCGAGGTCCCCGAGGAGACGCTGCTGTGGCAGGACCCGCTGCCGGAGGCGGAGGGCGAGGTCATCGGAGCCGACGACATCAGCGCCCTCAAGGCGAAGATCCTCGGCTCGGACCTGACGGTCGCGCAGCTCGTCTTCACCGCGTGGGCGTCGGCCTCGACGTTCCGCGGCAGCGACAAGCGCGGCGGCGCCAACGGCGGCCGCATCCGCCTGGAGCCGCAGCGCGGCTGGGAGGCCAACGACCCCGACACGCTGGCGACGGTGCTGCGCACGCTGGAGGGCGTCCAGCGCGACTTCAACTCCGGTGACAAGCACGTCTCGCTGGCCGACCTGATCGTCCTCGGTGGCGTCGCCGCGGTCGAGAAGGCCGCCAAGGACGCCGGTCACGACGTCCAGGTGCCCTTCACCCCGGGCCGCGTGGACGCGACGGACGAGCAGACCGACGCGGAGTCCTTCGCCGCGCTGGAGCCGACCTCGGACGGCTTCCGCAACTACCTCGGGAAGGGCAACCGGCTGCCGGCCGAGTACCTGCTGCTCGACCGGGCGAACCTGCTGACCCTGAGTGCCCCGGAACTCACCGTCCTCGTCGGCGGTCTGCGTGTCCTGGGCGCGAACCACGGGCAGTCCTCGCACGGTGTCCTCACCGCGACCCCCGGCAAGCTCACCAACGACTTCTTCGTCAACCTGCTCGACCTGGGCACGACGTGGAAGGCGACGTCGGGGGACGCGACCACCTTCGAGTGCCGCGACGACGCCACCGGCGAGGTCAAGTGGACCGGCACGCGTGCCGACCTCGTCTTCGGCTCGAACTCCGAGCTGCGCGCGCTCGCCGAGGTCTACGCGAGCGACGACGCCCAGGCGAAGTTCGTCAAGGACTTCGTCGCCGCCTGGGACAAGGTCATGAACCTCGACCGGTTCGACCTCGTCTGACGCCTGGCGTACGGCCCGGTCCCCGCGGGGACCGGGCCGTACGCGTTCCCCGGCGTGAGAGGCCACCGCCCCCGGCCGCGCCCGTCGCGCCGCCGGGGGCGGTGGCGTTCTAGGCTGAAGGTCATGAGCGCACACTTTGACGTGGTGGTCCTGGGCGCCGGCCCGGGCGGATATGTCGCGGCGATCCGGGCGGCCCAGCTCGGACTCAGCACGGCGATCATCGAGGAGAAGTACTGGGGCGGTGTGTGCCTCAACGTGGGGTGCATCCCGTCGAAGGCGCTGCTGCGCAACGCGGAGCTCGCCCACATCTTCACCCAGGAGGCCAAGACCTTCGGCATCCAGGTGAACGGGGAGGTGAGCTTCGACTACGGAGCGGCCTTCACCCGCAGTCGCAAGGTGGCGGACGGACGCGTCAAGGGCGTCCACTACCTGATGAAGAAGAACAAGATCACCCAGTACAACGGCCGTGGCGCCTTCCGCGACGACCACACGCTCGACGTCGCCCTGACCGACGGCGGTACGGAGACGGTCACCTTCGACCACTGCGTCATCGCCGCCGGCGCCACCACCAAGCTGCTCCCCGGAACCTCACTGAGCGAGCGTGTGGTGACGTACGAGGAGCAGATCCTGTCGGACACCCTCCCGGACAGCATCGTCATCGCGGGCGCGGGCGCCATCGGTGTGGAGTTCGCCTATGTGCTCCACAACTACGGTGTTCAGGTCACCCTCGTCGAGTTCCTGGACCGGATCGTGCCCTTGGAGGACGAGGAGGTCTCCGCCGAACTGGCCCGCCGCTACAAGCGGCTCGGCATCAATGTGCTGACCTCCACCCGTGTCGAGGCGATCGACGACTCCGGGGACAGGGTCAAGGTCATGGTGACCACGGGCGGACAGCGGCAGACGCTGGAAGCCGGCAAGGTGCTCCAGGCGATCGGGTTCCAGCCGCGTGTACAGGGCTACGGGCTGGAGAACACCGGTGTGAAGCTCACCGACCGCGGTGCGATCGACATCGACGGCCGGTGCCGTACGAGCGTGCCGCACATCTACGCCATCGGTGACGTGACGGCGAAGCTGATGCTGGCCCACGCGGCCGAGTCGATGGGCATCGTCGCCACCGAGACGATCGCCGACGCGGAGACGATGGAACTCGACTACGTGATGATCCCGCGGGCGACCTACTGCCAGCCGCAGATCGCCAGTTTCGGCTGGACCGAGGCGCAGGCACGCGAGAGGGGCTTCGACGTCAAGGTGGCGAAGTTCCCGTTCACCGCGAACGGAAAGGCCCACGGCCTGGGCGAGACCGCGGGATTCGTCAAGATCCTCAGCGACGCGCGCTACGGCGAACTCCTCGGTGCCCATCTGATCGGCCCCGAAGTCACCGAACTGCTCCCGGAGTTGACGCTCGCTCAGCAGTGGGACCTGACGGTCCACGAGGTCGCACGCAATGTGCACGGACACCCGACGCTCGGTGAGGCGGTCAAGGAGGCCATTCACGGCCTGGCCGGCCACATGATCAACATGTGACGGGTGAATGCCGCCGCACCCCTTCCGGCCTGGCCGCGTAGCGAGCCGGGAAGGGGTGCGGCGGCGGCTCCGGGACTTCTCCGGGACTTCGGCCCGGGGGTGGGCTACGGGCCACCGCGATGGCGCGGTCATGAGTAGAAGTACTCATGACGCCCGCCGAGGCGCGGGAAAGAATCGGGCGATGACGACGCCAAGGAAGATGAGAGCCCGCCTCGGGATGCTGGTGTTGGCGGTGTGGGTCCTGTCGGCGACTGGGTGCGGAACCCAGCGGGCGGGGGATGCCGCCGACGCGTACCGGAGTTCGCATCCGACGCCGACCGGCACGGCGACACCGAGCACAGCGGTGGACTTCATCTGTCCGGGCGAGAGCCCGGAGCCGACGGAGTCCACGGCCGCCGCCACCCCCGGCTCAACCGAGACGCCGGCCGACCACTACGCCGAGAACCACGGCTTCAGGGTTCCCCTTCAACTCCACGGCCAGAACCGCTGCGACGGGCTGACCGTCGTCGGACGCGTCAAGGAAGCACTCGAACCCCTGCGCCGACGTGGCGACTTCGCCCCGGACGGCGTCCGCGACGCGCTCACCGGTCTCGGCTACTCCGCCGAGAAGGTACAGGCGTACCAGAACGGGTCCGCCGGGGTCGCCTTCCTCATCGACATCGGCGTCTCCCCCTGGTGTGTGGAGGGCACGATGAGCAGTGAATCCACCAAGGCGGATGCCTTCGGCGGCTACCCCGACGGCAGCAACTGCGAGCCCCCGAGCGGCGGCCACTGACCAGAGCCCGCGACGCGGCTGCCGGGGCCGGCCGTGCGGGAGCGTGATCCTGGTCCGGGGTGGAGCCTGACCAGCGGCTCCGTCCCGACGCTCCGTAAATGGCGGGCGGCCGCCGCGTCGGGATACGTACGGTGGCGGCGTGTCCTTCTTCGCCTTGTACGACGCCGAACATTTCTACGGCGAGCCGGAGCCCGTGCCCGGTACGCGCGTGTCCTTCGTTCCCGACAAGCTGATCGCCGCTCGTGAGCGCCGTACCGTGCGACCGGCGGACCGACAGCCGGTCGGCGACGAGGGACTGATGGTGAACGAGATCGCCGCTGATGTCGCGCTGTGGCCGTCCAGTCTGTGGCGCGTGGCCGATCTCGAACTGATGCGGCCGCTGATGAGCTACAGGTGGTTGCTCTGCCGGGCCTTCACGGTCGTGGAGCAGGTGCCCACCTGGCTGGTCGCCGGACCTCACGGCGACGCCGCGGAATGGGTGATCGCCCGGACGCGAACCCTGACCGCCGCCCAGGCCGATGCCCTCGCCGCGCTGCCGGACGAAGGCGAGGAGCCGCTGACACAGGCGCTGTGGGCTCGCTGGAGGCAGAACCGCCACCACACCGGTTCTCCGGTCGGATGCGCCCTGACGACTCTCAACAGGGTCGTCGCCGAGGCCGCTCACGACGTGGGCCCGCACTTGTTCGGCCCGGATGAGGAAGACGGGGTCGAGGTGCTCAAGGATCCGGCCTGGCTGCGGGCCTCTCGTGCGGCGTACGCGGCCGCGCTGGCGCTCGGAGCCCCCGATCTGCTCACGCCCCAGGAAAACGCGGCGCTCGCCGGTCGCTGGACCACCGTGTTCGGCTCCCCCGACCTGCCCCGACGATAGCGAGCCCGAAAGCGGCGTCCGGGCCTGTCCTCACCCGCCTCACCGCCGTCCGTCAAACGGACACCCGGGCAACAAGATGCGGAGTGCATCTAATGTGCGAGGTGCGACGAGCGATCGAGGGGAGCCCGACATGGCCGAGGTGCGGACCGCGTCAGACGTCAGCGGCACGGGCGCGGTGGTGGCGCTCCGCGATGTGAGCGTCCACCGGCACACCAGCGGCCAGGTGATCCTCTCGGACATCGGCTGGACGGTACGGTCCGGCGAGCACTGGGCCCTGCTCGGAGCCAACGGCGCGGGCAAGACGACCCTGCTGCGGCTGCTGGGCGCGCTGATGCATCCGACGACGGGGAGCGTCGAGGTGCTCGGCTGCCGGCTCGGCCGGGTCGACGTGCGCGAGCTGCGCGCCCGTATCGGCCATGTGAGTACGGCCCAGCGCGTACCGCGGGACCTCGACGCCCACTCCGTCGTCCTGACGGGCCACACCGGAACGGTGCAGCCGCTGTGGCGGAAGTACGACGCCGAGGTGCGCCGACGTGGCCACGAACTGCTCGCCGAGCTGGACATCAAGGAGCTGGCCGACCGGCCGTACGGGGTCTGCTCGGGCGGCCAGCGGGCCCGTGTCCTGATCGCCAGGGCGCTGATGGCCGAGCCGGCCCTGCTGCTGCTCGACGAACCGTTCAACGCCCTGGACCTGCCCTCCCGCGAGGACCTCGTCGAGGCCATGCAGCGGCTGGCCGAGAGCCGCCCGGAACTGGCCACCGTGACGGTCACCCACCATCTGGAGGAGCTGTCCCCGGCCGTCAGCCACACCCTGCTTCTGCGCGAGGGGCGCGTCCTCGCGCAGGGCCCCGTCGAGGACACCCTGACCGATTCCTGGATGACCACCTGCTTCGGACGGCGGATCACCGTGGTCCGGCACGGCGGTCGATGGGCGGCCTATTCCGGCTCCCACCAGGGTAGTTGACAGCGGTACGAAGCAACTCGCGGCGCGGGAAAGGAACATGACGGGCGCCATGGCCGCCCAGTGAGTGCGGACAGCGCGTGCGGCCGCCCCCGGGCCACGTCCCCGGCGTGAGCGCATCCGCACGGCGGGGCGCACCGGTCGGGGCAGTGTGCCCTGTACGCGCCCCCGTCCATACGGCGAAAATGCGCCTGTCGACGGTGATTTCGCCAAGACACCGAGTACCCCGCCGCCAAGTCACCAGGAAAGCAGGTCGGCTGTCGTGCTGTTGCGTCTGCCCACGTCCGTGTCCGAAGCACAGGAGTACATGACCGAGGGGGCTGTGCCCATCGGCGGCGCCACACTGGTGTGGGCCACCTGGCAGCGGGACGGGTTCCCCGACCACGCCATGTCGCTGCGCGAACTCCCTGAGGCCAACACGATCGAGCGCGAGGCCCTGGGTGCGGCCGTGGTGCTCAGCCGCATAGACGACCGCGTACCGGAGGTACTGCGCCGGGCGGCCGCCGGCGTGGGTACCGGCGCCGTACGCCGGACGGCCACGGTGGGCGGCAACATCGTCGGGAGCACGCTGCGTTGTCTGCTGCCCGCGGCCCTAGTCCTGGACGCCCGCGCGGTGATCCTGGAACCGGAGGGCGTCGCCGAGACCGATCTGGCCGAGGTGCTCGCCAAGCGCCATCTGCTCCTGAGCCTGCGCTGGCGCACACCGGTCACCAGCAACTATGTCAAGGCCGCGGCCGAGCCGGGCGGGCCCTCGCCGCTCGTCGTCGCCGCCGCCCTGCACTCCGTCGACGGCGGCGGGACGCTCCTGCGCGTCGCGGTCCGTTCCGAGGACGAGGTGTTCAGCGAGAGCGCCGAATGCCACGGTCCCGCGGACGCCGACACCGGCACCGGCACCGACACCGACGACATCCTGCGCACCCTGTGGAACGGTCCCCTCGGCCGCCTTCCGGCCTCGGCACGGGAACTCGTAGGCCGACAGGTGACCGACCTGCTGGCGCAGGCCGCCGACCGCTAGGTCGTGTCCGCAAAGTCGCGTCGTTCGCCCGGAGGGCGGGTCCGGCGGCGTCATGGGGGTCCCCCCTGCTCGAGCGAAGCCGAGAGCTCGGGGGAGCGTGCTCTCGGCGTGCCGGGCGCAGGCCCTCGTACTGGACGTACTTGGGTCTTCGCCCGGTGCGGCGAGTGGGGGTGCCCCCTGCTCGAAGAGCTTGGGGGAGCGTGCCAGGCGTCGCCGGGCAGGCGCGACTTTGCGGACACGGCCTAGGGGCTCGCCGTCGCCCCACCCCCGGAAGACGGGGACGGGTACGCGCTCCCCCGGGCTCTGCGGCAGGGCCGGGCATTCCATGGTGCAGGGGCCGGGAATTCAACAGGTGCCGGTCAGTTGTACCGATCCGGGGACGGAGACGCCGACGCGCCCGTCCCCGGTGGGCCGCCCTCCCGGGCTCCCGGCCCGCTGAACGGCATGTCCGCCCGGCGCGGGGGGGGGGGGGGGGGGGGGGGCCCGGCCCCCCCCCCCCCCCCCCCCCCCCCCCCCGGGGGGGGGGGCGCGGGGGCGGGGGGGCGGGGGGGCGGCGGCGGGCCCGGGGGGCGCGCCCGCCGGGGCCCCGGGCCCGCGTCCCGGCTTGCCGGCCGGGCGGGGGGCCGGGGGCCGTGTCGGCCGGGGCCCCCGGGCACCGGCCGCCGGACCGTCTCCCTAATTCATCAACGTGGAAATCGCGCGGCGGACTCCCGACTCTGGGTCCAGGCACCGGGAACCTCCCGGACCGCCCGGACGAAGGACGGAGCACATGCCCTCCACCCGCACCCCTGCCGCCGGTTCCACGCCGGCCGTACGACACAACCTGGTCCTGGTGGTCACCTGCGTCGCCCTCGGCTCGGTGGTCGCCGCCATGGCATCGCTCAATGTGGCGCTGCCCGATCTCGCCCGCGAGACCCATGCCACGCAGACGCAGTTGTCCTGGATCATCGACGCCTACAGCCTGGTCTTCGCCTCGCTGCTGCTGCCTGCCGGCGCCCTGGGCGACCGTTTCGGCCGCAGGCGGGCCCTGCTCGCGGGGCTGGCGATCTTCGGCGCCGGATCCGCCGCCGCCTCGCTGACCACCGAGCCCTCGACGCTCATCATGCTGCGCGGCGTCCTCGGAGTGGGGGCGGCGCTGGTCATGCCGGCCACGCTGTCGACCATCACCAGCACGTTCCCGCGCGCCCAGCGGGCGCGAGCCGTGAGTGTCTGGGCGGCGGTCGCCGGAGCCAGCGCGCTGGTGGGCCTGTTCGCCTCCGGCGCCCTGCTGGAGGGCTGGTCATGGCGCTCGGTGTTCCTGCTGAACGTCGCTCTGGCCCTGGTCGCCCTGGTCGGCACGCTGCTGTTCGTGCCCGAGTCCGCCGAACCGCGGCAGCCCCGACTCGACGTCGGTGGCGCCGTCCTCGCCGTGGCGGGCCTGGTCACGCTGGTCTACTCGGTCATCGAGGCGCCGACCCGCGGGTGGGCCGACCCGGTCACGCTCGCCGGGATCGGGCTGGGCCTGGCCGTGCTGGCGGGGTTCGTCGTCTTCGAACTGCGCCGCGAGAACCCGCTGCTCGACCCCCGGCTCTTCCGCAACCGCCACTTCGCCGCGGGCTCGCTGTCGATCATGCTTCAGTTCTTCGTGTTCTTCGGGTTCGTCTTCGTGATGATGCAGTACCTGCAACTGGTGCGGGGCGACAGCGCCTTGATGGCGGCGACCGCGATGCTGCCCATGGCCGTGACCATGGTGCCGGTCTCCCGCGCCACCCCTGTGCTGGTCGGCCGGTTCGGATTCCGGGGACCCTGGGTGGCCGGTCTCGCCGGTGTCGCGGCGGGCATGGGGATTCTCTCCCGGCTCGACGCGTCCAGCCCGTACTGGATCATCGCGGCCGGTCTCGTACCCCTGGGTGCGGGAATGGGCCTGGCCATGACACCGGCCACGACCGCCATCACGGACGCCCTGCCGCGCTCGCTGCAGAACGTCGGTTCGGCCATGAACGACCTGGCGCGCGAGCTCGGCGGCGCTCTGGGGATCGCCGTCCTCGGCAGCCTGCTCAGCGCCGCCTACCGCGACCACCTGAGCCTGCCCGGCCTGCCGTCGCAGGTGGCGGAAGCGGCGCGCTCCTCGCTGGCCGCCGCCCACGCCATCGGCGGCCCGGTCTCCAGCCGGGCGACGACCGCGTTCGTCGACGGCATGCACCTGGCGCTCCTCGGCGCCGCCGCGGCCGCCGTGCTCGCCGCCGTCGCCGTCGCGGTCCTGCTGCGTTCGGCTCCGAGCCCGGAAGCCTTCGCCGAGGATGACGAGGCCCTGGACATCGTCGACGCGCGGAAGCAGCCCTCGTACCTCTGAGCTCCCGCCGCGCACTCCGGACCGGCGCCTCGCACGATGCGAGGCGCCGGCCTTCGGTGCGTGCGAAACCCCGGCCAGGGGCCGGAACGCTTGCACCGGGCCGGTCCTCGTCACGTCAGGCCCCACCACAGGACGGAACGAGACGATGGATGGGCGCGACCCCGATCGCCGCCATGCCCCGGGCCCGCCCACCCGCAGGACGGACCACCCGGTGGATCAGCGGCGCAGCACCGACCGCCACCGTGCGCCAAGCCGCCCACCCTTGGGACGAGAGGGCCAGTGGATCAGGGGCGCGACCCCGGTCGCCGCCGTGCCCCGGGCCGCCCACCCGCAGGACGGACCACCCGGTGGATCAGCGGCGCAGCACCGACCGCCACCGTGCGCCAGGCCGCCCACGTATAGAAACGAACCAGCCGGTGAATCAGCGGCGTGGCGTCGGGCGGCCGGCGGGTCGGGGGTCCGGCGTGGGGCGGCCTGGGCCGCGCAGGGCCTGCCGGAGTTGCGGGCTCATGAAACGGACCAGGTCGTCGGTCGTCATGGAGACGGCGGGCTCAAGGCGCAGCAGATAGCGCGTGGCGATCAGCCCGGCCACCACCGTGATGAACGCGGCGGCGCGTTGCCGGGCGTCGCGTCCTGGCACGAGGCCCGCGATCCTGTCGACGATCTCTCGCTCGACTGCCTCCTTCACCAGCGAGCCGAGGGAGTCGTCGTCGATCGCGGTCTTCATCATCGCGAGCAGCGGCGGGCCCGTCGCGGGGTCGTCCCAGACGGCGACGACCTGACGGACGACCCGTTCGGGGAACGTGCTGAGCTCACCCTCCTCGACGACCCGCGCGAGGAGTTCGGCCGGGTTGGCCCCGAGCGCCAGGGCGGCACCGAACAGCCCCTTCTTGGACCCGAAGTAATAGCTGATCAGGGCGAGATCGACGTCGGCCTCGCCGGCGACGGACCGGAGGGTCACCGCGTGATAGCCGTCCTCGAGGAACCGCCGCCGGGCCACGTCCAGGATCGCGGCCCGGGTGTCCGGGCTTCCCGGCCTGCGCCCGCGCTGTGAACCGGATTTATTCATCACGGACGAATTCTATTGCGCCACCGAACCACGTCACGGTGTTCGGACACGTCGCGACGCCTTCCCCGTGTCGCGGTGCGTTGCGATGTGTCGCGGTGTGTTCCGATGCGTTGCGATGCGTTCCGATGCGTCGCCCTGTGTGCCGATGTCGACCTCTTCTCACGAAATGGCATCGTTAATCCGTATGAGTGGTACATCACACACCGAGGCCGTAGCGTCGAGACAGAGCCGACACGCTGACGGCCACATGACAGAGCGTCCCGCATGGAGCTGATATGCGCAGAAACTCGATCCGGACCGCGTTCACCGTCTGCGCGGCCGCGTCGCTCTCAGCGGTGATGGGTACCGCTTCCGCCGCCCCCGCGACCTCGCACACCACGCATGCCACGCACGCCACACAGCAGCGACAGGCGCCCCCCGTACTCGTGGACTGCTTCTGGCATCCGGATGTGCGCCCCGCCGAGTTCATCCTGGCCTGCGGGGACGGCAACAGCCGCCTCGTCTCGCTCCACTGGTCGCGCTGGAACCAGGACTCCGCGGTCGCCCGCGGCGTCAACATGGTGAACGACTGCAAGCCGTACTGCGCGGCGGGCAAGTTCCACTCGTACCCGGTCGTCGTCCGCCTGGACCACCCGCAGCCGTGGAAGAAGAATCCGCAGGTGCAGCACTACACACGGATGACGCTGACCTACACCCAGAACCACCCGGACGGATACGCGCAGAGGGTCAGCTACCCGCTGTGGAACTGACACCGGCCGTTCGGCGACCCGGCGTCGCGGACTGACGGCCCCCGCCCGAGGCCGTTCCGCGGGGTCACCCGAGAACCGACACGCGCGCCGGACCCGCCGACGGTGTTCACCCTCGACCCGCCGATGGTGAACACCGCACGGAACCCCACAGCCACGGAGACAGGTACAAAATGGGGCATGTGGGTATCCGGCGCATGTCAGTGGACCGTCTCGTGCAGCAACCGTCGGGCCGCGGTCTGGTGGCCATCCCGCTCGCGTTGATCGTCGTGATCACCGTGGTGGACATCCGCTCCCCCACCGACGTCCACCTGGGCCCCCTGCTGGTCATCGCGCCGACCCTCACGGCCTCACTCGCGGGCCCCGCGCTGACGGCGCTGGTCGGCGTGCTCGCCGTCGCCGCCCAGGTGGTCATCGCCGTCCTGCACGGCGGACTCGGCACCACCAACCACATGGCACAGCTCGTCGCACTGGTGGTGCTCTCCGCCCTGGTCGTGTTCGTGTGCCATGTACGGGAGCGGCGCGCCCGGGAGCTGATGCGGGCGCGCTCGATCGCCGAGACCGCGCAACGCGTGCTGCTGCGGCCCCCGCCGCGCCGGATCGGTCCGCTGCGCGTGGCCTGGCTGTATCTGGCCGCCGAGGACGACACCCAGATCGGCGGCGACCTGTTCGCGGTCACCCGGGCCGCGGGCGCGTCCACCCGCGTCATCATCGGGGACGTCCGGGGCAAGGGGCTGGCCGCCATCGGCGAGGCCTCGGTGGTGCTGGGCGCCTTCCGCGAGGGCGCCCACCGCTACGCCACGCTGCCCGAACTGACGGCGGCCCTCGAGGTGAGCGTGTGCCGGGACCTCGACGAGGTGGCCGACACCGAGCACGACCCGGGCGAACACTTCGTCACGGCGCTCGTTCTCGACATCCCCGACGACGGCGCACAGGTCGAAATGATCAACTGCGGTCATCCCCCACCGCTGCTCCTGCGTGATCACCAGGTCAGCGTGCTGCACGCACGGCATCCCGTGCCCCCGCTGGGCATGTGCGAGCTGCCCGCCACCAGCCACCACTCCGATCCCTTCGCCTTCGAGGCCGGCGACTTCCTGCTGCTGTACACCGACGGCGTGATCGAGGCCCGCTCTCCGGACGGCGCCTTCTACCCCTTGGCCGAACGGGTCGCCACCCTCGCCGCCTCCACTCCCGACGTCCTGCTGCGCCAGATCCACGACGATCTCGTCCGGCACATCGGCGACCAGCCCGGCGACGACGCCGCCTTCCTGGTCATCGAACGCACCCCCGCGCACCACCTCCGTCTCTCCCACCGTCCCCCGGACGGCCACCACCGGCTCCCCCCCGACGGGTCACCGCCTCCCGCACCACGCTGAACGCGCGATGCGCCGAGGCGACACCACGCGCCTCGCGCGCACGGGCCCGACTAGCGAGTCCGGCCGCCGCGGGGCCACGATGGTGGGAGATCGACTCGACGCAGGGGGCTCACCCAGGGAGGCTCCCGTGGCCCACACCTTCGGAACCGACGTCGTCGTGGCGGGTGCGGGCCCGGTGGGTCTGACGGCGGCCGCGGCACTGCGCGGGCGCGGGGTCCGCTGCCGGATCGTCGACCGGCTTCCGGCTCGGCTCCCGTACGCGAAGGCGGTGGGCATCCAGCCGCGCACGCTGGAGATCTGGGACCACATGGGGCTCACCCGCACGGTTCTGGAGGCGGCGGCCCCGATGTACGGGCAGTTCGCCTACGTCAACGGCACCGAACAGGCCCGGATCGACCTCGTCCTGCCGCCCGAGGTGCCGTACGGCTTCGCCGCCCTGCCGCAGTACGAGACCGAGCGCATCCTCGACGCGTGTCTCGCACGGTTCGGTACCGGGATCGAGCGGGGCACGGAACTGGTCGGTTTCAGCCAGGACTCCGACGGCGTGACGGTCGCCCTGCGTTCGGCGTCCGGAGCCGAGGAAGAGGTCAGGGCGCGCTATCTGGTGGGCTGCGACGGCGCGCACAGCATCGTGCGCAAGAAGCTCGGTCTCACCTTCGAGGGCAGCGCGTTCCCGGAGGAGTACATGCTCGGTGACGTGGAGGTGGACTGGGACCTGCCGCAGGGCTACGGGGTCCGGGCCATGCACCGCAACGGCGACGGCGCGGTGGACGACGTGCTGGTGTGCATCCCGTTGCCCGGCCGGAACCGGTACCGGATGTCGATGATGGTGCCGCCCGAGCTCTCCACGGCGGGGCGGAACGACGGGCCGGCCGACGGCGTCGTCCACGGCCTGGAGGGCGGTCACGCGCCCGCGCTCTCCGACATCCAGGCCGTACTGGACCGGCTGTCCCCGCGCCCCACGACCGCCTCCCGTCTGCGCTGGTCCTCGGTCTTCCGCATCAGCCACCGGATCGTCGACCGCTACGGCGACGGCCGGGTCTTCGTCGCGGGCGACGCGGCACACATCCACCCTCCGACCGGCGCCCAGGGCATGAACACGGGTGTCCAGGACGCCTGGAACCTGGCCTGGAAGCTGGCCCTCGCCGTCGAGGGCGGCGCGCACCATGATCTGACGGCGAGTTACGACGCCGAGCGGCGGCCCGTCGGCGAGGAAGTCGTCGAGCGCACGGTCCGCCACGCCACCCAGGGCGTGCAGGCCGACCCGGCCGACCCGGAGACCGTGATGCTGCGCGAGGCACAGCTCCTCGTCGGCTACCGCGGCAGCCCGCTCGTCGGCCCGGTCTCCGAGGGCCCCGGACCCCAGCCGGGCGACCGGGCGCCGGACTGCACCGGCCTCGCGGCGCACATCGCGGCCTTCCCGCTGCGGCTGTACGACCTCCTGCGCGATCGCGGGCACGTCCTGCTGGTGTACGGGGACGGCGAGCAGGGCGGTCAACTGGCCCAGGCGGCACGCGAGTTCTCCGGAGGACGGGTCGATGTCTGTGTGATCCGGCCCGCCGGCAGCACCACCGACACCTCGGGCCTGCCGGCGTACGTCGACACGCTCGGCGAGTTCGCCCGTCTCTACGGCGTCTCCGGCGGGACGACCGCCTTCCTGGTTCGCCCGGACGGATACATCGGCGCCCGCCTCTGTCCGCCGACGGCGGCGGAGCTGACGGCCCGCCTCGCCCGCACCTTCGCCCCGGCTGGGCCTCAACAGGGTTGATCAGTCCATCAGCTGGGCCGCGAGGGTCGCACCGAGCTCCCAGCACGCCTCGATGTCGGCCTTGCCCGGCTCGCCGGTCACCTTCACGGCCTCGGCCGCGCGGCGCCAACCGAGGCCCGTCGTCACGGACTCGATGCCGCGCACCGCCCCGGTGACGTCGTTTCCGCCGTGCACGTAGTAGCCGAAGGGGCGCGCGGCCGTCGTGTCCAGGCACGGGTAGTAGACCTGGTCGAAGAAATGCTTCAGCGCGCCCGACATGTAGCCGAGGTTGGCCGGGGTGCCGAGCAGATAGCCGTCGGCGGCCAGTACATCCGAGGCGGTCGCCTCCAGCGCGGCCCGCCTCACCACCCGGACGCCCTCGATCTCGGGCGCCGTCGCGCCGGAGAGCACGGCTTCGAACAGGGCCTGGCAGTTGGGCGAGGGCGTGTGATGCACGATCAGCAGAGTAGGCACACCCGCACCCTGCCGCGCCGCCCGCCGCCACCGCAAGCGCTGGGCAACGTCACCCGTGTCGACATCCTGCCCTTCCACAAGTTCGGCGCCGACCAATGGGCGGGACTGGGCATGGACTTCACCCTCGCCTCGACGCCCGTCCCGAGCGCCGCCCAGATCGCCGAAGCCCGTCCCGTCTTCGCCTCGTACGGCCTGTACGCGGTATGACCCGCTGAACCATCAGTGTCCGGGAACCACGAGATCCGCCCTCTCCCGGGGACACGTCGCGTCCAGGTAGTGCTCCTCGGCCAGCCGCCAGCGGGCCTCCCAGTCGATGGGGCCGTGGTCGTCACCGCGGGCCCGGAGGCGGCGCAGGGATTCCTCGGGCGGGGTGTCGACGTAGACGACCAGGTCGTAGTGGTCGGCGAGTTCGGGCCGGGCGGTGTAGGCACCCTCGACGAGGACGATGCCGTCGCAGGCGACGGAACAGACCTCGTCCGTCACCAGGGATCCGGTCGGCCAGTCGTAGCGCCGGTACGCGGCGTCATGGCCGGTGGCGAGCGGGGTGAGTACCTCGTCGCGCAGCCGCTGCCAGTCGAAGTAGCGGTCGTAGCCCTGGGCGGGGGTCAGTGCCGCGCGTTCGTCCGCGTCCATCGGACGGTAGAAGTCGTCTCCGTGCACGACCACGGCATCACCGAGCCGGGCGACGGCGGAGGCCAGGGTCGACTTGCCCGACCCGCCCATGCCGTCGACCGCGATCAGCACCAGTCCTTCGCCGGCGCGGGCGCGGGCGGCGGCCATGACGCGCTCCGCGACTGTTTCGATCTTCGTCATGCGGAGATTGTGTCGGCACGGGGCGCTCCGCCCGGGCCGAATGAGCGGCACTCGTAGGTTCCGACGACTCACGGGTCCGGGCGGCCGGGGAGCCATGACACGGCAGAGGGGCCGACATCGTGATGTCGGCCCCTCTGTCTTCGTAGCGGGGACAGGATTTGAACCTGCGACCTCTGGGTTATGAGCCCAGCGAGCTACCGAGCTGCTCCACCCCGCGTCGGTGAAATCAACTCTACGCCAGTTTCTCCGGACCCAGAACCATGATCACCCGCCGGCGGGCCGCGCGGGCTGTCACACGTCGGTGGGCAGACCGCTCACTTCGGCGATGCCGCGCAGCTCCTCGTCCTGACGGTGCCGCTCTCCGATGAAGTCGGCGATCTCTTTGCACCGCTCGGGGTCATCGGCCGTACCCGAATCCGTGACGACCCGGACGACACCGATCTCCTCGGTCTCCAGCTCGACGATCCGGTTGTCCAGACGTCCCGTGACGGCCACGGCGACCACGAGGGACGCCTCGTCACGGACCTCCTGCGGGACGCTCTCGGGTTCCGCGCCGTCGAGACACAGTTCGATCGATCCCACCCTCTCCTCCCTGATCGCTTCGAGTACGGGCTCGACCATGCGCAGCAAGAGCGCGTAGTCCGCCGGAGCCATACGCAGGCGGAGCATTTCGAGGTACAGGTCGAGGGGCCGGTCATCCGGTGCCTGCTCTGATGCGTCCATGGAGCTTCGCCTTCCCCAATGTGGACGACATGATCGCGTCTCCCACCAGCATGCTGCGAATCGGAGCACACCGCCGGTCGAGACGACCGCCCGGAACACGGCCGAGGGGGCTCGTGCCCTGTTCGCACAGGCCACGAGCCCCCTCAAACTCGTTGTCCGGAACTCGTCCGTCAGGACGCGTCCGGCGTGTTTCGTCCGTCAGGACTCATCCGCCAGGACCGGTCCGTCGGGACTCGCCCGTACCGGGCGGTCCGTGTCACCCGTAGGTGCGCCGGATCCGGTAGAGCACGAAGATGCCGGCGAGGACGAAGACGCCGCCGATCGCGCCCGGCCACAGGTTCGCCCCGGTCTCGGCGAGCCCGCCGGTTCCGACCGCCTGCGGCTCGATCCCCGATGTGGCCGACGGGTAGGACCCGGCCGCGGGTTCCGTCTGCGCGGGTGTCCCCACCTCGGCGCCCTGGCCGTCGTCCGCGGTCACATCGGACTTGGGCTCCACCGAGGCGGCGGGCGCGTCGTCCCCGGCCGGCTCGGTGGCCGGAGCTTCCTCCGTGGGCTCGTCGGCCTGACCGCCCCCGTTGTCACCGGAGCCCGGCTCGTCCTTGCCGTCGGACGGGTCGTCCGCGGTGGGCGCCGGCTCCTCCGAGGGATTCTCCGAAGGGTTCTCCGAGGGGTTCTCGGCGGGCTCCTCGGAGGGGTTCTCCGTGGGCTTCTCGGAGGGGTTCGGGTCCGCCTCCGACGGGTTGGGGGCCGCCTCGGAGGGGTCCGGCTCGGCGCTCTGCGACGGCTCGTCGGTGGCCGGCGGGTCCTCCTGCTGCCCGCCCCCGTCACCGGCGCCCGCGCCGCACTTCTTGCCGCTGTTGATGCAGTCGACCACGTTCTTCATGGTGCCTTCGTCGAAGACGTTGATGAAGTCGCCGTGGTCCGTGACCGGCTTGTGGAGGTTCTCCGGGAAGGAGTCCACCGCGAACAGCGGCGAGGTACGGCCGCCGTCCTGGAGGCTCGGCGCGTCGATGTCGTAGACGATGCGCTGCACCAGCTGCGGAATCGCCTTGAAGGCACCGGGGCAGTTGCCCTGCGCGTCGGCGAAGGCCACGTGGGTACGGTGGTTGGCGCTGTCGATGTTCGCGCCGTCCCAGCAGCTCTGGAACTTGAAGGTGCGCACCACGTCGCTGCCCTGCGGGCAGAGCGGGTACTTGTCCTTCAGCTGCCGGTCCTCGAAACCGGTGCAGCTCCAGGAGGCGTTGGCGTTCGCGGGGCCGTTGACGAAGGCCTTGGCGTCACCGGTGATGATGCGCAGCAGGCGCGGCATCTCCGTGACCTTGCTGCGCGGGTTGCCGACGAAGGTCAACGTGACCTGCTTGGGCGTGACGATCTTGCCGGCGTTGCCCTCGGTGCCGCCGCCGGGGGAACCCGCGTCGCGTTCCTGGGTTCCGTTCTGCAGGCGCACCACGGGCCAGTAGTACGAGGACTTGTCGCCCTTGTCCTGGCAGGAGGTGTCGGCCTTGGCCAGGTCGTCGTCACTGGCGAATGCCGTGTTGGACTGGTTGCCGATGTAGTCGTGGAAGTGGTGGGCGCCGTTGGTGACACCGGGAGCCACGATCACGTTGTCCGAGTTGAACAGGCCGTTGGCGTTCACTCCACAGCTGGAGACGAACTCGCCCCGGGAGGCGTCGGCCTGGGGCTGCGGGTTCGCCACGTTGGGCTGGACCGACTTGATGTCCGCGTAGTCGGCGGCCACCGGGCCGTTGCCGGCCGGTGCGGCGCCTCCCTGCTGGCCGCCCGGGTCCTGAGACGCGCCGGCGCTCGGTGACGCGCTGTTCTGGTCCTGCGGCGCGGCGCTCTGGCCCGTGTCCGCCCCGGTGCCGGGCTGGTTGCCGGAGGGGCGCAGTGTGCAGGCCGCGAAACCGTCGAGCCCGCTCGGCGGGTCGCCCGCGGCATCGATCGCGGCCACGATGCGGCCGATCGACGCGGACCGCTTCTCCTTCAGCGGATTCATGATCGCGTCGGCGCCGCTGTCGCCGTTCTGCTGCATCTGGTCGGCTTGCGCCTGGAGTTGGCGGTACGCCTCGGCGATCTGCTGGTCCAGGTCCGCGAGTTCCTTGTCGACGCCCTCCTTCGCGGCGTCCGGAACCGTCTTCAACTGTTCGCCGACGTCAGGGCAGTCGATGGTGGCGGACCCGGCGGACAGGACGTTCGCGTCCGTCGCGCCGGTCTCGCTCGCCGATGCGTAGACGTTGACTCCTACGAGTCCGCCTCCGCCCAGTATCAGTGCGATTGCTGCAGAGGTCGCGCGGCGTGCGCCCGTTGGGCGTCTGCGCGTGTTGCGTCCCAAGGTGGTGCTCCTACGCGTCGTGGTCGGCTCGGCATGGAAATCCCCCGGCCCTATACGCACGCGGGTCGCGTTGTGTTCAGCCGCCTCCAGAATTCACAGTGACCCCGTATGGAGCAACTGCCCCAGGGCGCTTCGGTGAAGGCCGGAGGACCCGCTCGCTCCCGGACGGACCGGGCGCCGGCGGGCGCGGCCCGCACACCCCTGCGGTTGCACCGGACGCGGACCGATGGCCTGATGGGAGCACTGCACCACAGGTACGCCCTGGACTGGGGCCCCGGTCATGGCCCGGGCCGGTGGAACAGGGCAGGGTGCTCCGCCGCGTTTCACCGTGGGCACGGCCAGGGCAGCGGCGTGAGGCGGTGAACCGGTGGCGGGAGCGGAGATCGACTTCGGCGGTGTCTTCCACGCGCTGCCCGGCATGGTCGCGCTGCTCACCCCGGACCTGGTCTTCGTGGACGCCAACGAGGACTACCTGAGCAACTCCGGGCGCTCCCGGGAGCAACTGGTCGGCCGGTACCTCTTCGACGTCTTTCCCGACCGTCCCGGCGACCCCGCGTCCACCGGGATGCGGAACCTGGAGGCGTCCCTGCGCCGGGTGGTGGAGTCCGGGGAGCGCGACACCATGGCCCTCCAGCGGTACGACGTGGAGTCGCTGGACCGGCCGGGTGTCTGGGAGGAGCGGTACTGGAGCCCGGTCAACGCCCCGGTGCTCCACGCGGACGGCACGGTGGCGCTGCTGGTCCACCGGGTGGAGGAGGTCACCGAACTCATCCGCGCCCGCGGCGGGCTCGCACCGGGTGACCGGACCCCGGTGCTGGAGGCCGAGCTGTACACGCGCGCCCGGGAGCTGCAGGAGGTGAACGAGCGCCTGCGGCGCGCCCACGCCCGTGAACGGGAGGTCGCCGTCGCGCTCCAGGACGCGCTGCTGCCCTCACCGAACCAGGTGGTGACGCACCATGCCGCGATGCGCTACCAGCCGGCCACGAGTTCCCTGAACGTGTGCGGGGACTGGTACGACCTGGTGGCACTGGACGGCGACCGGATGGCCATCGCGGTGGGCGATGTCGTGGGCCACGGTCTGTCCGCCGCCTGTGTCATGGGCCAGTTGCGCAGTGCCCTCAGTGCCGCGTCCCGGGCCGCCCCCGGTCCCGCGCGCGCACTCGAGGTGCTCGGGCTGTACGCGCGTTCCGTCGAGGGCGCCGAGTCCACCACGGCGGTGACGGCCTGGATCGACTGGGAGAGCAACACGATCACGTACAGCAGCGCGGGACATCCTCCGCCGGCTCTCCTGCGCGGCGACGGGAGAGTGGAGTTCCTGGACGGGGCGACCGACCCGCCGCTGGGAGCCCGGCCGGAGCACGTGGAGCGCCCCGAGGCCGAGACGGACTTCGTCGCGGGCGACACCCTGGTCCTGTACACCGACGGTCTGATCGAGCGGCGTACCGAGGACATCGACGTGGGCCTCGGACGGCTCGCCGCCGCGCTGACCCACCACCGGGGGGCCGAGCCCGAGGTCCTCGCCGACGCGCTGCTGTCGGACCTGCTCCCGCCCGGCGGGGTCACGGACGACACGGCGCTGGTGATCCTCCCGCTGTGAGCCCGCCCGGTGAGGGACGGTTCCAGGCCCCGACGGCCGCCCCACGGCGGTGGCCGCCGGACGGCGTCAGCCGGTGGGGGCCACCGGGGTGAGCCGGTGGGAGCGGACGACCGCGAGCACGCAGGCGGCGAGGAGGGCCGCGGCCAGGGCGGCCAGGGCGCGCAGCGGCCCCGTCGGCACCGGTCCCGCGGCCAGGGCGCGTGGCGGCATCCGTCCCTCGGGGTCGTAGACGACGGCGAGCACGTCCCCCGGCCGGGTCGTCCGCCCGCATCCGCGCCCCACGCGGACCTTGAGCGGGGCGCCGTCCCGGGCGACCACCGAGCACAGGTAGCGGGTGCGGCCCTCGCCCTCCTTCCCGCCGCCGTCGACGGATGTGACGATCATGGGTGCCACCCGCTCGCCGTCCGCCGGCACCACGTCCGCCGCGGCCTGCGGGGCCTGGAGGGCGAGACACACGCCGAGGGCCGCGACGATGCCGACCAGCGCCCGCCCAGCCCGCTGGAGAACCAGGTGCAGGACGAGGATCCCGGCGCACCCGAGTCCCGCCTCACCGCTGGCCAGTACCGGCACTCCGGTCCGGTCTCCCAGGACTCCGGCGCCGACGATCGATCCGACACCGAGTACCCCGGCGACGATGCCCTCCCCCATCAGCCACCGGGGCGGCCATCCGACGAACTCCGCGGGCCCCCACACCGTGCTCCGCACGTACGCCGTCAGGTCCGGCTCCTGGACGGGCCCAGGACGACGCCACCCGCGCATACGCGTACCACCCCCGGCAACGTTCCTCGTCGGTCGACGCCTCGTATCCTGCCGTCCGGGCGGGCACCGCGGCCCTGCCCCGGTCCGGAACAGATGGCGTGGACAACGTTTCCGGGAGTCGGCAGCGAGGGTCCGGGAAGATCCGGCCGGAACCGCCCGGGAGCGAAGACGATCCGGGCATCCTGGTGACAGTGCGTCAAATAGGCCGATTCCGTGCGCAGTCGGCTTCCTCAGCCCTCGGTGGCGGGGTTCCGCGGGGGTCGCACCGCCGAGGACCGCGCCAGCAGGACGCGCCCGCTGAGACCGGCCAGCAGGAGCCCGGCCACCATGGGCACGAGGCAGAGGGCAGGACCCGAGGACCAGTCGACGGTGGCGGCGCGGCAGGCCAGCACGACGCTCACGGCGACCGCGGTCCCGGGCAGGGCGATCAGCGCCGGGCCCGTACGGCCGAGGTCGTCCTCGGCGAGAGCGCCGAGGACGCCGACACCGAGGGCCAGCGCCCAGACCCCGAGCGCCTGCGCGTCGGGGCGGTCGACGCTCCACGGCACGAAGCCGGCCCAGAAGCCGGGCCGGACGAGCAGGCCCGTGCCGATACCGAGCCACGCCGAACCGAGCACGGCCAGCGCCGGTTTCGACCAGCCGGGCAGCGGCGCACCGCGCGGGCCGGGCGGCCGGGCGGGGGCGAGGTACTGCCAGGCCAGCGCGATCAGGGCGCACACGCACAGGGCGCCGAGCACGAAGAGCCAGCCGAGGCTGAACAGCACCGGGACGATGGAGCCGCCCCGGGCGATGTACAGCTGCCCCGCGTTGAGCAGGCTCACGCCGAACAGCCCGACCAGGACGACGGCCAGCGGGTGGACGAGTGAGCGGACCTCGTGCCAGGCGCGGGCCCGGCTCACCGCGAAGAGTCCGGGCGCGGTGCCGAGCATGGCCGCGCCGATCAGTCCTGGAGTGATCGACTCGGGGGAGCGCCACGCACCGAAGACGTGTCCGGTGAGGGCCACGGCCGCCAGCAGACCGCCGACCAGGACGCTGACCACGGCGACCGCGGTGGCCAGCATCGCCACTCCGGCGGTCAGCGGCCTTCCGCCCGCCGCGAGGGGCCTCGGCTGCCCGGAGACGTCGTCGGTCCGGGTCGGGTCGGATGCGTTCGGCATGGGGATTCCGTTTCCGGACGTAGGGCGCCACGGAGTGGACGCGTCGGGGGCGAGGAGGGTTACGAGACCGGTGCGGAGAGACGGGTGACCGAACCGGGGGCGGGCGCGGCCCTCTTGAGGACCTCACGTGCGTACATGACGCGCACGCTCACCGTCAGGGTCGCCGTGAACGCCATCGCGCCGCAGCCGATCGCCGCCCCGGCGGCCAGTGCGGTGAGCCCGTCGAGCCCCAGCGACCGTTCGAAGAGCGGAGCGGCCCCGGCCGACAGCACCGGCGCCAGACACAGGGCCACCCAGTGCAGGCGCCATTCCTCGCGCGCCCAGAGGCGGCCCTCCCGCCCGGCGCGCCTCGCGCGCAGGGCCATCACCGCGTACGTGACGGCGTACGGCAGGAGATAGGCGAGCAGGAGCCGCCTCCCCTGCGCCCCGTGGTCGAGCAGGGCGCGCGCGATCCAGGTCAGCGCGGCCGCTCCGGCCAGGTGCGCGAGGGCCAGGACGGGCAGCGGGGCCCACGACCCGGACACCCCCGCGACGTTCGCGCGCCGGTCGAGGGAACGCGAGGCGATCAGGGCGCCGATCGCGACGACGGAGCCCAGGTGCATGGTGGCCAGCTGGTTGATCCCGGCCATGGACAGTCCCGGCAGGATCAGCGGCAGGCCACCCCACTCGAACCGGAGCAGCGGGGCGGTCAGCAGGAAGCCGTAGCACAGCAGCATCCAGCGCTGGTGCAGGTCGGGGAACCCGCCGACGGCGGCTAGCACTCCGAACGTCACGCTCATCACGGTGCCCACCAGGATGGTCGCGAGCACGATCCAGAAGGCGCCGCCGCTGAAGGCGTCCTCGGGGGCCGTGCGCACCAGGTACAGCCCGGCGCCCGCCATCGAGGCGTACACGGTGACCGCGAAGACCACTCCGAGCCCCCGGTGCAGCCGCGTGCGCCGTCGTACGGCGGTGAGCACCTGGGCGGGGCCCAGCAGCATCAGCACCCCACCGAGGACCGAGTGCACGATCATCGGCACGAGGCTGTGGCGGTACGGCCCGATCCGGGTGGCCAGCGCGTCGGCCACGTAGCGGGGCGAGACCACGTGGGCCAGGATCCACTCACCCAACGCCGGGGCGCCGGGGCGCGCGTAGGGCCACAGCTCGGTCATCGCGATCGGCGCGTAGCCCACGCAGACGGCGGACACGGCGATGACGGCGAGGCGGCGCCAGGTGGTGCCCGTCGGACGACGCACGACGACTCCCTGCTCGTGGCCGCGACCCGGCCATCGATAGTCTCGTTTGGACTATCGAGACGGTAGGGCCGTCCGCCGCCGCGGTCAACGGTCTGTCGTGTCCTCGTCCCGGCGCTGCACCCATTGCCAGAAGTCGATCATCATTCGCTCGTACCGGATTCCGAACTCCAGCGCGTCCCGCTGCCCGCGCGTCAGCAATTCCCCGACGGTCTCGGCGAGTTCCTCGTACTCGCCGAGCGTCCGGCGGTGCTCACCGAGCTGTACGGGGCCGAGCACGGTGGGCTCGCCACCGAACCACAGCTTGAGGATGCCGCGCTCACGAGCCTCCACCGGGACGAACGCGGGGTCGTCGAGCCAGCTCCGCAGGGCCGTCCTGCCCTGGTCCGTCAGGGTCAGCACCCTGCGGTTGCGGCCGCTCTCCTGCCGTACCTGGGACAGCATCCCCGCGTCGAGGAGACGGTCGCACTGCGCGTACACCTGCGCGTGCGGCACCGACCAGAAGGGCGCGACCGTCCGCGCCGCCTCCCCTTTCACGTCGTACGCGCTGGCCTCGCCCAGCTTGTCGATGATGCCGAGGACGAGATAGGAGGCGGTGGTCAACCGAGCGTCAGCCATGGGGGGACCGTATCGCCACACGATCACCGGGCGGCAGGCACCGCCGGGCACGCGCACCACGCGGCCGGCTCCACCCGACGCGAAGAAGATCCGGATGCCCGGCACAATGCGGGGTATACGGGCGATCACACAACCGACCGCACTTCAGGCCCACGCGCCGGCCGCACTAGGAGCCCCTGTGACCACCTACGTCATCACCGTTCCCGGGACGTTCGTCCACGGCCTGTCCGACACCTCCCGTGCCGACGTGGAGCGCAGGCTTCGCCCCCAGGACCCGCAGAACACGGACCTGGGCGAGAGCGAGGAACTGAGCCTGCTGTCCGTCGACGAGGACAACCGGTTCTCCGTCCGGCTGGAGGTCGAGGCGGCGGACCGGAGAGCTGCCGAGGCCGAAGCCGTGCGGCTCGTCTCCGGCGCACTCCTGTCCAGCGGCCTGTCCCCCGACGACGCCCCCCTGGGACCTGCCGCCGTCACGGGCATCGACAGCGAATTCTGACGGCGTGCCGTCGGGCCCCGTCCTCGCGGACGGGGGCACTGCACGAGCGGCCGGTATGCCCCGGACGGCGGTACGCCCCCGTCCGGACCGGAGCTCAGACCGGACGTACGACGCTGTGGATGGCCGCCTGCCCGGCGTACGCGACCGACTCCTCGGCGATCCGCGCTCCGGGACTCGGAGCGTGGACCATCATGCCGTCACCCACGTAGAGACCGACGTGACTCACGTTGGCGTGGAAGAAGACCAGGTCACCCGGCTGCATGGCGCCGAGGGCGACCGCCGGGCCGACCTGTGCCTGGTCCTGCGTCGCGCGGGGGAGCATGACCCCGGCACTCTTCCAGGACGCCTGCGTGAGCCCGGAGGGGTCGTACGAACCGGGTCCGGACGCTCCCCACACGCACGGTCTGCCGATCTGGGCACGGGCGAAGGCGACCGCCTCGGCGGCCCTGCTGTCGGGTCCGACGACCGGCGGGGCGGCGGGCGCGACAAGACTGTCGATACTGAACCCGGGGTTCGTGTCGACGGCCGCTGGAGCGGCGGGCCACGTCTGTCGCTCGCCGGCCGGCCGCAGCGCCTGACGCCAGGCGTCGTCGGCCGACGGAGGCGCCGGCGGGCCGGCCGGAGGAGCGGGGGCCGGCTGATACGCGACGGGACCCGGCGCCGGCTCGTACGCCGGAGGCTGCGGCACCGGCTCACTCACCGGAGGCATCGGAGCCGGCTGGTACCCGCTGGGCCGCGCCGGCGTCTCGTACGCGAGGGGCAGGAGCACCGACGTGTACTCGGAGGGCGGGGGCGGCGGCTCGTACCCGAGGGGCAGGAGCACCGACCGGTACTCACCGGTCGGCGGCGCCGCCTCGTACGCCCGGGGCATGGACCCCGTATCGAAGACCGCGGGCATGGGCTCCGGCCGGGGTGCCGCGGGCTGGGGCGTCGGCTCGTACGGGGCGGGCTGGGGCGCCGCCTGGAACACGGGTGCCTGAGCGGCCGCCGGGAACGAGCCGGTCTGACCGACCAAAGGGAAGGATCCCGTCTGACCCACCGAGGGGAAGGATCCGGTCTGACCGACCGACGGGAAGGACCCCGCCTGGCCGACCGACGGGAACGAACCCGTCTGACCCACCGACGGGAAGGATCCGGTCTGGCCGACCGACGGGAACGAACCCGTCTGACCCACCGACGGGAAGGATCCGGTCTGGCCCACCGACGGGAAGGATCCGGTCTGGCCCACCGACGGGAACGAACCCGTCTGACCCACCGACGGGTAGGACGGGAGCTGGGGTTCCTCCACCGGCCGGTACTCGATCGCCGGAACCTGCGCGACGGGCATGCTCTGCCGTGCCGCGTGCCGCGCCATCAGCTCCTGCGCGGCGGCGAGCTTGCGCCGGGCCGTCTGCTTCTTGACGTGCAGCGAGGGCTTCGGTGAGGCGGCTTCCGGAACGGACCCCGCGGGAAGCGCCGCACGGCCCGCCGTGTCGGCTCCGGGCGCCGGGGCGCTACCGGCCGCCGGACCCGCGGTCAACTCCAGGACGGGGCGCGCGGCCGGCTCCGAAGCCGGACCGGCGGTCAGCTCCCGCATCGGGGCCGCGGTCAACTCGGCGACGGGCCGCACGATCTGCTCCAGCTGATACACCGTCGGAAGCTCCGCCGAGGGCCCCCTGGCACCCTTCGCGCCCTCCCTCGGACGGGCACTCTCGCCGCCGCGCGCCTGCTGCCTGTCGGCCGGAAGGATGGCGGGAGCCGAGGGTCCGAACCGGGAGCGTGCCCCGTCGTACAACTGCCGCATCAGATCTTCCTGGGCGGGATCGGAAACCTCGCCCCCCTGCCCGGCACCGCGTCGGCCCGGCCTGCGGGTGGAGTTCGCCAGGGCGCGGGTCCCGTTGAAGTTGCCGCTGGCGAGCTCCGCCTGGTCGTAGAGGGACGAGAGCCGTCGGGCGACTTCTTCGCCGCTGGGCGGGGTGCGTTCCGGCGCCATGGAGTAGTACTCCTTCCGTCGTCCGCCTACCGGGTTAGCTGTCGGGTTCGGGCGGACGATTCCGGAAGGTATGCCCTACGACCCCTGCCCCGAAAGGCAGTTGGCCGATTCACCCCAGGTTCGGTGGGTCCCCGGCTCCAGCCGCCACGGGGACGGGCAGGACTCGGCGGAGGCCGCACCGCCCGGCGAACTTCGCCGGAGGGAGTCGGGCGGCCCGGTCGCCAACTTAGCCATGTTGTGCACCGGATGTGAAGATCCACGTCCCAGATGTCCGATACATTTTCGTGACCTTCATCGCATCGCCTCGCAGCGCGACGGTGAGGACACGGGCCGTGCTCGAAAAGGCCGCTGAGCAAGGATGTTGGGCGACCTGGACCCGATGACCGTCCCGGCCCCGCCCCGGAATCCCGTTCGGCCGGCCCGCCCCGCTCCACTCCGATTCCCTTCCGACCACAGGGGAGTGACCCGTCCAGGTCCGCCGGTCAGCCGCCCAAGCGTCCCGGATGTGTCGAAAGCGTGCACAGAACTGGCGTTCCCTGGCATGTCGTTCGACATCGACGGCACCGTTTGGTCACACCTTGACCAGTTCTGGCCGAGCTGACCGGATCACCGCTGCGGCCACGCGCCGGCCGTACCGTCGAGCACGTCAGACCACGAGAGCGAGTCGAGGATCCCCACGTGCACGATGCGCCGATCTATGCCCAACTGATCTCCGAACGAGGCGACATACCGAGGCTCGTGCGAAGCGAGGCCCGTCGGCTGCAACGCGACTTCGAGTGGATCCTCAGCTGGGATCCGTCGACGGGCGCCCCGCTTCCCGCGTCCACCGCGCGGCCGGCGTCCGGCGGCCGCCGCTCCTTCTCCCCCACCCCGGATCCCGACGACCGGCTCGACACCCCGGCCCCCTGACGGCCGGCCGCTAGAGAACGTCGGGTTCGCCGCCCGGTCGTTCGGCGGGGAGCGGGTCGAGCCCGCCACCGATCCGGGTCACCAGAGCGGCGACCGTCGCACCCGTGGCCCTGTGCCAGGTCCGCGCGCGCCGGAGCATCGCGTGGTCACCGCCCTCGACCCGCACGGCGCTCGCGGAGGCACCCGCCTCCGCGGCCCGGCGGACGAGGGCGAACGACCCCGCGGGGTCGGTGACCCGGTCCCGGTCACCGTGCAGCACGATCACGCGCTTGTCCCGGAGGTGGGCCACCGGCTCACCCTCGGGGCACCAGGGCGCCAGCGCCACCACGGCCCGGACCTGAGGCGCGGCCGCGGCCCGCAGGGCGGCGCGCCCGCCCATCGAATGGCCCACGAGCACGACCGGCACCTCCCCCACCAGATCGGTGAGTTCGTCCAGAGCCCGCAGTACGTCGGCGAGGGGGTCGGCGTCCACGCCGTTCCACCCCCGGTAGCGGTAGCGCACCTGCCCGACGAAAGCGTTCTCGTCCGGCAGGGCTCTCGTCACGGAGCGCACGAACGGCCGCATCCGGGCGCGTGCCGCGTTCCACGGCCGCAGCGGGTCCTTGCTGTCGGCGGTCCCCCCGTGAAGGATCAGTACGGCGGCACGCACGGGACCCGCGTCCGGACGGGCGACGCGACACGGCCGCAGCGCCACGGAGGCGTCGGTCTCCCCGGACCGGGACACGTCATCGGCGGACATCCGCGCAGAACCTCGCATGACACCTCTCCACCTCGTGGCGCTCCCGCACGCCTCGCACCGAACCGTGAGGAGGAATCGTCTCACCGGCCACCGGCCACCGGCACTCGCCGCAAGCCACCGGACACCGCGCACCGCGCACCGCGCACCGCGCACCGGCTATTCGTAGCCGACGAAGCCAGGTATCAGCCCGTGTTCTCGGGCCGGACGCGGTACCCGTCGCGCCACTCCTGGTAAAGACGCCAGAGGCGTGCCGCCTGCCGGCAGCGTCCCGACTCCCGTTGGCACGTGCGGCAACTGCCGACGTGACTGACGTAGGCGGTCTCGGGGGCGTCCCGCCCCGGCTCCGGATTCGGCATGGCCCTCGGCACCTGTCGGCGCGACGCGCACCGGCGCGACGTCGCTTCTGATGCCGTGCTTCCGCTCCAAGGGCCTCGGCGGATGCACCTGCCGAGGATCGCCGTGCCCGGCCCGCGCCCTCGGTGGCCGGCGCGCGGCTTCCGGCTCCCGCCGACGGCCCTGATCGGTCTCAGTCGAGCAGGTCGGCGCCGTACTCCTCCGCCGCGGGGAAAGGCCTGCCGACCCGAGGTCTGCGGACCGTCAGCCGGGCCACCTCGAAGTCCATCTCGGAGGCCTCGGGAGGCGGCGGAGGGTGGTAACGCCCGGCGCACACGGACAGGTTGACAATGAGAGAGGCGTGCCAGGATCTGCCCACTCCGCGCCGGTCGTCGAAGACCCGGATCCCGTTGACCCACCACACGACCCGCTGGGCGCCGAACTCGACCATGAGGTCGACCCAGGCGCCGGGCTGAATGGCTTGGTTCCGGTAATAGCGGTGGGTGTTGCGTACGTGGTTGGACAGTTCCAGCAGGTCCGGGTTGTCGGGGTGGTACTCGAAGACGTCGATCTCCTGACCGCCGTCCCGCCACGTCCAGACGGCCGGCCAGGCCCCGGTCACCGTCGGCAGCTTGACCCGCGTCTCCAGCACGTCCCCCGTACGGACCATGAACCCGTCCGCGCTGCCCTCGGTGGTGAGCAGGCCGGTGTCCCAGTCACCGTCCGGGCGCCGAGTGGCCCGGAAACGGCCCGCCCGGCAGTAGGCGGGGTCGGTGACCAGATGGTCGAGTTTCCCGTCGTCCGGATTGACCGGACCACCGTCGGGATACGCCCAGGAACGGCCCGCGACCCATTGACGAGGCGAGGCGAAATCCGCCGTGAAGACGACATCGGACACGCGGCACTCCTCGATGACGGCGTTGCGCGTACTTCCAGGTTCTCCCCAAGCACCGGACATCCACGCGCCGTTCACGACAACCCGCCACAAAACAACCCATCGGGGTGAACCAGTCGTACTCCGGCGCACCGTGCCCTCGGATGACCGCGCCTCGCACCACGCTCGCCCCGCACGCGCCGCGCACGCCGCCCCGGTTCGGCCGGCTGCCTGGTCGGGCACCGCGTCCCGCGGGCCCGACCAGGCTCCGCCCGGCTACAGGTAGGGGCGGGTGATCAACTCGATGGCATGGCCGGCCGGGTCCTTGAAGTACACGCCTCGGCCGCCGTGTTCGGTGTTCGTCTCGCCCGAGCGCCGCATCTGGGGATCGGCCCAGTGCTCGATGCCGTCGTCACAGAGCCGCCGGTAGGCCCGGTCGAACAGCTCGTCGTCGATCAGGAACGCGTAGTGCTGCATCTGGATGTCCACCGGCGGCTCGGCGAACTGCAACAGCACGCCGTCCGTCAGCTGGATGTTGATGAAAGGACCCCAGGACGGCGCTTCCGGCAGTTCCAGCAGCTCCCGGAAGAAGCGTGCCGACTCGTGGCGGTCCTTGGCGGCGATGATGGTGTGATTGAACGTGACTGTCATTGACTGACCTCAGTAGTGCTCGGCACGGAAAAAGGACTCGCGGTGCACGAACACGGGGAGGTCCACGTGCCGGACTGAGACGGTGCCTTCGGCGCACCCAGGGGGCGATCAGCCCTCCACCGGATCGCCCATCCGTGTGTGGCTCGACGCCGGTCCGGTGTTCACGTGGGTGACGCTACTTGATCCGGTCGACCACGACAACGCCCCCCGGCGCGGCAGACTGAACGCCATGAATGCACCGGACCCCAAGGCCGACCTTCACCGCTATCTGCAGTCGGCTCGCGACGCCCTGATCTGGAAGCTCGACGGTCTCTCGGAGTACGACGTCCGCCGCCCGTTCACCCCCACCGGGACCAACCTGCTCGGCCTGGTGAAACACGTGGCCACGATCGAACTGGGTTACCTCGGCGACACCTGCGGACGGCCGTCCGGTGAACCGCTCCCCTGGCTGGAGCACGCCCACGAGACGAACGGGGACATGTGGGCCACCGCGGACGAGACACGCGAGTCCGTCGTGGGGCTCTACCGCCGGGCTTGGGCGCACGCGGACGCGACGATCGACGCGCTGCCGCTGGAGACGGCCGGCACGGTGCCGTGGTGGCCCGCCGGGAAGAACGAGGTGACCTTGCATCACGCGGTCGTCCGCGTGCTCGCCGACACCCAGCGGCACGCCGGGCACGCCGACATCATCCGCGAACTCATGGACGGCGCCGCCGGGATGAGCGAGGACAACGACAGCCTGATGCCGGGTGACGCGGCATGGTGGGAGGACTACCGGGCGCGGCTGGAGCAGGCGGCCCGGGACGCAGGCAAGAACGGCTGAGGCCGGGGCCGGCTCCACCGGTCGCCGAGGCCGTCACGCCTCCGGCCAGGCCCCGCGCCCCGCCAGGTCGAGGACGAGCGCGGCGATGTTCCACGCGTCGTCCTCGCCCCGGTGGTGCCGTCCCTCCAGGGGCAGTTCGGCCAGGCGGAGGGCCTGCGCCATCCCCGGCCGTTTCCGCAGCCCGTGCGCGTCGGTGAAGACCGCCTTGGCGTTGGTGTGCCGGCGGCCGAAGGGGTACGGAGCCGCCGTGGCGGCGCACTGGCGGGTGAACTGATGACGGTCGTAGTCACCCCAACTCGCCCACGGCCGCTCCCCCGTACGATGCCGGGCGGCCAACTCGCGGCAGGCCTCGGTGAATTCGAGTCCCTGCTCGACCTCGTCCGGCGTCAGCCCGGTGAGCTCGGTGCAGAAGGCGCTGACCGTCGACCGCGCGGGCCTCACCACAAGGCGGTGCTTCGCCAACCGAACGCCGTTGTCCAGGTCGACGACCGTCAGGCCGATCTCGATGATCTCGCTCACCGCTCCGGGCGGAGGCGGACCATCCCAGCAGGTCGCTTCGACATCGACGACGTTCAGCAGTCTCCCGGAGTTGTTCATGCGGGCGAGCGTAGAAGGCGGCGCGCCACCGCGTCGCCGGGTTTTCCGCCCGGCCCTGCCCGTCCGCAGAAGGACCTCGCCGTCAGGAGACCTCGGAGCGGCGACAGTCGGCCCTCAGGTCACGGGCGCGGCCAGGGACTTCCGCCGATGCGCTCGATGTCCGTGTTGAAACGCCGCAAGTAGGAGGCGAACGCGGCGATGTCCTCCTCCGGCCAGTCGGCCATGACGCGGTCCAGCGCGTCGATGAGCCCCTGTCGCTCCTGGTCCAGGAGCCGGGCCCCTTCGTCGGTGATCCGGAACTTGCGGGCCATGCCCCCGTCGGGGTCGGGGATGCGCTCGACGAGCCCGGCACGCATCGCCGCCGCGGTCTGCCGGTTGAGGGTGGAGGCGTCGAGCCCGAAGGCGTCACTCAGCTCACCGATCGACATCGGCCCCTGGATCCGGATACGGCTGAGCAGGATGTACGCACTGCGCTCCAGGACCCCGTCCTTGGTACGGCCGCCTCTGTGGTTCATCCATCCGTGGCGGCTGAGCAGCATCTGCTCGTACTCGACCTCGTGTGTGGGCCTGACCATCCGCCTGCCGCCTCCCGGTGTCACCTGAGCCGCGCGTCCCGCGCACATCGGTGCGGCCCGGCTTCATGGTCCCACACCCTCATGCACGGCCCACATCGCATGCATGAACCACACCACATGCGCGATACATAAGACATGTACGATGCACATCCCTTGCCCCGCAGACAGACCCGAGGAGTCCCCTGATGGACGCCCCCCAGCCTTCCGCCCGAGCGAGTGGCGTGGTCGCCACGCTCGCCTTCGCCGGCACCGTGGCGGCGATCATGCAGACGCTGGTCACCCCGCTCATCGCCGAGCTGCCCCAGATCCTGCACACCACGCCCGCGAACTCCGCCTGGGTCATCACCGTCACGCTGCTGGTCGCGGCGGTCTGCGTCCCGGTCTCCGGCCGGCTGGGCGACCTGGTGGGCAAGCGGCGGATGCTGCTCGCCTGCTCCGTCCCGCTCATCGTGGGCTCGGTCGTGTGCGCGCTCTCCTCGTCCGTCGTCCCGATGATCGTCGGACGAGGCCTCCAGGGCATGGGCATGGGCATCGTGCCGCTCGGCATCGCCCTGCTGCGTGACGTGGTGCCGACGGAGAAGCTGAGCTCCTCGATCGCGCTGGTCAGTGCTTCCATGGGCATCGGCGGCGGCCTCGGCCTGCCCATCGCCGCCGCGGTCGCCCAGTACACGAACTGGCGCGTCCTGTTCTGGGGCTCCGCCGTGCTCGCCGTGGCGATCGGAACGCTGATCTGGTTCCTCGTCCCCGACGTGCCCGCCAGCGCCAAGGGTCAGCGCTTCGACGCGCTCGGCGCCCTCGGCCTCGGCGCCGGCCTGGTCTGCCTGCTCCTCGGCGTCTCCAAGGGCGCCGACTGGGGCTGGGGTTCCGCGACGACACTCGGGCTGTTCGCCGCCGCCGCCGTGGTCCTGGTCGCCTGGGGCGCCTGGGAGCTGCGCACCACGGACCCACTGGTCGACCTGCGCACCACCGCGCGGCCCCGGGTCCTGCTCACCAACGTCGCCTCGATCTTCGTCGGCTTCAGCATGTACGCGAGCATGCTCATCATCCCGCAGCTGCTCCAGTTCCCCGAGGCCACCGGCTACGGCCTGGGCCAGTCGATGCTCGCGGCGGGCCTGTGGATGGCGCCCGGCGGCATCATGATGATGATCGTCTCCCCGCTCGGCGGGAAGCTGACGGACGCCCGCGGCCCGAAGTTCACGCTGGTCTGCGGTGTCCTCGTCGTCGCCCTCGGCTACGGGCTGTCGCTGGTTCTCATGGGCTCGGCCTGGGGTCTCATGCTGACCCTCATGGTCACCAGCAGCGGTATCGGACTCGCCTACGGCTCGATGCCGGCCCTGATCATGAGCTCGGTCCCGCTCTCCGAGACCGCCGCGGCCAACGGCTTCAACACGCTGATGCGCTCGCTGGGCACCTCCGTCGGCTCGGCCGTCGTCGGCGTCATCCTCGCCCAGATGACGACCAGCGCGGGCGGCTACACCTTCACCTCCGAGGGCGGCTTCCGCACCGGACTCATCGTCGGCGGATGTGTCGCCCTGGTGGCCTCGGCCATCGCCGCCGTGATCCCGGCCGTCCGCGCCACCGCCGGAGACGACAAGGCCGGCCGTACGGCCGCGCCGGACGCGGTCACGGCCGCCGGCTGACCTTCACGCACCACCCGCACCGGTTCCGACGGCCCCTGTCCGCCGGAACCGGTGCGCCCACGTTCCCTCGCGGGAGCGTCGGGCTCCGGATCTCCGGCCCGGAGCCGCCGGCTACCCGCCGTCGCCCGCCGCCGGCTCCTTCACGGCCGTCGACCTGCCCAGGTAGGTGAGGGGTCCCGGGTCGCCGACGGGAATCTCGTGGAAGCCGAGACGGTCGTAGAAGGCCCGCGCCGGCCGGTTCGCGGTGACCATGCCCAGGTGGACCGCCGGCACCCCGCGGTCGTGCAGTGCGGTGAGGAAGGTGTTCATCAGCGCGCTGCCGTGGCCGCGCCGCTGGAAGTCCGGCAGCAGGTCGATGTGCAGGTGCGCCGGATAGCCGTCGAGTTCGGGCAGGATCATGCGCTCGGGGGTGTGCAGCAGCCCGACCATCACCTCAGCGGGTGTGCTCGGCGGCGTCGTGGGCGCGGGATAGCGGTGCGCGACGCGCGGGATCCACGTGTCGCGGAACCGTGCGACGAACTTCGCGGTGTCGCCGGTGCCGACCACATAGCCGACGGCCCGCCCGCTCCCGTCGTCCAGGACGAAGGCCAGCTCGGGCTCCAGATGGCAGTAGGGCGCGGCGAAGAGCGTCGGCATCAGCTCCTCGTCGGGAAACCGGGCCCGCGAATCCCCGCCGTCGTCCGCGGTGCTCACGCACACGTCGGCGACGGCGTCATGGTCGGCGGGCCTGTAGGCGCGAATGAACGGCACTGGGTTCATGGACGGCATCCTGGCCTCTTGGGAGCGCTCCCACAAGAGGGGCCGCGCACGGCCGCCGCATCCAGGACCGCTGGGCGAGATCCGGCGCGGAACGCCGCATGGTGCCATGCTGAAGTACCGGATCATGACCTGGGAGCAGGGAACGACGGCAGCGTGAGTACTGTGACACGGCCGAACCGAGCGGCGATCTGGAACCGGTTCGTGGCTTCCGACCCGGGCCTGCTGCGGCTCATGGCCGGGCTGCGGACCGTCGGCGCGATCGCCCTCACTCTCGCCGTCCTCGGCCTGATGGGATCCGGTCCCAGCCGCATGGTGACCGGAGCCATGACCGCCATGGTCGCCACGTTCTCGATCAAGGAGAAGCATCGCGGCGAACAGGCCGTCACCCTGGCGCTCGGTCTGCCCGTGGCGGTCATGTCGATGTCACTGGGCGCGCTGCTGCGCGGTCATGCGGTCGCGAGCGACGCGTGCTTCGTCGCCCTGATCTTCGCCGCGGTCTACTGCCGCCGGTACGGAGACCGCGGTACGGCGCTCGGGCTGATCGCCTTCCAGATCTACTTCCTGTCCCTGTTCGGCGGAGCGACCTACTCCTCCCTTCCCGAACTCTGGGCGACGCTGGCCATCGGCTTCGCCTGCAGCGCCCTGGTGCGCTTCGCCGTCATCGCCGAGACGACCGAGCGGGTCCTGCGACGGCTGCGCAAGGCGTTCCGGGCTCGCGTGGCCCAGTTGGTGTCCGTCCAGATCGACCTTCTCGACGCCGGTCCCGACGACGTCGAGAAGGCCTTGGACGACGTACGGCTGCACACGGCGCGGCTGCACGAGAGCGCGATGATGATCCAGGACCGCCTGGACGAGGGAACCGCCGACGGCGCGACCGCCTCTCTGCTTCAGCGGCGGGTCGCCGAAGCAGAGATCGCCGCGGAACGGCTCGGCGTCCTCATCCTCACCGCGCGCAGCGCCGAACAGGCCGACACACTCGCCCTGCACCTGCCGCACGCGCCGCTGCCCGCGCCGGGAGACCGGCTACGGAAGCAGGACGACACCATCGCGACGCTGCACCGTGACCTCGAAGCGCTGCAGGTGCTCGTCGCGGGACCGGTCTCGGGTGAGCGCGGTGCCGGGGTGGCCCAGCTCCGCAACCGGCTGCTCGGCTACCGGGACGAGGCGAACCTGCCGCACGCCCCGGCGGCCGTGCAGGACGTCTTCCGCGGTATCGGCGAGGCGACGCGGGCGGCCCTCGGACTGCGGGTGGCGCTCGACGGCCCCCAGGACGAGTCCGACGACTCCCCCGAGACGAAGCGTTCCCGCGAGGAACTGGACGCCGAGGACGCCTCCATCGCCGCCGAGGAGGGCGAAGACGAGGAGCCGCACCCCACGGGACTGGACCGGCCGACGACCCGGGCGGCGGTACAGGTCTCGGTCGGGTCGACCCTGGCCATCGTCGGCGGGGAACTGCTCTCCCCGCAGCGGTGGTACTGGGCGGTGCTGACATGCTGGGTCGTCTTCCTGAACACGTCCTCGACCGGGGAGATCCTGGTGAAGGGCTATCGCCGGCTGCTGGGGACGATCCTCGGCGTGGTCGCGGGTGTCCTCCTGGCAGGCGTGGTGGGTGGCCACACCTGGACTGCGTTCGCGCTGGTCCTGCTGTTCATCTTCGCCATGTACTTCACCGCCCCCGTGTCGTACGTCCTGATGTCCTTCTTCGTGACGGCGATGCTGGGGCTGCTGTACACGGTGCTCAACACCTACAGCCCGTCAGTGCTCGTCCTGCGGATCGAGGAGACGGCGCTCGGCGCGATCTGCGGGATGGTCGCGGCCATCGTGGTCCTTCCGGTGCAGACCGACCGCCGTACGGACGAACTCCTCGCGGCCGTGCTCGTCCGGCTCGGGGACGTCAGCGGTGCGGCGGTGGAGCAGCTCAGCGGCGGTATCGCCCTCGATCTGCTGGGCAAGGCCCGCGAGCTGGACGCGGCCCTGGACAAACTGCGGGCCTCCACCAAACCGCTGACCCACCCCATCACTCCGTGGCGGGCCCGCCGTCAGACCGCCCGCTACATCGTCGCCCTGCTGGAGACGTGCGCCTATCACGCGCGGTCCCTCGCCGCGACGGCCGAACTCCTTCCGTACAGCAGATCGGTCGCGGCGGATCCCCGGCTCAAACTGGCGGGCCGCCGGATCGGCCACAACATCGACATCCTCGTCGCCCGGGTGGCGGCGGACGCCGGGGACGGTGTCGCGGAGACCGGGGCGAGCCTCGCCGCCATGCTGGAACCTGACACGCCGGACTCACCCCGCCACGACCGCGTCACGGGCCGGGTCCTGCGGCATCTCCAGCGTCTGGACGAAGGGGTGATCGGCCTGGCCCGCCCGCTGGGGGTGCGGATCTCGACGCCCGGCAAGAAGGCGGCCCGGAGCGTGGCGTAGGAGCCCCGGTGAGGAGTCGCGCGGCGGCCAGGGGACCGGCATGGCACGGTGGTCGTGACGCAGTCCGTCGCACGGCGGCGGGACGTGGTGCCCGCGGCGGGTCTGTGCTCAGCCCACGTTCCACAGGAACCGGTGCGTGTGGATCCCGAAGTAGGGGAACGACTGCACCTGCCGGACACCCTCGATAGGCCGCACGACGTCGTTGACGAAGTCCAGCAGATCCCGCGGGCCGGGACAGACGACCTCGGCGAACAGATCGAAGCCGCCCGACGTCAGGACCGCGTAGACGACCTCGGCCCGTTCGGCCAGCGCGTCGGCGACCGCTCGCGGATCGCCGTCCACGGCGATGCCGAGCAGGGCCATCGCCTGTCCGCCCATGCCCATCGGGTCGGTGACGCCGACGACCTGGACCGCCTGCGAGTCGAGCAGCCGTTGCAGGCGCTGGCGGGCCGCAGACGCGGACAGCCCTACCTTGGGGCCGAGTTCGGCATAGGCGATACGGCCGTCGATCTGCAGTTCCCGCAGGATGGCCCGGTCGATCTCGTCCACGCTGTTCCTCTCCGGCTGACCCGGTCCCAGGGTAACGGCGCCGTTCAGCCCGCCAGTTCGGCCAGGGCGGCGGCGAAGACCTCGGTGTGCCGGTCCACATCCTCCTCGGTGGTCGCCGGGCACATGAGCGCCATGTTGTGGAACGGGGTCAGCAGGATGCCCCGGTTGGCGAGATACAGATGGAGGAAGTCCTCCAGCTCGGTGTCCGCCGCCGCGGCCGACTCCGTTCCGGTGCGCGGCGCGGGATCGGCGAACCGGTATTCCGTACGGGCTCCGAGCCGGCTCACCGACCACGGCAGGCCCCAGGTGTCGATTCCGGCCCGGACACCCGCCTCGAAGCGTTCGGAGAGCTTCGCCATCGTGGCGAACGCGGCGTCGGTGAGGACGTGTTCCAGGGTCGCGCGCGTCGCCGCGGTGGAGAGGGCGTTCCCGGCGAGGGTGCCGCCGACACCGCCCATGTCGACCAGGTCCAGATCGGCCCGGCCGAGCAGCTTGTCGGCGAGTTCGGCCGAGAGCCCGTACGCTCCGGCCGGGATCCCTCCGCCGATCGCCTTGCCGATCGTGAGCATGTCCGGCTCCAGGCCCCAGGCGGCGGTGCAGCCACCGGGGCCGGCGGAGAAGGTGTGCGTCTCGTCGTTGATGAGGAGGCTTCCGTAGCGGCGCGTCAGGGCACGGACGCCTTCCAGGTAGCCCGGCTCGGGCAGCACGATGCCGATGTTGGTGAGCGCGGGTTCCATGAGGACGGCGGCGACGTCGCCGTGCGCGAGCTCGCGCTCCAGCTGCTCCAGGTCGTTGAACTCCGCGACACGGCTGGTGAGGGTGACGTCGCAGGGGGCGCCGACGTTTCCGGGGCGGGCGGTGCCGTGACCGTCCGGTCCGACGACGATCAGCGACTCGTCGACGCTGCCGTGGTAGCTGTAGCTGTTCACGAGGATCTTCGGGCGGCCGGTGACCGCCCGTGCCAGGCGGATGGACCAGCGGTTGGCGTCGGTCGCGGTGAGCGAGAAGCTCCAGCGCGCGAGACCGAAGCGGCGGGTCAGTTCGGCGCCCACCCATTCCGCGTCCTCCGTGGGCAGCATCGCGGTCGCGCCGCCGCTCTCGGCGAAGCGCGTCCGCACCGCCTCGGCGACCACCTCGGGCGAGTGACCGGCCATCGCGCCCGTGTCGCCGAGGCAGAAGTCGATGTACTCGTGCCCGTCGATGTCGGTGACGCGGGCGCCTCGCGCGCTGTCCAGATAGCGCGGGAAGGCCCCGGCGGTCTTGTTCATCCAGGTCATCGGGACTCTGCCGAACAGGTGCTCGGCCCGCTCGTACGCGGCCCTGGACCGCGGGTTGCGACGCTCCGCCTCGGCGCTCTCGCGAGCCAGGAGCTGGTGCAGGCGTGTGCGGTCCATCAAGGGCTCCTCTGTCGGTGCACCCGGTCGGCGAGCTCGGTCGACGACACGTTCGGCGAACGGATTCGGCCAGAGTACGAACGTATGAGGCGTCGAAGCAAGACCAGACACTCGATTCAGTCGCATGAACAACCGATTCGGCCGTCTCTTCTCGTCGCGGCGCTCGATCCGGCGCTCTCAAGGACGGAACGGCCAGGCGTCCGCTCGTCCGGGCGAGGGCGACGCGGCCGCCGCCTGTACGAGTGACCGGACGGCCGGAAACGGTGGGCGGGCGGATCCGGTCCACCCGCCCACCGTTCTGCCCGCCCACCGTTCTGCCCGCCCACCGTTCTGCCCGCCCGCCGCTCCGCCCGGGTGCCGGAGCCGCCTACCGGGCAGCCTCCGGGGCCCACACCCGGTCCGCGTAGTCCAGGAAGTTCCTGCCGAGGATCTTCTCGATGCGCTCCGAGGTGTAGCCGCGCCGCTCCAGCAGGCGGACGAGCTCCCGGAACTGGTCCACTCCGCGCAGGTCGAGCACGAAGGGAAGCGTGTCGTCGCGCTCCCCCGCCGCTCCCACACCCGCCTGGCGCCGCAGGGCGACATGCTCGGCGAGATGCGCGCGGTACCCGTCGAGGTCGTCGATGGACGTCACCGTCCCGTCGGTGCCGATGCCCACGTGGTCCTCGCCGCACACGTTGACCGCGTGGACGATGTGCTCCACGACGTCGGCGGCCGTCGCGTGACCCGACACGTTCAGGAACGGCATGAAGTAGATGCCCACGAAGCCGCCGCGCGAGGCCACCAGGCGCAGTTCCTCGTCCGTCTTGTTGCGGGGGAGATCGGCGAGCGCGCGGCAGCCGGTGTGGTTGATCGACACGGGGCGGCTGGCCGTCTTGGCGGCCTCCAGACAGGTCCGCTCACCACTGTGGGAGAGGTCGACCATCAGACGGTGCTCGTCGAGCGCCTCGACGACGCTCCGGCCGAAGTCGGTCAGTCCCCGGTTCTCCGGCGCCATGGAGCCGTCGCCGATGTGATTGGCCTGGTTGTACGTGAGCTGGACGACCCTGACACCGAGATCGGCGAAGGTGGCGACGCGCCCGGCGTCCTCGCCGACCGCGACGGCGTTCTGGAAGCCGTAGATGACACCGATCCTGCCCTCCTTCCTGGCCCGGCGGATGTCCGCGGCCGTGCGGACCTTGAGGAGGTCGGCCGCGTTGTCCCGGATGATCCCGTCCCAGACGGCGATCTCGTGGAGCGTGTGCTCGTAGGGCGGCAGATCGCCCATCGTGTAGCCGAGAGTGATGTTCACGGCGGTGAGGCCGGAGGCGTGGGCGTCGGCCAGCGTGCGGGCGTCGACGGTCAGCTGCTCGCTGGAGGGGTTGAGCTGCGCTGCGGCCTCGGCCGACTGGGGGGCGTTCGGATTGTCGAGCTGCCCGAGCGCGTTGATGATCATGGGAAGGTCGGTCATCGGGTCTCCTGGACAGAGTGGGTCGACTCGGCGGGGTGGCTCACGCCGACGGGCTGGGACACGGCGGGCTCTTCGGACGCGGGGCCCTCGACACCCTCGGGCCGCCCGGCGCCGGGGGCGGTTGCGTCGAAGTCCCGGCGCTCGAAGCGTCGGCCGCGCTTGACGGTCAGCGTGACGCTGCGCAGATGCGTGATGTCCAGCAGCGGATCGTCCTCCAGGACGACGAAGTTGGCGAGCTTGCCCGCCTCGACACTGCCCATGACGTCCTCGGCCCCGGCACTGCGGGCCCCGATCAGCGTGGCCGAGCGCAGCACCTGCGCGGGTGACATCCCGCAGCGCCGCACGAGGAACTCCAACTCCTCGTAGAGGGCGGGGAACGGGTCCCCGGGGTCGGTCTCGTAGTCCGTGCCGGTCGCGATCTCCACGCCGGCCCGGTGGGCCTGGGCAGTGAGCACGGCGGCGAGTTCGGTGTTGGCCGCCGCCCGAGCCGCGCCCTCGGGACCCTCGCCCGCGAGGGCCTCGCTCGCCCACATGCCCGCCGTCGCGTCGAGGACCGTACCCCGCCGCCTCATCAGGGCGAACAGTTCCTCGACACGGGGGTCGTCACCGGCGGCGAAGCGCTCGTGGTCGACCTTCGGCTTGGTCTTGTAGCTGGTCAGCGGCTCGTCCGTGCCCTCGAACGCGAGCAGGGTGACGTGGGAGACGCTGTCGGCGCCGGCCGCGACGATCTCGCCGGGCGAGGCCGGGAAGACGGTGGCGTGGGCCCAGACGGGGATGCCCTGGCGGTGTGCCTCCGCGGTGATCGCGGCGACGGTGACGTGGTCGAGGTCCGCGTACACCTTGATCGCGGAGGCATGGGTCCCGCGCGCCACGGCGACGGCGATCCGCAGGTCGGTGTCCTTCGAGATCGCCTGCATCCACGGCACGGCACCGGGCGTCTCGCCCTGGGACACCTGGTGGGTGCGCGGGTCGTCGAAGAAGCCGGGTCCCGCCATCAACGCGGCGTAGCGGATGTCGGGGCCGGGGATCTCGCCGACGAGCGTCGCCCTCGCCAGGTCACCGACCTGGCGCAGGTCGTCGGCCATGTCGCGGATGGCCGTGACCCCGCTGTGGACGAGCCGGCGCAGCACCGCCTCGGCGACGGGCCGGTCCGGCGGCGTCGCGATGTGCTGGTGGGCGTCGATCAGACCGGGGATGACGAACCGTCCGCCGAGGTCGAAGACCTGGGCGTCGGCGGGCAGCGTCTCGGCGATCGCGGCATCGTCGCCGACGGCACGGATGACCGGGCCGTCGATCACGATCGACATCGAGGTCCGGACCGGGCCACCGGTCCCGTCGAACAGTGTCGCGCCGCGGTACACCGCGACGGCTCCCCTCACCGCGGGCGCGTGCGGGGCCGGTGCGCCCGAAGTCTCGTCCGTCATCTTCACCTCAGTAGTAGCTCTGACCGGAGCGGCTCTGTCCGGACCGGCGGGCCGCTTGAAAGATCTTGTTACGCTCTACGTAACAGACGTATCGTCTCTCGCAACATGCGCTACCGTACGCTCGCATCTCACGCCGTCACAAGGAGGGGCCGGAATTGCCCGCAGCACCCCGAACCGCGGTGGACAAGGCCCTGGACCTGGTCGAGGCCGTGGCCCGTGCGTCCCAGCCGCCGCGCCTCATCGACCTCGCCGAGGAGGTCGGGCTGCATCGCGCGACCGCCTACCGCGTGCTCGTCGACCTGGTCCGGCGTGGCTGGGTGCTGCGCGCCGGCGACCGCTATCTGCCGGGCACGGCGGTCCTGCAACTGTCGTCCTCGGCGGCCCGGAACTCGCTCGGCGCCCTCGCCCGGCCGGTCCTCGCGGCGCTGTCCGAGCGCACCGGCATGATGGTCAACCTTCAGGTGCCCGAGGTCGACCGGTCCCGCGTGATCGACGTCGTACGACCCGACCGGCTGGCGATGATCAGCAGTCTGACCGGCCAGGCCCTGCCCGTTCACCGGTTCGCCGGCCCGCTCGCCCTCGTCGCCGCCCTCTCCCCGGCCGACCGGGTCCCCTATCTGCGCGCCGCGGAGGAGTCCGGGTATCCGCTGGACGGACCCGACGGGCTGCTGGCCGACATCGAGGACGCCGAACGCACCGGATTCGCCGTCGAGTACGGGCGTAACGAACAGCCGGTCGCCTCGCTCGCCCGCGCCGTGGTCACGCGTCAGGGCGCCCCCGTCTGCGCCCTCACCCTGGTCGGGCTGGGCCCCGACTTCGGCGAGGCCCTGCTTCCCGGTCTGCGGGAGCGGCTGCGCGAGGCGACGGACGAACTGGCGCGGATCCTCTCCGGCCCCGGAACCCCCGAAGTCCCCGGGGCCACCGGGGCCACCGGGGCCACCGGGGCCACCGGGGCCACCGGGGCCACCGGGGCCACCGGGGCCACCGGGGCCACCGGCCAAGCGTCGCACCCGCCCTCGTCCCCGTCCCGGACCACGTCCGCCTCCCCGTCCCCCTCCTCCCCGTCCACCGAAGGCCCGGCATGAGCGAGATCCTCTTCCTCGACGGGGCGCGGACGCGCGCCGCACTCGAACCGCGACGCGTCCTGGAGGCCGTGGCCACGGCCCTCGTCGCCATCGGCCGCGACGAGGTCTCCGTACCGCCGCGGATCGCCGCGCACACCCCGCACGGCCTGCTCGGCGCGATGCCCGGCCATGTGCCCGGCCTCGGGCTCGCGGCCAAACTGGTCTCGGTGTTCGCCGACCCGGCGCGGCCGGGCCGCAGCAGCCACCGGGGGATCGTCGCGCTCTTCGACGAGACCGACGGCCGTCCGCTGGCCCTGATGGACGCGGAGCCCCTGACCGAGATCCGTACCGCGGCGACGGCCACACTGAGCGCCCGCGCGCTGGCCCGTCCGGACGCCGACCGGGTCGCCGTCATCGGGACGGGCGCCCAGGCGCGCGCCCAGATCGCACTGCTCGCGGCCGTGGCCCCCGAGACCCCCGTCCGCGTCGCGGGCCGTGATCCCGGGCGCGTCGCGAGCGCCGCCGCGCTCCACCCCGCCGGCAGCGTCGCGGAGCACATCGAGGACGCCGTCCGCGGGGCCGGCACGGTGTTCTGCTGCACCGGCGCCGTCCTCCCGGTGATCCGTCGCGCGTGGCTCGCGCCCGGCACCCACATCAGCTCGGTCGGCGGCTCCCACGGGCCCGAGGTGGACGCCGCCACGGTCCGGGACGCCGCCCTCTTCGCCGAATGGCACGGCGCCGCCACGACCCGGCCCCCCTCCGGCGCCCACGAGTTGCAGGACCTCCCGTCCGGGCGGCACGTGACGCTCCTCGGCTCGGTCCTCGCCGGCGAACACCCCGGGCGGCGCGACGAGGACGAACTCACCCTGTTCAAGTCGACCGGCCACGCCGCCCTGGACGTCGCGGCCGCCCATGTCGCCGACTCCGTCGCCCGTGCGGAGGGGTGGGGCACCCGCGTCACCCTGTGAGACGGCGCCCCCGTGAGCGTCGGTGCCGCTCGCTCGGCGCCGACGTCGCCCGTCGGCCGATGGGGCCCGTGGACTTTCCTCCCCCGGTTCGGCCATGCTGAAGGGTGTTTCCGCCGGTCCGCGGGCGACCCCGGACGCCACGGCAGCGCTCCCGGACAGGCCGGTCCGGAAGAGGCCGCGGGCGCGACGGAAGCACGACGCGGAGGAGGCCGGTGCCCCATGAGAGTGACCGGAGCGGACGGCGGCGGAGTACGGGAACGGCTGGGCAGCGCCCTGTTCACCCGGGTCGCGGGCCCGGACGGACCGAAGAACCGCGCCCGTATCCACGGCACGCCCGGACCCCGCTGGTTCGGCCCGGACCGCCCCATCCGCATCGTGCACGGGGACGCGTCGATGTTCATCGGCGGCCTCTCCGCGCTGCTGCTCCAGTCGCTGCACCCCCTCGCCATGGCCGCCGTCTCCGCCCACTCGGGCTTCCGCGGCGACCCCTGGGGAAGACTCCAGCGCACCAGCACCTTCCTCGCGGTCACGACCTACGGCACGGCCGAGAGCGCCCAGGACGCCTGCGACCGGGTCCGGGCGGTCCATGAGCGGGTGCGCGGTGTGACCTCGGAGGGAACGCCGTACCACGCGGCGGATCCCCACCTCCTCGGCTGGGTCCACGTCGCGGAGATCGACAGCTTCCTGCGCGCGCATCAGCGGTACGGCTCGCGGCCGCTCTCCGGGGCCGACCGCGACGCCTACGTGGCGGACACGGCCCGCGTCGCCGCCGCGCTGGGCGTCCTGGACCCGCCCACGAACCGTGCGGAGCTCGCGGAGCGGCTGAACGCGTACCGCGGCGAGGTGCGCGCGACGCCACAGGCCCGCGAGGCCGCGCGTTTCCTCCTGCTGAACCCGCCGGTGCCGCTGGTGGCCCGCCTGCCGTACGGGGTGCTCGCCGCGAACGCGGTGTCCCTGCTGCCCGCGTGGGCCGCCGCCGAACTCCGTTTGCCCCGGCTGCCGTTGGTGGACAGCGTGTGCGTACGTCCGCTCGGCAGCGCCTTCACCTCGGCGGTCCGCTGGGCGATGGCACCCCAGCGCGCCCGGACCGTCCAGGCGGTCACCTGAGCAGTGCCGGCGAGCCCCGCCCCGCCCCATCGGGGCCGGCCGGGTGCGGGACGGGTCTGTTCGCCGCATCCGGAGGGCCGTCCCGCGGCGAAGCAGGGGTGAGCCCGGCGGACCGGCCGGGTCCCGGACGGCTCGGGAATCGAGGCGAGGCCCGTCATGATCCGCTGCCGCCGCGCACCGGCCCCCTCCACCCGCGGGTGGGGCCCCTCCGCCGGAGCACCGTCCATCGCTCTCCCGGGAGCCGCTCCGTGGAACTGAGCACCGGCGACGAGCCGGAGACCACGGGCGCGGGCGTGACGACCGGTTTCCTGGCGCGCAGGCTCGGGGTGTCGCCCACGACGTTGCGCTCCTGGGACCGGCGCTACGGTCTGGGGCCCGCCGTGCGGGCGGACGGCCGCCACCGGCGCTGGTCGCCCGACGACGTGGCCATGGTCCAGGAGATGTGCCGGCTGACCGCCGCCGGCCTGCCCCCCGCCGAGGCCGCCCGCGCGGCCAAGGAGTCGGCTCGCGGCCGTGTCGCCACGTCCCCGGCGCTGGCCGCCCGGACGCGGACCACCGCCCGTACGCGAACCGGCGTCCGGATCCCGGAGGGTTCGCCGACGACGGCTCCGGACCCGGGGACACCCGCATCGCCGTCAGGCACCGCGCCACTGTCGGCGGACGTGGTCCAGGAGGGCCGGGGTCTCGCGCGTGCCGCCGTCCGCCTCGACGCCCCCGCCGTCCAGGAACGGCTGGCGACGGCGGTCCGCACGCACGGCCTGGCCAGGGCCTGGGAAGAGGTGATGGTGCCCGCCCTGCGGACCGTGGGCCGCAAATGGGAGTCGTCGGGAGACCGTTACGTCGAGGTCGAGCACCTGCTGACCTGGCACGTCTCCGCCACCCTGCGACACGCCTACGTGTCAGCGGCGGGGCACGGACCGCCCGCCGCGGTGTCGCCCGTCCTCCTTGCCTGCGCTCCGGGCGAAGAGCACACCCTGCCCCTGGAGGCCCTCAACGCGGCGCTCGCGGAACGGCGTGTACCCGCCGTGACCCTCGGAGCCGCCGTCCCGCCCGAGGCACTCATGGCGGCGGTGCAACGCGTCGGTCCCCCGGCGGTCGTCCTGTGGTCCCAGTCGTGGTCGACGGCGAACCTGCCGCTCGCCCAACACCTCGCCGCCACGCGCTGGGGAGTACGGGGAGCACGGACCCGGAGCCGGATCCTGCTGAGCGGGCCGGGCTGGGGCACACAGCCCGGCCCCGGACTCCTGCGTCCACGTCACCTCGCCGAGGCGCTCCGCCTGCTCACCGCCCCGGACGACCGGACGACGGACCCGCCGACACCGGTGCGCTCCTGACCGGCCGGCCCCACGCCCGCCGGCGGCCCGGCGCGGCACCGGTCCCGTGACGCCCGGAAACCGCCGCCGCGCCTACGACCGCAGGAAGGACGCCAGGCCCTCCAGCAGCCGATCGACGTCGTCCTTGTCGTTGTACGGCGAGAGCCCGACCCGCAGGCCCCCGGTGTCCCCGAGGCCGAGGTGCCGGGACGCCTCCAGCGCGTAGAACGATCCGGCGGGTGCGTGCACACCGCGGTCCGCCAGGTGCGCGGAGGCGTCGGCGGCTTCCCGGCGGTCGAACGTGAGCAGCAGGGTGGGCGTACGACGGGCCGCCCGGGAGCGGACGGTGACACCGGGCAGTTCGGCCAGGCCCGCCTCCAACCGTGCGCGCAGCCCTTCCTCATGCCGTTCGATCGCCGCGAAGGCCGTGCGCAGACGGTCGCGGCGTCCGCCGGTCGTATCGCCCGAGAGACCGGCGAGGACGTCGATCGCGGCGATCGTGCCGGCGAGCAACTCGTAAGGCAGCGTCCCCAGTTCGAACCGCTCGGGAACCGCGTCGGTGGACGGCAGCAGTTTGTCGGGGCGCAGTCGCTCCAGCAGCCGCGGGGACGCGGTCAGGATCCCGTGGTGCGGGCCGAGGAACTTGTAGGGCGAGCACACGAAGAAGTCGGCGCCGAGCCGCGCGAGATCCACGAAGGCGTGCGCCGCGTAGTGCACCCCGTCCACGTGAAGAAGCGCCCGCGGGTGCCGGTGGACCAGGCGGGCGATCTCGGCGACATCGGGCACGGTCCCCGTCAGGTTCGAGGCGGCGGTGACCGCGACCAGCCGGGTGCGCTCGGTCAGCAGGGAGCCCACCGCGGAAGGCGGGAGTTCACCCGTCCGTGGGTCGAAGTCCGCCCAGCGCACCTGGGCGCCCGCCTGTTCGGCCGCCTGGACCCAGGGCCGGATGTTCGCGTCGTGGTCGAGACGGCTGACGACGACCTCGTCCCCGGGAGCCCAGTCCTTCGCGAGCGCACGGGCGATGTCGTACGTGAGCTGGGTGGCGCTCCGGCCGAAGACGACTCCGGACGGATCACCGCCCACCAGATCCGCCACCGCCCGCCGGAACCCCTGGACGAGGTTCTCCGCGTTCACTTCTCCCGGTGTCAGGCGCCCCCGGATCGACAGCGGGCCGGTGAGCGCGTCCGCGATCGCGCCGGCCACCCGGGCCGGGGTCTGGGTGCCGCCCGGCCCGTCGAAGTGCGCGACTCCGGAGAGCAGGGCGGGGATCTCGGCGCGCAACGCGCCGACGTCGTACGTCACTCGGGCTCCTCACTGGCTGCGTCGCGGGCCGCACCGGGCGGCCCGCACCGGGGTCCGGCCGCCGAAAGCCCGTGACCGGGCGGGCCCGCGCGTTCTCCGGTTGATCATGGCAGGGGGTCCGCCGCGGTGGGAAGGCGGCGCGGCGCTCCGGGCGCGCCCCGAAGAGGTATGAACGGCCTGGGGCCGGCAACCGGGAACCCCGGTGCCGGCCCCAGGCCGTACGTCATGACGCGCCGAACGGGTCAGTGCCCCTTCACGCGTGGCGGTGCGACCGACGGTTGCCGGTCAGCATCCGGTACAGAACCAGAAGGATCAGCGACCCCGCGATCGCGGCGATCCAGGTCGACAGGTCGAAGAACCCGTCGATGGAGTCGACGCCGAAGACGACCTTGCCCAGCCAGCCGCCCAGCAGGCCGCCCGCCACCCCGATCAGCATGGTGATGATGATCCCGCCCGGGTCCTTGCCCGGCAGGAGCAGCTTGGCGATGGCACCGGCAAGCAACCCGATCAGAATCCAAGCGATGATGCCCACAGTTCCTCCATCGTCCGTACAGCAGATGTGACTTCCTCAGTCCGTGTGCGCCGTCCTGACCGGAACAAACCTGTGAACCTCATACGGTCGCCCGGCTTCTCGCCGCCGCGGCCTTGTCGAGTTCGGCCGTGAACTGCGCGCCGGCCAGCAGCGCGAGGTTGGACAGCCACAGCCACACGAGGAAGACGACAGGGCCCGCGAGAGACCCGTAGAGCCGGCTGTAGGCGCCGAGGACGGAGGCGTACAGGGCGAATCCGGCCGAGACGGCCAGCCAGAGGACGGCGGCCAGGACACCGCCGGGCAGGCTGTGCCGGCGACGGCGGGCGGGCGGCGGCCCGGTGTGGAACACGACGAGGACCAGCAGGGCCACCAGACACGTCAACAGGGGCCAGCGGAGCAGGTTCCACGCCACGGCCACCTGGCCGTCGACCCCCACGACACGGCCGGCGGCCTCGGCCAGGGGGCCGGTCAGCAACAGGACGAGCGCGCTGACGACGAGCAGTCCGAGAAGCGCCAGCGCGGTCAGCACGAGCCGGTGCGCGGTGCGCCAGACCGAACGGTGGTCCGCCGCGTCGTGCATGCTGTGCAGAGCCCTGCGGAACACCGCGAGGTAGCTCGACGCCGACCACAGCGCGCTGGCCGCACCGGTGACCAGCAGCGTCCAGGCGGCGGACCGCTGCCGCAGCATCTCCCCCAGCGCCTGGTGCAGTTCGGCCCCCGACTGCGCGGGCGCGTACGCCGTGACGTGCGCGATGAGCTGTTCGGCGGTGTCCGGGCTGATCAGGCCGAAGGCGATGACCATCACCAGCAGGGCCGGGAGCACCGCGAGGATCGCGTAGTACGTCAGCGCCGCCGCCCAGTCGGACACGTCGTCGTTCCACATCGAGACCGGGGTGCGGCGCAGCGCCGCCCACCAGAGGGCGGGCAGCCGCGGCCCGTACCGGCGGAGCCGTGCCGGGCGGACCGCCTCGATGACACTGTTCGGCCCCGATTCAGCGGACATGCCCGGTCCGGTGGGTGTCGCCGCCGGTCCGTCGGGGGTCGTGGCGGGTCCGTGCCCCGGAGCGGCTCCGGTACGGGCCGGCGGTGCCCGGCGCCTCCGGGAACCGCGGGACGCTGCGTCTGTTCATGCCTCACCTCTCCGCGCCGGTCGGGCCGGCGTACTGGACCCCGTGTCCGGCGGAGTCGGTCGAGGCTCTCCTTCCACGCGACGGCCCCTCTACGCCTGGTCACCTCGAGCGCGGCGCCCGCGGCGGGGACGCGGAGATCGGCGGGCTCGGTCCGGGCCAGGCGGTCTGGGCGTCAGGTCAGAGGGACGAACACGTGGATGGTCTTGCCGCCCTCGCGGCACGGCTCGAAGGTGACGGCGGTGGAGAGGCGGATGATCAAGGGCCAGCCGTATCCTCCGGTCGTCCGGTGCGTCCGCGGGATCTCGCCGGTGCCATGGGCCTGCTCGGGGACGACGTCGCTGTTGTCGCGCACCGCGAGCCACACGCCCCCGTCGGTCAGCCTCGCGTCGAATCCGGCGAGCCCTCCGCCGTGCCGGATCGCGTTGGTGACCAGTTCCGAGACCACCAGCAGCAGATCGACGACCGCGTCAGGGCTCGGCCCACCGGTCCGTCCGTGCCCGCCCAGCAGCACCCGGACGTGGTCGCGCGCGGTCGCGGCGCTCGTGACCGCGGCGCCCTCTCCCCGGCTCGGACCGGCCTCCGGCGGGTGGTCGACCGGGTTCATCGACCGGTCGCCGGGTCCGGGAGTTCCAGCGCCGCTCCGACGCTGTCCGCGAGGACGAAGAAGCCCTCGGTCCCTGTCACGTCGAACAGCCTCCGAACGATGTCGCCGAAGGGCCCGCAGACCACCATGAACGTGCCGCGGGCCCGGTGCGCGCGCTGTGCCTCCAGAAGCACGTGCAGGATCGAGGAGTCGGCGAAGTCGGTCTCCGACAGATCGACCACCGTGCGTTCCGGGCCGGCCCGGTGGGCCAGGCTCAGGGCCTCCTCCAGCCGGAAGGCGCTCTCGTGGTCGACAGCGCCGCCGACCCGCACGACGAAGGCGTCCTGGGCCACGCCGTGCGTCACGGTGGCTGCCGACCCGTCGGGCATGTGCACACTCTTTCTCGTACGCTCCCGCGACGGAGCCGGTTCTTCGAGGCGCGGCGGCCGGCCGCACGCGCACCGCCGTGGGTCACCGCACGAGGGCTCATGCCGGCTGCCTCGGCGGAAGGCTTCGATAATAGGTCCCTACGCTGGACAGGTACGCGGGGTCCAGCGTCTCGCGGTCGGTCTTGAACACCGGCGCCGATTTGATCTCGTCGCGCGTGCACGCGACGGTGATCTTCTGGGACTCCGTGTCGATGCCGGCGACGACACCCACGGGCACCAGCACACTCTTGCCGAACACCCAGATGCCGGTGTCGACGACGATGTGCCGCATCCCCGATGCGTCGACCTGCCGGTCGACGTGTCCTATCGTCCCGTCGGTCGCCTCGACGCTGTACCCGGCCAGTTCCGTTGCTTCGGGGTGGTTGAACTCCGGTGCGTACGACCAGATCTCGTTGATCGTCATGTCTTCCTCCGTTGGCTCGCGGGTTCGCCGATCCGTCCCGCGCCGTCTCACAGGGCTGCCAATACCCCGCTACGCGGCGGGCATTCGATGAATCGGGCGGACCGGTACGCGAGCTCGGTGCCGAACACCGGAGTACGACCGGGGCGTACGTGGTGTCAGCCGGTCCCGGGACTCCGTGCCCCGCCGCTCGCGTCGCGGGGTGCGGTGAGGTGCTCCAGCGTTCCCGTGATCTCCAGCAGCCGGTCCAGGCCGCGGGGGCGCTGGTCGAGGCACAGGCGCACACCCGCGGCGTCGGTACGGCGCCGGATCATCAGCAGGGTGGCCAGGCCCATGGAGTCCATGACGCCGAGGCCGGCGAAGTCGACGCGCAGTTCGAGGAACCGTCCCTCCAGGTCCCGCGGGGCGAAGAGGTTCTGGTCGACGGCTCTCATCAGTTCGTCGCACGTCTCGTGGTCGAGATCTCCGGCGACCCGGATCACGAGGGCGGCGGGCTGGACGTCGACGGTCAGCGTGAAGGCGAGGGGATGTGAAGTGGTCATACGGGCTTTCCGAGGCCGGGGATCGGGGGCAGCGGCGTTCGGTCTCCGAGCGCCTCCCGCGCGCGGGCCAGTGTGCGGCAGGCGCGTGGGAAGTCCTTGAGTTGCCGGGTCAGCAGGTCCAGAACGGGCTCGGTCGGCCAGGTGCGGCAGATCGTCCACGGTCCGGTGTGCGGTGGCGGAGGCTGGGGCGGGGTCATCCTGTGTACCTGCCCCGGGTGTGGCCGTTCACCGCACTCAGATGCGCGTGGTGGGGTGCGGTGACCGCGACGGTCGCCATGTCGTCGTGGCCGCCGCGTCCGACCCATTGCGCGGCGAGCATCTGGATGTGCTCCACGACGGCCTCGGCGGGCATGCCGGCGCACTGCGCGAGCGCCGTCTCCAGCCGTCGTACGCCGAAGAACTCGTCCCCCAGCGGCCCGCCCCTGGCCTCGGTGATGCCGTCCGTGAAGAAGAGACAGGTCTCGCCGGGCGCGAGTTCGACCCGGGCCGTGGTGGAACTGACGTCCCAGAACGCGCCGATGAGCGTCCCGCGGGTGCGGGCCTGCTCGACCGCGCCGTCGGCCCGCACGATCAGCGGAGCGGGATGTCCCGCGCTGGTGACCCGCAGATGCACGATGCCCGCGCGGCGTACGACGGAGGCCATGGCCAGGGTGGCGAAGCGGGTGTGATGGGAGTTCATCAGCGCGCCGTTGAGCAGTCCCAGCAGCCGCTGGTGGTCATCGGCGAGCGGCAGGAGCGCCTGCACCGTGTTGCGGATCTTTCCGGTCAGCACGGCGGCCTCGAGTCCCTTGCCGCAGACGTCCCCGAGGACGACGAGGGATTCCTGTCCCTCGTCCGCGGCGGGGTGGACGTCGTAGAAGTCGCCGCCGACGCGTTCGGCCCGGCCCGCGGGGCGGTACCGTCCGGCGAACTCGACCCCGTGCACCGCGTGCAGCCGGGGCGGCAGCAGCTCCCGCATCAACGTCGCCGTGATGGCGGCCTGTTCGGCGTACATGCGGGCCGCCGACATGGCGGCTCCGGCGCGCGAGGCGAAGAGCCGGGCGAAGATCTCCTCGCTCTCCGTGAAGGCGGCGTGCCGGCTCGACCGGAGCAGGATCAGGGCGCCCGCGGGCACCCCGTGGCCGGGCAGCGGGGTCACGACGGCCGACCCGACCGGTTCGGTGAACCCCTCCGGCACGGCCCATCCGGGAACGGTGGCCGGGTCGATCCAGCGGGACGGTACGGGCGGGAATCCGCGCAGGGCCTCACTGAGCCCCGGCAGCTCCTGTACGTCGTTCGGCACCGTCCGGTGCACCACGGAGCCGTCGGGTCCGCAGAACGTGAGCTGGGCCTTGCGACCGCGTGGAGGGGCGACGATCACGGCGGCGTCGGCGAGATGCTCGGCGGCCAGCCCTGCCGTGACCTCCATGCACCGTTCGACGTTCAGTGACGACAGCAGCGCGCTGGAGGCGCCGGCCAGGAAGGCGGCGCGTTCCCGTTCGGTCCTGAGGGCGTCCTCCGCCTGTCGCCGGTCGGTGTCGTCGACCAGCCACCACATGACGTCGCCGTCGTCCGTCGGGGTGGGATGCGCTTCGAAGGTCCGGTCGCCGACGGGACCGTGCACGGACGCGCCGGGAGCGGAGTTCCGCGGCCCGGGCACGAGGCCCCGCAGCCGTGTGTGGGCGTCGGCGATCCACGCGGGGACCACGTCCTGCAGCCACGCCCCGGCGATCGCGTCGGGGAAGAGCGTGGCCGCCGCCGCGTTGGTGTCGACCACCCCGCCGCACGGGTCGGCGACCACCACGGGATAGGGGGCGAAACCCCACGTGGCGGCCGGACCGGCGCCACGCGGGCCGGCGGGAGGTTGCTGGGAAGTGTCCACGAGCAAGGGCCCGCTCGGCGAGCCCACCACCTTTCCGGACGACAGATTGTTTCCGTCCGACAACCATCTCGTGGCAGACCGCGCCACGGCAAGTCACCGGGGCGAAGTCACACGAAAAGGACCGTTCCGGCCGGCGGGCGCCGCCGCGTCATGCGCGTCCGCAGCGCACACCGCCGGGCAGACGGTCCCCGCCCGTCAGCGGCGACGGCTGCGCGTCGTCCAGCCACCGCCGACACCCGAGAGGTGAAGGGCGAGCAGGGCCAGCCCGATGAGCATGACGTTGGTGGACGTGAACACGTGATTGGTCGAGACGTCACCGGCGTTGATCAGGAACGCGATGAACAGCAGTACGGCGGCAGCTATGCCGAGCATGGGGACTCCTTGTGAAGGTCCGGCAGTCGAGCGATGGAGTCCGGATGCCCCGAGAAGGCCGACCGACACTACGTCGTGTGAGGGATCCGCCGAATCCACTCCCGTCGAGGCCCGCGCGGCAGCCCGCCAGAGGCGGCCACGCACGCGAGGGGGCACGCGGGGGCGACGGCCGGGGCGGGCACGCACAGGGCAGGCACGCGAGGACCGACGTGCAGGCGGCGACGGCCGGGGGGCGGGCACGCGCGGGGCACGCGGGGGCGACGGCCGGGGGCGGAAAGTCGTGGGGGCACGCTCTTGAGGAGCGGGCGGCAGGAGACCCGGCGCACAAGGGGCAGCCACGCAAAGGGCAGTGCGCAACGGTACGTACGGGACCGGCAGGCGGCGCTCGGACGCGGGCGGATCGCCCGGCGAGCGCCGCCTCGGACCTCCGTCCTAGGTGACGCTCCCGACCGAAGCCCCCACGCCCTCAAGCGCGGCCGCGCCCTCCACCGGGCCGGTCGCCCGCCACACGCTCTCGTGGTCCTCGGCCAGTCCGAGTCCGGCCAGGCCCTTCAGGTGCCCGAGCACGGTGGAACGCCGGAAGCCCACGGACACGGTGAGTTCGGCGACCTCGACGCCCTCGGCGCCCGCTTCCGCCAATCGCTCCCACGTACGCACGGCATGACGGCTCAGACCGCTCTCGCTCACCGTCCTGGACACGGCCTCGGCCCTTTCCCCGTTCGTGTCCTGCCCGGGCATGGGAGGCCTGGCCCGCTCCGGCCGCGGGCCGACCGCGCCCGCGCCCACCTGCTCCCGGACCTCGCGGGGCGATCTCCTCGGTCCGACCGGACGGGGCGTCATGTTCACCTTGCGGTGCCTGCGGCCTTTGCTGTGTCGGCTCATCGATTCCTCATCTCCGCCTCGACGATGCTCACAGCAGGAGAACGAGCGGGGGCCGACTAGGTAGTTCAGCCGTTCGACGGACAACAGGGGCGCCACCCGATCAGGGGTGGCGCCCCTCCGCGTACGCGAGCGGCGCTCAGCGGAGCGGACCGGACATGTCCAGACGCCGGCCGCCCAGCGTCCGTACCTCCGTGGGCGGCTGCGCGAGCGGCGGGGCGGCGGACACCGCCTTCGGCGAGGGCGCCGGGGACGTCACACTCCCCAGCAGTCCGGCCTGCCCCGCGTCCCGCCGCCTCTCTCCGGCCACGAGCAGGGCGTCGGCGGCGACGACGGCGTCGCGCACACTGGTGGTTCCCGTCATCACACACAGCGTGTACGTGACGTCCTCCAGGCCGCGGGCCGTCTCCAGGGTCTCCTTCTCGGCGTACGCGATCTTCAGGGCCGCGTAACGCGTCAGCAGCCTCCGGACAACCTTCGGGTCGGGCACGAGCACGGCGAGGGCTCCTCTCTCGAGTTTCCGTCCGTGTGCCCTGGTTCGCCATGGTTCATTCACAACAACCGCCCCAGACAACCTATGTGGCCCAACGACGCCCCTGTGGCGGCATCCCGCCGCTCCCACCCGTCGCCCGCGAAACGGAGCGGCGCCCGGGCGAAGAGGTGTCACGCAGAGGAACCAGGGCACTTGGAGGCACCGGAGGTTGACGGCGATGCTTCCCCTGCCAGGCGCGTCCGGCAGCGGCCGAGGCCGCCGGCACCGCCCGTAGCCCCACCACGGACGGCCACGCGCCGGAACACGTACAAAAGATCTGTGTGAAGGAGAGGGACATGACGACTTCCACGACACCGAAATACACCGTCCCCGGCATCAGTACGCACGACGGCGGCCGGATCATCGATCTGCTGGGTATGCGGCTGCACGCTCTCAACGACCTGTCGCTCACGCTGAAACACATCCACTGGAACGTCGTGGGCCCGCATTTCATCGCCGTGCACGAGATGCTCGACCCTCAGGTGGACCGCGTGCGCGAGATGGCCGACGACGCCGCCGAACGGATCTCCGCCCTCGGCGGGGTGCCGCACGGTACACCGGGAGCGCTCGTCGCCGAACGGACCTGGGACGACTACAGCCTCGGCCGCGCCGACGCCATCGCCCACCTCGGCGCCCTCGACCTCGTCTACACGGGGATCGTGGAGGAGCACCGCGCGGCCGTGGCCGAGGTCGGCAAGATCGACCCCGTGACCGAGGACCTGCTCATCGAGCAGCTGCGCGCGCTCGAACAGTTCCAGTGGTTCGTCCGGGCGCACCTGGAGAGTTCGGGCGGGTCGCTGTCGCAGGCCGGGGCCCGCACGGAACGCGAGGCGGCGCGATCGGCCCGGCAGGGCGCCGCGGAATAGGGCTGCCGTCTGGATCATGCGGAGGACCGGCGGTACACGTCGGTCGTGGGGCCCGGACCGGGAACACAGGTCCGGGCCCCGACGTGCGTGGCGGGCGGGTCAGCCGCGGCCGATGTAGCTGCGTACCGTCGTTCCGGAGGCGTCGGTGTGCATCCGGACGAGGTCCGACAGGAAGTGCACCAGGAACAGGCCCCGTCCGCCGATCTGGTCGGGACGCACGGGATGCCGGCCGGCCAGCGGATCGGTCAGCCGGCCCTCGTCCTGTGCCTCGCACACGATCTGCTCGCTCTCGGCCCAGATCCTCAGCGTGCCCGAACCGCCCCCGTGCACCACGCTGTTGGTCGTCAGCTCCGCGACGACGAGGTTCAGGTCGTGCAGCCGGGCCGCCGTCATCCCACGGCCCCGGGCCTCGGTGAGGGCGAAATCGCGGGCGACGGGCAGGAGTTCGGCGTCGAATCGGACCGTCGCCGCTCCCGGGGGGTGGCGCAGCACCTGGTTGAAGCGCGCCAGAACCCCGTCCGGGTCGTAGGCCGGGCTGACGTTCCGGCGGCCGGCGCTGATCACGACCGGGTGCGTGGCGTGGGCGTCGGCGATCACGTCCGAGGAGAGGGCGCGCCCGTCGTACGGACACAGGATGGTCACGTCCCGTCCCGCGAAGGCCCTGTTGATCAGGGCTTCGTGCTGGACGCAGGCCGGGTACTCCAGCGCCGTCCGGCCGTGCCAGACGGGTTCGCCGATGATCCGTACATGGACGCCCTGGTGGGCGTCGGCGAACGCGCGCAGGACGGAGGGGATGATGCGGCCCGGGTTCAGGCCCGCCCGCGTCATGTCGATCCATCGGACGCCGTCGCCCAGCGACCCCAGTGCGCCGCGGATGAGTTCCAGTCGCGGGGCGGGGACGGCCACCGCCACCGGCTCTCCCGCGGCTACGCCGTCGGAGACGAAACGTGCCGTCCCTTCCACGTACTCACGCTCGTCGCCGTAGACGAGCGCGGGGTGGACGAAGGGATCGTCGCGCAGTGCCGCTGTTGTCATGCCACGATCACCGGGTCCCGGGGCCGGCGCCCGGCGAACGGTTCCGCGTCGGGGCACACCAAGGGCGAGCGCGTGCGCGCTCGGCCGACTCGCCGCTCGATACCCACCGACTCACCCCGTGGCCCATTTTACGTCGCCGTCATGACAGCGGGGCAGGCCCCCGGTCCCGGGAGCACCGTCGCGAGCGTCACACTCCACCCTCACCCGCCCCCCTCGACCGCCGACGGAACGGCGTCAGCATTCGGACTAAATCGGTATCAGTTGGGACAAATACCCGCTCAACTCGGTCGGGAAATGGACGTCACCGTCCCGCATCCGAAGGATGCCCCCGGGAGGAAGTGGTCCCTGACCCGGTGTCAGGGGAGGCGGGACATACGCGTCCCGCAGAATTTCCGAACTGGGTGGCATGAGCGGTGTGAAGCAGGGCAGACGGGCTCTGTCATCATTTCCTTCGGACGATTTGGGGTGGACGGCATGGCGGCCGTGACGGCAGCGAAGGCAACGGACACGGCGCACCGGGCAGCGACGGCCGCGGGAGGCGTCCTGCCGCAGATCGACGAGCCGCTGAAGATCAGCCCGAAGGACGCGCGTGAGCTGTCCCGCCCGTTCTTCGACCGGCTCTCCGTCCTGGAGGAGGGCACGCACGAGTACCAGTACGCGCGCAACACCCTCATCGAGATGAACCTCTCCCTCGTCCGGTACGCGGCGGCCCGCTTCCGCAGCCGCAGCCAGGGCGAGATGGAGGACATCGTCCAGGTCGGCACGATCGGGCTCATCAAGGCCATCGACCGTTTCGAGCTGTCCCGCGAGGTCGAGTTCACGTCGTTCGCGGTTCCCTACATCGTCGGTGAGATCAAGCGCTTCTTCCGCGACACGAGCTGGGCGGTCCATGTGCCCCGCCGTCTGCAGGAGGCCCGCGTCGAGCTCGCCAAGGCGACGGAGGAACTGCGCACCCGGCTCGGCCGTACGCCCACCACTCGTGAACTGTCCGAGCTGATGAGCCTGTCCGAGGAAGAGGTCATCGAGGCCCGCAAGGCGTCGAACGGCTACAACTCCTCGTCCCTGGACGCCGCACTCACGGCGGACGGCGGCGCGGACGGCGAGGCGGTCCTCGCGGACTTCATCGGCGAGGAGGATCCCTCGCTGGAACTGGTCGAGGACTTCAACTCCCTGGCCCCCCTGATCGCCCAGCTCGACGAGCGGCAGCGCCGGATCATTCATCTGCGCTTCGTCGAGGAGTGGACGCAGGCGCAGATCGGCGAGGAGCTCGGTATCTCGCAGATGCACGTCTCCCGGCTGATCACGCGCATCATCAAGCGTCTGCGCAGCGGGCTCCTCGATCCCGCGGTCGCCTGAGGCTCCCGCACGTCACAGCCCTACGACGATCCCGCAGGCCCGCCCCGGACCCAGGTCCGGGGCGGGCCTGCGGGATTTCGCGTACGCGGACCCGGCGAGCGGGACCGAGAGGGTCCTGTGTATCCAGTTCGGTCCAGTTCATTCCTGCCATCGGCGATATTTCCAGGGCCCCTGCGGAATTCTCTCCGGCGCTTTGTTCCGTCCCCGCGATCTGGGTTAGCCTGCGGCGTATTTTCTTAAGGGGATGACCTGTGATCTGCGGGAATCCCACGGGCGGGCGGGGGCTGCCCGTGGGCCCCGCGCGGTTCCGAGTTCCGTGACACGGGACTCCAGGGGAGCGGAACGAGGGTGGCCATGACCAGGGCAGCGAGCGGGACGTCCGTACGGACGCCGGGCGAGCAGGAGTTGCGGCAACTGCTGGCCGGCCTGACAGCCGTGCGCGACGGCGACTTCGGCACCCGGCTTCCCGACGAGGCGGGTGGCCTGCTGGGCGACATCGCCACCGTGTTCAACGGCATGGTCGACCAGCTGTCGGTGTTCACCTCGGAAGTGACACGGGTGGCCCGTGAGGTGGGCACGGAGGGGACGCTCGGCGGCCAGGCGGAGGTGCCGGGGGTCTCGGGCACCTGGGCCGACCTCACCGACTCCGTCAACGCCATGGCGGGCAATCTCACCACGCAGGTCCGCGACATCGCGCAGGTGGCCACGGCGGTCGCACGGGGTGATCTCTCGCAGAAGATCGACGTTCCGGCCCGCGGCGAGATCCTCCAGCTCAAGGAGACCGTCAACACGATGGTCGACCAGCTCTCCGCGTTCGCCGACGAGGTCACCCGCGTCGCCCGCGAGGTCGGCACCGACGGACGCCTCGGCGGCCAGGCCCAGGTCCCGGGGGTCGGCGGCGTCTGGCGTGATCTCACCGACTCGGTGAACTTCATGGCCGGCAACCTCACCGCCCAGGTCCGCAACGTGGCCCAGGTCACCACGGCGGTGGCGCAGGGAGATCTCTCCCAGAAGATCACCGTGGACGCCCGCGGCGAGATCCTCGAACTGAAGAACACCATCAACACGATGGTCGACCAGCTCTCCGCCTTCGCCGACGAGGTCACCCGCGTCGCCCGCGAGGTCGGCACCGACGGACGCCTCGGCGGCCAGGCCGACGTGAAGGGCGTCAAGGGCACCTGGCGCGATCTCACCGACTCGGTGAACTTCATGGCGGGCAACCTCACCGCCCAGGTCCGCTCGATCGCCCAGGTGGCCACCGCGGTGGCCAAGGGCGACCTGTCGCAGAAGATCACCGTGGACGCCCGCGGCGAGATCCTGGAGCTCAAGGAGACCATCAACACGATGGTCGAGCAGCTCTCGGCGTTCGCCGACGAGGTGACCCGGGTGGCCCGCGAGGTCGGCACGGCGGGCAACCTGGGCGGACAGGCCACCGTGCGGGGCGTCTCCGGCACCTGGAAGGACCTCACCGACAACGTCAACGTCATGGCGTCGAACCTGACCGGCCAGGTCCGCTCCATCGCTCAGGTGGCGACCGCCGTGGCCCGCGGCGACCTGTCGCAGAAGATCACCGTGGAGGCGAAGGGCGAGGTCGCGGCCCTGGCCGACGTCATCAACACCATGGTCGACACGCTGTCCGCGTTCGCCGACGAGGTCACCCGCGTCGCCCGTGAGGTCGGCACCGAGGGACGTCTCGGCGGCCAGGCGCACGTGCCCAACGTGGCGGGCACCTGGAAGGACCTCACCGACAACGTCAACTCGATGGCCAACAACCTCACCGGACAGGTGCGCAACATCGCCCTGGTGACCACGGCGGTGGCCAAGGGCGACCTGTCCAAGAAGATCGACGTCGACGCCCGGGGCGAGATCCTCGAACTCAAGACGACGATCAACACCATGGTCGACCAGCTCTCCGCGTTCGCGGCCGAGGTCACCCGGGTGGCGCGGGAGGTCGGCAGCGAGGGCAGGCTCGGCGGCCAGGCCGAGGTGGAGGGCGTCTCGGGCACCTGGAAGCGGCTGACCGAGAACGTGAACGAACTCGCCGGCAACCTCACGCGCCAGGTCCGCGCCATCGCCGAGGTCACCAGCGCCGTGGCCGAGGGCGACCTGACCCGGTCCATCACCGTGGAGGCCTCGGGCGAGGTCGCCGACCTCAAGGACAACATCAACTCCATGGTGGAGTCGCTGCGTGAGACCACGCGCGCCAACCAGGAGCAGGACTGGCTCAAGACGAACCTGGCCCGTATCTCCGGGCTGATGCAGGGCTACCGCGACCTGGACGTGGTGGCCGACCTCATCATGGACGAACTCACCCCGCTGGTCACCGCGCAGTACGGCGCCTTCTACCTCGCCGAGGAGACCGCGAAGGGCACGGAGCTCAGGCTGGTCGGGTCGTACGGCTATCCCGACGAGGACGGGCGGCCCACCCGTATTCCGCTCGGCCGCTCCCTCGTGGGGCAGGCCGCGCGCAGCAGGCGGGCGATCACCGTGGACGAGGTGCCGCCGGGGTACGTCACCATCTCCTCGGGCCTCGGACAGACCGCGCCGACGGCGCTGGTGGTCCTGCCCATCGTCGTCGAGGAGCAGGTGCTCGGCGTCATCGAGCTCGCCTCGGTCACCCGCTTCAAGCAGGGTCACCGGACGTTCCTGGAACAGCTGATGGAGACCATCGGCGTCAACGTCAGCACCATCGTGGCCAACGCCCGCACCGATGAGCTGCTGGGCGAGTCGCAGCGCCTGACCGCCGAGCTCCAGGCCCGTTCCGAGGAGTTGCAGGTCCAGCAGGACGAACTCCAGCGTTCCAACGCCGAGCTGGAGGACAAGGCCTCCCTGCTCGCGACCCAGAACCGCGACATCGAGGCGAAGAACCTCCAGATCGAACAGGCACGCCAGGAACTGGAGGCACGGGCCCAGCAGTTGTCGCTGGCGTCCAAGTACAAGTCCGAGTTCCTCGCCAACATGAGCCACGAGCTGCGCACCCCGCTCAACAGCCTGCTCATCCTGGCCCAGTTGCTGGCGCAGAACCCCTCGCGCAATCTCACGCCGAAGCAGGTCGAGTACGCGGGCATCATCCACTCCGCGGGGTCCGACCTGCTCCAGCTGATCAACGACATCCTCGACCTGTCGAAGGTCGAGGCCGGCAAGATGGACGTGACCCCCGAGCGGGTCCCGCTGCGGCAGCTGCTCGAATACGTCGAGGCCACCTTCCGCCCCATGACCTCGCAGAAGAGCCTGGAGTTCACGGTCAGCACCGCTCCCGGGGCCCCGGTGGACCTGCTCACCGACGACTCCCGGCTGCGGCAGGTACTGCGCAACCTGCTGTCGAACGCCGTCAAGTTCACCGAGCAGGGCAGGGTCGAGCTGCGCATCGAACCGGCGACCGCCGCGGAGATCCCCCCGGGCCTTCCGCGCGGTGGCACGATCGCCGCTTTCCGGGTCAAGGACACCGGTATCGGCATCCCCGAGCAGCAGCTGGAGACGATCTTCGGCGCCTTCCAGCAGGCCGACGGCACCACGAGCCGCAAGTACGGCGGCACCGGTCTCGGTCTGTCCATCACCCGGGAGATCGCCCACCTGCTCGGCGGGGCGGTCACCGTGGACAGCACCCCCGGGGTGGGCAGTACGTTCACCCTCTTCCTCCCGGTCGCCCGGCCCGAGTTCGAGGAGCTGCTGGCCGGCGGCCGGTCGCCCGAGCCGGCGGTGGACGAGGACGCCTCGGCACGCACCGCACCACGGCACCTCGCTCCCGGTTCGGCCGGCCTGCCCCGCCGGCGCCGGCGCCGGCTTCTGGTCGTCGAGGACCGGCCGCGCGGGCTGCTCACCCTGGTGGCCGAGAGCGCGGTCGGGGACGTGGCGCGCAGTCGTGACGAGGGTGACACGCGGGAGCGCGTCGACGTCGTCACCGTCGTCGGGGCCGAGGAGGCGGCGAGCGCCCTCGCCGCGGAGCCGTGGCACTGCGTCGTGCTCGAACTCGGCATGCCGGAAGGCGAGACGGCCCGGTTCCTGGAGGCGGTGGAGGGTGACTCCGCCCTGGCGACCGTGCCCGTCCTCGTGCACAACGGCAGCCGGGTGGACCTCGCGCAGGAGCAGGCGCTGCAGTCCCGCTCGGGCGCGCGGTCGCTGGAATTCCTGTCGAGTCTGGACGAGTTGCGCGAGCGGATCGCGCTGCACCTGTCCGCGGAGCAGCCGGGCGACGTGGTGCCGCTGGTGCGCGCCGAGGAGGCCAGGAACCGGCCCGCGCGGCCGATCGACAACGCCTTCCAGGGCCGTACGGTGCTCGTCGTCGACGACGACGCCCGTAACCTCTTCGCGCTCAGCGGGATTCTGGAGCTGCACGGGTTCCAGGTGCTGCACGCGGAGAACGGCAGGAAGGGCATCGAGACCCTGCTGGCCCGGCCCGAGGTGGCGCTGATCCTGATGGACGTGATGATGCCCGAGATGGACGGGTACACCGCGACCGCCGAGATCCGCAAGATGCCCCGGTACGCGGACCTGCCGATCATCGCGGTGACGGCGAAGGCCATGCCCGGCGACCGGGAGAAGAGCCTGCTGTCGGGCGCCAGCGACCATGTCACCAAGCCGGTCGACACCGACGACCTCATCGCCTGTGTCCGACGCTGGCTCGGGGAGTGACATGACGCCCGGCACCCTCCACCGCGGCCGTCCGGCGGGACACCCGCCGCTGCCGCCCCTCCCCCGCCCTGCCCAGGGTCCCCGCCGAGGAGCGGCCGCACGATGAACAGTCCTGAGACGACCGGCCCGGTCGTCCCCGATGCCACGGACGACGTCGCGGACGCCGGGCAGGCCGGCGAGCTGTCGGGCGTGTCCCGGACGTCTCCGGTCGGCCGGCTGGCGGCCACCGTCGAACGGCTGCGCCGCGAGGTCCGGACCGCGCAGGCGGAGGCCGACGGACGGGCCCTGATCGAGCTGGCCAAAGGCATCCTCGTCGAGCGGCTGGGCTGTGGACCGGCACAAGCCGCCCGCCAGCTCACCGAGTTGGCCGAGCAGGCCAAGGTGCCGCAGCTCCAGCTCGCGGTCGAGATCATCAACCAGACGGCCCACGACCGGCTTTCGGAGGTGACCAGCGCCTTCCTGTCCGCCACGGCGGAGCATCCGCCCGAGGACGACGCCCCCGCGGTACGGCTGCGCGCGGCCGAGAGCGGCGCACTGGCGGCCGGCGACAGCCAGGCGGTGGCCGACTCCCTGCTCCAACACGCGCTGACCCCGCTCGGGGCGGTCGCCGTGGCCATCTGGGCGGCGGACGCCGATGGTTCGCTCTCCCTGGCGGGCAGCGCCGGGTTCTCGGCGGCCGAGGCGCGGCGCTGGCGCTACGTTCCCCCGGGCGTGGCGACGATGGCGCGCCGGGCGCTGTCCGACCGTACGGCGCAGTGGGCGGGCTCGCTGAGGGACACCGGGCTGCCCTCCATCGGGCACGCGGAGCATCCGGACGGCGGACGGGTCGCGGTACCGGCCGGCTCCGGAGGCCGGATCCACGGCGTCCTGGAGATCGCGTGGCCGTCCGCCCTGGTGCCTCAGTCACCGCAGGTGGTCCGTCAGGTCGAGGCACTGGCCGAACTGTGCTCGCACACCCTGGAGACCCACGCGCCGCCGGGCGACCTCCACGACGTGCGGGGGACGGCCGATGTCTGCGAACTGATCGACCTGGTGGACGGGTTGCACGATCCCGCCCTGGTTCTGGTCCCCGAGCTCGACGACCAGGGACGGCTCGCCGACTTCCGCATCCGTCATGTGAACGGGCGCTTCCTCGATCCGGCCGGCCGGCCGCGTGGCACCGTCCAGGGGGCGCTGCTGCTGGAGGCCTATCCGCTGGCCGCGGGAGACAGCGGCCTCTTCCCGTGCGTCGAGCGCGTCTACGCCACCGGGGAGCCGTTCCGGGCGCGGCGCATGGATCTGACGGCGCTGGTCGACCAGGTGCGGCTGTCGGCCGTGGCCGACATCAACGTCAGCCGGCACGGCGGAACCGTACTGCTCATCTGGCGCATAGAGGACGAGACGGCGCGGCTGGCGAGTCTCCTTCAGCACGCCCAGCGGCTCGGCAGGATCGGCGGCTTCGAGGAGAACCTGCTGACCGGCGAGACCATCTGGAACGAGACGCTCTTCGATCTGTACGGCCGCTCCCCCTCGGGCGCCGCCGTACCGCTGGAGGAGCTGGCCGCGCACGCCCACCACGACGACGCCGTCACCATCGGCCGCTTCCTGCGGACCGTCCTGCACCATCGCCGGCCCGCGTCGGCCGCGTTCCGGCTCCAGCGTCCCGACGGCGTGACCCGGCACATCCGCGTGGTGGCCGAGCCGGTGCTCGACGCCGACGACCGGCTGTTCGCGGTCCGCGGGGCCTACCAGGACATCTCGGCGCAGCACTGGACCGAGGTGGCGCTGGCGGTCACCCGTGACCAGCTCGCGCACACCGAGCAGCAGGCGCACGAGCGCAACCGGCTGACCCTCCAGCTTCAGCACGCGATCATGCCGCCGGCCCAGGCGCCGTTGCGGGCTCCGGGCCTGGACGTGGCGGTGCGCTACCGGCCCGCGGAGACCGAGCAGCTCGTCGGGGGCGACTGGTACGACGCCGTCGTGCTGTCGTCCGGCCTGGTCCTGCTGTGTGTCGGCGATGTGGCCGGTCACGGGATAGAGGCGGCGACCAGCATGGTGGTGCTGCGCAACGCGCTGCGCGGACTGGCCGTGACGGGTGCGGGGCCGGGGCAGCTGCTGTCCTGGCTCAACATCGTGGCGCACCATCTGACGGGCGGGATCACCGCCACCGCGGTCTGCGGGATCTACGATCCGCGCCGCCGCGTGCTGCGCTGGGCGAGGGCCGGGCATCTGCCGCCCGTTCTGGTCCGGGACGCGGACGCCAACCCGCTGCCGCTCCTCAAGGGCATCCTGCTCGGTGCCGTCCCCGAGGCGACGTTCGAGGAGGACGAGGTGCAACTGGAGATCCACGACACGCTGCTGATGTACACGGACGGTCTGATCGAACGGCGGGACCGCTCGGTGGAGGTGTCGCTGCGCCAGCTTCTCACCGCGGCCCGTACGACGTCCGGGACGCTGGACCATCAACTCGACCGGCTGCTGACGTACAGCAGGTCCGACACCGACGACGACACCTGCATCGTCGGTATCCGGGTGGAGTAGGGGCGCACGAATGCGGCCCCGCCGGCAGCCGGGGGGAGTGACTGCCTGCGGGGCCGTGCAGCTCGGGTGTCGCCAGGGGGGTAGCTTCCCGAGCTGTCTCAGGATGCTGTTGCCCGGCTTCCGGCGATGCATGCACACGGGTTTCCGGCCGGGATTCCCCTCGTATGGCCGAACGATCGGCTCACGCGGCGTCCCGCAGGGCACGCAGGAGCGGTTCCAGGGAGTCCGTGACGCACCGCTCGGGAACGCCGGCCTCCCTCAGTGCCCGCGCTCTGGCGGGGTGGCGGGCGTATCCGAGGAATCGGACACCGGCGCGGTGCGCCGCCGCGTGGTCCGCCGGGGTGCCGCCGATCATCAGCGAGGCGTCCGGTGCGGCCCCCATGGCGTCCAGGGCCAGTGCCAGGGCTGCCGGACGGGGAGATAGCGTTCCCTGATCCGGGGCCCGGCCGAATATGTACGGGGCGAAGCGGGGCGTGAGCCCCCGGGCGTCCAGGTACGAGGTGACGGCCCGGGCCGATGTGCCGGTCGCCACGGCGAGGCTCGCCCCGACCGCCGCCCAGGTGTGGATCAGCGGATCCGCGTACGCCGTCGGCATCGCGGTGCGCACCGCCTCCAGCTCCGCCCGGGTGAGCCACGCGTCGAGCCGGGCGACGGCTTCGCTGCCCGGGTGCCGTCCGGCCGCCGCCGTCAGGTCGCGGCAGGGGTCCGCGGGGCCGCGCTCCTCCTCGGTGGGCACCGGGCCGAGGCCCGCCTCCGTCAGCCGGTCCCGCTGGGCCCGCGCGAGGGCCGTCGCCGAGGGCCCGGAGAACAGCTGGCAGATCGGGCCGTCGAAGCCGAGGACGACATACCGCGTCCGTGCGACCAGTTCCCGAACGTTCTCGATCCGACTCGTCACCACCAGGGTCTTTCCCGTCCCGGCAGTCACTAAGCGAGCGGGCGCCGGCCGGTCGCCCCCGGCCGGCGTGGCCGCGGGTTCGCCGTCGGTCAGGGGCGGGCGGGGCAGGCCGGGCCGAGCGGTCGTCAGTGGGCCATGTCCGCGAGGTGCGGGACCACGCGGGTCAGCCGCAGGACGCCCCACAGGACCAGTCCGGCGCCGATCAGCTCGGGCAGCAGCCACCAGCCCGTACGGATCGTCTCGTCGAAGAGCGTGACACCGAGCACCAGGCTGAGTGTCGCGTCGCCGATGGTCAGCGCGGGCTGCGAGGCGGCCAGCGGGCCCGCCTGGAGGGCGTTCTCCAGCAGCAGGACGGCGGTGATCCCGGTCAGGACGAAGCCGTACGTCTGCCACACGCCCAGGAAGGCGGCGAACCCGTCGTCGTCGAGTGTGCCCACGGCCGATTTGAGGAGGGCGGCGGTCAGCGCGTTGCTGATGGCCGACGCCGCTCCCAGCATGGCCGCGCGGAAGAGCGGCGGGCGGCCCGGACGGGCGACGAGGACCGCGGCCGCCACGGTGCCCAGGCACAGGATCAGGACCGGGATCCAGCGTGCCATGGAGGCGTCGGACCGTGCTCCCGAGGGGGCGGCCGCGAGCAGGACGAGGCCGAGGCCGGCCACCACACCGGCCACCGCCTGCCATCCGGCGCGCGAGAGGCGCCGGTGCAGCAGCGGGACGGCGATCATCAGGGCGAAGGGCAGTTCCAGGATGAACAGGGGCTGCACCAGGGACAGCGGCCCGTTCGCCAGCGCGAGCGCCTGGAAGAGCGCCGCCCCGATCACCCCGGCGATACCGATCAGCCAGGACGGCTGCCGGGCCAGCCGGATGATGAGCCGCAGTCCGCCGCCTTCGCTGACGCGCGAGGCCGCCTTGCGCTGGAACGCCGTGCCCATCGCATTGCTGGCTGCTCCCAGGAGTGCGAACAGCACGGCCAGTCCCGTCACTCCTCCACCATGCCCCGACACGGGTGCCGGGGCCTCCCCGGGGCGCCGCCCGCGGGTCCCGTGCGACCGCGTCCGGTTCGGCGTGACGGCGAGCGGTCGGGAGGGCGGGCCGAGGCGTCGATGGCCGGGAAGTCGGGTGGGATGGAACATCGGCGACGGGGCATCCGCCTCGTGGAGCCCCGTCATCTCATCCCCGTGATGGCGGGGCTTCGTGCCGCCCGCCCGGCCAGGAATTCTCCGGCCGGTCGCCCCTTCCCCGCTCCGGCGGCCACCGGACCGCTCCGGCCAGCACGCGTCCGCGAACCGATCAGAGTGCGTGACGCCGCGGAAGGGGGGAGCGTGGTGGGAAAGGGAGGAGTGCCATGGCCACCAAGGCCTCGCCCGGCCGGCGGGACGACCACCGGGGATGGCTGCGCGGCTCGCCCCCTCCGCGCTGGGTACGGCTGCTCCCGCCCGTCCTGCTGGTGGGCGTCTGTGTGGGGGAGCTCGTCAGCAGTGAGGCGCTGGACATCGGCTTTCTGCTGGGTGCCATCCCTTCCCTGGCCGTCCTCTCCTACGGCCCCCTGGGGACGGCCGCCTTCGGCGTGATCGTCGTGGTCCTGATGAACGTCCCCGCCCTCGATCTGAACCGTCCGGGCAACGCGGACCTGGTCACCATCAGCTTCATCGCCGTGCTGAGCGTGTTCGTGTCGCTCGTGCGCAGCCGCAGGGACGCGCATCTGGTCACCGTGCGGTCGGTCGCGGAAGCCGCTCAGCTCGCCGTGCTGCCGCCGCTGCCGGACCGTGTCGGACCCGTCCGCTGCGCCGGGCTCTACCGGCCCGCGCAGCGGGAGACGCTGGTCGGAGGTGACTTCTTCGAGGTGCGCGACGGGCCGTTCGGCGTCCGGGCCGTCATCGGCGACGTACAGGGACACGGGCTGTCGGCCGTGGGGACGGTCGCCTCGCTGCTCGGGGCGTTCCGGGAGACGGTGCTCGACCAGCGTGATCTGGAGGCCGCCGCCGCCCGACTCGACCGCAGGCTGGTGGTGGACTCGGCTTCGGTCGATCACGCCGAGCTGTTCGCCACGGCACTGCTCCTGGAGTTCCCGCCCGGCACCGACACCGTACGGCTGGTGTCCTGCGGGCACCCTCCGCCGCTGCTGCTGCGTGGCGGGAAGGCACTCGAACTCGACGCCGAGCCCGCGGCCCCGCTGGGGCTGGGGTTCTTCGAGCTGTCCCCGCCGAAGAGCCGCACCGTCGAGCTGGAACCCGGCGACCGGCTGTTCATGGCGTCGGACGGGGTGAGTGAGAGCCGGGACACCACCGGGGCCTTCTACCCGCTGCCGGACCGGCTGGCCGCGCTCGCGGAGGAGCCGTCGGACGTGCTCGTCGACCGCCTGTGGGAGGACCTCGTCGCGTTCTGCCCCTCGATCCGCGACGACGTCTCCGTCCTGGTCCTGTCGCCCCGGCTCCGCGGCGACGGGACCGACGGCGGCAGCGAGGGCGACCGCGGCTGAGGGGCCCCGTCAGGTCGCCGCGATGTCGAGTGCAGCGATGTAGCCGAACGTCATCGCGGGACCGATCGTCGAACCCGCTCCCGCGTAGCTGTGGCCCATGACGGCCGCGCTGGCGTTGCCGGCCGCGTACAGGCCGGGGATCACCGTGCCGTCCGGGCGCAGGACGCGGGCCCGGGCGTCGGTGCGCAGGCCGCCCTTGGTGCCGAGGTCGCCCGGGACGATCCTGAACGCGTAGAACGGGGGAAGCCACAACGGGGCGAGGCAGGAGTTCGGGAGGACCGCGGGGTCCGTGTAGTAGTGGTCGTAGGCGCTGTCACCGCGGTGGAAGTCGGTGTCCCTGCCGCTCAGGGCCAGGCTGTTGAAGCGGCTGACGGTGGTGCGCAGGGCGGCCGCGGGGACACCGACGCGGCCGGCGAGGTCGTCCAGGGTCCACGCCTTGTACACGGCGCCGGACGTGTACCAGGAGTCGGGGAACGTGAAGGTCGGAGCGACGTCCTTGAACAGGTAGCGGTTGCGGTAGTTCTGGTCGACGACCAGCCAGGCCGGGATGTCGGGGGCGCTCGGGTGGCGGTCGTACATGGTGTGCACGACGTCGCTGTAGGGTCCGGCCTCGTTGACGAAGCGCGCGCCGGCGGCGTTGACCAGCAGGCCGCCGGGCAGGGTGCGTTCGGCGAGGCAGAAGTAGGGCTGGTCGGGCAGCGGGATGGCCGGTCCCCACCAGGCGTCGTCCATCAGGTCGAGCGCGGCTCCGGCGCGCCGGCCCGCCTGGATGCCGTCGCCGGTGTTCTCCTTGGCGCCCACCGTCCAGGCGGTGCCGATGGGCTGCCGCTGGAATTCGGCGCGCATGGCCGCGTTGTGCTCGAAGCCGCCGGAGCCCACGATGACCCCGCGCCGGGCCCTGACCAGTCCCGGCGCGCCGTTGCGGGTGACCACCGCGCCGGTGACGGCGCCGTTCTCCACGAACAGGTCGGACAGCGGGGTGTTCAGCCACACCGGGACCTGGGCGGCGAGCAGGCCGGCGCGCAGCCCGGCCGCGAGCGACTGGCCCATCGTCAGCGGCTTCTGGCCGAGCAGCGCCGCCTTGGTGCCGCGCGCCAGGCACTCGGTGGCGACGGCCGCGCCCTTGGCGCTCACGGCCGCGAGGGTGAGCCATTTGTAGTCGGCGCTGAAGACGACCATGCCGGCCGGGACGGTCATGTACGCCGGGTTCAGGTGGGCGAGTTCGGCTCCGAGGATGGTGCCGTCGAGTTGGTCGGGCTCCATGGAACGTCCGCCCGGGAGGCCGCCGGGGAGTTCCGGGTAGTAGTCGCTGTAGCCCTCCATCCAGCGGAAGCGCAGCGGGCTGTTGGCCATGACGAAGGAGATCATGGCCGGTCCGTGGCCGAGGAAGGCCTGCTGCCGGCCGGCGGGGACGTCCGGGCCGACCACGGCGGCGAGGTAGGCGGCGGCCTTCGCCGGGGTGTCGGGGACGCCGGCGGCGAGGATCACCGGGTTGTTGGGGATCCAGATGCCCGCGCCGGAGCGGGCCGCGGAGCCGCCGAAGGTGGCCGCCTTCTCCAGGACGACGCAGCTCAGTCCCCGTTTCGCGGCGGTGAGCGCCGCGGTCATCCCCGCCGCTCCCGAGCCGACCACGACGACGTCGTAGGTGCCGAGCGGGGGCAGGTCGGCCGCCGCCGCGGACCCGGTGGAAGCCGCGGCGCCCGTCGCGAGCGCGAGTGCGGCGCCCGTGGCCGTGCCGAGCACCCCCCGCCGTGACGGGCCGGGTGCGGGAAGGGGGTCGGTACGTCTGGCGGGGTCCGCGCTCGGCGACATGGCAGGGCTCTCCAGCAGGCGAGGGAAGGTGAGGCGTTCCGTTGCTCCGGGAGCCGGCAGGCCCCCGCCGTAGCGGTTCTGATGCAGCGTCAGGAATGTCGCGCGAGGGTCTTGTGAAGTCAAGGGCAAGCCCGTCAGAGCTCGCCGATCACCCCAAGATCGGACAGAAGTTACCAACCGGTATGTAGTGACTTAGCAAGCCAGCAACAGTAGAACCTGTTCCCACTCATCGAGAGTGAGGAGTGTCACATGGGTGACATCAACCAGCAATCCAAGGACTCCAGGGGTGTTTCGCGCCGACGATTCATAGCTGGAACAGGTTCTATTCTTGGAGCAGTGAGCCTTGCCGGTCGCGCCGTCGCGGCCCCCGCACAGATCGCCACGGCGGCCTCGTCGATCCCTTCCGGAGCACACGTCCCCGTCCTGGTGATCGGCACCGGATACGGCGGTTCGGTCGCCGCCCTGCGCCTCGCCCAGGCGGGCGTCGACGTGCAGATGGTCGAGATGGGCATGGCCTGGGACACACCGGGCTCGGACGGCAAGATCTTCGCCAACACGACCAGTCCGGACCAGCGTTCGTACTGGCTGCGCACCAGAACCAAACAGCCCCTCAGCAACTTCCTCGGCTTCCCTATCGACAAGGACATCCCCCGCTACACGGGGATCCTGGACGCCGAGGAGATGGGCCAGATCATCGTGTACCAGGGCCGTGGCGTCGGCGGCGGATCACTGGTCAACGGCGGCATGGCGGTCACCCCCAAGCGGGAGAACTTCGGCGCCATCCTCCCGTCGGTGAACGCCGACGAGATGTACGCGACCTACTACCCGCGCGCCAACGCCGCGCTCGGCGTCGGTCTCATCGACCCGGCGTGGTTCGACACCACCGACTGCTACCAGTACGCACGGGTCGGCCGTAAGCAGGCCCAGCGCTCCGGGTTCCCCTTCGTCTTCGTGCCCGACGTGTACGACTGGGACTACATGAAGCGGGAGGCCGCGGGCACCGTCACCAGGTCGGCCCTCGCCGGGGAGATCCTCTACGGCAACAACTACGGCAAGAAGTCACTCCAGAAGACCTACCTCGCCCAGGCCGCGTCCACCGGAAGAGTCACCATCTCACCGCTGCACAAGGTCACCTCGGTCTCCCCCGCGTCGGGCGGCGGCTACACGGTCCTGATCGACCAGCTCAACACCACCGGGGACACCACCGCCACCAAGACGGTGACCGCGGACCGGGTGTTCTTCGCCGCCGGAAGCGTCGGAACGAGCAAGCTCCTGGTCAGGCTGAAGGCCACCGGCGCGCTGCCCGGCCTGAACGGCGAGATCGGCCAGGGCTGGGGCGACAACGGCAACGTCATGTGCGGCCGGGCCAACCACCTGTGGGACCCGACCGGCGCGCTCCAGTCCAGCATCCCCTGCGGCGGCATCGACAACTGGACCGCCGGCGGCGCGTTCGCCGAGGTGGCGCCGCTGCCCACCGGCATCGAGACCTACGCCTCGTTCTACCTGTCCATCACCAAGAACCCGAACCGCGCCCAGTTCACCTTCAACTCCTCCACCGGCACCGTCGACCTCAACTGGCAGACCGCCTGGAAACAGCCCGCCATCGACATGGCGAAGTCCATCTTCGACAAGATCAACGCGAAGGAGGGGACGATCTACCGGACCGATCTCTTCGGTGTGTACAAGATCTGGGGCGACCATCTCACCTACCACCCGCTCGGCGGCGCCGTGCTCAACAAGGCCACCGACAACTACGGCCGCCTGCGGGGCTACGCGGGCCTGTACGTCATCGACGGCGCGCTGATCCCCGGCAACACCAGCGTCAATCCGTTCGTCACCATCACCGCCCTCGCCGAACGGAACATCGAGAACATCATCGCCGTGGACCTCTAGCGGGTCCGGGCCGCGCGTGGGGCCCGGAGCCGCTTTGGGGGCCAGAACCGCCGGGTGAACCCGCGCCTCTCAGTGGATGGGCAGAACACACACGGCGTCCAGCCCCAGCACATGGTTGAGCCGGCCGAACGCCAGCCAGGAGCCGATGCTCATCGTCAGCTCCACGATCTCCCGCTGGCTGTACAGCGCCGTCATCCGTGTCCAGAACTCCTCGTCCAGACCGTGGTGATCCAGGGCGTACCGCTCGGCGTACTCGGCTGCCAGCCGTGTCCGCTCGTCGAAGGCACCGGTGGTGCGCCACTGGGTCACCGCGTCAGCGAACTCCTCCTCGACCTTCAGACCCTCCCGTTCCGTGCGCCAGTCGAGACAGAACAGGCACCCGTTGATCTGCGCGATCCGCAGCCGGGCGGCCTCGAACTCGCGCAGGCCCAGCGTCGTGTGCTCGTACACCGACAGGGAGAAGTTCGCGGCGGCCATGCCGATGCCGGGCACCATCTCGCCCCACACGTATCCGATCGGTTCCTGTCCCTCGGGAATGTCGATGCGCAGGGTCATGGGTCACTTCCTTCCGAGTCGGCCGACTGCGGGGCGCAGCGGGACGTCGAGTGCGTCGTAGAGCCCTGGTTCGGCGTCCACCAGCCAGTCGATGGCGCCGACCAGGCGGCCGACCGCGGTGGCGTTCCCGCCGGCGGAGCGGTTCTCGCCCTCGTCGGTGGCCGCGACGGTGACCTCGATGCGCGGGCGCCCCTCGATGATCACGCGGTGGGCACCGTCCCCGCCGGGCGGCGTCGGCCAGTCCGGCGCGCAGGAGGCGTGGATGCGGGTCACGTGCTCGATGACGATCCGGGGCTCTCCCCCGACGATCCCCTGCACCTCGAAGCGCACGGCGCCCTGGGTGCCGGCCGCGAACTCCCCCATCGTCCGGGTGTTCACCGTGTCCGGGAGCGGGCGCCGCTCCAACGTCTCGCGGATGTCGTCGAGTTCGACGCCGAGGGCCCGAGCCATGAGCCGTATCTGGCCGCCCCACACCATGGTCGGGATCGACGGGGCGAGCATCAGCGGCTCGTAGTCCATCGGCTGTCCCATACCGACCAGGTACCGTACGGACTCCTCCTGTTCGTATGTGGAGTAGTCGAAGATCTCCTGGCAGCGGATGGCGTCGACCGTGGTGCCCAGACCGCTGATCAGCAGGGGCAGGACGTCGTTGCCCCAGCCCGGGTCGACCCCGGAGACGAACAGGGAGCCGCCGCCGTCGGCGATGGCGGCGAGCACGGGGTCCCGGAACTCGGGCGGGGCGTTGCGCTGGTCGTAGAGCGGGTAGAGGGCGGGGGTGACGACCACCGCACCGGCCCGGATCGCCCTGCCGATGTCGGCGAGGGCCTCGTCGGGGCGGATGTCGCCGGTGGCCGCGTAGACCACGGCTCCGGGGTCACCGGCCAGGACGGCGTCGATGTCGTCGCTCGCCGCGACGCCGAGGCCGTGTCCGAGGCCGGCGAGGTCGCCCGCGTCGCGGCCGACCTTGCCGGGGTCGTGGACGAGGACGGCCGCGAGTTCGAGTTTCGGGTGGGCCTCGACGGCGCGGATGGCCGCGCGGCCGACATTGCCGGTACCCCAGACCACCGTGGAAATCATGCGGCGGAGGGTAGCGAGACGGCCTCAAGGTTCCTATAGCCGTGACCGGGGAGAATTCCGGCGGTGGACCGGAGCCTCTGTCACCGCCCGGACGTCGGGCCGCACGGCCACCGACCGGGCGAGCCCGGGAACGGCCCACAGGCTCTAGGCTCGCGGCATGGCCAAGTACTTCGACGTTCACCCGGAGAATCCGCAGCGGCGCATCATCGGCCAGGTGGTGGAGATCGTCCGCAGCGGCGGGCTGATCGTCTACCCGACGGACTCCTGCTTCGCACTCGGCTGCGCGCTCGGCAACCGGGACGGGATCGACCGCATCCGCTCGATCCGCCAGCTCGACGAGCGCCACCACTTCACGCTGATGTGCGAGGACTTCGCACAGCTCGGACACTTCGTACGGATCGACAACGCGGTCTTCCGTACGGTCAAGGCGGCTACGCCCGGCAGTTACACCTTCATCCTGCCGGCGACGAAGGAGGCTCCGCGCAGGCTGCTGCACCCGAAGAAGAAGACCGTCGGGGTGCGGATCCCCGATCATGCCGTCGCGCAGGCGATCCTGGCCGAACTCGGCGAGCCGCTGCTGTCGAGCACCCTGCTCCTGCCGGAGGAGGACAAGCCGCTGACCCAGGGCTGGGAGATCAAGGACCGCCTCGACCACGTGGTCGACGCCGTCATCGACTCCGGCGACTGCGGCACCGAGCCGACGACCGTCATCGACTTCTCCGGCGGCGGGGCCGAGCTCGTACGCCTCGGAGCGGGGGACCCCTCCCGGTTCGAGTAGCCCCGGAAAGCGGCGTGCGACGTGGGTCCTCGCGGAGGACCCACGTCGCTGCCGTTGTGGGGGGATGCCGGGCCCTGAGGTCAGCTGGTCGTCACGGCGGTGTCATCCACGACGAAGCTGGTCTGCAGGGAGGAGTCCTCGACACCGCTGAACTTGATGCTCACGGTGGTGCCGGCGAACGAGGACAGGTCGAACGTCTTCTGCGCGTAGCCGGTGGCCTTGTTGAGGTTGGAGTAGGTCGCCAGCGTGGTCGATCCGGCGGTGACCGTCAGCTTGTCGTACTGCGAGCTGGTGGTGGTCTCCGCGGTGTCGATGTGCAGGTAGAAGGTGAACGAGGCCTTGCAGCCGCTGGGGATGGTCACCGACTGGGAGAGCGTGTCGGTGTGGGTGGAGCCGTAGCCGTCCAGCCAGGCCTTGTACGAACCGGCGTGGGCCGCCTCGTCGGTGTCGTTGTTGATGACGCCGCTGGTCGCGGTCCAGGTGGTGCTGCCGGACTCGAAGCCGGCGTTGCCGAGCAGCTGCGCCGAGGTGCAGGTGCCGCCGCCACCGGAGGAGCTGACGGTCCAGGTGAACGACGCGGTGCCGGTGGCGCCGGTGCTGTCCTTGACGGTCACCACGGTGCTGTACGTACCGGCGGTGGTCGGGGTCCCGGTGATCGCCCCGGTGGAGCTGTTGATCGACAGGCCGGTGGGCAGGCCGGTCGCGGAGTACGTCAGGGAGCCGGTGTTCGTGCTGCTGGCCGAGACCTGCAGGCTCACCGCGGTGCCGACGGTGGAGGACTGGCTGCCCGGGTTGGTGACGGTCACGCCGCTGGTCGGCGGGGTGACGTGGCTGCCGACGGCGATGCCGGCGAAGGCGTTCGCCACCCCCGCGTACTGCGCCGAGCCGGCGCCGTACAGCGCGGTCGCGGCGTTCAGCGCGGCGGTGCGGGCGCCCGCGTAGTTGGTGCTGGACGTCATGTACGTCGTCAGCGCCTTGTACCAGATCTGCAGGGCTGCGGCGCGGCCGATGCCCGCGACGGCCACGCCGTCGGAGGTCGAGCTGGTGTACGTGGTGCCGTTGATGACCTTGGTGCCGCTGCCCTCGGAGAGCAGGTAGAACATGTGGTTCGCCGGGCCCGAGGAGTAGTGGACGTCCAGGTTGCCGACGCCGGAGTACCAGCTGTCCGCGGAGCCGCCGTCCTTGCTCGGCTTGTCCATGTAACGCAGCGGCGTGCCGTCACCGTTGATGTTGATCTTCTCACCGATGAGGTAGTCGCCCACGTCGGAGGAGTTGTTGGCGTAGAACTCCACACCGGTGCCGAAGATGTCCGAGGTGGCCTCGTTGAGGCCGCCGGACTCACCGGTGTAGTTCAGGCCCGCGGTGTTGGAGGTGACGCCGTGGCTCATCTCGTGGCCCGCGACGTCGAGCGAGGTCAGCGCGTGGGTGCTGCTGGTGCCGTCGCCGTAGGTCATGCAGAAGCAGCTGTCGTCCCAGAAGGCGTTGACGTACGCCGTGCTGTAGTGGACGCGCGAGTAGGCGGCGACACCGTTGTTCTTGATGCCGCTGCGCCCGAAGGTGTTCTTGTAGAAGTCCCAGGTCATCTGGGCGCCGTAGGCCGCGTCCGCGCCGGCGGTCTGGGTGTTGGAACCCGCGCCGGTGCCCCAGACGTCGTCGGCGTCCGTCATCAGCGTGCCGGTGCCGGAGGTGCCGTTGTTCAGCGAGTACGTCTTGTGGCTGCCGCGGGTCGAGTCCGTGAGCTGGTACGTCGATCCCGACAGCGTGGTGTTCAGCGTGACGGTGCCGCTGTACTGGGTGTTGCCGGTGCCGGTCTGGATGCCCTCGTACCGGGTGAGTTCCTTGCCGGTGGTGGCGTCGGTGACGACATGCAGCTTGCTCGGCGTGCCGTCGTCCTGGAGGCCGCTGATCACGGTCTCCCAGGCGAGCCGGGGGGTGCCGGTGCCGGCCCAGATGACCTTGCGGGCGCTCTCGGTGGAGGGCTTCTCCGCCTTGAGCGACTTGGCCGCCTTGAGCGCCTGGGCGCCGGCGGTCGCCTTGGTGACGGCCGGGGTGGTGCTCGCGACCTTGATGGCGTGCTTGTTGTTGAAGGTCGTGCCCACCGTGCCGGTGGCCCGCGAGGCGGGCGGGGTGTGGACCACGATGTCGCCGCCGAGCACCGGGAGGCCGGCGTAGGTGCGCTCGTAACGGGTGTGCAAGGTGCCGTCGTTGTCCTTGACGACGTCCTTGACGACCAGCTTCTCCTTCGAGCCGAGGCCCAGGGTGCCGGCGGTCGCGGTGGTCTGCTTCGATGCCTTCGTCAGCAGCGCCACGTGCTGGGCCGGGGTCAGCTTTGCCTCAAGTCCCCCCGTGCGCAGGGGGGTTGTGTGGGGGGCGGGCTTGGCGACTGCCGGGACCGTCTGTATACCGACGGCCAGGAACGCGGCGGTGGCCACCATGGCTCCGGCCGCGGTCGCCTGACGGGGGAAACGTCTCACTCGTACTCCTACTGCTTCGGCCGCGGTCGGCGGCCGGTGACAGGCCGGGCAGACGGGATGTGCTGTCCGGGGAAGAGCTGAGCAGGGGCGCGCGGGAACGCGGCTGTGGGCAGGCCATGGACGACCTGTCCTACAGGTGGGGGAAGGATTGCACTCTTGACCTAGCCATGACATGCCGTTGCGGGCGATCGAGGGTTATCCCTACGCCCGCACACCGAAACCCCCTGCCGGGCGCCGCGTTCCCCGGACGACGCCGTCCGGGCCGATGCCGAAGGCGACCGGAGCGGATCGGCGGATCCCGGACCGCCGGACGACGGTTCGGTGGATCCCGGACCACCGGACGGCGGGGAGACGCCGAGATTCCCGGCGGGCCGCGATGATCGTCGCGTCGTTTAATGACGGAGTCGGAGGAGTCGTCCTCGAGCAGGAGCTGCCCATGTCGGCGACACAAGGCCCTTCAGCCAGCGGGCCGACCAGGCCTGGAGTGCTGCAGCGGCTGGGCGAGTGGTGCGCCCGCCATTTCGTGATCGTGATCGTGGCGTGGCTGGTCGCCCTCGGCGTGCTCCAGGGGCTGAACCACTCCTTCGGCGGACAGTACTCCGACAACTTCTCGCTGCCGGGAGTGCAGTCCACGAAAGGGCTGGACGTACTCCAGAAGCACGATCCGGCCGCGGGCGGCTACAGCAGCCAGATCGTGCTGCGCGACACGCAGAAGCCGCTGACCTCGCTGAGTTCCCAGATGAGCCAGACCATCGACTCCCTGGAGAAGCTGCCGCACGTCATGTCGGCGCAGAACCCGCTGCCGCCGCCCGGGTCCCAGCCCTCCTCGGGGCAGTCCCAGCAGCAGAACGTCGGACCGCTGTCCAGCGACGGGAAGACCGGGTACATCACGGTCCGTTTCGATGTGCAGCCCTCGACCCTCGGCGACGAGTACCTCCACGGGGTGGACAGCGCCGTCCAGCCGCTGCGGTCCGCGGGCGTGGACGTCGAGTACGGCGGGCCGCTGGGCGAACTGGCCAGGCCCGCGGCGAACGACAAGATCAGCGAGCTGATCGGGTTCGCGGTGGCGATCGTCGTCCTGCTCGTCGGGTTCGGCAGTGTCATCGCGGCGGGTCTGCCGCTGGTCACCGCCCTGGTCAGCGTGGTGGGCGGCCTGGCCGTCCTCGGTCTGCTCGCCGCCGCGACCACCTTCGCGACCGTGTCACCGACGCTCGCCACCATGATCGGGCTGGGCGTCGGCATCGACTACGCGCTGTTCCTGATCACCCGCCACCGGCAGAACCTCATCAACGGGGCCGACCCCGTGCGGGCGGCGGGCCGGGCCGCCACCACCAGCGGACGGGCCGTCCTGGTCTCGGGCTGCACCGTGATCGTCGCCCTGGCCGGGCTGTCGGTCTCCGGTGTCTCGTTCATCAGCAAGCTCGGCCTCGCGGCGGCCGTCACGGTCGTCTCCGCGGTGGCCGGCGCGCTGACCCTCGTACCCGCCCTGCTCGGGCTCATCGGCAGGCACATCGACCGCTACCACGTGCGCACGCCGATCGCGGAGACGAACGCCGAGCCCGGGGCGCCCGCCACCGGCACGTGGCACCGCTACGCCCAGCGCGTCGAGCGGCATCCCTGGCGGTTCCTGACCGGCGGCCTTCTCACGGTGGTCGTGCTGGCCATCCCCCTGTTCACGATCCAGCTCGGGCACATCGGTGACGGCGCCGACCCCAAGTCCTTCACGGACAGACGGGCGTTCGACATCATGTCGGACTCCTTCGGGCCCGGCTCCAACGGCCCGCTGACCGTCGTCATCGACCAGACCGGCGTACCGTCCGACAAGCGTTCCTCGCTGGAGTCACAGGCGCAGAAGACGCTCGACGGCGTGTCAGGGGCGGCCGTGGTCACGCCGCTGACGGCCACCCAGGACGGGGACGTGCTGGTGGGCACGGTCTACTCCAAGGTGTCCCCGCAGAACCAGGACACCACGGACCTGACGAACCGTCTGGTGGACGACACCCTGCCGCAGGCGGTGACCGGGACCTCCGCCAAGGGTTACGTCACGGGCACGACGGCCGCCCAGGTCGACTTCCGGAACATCGTCTCCAGCCGGCTGCCCCTCATCATCGCCGTGGTGGTGGGACTGGCCTTCATCATCATCCTGATCGTCTTCCGCGGCCTGCTCGTCGCGCTGAAGGCGGCCGTCCTCAACGTGCTCTCCATCGCCGCCTCCTACGGTGTCGTCGTCGCCGTCTTCCAGTGGGGCTGGGGCGGACCGGCGCTCGGGGTCTCGGGCAAGGTCCCCATCGAGAGCTATGTGCCGATGATGATGTTCGCGATCATCTTCGGGCTCAGCATGGACTACGAGATCTTCCTGCTGTCGCGGGTCCACGAGTTCTGGCTGCGCAGCGGGGACGCGAAGGCGAGCGTCGCGCACGCCCTGGAGATCACAGCCCGCGTGATCACCTGCGCCGCCCTGATCATGATGAGCGTCTTCGCCGCGTTCATCCTGAGCGACAGCATCGTCGTCAAGATGCTCGGCCTCGGGCTCGCCGTGAGCGTGCTGATCGACGCGACGGTCGTACGGCTCCTGATGGTTCCGGCGGTGATGACGCTGCTCGGGCCGCACGCCTGGTGGTCACCGCGCTGGCTGGACCGGATCCTCCCGCACATCGACCCGGAGGGCGAGAACCCCTAGGGACGGTGCCGGCGCGCTCCCCCGGGGCCCGCGCCGAAATCCGCGTGACCGGGGGCGAGCGGGTCCCTAGCATGGCGTGATGCCCCGCATCGAACGCCTGCGTCCCGACCACGCGCCCGCGCTGCTCTCGTTCGAGCGGGAGAACCGCGCCTACTTCGCCACGTCGATCTCCGACCGCGGCGACACCTTCTTCGCCCGGTTCGACGCCCTGCTGAACGAACGTCTGGCCGAACAGGCCGAGGGCCTCGCCCACTTCCATGTCGTGGTGGACGACTCCGGCGCGGTGCTGGCCCGGGTCAACCTGGTCGATGTGGCACACGGTGCGGCCGACCTCGGATACCGCGTCGCCGAGCGGGCCGCGCGGCAGGGGCTCGCCACGGCCGCCGTACGGGAGATGTGCGCCCTGGCGGCGGGCGCGTACGCCCTGAACACCTTGCGCGCCGTCACGACCCTCGACAACACCGGATCCCGGACGGTTCTGGCCCGCGCCGGATTCCTCGTGACCGGCGAGATCGCGCTGAACGGGCGTCCGGGCCTTCGCTTCTCCCGGGATCTCTCCACCGCCGACGCGGTTCCGCCCGCCGCCGACGCCGTGCTTCCGGCCGGGCGCGCCACCGGTCAGGAGAGCGGTTCGGCGGCCGGGTTGATCGGCGACTGATAGGCGCCGCTGGCCAGCATGCGGACCTCGCCCGCCGGGCTGATCTCGGCGCGGAGGATGCCCGTGGGATCGCTGTAGACCGGGTGGCCGCCCGGCCCGTGGGCACTCGTCCGCTCGACGACCACCTCATCCGTCACCATGCGCGCATCCGGTCCGGGATGGGTGAAGGTCAGCCGGTAGCGGTCAACGGTCTTCATCAGGGCCTCCGCGCCGAAGCGACACATGCGGGTAAGGGGGTCTATGTCTCCATCATGCGTCCACGCGCCCGCGCGCCGCGTCGCCCGCGCCGGGCGCGCCCGCCGACCGGCGTCGCGACCGGTGGAGTCAGCGATCACGGAACGTGACGCCTCTCGCCACCGGACGCCGGGCAGTGTAGACATAGCTCATGGTCGGACTATTGGGTCGAACCCGGGCTCAGTCGACCCGCCGCCCCAGTACAGCGCACCACCAGCGCGGGCCACACGACGGCAAGCACAGGCACAGCCCGCCCAACGGGCTACGTTCCGCCCTGGGCGGGCGCAGTGTCGCCGGACAGGTGTTCGTCCTGCAAGTGGTGATCGTGCTGCTCCTGGTCGTCGCCGCGGTGGTCGCACTGGTACTCCAGGTGCGGCATGACAGCACGCAGGAGGCCCGCAACCGCTCTCTGGCCGTCGCGGAGACCTTCGCCAGCGCGCCCGGCACGCGCGCGGCGCTCAGCGCCCCCGATCCGACGGCCATCCTGCAGCCCAGCGCCGAAGCCGCCCGCAAGGCGTCGGACGTGGACTTCATCGTCGTGCTGAACACCGACTCGATCCGCTACACCCACCCCAAGCCCGACCGGATCGGCAAGAAGTTCGTCGGGACCACCGCTCCCGTCCTGGCCGGGCACGCCATCACCGAGCAGATCACCGGGACGCTCGGACCGCTGGTGCAGGCCACGGTCCCCATCAAGGCACCCGACGGCAAGGTCGTCGGCATGGTGTCCGCCGGGATCACCACGGCGACCGTGGGCGGCACGGCCGACCACCAGCTGCCGCTGCTGCTGGGCGCCGCCGCCGTGGCACTCGCCCTGGCGACCGCGAGCACCGCGCTGGTGAGCCGGCGCCTGCTGCGCCAGACGCACGGCCTCGGCCCGTACGAGATGACCCGGATGTACGAGCACCACGACGCCGTGCTGCACTCCGTCCGGGAAGGCGTGATCATCATCGGCGCGGAGGGGCAGCTCCTCCTGGCCAACGACGAGGCGAACCGGCTGCTCCACCTGCCCGCGGACGCCGAGGGACAGCATGTCCAGGAACTCGGCCTCGACTCGGGCACCGCGGAGCTGCTGGCCTCCGGCCGCGTCGCCACCGACGAGGTGCACCTCGTCGGGGACCAGCTCCTGGCCATCAACCAGCGGCCCACGGACCTGCGGGACGGGCCGGCCGGAAGTGTCGCCACGCTCCGTGACTCGACCGAACTGCGCGCCCTCTCCGGCCGCGCGGACATCGCCCGCGAGCGACTCAAGATCCTCTACGACGCCGGCGTGCGCATCGGGACGAGTCTGGACGTCACCAGCACGGCCGAGGAGCTGACGGCGGTCGCCGTGCCCCGGTTCGCGGACTTCGTCACCGTGGACCTGGCCGAAGCCGTACTCAACGGCCAGGAGCCGGACGCGGGTGCCGGCCTGCGCCGCACCGCCTACGGCGGCATCCGCGAGGACGCCCCGCTCTATCCGGTCGGGGAGCACATCGGGTTCGTCCCCTCCACACCCCAGGCCCACAGCCTGCGCACCGGGGAGGCCGTGGTCGAGCCCGACCTCGGGGGTGCCCCGGGCTGGCTGGCCCAGGACCCGAAGCGCACCGCACAGGTCGTCGACTACGGGATCCACTCCCTGATCACGGTCCCGCTGCGCGTCGGGCCCCTGGTCATGGGCGTGGTCAATTTCTGGCGCTCGGAGAAGCCCGACCCGTTCGACGTGGACGATCTCGCCCTCGCCGAGGAGCTGGTCGCCCGTGCGGCCGTCTCCATCGACAACGCGCGCCGCTACACGCGCGAGCACACGATGGCCGTGACCCTCCAGCGCAGCCTGCTGCCGCGCACCCTGCCCGACCAGAGCGCCCTCGACCTCGCCTACCGCTATCTGCCGGCGCAGGCGGGGGTCGGCGGCGACTGGTTCGACGTGCTGCCGCTGCCCGGTGCCCGGGTCGCGGTCGTCGTCGGCGACGTGGTCGGCCACGGACTGCTGGCCGCGGCGACGATGGGCCGGCTGCGTACGGCGGTCCACAACTTCTCGGCGCTCGATCTGCCGCCGGACGAACTGCTCGGCCTTCTGGACGAGCTGGTCGGCCGGATCGACCAGGACGAGCTCCCGGACGACACCGGAGCCGCCGTCACGGGCGCCACCTGTGTGTACGCCGTCTACGACCCCACGACCCGGCGCTGTACCGTCGCCCGCGCCGGACACCCGCCGCCCGCGGTGATCCGCCCGGACGGCAGCGTCGACTTCCCCGACGTGCCGGCCGGCCCCCCGCTCGGCCTGGGCGGTCTGCCGTTCGAGACGGCCGAGCTGGAACTGGCGGAGGGCAGCCGACTGGTGCTCTACACGGACGGCCTGGTCGAGGACCGGGAACGGGACATCGACGTCGGGCTCGAACTGCTGCGCACGGCGCTGGCCGGAGCCGACCGCTCACCGGAGGACACCTGCCAGGCCGTGTTGAGCGCCCTCCTCCCGGCCCGGCCGAGCGACGACATCGCCCTGATCGTGGCCCGTACCCACACGCTCGACCCCGACCGGATCGCCTCGTGGGAGGTGCCGTCCGAGCCGTCCGCCGTGGGCGAGGTGCGCGCCTCGGTCAGCCGGCAGCTGGCCCGGTGGGGGCTCGACGAGCTGACGTTCACCACGGAGCTGATCCTCAGCGAGCTGGTGACCAACGCGATCCGCTACGGCAACGGGCCCATCGGGGTCCGCATGCTCCTGGACCGCACGCTGATCTGCGAGGTCTTCGACGGCAGCAGCACCTCGCCGCATCTGCGGTACGCGGCGACGACGGACGAGGGCGGGCGCGGCCTGTTCCTGGTCGCCCAGCTCACCGACCGCTGGGGCACCCGCTACACGCCCGAGGGCAAGGTCATCTGGGCGGAACAGCCGCTGCCCTGAGCCGGGCTCGCGCCCGTGGGCGCACCCTCCGGGGCGCGCCCAGGTCGGCCGGGCCGCCCCCGGCCCGGGTCAGTCGGGGGCGGGTGGGCCGTCGCGGGCGTCCGACTCGGCCACCGGGGTCGCGCCGGTCGGGGCCCCCTCGGCGTCGCCGGCCGGGTCCACCGGAGTCATGGAGGCTGCGCCTCCCTGGAGCCGCTCCAGGTCGGAGGGGCGCACCTGGATGACGAACAGGGCGACCAGCGCGGCGACGACCGCGAAAGCGGCGGCGGCGACGAACGCGCCCGTGATGCCGGACGTCAGCACCTGGCCGCTCCAGGGCGCGGGCAGCTGTCCCGTCCTGCGGAACTGCAGTTGCTGTGCCGGGGTCGCGCTCGACAGGAAGTCCGCGACCTGGTCCGTGGCCTCGTTGCGGCTCGCCGTGCCGAAGACCGTGACCAGCACGGACAGGCCGAGGGATCCGCCGACCTGCTGGGTGGCGTTGAGGATGCCGGAGGCGGCACCCGTGTCCTTGGGCCGTACCCCGGACACCGCCATCAGCGTCAGCGACACGAACTGCAGGCCCATGCCGAAACCGAAGACGAGGGTGGGTCCGAGGATGCTTCCCAGATACGTGCTGTCGACGTCGGTCAGCGTCAGCCAGCCGAGGCCCAGCGCGGCCAGGATCGCGCCCACCGCCATGAAGGGTTTGGGACCCCACCTGGGCAGCAGGTTCGAGGCGACCCCCGCGCCGATCGCGATGATCACGCTCACCGGCAGGAAGGCGAAGCCCGCCTCCAGCGGGCTGAACCCGAGGATGTTCTGCACGAACAGCGTCAGGAAGAAGAACATCCCGAAGATGGCGGCGGACAGGCTCAGCATCATGGCGTAGACGCCCGAGCGGTTGCGGTCGCGGAACATCCACAGCGGCGTGATGGGCTGTCTCGACCGGCGTTCGACGGCGATGAACGCGATCAGGAACACCAGGGCGGCACCGAAGGACGCCAGGGTGAGGGGGTTGCTCCAGCCCTTCTCCGAGGCCCGGATGAAGCCGTAGACCAGCAGCACCATACCGAGCGTGGAGGTGATGGCGCCGAGGAGGTCGAAGTGGCCCGGGTGCCTCTCGGACTCCCTGATGTAGCGGGGGGTCGCGAGCACGATCAGCAGACCGATGGGGATGTTCACGAAGAACACCCACCGCCAGTCGAGCCACTCGACGAGGACACCTCCCGCGAGCAGCCCGATCGCGCTGCCGCCCGCGGAGACGGCGGCGAACACGCCGAACGCCCTGTTGCGCTCGGGTCCTTCGCGGAAGGTGGTGGTGATGAGCGACAGGGCCGTGGGTGAGGCGATCGCGCCGCCGACGCCCTGAAGCGAGCGGGCGGCGAGCAACTGCCAGGAATCCTGGGAGAGTCCGCCGAGCAGCGACGCGAACACGAAGAGCAGCACGCCGAACATGAACATCCGCCGTCGGCCGAGGATGTCCCCGGAGCGTCCGCCGAGCAGCAGCAGACCGCCGAAGGTCAGCGTGTAGGCGTTGATCACCCAGGACAGGTTCTCGGTCGAGAAGCCGAGCGAGGTCTGGATGTGCGGAAGCGCGATGTTCACGATGGTGATGTCGAGGACCACCATCAGCTGACAGGAGGCGATGACGAGGAGTGCGATACCGCTGCCTCGGCCCCGCTGCGGGGACTCGGCAGACTCGGAGGATGTCACGTGATCGGCCGTCATCGGAGATGGCCCTGGATCGCGGGTCGGCGGCGAACGTGGATGTTCACTCCACCGACGTTAAGCCTGCCCGCCCGGCCTCACCAATCGATCAACGGGCGGGGCCGGGATCACCGTCTCACCTGGCCAGCCGTCCCAGCAGCGACGAGGCCGACAGGACACCGAGGGCCGCGGCCACGGCCAGGACGCCGTAGTCGAGGGCCAAGTGCGCCGGCGTGCCGAGCAACAGGCCGCGCAGGGCATCGACTTGATAGCTGAGCGGGTTGACTCCGCGCCGGGACGACGTGGAAGACCGACGTGGCATGAACAAGGTGTGCGCCACCCCGTCTGCGACCGGCGGAGCCAACCGTCGCGCTGTGAGCGCAGACCTCTGGCCAGCACCAGCACAGCCGCCGACGAGACCATCGTGACGGACGGTTGGCTCAGCCGGACTGCTCAAACGGGTGAACGCTGCGGTCTCGCGAGCACCGCAGCCGGGGTGAATCCCTACCCCGTGGTAACACCTGATGCGGGTCGCCCGAACCCGCGGCCCCAGTCCCGTCTGCGAGGAATGGATGCGTATGCCGGCCGGACCCGCCACCGCCCCACAGAACCCCCTCGAAATCGTCCGCAGCCGCAGCTACATCTCCCTGCTGGCGATCTCGGCCGTGCTGGGCGTCCCCATCTCCTGCGTGGCCTACGGATTCCTCGCCCTCGTCTCCGAACTCCAGTCCTTGCTCTACGAGGACCTGCCCAAGGGCCTCGGCTTCAGCGGAACACCGGACTGGTGGGCCGTACCCCTGCTCGCCGTGGCCGGCGCGATCGTCGCCCTCACCATCCGCCACCTGCCCGGAAAGGGCGGGCACGAGCCGGCCGAAGGACTCAAGACCGGCGGTACCCCGTCGGTGACGGCAGTGCCCGGCGTGGCCCTCGCCGCGATCGCCACGCTCAGCTTCGGTGCCGTCCTCGGCCCGGAGGCCCCGCTCATCGCCCTCGGCGGTGGACTGGCGGCCGGGGCGATCCGGATGCTGAAACGCGACACCCCTCCGACCGGCCTTGCCGTCGTCGCGGCAGCGGGCAGCTTCGCGGCGATCAGTGAACTCCTCGGCTCCCCCCTGCTCGGAGCGTTCCTGCTCATGGAAGCCTCCGGCCTGGCCGGCCTGATGCTCGGCGTGGTGCTGGTGCCCGGACTGCTCGCCGCAGGCGTCGGCTCCCTGATCTTCACCGGCCTGGACAACTGGACCGGACTGGGCACCTACTCCCTGTCCATGACCCAGGTGCCGCCCGCCGACCGGCCGACACTCGCCGCGTTCGGCTGGGCGATCCTCGCCGGCCTCGCCGCCGCGATCCTCGGCGAGGCCATCCGCCGCTCGGGCCAGTACCTGCAGCGACATGTCGAACGGCGCAGGCTGCCCCTCACCGTGGCGATGGGCGTATGTGTCGGACTGTTCGCCCTGCTCTACGCCACCATCACCGGTAAACCGATCTCCGGAGTGCTGTTTTCCGGCGAGAGCACCATCGGCTCCCTCCTGGCCGACCAGGCCACCTACTCCCTCGGCACCCTGCTGCTCCTCGTCGTGTTCAAGTCCCTCGCCTACAGCGCCTCCCTCAGCGCCTTCCGGGGAGGTCCCGTCTTCCCGTCCCTGTTCGTCGGCGGTGCGGGCGGGCTGGCCATGTCCCACCTCCCCGGCCTCGACGCCACCACCGGCTTCGCGCTCGGCATGGGCGCCCTGAGCGTCGCCATGCTCAAACTGCCGATGACCTCGGTCCTGTTGGCCACCCTGCTCCTGGGTACCGTGGGACTGACCGTGATGCCGTTGGTGATCGTGGCCGTGGTCGTCGCATACGTACTGACTCTCCGACTCGCCAAGCCCGAAATTCCTCAACTCGGCGAGCGGAAACCCGACACGCCGACCGTCCCCTGACCTTGCAGGACGGGTCGACCCCAGGTCATCAGGCCCGGGGTGTCGGCACAGGGTCTGGAGGCCTGCGGATCGCTCGGCTACGAACCGATCCAAGAGGGGCGGACGTCGAAGCGACCGGAAGCCACGTAGTCCGACAGGCGGGTGGGATCGGGCTCGATGAGCTTCAGAATGTCGCAGGCGTAGGCGACGGTGTCGGGCCGTCGTGCGGCTGCGATCTCGGCGTAGAACAGCCATAGTCCCTGCCGGGCAGCCTGCTGGCACGCTTTCGAGACGTCTTCGTCGTCGTTGTAGACGAGTCTCAGTAGCAGATCGAGTATCTCGGTCCTCGCACCGACGGACAGCTCTTGTGTGAGGGCTGCCATCAGCACCGACACGGCGGGGACAGCCGGCTCCTGCGGGAACGACTGGATCATGAGGTGGTTTTCGAGGCCGAGAGCCCACGCGTCTTCCCGCGTCTTGGCGGCTGCCAGCAGCAGGAAGTCGCCGGGCAAATGAGCCGCGCTGTGTTGGCACGCGCATCGGAGCGCGGCCCAGTCGTACCTGTCCAGCTCTGCCTTCATGAGCTCACCGGCGTTCAGCGCGTGCCTCCTCGATGGTCACCGCGACAGCCCTGTTTCCATCTGCCTGTCGCAACTCGCACGCTGACGGAGCGGGATTGCCACCGGGCGCGAGTGCCTCGGCGACGATACCCGGCCCGATGACCATGGCGGTCGGACTCTCCTGAGCCGAGGGCCCGCCCGTCAACCTTCGGTGAGAACCGCTCGTCGTCGGTCTCAAGCAGCGCCTGTCCGGGGGCTGTTTCGCCGTCCTCACCTGGCCAGCCGTCCCAGCAGCGACGAGGCCGACAGGACACCCAGGGCCGCGGCCACGGCCAGGACGCCGTAGTCGAGGGCCAGGTGCGCGGGCGTGCCGAGCAACAGGCCGCGCAGGGCGTCGACCTGGTAGCTGAGCGGGTTGACCAGACTGACGGCCTTCAGCCAGCCGGGCATGACGGCCACCGGGTAGAGGGCGTTGGAACCGAAGAACAGGGGCATGGTGATGGCCTGGGTCAATACAGGTTCACAAGGTATTTGCCGTCGCTGGATGCCTTGCTGTCAGAACGTCCGATGCACCTATGGCGTGCACCACGCCTGCGCACGAGATGGGCATGAACGCGATTTGAACGTGCCACCTGGTGCCAGCACGTGGTCAGGCCGTGACTCGCTCGAACATCGCCAAGGGCTCGGGCTTCGACTGCACCTGTGACCATAGGCGGACGCGCCAAGTCATGAGTCCTGGGATCTCTTGGCGCTGCGCGCAACGCCTCGGCGAATGTAGCCTTTTGAGCTTTCGTCTCCAGCCCTTGGCACGCAGGTTGTAGCTAGGGTTCGTCTCTTGTTAGGTCTTCCAGCGCTGCACGGATCGCACTGAGGTTGTTCAGGTGGATGGCGGTGCTGGGGTGGTCGGGGCCGAGGGCTGCCTCGGTGATGGCCAGCGCCCGCTCCTTCAGCGGCAGGGCTTCGGCGTGCCGCCCCAGATCACTGAACGTGCTGGCGAGATTGCCCAGGTGGATGGCGGTTCTGGGGTGGTCGGGGCCGAGGGCTGCCTCGGCGATGGCCAGCGCCCGCTCCTTCAGCGGCAGGGCTTCGGCGTGCCGCCCCAGCGCACTGAACGTGCTGGCGAGATTGTTCAAGCAGATGGCGGTGTTGGGGTGGTCGGGGCCGAGGGCTGCCTCGGCGATGGCCAGCGCCCGCTCCATTAGCGGCAGGGCTTCGGCGTGCCGCCCCAGATCACTGAACGTCTTGGCGAGATTGTTCAAGCAGCGGACAGTGTTGGGGTGGTCGGGGCCGAGGGCTGCCTCGGTGATGGCCAGCGCCCGCTCCTTCAGCGGCAGGGCTTCGGCGTGCCGCCCCAGATCACTGAACGTG
>NZ_JBIBSY010000008.1:0-31991 GCF_043078065.1 Streptomyces sp. NPDC015532 | reverse complement strand
CGTCTGGCGAGGTTGTTCAGGCGGAGGGCGGTATCGGGGTGGTCGGGGCCGAGGGCTGCCTCGGTGATGGCCAGCGCCCGCTCCTTCAGCGGCAGGGCTTCGGTGTATCGCCCCAGATCACTGAGCATGCTGGCGAGATTGCCCAGGCGGCCGGCGGTGCTGGGGTGGTCGGGGCCGAGGGCTGCCTCGGTGATGGCCAGCGCCCGCTCCTCCAAGGGGAGGGCTTGAGCGGCTTGGCCGCGGGCCGTCAGATAGATCGCAGTCTGGCCCAGCAGCACCGCAAGATCCGAGATCGTTTCAGGGGCACGACAGTGCATGTTCACGGCTTCCACATGGGACAGGAGCTCTTGCCATTCCGGCCAGTGCTGCACGTCCTCGGGACTACCCGATGGCATCGCGGCATGCAGCAGGTTCAGAGCGGTTTCGCTCGGGTGCTGTGGGGTGAGAGGCCGGGGCCGGCGGAGCAGCCGCCGGATTCCGCGGGGCTGCAGTCTTGGAGCGGGTGCGGGGGTGGTGCAGCGCAGCACGGTCTGGACGAGGCGGTGGACGGTGACCGTGAGATCGGTGAGGGTGATCAGGCTATATGCGGCAAGCACACCCAGCGCATGATCCACGTCCCGAACCGTGGGCAGGGCACCGGTGAGGACGCGGCGCGGCAAGGGATCGGGTGCGCAATAGGCCAACGTCCGCAGCAACTCGACCGCGTGGGGGTCTTCAGCCTGTACAGCACTGAAGGTGACGCTCCACAACTGGGCGATGGTGCGCTGCTGGGAATCGCCGGGGGGCGTGGCGGCCAGCACACCAGCTGGATCGGTGCGCAGTTGGCTGAGGTAGCTGGCTGCGGTGGTACGGGTCTGTGCCAGGTAGGCGCCGGCCTGCTGCAGGGCCAGGGGCAGATACCCGAGTTCCTCGGCCAGATCAGCCAGCCCCGCAACGTCCCTGTCGGCATGACGTCTGGTGATCTCCTGCAGCACCTTCAGAGAGGCGTCGGGGTTGAGCGTGTCGAGGCGGAGCGGGGTGCCGAGGTCGCGCCAGGACAGGTCACGTCGGGTGGTGACCAGGGTCTGGCCGGTGCCGAGCCGGCCGAGGTAGGGGTGGAGATCGGCGGGCTCTTCCGCATTGTCGAAGACCAGCAGCCATCCGGTACGCCCTTGCAGCCAGGCAACGGCCCAGTCGGCAGCCTCGTCGAGCGGCAGCGCCGCGTGCACCGGGTCGATGGCCGTAGCCAGGGCCGCAAGGCCAGCGGTGATGGTGGCGGCGGACGAGGCATTGATCCACCACACCGGACCACGCCCGGCCGTCAAGCAGGCGTGGGCGTGGTGAAGAACCAGGGTGCTCTTGCCGACTCCGCCCATGCCCCGCACCGTCTGGGTGACGATCCCCGTCCCCGTCGATGGCAAATCCCGCAAAACAGCAAGCGCTCCGTCACGGCCTTCGAAAACTCGGCTGTCCGGCTCCGGAAGGTTGTTCAGCCGGGCTATCGAGTCGTCGGGGACCGCAGCCTGCAGGGCGCCGGGAGGGAGCACGACGTTTCGCTGCTCGATCCGGACCTGGTCGCCGGTGGCGATGACGCCAGAGCTGTTGCCTGCGGCGGCCGACCGTCCTCCGGAGGCGGGTGGTGTGGGTGGCTGGGTCATCGCTGAACGGTGCCGTTGTCCCCCGTGATGATCACCCCGGAATTGTCCTGCGTGGCCACCGCCCGCTCACCCGAGGCAGTCGACGTTCCGGGCGTCGTGACGGGCGGAGTCGGAGTCGGAGAGCCGATCAGAGACGATGCCCAGGCTCCCAGCACCCCCGCGATGACCGCGCCGGCTCCCGCACCCGTCCCGATCCGCGTCGACTGATCCCACGGCAACAACAGATCACCCAGCACCACACACAACCCGAACACCACCAACGACCCGAAGACCACCAGCAGCCAACGCCCCGTCCGTCCCATCCGACGCCCCCTCACACACCATCAGCTAACCAACCATGCTTCCACGACGCCAGGCACGACTCACCCAGTTCCGCCGATCCGGTACCAGAGCAGATCCACATCACTCCAGACCGCTCCCCGGCATTGGAAGCGGTACCGCGATGGCCTGCCCGATGCCCATCAGCCGGTCCCGGGTGAGCACGATGCCCGCGATCGTCATCGACAGGCAGGAGAAGAACGCCGAACCGAGCACGACGGCCACGGCCACTCCGAAGAGCCGCAGCGGGTTCCACGTCATCGCCACCCCGAGCAGCGCGGCGATCACGACGACCACCACGGCCTGGATCAGCGCCTTCACCCCGGCGGCGAACGCCTTGCCGGTGATGAGCGCGGAGCGCGGTGTGGGGGTGACGAGGAGTTTGGTGAGGATGCCGGCGTCCCGCTCCCAGATGATCATGATGCCGTAGAAGATCGCGATGAACATGGCGGACTGGGCGATGATGCCCGGCGCCAAATAGTCGAGGTAGGGGATTCCGCCGGTCGGGATGGCGTGGATGCGCGTGAACGTCTCGCCGAAGATCAGCAGCCAGAGCGCCGGCTGGATCGCCCGCGTGTACAGCTCGGTGCGGTCGTGGCGGAGTTTCTGGAGCTCGACCGCGCACATCGCGGCGACCCGGGCGGGCAGGACGCGCCAGCCCGTGCGGGCCCTGGGCGGGGTCACGAGCAGGTCGAGGCTCCCCGGGCGGACGCGCTCAGCCGACGCGGGAAGCGGTACGGCGGGTGCTTCGGACATCGCTGAAGTCTCCTGATCGGTCGTCGAGTCCACTGCCGGCGACGTCACGGAAGACGTCTTCCAGCGTGGGCGGGTCACCGTCTCCGCCGATCCCACGGCGCTCGCCGAGGCCCGCTCTGAGCTGCTGCGGGGTGCCGAGCGCGCGAACGCGTCCGCGGTGCATCAGCGCGACCCGGTCGCAGTACTGGTCGGCCTCGTCCATGTAATGGGTCGTCACGAGGACCGTCATCCCGGTGGCGGCCCGCACGGCGTTGATGTGCTCCCACACGTTGGTGCGGGCGATCGGGTCGAGGCCGATGGTCGGCTCGTCCAGGATCAGCAGCCGCGGTGCGCTGACCAGTGCCTGGGCGAGTTCCAGGCGGCGCACCATGCCTCCGGAGTACGTCCTGGCGAGCCGGTCGGCCGCGTCCGTGAGGCCGACCGCTTCGAGCGCCTGAGCCACACGGGCCGCGCGTTCCCGCCGGGACACGTCGAAGACGCGGGCGAACAGGACCACGTTCTCCCTGCCCGTGAGACCGGAGTCGGCGGACAGTTGCTGCGGCACGTAACCCAACAGGCGTCGTACGGCCATGCGTTCGCGGCTGGCGTCGTGCCCGAAGACACGGATCTTTCCCGAAGGGACCGGCAGCAGCGTGGTGATGCAGCGGAGCGCGGTCGTCTTGCCTGCTCCGTTGGGACCGAGCAGTCCGAACACCTCACCGTCACGGACGGCGAGGTCCAGACCGTCGACGGCGGTCATCTCGCCGAAGGCGTAGACGAGTCCCGCGCAGGACACGGCGTCCGGTGCGGCGCCCGGGGCAGGCGCGGCGCCGGCGTCCGCGGCCTCTCCCGTCATCGAGGCGTCGGCACCGGCGTCGACCGCCGTGGCCGGGACCGGCGTCAGGGGTGTGTCCGCCCGGTCGTCGGCCGGCTCCGCCTCGTCGCGTCGGGGGTCCGGGGTCTCCTGCCGCGCGTCTTCCCCGCGTCCGCTCCTGTGCCCTGTCATGTCTCCTCGGCCTCCTCGTGCAGGTTCGCCGCCAGTTTGCGCAGGACCGGGAGAGCGGCCTCCAGGGCGGCACGGTCGGCGGCGTCGAGACGCGCCACCTGGCCGCGTACGAGCGCCGCGCGCCGCTGCCGCCAGTCGTTCAGCCGGGCATCGGCCGCCGGGGTGGACAGCAGTCGGGCGGCGCGCCGGTCGGCCGGGTCCGTCTCGCGGATCAGATAGCCGTCCGCGACCAGCCGGTTGACCAGCGTCGAGACCGAATTGCCCGCCAGATACAGCTCCTTGGCCGCCTCCGACACACCGATGCCCGGCCGGTCGACGACCAGCCGCAGCAGATCGACCTCGGCACCGCGCAGGCTCGGTCCGGGCGTGCCGCGGCGCAGCCGCCGTCTGATCAGCCGCTGCAACCCGGCCAGGGCGTCCGCCAGGGCCTCGGGGAAACTCTCCGACTCCGACCTCACGTTCCGAGATTACCTCTGCGTCAGAGGTAATTCGGGAAAGGGAGGGTCAAGAGGCCGGCTCCGACGGCAAAGCCGAGGACCGGCTCCGACGGCGAAACCCGAGGTGTGCATCTCGATTCGGGGGGTAACCGTTGACCTGCTCACCGGCGTAGCCCAGCGCCGGGTGGATCCCGACGGATCAGTTCCCCCTTGGAGGTAACCGTGCCGGCCGAAGAGGCTCCTGTGTCCATCGACGCGACCTTGTACGGCGAGGGCATCGCCCTGGTCACCGTCGCCGGGGAACTGGATGTGGAGACAGCCCCCGAGCTGCACAACCGACTGGCCGACCAGATTCGCGGCGGCCGGCGGCATCTGCTGCTCGACCTGTCCGCGGTCCCCTTCATGGACTCCTCCGGCATCAACGCCCTGCTCAAGGCTCGCGACGCCGCCGGACACGCGGGAGGCGGCGTGTGCCTCGTGTCCCCGGCGCCCGTGGTCCAGCGCATTCTGGATCTCACGGGCGTCAGCCTCGCCATACCGTCGGTGCCCGATGTGGACGCCGCACTGCTCCACATCGGCGAAGGGACCGCCCGGCACTAGACCGCGCTAGGCCGAGCGGGCCTCGGCCTTCTCCACCTCGTGGAGCTGCGCCGCCGCGGCCGAGCAGAAGGCCGCCAGCCCTTCCACGAGCGCCTCGCGGCCGGCTGCCGGCATCTGCGCGAGGACGGCTTCCACGGCCCGCTCGCGCCGCGCGCGCAGCTCCGTGAGGAAGGTCCGGCCCTGGGCGCTCAGGAACAGGCGCAGCTCGCGGCGGCTGGTGGCGCTCGGTGCCCGTTCCACGAATCCCACGGCCTGCAGCCGGTCGCAGAGTCTGCTGGTCGAGGGAGGCGTGGAGCCGAGCGCGTCGGCCAGGGTCCTCAGGTTGATGCCCTCGTCGTGTTCCAGGATGAACAGCACCCGCAACTGCGAGGCTGACACCGGGGCCGTCGAGGCGCGGCCCCAGAGGATCTCCAGCAGCTCGGCGGCCTCGGCGGTCACACGGGCCACCTCGCTGTGGCGTGGACGCGGGCCTGAGGAAGTCACCGTCCAACTCTCCCAGTCTTCTCGGGCACTGTCAGCCTGTCGGCTCGACACCGGGGAACAAAATGATGGATAGCGGCCCTCCCGCATGAAGGGCTGCCCCCCAGGAGGGCATCGACACGCACCGTCACCGGATCCCCCGAACTCCATGAACCTCTCTCACTCTGTGAACCTATCGAACCCCATAAATCACACAAACCACGTGAACTCCTCGAAGATTGGTCTGCCCGACATCGTGAACAGATTCGTGGCCGCAGAACGTGCCCTGCGCACCGCGGCGCCCCATCAGCTGCTGGACGCGGTCCGTGACGTGCTGCGCGGTCACTACGCGGCCGATTCCGTCGAACTCTTCATGGCCGACTACGGGCTCACCGTGCTGCAGCCCGTATCGGTGCTTCCGCACACCCTGGAACCCATTCCGGTGCACACCAGCCCGGAGGGCCGGGCTTTCGGCGCCCAGGAACCCTTCGTGGAGGAAGGCGGCGACGGGTGCGTACGAGCGCACCTCCCGGTGACGGTCCGCGGCGACCGGCTCGGCGTCCTGTCCGTCGCCCTGCCCTCCTCCGCCTGCGACGCGGACACGCTCGCCGAGCTCGCCGACATCGCCGAGGTCCTCGCCCACGAGGTGCTCGTGGCCGAACGCGACACCGACCTCTACCTCCAGGCCCGCCGCAAGGACCGGCTGACCCTGGCCGCGGAGATGCAGTGGCAGCTCCTGCCCGGCCGCTCCTGCTCCCGGCCCGAGTACGAGCTCGGCGCCCAGCTGGAACCCGCCTACGCGATCTTCGGCGACAATTTCGACTGGTCGGCCGACGCCGAGCGGCTGTCCCTCTACGTGACCAACGGGATGGGCGAGGGTATCGAGGCGTCGCTGCTCACCAATCTCGGCATCAACGCCCTGCGCAACGCGCGCCGGGCCGGCATCCCGCTCGCGGACCAGGCGGCGCTCGCCGATCAGGCGGTCCACGCCCAGTACCGCGGCGACCGCTACCTGTCCGTGCTCATGCTCGACTTCGAGCTGTCCACCGGCCGGATGCGCGTGATCGACGCGGGGTCGCCCCAGATGCTGCGGCTGCGCGGCCGGACCGTCGAGCGCGTGGACTTCGAGGCGCAGTTGCCCCTCGGCATGTTCGAGGAGACCGACTACCTCGTGCAGGAGTTCCGGGTGGAACCCGGCGACCGGCTCCTCTTCGTGAGCGACGGCGTCCACGCCGTGGCGGGGCCCGGTGGGGAGAAGTACGGGGAGAAGGCCCTGGCCAGGGCGATCAGCGCCACCCGGCTGCTGCCCGCGACGGAGGTGCCCCGCGCCGTCCTGCGGGAACTGACCGGCCACCGGGGCAGGCCGGGTCCGGAGGACGACGCCCTCGTGGTGTGCCTCGACTGGCACGGCCCGGCGGACGCCGGGCACGACGGAGCCGGGTAACCGGCTCAGGCCGGCCGGGCGCCCGCGGGGCCGGCCGGCGGCGGCTCTCGTCAGAAGCTCACGACCGCGTGGACCGTCTTGCCGTCGGAGCGGGCCAGCACGGTCAGCTCGGCGGACAGCCGGCGCACCAGGGGCCAGCCGAAGCCGCCCTGTCCGGTCAGGTCGAGGGGCCTGGGACGTGGCGGCTCGGGGTCGTCGTCGGACACCGAGATGCCCACCCCGTGGCCCATGTCCCTCAGATCCAGGCTGCACAGCCGGCCGCGCGCGTGGCGCACCACGTTCGTCACGAGCTCCGAGACCACGAGCGTCGCCGCCTCGGTGGTCTCGCGCGGCACGGCGCGCGGCAGACCGCCCAGAAACGTGCGGACCAGCCGCCGGGCGTGCACAGCGGCCTGCGGACCTCGCTCCAGCCTCGCACCGAGATCGGTACCGAGATCGCAGGGTGGTTCGACGGTGGTCATTCCTTCGCCTCCCTTGCCGTACGTCCCGCCCGCGCGCCGCGCGGCGGCGCCCCTCCGTGCGGATCGAAGTGCCGGGCAGGCTGTCTCCCCTTGTTCCCGGACCTCCGGAGCCCATGTCACGGGTACCCCCACCTTCACACCTCGCCCACAGGCGTCCCTCCGCTACGGCGCGCAGAGGCCCGGACAGCGGCGAAAGTCTCGGGGGCAGGGGACTGCGGCGGTGGATCGGGGGCACTAGGCACGCGTCCCGGACGCCCGCGGGTGGTTCGGCGACATCGCTCCCGTGGCGGCCGTACGGGGCCGGGCGACCCCGTACGACCGGCACGGTCGAGCGGCCGGGGTGGTGACCCTCGCCGGGCAGGGGCCGGCAGGGCCACCACCCCAGCACCGCTCCGCGCCCGCCCGGGGCGAACGGACGAAACGCGGCACGACACGCGGAACGCGGAACGCACAACAGGAGACGGCGGATGTCCCAGACCATCGCGGCACGAGCAGAGGCGTACGAAACGGTGGACCCGGCGGAGGCACGTCGCCGCAAGCAGCGGTTCCGCAGACGACTGGAACGGCTGATCGGCATCGCCGCCACCGAGGGGAACGAACTGGTTCCCCTGCGCAACGGTGACCGGATCTTCGCCGCGATGCTCGACGCGGTGCGGTCCGCCGAGCACACCATCGACATGATGACCTTCGTCTACTGGCGCGGGCAGATAGCCCGTGACTTCGCCGTCGCGCTGGCCGACCGGGCGCGGGCGGGTGTCAGGGTTCGGCTCCTGCTGGACGGCTTCGGCGCGCAGCGCATCGAGGACGACCTGCTGCGGTCCATGACCGCGGCCGGTGTGCAGGTCGCGTGGTTCCGCAAGCCGCTGTGGCTCTCGCCCCTGAAGCAGAACCACCGCTGTCACCGCAAGGCGCTCGTCGTCGACGAGCACACAGCGTTCACCGGCGGCGTGGGCATCGCCGAGGAATGGTGCGGGGACGCCCGCGGCCCCTCCGAGTGGCGGGACACCCACGTCAAGGTGCGGGGGCCGGCCGTGGACGGCATCGCCGCCGCGTTCGCGCAGAACTGGGCGGAGTGCCACGCCGAGCTCTTCGACGACCGGGACCGCTTCACCGGACACGGTCAGCCGGGCACGGCGACGGTGCAGGTGGTGCGGGGCTCCGCCAGTTTCGGCTGGCAGGACATGCAGACCCTCATCCGGGTGATGCTCGGCTCCGCGGAGGAACGCTTCCGCCTGGCCACCGCCTACTTCGCTCCCGACACCTACTTCGTCGACCTGCTGTGCGCGACGGCTCGCCGCGGTGTCCGGGTGGAGATCCTGCTGCCCGGCCCGTACACCGACCAGCGGGCCTGTCAGCTCGCCGGCCAGAACCACTACGGCACGTTGCTGGCCGCCGGTGTCGAGATACGCCAGTACCAGCCGACCATGCTCCACACCAAGATCATGACAGTGGACGGGGTGGCCTCCCTGATCGGTTCCTCCAACTTCAACCGCCGCTCGATGGAGCACGACGAGGAGGTCATGCTGGCCGTCCTCGACGAGGCGTTCACCGCCGCCCTCGACCATGACTTCGACGAGGACCGGGAGAACGCCGTGGGCATCGATCCGACCCGCTGGCGGCGCAGGTCCCCGGTCCAGCGTGCCAAGGAGCTGGCCGTCGTACCGCTGCGCCGCTTCCTCTAGGACGGACGGTCAGCGGGGCCGCTCGCCGGTCTCGCAGACCTTGCGGGCGATCTCCCGCAGTTTGATGTTGTGGTCCTGGGACGCCTTCTTCAGCAGCGCGAAGGCGTCCTCCTCGCTGAGGCCGTGCCGCTCCATGAGGATGCCCATCGCCTCACCGATCTCGTGGCGGGTCTCCAGGGCATCGCCGAGCTGCTGGTGCGTACGGGCCGAGGACAGGGCGACCGCGGCGTGCGAGGCCAGGATCCAGCCGGCGCGCTGGGCCGACTCGTCGAACATGTTCGGACGGCGCGAGTACAGATTGAGGGCGCCGAGTTCGTCCTCGTCGGTGAAGAGCAGGAAGCCCATCATGCTGCCCATGCCCAGCTTCCTGAGTTCGGGCGCGAAGCGGGACCACTTCTCGTGCGGCCGGCGCAGGTCCTCGATGGCGTAGAGCTGCTCCCGGTCGGTCACCGCGTCGAAGCACGGACCCTCCCGCAGGTCCTGCTGGATCCGGTCCGCCCTGCGCACGACGTCACTGGTCGCGGCCAGCGCCCTGACCTCACCGCGGCGGACGGTGAGGATGCCGCCCTCGTCGCAGCCGTTGATCAGTACCGTCGCGTGCTCCACGATCCGGTCCAGGGTCGCCTGCACCGAATCCTGCGCGAGGAGGTCCCGTGCCATGTCCGCCAGGGCGACGGCAAACTTCTCCCAGACCTCGCCGGACTCCTGCGTCATCGGTCATCCGATCATCAGTCGAAGCGAAACCAGCCTTGACCAGGGATTCCATTGTGGCACCCCGGTACGCCCCCGCCGTGGCGGTCGAGGGACGTCCGCTCACCGGCCCGGACGCGTCCGGGCCGTTCGGCGCGGCCGATCCGTACGGCCGCTCCAGTATCCACGGGATCTTTGCACGACTCCCCTGTTTCATACGGCGGATCAAGGGTGACCCGGGAAGGGACCGTATTCCGAAGAACGCGTTCGACTCGATCAGGAGGCTCGCATGGAGAACTGGCGCGAAGGCGCGTCCTGCCGCACCGTTGACCCCGATCTGTTCTTCCCCATCGGGAACACGGGGCCCGCGCTGCTCCAGATCCAGGAGGCGAAGGCGGTCTGCGCGGGCTGCCCGGTCCGCGAGGAGTGCCTGCGCTGGGCCCTGGACACGGGCCAGACCGTCGGCGTCTGGGGTGGTACGAGCGAGGCGGAACGGCGCGCACTGGCGCGGCGCCGCTCCCGTGGGCGCCCCCGGAGCACCTCCGCGTAGAGCGGGAGGGGTGGCACCGGGCCTCGCCACACGGCCGGGTTCGGAGCAGGCGACGGGGTCGCGGCGCAGCGAGAGACACTCCGCCGACGAGATCCGAACGAAGGGCACGATGGAGATCGATCCGAGCCGGAACAGGAAGTCGTCGTCCGAGGAACTGGGGACGCTCACCAGCGCGTTCGGCGGCGAGCTGCGCAACGTGTCCGACGCGCGGCTGGCCGCGGACGGCTATCTGCGGGCCCTCGCGCGAGCGACACCGCCCTCGGCGGACGAACACTGGGACGACATCCTGCTGGTGGTCACCGAACTCGCCGCGAACACGGTCCAGTACGCTCCCGGCCCCTTCGAGCTCCAGCTGCGTCCCACCATCGGTGGTGTGCACGTCATGCTCCACGACACCAGCACCACCCCGCCCGCGCCACGCCGCTTCCGCCCGTCACAGGGCGGGGGCGGCATCGGCTGGCATCTCGTCCACGCGCTCTGCGACCAGGTGAGTGTGATCGTGCGGCCCGACGGCAAGGACGTCCACGCGTTCCTGCCCTGGTGACGGAACGGCACTCTCGGCCGCGCACGCCGACGCGGAGGTGTCGTTCCGCGCGGCATGGGCACACGGTTCCGGTGAGGAAAGCCGTTGCGTCGCACGATCGAGGTGGAGCGTTGAGCCAGGAGCCGGAACCGTCCGAGCGGGAGCACGCGGTGTGGGACCGGGTGCGCCGCGCCGCCACCGGAATGAACCATCACCGGGCGAAGGCGGCCCTCGACGACGCGAGGAAGGCGGCCGAGGACAGTTCGCCGGCCGGCGGGACGGCACCCGGTACGCAGACGGAGGTGGACGAATGGGAGCGGATCACCGAGACCCTGGCCGACCACGCCGGGACCTACGACCCCGCCACGGACCCCTTCGTCCAGGGCCAGCTCGCCGCCCGGTCCCACCGCGCGCAGGCGACGCGACGCGGCTGAGCGCGGCTCCTCGCCTGTTGTCAGTCCCGTACGGAACAATGCTGGTCAGCCAGAACATCACCGCACCCGTGCCGTGTGATCCCGTCCGTCCGTCGAAAGGCCGCCCGCACATGACGTCGACCCCGCACCTCCGTGCCGTGCCGCGAGCGCCGATCGGAGGCCGGTGACCATGCTGCGCCCGCTGCCCCGCACACCCGCCCCGCTCGGCCCCGAGGGTGCCGAGATCCTGCGTCTGATCACCCAGCGACGGTTCCCCGTCCGCCTCACCGTGCATGCCAACGGCCGCCGTCGGTACGGCTATTGGCTTCCGTTCGATCCCGGGACCGGGCGTGGCGGCTGCTATGTGGCCCTGCCCACCGGTGAGTGCGACGCGCTGCACGCGGCGGGACGGATCACGCTCGGCGACGCGCTCGTCGACCCCGCGAAGACCACGTACGCGGTCCAGGCCACGGCACGCACCACCACCGGGGGCCGGGGTGAGCCGACCGGGCGGGGTGAGGGAACAGGGCGGACCGAGGTGACCGGTCGGAGCGCGGGGTTGGACGTGAGCAGCTTTCGGCATGCCCTGACGGCCTGACCCCCTGCCGCCACGCGCTGACGACCCACTCCCTGGCCGCCATGCGCTGACGACCCACTCCCTCGCCGCCATGCGCGGAGGTCCCGACTCCCCGTCGGGGCGTCCCGAGGCTCTGTCACCGGGCCCCGACGCCATGGGAGAAGCGGGGCGGGAACGGGCAGGCGAACGGGAGAGACGCCCGCCGCCCCTCAGCGCCTCGGGCCGGGCGGGAGCGGCACCTCGGCCGTGATGCGCTTGCCCCCGGCCCGAAGGTTCGAGACGACGACGTCACTGGCCAGCGTGCACACGATCATCCAGCCCCGACCGCCGGCCCGCATACGGCCGGCTTCGTCGAACTGTTCGCCAAACACGGGCAGTCGGCTGCTTCGATCACTCACGGACAGACGCACGGCCCGCTCGGTCGGTGTCACCTCGAACCCGGTGACTCCGCCTCCGTGGAGCATCGCGTTGGTGACCAGCTCGGAGGCGACGAGCAGGGCGTCGCCGACGGCCTCCTCGTCGTCCCGGGTGAGGCCGCCGGGCCGAGCGGCGAGGGCGTACCTGACCGCCTGCCGCACATCGGCGGGACTGCCGGGGCCCGTCGAGACCACCGGACGCGCGACGGCCGCCTCGTCGGTGGCGGACCTCTGACCGTGCCGGCACATGACCTCGCTCCTCGTTTCCCGTTCCCGGCCGTCACGGACGGCGTCCTCGCCTCGCGGCCGGTCACCTGTACGGCTGACCGCGAACCGCGCCCCCAAACCTGGACGTTCGCGTATGCACCGGACTCCGCGGCACCCGCCCGAGGGCCGACGACAAGCGGACGCCATGGGAACGGCACACGAACGACAGCCGGCCGACGTGTCCCACCCGTACCACTGAGACTTACCCTGCAGTAATATCCGCGGGCAGGCCCCCCGAGGAGGAACCGTGCCACGGCCCGAACGATCACCCTTGCTGCTCGCAGGCCTTCTGGCCACCGCGGGCGTCGCCCACTTCGCCGCACCACGGCAGTTCGACGCCATCATCCCGCGCGCTCTCCCGGGAGCGCCCAGAACCTGGACGTACGCGAGCGGCGCCGCCGAACTCGCCCTGGCGGCAGGGGTGGCACTCCCCCGCACGCGCCGGGTCGCCGCGCTCGCCACCGCCGCGTTCTTCGTCGGGGTCCTCCCCGCCAACATCCAGATGGCCGCGAACTGGCGCGACCGCCCCGCGCCGCTCAGGGCCGCGGCTCTGGCACGCCTCCCGCTCCAGGTGCCGCTCGTACTGTGGGCGCGCGGAGTCGCCCGGTCCGGAAAGGGACAGTCATGACCTCTCAGGTGAACGTGGGCGACCAGGTCGAGGACTTCACGCTGCCGGACGAGACCGGGGCGAAGCGGAGCCTGTCCGAGCTGCTGGCCGAGGGACCGGTGGTCCTCTTCTTCTATCCCGCGGCCCTCACCGCCGGCTGCACCGCCGAGGCGTGCCACTTCCGCGATCTGGCCACCGAGTTCACGGCCGCCGGCGCGCGGCCGGTCGGGATCAGCGGTGACGCGGTGGACCGGCAGCAGGAGTTCGCCGACCGTCACACGCTCGGCTTCCCGCTGCTGTCCGACGTCGACGGAGCCGTGCGGGAGCGGTTCGGGGTGAAGCGGGGCTTCTCGCTCGCCCCCACCAAGCGGGTCACCTTCGTCATCGCGAAGGACCGCACCGTCCTGGAGGTGGTCCGCAGCGAACTGCGCATGAGCGTCCACGCCGACCGCGCTCTCGCCGCGCTGCGCGATCACCAGGGCTGAGAGGTCCGGGGCACGGCCCCGGACGCAGTGAACGGGCCCCGCCCCTATGCGGATGGAGGGCGGGTCCCGTTCACTGTGCCCCATTCTCGCCACGGCCCGTGTCCGCCGGCAGGGAGTGCGACCCGGTGACGTGGGGGACACCGGACACACCCCGTGCGCGCCGCGCGCCTCCCGTGTGCGCCCGCGCGCGAACACCCGCCCTCCCCGGGCGGCGCCCCGCCTCCCCCACGCGCACCGCCCTCCCCCGTTCCCGCGCCCGCCAGGGCTCGCGAGGCGGCCTGTCCGGTTCCCGGCCGAACGGTCATCCTGGAGCCGACGAGCCGGACACACGAACCACGGAGGCCCCATGACGGACCAGGTCACATCCCTCGAAGTGAGGCCGGCGGCGGGACACATCGGCGCCGAGATCACGGGAGTCGACCTGGCGGAACCGCTGACGGACGAGGTCGTGGCCGCGATCCGGGCGGCCGTACTGCGCTGGAAGGTCCTGTTCTTCCGCGGCCAGCGGCTCGACCACGCCACGCACGTCGCCTTCGCGCGCCGCTTCGGGACTCCGGTCAGGCTCCGCTCCCGGGGCGGCGCGTCGCCCGGGGAGTTCCCCGAGATCGAGACGACGGCCGACCGCCTCGAACTGGGCGGGCGCTACGGCATGGACCACGAGGAATGGCTGCGCAGGCGCCGTCACTCGCTGCTGCGCGGGTGGCACTGCGACCACGGCGCCCGGATCGATCCCCCGGCCGCGACGATCCTGCGCGCCGAGACCGTACCCCCGTACGGCGGCGACACGACCTGGTCGAACCTGGCCGTCGCCTACGCGGGCCTCTCGGCGCCCGTGCGCGCCTTCGTCGACACCCTGCGCGCCGAGCACCGGCTGGGGGTCGGGTACCAGAGCCGGCCGGGCGACGACGCGTACGTCCGTCATCTCCTGGACCGTCAGATCGCCACCGACCACCCGCTGGTGCGGGTGCACCCGGAGACGGGTGAGCGGGTGCTGTTCGTCAACGGCTACTACATCGAGCAGATCCTCGGGGTGTCCCGGCCGGAGAGCCGGGCGCTCCTTGACATGCTGCTGGAGCAGGCGACCCGGCCCGAGTACACGGTCCGCTTCCGGTGGGAGGCGGGCAGTGTCGCCTTCTGGGACAACCGGGCCACCATCCATCTGGCGCCGAGCGACACCGCCCACCTCGACCACCCCCGGGTCATGCACCGGGTGATGCTGGCCGGTGATGTCCCGAGGGGGGTGAACGGCGAGCCGTCGGCCCCGATCGTGGGCAGCGAGCCCGGCCGCTGGTGAGCACGCGCCGCAGGCCGGGCACGGACCGCCGCCGTCAGAAGACGCCCTGCCCGGGGACCAGGATTCCCCGCGGGTCGTACGTGTGCCGGGCGGCGGCCAGCCGTCGGTAGGCGGGGCCGAAGTGCTCGCGCCAGTCCGCCGGGCCGAAGGGGACCGAGCCGACCGGGTAGTGGGTGCCGCCCGCCGCGTGGACGGTGTCGTAGGCGGCCCGGTTGGCCGCGAGGAGACGGTCCACGGTCGCGGTGTCCTCGGGCGGGGTCGTGCGCAGGACGGCCAGCAGATAGGACACCCGGTCATCGGGAGTGCGCAGCAGCGGGGTGTGCAGGCTCTCGCGCAGCACCGGGTACAGGAGGACGACGCCGGGCCCGAGATCGGCCGGCGTGAGGTCCGCCAGCAGCGATTCCGCCAGAGCCGCCGTCGAACGGCCCGGCAGCAGCAGGTTCAGCCACGGGTGGGCGAAGGCCCACAGGCCCGCTTCCTTGAGGGCGGCGACCGAGGGCGCGAGCCGGTCGAGGAAGTCGTAGTAGCCGAGGTCGCTCGTCTGCACGCCCGCGGGGTCGTGCCGCAGTCCGCGCAGCAGGGCGGTGTCGTCGGGGGCGGGACCGACGGGCGGACCGTAGGCGACGGCTTCGAGGAGGTACCCGCCGAAGACCCCGTCGGCGTCGGCGGTCACCTGGCCCTCGACGTAGGCGAAACGGCCCTCTTCGACGAGCAGCCGCTGGTCGTCGAGGAACGTGCGCAGGTCGTCGTACGGCAGGAGGTAGTGGCGTACGGTCACGGGCGCGGGGACCAGGCGCAGCGTGGCGCCGACGATGATCGCGCACTGGCCGAGTCCGGCGAGCACGGCGTGGAACAGCTCGCGGTGGCGGGTCGGGGAGCAGCGCACGAGGTCACCGGCGCCGGTGACGACCTGGAGTTCGGTCACGTTGTCGACCTGGGCGCCCTGCTGATGGGTCTGGCCTCCGATGCCGCCGACCGAGAGGGTTCCGCCGACGGAGAGTTCGAGGTAGTCGGTGAAGGTGGGCGGGGTGAGTCCGTGGGCCAGGGTGGCGTGGGCGACCTGGCTCCACCTGGCGCCCGCGCCGACGGTGACCGTCGTGCTGCCCGGCCCGACCGGGCCGATGGAGGCCAGCGGTGCGGTCTCGATGACCAGGCCGCCGTCGACCTGCGCCTGCCCCTGTGTGGCGTGGCCCTGGCCGCGCGGTGCGACGGACACACCGTGCTCGTTGCAGAAGCGGACCATGGCGACGACGTCCCGCACCGAGCCCGGTCGCAGCACCGCGGCCGGACGCCGGTGGACGATGTGTCCGTAGTCGTCGGCGTCCGCCGTGAGCGAGGCGTCGTCGGTGTGAACGCTCCCGTCCAGCCGCGGCAGTCCCGCGAGCGGCCGGCGGGCGGTGTCGGTCGTGGTGGCCGCCCAGCTCCGGGTGAAGGGATCGAAACCGACGACCGCGGCGCCTGCGGCGGCGAGGCCCTGAAGTGCGGTACGTCGCGAGGGTGTCCGGGGCATGCGCTCCTCCAGGGGCGGCCGCGTCGAGATCAACTGGGGCCGAGTGTAAGGGACTTGAGAGCCCTTGGGGCCGGTTGATCCAAACGTGGCCACGGGTGCGCCGGCCCGGGCCCGGACGCGTCCCGCCGCCGGCCGGCTGCCGGCTGCTGGCTGCCGGCTGCCGGCTGCCGACTGCCGGAGCGCTGTCTGCGCGGTGCCGGGTGAAACGACCGCGTCCGCCGCCCCGGGAGGGACGGCGGACGCGGTGTTCCGAGGACCGGGGACGGTCAGCCGGCCGGCTGGGCGCCCTTCGGCTCGTCACCGTCGACGTCGACCGGCGTGCGGCTGTACCCCTGGAGTTCGAGCGGGCCGTTCGCCTTCGCGGCGCCGCTCTCGGCGTTCTGCCCGCCCAGGTTCTGGCGGACCGAGTCGAGGATGGTCAGACCCTGGGCGACCAGGCCGGCCGCTATCTCGCCGAGACCGTCGGCGCCGTTGAGGACGTTGACGTTCGCGCCCGCGAGACCGCCGGCCGCCTCCTTGACGATCAGGGGAAGCTGGTCGATCAGCATCCGGTCGAGCGCGACCCGGTCGTGCGAGGCGGCCGCCTCGGCCTGGATCTTCATGCGCTCGGCATCGGCGATGGCGAGGACCTTGATCCGCTCGGCCTCCGCCTCGGCCGGCTTGACGACCTCGGCGACGAGCTGCTGCTGACGCAACTGGGCGGCACGCTGGGCGAGTTCGGTCTGCGCCGCGAGCACCTCCTGCTGCGCGTGAGCCTGGGCGAGCGGGCCCGCCTGGGCGGCCTGCGCCTGCGCGCGGTCCACCTCGGCCGAGTACTCCGCCTGAACGATGGCCGTCTGCCGGGCGTACTCGGCCTGGTTGCGCGCCGCCACCTGCTGCGCCTCGACGGAGGCCTGCGTGGCCTGCGCCTGGGCGATCTGGGCCTGGCGCTGGATGGCCGCCTTGTGGGGCGCGGACATGGCGTCGATGTAGCCGGTGTCGCCGTCGTCGATCGACTGGATCTGGAGCGAGTCGACGATCAGGCCGATCTTCGCCATCTCCGTCTTCGAGGTGTCGAGGACCTCGGCGGCGAGCTTCTGCCGCTCGGTGACGATCTCCTCGACCGTCATCGAACCGATGATGGAACGCAGATGGCCCGCGAAGATCCGGCCCGTCAGGACCGACATCTGGTCCTGGTCGGACAGGAACCGCTGCCCCGCGTTGATGATGCTCTCGGTGTCGTTGCCGACCTTGAAAGCGATCACGGCGCGGACGTGCAGCGCGATGCCCTGCTTCGTGACACAGGTCTCGGTGACCTCCGCCTCGCACATGGACAACGTCAGGAAGCGGGTCTTACGGAAGACGGGAAGCACGAACTTTCCGTGCCCCGTCACCACTCGGAACGGCGCGCCCCCCAGTCCCCGCCTGCCACCCGAGATCAACATCGCCTCATCGGGAGCGGGTACGCGATAACCGAACATGCTTCTCCTTCTCAACCGGCGCCGACGGCGTCGCCGTCCAGCGCGTCCAGCGGATCGGCCCACTCGATGACTTCGACCGTGCGACATCCCCTGGACTCGATCACCAGCGCGGTCGCCCCTTTCGGCAGGGGCTCCCGAGACCAGGCGAGGAAGGTCTCGGATCCGCCTCTCACACGCACCAGGATCTCGCCGGGACCGGCCGTTCCCCGAGTGCCGATGAGCAGTTCCCCCGTGCAGCCGATCACGGCTTCGTCATCCACCACAGCCGGCCACCCCCCATCACTCTGAATCTGCCTCTGACCTTAGACCCAGCCCCCTCGGGGCGTGCACGCCCCCCGTCGGTCGGCAGCCGCCCGACGGGTACGCGCCCGGCCTCAGGAGAAGTGTGGGCTCAACTCCTGGCGAAGCGGTAGGTCTTGCTGTCGGTCAGCACACAGAAGCCCGGGGAGACCACGACCACGCGCAGGGTGGAGGCGCGCCGGTCGTAGTCGATGCCCTCCACCTCGAAGGTGCCTGAGCAGGAGCTGCGCAGCGGAAGCTGCCTCAGCGCGGTGACGTGTCCGGACACGTCACCCGAGCCGTTCGGCTCGCCGGACAGGTCGACCTGGAGCAGCGGCTTGGTCATCCCGAAGAGCGTGCCGGCGGGGTCGTCGGACGAGCAGAGCAGCCGGGTGGCCGTGACGAAGTCGCAGCCCTGTACGTCGCGCACGGCGTGGTCGAGGGTGATGGTGGACGCCTGCGGAAGGTTGACGGAGGGCGAGGTGGCCGGGTTGACGCCGGGGGTCGGGAACACCAGGAGCCGGTTCATCGTGCCGTACTCGCCGGACACCATCCACGAACCGCTCGGCGTGATGGTGACGAAGGAGTTGTTCAGCGCCTCTCCGGCGCTCAGCGCGTGGACGTATTCCGACCAGGCGCCGCCCGGTGCCTGCACGCGGAACATCTTCGCGCTGCCGGAGTCGCTCTGGTAAGGCTCCACGTAGTAGCCGTTGTACGAGGCGTCCGGGTCGCCCACGTGGTTCCAGCCCCGGCCGCTCAGGCTCGCGGGGACCGTGCCGATGCCCGTGTAGCGGTTGGGGCTGCCGGCCGGGACCTCGACGGAGGTCAGGCCCTGGCTCTCGGTCAGCGGGTCGGCGCGGTCCGAACCCACCTCGTTCCAGGTGTCGGCGGCCGAGGCCGGCGCTCCGGTGGCCACGGAGAGGACGGCGGCGGTGGTGAGGGTGACGAGCCCGGCCAGGACCGCGTGACAACGTCGCCGTGCGGGCATGCGCATGAAAGGTGCTCCTCGATGGGGGGTGTCAGGTCGGCGCACAGTCTGACCTCGCCACGATGGTCATGTACAGACCAATATGAGGCTCACCGGACGGCACCCGCCCGCCACGAGACGCCGACGTCCGCGTCGGCACCGCCTCCCACACCCCCGAACGCGGCCGAGCCCGGCTGCACACTCGGGAGGATGAGTGTGCAGCCGGGCTCGGTGAGGTCCGCGGGTCCGGGCGGTGACCGCCCGGACCGCGGACCGTCGACCGTCAGCTGTTCGTGCAGGTGTTTCCGGCCGCCGGGTTCAGCAGTGCGAGCACGTTGACCGAGGTGCCGCACAGGTTGACCGGGATGTGGACCGGGATCTGGATGACGTTGCCGGACAGGAGTCCAGGACTGTTCGCCGCGGCGCCGGTCGGCCCGGTGTCGGCGGCGGCGGTCCCGGCGGTGGCCAGCAGGGCGACGCTGGCAAGTCCGGCGGCGGCCATCAGACGAATACGCATTCCAAGCTCCGTTCATTCGCAGTGGTGCGAGCTCCTTCACCATCACCTCCGCGAACAAAATCCGACATTCCAGCGCAGCCGAACGGGGGTTCGCCCCCTGCGGCACCCGTGGATCAGCCGTGGCCCACGGCGCGTCGCGCGGGGCGTACGGAATGCCCGTAGCGTGAATACAGATCCGGTGGAACAGGGAGAAACCATGGCAACCAGTCAGCCCGACGCGTCCACGCCCTCCGACGACAGGGCGACCCCCGACACGCTGCTGCACACCGGGACCGAGGGCCCGGTGACGGCCGAGGACCTGGTTCTCGCCGCGGGTCGCGACATCACACCGCAGAGCCTCGCCTGGGCCGAGCGCAAACTCCAGCAGGAAGGCTCGGCCGCGGTGGAGAAGCTGCTGCCGTAGGGCCCTGCCCGCGGGACGCGGACTCCGGGCAGGCCCGGCCGGCTCCGATGCGGCGGAGCCGGCCGGGGACCTGCGAGTGAACGGGCGGGTCAGACGGCGGGGCACTCCTTCCAGGCCATGTGGTAGACGGTGCTGATGTCACCGTCCGTCGAGTCCATGGTCATGAAGCTGGAGCTGCCGGGCGTCGAGGTGCCCGCGCTGACGCGCAGCTCGGTGTTGATGTTGAAGTTGCGCTGAACACCACACGGGGCCCAGACCAGTTGGGCCCAGTCCGTGGTGTCCGTGGCCTGCCAGTCGTCGCCGTACGGGCCGCGGAAGGAGTGGGTGATGGAGGCCGTGTTCGGGGATCCCTGGAAGTAGTACGAGGCCTTCTCCGTGCTGCTGGCACCTCGCTGGAGCGAGGCGAAGCCGCGGTAGTCCGCGCTGGCGATGGCATAGGTGAAACCCTGCGGAACATGCACGTTCAGGTTGAGCTGGCAGTTCTTGCGGAACGCGATGGGGTCGGCGTTGCCTCCCACCTGGGCGAGGTAGTCGCTGTAGGTCACCGTGAAGGCGGTGTTGTCCGGGGAGACGGCGACGGCCGCGGTCCCCTGGGGACAGCCGGATCCGTTGACGGTGGCGACACTGATGACGATCTTGTCCGGGGGCGGGTCCTCGATACCGCCGTTCGGGCTCGACAGGGGAAGCGCTGTGGCGAACAGGGCGGCGATCGCGCCACCCATGAACAGGCCACCGGCCATGGTGCTCCAATCCGTTGCGTCGGTGTTCCGGCGGCAGCACGCGGGTGCGCCGCCATGAATGGGGGGTGCGGCTCCCCGAACGGACGGGGAGCCGTCGCGGACCAGTGCGTTGGATCAAGCGGCTCGTTTGTGCATGCGCATGACAAATAGGCATGCGCGAAGCACTCCCGGTTGTGAAGGAGCCGTGAAGGCCGGGAGCGACGAAATCGTACGTACGGGTGGCCGCGATGGACAGGACCATCTCCGGCCATTCGATACGCGCCGTTCACACCCGCCACCACGGCCACCGGCCTGTTCACCACGGTTCGCGCCGCCCTCGGCCGCCGTGGGAGCCGCCCGGAGCGGCGGCCTCCCGCTGCCCCCGCTCCGGGGGTGACGGCCTCCGGCGGCCGTCACGGCCGCGTGTCCGCCGCCCTGGGGCCGGCGCGTCCGCGGCGCCCCGGCCGCTCCCGCGTGACGGACCCGAGCGCCCCTCCAGGACCCCGGTCCTCAGGCATGCGCTCCCGTGTCCCCGGCGGCCCGGAAAGGGGTGGGCCCGCGCGAATCACCCGCCCCCTCGGCGCGTCCGGGGTGCCCCTGCGACACTGAGACACATGGATCCACGACACCTGAGACTCGGCCGCCGCCGGATATGGATGAGCAGCGCCGTCTGTTTCCTGGTCCTCGGGCCGCTCGGCTGGTTCTTCGGTGGCTGGATTCCCTTCGCACTGCTGGCCGTTGCCCTTCTCGTCGCCACCGCGGTCTCGCACTGGCGGGCCTCCACCTGGCTCGCGCCGGCCATCGCCAAGGGCCAGTCCGAGAGCCGCCGGGACGTCGCCACCTTCTGCGTGGTGATAGCGGTGAGCGGCTACGCCCAGCCGCCCTCGCAGCCCGCCCCCTCCAAGGACGCTCTCGCGGCCCTGCGCCTGGAGGCGTACCGGGCCGCCGCCGACGACGATCTCTCCGAGGACCTCCGGCTGCTGGCGGCCGACGCGCTCGGCGCGGCGGACCAGGCCAACGCCGAGGACACCCCGGCGGGCTGGCGGGCGGCGCGGGCGAGCGCGGAACGGCTGGCGCACGCCGCCCAGGAGGGCAATCCGTACGTACGACAGCTCCTCATCCAGTGGGTCGAGGGCAACCCGGCGAGCGACCGGTAGACGATCGCCGGTGCGGTGACCCGGGCGTCGCGCGGTACCCGTCGACGGGGCTCGAAGAACGGGCCGACCGCTCCCCGCTCCGGCCGGGCAGCCCGGGGAACGGCTGTCCCGCCTCGCCCCTCAGGGACGCTCGAAGAACTGGACCACGCCTCCGGCCGAGAAGCACAGCGCGCCCGCGAGGGTGCCCCAGTTCGCGATGTCGACGTTCACGAGACTGCCGGTCGCCGGCCGCGTGTAGGCGGCCAGCGCGGAGACGAGGAAGAGCACGGATCCGAGCTGGTTGACCGCGACGATCCACCAGCCGAGGTCACCGGCGAGGACGCGCGGACGCCCGTGGCAGACCTCGACGACAGCCAGGTGGCCGGAGACCAGGAATAGGACGCAGCCGATCATGTCGGGCGCCCAGATCAGCCGGTCCGTCTGCTGGGTCGAGAGCCCCGTCAGCAGCGAGTCCAGCAGATTGACGCCGAACACCAGCGTTCCCACGAACAGCAGGAACGTGCTGAGCCAGTCGATCCGGCCGGGCTCGTAGCTCCACCACCGCCAGCGCCGCCCGGCCAGCGCGTCGGACTCGCTGTCGCGGCGAGGAGCGTTCACCGCCTGGAGCAGCGAGGCATAGCCACCGGTGTTGAAGAACAGGCCGCCGGTGAAGTAGATCCAGGCCCCCGTCGCGCCTGCCGAGCCGAACTGGGCGACCCCGGCCCCGAGGGCGAAGAGCAGCCCACCGACCGTGAACGCGGCCGCGGCGACGGCGTTCAGCCGGCGCAGCCGGGCGATCGACACGATGTCCGCCCGCCGGGAACGGTCCTCCGCCTCGCCCGGGACGCGCACGGTGAGCAGACCGCGTTTGCGGGCCCGGCGCGATTCCCAGACCGCGATGCGCCCGTCCATGAGACGCCAGGTCAGCCGGGTCGTGAAGGGACCCGCCCCTTCGGAGCGCGCTTCGGTTCGACTCACCCGGCGACCATAGCCCGCAGCGGCGAAATCCGGCGTTCACCCGCCCCCTCACCTTTCGGGTGGGTTTTCCGGTGACGGACGCCTGTGCCCAGGACGGGACGCGCCCGGTGACTGTCGTTCGGATCATGCGGCCGTACGCGGCGCGGGACCCGCGGACCGGACGCACCCGGGGTTCACCGCGTTGAGGCCGGCGGGCTCAGGACTCCGCCTCACGCCTCAGGAAGTTGGTCACCTGGCAGGCGAGACTGTCGCGGGCCGGGTCGGGACGCGCGCCCGCCTCGACGGGCGTGTCGTTCTCGATGCCGCCCGTCCAGAGGTAGCGCTCGGTCCACTCGTCGTCGACCTTGAGCTGGACCTGGATGTCCATCCGGTCCAGGCCGGCGTCGGGGCCGGCCGCGAAGAGGACCGCGGTGGCCCGGCGCAGGGGATAGACGTCGTATCCCTCGATGAACTGGGAGTTCCGCCAGTCGAGGAAGGCGCTCTCTCCGTCGGCGCCGACACGGATGTCGATCTGGCCGTCTTCGAGGTGGATGCCGAAATGCTCGGTGCCACGGTTCTCGACGGTCACCCGCAATCTGAAGTAGGTGAGTTCGTCGGCGGCGTCGTCGCGCCCCTTCGGGGGTTCCGCCTTTTCCACACCATGAACGCGAACACGCAGGCCGGCCTGCTCGTCGTACTCCTGCCAGTCCCCGACCACGTTCGGCTCGCGCACAGTCCACCTCTCCACTTCCGAGGCTCGTTCCTATCTGTGCCCTCAACGAAGTGTCAAATGCGGCGAACGTGCCGTGGCCAGCGATTTCTCCTTTCTTGATCGGTGATCAAGCCGTGCGCAGCCAGAATCATTCCGCGCCACCCGAACGGGGTATTTTGGTGCGTGCTGCACATCACGTTCCCCGCAGGCCTCAGACGCCCTCGCGCAGTCGCCGGAGCTGTTCGTCGAGCGGGCCCAGTCCGACATCCCGGCGCCGCTCGTCGAGAGTCCCGGGCCGGCGTACGGGATACGGGCGCAGGGTGACCGGATCGACGCGGGTTCCGTAGAACTGCGGCAGACCCAGTTCGACCGCGCAGTGGTCGGCGATGTAGGCGTGGTGCACGGCGGGGCAGAGTCCGTCGGCCGCGGCCTGCGCGATCAGGTCGCGGCATCCGAGCTGCAGGCCGAGGTCGGGGGCGTGCAGAAGGATCATCAGGGCCGCGGTCGAGGCGGGTGCGCCGACCTGGTCGGTGGTCGGCCAGCCGTGCCGCCTGACGATCACCGCGAGCGCCTCGGCGTTGCCCGCGCGGCACGCGACGAGGGGTTCGCGCCACGGTCCCGCGGGACGGTCCCGTGCCTGGCGCATCAGACGGCGTTCCTCGTCGGCCCGGCGTACGAGCTCCCCCGCGAGGGCCCTGGCGAGCCCCGGGACCATCGGCGCGGAACCCCGGCCCCCGGGACCCGTCCCGGTGTCCCTGGCCGGACGCCTCGGGGCGACCTTCACGGCACCGCCTGGAGCACCATCGAGAACCACACCTTCTTTCCCGCGGTGCCCGGGTCGGCCGGCGCGATGCCCCAGTCGTCGCTGAGCGCGGCGATGATCGCCAGTCCGCGTCCCCTCTCCTCGGCGGCGCCCGCCGTCCGTGCCGCGGGCAGGGCCGACGAGCGGTCGGCGACGGACACCCGCAGTTCGCGCGGGTCGCACGCGATGCCGACGGTGATGGTGTCGCCGCGGTCCGGGCTGCCGTGTCTGAGGGCGTTGGTGAAGAGTTCCCCGGCCGCGAGCACCGCGTCGTCGACGCGGTGGGCCGGCAACCGCAGGCGGGTGAGGTACTCGGCGACCATGGCCCGCACACCGGGCACCCGCGAGGGGTGCGCCGGAACGGTGGTCCGCAGGCCGTGCGCCCCGCGCACCCGGCTCGCGGAAAGGTCCCCGGAGGCGGCGCTCCCGCGGGGGACGACGGGTGCCAGGACCGGCGCGGAGTCCGGGCCTCCCGACGATCCGGAACCGGCGCGAAGGGAAGGGCCCGCGGACGGCACGGGTTCGGTCGGGGGCTGGGCCGGGGCCTGTACGCATTCGGTGGGAGCCTGGGCCGGGGCCTGTATTCGCTCGGTCGGGGCCGGAGCCGGCCGTCCGGGCTCGGTCCCTGCCGGGGTCGCGGAATGCGGGGGCCCGGTCGGTGCCGGGGTCGCGGACCCGTCGGGTTCGGTCCGTGCCGGCGCCGGGGACCGTACGGGTTCGGTCGGGGCCGAAGCTGCCGATGGTTCCGGTGCCGGGGGCTCGGTCCGTTCGGGGAGGTGGGCGCGGAGTGCCTGGCCGTCCGCCGGGTGGATCCCTTGTTCCGGTACCCGCGTCTCGTGCCCCGGAGTCCGGCTGCCGTGGGCCGGTGAGGGCCACGGCTCGCGGCGCGGTGCCCTGGATGCCGGCATCGGTCCTCCTTCGGGTGCGGCCCGGGGGGCGGCTGTCTCGGCGGCTGCCCGTGCAGCCAACACCCGGACTGCCTCGGCGACCAGGGGGTATCCGGGTTGTCCGGTTGCAAGCGCGTAGTGGTGCGGGATGTATGTTCGATCTTGTGAGGAACGGGAGCGGGAGCGGGGCGACGGTGTCCCTCGACGGTGACACCGGCCGGGCGGGACTGCGTGACAGACGGGTGCTGGTGACCGGCGGGACGCGAGGACTCGGCGAGCAGATCGTGCGGCTGCTGTCCGCCGAGGGCGTACGGGTGGCCACCTGCGCGCGCACCGGGCGGGATCTGGACACGCTGGCCGCCTCGATGGGTCCCGGTCTGTTCACCGGGCGGCTCGACGTCACCGCGCCCGGGGACCTGGAGCGGTTCGTCGAGGACGCGGCGGAACGCTTCGGGGGCCTGGACGGCGTGGTGGCCTGCACGGGCGGTTCGCGCGGCGGCGGGTTCGAGGACGCGGACGCTGAGGACTGGGCCGCGACCTGGGCGGTGAACGTCGGTCACGCGACCCGGCTGGTGCGGGCCGCGGTCCCGCATCTGCGGGCCGCGGGCGGCGGCTCCGTCGTGGTGATCTCCTCGATCTCCGGCTGGAAGCCCGGCCCGCCCGCGCAGTACTCGGTCGCGAAGTCCGCGCAGATCCAGCTCGCCGCCTCGCTGGCCCGTGAGCTCGGTCCGGACGGGATCCGGGTGAACGCGGTCTCCCCCGGGTCCATGCTGATCCCCGGCCGGCGCTGGGACCGGATGCGCCGCGAGGAGCCCGAGGCGTTCGCCCGCTTCGTGGCGGCGGAGCTGCCGGGCGGCGCGCCGGTCGCGCCGCAGGAGGTCGCCCGGGTCGTGGCGTTCCTGCTGTCGGACTGGTCGAGCGGGATATCCGGCGCGCACCTGCCGGTCGACCGCGCCCAGAACGCCCCCTCCCCCGACGGGTACTGAGCCCCTGGGCGGACCGGCGTCACCGCTCCCGCTCATGACACCGCGCCCGGTCCCGGGTGACGTGCCCGCCTCTCAGGCGACCGCCCCGAGGACCCCGCGGGAGCGGCGCTCGAACTCCTGCACGACCGGTTCGGCACGGCGGGGTTCGAGGCGTCTGCGGAAGTCGCGCAGGGCCTGCACGGAACGTTCGCTGTGGACGGCGCCGAGCGCCTCCAGCGCCAGGGTCGCGGTGCCGACCGCCTCGTCGAGGCGGTCCTGCTGAAGGTGCGCGGTCGCGAGGACGGAACGGCTGATGGCCTGGCGCCTGCGCCGGTCGGCGCCCGAGGCGAGCGACTCGCCGGCCGTGCGCTCCGCCTGCCGGGCTTGCCCCAGGTCACGGAAGCACAGGGCGGATTCGGCCTGGAGGTAGTGATGGTCCAGATAGCGCACCCACGGCGACTCCTGCTCGGCGCCCTTGCTCGCCGCCAGTTGCCGCTCCGCCAGCCGCAGCGCCGTGTACGTGTCGTCCGAGCGGCCCCGCGCGGCATGTCCGCGGGCCGACATGGCGTACAGCCGCATCAGTCCGAGGGGGCTGCCCGCCCCCTGGGCCGTGGCGATTCCGGCGCGGGCGAGTGCCACCCCCTCGTCGGGGCGGCCGAGGCTGGTGGCGAGATGGGAGAGCCCGGCGAGGATCTGGCCGCCGAGCACCGGGTCGCCGCCCTCGGCGCACAGCCGCAGGCCCTGGGTCATGTAGCGCTGGGCGAGGCCGTACTCCCCCGCGTCGTAGGAGCTCCAGCCGGCCATGGCGGCCAGGCGCGCGGCGGCCGCGTACAGCGGTCGGCGCCGGCCGGCCGGGGTGCCGCGCCGCTGGAGCAGGGGGACGACCTCGGTGGACAGATAGTGCACGATGCTGGTGCGGACTCCGCCGCCGCCGTAGTGGTTGTCCATCTGGTCGAACACGGCGATCATCGCGTGCACCTGCTCGACGGGTCCGCCGCTCACGGGCAGCGCCGGGGAGAGCGTCTCCTGGTGCTCCAGCAGCCAGAGCAGCCACTCGCGTTGGGGGTTCGTCAGGGCTGCCGCGACGAAGGGGACCGCGCCGAGGAGACCGCGGCGGGAGATGTCGGTGGAGCCGAGTTCCGCGAGCGTGTGCAGGGTCTCGGCCACGTCCTCGCCGTAGACGAGCGCTCTGCTCGCCACCGGGCGCTGGGAATCGGGGTGGAAGCCGAGGTCGGCGGGCGACAGGGCGCGGCCGAGCCGCTCGGACAGGACGGCGGCGATCAACTCCGGTGTGCTGCCCCGGGGTTGCTGGCCCTGAAGCCAGCGAGTGACCGACGCCTTGTCGTAGTGGGAGTCCGCGCCCTGGCGGTGCCCCAGTTCGTTGACCCGCAGAGCGAGGGAGGCGTAGGAGCAGCCGGCTTCCTTGAGCACGGCCCCCAGCACCTGATTGCCCCCGGCGTTCCTGCCGGCGTTCCTCATCTGCCCCTCGGTCACGGCGGCCACCCCGAATCGCCTCACATCCGCGTGCGGCTGCGCTCCGATCCGTTCTGGCGGGTCTTCAATTGCCGTGTGGACAAGCGCAGTTGAGAGTGATCGTCGCCGAATGTGCGACAGGTCACTCGATCACTATGGTGGCCCGCCGGCCGCCTGTGCAACCGGCGTTCTGATAATTTCAGAACGATCCGCGACGCTCTGTCCCTGTCATCTGCCGCGTGGCACACTGCCCCCTGTGACGGTCGTTCCCGGGAGGTAGGACGTGAGCGAGAACCGCTCCGGCGGCAGTGCGCCGACCGTCCTGCGCCTGGTTCTCGGCAAGCGGCTGCGTCATCTGCGGGAACAGGCGGGAGTCTCCTTCGAGGAGGCTGCGCGCGCCCTCGAGGTCACCGCTCTGACGGTCCGAAGGATGGAGAAGGCCGAGGTCGGACTCCGTATCCCGTACGTGAGGGAGCTGCTCCGCGCCTACGGGGTGCCGGCACCGGAGGCCGACGATTTCCTGGCCCTGGCCAGGGAGGCCAACAAGCCGGGCTGGTGGTACAGCTACCGCGACGTACTGCCGGACTGGTTCAGCGCCTACGTGAGCCTGGAGAGCGAGGCCGGCGTCATCCGTCTCTACGAACCCCACTACGTCCCGGGCCTGTTGCAGACCCAGGACTACGCCACGGCCCTGATGCGCGTCGGTTTCCCCAACGCGACGAAGCAGGACGTCGCCCGCCGCGTCGCCCTGCGGATGAAGCGCCAGGACCTGCTCGCCAAACCCGACGCCCCGGCCGTCTGGGCGATCCTGGACGAGACGGTGCTGCGCCGGCCGGTGGGCGGAGCCGAGGTGATGCGTGCCCAGTTCGACCGGCTGACCGAGGCCCTGGACCTGCCGAAGGTCCGGATCCAGATCATGCGCTTCGGCGTGGGCGCGCACCCGGGGGCGTTCGGCCCGTTCCACCACTTCCGCTTCGGCTTCTCCGAACTCCCCGACATCGTCTACACGGAGAGCCTGGTGGGCGCGGTCTACGTCGACCGGCCCGACGTCGTCGTCAGTTATCTCGAAGTGCTGGACCGGATGTCCGTTCAGGCGGAGCCGGTCGCCCGGACCAGGGCCATCCTGGGTGAACTGCGTAAGGAGTTGTGATCCATGGGATCCGTGTACAACGGCATGTCCGCGGCCGGTCTGGGAGCCGAGGGCTGGCACAAGCCCTGGAGCGGCACCAACGGCGGGAGTTGCGTCGAGGCCAAGCGGCTCTCCGACGGAAGTGTCGCGCTGCGCCAGTCACGGGACCCCGAGGGACCCGCGCTGATCTGCTCCCGCGACGAGATGGCCGCGTTCATCGAGGGCGCCAAGGCGGGCCAGGCCGACTTCCTGATCGCCTGAAGGAGCCCGCGCCGCACCTCCCGGGACCGCAACCACGCCTCCACGACCGGACAACCCGCACGCACACTCCCGCCGTGCGGGTTGTCCCCCCACACTGGCGAAGCCGTTCGTCCCGGAGGGAGCGGATACGGGCATGATCCTCCACCAGGCCCTCACCGAGTGCCGGACGCTCGTCGTCGAGGGTCCCGACGGTCTCGACCGCCGCCCGTTCCTCGCCGAGCTGGTCCGCCGCCGCTTCACGATCCGCCCGCTGCACGGGCACCTCCACCACGTGGACCCCACCCGGCCCTACCGCGAACTCCTGTCCGCGCCGGGCCGGCTGGCCGTCGACGGCGGTCTCGTCCACGAACTGGTCTACGGACCGCTGCGCCGCGGCCGCTCCCGGGTGACGTGGATCCAGGCGCTCGACTTCGCGGAGGCGGTGGCCGAACGCGGGGGCGCGCTCGTCCACCTGACGGGCCCGACGGACGACACCGAGGCGGTCCGCGCCTACGGGCGGGTCCTGCGGACCCTGGCCCAGCACGTCCCCGTGCTCACCCTCGACACCGGAGAACCGGCCGAGGCCGTCCACGACCCCACGGGGGCCGTCCGTCAACTCCGCCTCCGTGCAGGCCCGTTGCCGCTAGCGTAGGAAACCGACCGCGCGACGCACGGCAGGAGAGCTCCCATGGCCGACCGACCCGCCCCCGCCCAGGACGCACTGTCCAAGATCGACACCACGGTGCCGCACTCGGCTCGCATCTGGAACTACTGGATGGGCGGGAAGGACAACTACGAGGTGGACCGGGTCGCCGGTGACGCGTACCGCGAAGTCGCCCCGAACATCGAGACCATGGCCCGCGCCTCGCGCGACTACCTGATCCGTACCGTCACCTTCGTGGCGGGCGAGCGCGGCATCCGCCAGTTCCTCGACATCGGCACCGGCCTGCCCACGTACGACAACACCCATCAGGTCGCCCAGCGCGTCGCGCCCGAGTCGCGCATCGTCTACGTGGACAACGACCCGCTGGTGCTGCGCCACGCCCAGGCGCTGCTGACGAGCACCCCCGAGGGCGTCACCGACTACATCGACGCGGATCTGCACGAGCCCGAGAAGATCATCGAGGCGGCGTCCCGGATCCTCGACTTCTCCCGGCCCGTCGCCCTGATGCTGATGGGCATCCTCGGCCACGTCCAGGACTACGGGGAGGCCAGGTCGATCGTCCGGCGCCTCCAGGCGGCGCTGCCGTCGGGCAGTTACTTCGTGCACTACGACAGCACGGACACGGACGCCGCGCTCAAGGAGGCCCAGCAGGGCTACGACGACACGGGAGCCATCCCGTACGTGCTGCGCGGCCCCGGACAGATCGGCGCGTTCTACGAGGGTCTCGACCTGGTCGAACCCGGCGTCGTGTCCTGCCCCTTGTGGCGTCCGCGGCCCGGTACGTCGCCCGAGCCCACGGACGTCCACGGAGGCGTGGCCCGCACACCGTGAACGGGCCCGTCCGGCCGGTCAGTCGCCCGACGCCGGCTCGATGTTCTGGTTGAGCCGGAACAGGTTGGCGGGGTCGTAGTCGGCCTTCACCCCGGCCAGCCGGTCGTAGTTGCCGCGATAGCTCGCCCGGACACCCGCCTGGTCCTCGGCCATCACCATGTTGACGTACGCACCGCCCGCGGAGTACGGGAAGAGGGCGTCGGAGTAGTCGACGCTCCACCGCTTGATCACCTCGGCGTTGGCCGGGTCGGGATCGACACCCGCGTAGACGGCGGCCCAGCCGGAGTCGCGGTAGCCCCACGCGGTGTCCGTCGGGCCGACGTCGTGGACGGCTCCGTCGATGGGATAGAGGTGCATGGTCGACTTCCAGGTCGGCATCTCGGCGCCGAACCTGGCGTGCAGTTCGACGGCCTCGCCGGGCATCTCGTCGACGAAACCGGCCCGCCAGTACCACTGGTCACCGGGCGGGTAGACGCCGTCGAACGCGGACTGGATGGCCGGGTGCGGCATCGGCGCGGGGCCGTGCAGCAGGGGCTCGGGGAGGACGTCGAGCAGCGGGGCCATGTCCCGGGCCGCCGCGTCGGCGTCCTCGCCCACGCGGCACCACAGCACACCACAGACCTTCCTCAGATGCAGCTCCTCCGGGAACGGCGGTCCCGGCGGGACCGAGGCGAAGAGGAAGAAGCCACCGAGTTCACGCGGCGCGTGGGGAATGAAGTCGCGGTAGGCGGCGAGGACTTCGGCACCGAGTTCGACGGGCCAGAACGTGGGGCCCGCGACGACCGTGCTCACCTCGTGCAGCCGGAAGAGGAACGAGGTGACGACGCCGAAGTTGCCGCCGCCGCCACGGATGGCCCAGTAGAGGTCGGTGTTCTCGTCGGCGTCGGCGCGGACGTGCTCGCCGTTCGCCAGGACCAGCTCGGCCTCCAGCAGGTTGTCGATGGCCAGCCCGCACTTGCGGGTGAGGTGGCCGAGCCCGCCGCCGAGGGTGATGCCGCCGACCCCGGTGGTGGAGATGATGCCGCTCGGCGTGGCCAGGCCGTGCTCGTTGGTGGCGCGGTCGACCTCGCCGAGGAGACAGCCGCCTCCGACACGTACCGTACGGGCGGCCGGATCGACCTCGATGTCCTTCAACGGGGAGAGGTCGAGGACGACTCCGTCGTCACAGGTGCTCAGGCCCGCCCCGTGGTGGCCGCCGCCGCGCACGGCGAGCTGGAGTGTGTGGTCGCGCGCGAAGCCGATGACCAGGGCGACGTCCTCCGGGGAGGCGCACCGTGCCACCAGGGCGGGACGCCGGTCGATCATCGCGTTGTAGACGGCACGGGCCTCGTCGTACCCGGGATCCTCCGGGCCGATCAACTGCCCTTTGAATCCGGAGAGTTCCTGGCGTGCCGCTTGTACCGGTGTTGTGGACATGTGCATCCCCGTATCTGGGGACGGCCCCGGGTCCGGCGTCCGGGCCATGGACCGGCTCCCCGCCATTGGGTCCGATGTGCCCGTTTCAGCCCGATCAATGACCAGCGTAACCCCGTCACATCCGCCTAGCTCGGCGACCCGTACGACCTGCGACACGTCGGCCGGACACGGCCGCGGACGACGGACGGACATCGCCGGGGGGGGGGGGGGGGGGGGGGGGGGGGGGGGGCGGGGGCCCCCGCCCGGGGGCCCCGGCCCCCCCGGCGGGCGCGGCGGGGGGTTTGGTGCCCCCCCGGGGGGGTTGGGCCCCCCGGGGTCTGGGG
>NZ_JBIBSY010000007.1:0-368245 GCF_043078065.1 Streptomyces sp. NPDC015532 | reverse complement strand
GACGCTTCCTTTGTACTCACCCTCTCGGGCTTTCCTCCGGGCGCTTCCCTTCGGTCTTGCGTTTCCGACTCTATCAGATCCTTTCGGGCCTGATTTCCTCGGTGCTTTCCAGGTAATCCGCTTTCGCGTTTCCCTTTCCGGCGGTTCCGACTTTATCAGATTCTCTGAGTCGGAATTTCCATCCCGCTCGGGCTGGCTCCGGAGCATGAAGCTTCGGGGTTCCCGTTCGGGCGGAGACGTAAACGTACTGGAGCGGGGCGCCCCGATGCAAATCGAGGCGCCCCGCTCCTGGTTGAGACCTGACCGGGGGTCAGACCTCGACGACGACCGGGAGGATCATCGGGCGCCGGCGGTAGGTGTCGGACACCCACTTGCCCAGCGTGCGGCGGATGAGCTGCTGCAGCTGGTGGGGCTCGACCACACCGTCCTGGGCGGACCGCTCCAGGACTTCCCTGATCTTCGGGATGACATCGACGAAGACCGCGTCGTCGATACCGGAGCCACGTGCCTGCACGTGCGGGCCGGCCGTGAGCTTGCCGGTGCTGGCGTCCATGACCACGAAGACCGAGATGATGCCCTCGTCGCCGAGGATCTTGCGGTCCTTGAGCGCGGGCTCACCGACGTCACCGACCGAGAGACCGTCGACGTAGACATACCCCGCCTGGACCTTGCCGGAGATCTTCGCCTTGCCCTCGATCAGGTCGACGACGACGCCGTCCTCGGCGATCACGATCCGGTCGTGCGGAACGCCGGTCAGGGCGCCCAGCTCGGCGTTGGCCCGCAGGTGGCGCCATTCGCCGTGGACCGGCATGAGGTTGCGCGGCTTGCAGATGTTGTAGAAGTACAGCAGCTCGCCCGCGGAGGCGTGACCGGAGACGTGCACCTTGGCGTTGCCCTTGTGGACGACCTTCGCGCCCCAGCGGGTCAGACCGTTGATGACGCGGTAGACCGCGTTCTCGTTGCCCGGGATCAGCGACGACGCCAGGATCACCGTGTCGCCCTGGACGATCCGGATCTGGTGGTCGCGGTTCGCCATCCGGGAGAGCGCGGCCATCGGCTCGCCCTGGGATCCCGTACAGACGAGGACGACCTCGTGGTCCGGAAGGTCGTCGAGCGTCTTGACGTCGACCACCAGGCCCGGCGGCACCTTCAGGTAGCCGAGGTCGCGCGCGATGCCCATGTTGCGGACCATCGAGCGGCCGACGAAGGCGACCCTGCGGCCGTACTCGTGGGCCGTGTCGAGGATCTGCTGGATGCGGTGCACATGGCTGGCGAAGCTGGCCACGATGATCCGCTTGCTGGCGCCGGCGAAGACCTGGCGCAGCACGTTCTGGATGTCGCGCTCGGGCGGGACGAAGCCCGGGACCTCGGCGTTCGTGGAGTCCGAGAGGAGAAGGTCGATGCCTTCCTCGCTCAGCCGGGCGAACGCGTGCAGGTCCGTGAGACGGCCGTCCAGCGGGAGCTGGTCCATCTTGAAGTCGCCGGTGTGGACCACCATTCCCGCGGGAGTGCGGATGGCGACCGCGAGGGCGTCCGGGATGGAGTGGTTGACCGCGACGAACTCGCAGTCGAACGGTCCGATGCGCTCCCGGTGGCCCTCGGTCACTTCGAGCGTGTAGGGCCGGATGCGGTGCTCCTGGAGCTTCGCCTCGATGAGCGCGAGGGTCAGCTTGGAGCCGATCAGCGGGATGTCCGGCTTCTCGCGCAGGAGGAACGGGACGCCGCCGATGTGGTCCTCGTGGCCGTGCGTGAGCACGATGCCCTCGATGTCGTCGAGGCGGTCCCTGATGGACGTGAAGTCCGGCAGGATCAGGTCGATTCCGGGCTGCTCCTCCTCGGGGAAGAGCACTCCGCAGTCGACGATGAGAAGGCGGCCTCCGTACTCGAAGACCGTCATGTTCCGGCCGATCTCGCCGAGGCCGCCGAGCGGGGTGACCCGCAGGCCGCCCTTCGGGAGGACCGGCGGTTTGCCGAGTTCAGGATGCGGATGACTCAAAAGACTCTCCTCACCACGCGCGCCACGTACCTGGCAAGGCACGTGGCGCGCGTGACGTTCGTGCAGTAGCTGTTGTGTGGGGTGCAGGCCCATGGCCTGCGGTCATGCGTATTCAGTTGTGAAGTCTGTGGTCAGAGCTCTACCCCGCCGGCGCCAAGATCGATCTTGAGCTGGGTGGTCTCCTCGGGCGACAGTTCGACCATCGGGGCGCGGAGCGGACCGGCGGGCAGGCCCTGGAGGGTGAGCGCGGCCTTGGTCGTCATCACGCCCTGGGTGCGGAACATGCCGGTGAAGACGGGGAGCAGCTTCTGGTGGATCTCGGTGGCCTTCTGGACGTCCCCCGAGACGTACGCGTCGAGCATCGCGCGCAGTTCCGGGGTGACGACGTGACCGACCACGGAGACGAAGCCCACCGCGCCGACGGAGAGCAACGGCAGGTTCAGCATGTCGTCGCCGGAGTACCAGGCGAGGCCGGAGCGGGCGATGGCCCAGCTGGCGCGGCCGAGGTCTCCCTTGGCGTCCTTGTTCGCGACGATACGCGGGTGCTCGGCGAGCCGCACCAGGGTTTCGGTGTTGATCGGTACGCCGCTGCGGCCGGGAATGTCGTAGAGCATGACCGGCAGTTCGGTCGCGTCGGCGATGGCCGAGAAGTGCCGGTACAGACCCTCCTGCGGGGGCTTGTTGTAGTACGGCGTCACGGTGAGCAGGCCGTGCGCGCCGGCCTTCTCGGCGTCGCGGGCGAGTTCGATGCTGTGGCGGGTGTCGTTGGTGCCGACGCCGGCGACGATGTGGGCGCGGTCGCCGACCGCCTCCAGCACGGCGCGTACCAGCTCCGATTTCTCCGCGTTGCTGGTGGTCGGGGACTCACCGGTGGTGCCGTTGATGATCAGGCCGTCGTTGCCTGCGTCCACCAGGTGGGTCGCGAGCCGCTGAGCGCCGTCGAGGTCGAGTCCGCCGTCCGCCGTGAAGGGCGTGACCATGGCGGTGAGGACCCGCCCGAAGGGGGTCTGCGGAGTGGAGGTCGGAGCCATGGGTAATACGCTACTCGCTGCTCACCGCGTGGTCTGCCCTCGGGGGCCACGACAAAGCATGACAAAGGTGGAACCCGGCACTGCCTGCTCGGGGGTTCAAGCAGTGCCGGGTCCGTTTGATCAGGCTAGATGAACTTCGCGAAATGCCGCAATACGGACACTTCGCTCGGCTGATCCGTACATCTGTGCCGGACCGGTGCTCAGTGGCGTGTTACGGCGCCACGCGCCCGTTGGCGTTGTACGCCGCGTGCGTGAGCGGCATGAGCCCGGCCCACTCCGCCTCCATCTTCTCGGCGACCATCTCGATCTCCCGCTGCGGGAACGACGGCACCCTGGCGAGCTCGTGCTGGGTGCGCAGTCCGAGGAAGTGCATCAGGGAGCGGGCGTTGCACGTGGCGTACATCGAGGAGAAGAGTCCGACCGGAAGGGTGGCGCGGGCGACCTCGCGGGCGACACCGGCCTTCAGCATCTCCTGGTACGCGGCGTAGGACTGCCGGTACGACTCCTCCATGGCCGTGGTGACGGTCCTGTGCTGTTCGGGGGTGCCCTGGACGAACTCGTACTTGCCGGGGCGCCCCTGCTGGACCAGCTTGCGGTCCTCGCCGGGAACGTAGAAGACCGGCTCCAGCTCCCTGTAGCGGCCCGATTCCTCGTTGTACGACCAGCCCACGCGGTGCCGCATGAACTCGCGGAAGACGAAGATCGGGGCGCTGACGAAGAAGGTCATCGAGTTGTGCTCGAAGGGGCTGCCGTGCCGGTCCCGCATCAGGTAGTTGATCAGGCCCTTGGAGCGCTCCGGGTCCTTCTGCAGCTCTGCCAGCGACTGCTCCCCCGCGGTGGAGACACGGGCGGCGAACAGCACGTCGGCGTCGGAGGCCGTGTGCTTGATCAGCTCGACGGTGACATCGCTGCGGAAGAAGGGCTTGAGGTCGTCGGCTGGGGTGTCGGTCACGGTGGGCGGGGTCCTTCCCATCACTGGCTCGGGCGGCGACCACTCTACGGCCCGGCGTCCGCCCGCCGTCCGCAAGCGGGCGTTCGGTGCCGGCCGCGACATTCATCGGCGAACTTCGGCGAATTCGGTGATTCCGGGCACGTCTTGTAACGTTCGGCCGTCTGTATGAGTGAGAGCGATACGTTCGAGCCGTTCGAGCCGTTCGCACCACTTGCCACCGGATCACCCAGGTCACCCGGAACACCCGGATCACGTCACTGGGCCCGGCGAAGCACCCAGAGGAGAAGCACCGCCCATGTCCCGTCGGCGCGAGCCCGTCCCGTTCGCCTTCACCGCCGAAGCCGACCCGTTCCGCAGCAATGTCGCTCCCCCGCCCCGCGAGCGGTCCTCCGCCGGGCAGATAGCCGGCCGGTGGCTCTTCGGTCTCACCCTGGCCGCCGGGATCGCCGGGTCCCTGATCCTCGGCATGCCCGCCCTGTCCCAGGATCCGTCACCTGCGCAGACGCAGCATTCCGTGGCGTCGGACGACCGCTGACTCTTCCGGACCCCCAAGGGTGGTGAGCCGGTAACCGGCTCGATAACCTCACCGGGCACAGACCATGCGTGGATCGAGTGAGGATCAGTCGTGCCCCTGCCCTTTCTGACGGCGGACCGCGCCTTTGACGAGGCGGCGGAGGATGTCGCGCTGCCCTTCGACGACCGCGACCGCTGGCGGCGCCCCTACCGGCCCGGCCCCTGGCGGGTGGGCGCGGCCGCGCTCGTCCTGCTGCTCGCCTCGTACGTGCTGGTCGCGGCCGTGATCATCGCCGTCGCCGGGACGCTGCCCGGCGCCGTCGCCTGCATGGCCGGCGCGACGGCCGTCATCCTGTGCGCGCTGCGGCTGCTGCGCATGGGGGTGTGGGTCAGCGCCCGAGGGCTGCGCCGGGTGGGCTTCTTCGTCACACGGACGACTCCGTGGGCGCGGGTCGTGGCGGTGCGCACGGTGCAACAGCCGGTGCGCTGGCTGGGTCTGCCGCGTACGGTCCAGGGCCAGGCTCTGACCCTGGTGAGCGCGGACCGCGCGCCCGGGGACGTACCGCCGCTGATGACCACGCACAACGCCGACTTCCTGGCGCGCACCGAGGCCTTCGACCGGGCGGCGGACGTCATCGAGGTGTGGGCCGACGAGTACCACCGGGCCTGAGACACAGCGGGAGACATCACGGCGAAGGGGCCGGTCCGCACAGGGTGCGGGCCGGCCCCTTCGCCGTACGCCCGGTCAGGCTTCCAGGGTCCTGCCCTCGTGGAGGGCGATGGCCCGTTGCATGGCCTTGCGGGCGCGCGGAGTGTCCCGGGCGTCGTGGTAGGCGACGGCGAGGCGGAACCAGCTCCGCCAGTCGTCCGGAGCGTCCTCGGTCTCGGCCTTGCGACGGGCGAAGACCTCGTCGGCCGAGTCGCGGTCGATGCGGCCGTGCTCGGTGCGCCGCAGCTCGTCGACGGGCAGTCCGCCCTCGGCGTCGAGCACGGTGGCGAGCCGGTTGGCCTTGCGGACGAACTGGGTGTTCATCCAGAGGAACCAGACGCCGATGACCGGCAGGATGAGCACCGCGACCCCGAAGGTGACGGTGATCAGGGTGCCGTTCTGGATGAGGAGCACGCCCCGGCTGCCGACCAGGACGAAATAGACGACCAGGACGGCGGCCGTGACGGCATAGGTGATCTTCGCGCGCATGTCTGTCGGCTAACTGTCGTACGTCCCCGGCTCAGCCGAGGTCGAGGAAGTGTTCCAGGCCGAAGGTGAGGCCCGGGGTGGTCACCACGCGGCGGGCGCCGAGCAGGATGCCCGGCATGAAGCTGCTGTGGTGGAGGGAGTCGTGGCGGATGGTCAGGGTCTCGCCCTCGCCGCCCAGCAGGACCTCCTGGTGGGCCAGGAGGCCACGCAGCCGGATCGCGTGCACCGGGACGCCGTCGACGTCGGCGCCGCGGGCGCCGTCCAGGGCGGTCACCGTGGCGTCGGGCTGCGGGGCGCTGCCCGCGCGCTCCCGGGCCGCGGCGATGAGCTGAGCGGTGCGCGTGGCGGTGCCGCTGGGCGCGTCCACCTTGTTCGGGTGGTGCAGCTCGACGACCTCGACGGACTCGAAGTAGGGCGCGGCGACCTCGGCGAACTTCATCGTCAGTACGGCCCCGATGGAGAAGTTGGGCGCGATGAGCACGCCCGTCTCCGGGGACGCGGCGAGTGAGGTGCCGAGCTGCGCGAGACGCTCCTCGGTCCAGCCGGTCGTACCGACCACGGCGTGGATGCCGTGCCGGACGCAGAAGTCGAGGTTGCCCATCACCGAAGCCGGGGTGGTCAGTTCGACCACGACCTGGGTGCCGGCCTCGACCAGCGTCTCCAGCTTGTCGCCGCGGCCCAGCGCGGCCACCAGCTCCATGTCCTCGGCGGCTTCGACGGCTCGTACCGCCTCGGCTCCGATCCGGCCCTTGGCACCGAGGACCGCCACGCGCAGCTTGCTCATTGCTTCGTTCCTTACCGAGACGGGATTTACGCGACCGCGTCGTGCAGCCGGGACGCCTGCTTGTCCTTGACCGGGCCGATGACCGCCAGCGAGGGGCGCTGTCCGAGGACGTCCCGGGCGATGGAGCGGACCTCGTCCGGGGTGACCGACGCTATCCGGGCGAGCATGTCGTCGACCGACATCTGCTCGCCCCAGCACAGCTCACTCTTGCCGATCCGGTTCATCAGCGCGCCGGTGTCCTCCAGGCCGAGGACCGTGGAGCCCTGGAGCTGGCCGATGGCGCGGCCGATCTCGTCGTCCGAGAGGCCGTGCTCGGCGACCTGGTCCAGTTCGTCGCGGCAGAGCTTGAGGACGTCGTGGACCTGGCTCGGGCGGCAGCCCGCGTAGACGCCGAAGAGGCCGCAGTCGGCGAAGCCCGAGGTGTACGAGTACACGCTGTAGGCCAGGCCGCGCTTCTCGCGGACCTCCTGGAACAGGCGCGAGGACATGCCGCCGCCGAGCGCGGTGTTCAGGACGCCGAGGGCCCAGCGGCGGTCGTCGGTGCGGGCCAGGCCCGGCATGCCGAGGACGACGTGGGCCTGTTCGGTCTTGCGGCCGAGGAGTTCGACGCGGCCCGCGGTGCGGATGCTGCGCCGGCCGTCGCGCGGGGCGATGGGGGCCGCCTCGGCGTTCTTGAAGGCGCCGGCCTTCTCGAAGGCGGCACGGACCTGGCGTACGACCTTGTTGTGGTCGACGTTGCCCGCGCAGGCGACGACGAGGTGCGTCGGGTCGTAGTGCTTCTTGTAGAAGCGGCGGATGCGGTCCGCGGTCAGGGCGTTGACGGTGTTGACCGTGCCGAGGACCGGACGGCCGAGGGGGGTGTCGCCGAGCATGGTGTGCGCGAACAGGTCGTGCACGCAGTCGCCCGGGTCGTCCTCGGTCATCGCGATCTCTTCGAGGATCGCGCCGCGTTCGACGTTGACGTCGTCCTCGAGGATGAGCGAGCCGGTCAGCATGTCGCAGACGACGTCGATGGCCAGCGGCAGGTCGGTGTCGAGCACGCGTGCGTAGTAGCACGTGTACTCCTTGGCCGTGAACGCGTTCATCTCGCCGCCGACCGCGTCGATCGCCGAGGAGATGTCCAGGGCGGACCTGCGGCTGGTGCCCTTGAAGAGCAGGTGCTCCAGGTAGTGCGTGGCGCCGTTCAGGGTCGGCGTCTCGTCGCGGGAGCCCACGTGCGCCCAGATGCCGAACGTCGCGGAGCGCACGGAGGGGAGCGTCTCGGTGACGATGCGCAGACCGCCGGGCAGGGTGGTCTTGCGGACCGTGCCGATGCCGTTCGCGCCCTTGATGAGGGTTTGGGTACGGGCGACGGCCCGCGCCTCCGAAGAGGTGCGGGCCGTCGTCGTGGAGCTACTCGACGTCACTGGTCGGTGTCGTCCTTCTTCTCATCGTCGCCTTCGCCCTCGATCACGGGGATCAGGGAGAGCTTGCCGCGGGAGTCGATCTCGGCGATCTCGACCTGGACCTTGGAGCCCACGCCGACGACGTCCTCGACGTTCTCCACGCGCTTGCCGCCGGCGAGCTTGCGGATCTGCGAGATGTGCAGCAGACCGTCCTTGCCCGGGAGCAGCGACACGAACGCACCGAAGGTCGTCGTCTTCACGACGGTGCCCAGGTAGCGCTCGCCGACCTCCGGCATGGTCGGGTTGGCGATCGCGTTGATCGTGGCGCGCGCGGCCTCGGCCTGCGAGCCCTGGGCGGCACCGATGTAGATGGTGCCGTCGTCCTCGATCGTGATGTCGGCGCCGGTGTCCTCCTGGATCTGGTTGATCATCTTGCCCTTGGGGCCGATGACCTCACCGATCTTGTCCACGGGGATCTTGACGGTGATGATCCGCGGGGCGTTCGGGGACATCTCGTCCGGCGTGTCGATCGCTTCCATCATCACGTCGAGGATGTGGAGGCGGGCGTCGCGGGCCTGCTTGAGGGCCGCGGCCAGGACGGAGGCGGGGATGCCGTCCAGCTTCGTGTCGAGCTGGAGGGCGGTCACGAACTCCTTGGTGCCGGCGACCTTGAAGTCCATGTCACCGAAGGCGTCCTCCGCACCGAGGATGTCGGTGAGGGCGACGTAGTGCGTCTGGCCGTCGATCTCCTGGGAGATCAGACCCATGGCGATACCCGCGACGGCGGCCTTCAGCGGCACACCGGCGTTGAGCAGCGACATGGTGGAGGCGCAGACCGAGCCCATGGACGTCGAGCCGTTGGAGCCGAGGGCCTCGGACACCTGACGGATCGCGTAGGGGAACTCCTCGCGGGTCGGCAGGACCGGCACGATCGCGCGCTCGGCGAGCGCGCCGTGGCCGATCTCGCGGCGCTTCGGGGAGCCGACGCGGCCCGTCTCACCGACGGAGTACGGCGGGAAGTTGTAGTTGTGCATGTAGCGCTTGCGGGTCACCGGGGAGAGGGTGTCCAGCTGCTGCTCCATGCGGAGCATGTTGAGGGTGGTGACGCCCAGGATCTGGGTCTCGCCACGCTCGAACAGCGCCGAGCCGTGCACGCGCGGGATGGCCTCGACCTCGGCGGCCAGCGTACGGATGTCCGTGACGCCGCGGCCGTCGATGCGGACCTTGTCCTTGATGACGCGCTCGCGGACCAGCTTCTTGGTCAGCGCGCGGTACGCGGCGGAGATCTCCTTCTCGCGACCCTCGAACTGCGGGAGCAGCTTCTCGGCGGCGATCTCCTTGACGCGGTCCAGCTCGGCCTCGCGGTCCTGCTTGCCGGCGATGGTGAGCGCCTGGGCGAGCTCGCTCTTGACCGCGGCGGTCAGGGCCTCGAAGACGTCGTCCTGGTAGTCCAGGAAGATCGGGAACTCACCGGTCGGCTTGGCGGCCTTGGCGGCGAGGTCCGACTGCGCCTTGCACAGGACCTTGATGAAGGGCTTCGCGGCGTCGAGGCCGGCGGCCACGACCTCCTCGGTCGGCGCCTCGGCGCCACCCTGGACGAGCGTGATCGTCTTGTCGGTGGCCTCGGCCTCGACCATCATGATCGCGACGTCGCCGTCCTCCAGGACGCGACCGGCGACGACCATGTCGAAGACGGCGTCCTCGAGCTCGGTGTGCGTCGGGAACGCGACCCACTGGCCGTTGATCAGCGCGACGCGGACGCCGCCGACCGGGCCGGAGAAGGGCAGACCGGCCAGCTGCGTGGACGCGGACGCGGCGTTGATCGCCACGACGTCGTACAGGTGGTCGGGGTTGAGGGCCATGATCGTCGCGACGACCTGGATCTCGTTGCGAAGGCCCTTCTTGAAGGACGGACGCAGCGGGCGGTCGATCAGGCGACAGGTGAGGATCGCGTCCTCGGAGGGACGGCCCTCACGGCGGAAGAAGCTGCCGGGGATCTTGCCGGCGGCGTACATCCGCTCCTCGACGTCCACCGTCAGGGGGAAGAAGTCGAGCTGGTCCTTGGGCTTCTTCGAAGCGGTGGTGGCCGACAGCACCATGGTGTCGTCGTCCAGGTACGCGACGGCGGAGCCGGCGGCCTGCCTGGCCAGCCTGCCCGTCTCGAAGCGGATGGTGCGGGTGCCGAAGGAACCGTTGTCGATAACGGCCTCGGCGTAGTGGGTCTCGTTCTCCACTAGCGTTTTCTCCTCGTCTTCGTCCCGTCCTGCCCGTGTGGCAGGGGGACGGTGGCGGAGAGGCGCTCCTTCTCGTGCGGGCCGGTCTTCGATCGAAGCACCCGGGGCTCTGACGCCCGGGGGCCACTACCGAGGACCGGCGGCGATGAGGCGCGCTTCTCCTCGTTCGTTGTCGTGAGATGCCCTACCCGGCGGGTACGGCGTCGTCACGCTGTGTTCGTCCGTGCTGTTTCCTGCGTATTGCGTTGTGCTACCACACTACAAAGCGTCGGTGACACTCCGCACGTAGAGAGCACCTGAGGCAGCACGTACAGCAAAAGGAGCGGTCCCCAAGAAGTGGGAACCGCTCCCTTCACGGCGTCTTACTTGGCGCCGCCGGCCGCACCACGGCGGATGCCCAGGCGGTCGACCAGCGCACGGAAGCGCTGGATGTCCTTCTTGGCCAGGTACTGAAGCAGGCGGCGACGCTGACCGACCAGGATCAGAAGACCACGGCGGGAGTGGTGGTCGTGCTTGTGGGTCTTGAGGTGCTCGGTCAGGTCCGAGATCCGGCGCGAAAGCATGGCGACCTGGACCTCGGGGGAGCCGGTGTCGCCCTCCTTCTGACCGAACTCGCTGATGAGCTGCTTCTTCGTAGCGGCGTCGAGCGGCACGCTTACTCCTTGTAGTCTCGTGTCTGCCACCGAGTGCCCCTGGTCGAATTCTCAGGGGAGCTTCCGTGACTCGGAAGGCGGGGATCCGCTGGGCGCGGCCTCCAGAGCAGCGCTCCGGGGGTGCGTACACAAACGGCCGTTACACAGGGTACCAGCCTGGGCGGATACGTCGGTCCGGGTCCACGAACCTTCCCGGACGGCGCTGACCGGGCCACTAGGGTGACGGCAGGGTCATTCGTACGTGGGGAAGGGGCCGGCGAACATGGCCGAGGAGACGGAGAACGACGTCAAGGCGCGCAAGGAGCGGGAGAAGGACGAACTCTACGCGCTCGACATCTCGGGGGTCGCGTGGGAGAGCGCGCCGGGCACCGAGGAGCACGAGGAGCGGGTCGAGATCGCGCATCTGCCCGGGGGCGCGGTGGCCATGAGGTCGTCGCTCGAACCGGGGACGGTCCTCCGGTACACGGAGGCGGAGTGGCGGGCCTTCGTGCTGGGCGCGCGGGACGGCGAGTTCGACCTGGAGCCGGCTTCGCACGCGGGTGGTGCGCCGGCGGAGTAGCGGGCCGTCGGGAACTCAGGGGCCGGTGCGGAGACATGTCCGCGGCGGCCCTTTTCTCTGTCCGCCTCCCGGCGCGTCCGCGAGAGGCGCGTGCGCGCCGGGCGGGCGACCGTGCGACAAGTGGCCCTGCGGGTGCCGTTGTTTGTCCGCTTTCGAGTCAATAGTGAGCGTGCGTACGCCACTTCTGGGCAGGGTGTGCCGTAACGGGCCGCCGCGGTGCGGTGGACGGGCCTGCCCGGCGAACAGTCATGGTGATTAGGCTGGGACGGGACGCGACGTCTGAACCCGTGGACGGGGGGCTCGCGTTATCCGGGGGGCCGGTCAAATCGGGCGGTCTCGTACGCACTTCGGGCGGCCTCGGTCGTCCGCGAACGTCAGCGGACGACAAGCAGACGGTCGGCCCGGCACGGCTTGAGGGTGCTCGACCACACCAGGAGGAATTGTGAACAGCGATCGGGACGGGATCCGCGGGGGCTGGGCGACGCCCGGCGATGACCAGTCCGACGCCGAGTCCGCCGTCGAGACGACGGGCGAGTTCACCATCGACTACGCGCCGCCCGCCTGGTACACGCAGAACGCCTCGGACGGTTCCGGGGATTCGGGGGGCACGGGCGACGCGGGGGACTCGGAAGGTCCGGCGGACTCGGCGGAGCCGGAGGAATCCGACGGCTCGAAGGCGTCCGGGGACGTGGAGGAGTCCGAGGAGCCGCGGGATTCGCGGGATCCGGAGGACTCGGCACCTGCCGGTGGCGCGACGGCTGCGGAGAGCACGACGGCCGCGGACGGACCGCCGGCCGCTGCGGTGACCGGCCCGGCGCCCGCCGACGGCCCCGAGACCGTCCTCCCGCCCGTCGTACAGCCTCACGTCGGGCAGCCCGACGTCGTACAGCCTCAGGTGCCCGTGGCGGCGGCTCCGGTCGCCGATGCCGGTGGCCCGACCGCTCTGCCGAACCTTCCCGCGGGCGGCTTCCCGGCGCCGTGGACGCCTGCCGCTCCGCCCGCCGCCTCCGATGCCGCTCCCGACGTACAGGATTCCGGGAGCGGGGACCTCGACAGCGGGGCGACCATGCGGTTCTCCGCTGTCGCGCTGAAGCGTGAGATCGCGGACCGGACGGCTTCCGAGGACGCCGGGGCCGGGGACGCTCCGGCCCGTGACGCCCAGACCGAGGCCGGCACCGGCGAAGGTGACGACCGGGACGGCGACGAGAGCACCGTGCGGGGCGAGGACGAAGCCGGCACCCCGGTCACAGCCGTGCCCGTGGTCCGGCCGGATCACGAGGACCGGTCCGGGCAGCAGGTGCCCGCCCAGCCCGTGGCCGCTCCCGAGCCCGCCCCCGCCATCGATCCCGTGCTCGCCTACCAGTCCCTGGAGGCGGCCTCCCAGTCCCAGCGCGCGGGCGTGGCCGACGAACCGGTGACGGACCGGGCCGCCGAAGCCGATGCCGCTTCCCCCGACGCCGAGTCCGTCGAGGAACCGGGCGCCACGTCGGCCGGAACCGGCGAAGAAGCCCGGGACAGGGCCGCCGACGCCGTGCCGCCGGGCTCATCGGACGACGAGACCGGTACCGACGCCGGTGCCCACGGGGTCGGCGACGTCGAACTCCAGGACGCCCCGCTCCAGGACGGCGAGCCCCAGGACGCGGTACCCGTGGTCCGCCCGGAGGAGCCCGAGAGGGTGCGGGACACGCCTCCCGTCTGGGCTCCGCCGCCGCTGCCGCAGGGTGGGCTGCCGCCGTTGCCGCCCGCCTACCAGCCCGCGGCCCCCGCACCGGCTCCGCAGTGGCCCGCCGCCACGGAGCCCCCGCCGGCCGCGCAGGACCGGGTGCCGTACCAGGCGCCGATGCCGCAGCAGGCACCCGAGGCCCCGGCCCCGGGCCAGCCCTTCCAGGCCCCGGCCGCACAGTCCCCCGCCCCCGGCCAGCCTTTCCAGCCGCCCGCTCCGGCGCCGGGTCAGCCCTTCCAGGCCCCGGCACCGCAGGCTCCCGCGCCCGGCCAGCCCTTCCAGGCCCCCGCTCCGGCACCCGCTCCAGCCCCGGGCGAACACTTCCAGCCCCCGGCCGCACAGTCCCCCGCCCCCGGCCAGCCTTTCCAGCCGCCCGCGTCGGCGCCCGCTCCGGCCCCCGGCCAGCCCTTCCAGCCCCCGGCACCGCAGCCAGTGCCGTCGGCGTGGTCCTCGCCGGGTGCTCCCGGTCCCGCGGGTTCGCCTCAGGCGCCCGCGCCCGTGCCGCCGGCGGACTTCGAGAACGCCGTGCCCGCTCCCCCGCAGGCCGCCCATCCCTCGGCAGCACCCGCTGCTCCCGCCCCCGCGGCCCCGGCCGCGCCTCAGCAGGGCAGTTACGGCTTCCCCCAGTCCGGCGCCCCCGACCCTGCCTACGCCCCGCAGGGCGGCTACGGCTTCCCGGTGCCCGGCCCGTCCGCTCCGGCGGCCCCGGCCCCGGGCTACGGCTTCCCGCAGCAGAACGCCCCGGCCCCGGAACAGCAGGCACCCGTCCCGCCCGCTCCCGTACCGGGCTACGGATTCCCCCAGCCGAACACCGCACCCCAGGACCAGCCGCCGGCCCACCCCGCCGCCGGCCCACAGGCACCCGGCTACGGATTCCCGCAGCCCGCCCCGGTCCCGGAACAGCAGGCACCCGTCCAACCCGCCCCGGCCGCCCCGCCGGTGTCGGACGCCGCGCCGCCGCACGCTCCGGCTCCCGGTTCTCAGCAGGGCTACGGATTCCCGCAGCAGGCGGCCGGCTCACCCGCGCCGCAGCCCGGCTACGACCTCGCGCAGCCGCAGGCCCCCGCGTCGGCCGCCCCGCCGTACCCGGCGCCCGCGCAGCAGCCCCCCGCGCCGACCGCCCCGGTCGACCCGCGGACCGGTACCGCCTGGCCACAGCCCGTGCGGCACGATCAGCGGCAGCCGACCAACCCCGGTGCGGCCCCGCTCGGTTACACCGCGGCGGTGGAGCTGTCCTCGGACCGGCTGCTCAACAACAAGAAGCAGAAGGTCAAGAGCGGTCGTCCGACCGCCGCCTCGTCGCGTTTCAAGCTGGGCGGAAAGAAGGAAGAGGCCGAGCGGCAGCGGAAGCTGGAGCTGATCCGGACCCCGGTGCTCTCCTGCTACCGGATCGCCGTCATCAGTCTCAAGGGCGGTGTCGGCAAGACGACCACGACCACCGCGCTCGGCTCCACGCTCGCCACCGAGCGCCAGGACAAGATCCTCGCCATCGACGCCAACCCGGACGCCGGCACGCTCGGCCGCCGGGTGCGTCGCGAGACCGGCGCCACCATTCGTGACCTCGTGCAGGCGATCCCGTACATCAACTCGTACATGGACATCCGGCGGTTCACCTCCCAGGCGCCCTCCGGGCTGGAGATCATCGCCAACGACGTCGACCCGGCCGTGTCCACGGCCTTCAACGACGAGGACTACCGGCGCGCGATCGACGTCCTGGGCAAGCAGTACCCGATCATCCTGACCGACTCAGGAACCGGTCTGCTGTACAGCGCCATGCGCGGGGTGCTCGATCTCGCCGACCAGCTCATCATCATCTCGACGCCGTCCGTGGACGGGGCGAGCAGCGCCAGCACGACGCTGGACTGGCTCTCGGCGCACGGCTACGCGGACCTCGTCTCACGGTCGATCACGGTCATCTCCGGCGTGCGCGACACCGGCAAGATGATCAAGGTCGACGACATCGTCAGCCACTTCGAGACGCGCTGCCGCGGGGTCGTGGTCGTGCCGTTCGACGAGCACCTGTCCGCGGGCGCCGAGGTCGACCTCGACATGATGCGGCCGAAGGTGCGTGAGGCGTACTTCAACCTCTCGGCGATGGTCGCCGAGGACTTCGCGCGGCACCAGCAGTCGCACGGGCTGTGGACGAACGACGGCAACCCGCCGCCGGTGGCCGCGCCGCCGATGCCGGGTCAGTACGTTCCCGGACAGCAGGCTCCCGGACCGTACGGGCCCGGGCAGCAGGTTCCGGGTCAGCCCGCGCCGGGGCAGGCTCCGCAGCAGCCCCAGCCCGGACAGCCGTACGACCGGCCGGGACAGCCCTATCCGCAGCAGCCCGGTCAGCCCTATCCGCAGGCGCCGGGGCAGGGATACGCGCAGCCGCCGCAGCCGGGGCAGCAGTTCCCGCCCGGACAGGCCTACCCGCCGAACCCGGGGCAGACCCCGCCGCCCCCGGCACCCCCGCAGCAGTAGGTCCGGCCGGCTCCGTGGAGGGGCCGGACACGGCGAAGACCCGCACCGTTCATGACGGTGCGGGTCTTCGCGTGCGTACGGGAGGGAATCCGGAGCAGGGACCGGGAGAGAACGGAGAGGCGGCGGGAGAGGGGCTACTCCCCGTCGTACGCCTCGATCAGTTCCAGCGAGCGCTTCACATCGTCGGTGATGGCCACCAGCAGCGCCTCGATGGAGTCGAACCTGGCCTGGCCGCGGACGAACGCGAGGAAGTCGACGGCGACGTGCAGACCGTAGAGGTCGAGACCGACACGGTCGATGGCGTACGCCTCCACCGTGCGCTCGGTGCCGTCGAACTGCGGGTTGGTGCCCACGGAGATCGCGGCGGGCATGGCCTCGCCCTGCGCGTGCAGCCAGCCGGCGTAGACACCGTCGGCGGGGATCGCGGTGTGCGGGAGGGTCTCGACGTTCGCCGTGGGGAAGCCGAGCTCCCGGCCGCGCTGGGCGCCGCGGACGACGACACCCTCGACGCGGTGCGGCCGGCCGAGGATCTCGCGCGCGCCCTCGACATCGCCCTCGGCGACGAGGCGCCGCGTGAGCGTCGAGGAGAACGGCTCGCCGCCGCCCGCCTCACCGGACACGAACAGGTCGACGACCTCGACCTCGAAGTCGTACGTCTCCCCCTGCTCGCGCAGGAAGCCGACGTTGCCCGCGGCCTTGTGGCCGAAGCGGAAGTTGGGGCCCTCGACGACCGCCTTGGCATACAGCTTGTCGACCAGCACCTTGGCCACGAAGTCGGCGGGCGACAGCTTCGAGAACTCGGTGGTGAACGGCAGGATGAGCAGGGCGTCGACGCCCAGTTCGGCCATCAGTTCGGCGCGGCGGTGATGCGGGGCGAGCAGGGGCGGGTGGCTGCCGGGGCGGACGACCTCGCTGGGGTGCGGGTCGAAGGTGACCACGACGGAGGGGACACCCAGCTCACGGGCGCGGTCCACGGCATGCCGGATGATCAGCTGGTGTCCGCGGTGCACCCCGTCGTAGGAACCGATGGTGACGACGCTGCGCCCCCAGTCCTCGGGGATGTCCTCCAAGCCACGCCAGCGCTGCACTGTGACCGCTCCTTGTCGAACCCGTGTCCGTCATTGCCTTATTCGCAGCTCTAAGGGTGCCATGCCGTGCGCTCTCGGCTTGCATCGGCATCGGGCTGTGACCGATCGCTCAGCGCCGCGGAGCGCGGTGCCGAGTTCGACGAGGTGCGTGGGTGCGGTTCAGGCGGGCGCCCTCGCCCCGGCCAGGTTCTCGATCAGGTGGCGGGTGCCGGGGCCGACGACTCCGTGCCACTCCCCGGGGGCGCCGGTCACCCAGCGGGCCAGCAGGGCGGCGAAGCCCGGAACGCGCCGGGCCAGGTCGGCCAGGCCCCGGTCGAGGGCGGTGGCCCCGGCCGGGGTGCGGACGAGGAGAAGGCCGACGCGGTGCACCAGCTCACGGGTGGGTTCCTCACCTCTGCGGTCGAGGCCGGCGGCGACGGCCCTCAGCACGGTGTCGAGAACAACCGGATCGCGCTCGTGCGCCAGCAGCAGATCGAGCAGTTCGCGCCGCAGCGGGGCCGGCGCCTGCTCTCCCGACGACGCGAGGACCTGGGCGAGCGCGCTCCGCACCGGCGCGCCGCAGGTCTCCAGCAGTCCGCTGACCAGGGAGAACAGCGCCCCAGGGGGAGCACTTCCGTGGTCGATGCGCCGGTCCACGTCCGCGGCCATGTAGGCGGCGACTCCGGGGCACAGCTCCACGGTCTCGCGCACCAGGGCGGCGACCGGGCGGGCCAGGGCGGGGGTGGTGACGTCGGCGAGGGCGCGCAGCAGCTCGCCCGTGTCGGGGCCGAGCCGCCGCAGCCGTTCGCGGAACGCGGCGAGCACGGGCTCCGGGTCGGTGGCGAGCGCGGCGGCCGGCGCGCTCGCCGGCAGCCGTGGGTCACCTGCCGCGAAGCGTTCCAGGGCCTGCGGCAGACACCGGGCACGCGCGAGCGGATCCTGTACGAGGATGCCGAGCGCCCCGCCGTGCAGGGTACGGTCGCCGGGACGGGCGAGCAGGGTGAGCGCGGCGTGCCGCAGCACTTCGCGGTCGGCCGGGGTGGCCGCGAAGGGTGCCGCGCGCAGCCCGAGGGTGAGGGCCGCCGCACGCCGCTCGGGCCGTTCGTCCCGCGCCCACCGGTCGACGGCCCGGCACACGGCCGACGGCTCCTCCTCGGCCAGCACGGCCAGCAGTTCGTCGCCCCGTGGATGGGCGCCCGTCAGGAGGGCCTCGGTCAGATCGTCCGGGGCGCGCCGCCGGTGCGCGTACAGCAGTGCCTGCGCGGCCGTCGCCACGGTCGCGTTCGGTGTCGCGGGCAGGGGCCGCTCGTCGTCGAACCAGCGGGTGAGGTGGCGGTGTACGGCGACGGGGTCGGCGGCGAGGAGACGGGAGACGGTGTCGAGATGGCGCGGGGCGGCGGGGGCCTCGCCCGGGTGCGGGGGCTCGGTGGCCGGGGCCCGGCGGGGGTCGGCGGCCACCAGGCGCCTGAGCAGGTCGAAGCGTTCCGTGTCCGGGACGGGCAGCGCCACCCAGAAGGCCGGGCCGAACGCGGGCGGTACGGCTCTGCCCTGCTGCCGCCACACCACGATCCGCTCGGCGAGGAGCCGCAGCGCGCCGAGGTACGGGGTCGCGTCGGGCACGCGGAGCAGGACGGTCGTGCAGAGGCGGGTCGCCCACCAGAGCGGGTCGCCGGGCGGGGCGGGTGCCTGGGGGCCCTGGACGGCGCCGTGCCGGGCGGTGAGCCGGTCCGGTGATTCGGGCAGCAGCTCGCCGACCGCGTGGACGAGGTCTTCGAGGCGGAGCGTCAGTTCGGCGGTGGCCTGTTGACGGGCCAGCAGGAGCAGGGTCTCGACGACGGGGCCGATCCTGTGGCCCGGGACCGGGAGGGTGCCGGCTCCGCGGGCGGGGGTCCTGGAGTCGCGGGCCCCGGTGCCGGAAGAGGCGTGCCGGGCACGGCGGGCGCGCCGGTGGCCGGACACCCTGCTCTCCGTACGGCCGACGTCGGTGCCGGTATCGGTGCCGGTATCCGGGCGGCTTCCGGTGCCGCGCCCGCGGTGGACGAGGCTGTCCAGCGCGGCGTCCAGGTCGAGGTGGGCGCCCTGGATCCAGTCGGCGAGCTCCTCGTGGGCGAAGCGGTAACCGTCACCGGCGGGGACGAGGAGCCCTTCGGTGAGGACGGCGGACGCCCAGCCGGTGATGCCCGCGAGATGTCCCCGGGCGGGACCCCAGGGAAAGACGCTCTCGAAGGAGGCCCGGTCCAGTTGGCCCTGTCCGGGGCCCAGGCAGCGCCGGGCGGCTTCGTGCACCTGGCCGGAGACCCGGGCCGCGAGCCGGCGGACGGCGGTGCCGCGCAGTCCGTTCGCCGCGGCGAGCCGGACCGCGACGCGCAGGCACATCAGGTCGAGGTGAGCGGCGAACACGTCGTCGCGGGCGAGTTGCCGGGCCGGAAGGTCCACGGGCGCGGCCCGCACCTCGGAGAGCAGGCGCAGCACCAGCGGACGGCGGGCGTCGGTCGGCGCGAGGGCACCTTCCGCAATCCCGGCACGCGTCCGCGCCAGTCGCCCCTCCTCCTCGGTCAGATCACCGAGCGGCACACACGCGGGCAGAGTCCCCCCGGCGTCCGGCGACGCGGGTCCGTCGGGGTCCGGCGTCCGCCGGCCGTCCGGGTCCGGCGCCGGGCGGTGCAGCACGGCCGCGGGAAACTCCGCCCCGGCCCGTTCCCAGAACTCCGCACGGCAGGCGACCACGAGTCGGGTGCCGGTCTCCGTCAGCCAGGCCGCCGTCGCCTCGGTCCAGGCGGGGAGCCGGTGGGCGAGTTCGGGGGGCATCTCCTCGGGGCCGTCGAGGAGGAACAGCAGCGGCCGGCCCGCGGCGTGCGCGGGCCCTGCCAGGGACTCCGGCGCGATGTCGCCGAGTTCGCCGCCGTATCCCTCGGGAGGCAGGACGCTCCCCCCGGCCGGGGACCGCCGCACGGCCGCCGTCCCGGTCGCTCCGGGGCTCTGCCGGGACGCGGCCACGATCCGTCCGGCACGCTCCAGGGCACGCGTCGCCGCGTCGGCCACCGAGGTGTCGTCGGCGCGCAGATCGGCGCCGCGCAGCCAGAGGGTGGGGGCCGGTCCGGGACCCCTCAGGCGGCGGGCGGCGAGGGCGGCCAGTTCCGTCGTACGGCCGCTGCCGGGCGGGCCGACGAGCCCGAGGACGACGGCGGGGCCGCTCTCGAAGGCCGCGAACTCCCTGCCGGCGTGGGCCCGTTCGACGATTCCGGGGTGTGCGCCCGCGGCGGCCGACGGGACCGGCGGGCGGGGCCCGTCCGAGCCCACCGAGGTCGCGGTGAGCTCCAGCGCGCCCGCGAGGTTCAGATCGGCGCCGTACGCGGGCACGGTGGCCGCGTTACGGGCCAGCAGTTCGGTGAGCGGCCCTACGCCGCCCCGCATGGGAACGGCGAGTCCGGGCGCCCGATGGCCCGCCGGGGTCTCCCCGGGCGCGGTGCCGTGCGGGGTGCGGGCGTGCAGGGCGGTGCCGACGACCGCCACCACGGCGCCGGTGCGGGCGTCCAGGACCGGTCCGCCGGTCGCTCCGCCGCCCGGCCTGAGCGCGTCCGCGCCCGCCGTGCCGATCGCCAACTCCAGTGCGCCGTGCAGGAGATGAGTCTCGCCGAGGGCCGGGTACGTCACGGGGGCGGAGCCCAGCACGCGCGCCTCGCGCCAGCCGCCCGCGGCGATCCTGACGTACGTGCCGGTCGCGACGCGGTCCCGCACGGTGACGGGGAGCGGGACGAGGCCGAGACCTTCGGTGCGTACGAGGGCCAGACCGAGGCCGGGCAGCGGTGTGACGGCGTCGGCGCCCAGCACGCAGGTGCGGTCGCCGGGGGCGTGCAGGACGAGTCGGGCCAGTCCGTCGACGGCCTCGTGGCTGGTGATCACGGTGCCGTGGTGGTCGGCCGCGAATCCCGTGCCGCGCGGCCGGCCGGCCGGGTCACAGACGCGTACGAGGGCGTCGTCCCCCGCCTGTCCGGCGTCGTCCGCCGCCTTGTCGTTCCCGGTCCGCGGGCCTCGCCCCGCCATACTCGAACCTCCCCGCCGTGCTCCTGCTCCGACGGTAGGGGCGAGGTGATCAGCGGGACAGATCGTGGGGCGAACGCGCCCCCCTCTACTCCCCCGGTTCACTCCGAGCGCCCGCCCGATGGGGTGAAAACGGCAGATGGGATGGATACACCCTTGGTGGGGGAACCGAGGGGGGACCGTGGAGCGGCGGGCACGAGACCCCGTGACCGCCGCTCCACGGGCAGAGTGTCCGCCCGGCCACGCGCCCGGCAGGGGCGCGCGGTTCCTCAGGCGAAGACGGCGAGGCTCTTGGCCTTGCCCTTCTGTTCCTCTACCAGCGCGAGGAACCGGCCCTCGGGGTCGAAGACCGCCACGGTGCCCTTGCCCGCGTACTCGTCGGGCATTTCGAGCCGGACGCCGTTGAGCAGCAGCCGGGCCCGCTTGGAGTCCACGTCCCAGCGCGGGAACGCGGCCGCAGCCGCGTCCGCGAGCGGCATCACCGTCAGCTCCTCCTGGAGCTGGTCGAGGGTGCGCGCGGCGTCCAGCTTGTACGGGCCGACGCGGGTGCGGCGCAGGGCGGTGAGGTGACCGCCGACGCCCAGGTCCGCGCCGAGGTCGCGGGCGATCGCCCGGATGTACGTCCCGGAGGAGCAGACGACGGAGACGACCAGGTCGAGCACCGGGGTGCCGTCCTCGGCGACCGCGTCACGGATGTCGTACACCGAGAACGACGAGATGGTCACCGGGCGGGCCGGGATCTCGAACTCCTCGCCCTCGCGTGCCCTCTTGTACGAGCGCACGCCGTCGATCTTGATGGCGCTGACCTTGGACGGCACCTGCATGATGGCGCCGGTCAGCTTGGCGACCCCGGCGTCGATCGCCTCGCGCTTCACGCCGGAGGCGTCCGTCGAGGAGGTGAGGTCGCCTTCGGCGTCGTCGGTCAGCGTGTTCTGGCCGAGCCGGATCGTGCCGAGGTACTCCTTCTCGGTGAGCGCGAGGTGCCCGAGGAGCTTGGTGGCCTTCTCGACGCCGAGGACGAGCACGCCCGTCGCCATGGGGTCGAGGGTGCCCGCGTGACCGACCCGGCGGGTTCTGGCGATCCCGCGCATCTTGGCGACCACGTCGTGCGAAGTGAAGCCCGACGGCTTGTCGACGATGACAAGCCCGTCGGGCGTTCTGGTCTGCTGCGTCATCGAGCCGAGTCGTCCTCGTCGTCCGAGTCGTCCGCGTCGTCTGCGTCGTCTGCGTCGTCTGCGTCGTCCTCGCCCGGCTTCTTGTACGGGTCCGCGTCGCCCGCGAAGGACGCGCCGGCCGAGACCTCGCGCACCTTCTCGTCCGAGGCCCGTGCCTTGTCGAGGAGGTCCTCGATGGTCTTGGCGGTGTCCGGCAGGGCGTCCGCGACGAACGTCAGCGTCGGCGTGAACTTCACGCCCGCCGCCGCGCCGACGGCCGAGCGGAGCACGCCCTTGGCGCTCTCCAGGCCCGCGGCCGCCTCGGCACGCTGCTCGTCGTCCCCGTACACCGTGTAGAAGACGGTGGCCTCCCGGAGGTCCCCGGTGACCCGGGTGTCCGTGATGGTGACGTGAGTGCCGAGCCGCGGGTCCTTGATCCCGCGCTGCAGCTTCTTGGCCACCACCTCTCGGATGAGGTCCGCCAGCCTCTTCGCCCGCGCGTTGTCGGCCACTGGTCCGTCTCCTTCTTCGCCTTGCGTGTTGCGTCGGTCTTCGTCAGTCTTCGTCGGTGTGGAGTCTGCGTCGTACCGACAGCAGTTCCACCTCCGGTCGCGCCGCGACCAGTCGTTCGCACCGGTCCAGTACGTCGGTCAGGTGCGTGGTGTCCCCGGAGACCACCGCCAGGCCGATCTCGGCCCTGCGGTGAAGGTCCTGGTTGCCCGTCTCGGCGGCACTCACCGCGTACTTCCGCTGGAGTTCGGCGACGATCGGCCGGACGAGAGAGCGTTTCTCCTTGAGCGAGTGAACGTCGCCGAGGAGCAGATCGAAGGACAGCGTCCCCACATACATGTGTAACCGGATGTCCCGCCGGTACGGGGTAGATGGCCTGCCAATGCACTTGGCAGGGACATCAGAACCGTACAACGAACCGTCGGCTCGCTCGACGGGGTTTCCGGGCCCGGGCCGTACGCCGGACGGGTGACCCGGCACGGCGGCCTCCCTGGGCCGGTCACGCGATTCCCCGCGCCCCGGGAAGGGACGCGGGGAATGGCGTGATCTCGCAAAAGCCAGGCTGGCCGGCGGTGACTGCTCACCGCCGGCCAGCCTGGGAACCGCTTTACGAGCGCGGCTTCTCGCGCATCTCGTACGTCGCGATGACGTCGTCGACCTTGATGTCGTTGAAGTTGCCGAGGTTGATACCGCCCTCGAACCCTTCGCGGATCTCGGTGACGTCGTCCTTGAAGCGACGCAGCCCGGAGATGTTGAGGCTCTCCGCGATGACCTTGCCGTCGCGGATGAGGCGCGCCTTGGTGTTGCGCTTGACCTCGCCCGAGCGGACCAGGACACCGGCGATGTTGCCCAGCTTGGACGACTTGAAGACCTCGCGGATCTCCGCCGTGCCGAGCTCGACCTCCTCGTACTCCGGCTTCAGCATGCCCTTCAGGGCCGCCTCGATCTCCTCGATGGCCTGGTAGATCACCGAGTAGTACCGGACGTCGACGCCCTCGCGCTCCGCCATCTGCGCCGCGCGGCCCGCAGCGCGGACGTTGAAGCCGATGACGATGGCGTCGGAGCCGGTCGCCAGGTTGATGTCGGACTCGGTGACCGCACCCACACCGCGGTGCAGGACACGGATGTCGACCTCGTCGCCGACGTCGAGCTGGAGCAGCGAGGACTCGAGAGCCTCCACCGAACCGGACGCGTCGCCCTTGATGATGAGGTTGAGTTCCTGCACCAGACCGGCCTTGAGGGCCTCGTCCAGGTTCTCCAGGGAGAACCGGACACCCCGGCGGGCGAAGTTGGCGTTGCGCTCGCGCGCCGCCCGCTTCTCGGCGATCTGACGCGCCGTGCGGTCCTCGTCGACGACCAGGAAGTTGTCGCCGGCGCCCGGGACGTTGGTGAGACCCAGGACCAGGACGGGGGTCGACGGACCCGCTTCCTCGACGTTGTTGCCGTTGTCGTCGAGCATCGCCCGGACACGGCCGTACGCGTCGCCGACCACCATGGTGTCGCCGATGCGCAGCGTGCCGCGCTGGACCAGGACCGTCGAAACGGCACCGCGGCCGCGGTCGAGGTGGGACTCGATCGCAATACCCTGCGCGTCCTGCTCCGGGTTGGCCCGCAGGTCGAGCGAGGCGTCCGCGGTCAGGACCACGGCCTCCAGCAGGGCGTCGATGTTCAGACCCTGCTTGGCGGAGATGTCGACGAACATCGTGTCGCCGCCGTACTCCTCGGCCACCAGACCGAACTCGGTGAGCTGACCGCGCACCTTGGTCGGGTCCGCGCCCTCGACGTCGATCTTGTTGACCGCGACCACGATCGGCACGTCGGCCGCCTTGGCGTGGTTCAGCGCCTCGATCGTCTGGGGCATCACGCCGTCGTTGGCCGCCACCACGAGGATCGCGATGTCGGTCGACTTGGCACCACGGGCACGCATGGCGGTGAACGCCTCGTGACCGGGGGTGTCGATGAAGGTGATCTTGCGCTCTTCACCGTTGACCTCGGTCGCGACCTGGTACGCACCGATGTGCTGCGTGATACCGCCGGCCTCGCCCGCGACGACGTTCGTCTTGCGGATGGTGTCGAGAAGGCGGGTCTTACCGTGGTCGACGTGACCCATGACGGTCACGACCGGCGGACGGACCACGAGGTCGTCCTCGTCGCCCTCGTCCTCGCCGAACTCGATGTCGAAGGACTCGAGCAGCTCGCGGTCCTCCTCCTCGGGGCTGACGATCTCGAGGACGAAGTTCATCTCGTCCGCGAGGAGCTTCAGCGTCTCGTCGGAGACGGACTGCGTGGCAGTGACCATCTCGCCGAGGTTCATCATCACGCCGACGAGCGACGCCGGGTTGGCGCCGATCTTCTCGGCGAAGTCGGTGAGGGAGGCACCGCGCGACAGGCGGACGGACTGTCCGTTGCCGCGAGGCAGCATCACGCCGCCGACGGACGGGGCCTGCATGGCCTCGTATTCCTGGCGCCTCTGCCGCTTCGACTTGCGACCACGACGCGCGGGACCGCCGGGACGGCCGAACGCACCCTGTGTGCCACCACGGCCACCGGGACCACCCGGACGACCGCCGAAGCCGGGACGGCCACCGCCGCCACCGCCGGGACCGCCGGGACGACCGGCGAAACCGCCGCCACCGCCACCGGGACCACCGGGACGGCCGGCGAAGCCGCCGCCACCGCCACCGGGACCGGCCGGACGGCCGGCGAAGCCGCCGCCGGGACGACCGCCGCCACCGGGACCACCGGGACGACCGCCGCCGGCACCCGGACCACGGCCACCGGGGCCGCCGCCGGGACGCGGGCTGCCCGCGGCAGGACGCTGAGGCATCATGCCGGGGTTCGGGCGGTTACCGCCCGGACCGCCGCCGGGACGCGGAGCGCCACCCTGCGGGCGAGGCATACCGCCCGGAGTCGGACGGGCACCGCCCGGACCGCCCTGCGGACGCGGAGCGCCGCCGGGACCGCCCTGGGGACGGGGAGCACGGTCCTGGCCGCCCGCGCCCTGCGGACGCGGGCCACCGGGGGCACCGGCGCCACCGGGACGCGGGGCACCACCCGGACGGGGCGTCTGCGGACGCGCCATGCCGGTGGAACCACCAGAGGTGAACGGGTTGTTGCCCGGACGGGGACCGGCCGGACGGGCACCGGGACGCGGAGCCTGGCCGGCGGGACGCGGAGCGCCCTGACGGTCGCCGCGCTCGGGACGGTCGCCACGACCCTGACCACCCTGACCGGGACCACCGGCCGGACGGGCACCGGGACGCGGGGCCTGGCCGGCGGGACGCGGAGCGCCCGGACGGGGACCCGCGGCGGGAGCCGAGGAGGTCTGCTGCGGCGCGGCCGGCGCCGACGGGGGCGCGGTGAACTCGGCCGCGACCGGGGCCGGAGCCGCCGGAGCGGGCTTCGGGGCCGGCTTGGGACCCGGCGTCGGGCGCGGGCCCGAGGCTGCCGGGGTCACCGGAGCGGCTGCGGGCGTCTCGGCCGCGGCCGGCTTCGGGGCCGGCGGGCGCGGGGCGGCCGGACGGGCCGCCTGCGCCGGAGAGGGGGCGCCCGGCTTCGCCGGGGCAGCCTTGCGCGGGGCGGGCTTGCCGCCACCGTTGCCCTGCTGGAGGGCATCTGTCAGTTTGCGTACGACGGGGGCCTCGATCGTCGAGGACGCCGAACGGACGAATTCACCGAGTTCTTGGAGCTTGGCCATGACGACCTTGCTCTCTACGCCGAACTCCTTGGCGAGTTCGTATACCCGGACCTTAGCCACTTCGCTCCTTTTAGGTCCGGGTCTGCGTCCGGACCGTCGCTACTTCATGGGCGTACTCATCGCGTGCTCATCGAGTGCTCATCGCAATCTCGACCTACTTCCAACTCGCGGAATACCAGGGCCGCACGGGGGTTCCGTACGACGCTTCTTACGGTGTTGCCTGCTCGACGTAGAGACGCAACGCCGCTGTGTCGAGCGGTCCCGGGGCGCGCAGCGCCCGTGGGATCGCCCGGCGGCGGACCGCCAGATCGAGACAGACCAGAACGGGATGCACGTACGCACCCCGGCCGGGCAGCGTACCGCGATGATCGGGGGCACATTCGCCCTCGACCGCCACGATGCGCAGCAAGTCTCTCTTGGCCGCTCGCTCCCGGCACCCCACACAGGTGCGTTCAGGGCATGCGCGGGCTCGCGTCCGGCCAGACACTCTTAAGTCTACCTCCCCGTACCGACCTCACCCCTTTGGGGCAAGAATCGAACGGTTGTTGTCGTGATGTAAGCGATGCGCGGGCCGGATCTATTCCCGGTCTATTCCCCGCGCTGCTCGCCCGGCTGCTCGGTGTCCGGACGGATGTCGATCCGCCAGCCCGTGAGGCGGGCGGCGAGGCGGGCGTTCTGGCCCTCCTTGCCGATCGCCAGCGACAGCTGGTAGTCGGGGACCGTCACGCGCGCGGAGCGGGCCGCGAGGTCGACGACCTCGACCTTGGAGACCCGGGCCGGGGACAGCGCGTTGGCCACCATGTCCGCCGGGTCGTCCGACCAGTCGACGATGTCGATCTTCTCGCCGTTCAGCTCGGCCATGACATTGCGCACCCGGCCGCCCATGGGGCCGATGCAGGCGCCCTTGGCGTTCAGACCGCTGCGGTTGGACCGGACGGCGATCTTCGTGCGGTGGCCGGCCTCACGGGCGATGGCGGCGATCTCGACGGAACCGTCGGCGATCTCCGGCACCTCCAGCGCGAAGAGCTTCTTCACGAGGTTGGGGTGCGTACGGGACAGGGTCACGGACGGACCGCGGACACCCTTGGCCACCCGGACGACGTACGAGCGAAGCCGCAGGCCGTGCTCGTAGTGCTCGCCGGGGACCTGCTCCTGCACCGGCAGGATGGCCTCCAGCTTGCCGATGTCCACGAGCACGTTCTTCGGGTCGCGGCCCTGCTGGACCACTCCGGTGACGATGTCGCCCTCGCGGCCGGCGTACTCGCCGAGGGTCGCGTCGTCCTCGGCGTCCCGCAGGCGCTGCAGGATGACCTGCTTGGCGGTGGTGGCGGCGATCCGGCCGAACCCCGAGGGGGTGTCGTCGAACTCGCGGGCCTCCTGCCCCTCCTCCAGGTCCTCGGGGTCCTCCTTCGCCCACACGGTCACATGGCCGGTCTCCCGGTCGAGTTTCACGCGCGCGCGCCGGCGGCTTCCCTCGGTGCGGTGGTAGGCGATGAGGAGGGCCGACTCGATCGCCTCGACCAGCAGGTCGAAGGAGATCTCCTTCTCCCGCACCAGACCCCGCAGGGCACTCATGTCGATGTCCACGGCTACGCCTCCTCTTCCTTCTTGTCCTTGCGGCTGAACTCGACCTGGACGCGGGCCTTGACGATGTCCCCGAAGGCGAGGTGCCTGGCGGTGGGCTTGCGCCCCTTCACGCCCGGCACCTCGACATCGAGACCGTCGTCCTCGACCCGCAGGATCCTCGCGAGCAGTTCGCCGTCCTCCGCCAGCTGGAACTTCACCAGGCGGTCGGTGGCGCGTACGTAGTGACGGTGCTCCTTGAGCTCGCGCTCGGCACCGGGGGTTCCGACCTCGAGGGTGTACTCGCCCGCACCCATCGCGTCGGTCTCGTCGAGCTTCGCCGAGAGCGCGCGGCTCACATCGGCGATCGCGTCCAGGTCGGCACCTTCGTCCGAGTCGACGACGACGCGCAGGACACGCTTGCGGCCTACTGACTCCACTTCGATCTCTTCGAGATCGAGGCCCTGGGAGCTCACGAGCGGATCCAGGAGTTCTCGAAGCCTCTCGCTCTGGGTCGTGCTCATCCGGGTGACTCCTCGGCCGCGTGTGCTGTTGTGGGTTGGTCGCGTGTCAGCTCAAAGGGTATCCGGTCGCGGAGGGTGTTGCCGTCCACCGGACGGGTGCGCCCACGCCGGCGGGTGCCCTCGGACCTCCCCGAAATCGCGCCGGAGACAGTTGGAGGAGAGCCGCTGGGCCGTGATCGGCCCCTGCGCGGGTACCGTGATCACGGGCAGCTCGCCCATACATTCGTACGAGCCCTCCGAGGACGTCTGCCGTGTCGTTCCCCCTGCCGTCGCGCACCCCGTCGGGTCCGCGCCGAAGGACCCTGCTCGCGGCCGCCGCGGGCGCCTTCGCGCTCGCGGGCTGTTCCGCCGCTCCCGAGTCGTCCAGCGACACGACGGGCGGCAGCCCCTCGCTCGCGGACCGGGCCCGCGCGCGTGCGGCCCGGGACAGCATGACGCTCTCCGGCCGGTACACCGCGGTGATCGCCGCCCATCCGCAGCTGGCGGAGCGGCTCGGCCCGCTGCGGGAGGAGGTCGTGCGCCACGCGCAGGCGTTCGGGGGCGGCAGCGCGGGGGCGTCGGGATCCGCGTCGGCTGCTCCGTCGAGGTCGGCATCGGCGTCGGCGTCCTCGGCCGAGTCCCCGTCCGCGTCCTCGACGGCTTCGGGTTCGGCGTCCGCTTCGCGTTCGGCCTCCAGTTCGGCCTCCAGTTCGGCTTCGAGTTCGGCTTCGGCCGGGGCCTCGCCCGGTGTGGCGGCCCGGCCCAAGGACGCGCTCGCCGAACTCGCCACCGCCGAACTGGCGCTCGCGGACGAACGGACACAGGCCCTGGTGAACGTCCCCGGCGAACTGGCCCGGCTGCTCGCCTCCGTGGCGGCGGCCGGAGCGGCCCACGCGTTTCTGCTGACGAAGGCGGCGAAGTGAGCAAGCGGAGCAGGACCGAGGAAGCCGAGCTCAAGGCCCTCCAGGCCGCGCTGGGCGCCGAGCACGCGGCCGTCTACGGCTACGGCGTCGTGGGCGCCAGGATCGGCGCGGCCCGTCAGACGGACGCCCGGTCGGCCTACGACGCCCACCGGGCGCGGAGGGACGAACTGACGCGGGAGGTCAAGGACATGGGCGCGGCACCCGAGGCCGCGTCGGCCGCGTACGTGCTGCCGTTCCCGGTGACGGACACCGCCGCGGCCATACGGTTCGCGGCCGAGCTGGAGGAACGCGTCGCCGACGTGTACTCCGACCTCGTGCGCGCCGCCACGGGCGACCGGCGGCGCATGGCGGCCGGGGCGCTGCGCGAGGCCGCGGTCCGCGCGGTGCGCTGGAGCGGCGAGAGCGTAGCCTTCCCTGGGCTCGCCGAGCGGGCGGGCACCCCATCCCCCACGGCGCCCTCGCCGTCGTAACGCGACCTGGAAGGAAACCTCTCGCGCATGGACTCGCGCATGACCTTCGAGCCGCCGCAGCGCCTTCTCCGGGCGCTCGGCGAGACCCGCCGCAGCGGGCCGGAGGGCTCCGACGAGGCCGACGAGTGGCTGGAGCGGCTGCCCGGGCTGGCCCGAGGGGCCGTCGCTCTGCGCGAGTTGACCGTGGAGCGCGTGCAGGCTCCGGGCGGGCGCAGCAGTCTGGTCGTCCTGGTGCGCCGGGCCGACGGCACGCCCGCCGTACTGAAGCTGGCGCCCGGCCGGGCGCGCCCGGAGGCCGAGCGGGTCGCGCTCGGTCACTGGGACGGCCGCGGCGCGGTCCGTCTTCTCGACGGCGGCGACACCGGGGAGGCCTCCGGCACCGATGGCGTCCTGCTGCTGGAACGGCTGCACCCGGACGTGTCCGTGCGGTCGCTGCCCGAGGCCAAGGCCCTGCTGGAGGCGGCCGGGACGCTGCGGCGGCTGTGGGTCGAGCCGCCCGCCGACCCCGTCTTCGAGACCGTGGCGGAGCGGACCGGGCGGCAGGCCGAGGCCATGCGGTCCACGGCGACGGGCGAGGCCGGAGCCGAGATCGGGGCGCTGGTCGACGCGGCGCTCGCGGCCCGCGAGGAACTGCTGGCCCAGCCGCCCGAGGCACTGCTGCTGCACGGCACGTTCCGGCAGAGCAAGGTGCTCGCCGGTGAGCGCGTGCCCTGGCTGGCGGTGGGACCGGACCCGGTGGTCGGCGAGTGCGCGTTCGACCTGGCCCGGCTGGTCCGGGACCGGGTGGAGGACCTCATCGCGTCGCCTTCGGGACCGTCGATCACCCGGCGGCGGATCAAGCGGCTCGCCGAGTCCCTGGACGTGGACCCGGCGCGGCTGCGCGGCTGGACCCTGTTCCGTGCCGTCGAGTCGGGTGTCCGGGCGGGCCGGGTCGGCCGCCCCCAGGACGCCGGACTGCTCCTGGAGTTCGCCGGCTGGCTCTGAGCACCGGCCGGGACACCACGCCCCCGGAAACGGCCGAGCGGCGCCCCGCGCCTCCGGAGAGGTGCCGGGCGCCGCCCAGGTGCCGGTTACGCCGTCAGGCGGGCGATCGCCTCTTCGACGGTCAGTTCCTCGCGCTCGCCGGTGCGGCGGTCCTTCAGCTCCACGACGCCCTCGGCCGAGCGGCGGCCGGCGACCAGGATCGTCGGTACGCCGATGAGCTCCGCGTCGGTGAACTTCACGCCCGGGGAGACGCCGGCGCGGTCGTCGACCAGGACGCGGACACCCGCGGCACCGAGCTTCTCGGAGACGTCGAGCGCCAGCTCGGTCTGGAGAGCCTTGCCCGCGGCGACCACGTGCACGTCGGCGGGAGCGATCTCCTTGGGCCAGCACAGGCCCTGGGCGTCCGCCGACTGCTCGGCCAGCGCCGCGACCGCGCGGGAGACACCGATGCCGTACGAGCCCATGGTCACGCGGACCGGCTTGCCCTGCTGCCCGAGGACATCGAGGCCGAAGGTGTCGGCGTACTTGCGGCCGAGCTGGAAGATGTGGCCGATCTCGATGGCGCGGTCCATCTTGAGGCCGGTGCCGCAGGCCGGGCAGGGGTCGCCCTCCTGCACCACGACGACGTCGAGGTAGTCGTCGACCTCGAAGTCACGGCCGGCCACGACGTTCTTCGCGTGCGTGTTGATCTTGTTGGCGCCGGTGATCCAGGCCGTGCCGGGCGCGACGCGCGGGTCGGCGATGTAGCGGACCTTCTCCAGGCCCTGCGGGCCCACGTAGCCGCGTACGAGGTCGGCACGGCCCTCGAAGTCCTCGGCCGTCACGAGCTCGACGACGGCCGGGGCGAGGTGCTCGCCGAGCTTGCCGAGGTCGACCTCGCGGTCACCCGGGACGCCCACGGCCACGATCTCGCCGTCGACCTTGACCAGCAGGTTCTTCAGGGTGGCGGAGGCGGGCACGCCGAGGTGCTCGGCGAGCGTCTCGATCGTCGGGGTGTCGGGGGTGTCCAGCTCCTCGACGGCGCCGTGCTCCCCGGAGACGGGCGTGAGCTTGAACGTCACGGCCTCCGTGTTGGCGGCGTAGTCGCAGGCCGGGCAGTCCACGAAGGTGTCCTCACCGGCGGCGGCGGGCGCGAGGAACTCCTCGGAGGCCGAGCCGCCCATGGCGCCGGAGACGGCGGACACGATGCGGTAGTCGAGGCCGATGCGCGCGAAGATCTTCTGGTAGGCCTCGCGGTGCAGCCCGTAGGACTCGGCGAGACCCTCGTCCGTGATGTCGAAGGAGTACGAGTCCTTCATCTGGAACTCGCGGCCGCGCAGCACGCCGGAGCGCGGACGGGCCTCGTCGCGGTACTTCGTCTGGATCTGGTAGAGCATGACCGGCAGGTCCTTGTACGAGGCCACCTGGTCCTTCACCACCAGGGTGAAGATCTCCTCGTGCGTCGGGCCGAGCAGGTACTCGGCGCCCTTGCGGTCCTTGAGGCGGAACAGCAGGTCGCCGTACTCCTCCCAGCGGGCCGAGGCCTCGTAGGGCTCCTTGGGCAGCAGGGCCGGGAGAAGGACCTCCTGGGCGCCGATCGCGTCCATCTCCTCGCGGACCACGCGGGAGATGTTGTCGAGGACCTTCTTGCCGAGCGGCAGCCACGTCCAGATGCCCGCGGCGTTGCGCCGGACGTAGCCGGCGCGGACGAGCAGCTTGTGGCTGAGCGTCTCGGCGTCGGCCGGGTCGTCACGCAATGTCTTGACCATCAAACGGGACATGCGCTGGACCTGGGCCATGATTCTCGACTCCTGCTGCGTAAGGGTGATGCCTGGAGGTTAGCCGGGCAGCGGCCGTCCCCGGAAATCCATTAGCGGTGTCGCAGGGGAAGCGGTGCGCCCATCACGGCGTACGGCCTGGGCGCGCTGGGGAACAGGACCTGCCGTGCGAGGTCCTCGTAGCCGAGGGAGCGGTACAGGCCGCGGGCCGGACTGTCGAAGTCGATCGCGGAGAGGATCGAGCGGGGTTCGGCCGCCGTGTCCGTGATGGCGGTGATCAGGGTGCGGCCGACGCCCTGGTTCTGGAAGCGGGGGTGGACGTGCAGTTCGGTGATCACGAAGGAGTCGTCCAGCCAGCCGTCGTGGCGCTGGTCGCGCAGATACGGTTCGACGACGGTGGACCACCAGTGCGCGCGGTCGTTGGGCATGCCGTAGACGAATCCCACGAGCCGTCCGTCGACGGTGGTGGCGCCGAGCGCGCGGGCTCCCGGGTAGGTGATGTGGCGCAGCACGATCTGGCGTCGTACGGCGACCTCGTCGGCGCCGAGCCCGAAGGCGAGCGCCTGCACGGCGAGTGCCTCGTCGACGCGGGCGGCGAGATCCAGCGGGCCGATGACCACGTCGTCGTGGTCGCGGTGGCCGTGACCGGGAAAGCGCAGCATGCGGGGAGACTACCTGGCGGACCGTGTGACGCGTGAGGTCCCGACGGGCCCGCGCCGGGCGTCAGAACAGGACACTCATGAAGGCGCCCGCCTCCTGGAACCCGACGCGGCGGTAGGCCGCCCGGGCCGCGGTGTTGAAGTCGTTGACGTAGAGGCTGACGAGCGGGGCGACATCGGCGAGGGCGTAGCGCAGCACGGCGGCCATGCCGGGGGCCGCCAGTCCCCGGCCGCGGTACTCGGGGGCCACCCACACTCCCTGGATCTGGCAGGCCTCGGCGGTCGCGGCGCCGATCTCCGCCTTGAAGACGACCTTGCCGTCCGGGCCGAGGCGGGCGAAGGACCGGCCCGAGCCGACGAGTTCGGCGACGCGGGCCTGGTAGAGCAGGCCGCCGTCGCCGGCCAGCGGCGAGACGCCGACCTCCTCGGTGAACATGGCGACGCACGCCGGCATGATCGTCTCCATCTCGTCCTTGCGGATGCGGCGGACGTACGGATCCGGGGTGATGGTGGCGGGCAGCCGGTCGGTGACCATCAGCGGCTGGTGGGCGCGGATCTCGCGGGCGGGGCCCCAGCTCGGTTCGAGGAGCCGCCAGAGCTGGGCGGTGGCCTCGGCGGGGCCGACGATCGAGGAGCAGCGGCGGCCGCTTCTGCGGGCCCGGTCGGCGAAGCCGCGCACGGCGCGCTGGGTGGCGCAGATCGGGACGAGGTTGGCGCCCGCGTAGCAGAGGGACCGCAGCATGCCGTCCTCGTACCAGCCCCACATCTCGCCGCCGAGCCGCCATGGGTCGAGTCCGGCGATCTGTACTCGGGAGGTGACGAACGCGTTCGCCACCGGCTCGCGGCCGAGGACGGCGAGCGCGGCGTCCAGGTCACTCGGTTCGAGGACCCTGGTGGTGGTCTGGGTCAACACGTGCGGGGGCCTCACCCTGGGGTCTGCTGATCTCCGCACTGTACCTGGAGAGGTTGTGCCTCGCCGCCGAGTCCTCTGGCCGGACGGGGGAGCGGGCTGTCACCGGGGTGGGGGCTGGGTTGGCGCCCGGGTGCGGGTCGTGGGGGTTGGCCGCGCAGTTCCTCGCGCCCCTGGGTTTCTCACCCCGGCCGGGATCGGAAGGCCGAGGGGGTGGGGGCTGGGTTGGCGCCCGGGTGCGGGTCGTGGGCGTTGGCCGCGCGGTACCTCGCGCCCCTGGGTTTCTCACCCCGGCCGGGATCGGAAGGCCGAGGGGGTGGGGGCTGGGTTGGCGCCCGGGTGCGGGTCGTGGGGGTTGGCCGCGCGGTACCTCGCGCCACTGGGTGGCTCGCCTCGGCCGGAGTCCGCACGGGCAGGTATGTCGTCCGCGGCCACCGGAGCGGGGCCTGGTGCCCGTGCCCGGGTGCGGGTGGGTGGGGGCTGGGGGCGCGGTTCCTCGGGTCCCTGGGTGGCTCCGCGCGGCCGGGATCGGAAGGGCGGCCTTGTTTGCCTGCGGAAGGGGCCTCGGTCCTGCGGCCGGGTTGTCGTCCGGCCGCAGGAACGGGACTCAGCCTGCTACGGAGATCGTCGGTTCGCCGGAGGCCACTCCGTCGGCCTCCATCTGTTCGGCGAGCTTCATCGCCTCTTCGATCAGGGTCTCCACGATCTTCGACTCGGGGACGGTCTTGATGACCTCGCCCTTGACGAAGATCTGGCCCTTGCCGTTGCCGGAGGCGACGCCGAGGTCGGCCTCGCGAGCCTCGCCGGGACCGTTGACGACGCAGCCCATGACGGCGACGCGGAGCGGGACCTCCATGCCGGTAAGGCCGGCGGTGACTTCCTCGGCGAGCTTGTAGACGTCGACCTGGGCGCGGCCGCAGGACGGGCAGGAGACGATCTCCAGGCCGCGCTGGCGCAGGTTCATCGACTGGAGGATCTGAAGGCCGACCTTGACCTCCTCGACCGGCGGGGCCGACAGGGAGACGCGGATGGTGTCGCCGATGCCCTCGGAGAGCAGGGCGCCGAAGGCGACGGCCGACTTGATGGTGCCCTGGAAGGCGGGGCCGGCCTCGGTGACGCCGAGGTGCAGGGGGTAGTCGCAGGCGGCGGCGAGCTGGCGGTAGGCGTTGACCATGACGACCGGGTCGTTGTGCTTGACCGAGATCTTGATGTCCCGGAAGTCGTGCTCCTCGAAGAGGGAGGCCTCCCAGAGCGCGGACTCGACGAGCGCCTCGGGGGTCGCCTTGCCGTACTTCTGGAGCAGGCGCTTGTCGAGCGAGCCCGCGTTGACGCCGATACGGATCGGGGTGCCGGTCTCCTTCGCGGCCCGCGCGATCTCCTTGACCTGGTCGTCGAACTGCTTGATGTTGCCGGGGTTGACGCGGACGGCGGCGCAGCCGGCGTCGATCGCGGCGAAGACGTACTTCGGCTGGAAGTGGATGTCGGCGATGACCGGGATCTGCGACTTCTTGGCGATCGTGGCGAGCGCGTCGGCGTCGTCCTGGGTGGGACAGGCCACGCGCACGATCTGGCAGCCGGAGGCGGTCAGCTCGGCGATCTGCTGGAGCGTGGCGCCGATGTCCGACGTGCGCGTAGTCGTCATCGACTGCACCGAGACGGGTGCGTCTCCGCCCACGGCGACGGTCCCGACCTGGATCTGCCGGGTCTTGCGGCGCTCGGCCAGCTTGGTCGGAACGGACGGCATGCCGAGAGAAATCGCAGTCATCTGCTGTGCAACCCCAAGTTATGGATCAAGGTCCCGGGAATCGTGGGCTCCGGGCTTCGAGATTACGGTACGGGCGCTCCCCCGGGCACATCACGCCCCCGGGCTTCAAACCCACTCAATGGAAGACGGCCGGGCACCCAGGGTGCCCGGCCGTCGCTACCACTGTGTGACTAAGAGATTTTCACGGGATTGACGACGTCCGCGATCAGGACGAGGACCGTGAAGCAGACGAAGATCCCGGCCACCACGTAGGCCACCGGCATCAGCTTCGCCACGTCGAACGGGCCCGGGTCGGGGCGCCGGAGCACCTTCGCCGTGTTGCGCCGCAGCGACTCCCACAGGGCTCCGGCGATGTGCCCGCCGTCGAGCGGGAGCAGCGGGAGCATGTTGAACAGGAACAGGGAGAGGTTGAACCCGGCGACCAGCAGGAGCATCATCGCGACCTGCTGCGACGCGGGGATGTCCAGGGTGAAGACATCGCCGCCGATGCGGGCAGCGCCGACCACGCCCATCGGGGAGTCGGCCTTGCGCGGACCGTCGCCGAAGGCCGCGTCCCACAGGTCGGGGACCTTGGCGGGCAGCGCGACCAGGGACTCGACGCCGTTCTGCATCATGTCGCCCATGCGGTCCACGGACTGGCCGAAGGACTGCTCGACGATGCCGAAGGCGGGCGTGAAGCCGAGGAAGCCGGCGTACACGTACTTGCCCTGGACATAGCCGCCGTTGCCGTCGGTCTTGCTCACCTGGTTCTTGATCAGGTGAGTCTTCAGGTCGACCCGCCGGCCCTCGCGCTCCACGGTGATCGTGACGTCCTTGCCGGGGTTGGCCCGGATGTCGTCCTGGAGCGCCGCCCAGTCACCGACCGCCTTGCCGTCGAACGCGACGATCTTGTCGCCGCCCTTGAGCCCGGCTGCCTTGGCGGGCGCCACCTGGTCGCCCTTCGCGCACTTCGTCCGGTCCTCGCTCTGCTGGATGACGCAGTCCGAGACCTTGCCGACCGTGGTGGTCTCGGAGCGGATGCCGAACGTCATCATCACGCCGAGGAAGATCGCGACGGCCAGGATCAGGTTCATGAAGGGACCGGCGAACATCACGATCACGCGCTTCCACGGCTTGCGCGTGTAGAAGAGGCGGGTCTCGTCGCCGGGCTTCAGTTCCTCGAACGCGGCCGACCGGGCGTCCTCGATCATGCCCCGGAAGGGGGATGTCGAGCGGGCCTCGATCCGGCCGTCCGGGCCGGGCGGGAACATCCCGATCATGCGGATGTAGCCACCGAGCGGAACGGCCTTGATGCCGTACTCGGTGTCGCCCTTCCTGCGCGACCAGATGGTCGGGCCGAAGCCCACCATGTACTGCGGCACCCGGATGCCGAAGAGCTTGGCCGTCGACAGATGTCCCAGCTCGTGCCACGCGATCGAGATCAGCAGGCCGATCACGAAGACGACTATGCCGAGGATCATCATCAGGGTCGTCATGCACGAGCCTCCGCGATTGTCGTCTGTGCCGTCAGTTCACGGGCCCGGGCGCGCGCCCAGGTCTCCGCTTCGAGGACGTCCGCGAGGGTCAGGGAAGTTCCCGTACGCGGTGTGCCGTGTTCCTCGACGACCCGGGTGACGGTCTCCATGATCCCGTTGAACGGCAGTGTGCCGTTCAGGAACGCGTCCACGCACTCCTCGTTGGCGGCATTGAACACCGCCGGGGCCGTGCCCGCGAGCCGCCCCACGTGCCGGGCGAGTCCCACCGAGGGGAACGCTTCCTCGTCGAGCGGGAAGAACTCCCAGCTCGACGCCTTCGTCCAGTCGAAGGCGGGCGCCGCGTCCGGGACGCGCTCGGGCCAGCCGATGCCGATGGCGATGGGCCCCCGCATGTCGGGGGGCGTCGCCTGGGCCATCGTCGAGCCGTCCGTGAATTCCACCATCGAGTGGACATACGACTGCGGGTGCACGACCACCTCAATGCGGTCGAAGGGAATGTCGTAGAGGAGGTGTGCCTCGATGACCTCCAGTCCCTTGTTGACCAGGGTCGCGGAGTTGACCGTGATCACCGGGCCCATGGCCCAGGTGGGGTGCGCGAGGGCGTCGGCCGGTTTCACGTCCGCCAGCTCCGCCTTCGTACGGCCGCGGAACGGGCCCCCGGAGGCGGTCACGACGAGTTTGCGCACGTCCGCGCGCGTGCCGGAGGCCAGCGCCTGGAAGAGGGCCGCGTGCTCGGAGTCGACCGGGATGATCTGGCCGGGCTGGGCCAGCGCCTTCACCAACGGGCCGCCGACGATGAGCGACTCCTTGTTGGCGAGCGCGAGGGTGCGGCCCGCCTCCAGCGCGGCGAGGGTGGGCGCGAGGCCGATGGAACCGGTGATGCCGTTGAGGACGGTGTGGCAGTCGGAGGCGGCGACCTGGGTGGCCGCGTCGGATCCGGCGAGGATCTCGGGAAGGGGCTCACCGGGTGCGTACCTGGCCGCGAGGGCCTCCTTGAGCGCCGGGACGGCGTCCTCGCGCGCCACGGCGACCGTCCGGACCCGCAGCCGGTGGGCCTGCTCGGCGAGCAGGGCGACCCTGCCGCCTGCGGCGGACAGCGCGGTGACCCGGAACCGGTCGGGGTTGCGCAGCACGAGGTCGATGGCCTGGGTGCCGATCGAGCCGGTGGATCCGAGGATCACGACATCCCGGACTCCGTTCACGGGGTCGAAGACGAGATGCGGATCAGCGAGGGGGGCTGGACTGTCGCTCATCCCCCCATTGTGGCCGCATCTCGTCCGCCGGAAGACAGGGCGTCCCTCATTCCCGCCGTCTCTCCCCGTGACCGGTGGTGCCCGGGCGCGCCGGGGAACCCGGCGCGGAGCGGGCGTTCCGCGGGGCCGCGGTGGGCGGGTGCCCGCCCACGGGTGCCGCGGCGTGGCCCTGTCGTCGTCCTACTGATCCGCAGGTCAGCGCTTGCGGCGGCGCCGAGGCGCGGGCCCGGGCGGCCGGGGACCGCCGTGCGCGGGCCGTCCGCCGGCGGGGCCGTCGGTGGGTCCGGGAAGGGCGGGCGCGGTCCCGGGCGTCCGGGCGGGGGCGAACGCGCCTTCGACCACTCCGTCGGACGTGTCGAGCGTCGGCGCGGTGAAGAGCAGGCCGTCGGTACGGTCGCGGGGTTCCAGGGCCCTGGGGGCCGGGGCGGCGGTGTCGAGGTTGAAGACGTAGCCGACGGACTCCTCCTTGATGGCGTCGGTCATGGCTCCGTACATGTCGTAGCCCTCGCGCTCGTACTCGACGATCGGCTCGCGGCCGAGCGTCCAGCGCAGCCCGATGCCTTCGCGCAGGTAGTCCATCTCGTAGAGGTGCTCGCGCCACTTGCGGTCGAGGACGGACAGGACGACGAGACGCTCCAGGTCGCGCAGGGCCTCCGGGCCGAGTTCCCTCTCGCGCTCCGCGTACCGGGCGCGGACGTCGTCGGTGACCGTCTCGACGACCCGCTCGGTGGTGAGGCCCTCCCGGCCGCCGTGCAGGTCCGCCAGTTCCTCGACCGTGATCCCCACGGGGTAGAGCTGCCGCAGGGCTCCCCACAGCCTCTCCAGGTCCCACTCCTCGGGGAAGCCCTCGCCGGTCTCCCGCTCGATGTACGCCCGGATGGTGTCCTCCATGAAGTGCGTGATCTGTTCGTTCAGGTCCTCGCCGTCCAGGACGCGGCGGCGTTCGGCGTAGATGAGCGTGCGCTGCCGGTTGAGGACCTCGTCGAACTTCAGGACGTCCTTGCGCGACTCGAAGTGCTGCTGCTCCAGCTGGGCCTGGGCGGAGGCGATGGCGCGGGTGACCATCTTGTTCTCGATGGGTACGTCGTCGGGGACGTTCGCCATGGACATCACGCGGTCGACGACGTTCGCCCGGAACAACCGCAGCAGGTCGTCCTCCAGGGAGAGGTAGAAACGGGAGGCGCCGGGGTCGCCCTGGCGGCCGGAGCGACCGCGGAGCTGGTTGTCGATGCGCCGCGACTCGTGCCGCTCGGTGCCCAGCACGTACAGTCCGCCGAGCGCCGTGACCTCGTCGTGCTCGGCCGCGGCCGCGGAGGTGACGCGGTCGAGGACCGCGCGCCGTTCCCCGGGGTCCGCGTCCTCGCCCGCCTCGGCGAGCGCCATCGCCTCGGGGTTGCCGCCGAGCATGATGTCGGTGCCGCGGCCCGCCATGTTGGTGGCGACGGTGACGGCGCCCCGGCGTCCGGCCTGGGCGACGATCTGGGCCTCGCGCCGGTGGTTCTTGGCGTTGAGCACCTCGTGCCGGATGCCCTGCCGGCGCAGCAGCGCGGAGAGCGTCTCGGACTTCTCGACGGAGGTGGTGCCCACCAGGACCGGCCGGCCGAGCGCGTGGTTCTCGGCTATGTCGGCGAGGACCGCGGCGTACTTCGCCTCCTCGGTGCGGTAGATCTGGTCGGGGTCGTCGCGCCGGACCATGGGCCGGTTGGTCGGGATCGGGACGACGTGCAGGCGGTAGATCTGGTGGAACTCGGCCGCCTCGGTCATGGCGGTGCCGGTCATGCCGGCGAGCTTGCCGTAGAGGCGGAAGAAGTTCTGGAGGGTGATCGTGGCGAGCGTCTGGTTCTCGTCCTTGATCGTGACGCCTTCCTTGGCCTCGATGGCCTGGTGCAGTCCTTCGTTGTAGCGCCGGCCGGCGAGGATGCGGCCGGTGTGCTCGTCGACGATCAGCACCTCGCCGTCCACGACGACGTAGTCCTTGTCCTTCCTGAAGTGTTCCTTGGCCTTGAGGGCGTTGTTCAGGTGTCCGATCAGCGGGGTGTGGTCGGACTCGTAGAGGCTGTCGATGCCGAGCTGGTCCTGGAGGTACTCGACTCCGGGGTCCAGGACCGACACCGTGCGCTTCTTGGGGTCGTACTCGTAGTCGTGCCCCGTCCGCAGGACGGCGAGGCGGTCCTTGTCGGCCTGCGTGGTGAACTGCTCCTCCTGCACCTGTACGCCGCTCATGTGCCGGGCGAACGCGGCGAAGGCCTCGTACCAGTGCGTCGGCTGGTCGGCCGGGCCGGAGATGATCAGCGGGGTGCGCGCCTCGTCGATGAGGATCGAGTCGGCCTCGTCGACGATCGCGAAGTGGTGCCCGCGCTGCACGAGTTCGTCCTTGGAGCGGGCCATGTTGTCGCGCAGGTAGTCGAAGCCGAACTCGGTGTTGGTGCCGTAGGTGACGTCGCAGGCGTACTGGGCACGCCGTTCGGCGGGGGTCGAATCCGCCCTGAGGACGCCGACGCTCAGTCCGAGGAAGCGGTACGCGCGCCCCATCCACTCGGCGTCCCGGCGGGCCAGGTAGTCGTTGACGGTGACGAGGTGAACTCCGTTGCCGGCAAGGGCGTTCAGATAGACCGGCAGGGTGCCGACGAGCGTTTTTCCCTCACCGGTCTGCATCTCGGCGATGTGGCCGAGATGCAGCGCTGCTCCGCCCATGAGCTGCACGTCGAAGTGGCGCATGCCGAGGATGCGGCGGGAGGCCTCGCGCATCGCGGCGAAGGCTTCCGGCAGCAGGTCGTCCAGGCTCTCGCCCGCGCCGAGACGCCGCTTGAACTCCGGTGTGAGCGCCTGGAGTTCCTTGTCGGACAGGGCCCTGAACTCCTCTTCGAGGGAGCCTGTCTGCGCGGCGAGGTGTTCGAGGCGGCGCAGCATCCGGCCCTCGCCCGCCCGCATGATCCTTCCGGTGATGGCGTCGAGCCCTTTTGCTGGCATGGGAAGTCCCTCGCAGTCCGGCGCGGTCGGTGCCGGGGAGAGCCGCCAGGGCGTCGCGGTGGAGTTCCCCGTTCGCCGTCGCGTTCATTGTCCGCCGCCCCGCGGCGGCGGGGCAAGCAGCGCGACGGCGGACGGGGTCCGTGGGCGTCACCGGACGATCGTCAGCGGATGGGCCGGTGCACGTTCTCCCGGGTGCTCGGGCCGGGGGTGGCGTCGGCGATCCAGGGGCCTTCGCCCGACGGGTCAAGGACGCCTTCCTCCAGCCAGGTGTAGGTGCCGGACAGGACGCCCTTGACGACCTTGCGGTCGATGTCGTCGGTGTTGCTCCACAGGCGTCCGAAGAGTTCCTCGACGCGGACGCGGGACTGGCGGCAGAAGGCGTCGGCGAGCTGGTAGGCCTCGCGCCCGTGATCTCCCGTGGTGCGCAGGAGTTCGGCCCGCACGCAGGCCGCGCTCATCGCGAAGAGTTCGGCGCCGATGTCGACGATCCGGCCCAGGAAGCCCTGCTTGGTCTCCATACGGCCCTGCCAGCGCGACATCGCGTAGAAGGTGGACCGGGCGAGCTTGCGGGCGCTGCGCTCGACGTACCGCAGATGCGTGGAGAGGTCCACGTCGTGGTGGAACTCGCTGTACGAGCCCGGGAGCCGGCCCGCTCCCGTGACCAGTTTCGGCAGCCACTTGGCGTAGAAGACACCGGCGTTCGCGCCCGCCTTCGCCTTCTCCGAGAGTGACTTGTCGGGGTCGATGAGGTCGCCGGCCACCGAGAGGTGGGCGTCGACGGCCTCCCGGGCGATCAGCAGATGCATGATCTCCGTGGAGCCCTCGAAGATGCGGTTGATGCGCAGGTCGCGCAGGACCTGTTCGGCGGGGACCGCGCGCTCGCCGCGGGCCGCCAGCGACGCGGCCGTCTCGAAGCCGCGGCCGCCGCGGATCTGGACCAGTTCGTCGGCCATCAGGCAGGCCATCTCGGAGCCGTACAGCTTGGCGAGGGCGGCCTCGATGCGGATGTCGTTGCGGTTCTCGTCCGCCATCTGCGACGACAGGTCGAGCACGGCCTCCAGGGCGAAGGTGGTGGCCGCGATGAAGGAGATCTTGGAGCCGACGGCCTCGTGGAAGGCGACCGGCTTGCCCCACTGCTCGCGCACCGACGTCCACTCGCGGGCGATCTTCAGGCACCACTTGCCCGCGCCCACGCACATGGCGGGCAGCGAGAGGCGGCCGGTGTTGAGGGTGGTGAGGGCGATCTTCAGGCCCGCCCCCTCGGGTCCGATGCGGTTGGCGGCGGGCACGCGCACCCGGTGGAAGCGGGTGACGCCGTTCTCCAGGCCGCGCAGGCCCATGAACGCGTTGCGGTTCTCGACCGTGACGCCCTCCGAGGCGGCCTCCACCACGAAGGCCGTGATGCCGCCCTTGCTGTCCTCGGACTTCGGGACGCGCGCCATGACGACGAGGAGGTCCGCGACGACGCCGTTGGTCGTCCACAGTTTCACCCCGTCGAGGATGTAGTCGTCGCCGTCCGGCACGGCGGTCGTGGCGAGCCGGGCCGGGTCGGAGCCGACGTCCGGTTCGGTGAGCAGGAAGGCGGAGATGTCGGTGCGGGCGCAGCGCGGCAGGAAGATGTCCCGCTGTTCCTGGGTGCCGAAGAGCTTCAGCGGCTGCGGTACGCCGATCGACTGATGGGCGGAGAGCAGGGCGCCGAGCGCCGGGTTCACGGAGCCGACCAGGGCGAGGGCCTTGTTGTAGTAGACCTGGGTGAGGCCGAGACCCCCGTACTTGGTGTCGATCTTCATGCCGAGGGCGCCGATTTCCTTGAGCCCGGTGATCGTCTCGTCGGGAATCCGCGCCTCGCGCTCGATCCGGGCGGAGTCGATCTTCGTCTCGCAGAAGTCGCGCAGTTTGGCCAGGAACTCCTCGCCGCGCTGGGTGTCCTCGTCGGCGGGGAGCGGGTGGGGGTGGATCAGGTCGAGCCGGAAGCGACCGAGGAAGAGTTCCTTGGCGAAGCTGGGCTTCTGCCAGTTCTGTTCGCGCGCGGCCTCGGCGACCTGTCGGGCCTCACGTTCGGTGACTGTGGGCTTCTGGGGTGTTGCGGACATGAGGCTCACCTCGCCGCGAATAGGGATCTTGGGACTGTCCGTTACCGACCGGTTCTACTCGATCGTATTTACCCGATTACGGATGACCCCACCAGTCCTCGCGCAGCGTTCGGCCCAATGGAATCCCCGGCGGAACCGGTCGGCGGTGTTGCGCCGGAGGCCCGCTCCGGGGGACGGTCCGGGTACGCCGTCCGGGGACGTGCCGCACGGCCGGTGGGGGCCGGGCCGGTGCGGGGAATTCACTGTCGAAGCGCTTCGACAGCCTATGGACACGATTCCTCCACCGGGCTAGTGTCGAGCCACCCTCATTCGCCCCTATCGGTACCGCGCGCACTGTCGAAGCGCTTCACAAAGCTGGGAGAGCTGGATGGTCACCCTCGCCGAGGTCGCCCAGCACGCCGGAGTCTCGGCGAGCACGGTGAGCTATGTCCTCAGCGGCAAGCGGTCCATCTCCGCGAGCACCCGGCAGCGGGTCGAGCAGAGCATCCGGCAACTCGGCTACCACCCGAACGCGGGCGCCCGCGCCCTGGCGAGCAGCCGGTCCAACATCATCGCGCTGATGGTCCCGCTGCGCACCGACATGTACGTACCCGTGATGATGGAGATCGCCATCGCGGTGGCCACCAACGCCCGGACCCACGGATACGACGTCCTGCTGCTCACCGGCGAGGAGGGGCCCGACGCGGTGCGCCGGGTCACCGGCAGCGGGCTCGCCGACGCGATGATCCTGATGGACGTCGAACTCGACGACGAGCGGCTGCCGTTGCTGCGTGAGACGGACCAGCCGTCCGTGCTCATCGGCCTCCCCGCCGACACCACCGGCCTGACCTGCGTCGACCTCGACTTCGGGGCCACGGGCGCGCTGTGCGCCGAGCATCTGGCGCTGCTCGGCCACCGTGACATCGCTGTCATCGGCGAGGCGCCCGCCGTCTACGAGCGGCACACCGGCTTCGCCGAGCGGACGCTCGACGGACTGCGCGCCCGCTCCCGCGAACTGGGGCTGCGGGTGCTGCACCGGCCCTGTGAGGGCGGCTACGACGCGATGGCCCTCACCCTCGCCCGCATCCTCGACGAGCGCCCGGGCACCACGGGCTTCGTCGTGCAGAACGAGTCGGCGGTCGAGCCGCTGCTCGCGCTGCTGCGCCAGAAGGGCCGCGCCGTCCCCGAGGACGTCTCGGTGATCGCGATCTGCCCGGACCAGGTCGCCACCCAGGCCTCGGTACGGCTGACCTCGGTCGCCATCCCCGCCCAGGACATGGGCCGCCATGCCGTCGAGCATCTGATCGCCAAGCTCGAAGGACGCGGCAAGGACGAAGTCGTACTGATCGCTCCGGAGTTGACGGTACGGGCGAGCACGGGGCCTGCGCCGGCCGCTCCCTGAGCCGGTCTCCCGGCTTCGGCGCGCCCTCCGGTACCCGCAGGCGGGCCTCGCGTCCCGCCGGGCACCCGCCGTCCGCGTGTTCTCCCTGTACCGCCCTTCGCCGCCCCACCCCGCACCGCTTCCCTGCCGCCCCACGCTCTTCGTGCCGCCCCGCCCGCACCGCCGCGTTCCGTGCCCAGCCCGTACACCCGGCCCGCATCCCCGTCCGGCTCCCCCGCGCCCGGCCCGCATCCCCGTCCCGCTCGGCCACACCCGCACCCGCACCCGCGGACGAGTGCCCGGACGGAATCCCGTCCGCGCCCGTCATGTCCGCACCCCTTCATGTCTGCACTCCTTCATGTCTGCACTCCTTCAGGAGCATCCACGTGAATCAGCCCGCCGCGATCCAGCCCCAGGTGAGCCTCGCGCAGTCCTCCCCGACCGTAGGCACGTTCCGTGAACGGGACGGCGCTCTGGAGTGGAGCGGCCGCACGGAGACCGTCCGGATCGAGCCGTGGGGCCCCGACGCCGTGCGCGTGCGCGCCCGGCTCGGCGGTCCCCTGCTCGAAGGCCTGCCGGGAGCGCTGCTCGACCGGCCCGAGGACACCACGAGCACGCTGGAACTCACCCCCGATGAGGGCCGGTTGACGGTCGGGGCGCTGACCGTCGAGGTGCGCGCGGAGGGGCTGATCCGTTTCATCCGCACCGCGGACGGCGGTGAGCTCCTCGCCGAGGAGCGCGCCCACTTCTGGTGGCCCGGCTCACGGCTGTACACCCCCACGGGCAACGGCCACCACCGGCTGGAGCAGCGCTTCGCCGCGTACGACGGCGAGCGGTTGTACGGCCTCGGGCAGCACCAGCACGGGCTGTTCGACCAGAAGGGCGCGGTCCTGGACCTCATCCAGCGCAACGCCGAGGTCACCGTTCCGGTGCTCACCTCCAGCCGCGGCTACACCCTCCTGTGGAACAACCCGGCCATCGGCCGGGTGGAGCTCGCGGGCAACGGCACCCGCTGGGTCGCCGACTCGGCCCGCCAGATCGACTACTGGATCACCGCGGGCACCCCGGCCGACGCCCAGCGCCGCTACAGCGCGGCGACCGGCCGCACGCCGATGCTGCCCGAGTGGGCGGCCGGATTCTGGCAGTGCAAGCTGCGCTACCGCACCCAGGACGAACTCCTGGACGTGGCGCGGGAGTACAAGCGGCGGGGCCTTCCGCTCTCGGTGATCGTCTGTGACTTCTTCCACTGGACGCACCTCGGGGACTGGAAGTTCGACCCGGATGAGTGGCCCGACCCGGCGGCCATGCAGGCCGAACTCGCCGGTCTCGGCGTGAAACTGGTCGTGTCCGTCTGGCCGTCGGTCTCGCCGCTCTCCGAGAACCATCGGCTCATGGAGCAGCGGGGCCACTTCATCGGCACCGAGTACGGGCCGATGGCGCACGCCGACTGGCCGGACAAGCAGGTCGCGTCCACGGTCCAGGTGGCCTTCTACGACGCCACGAACCCCGAGGCGCGGGACTTCCTGTGGTCCCGCGTGAAGGACAACTATCTCGACCCGTACGGCATCTCGGCGTTCTGGCTGGACGCCTGCGAGCCGGAGCTGAAGCCGGGCTTCTCCGAGAACCTGCGCTACCACGCGGGCCCGGGACTCGAAGTGGGCAACCTCTACCCGCGCGAGAACGCCCGCACCTTCTACGAGGGCCTCCGCGCAGCCGGGGAGAGCGAGATCATCTCCCTCAACCGCTCGGCCTGGGCGGGCAGTCAGCGCTACGGGGCCGCCCTGTGGTCGGGCGACATCGGGACCGACTTCGCGACCCTGCGCCGCCAGATCGCCGCGGGCCTCAACACCGCGCTGTCCGGGATCCCCTGGTGGAACACCGACATCGGCGGCTTCCACGGCGGCGACCCGGACGACCCGGCGTACCGCGAGGTCATGGTCCGCTGGTTCCAGTTCGGCGCGCTGTCGCCGCTGATGCGGCTGCACGGCTTCCGCGACCCGGGGCTGCCGCTGGGTCCCGGGATGACCGGCGGTCCGAACGAGGTCTGGTCGTACGGCGAGGAGGCGGGCGCCGTCATGGAGAAGTACCTGCGGCTGCGGGAACGTCTGAAGCCGTATCTGCTGGACGTCATGCGGGAGGCCCACGAGGAGGGGCTGCCGGTGATGCGCCCGCTGCTCCTGGAGTTCCCCGGCGACCAGGCGGCCTGGTCGGTGGACGACTCCTACCTCCTCGGCCCGGACCTGCTGGTCGCGCCGGTGCTCACCGCGGGTGCGACGGCCCGTACGGCGTATCTCCCGGCGGGCGCGCGCTGGACGGACGCATGGACCGGGGTGTCGTACGAGGGAGGCGCGGCCGTGACGGTGGACGCGCCGCTGGACCGGATCCCGTTGTTCCTGCGGGACGGGGCGCGGCTGCCGGTGGCCGGATAGCGGGACGCGGCCGGTCCCGGGAGGGGCCGGCCGCGCCGGGACGCACGGGTCAGCTGCTGCCGACCGTCAGGTTGTTGGCGACGAAGTCGAGCCCGCCCGAGGACGAGGTGATCTCGAAGCCGAACTGCACGTCGCCGATGGTCTCGGCGCTGGACATCCAGCCCTTGGTGTTCGCGATCCACCTCATGATCGGGAGGATGTTGATGGTGCCGGAGGTGGAGTCCGAGGTGCGCAGGAACGAGAAGACCTCGTTCGCGCCGTTGTTGCCCTTGTAGACGGTCCAGGTGTTGCCGTTCAGCGTGAGCGTGCCCTGCGAGGTGCCGAGCGCGCCGACGGCGCCGTTGTAGTTGACCCAGAGCATCGTCTCGTAGTCGTAGTCGGTGTCCCAGATGTCGTACGAGGTGTTGTACGCGCCGGACGACGGGACGGTGACGTTGTAGGTGCTGGTGAGGGAGGACAGCCCCGCGATCGTCTTGCCGACGTACTTCTTGGAGTTGGGGTAGGACTTGATGCCGCCGGTGTTGGGGTGGTTGGCCCAGACTCCCCAGTTGGTGCCGGAGTTGGCCCAGACGCACTGGCTGCCCGCGCCGGAGCCCCAGATGTTGTTGTAGAGCGTGTAACCGTTCAGCGTGGTGTTGCCCCACTGGTCGCAGGAGGACCAGACGGCGGCCTGGGCGGGGGCGGAGGCGAGGCCGACCGTCGCGCCGAGCGCCAGCGCGGGGGCGACGAGGGCCTTGGTGATCCTGTTCCGTGTGCGAAGTGCCATGGTGTCCCTTCCATGGGTGGGGGGGGAGGTGCGGGAGGTCTACCGCGGCCCCAGGGTGAGGACGCGGTCTTCTCCGGCGCTCAGGGAGAGCGGTCGCGCGCCGGTGGAAGTCCGGAGTTCGATGCGGCAGGTGCGGCCCGGCCGCAGGACGGCCGTGGCACCGTCGGGGGTCCAGGTGAGGTCGGCCTCGGCGCCGAACCTCGTCCGGATTCCCCGGAGTTCGCCGCTCGGCAGGCCGGCGGGAAGCGCGGGGAACAGGACGAGCCGACGCGGTGTCGACTGGATCAGGGCCTCGATGACGACGCCGGGCAGGGTGTGGGCGGCGTCGGCGTTGTAGACGTGCCGGTTCGGGTAGTGGCCGCTCATCAGGGAGTCATGGAAGAAGTCCCCGGCCAGGACGGCGTCGAGGGCCTTCGCCACCCGCCCGGCGTCCCGCAGCCGGGCGGCCACCAGGGCGTGATGGAGGTGGCCGTGCGCCGAGTCGTTCTCGGGGCCGCGCAGTTCGAGGGCGCGCCGGGCCGCCGCGGCGAGCCCGGGGGTGTCGTAGGGGTTGATCTCGTCGAGCGGCCAGACGCCGTAGAGATGGCTGAGGTGCCGGTGGTCGTAGCTGTCGAGGAGTCCGGGGCGGGCCCACTCGGCCAGCGCGCCCTCGGAGTTGACCCGGTGCGGTGGCAGCCGGTCGGCGAGCGCCCGCAGGCGCTCGGCGCCGGGGCCCGGGTGATACGCGGCCGCCGTGCACAGGGCGTGGCGGGCGGCCGAGAGGTCCATGGCGGCGTTCACGGTGATCCAGCTCGCGTTGGCGGGGCGGTTCTCCGGGGAGTAGGACGGCACGATCACCAGGTGGCCGTCGTCGTCGGTCCGGGTGAGGAAGTCCTCGTAGAAGAGGGCCGCTTCGGCGAGTGCGGCGGCCAGGCGCGGGTCGCGTCCGCCGCGGGTCTCGTCGTGGTCCACGAGCGGCTTGAGCAGCCAGTCGGCGCCGGCGGTCCACACGTGCAGCGGGTACGCACGGCTGAGGTGGTAGAGGTGGCCGGACTCGCCGTCGGTGTGGGCGGGGGCGAGGACCCCGCGTGCGCCGAAGACGGCTCGGGCGTTGTCCCGCCAGTGCGGCAGCAGGCCGTGGACCAGGGCCGCGTGCGCCTCGGTGACCTCGGGGAGGGCGGCCGCCGCGGCCGACGCCGTCTGGAGGTTGAGGTTGGCGTCCGTGGTGAACGCCCCGGACCAGGCCGTGTCCCAGTCGCCGGTCCAGAGACCTGTCAGCCGCGGCGGCAGCGTGCCGGCCGCCGACAGCAGGTGGTACCGGCCGGCCGCGAAGAGCCGTTCCACGAGGGCGGGGCTCTTCGAGCGCCGGACCAGCTCCGATCCGGGCAGTGCCCGTTCGGCGGGATCGGCGTGCAGGTCGAGGGTGACCCGCAGGTAGGCGGCGCGGTGCAGGGCGGTGTGGCGGGAGAGCAGGTGCGCGTGGGCTTCCTCGATGTCCCCGGCGCCGTGACCGGGCCCGGGCAGCAGATCCCGCAGCGCGCGGAGTTCCGCGCGGGCGTCCAGGTGGCCCGGGTGCCGGCGTACCCGGGTGAGCAGCAGCATCGAGCGGGCGCCCTCGACCCGTACGCCCGAAGGGGTGGGACGGGTGACACCGTCCGTGACGAGGAGGGTGACCCCGGTGTAGGCCAGGTCGCTGCCCGGATATCGGGCGCGCAGGGTGAGCAGGGCACCCTCGGGGGTGTGGACGGCCGCGTGCTCCACCGCCAGTTCCGCGGGCGCTCCCGGCAGCCGGTGGTCCAGCGTCACCTCGGCCGCGCGGCCGGGGCCGGTCACGTACTGCGCGATCACGTCGTCGGCGCGCGAGACGAACACCTCGCCGCGCCGGTCGCCGCATGCGGTGCGGACGATCCCGGTGGTGAAGTCGGCCTCGCGGCGGTAGCCGCGCGGTTCCTCGGCGGAACGGCGCAGCCGCACCTGGAACGCCGGATGGAACGGCTGTACCCACAGCAGTGGCCGGCCGTCGGTGAAGTCCTCGCCGGCGTTCACGTCTCCGGCGAGCAGCCGGTCCTGTACGTCGGCGAGGCGGTCGGCGAGCTCGGGCGGGCGCGCGTCCGCGCTGCCGTTCGGACGGACCAGACGGTGATGGTTGACGATGACCCGGTCATCGTTCGGATCACCGAACACCATGGCGCCGTGTGTGCCGTTGCCGCTCAGGAAGGCGTCCTCCCAGCGGGCGGCGGGCCGGGGTTCCCAGGTGCCGTGGACGGGTGCGGAACCGGGGCCGCTCTCCGTCGGGGAAGGGTCGGTGTGGGAGCCCGAGCGGGTCTCGCCGGTCATGGGGCGAGCACCGCCGCTCCGTGGCGTTCCAGTCGTACCCGGTCCCGCACGGCCGCACCGCCGAGCAGGTCACGGTGGTCGCCCGGCACCTCGACGGTCACCGGGTCGCGCCGGTGGTTGAGCAGGAAGAGCAGGTCGCCGCGCCGGACGGCCTCGACGCCGTCGGGCAGCCGGCCGAGTACCGGCCGGACGCCCGCGCGGTCCGCGGCCGCCGCCAGCAGGGCGCGCAGGGCGGCCGGTTCGGGCAGCGTGGAGAGGTAGCGGGCGGTGCCCTTGGACAGCACGGCGGGCAGTCCGTCCAGCTCGCCGCCGCGGTACCGGGCCTCGACGGCCGCGGTGCCGTCGGGTTCGATCTCCTCGGACCACAGCGTGCCCGAGAAGCTGTCGCACGCGACCTTCTCCCCCGCGTCCAGCGGCCACCATTCGTGCAGCGTGCGGATGCCGAACAGGTCGCGCAGCCGCTCGTCCATGCCGCCCGGCCGCACCCGGTCGTCCTCGTCGGCGACGCCGGTGAGGAAGCCGCAGACGAGTGTGCCGCCCGCTCGCACGTGGGCGAGGAGGTTCTCGATCGCCGGGTCCGTGAGCAGGTAGAGCTGGGGCACGACCACCATGCGGTACGCGGAGAGGTCGTGCTCCGGGTGGGCGAAGGCGGTGGTGAGGTGGGCCTCCCACAGAGCGCGGTGCCAGGCCCGTACGACCTCGGCGCAGTCGTTCTCGGCGGACAGCCGGCCGTCGTGCGCCCCCGCCCACCAGGAGTTCCAGTCGTGCAGGATCGCGATGTCCGCGTCGACCCGGGTGCCGGCCACCTGGGGTGCCAGGGCGGCCAGTTCGGCTCCGATCCGCTTGATCTCCTGGAAGGTGCGGCCCCGCTCCCCCGCGTGGCCGATCATCCCGGAGTGGAACTTCTCCGCGCCCTGCCGGGACTGCCGCCACTGGAAGTAGCAGACGGCGTCGGCACCGCGCGCCACGGCCTGGAGGGACCACAGCCGGTTCAGCCCGCGCGGCTTGGGATGGTTCACACCGCGCCAGTTGACGGCTCCCGCCGCCTGTTCCATGAGCATCCAGGGACCTCCTGCCGCCTGCGAGCGCGTCATGTCCTGGACGAGCGCGCCGTGCTGCGCGCCGAGGGGGTCGCGCGGGTCGGGGTAGAGGTCGACCGAGACGACGTCCTCCTCCTCGGCCCACCGCCAGGCGTCCTGGCCGACCCACATCGGCATGAAGTTGCTGGTCACCGGAGTGCCGGGGCTGTGGCGGCGCACGATGTCCCGCTCGGCGGCGTAACACTCCAGGAGCATGTCGGAGGTGAACCGTCTGAAGTCGAGGACATGCGTCGGGTTCTTCATGTAGTGCGCGTGACGCGGTGGGAGGACCTCGAGCCAGTCGCCGTAGGCCTGGCCCCAGAAGGCCGTCCCCCAGGCGGTGTTGAGCGCTTCGAGGGTGCCGTACCGGTCCTGGAGCCAGCGGCGGAAGGCGGTGGCCGCCTCGTCGCCGTGGTCGACGGTGCAGTACTCGTTGTTGATGTGCCACATCGTGAGGGCGGGGTGGCCGGCGTAGCGGGCCGCCAGGTCCTCGGTGACGGCGGCGGCGAGGCGGCGGTAGACGGCGCTGGAGTGCGAGAAGTGCTGCCGGGAGCCCCACCATTCGGTTCGGCCGTCCTCGTCCCGGGGCAGGGTCTCGGGGTGCAGCCGGCCCATCCAGGGCGGCGGCGAGGAGGTGGGGGTGGCGAGCACGACGCTGACGCCGTGCTCGTGCATCAGGTCCATCAGCCGGTCAAGCCAGCCGAACTCCCTCCCTCCGGGGCGGGGTTCGATCCTGGCCCAGGAGAAGACCCCGAGGGTGACGGAGTTGACGCCGGCCTCCTTCATGAGGCGGACGTCCTCGTGCCAGATCTCCTCGGGCCACTGTTCGGGGTTGTAGTCGCCGCCGAACAGGATGCGGCCCCGGGTGGCGTCGCTCAGACGCGGCCGCCCGGACTGCGGACCGGTTCCACGGGACGTGGGCATGGACCTACCTCGTTCGGGGTGAGGGATGGACCGCCGCGGCCGACCGCCGGTCAGGGGCAGGTCGGCCGCGACGAGCTGGGGGCGGCGCGGGGTGGACACCGGGGTACTCCGGTACGGGGCGCGCGGGCGGGTCAGCCCTTCACGGCGCCGGTGAGCATGCCCTTCTTGAAGTGCCGCTGGACGAAGGGCGAGAGGACCGCGACCGGCAGCAGCGCCATCACCATGACGGCCATCTGCACGGCGAGCGGGGAGAGCTGGCCGGTGTTGATCTGGGTGGCGAGGCCGACCGGCCGTTCCTGCTTCTGCACCAGCTGGATCATGACGTTCTGGAGCGGCATCATGTCCTGGTCGGTCAGGTAGATGGAGGCGTTGAACCAGGCGCTCCAGTAACCGACCGCGTAGAACAGCGAGATGACCGCGAGGACGGCCCGGGAGAGCGGCATCACGATCTGCCACAGGATGCGCCAGTCGCCCGCGCCGTCGATACGGGCGCTGTCGATCAGTTCGGGCGAGATGCCCATGAAGAACGCCCGCAGCACCAGGATGTTGAAGACGCTGACCGCGCTGGGGAGGATCAGCGCGAGATAGCTGTCGGTGAGGCCGAGCGCCTGCACCAGCAGATAGGTGGGGATGAGGCCGGCGCCGAAGAACATCGTGGCGAGCAGCAGCATCAGGAACCAGCGGTGGCCGAGCGATCCGACGCGCGAGAGGCCGTAGGCGCACAGGACCGAGACCGCCATGCTGAACAGGGTGCCGGCCAGGGTCACGCCGACACTGACGAGCGCGGCGCGCTGCACCTGGCCGCCGGTGAGCAGTTCCCTGTAGGCGACGAGGGTGACGCCCCTGGGGACGACGACCAGTCCGCCGGCCGCGTCGATGGTCTTCTTCGACTGGAGACTGGTGACGACGACGATCCAGAGCGGGAACAGGATCGCGAGGGCGGCCAGGGTGAGGATGAGCCCCTTGCCCGCGAGGCCGGCCTTCGACGGCTCCTCCTCCCAGGGCGGCCGGGGCGGCGCCGCCCAGCGGCCGGGCCTGTCGCGCGGCGGGTGCGTCACGGCGGTCATTTCTCGTACACCCCCTGCTCGCCCATGAGATGGGCGACCTTGTTGGCGGTCAGGACGAGCCCCAGACCGACCACTCCCTTGATCAGTCCGGCCGCCGCCGCGTAGCCGAAGTCCTGGTTGCGGATGCCGTTCCACCAGACGTAGGTGTCGAGGACCTCGGAGGCGCCGGGGCCCACCGCGTCGCGCTGGAGCAGGAGTTGCTCGAAGCCGACGGTGAGCGCGTCGCCCACGCGCAGCACCAGGAGCAGGGCGATCACCGGGCGCAGGGCGGGCAGGGTGATGTGCCACGTCCGGCGCCAGCGTCCGGCCCCGTCCATGGCGGCGGCCTCGTACAGGTCGGGCGACACGGCCGACAGGGCCGCGAGGAAGACGATGATGCCCCAGCCCGCGTCCTTCCAGACGCCCTCGGCCGTCACCAGGAACTTGAAGATCCCCGGGTCGGTCATCAGGTCGATGCCCTGGTGGCCGTGTTGGCGCAGGGTCTGGGCGATGATGCCCGCCCCGCCGAAGATCTGCTGGAAGACGGTGACGACGAGGACCCAGGAGAAGAAGTGCGGGAGGTACATGACCGCCTGGGCGACGGCCCGGACCCGGGGCCTGACCACGCTGTTGATGAGCAGCGCGAGGCCGACCGGGATCGGGAAGAAGAGCACGAGCTGGAGGAAGAACAGGACGAACGTGTTCTGCACCGCGTGCCAGAAGCCCGAGTCCGCGAAGATCCGCTGGAAGTTCTCCAGTCCGGTCCAGGGGCTCTCGAAGATCGCGACGAAGCCGTTGTCGCTCAGATACGGGTCGTAGTCCTGGAAGGCGACGACATTGCCCAGCACCGGTACGTAGGTGAAGACGAGCAGCAGCGCGATCGCGGGCAGGGTCATCAGGATCAGGGTGCGGTCGCGTCTGAACCGCGGCCGGAAGGCCTGCTTTCCCGCGCGCTGTGCGGTGCCTCCTTCGGCCCGCCGTCCGGTGGCGCCGTCCGGCGGGCTCCCTTCCGGCGTGCTCCTGCCCGCCCTGGCCCCGGCCCTGCTCCGGGGCACCGTGCTGTGCGACACGGCCTTCTCCTTGCCTCAGCCCTGGGTCACTTGGCCGCGGAGCCGTTGGCGTCGAGCAGCTTCTTGTACCAGGCGCGCAGGTCGTCGCCGCCCTTCTGCTTCCAGTCCGCGACGGCCTGCTGCATGTCGCCGATCTTCTTGCGGCCGCGGACGATGTCGTCCTCCAGCTGCTCGAAGTCGTTGGCGAGGTTGGTCCACCGGTTGGGCTCGGTGATGGTCAGGCCGTAGAAGGAGGACTTCTTGGTGAAGGCGCCCATGCGCTGCTGCCACTCGACCTGGAGCCTGGCGATCTCCGGCAGATCGGGGTGGGCGAGGTAGGCGGCCGGGTCGCCGGTGTAGTCGTAGGCGCCGTTGACCTCGTTGGTGCCCTTGGTGGTCTTGGTGGGCAGGCCGTTCTTGACCGTGTAGTCGGTGCCCTCGACCCCGTACACCGTCAGCATGTACTCCTTGGTGCCGTACGGTGCCGCGCAGAAGTCGGCGAGCGCGAGGAAGTCCTTGATCTGCCGCTTGGACGCCTTACCGCTCACGAAGGTGAAGATGCCGGCGGGCTGGGTCGCCCAGAGTGTGGGGTCGCCGCCGTCGGGGCCGAAGATGTCGAAGGCGCCCATCTCGAAGTCGCTCTTCTGGGTGCGCTGTTCGGCCGTCGAGCCGTACCAGTAGGACAGGTCGCCGTTGAAGACGAGGGACTGGCCGGCGGTGAACCGGTTGGACGCGTCGCCCTTGACGGCCTTGGCGTCGGGGTGGACGACGCCCGCCGCGTACAGCTTGCGCGTCCACTCCAGGGCTTCGAGGTACTCGTCGGTCTCGATCCGGTTGACCAGCTTGCCGTCCCTCAGGTCCCACCACAGGGCCTTGTCACTGCCGTTCAGGACGCCGTAGATGTTGAAGGCCGTCCACTTGAGGTCGTCGCAGGCCCACACCTTCGCCTTGGCGTCGGTGGCCGCCTTCGCCCAGGACAGGAACTCGTCGGGCGACTTGGGCAGGGTGTAGCCCTTCTTGGCGAAGATGTCCTTGCGGTAGAAGGGCACGATGTTCGTGACGTAGGAGGCCGGCATCGGGATCGCGCGCAGCCGGCCGCCGAAGATGGAGCGCTGCCAGGCGTCCGTGGGGACGGCCGCGAGGTTCGGGTAGGCCTTGACCTTGTCACCCGACAGATACGGGCCGAGGTCGGCGAACTTGGCGTTGATCGCGCTCGGGATCTTGCCGTTCAGGTTCCAGCCCGGGACGACCACCACGTCCGGGATGTCGCTGGAGGCGAGGACCGCGCCCAGTTTCTCGTCGTAGGTGTTGCCGTCCTGGTTCTGCCAGGTCGCCTTGATGCCGATGGCCTCGTTCATGGCCGTGTAGTACGCGTTGTCGCCGGACGGCGGGGTGCCCCAGAACGGCGACATGATCTTCAGGTCGCTGCCGGTGGCCGGCTTCTTCGGGACGGACGTCTTCAGCGCGTCGAGGTCGATCGCCCGGGTGAACCCGGCCGCCGATCCGTTCTTCGACGGAAGGTCGGGCGTGACGACGCTCGACGCCACGAACGCCGGGAGGATCTTCTGGGCGTCCTTCCCCGAGGTGGTGCCGTCCTTGCTGCCGTCCTGTCCTCCGCCGCAGGCGGCGAGCAGGGACGTTCCGCCGGCCACGGCGGCCGCTGCGACCGCCGTGGAGGCGAGGAAGCTTCTCCGGCTGGGGGCGGTGGTGGCGGAGTTCGGCGTCATTGCGTCAACCCTTCATGGCGCACAGCAGGACACCCGGCGGTGGAGCCGTCGGCTGCGGTGTCTTGAGTGGATCTGCCTGAGCTGAAGCGGTCCTCGGAGGACTGTGCCCTGGGAAGAGGGAAGCCCGACAATCGAAGCGCTTCGATGTTGCTGCGAGGTTAAGTGAACGCCTGGGGGTGCACAAGGGTCGATCCCAAGATTCCTCGGAGACGTACGACAACAGAGCGTATCCGTGCGGCACTTGATATCACTGGCGGGAAACAGAGGTGGGGCGCTCAGGCGTCTTGACACCCACCCCCTGCTCGATCGAGCATCGAAGCGCTTCGAAAGACCTTCGACGCCCCACCGCAAAGGGATCACCACGTGACCGCAGAGACGCCACCCATGCCGCCCTTCCGCGACGCGAGCCTGCCGTTCGCGAAGCGCATCGACGACCTGCTGACGCGGCTCACCCTGGAAGAACGCGTCGCGTTCCTGCACCAGTACGCGCCTCCCGTCGAGCGGCTCGGGATACCCGCCTTCCGCACCGGCCAGGAGGCGCTGCACGGGGTCGCCTGGATGGGCCCGGCGACGGTGTTCCCGCAGGCCGTCGGACTCGGCGCGACCTGGAACGCCGAGCTCGTGCGCCGGATCGGGGAGGCCGTCTCGTCGGAGGCCCGGGCGATGCGCGCCCGCGACGACCGCGTGGGCCTCAACGTCTGGTCCCCCACGGTCAATCTGCTGCGCCACCCGCTGTGGGGACGCAACGAGGAGGGCTACTCGGAGGACCCCGCGCTCACCGCCGCCATCGCCACCGCGTACACCCGCGGGCTGCGCGGCGACCACCCGGTCTACTGGCGTACGGCGCCGGTCCTCAAGCACTGGCTCGCCCACAACAACGAGACGAGCCGGGACACCTCGTCCTCGTCCGTGCGGCCTCGCGTGCTGCACGAATACGATCTGCGCGCCTTCCGTGAGACCGTCGAGGCGGGCTCCGTCGCCGGGGTGATGCCCGCGTACAACCTGGTCAACGGCCGCCCCAACCATGTCTCGCCGTACCTGCGCGAGCACCTGCGAGCCTGGACCGACCAGGAGCTGCTGGTCTGCTCGGACGCGGGCGCGCCCTCCAACCTGGTCGACTCCGAGCACTACTTCGCCACCCACGAGGAGGCCACCGCCGCCGCGCTCCTCGCCGGCGTCGACAGCTTCACCGACCACGGCGAGGACGGCTCGCGGATCACCGCACGCGTCCGGGGAGCCCTGGAGCGAGGCCTGCTGACCGAGGCCGACATCGACACCGCGGTCCGCCGCCAGCTCGCCGTGCGCTTCCGGCTGGGCGAGTTCGACCCGGACCTCGACCCGTACGCGAGCACCGGGGAGTTCGACACGACCGCCCACCGTGCGCTCGCCCGGGAGGCCGCGGAGCAGGCGATCGTCCTGCTGAAGAACGACGGTCTGCTGCCGCTGCGCCCCGGCGTCCGCCTCGCCGTCGTCGGCCTGCTCGCCGACGAGTGCAAGCTCGACTGGTACAGCGGCACGCTCATCCACCGGTCGACCCCGCTGGAGGGCCTGTACGAGCGTTTCGGCGCCGAGCGGGTGGACTTCGCCGAGGGCGTGGACCGCGTACGCCTGAGGACCGCCTCGGGCCGGTATCTCGCGGTGCCCGCCGTGGACGACACCGCGGAGGAGACAGGGGGTGCCGAGGGTGCCCTCGACCCGGCGCTGCTCGTGGGCCGTACGGACCTGCCCCCGCTGACCGCCGACGCCGTCGGCACCGAACTGGCCCTCGTCGACTGGGGCGAGGGCGTCCTCACGCTGCGCGCCCCCGACGGCCGCTACCTGTCGGTCGCCGACGACGGCTTCCTGCGCGCGTCCGCCGACCGGCCGGGCGGCTGGGTCGTCCAGGAGACCTTCCGGCTGGAACCCTCTGCTTCCCATCGCGGCGGCCACCTCCTCAAGCACCTCGGGACGGGCGGATACGTCTGTGTCGCCGCCGACGGCGTGAAGGTTGCCGGGCGGGAGGCCGGGGACGCCGAGATCTTCGAGGTGGAGTTCACCGAACGCGGTGAGGACGCGGTGGCGCGCGTCGCCGCCTCGGCCGACGTGGTTCTCGTCGTCGCGGGCAACGACCCGCACATCAACGGCCGCGAGACCGAGGACCGTACGACGCTGCGGCTGCCCGCCCATCAGGTACGGCTGCTGGACGCCGCCCGCGCGGCGAACCCGGACACTGTGCTGGCACTGGTATCCGCCTACCCGTACGCGGTCGATCCCACCGGCCTGCCCGCCCTGCTGTGGACCGCGCACGGCGGCCAGGCGGCGGGCACCGCCCTGGCCGGTGTGCTCGCCGGGGACGTCTCCCCCGGGGGCCGCCTCCCGCAGACCTGGTACGCCACGGACGAGGACCTGCCCGGCCTGCTCGACTACGACGTGATCGGCGGCCGGCAGACCTACCTCTACTTCGAGGGGACCGCGCTGTTCCCCTTCGGGCACGGCCTGTCCTACGCCTCGTTCGCCTACACGGATCTGCGGGTCCGCAGGGAAGCCGCGGCCTTGACCGTCTCCTGCGCCGTGACGAACACCGCGACCGTGACCGCCGACGAGGTCGTCCAGCTCTACACCCGGGCGGTCGCCCCGTCCGTGCCCCGTCCGCGCCGCGAACTGGCGGCGCACCGGCGGCTCCGGCTCGCTCCGGGCGGCTCGGCGGCCGTCACCTTCGAACTCCCGCTCACCGCACTGGAGTTCTGGGACGTGGCCCACGGCCGCCGACGCCTGGAACCGGGAGCGTACGACCTGCTGGTCGGCGCCTCCAGCGAGGACATCCGGCTGGGCGCGACCGTCGAACTCGACGGTGAGCCGGGCGCGTTCCGCCCGGTCCGCGAACGCGGCCTGGACGCGGCCGACTTCGACGAGCAGCACGGCATCGAGATCGTCGACCGCACGAAGACGGCGGGCGACGCGGTGACCCCTGCGGACGGCGGCGCGGGCGAACTCCTGTACCGGGAGTGCGACTTCGGGGCGGGCGTCACCGGTGCCGTGATCGAGGTGGCGGGCGAGGGGGTCGTCGAACTCTCGCTGGACGGCAAGCCGATCGCCGACGTCACGCTGAGCGGAACGCGGGGGCCCTACGACTACCGCACCCTCACCGCCGCGTTCACCGCCGGCGGTGTGCACGATGTCCGCCTCGGACTGCGCGGGCCCGTCCGGCTCGCGCACGTCGGCTTCTCCGGCTGAGGGTCCGGAGGAGTCGGCACAGGGGTCCGGCACCGGAAGGCAGCGGTGCCGGGCCCCTTCTCTGGTGAACTTAGCTGAAAACGATTGTCACTAGACATGCCGTTTTCGGTCACGCCCCGACAGACCGACGGCCGACTCATGACGGCGACCAGGCCGGGATCGACGAACACGAGGACTTCGCCGAATACCCGTACCAGTGTCAGCACCTGTGTCGAGCGGATACGGATACGCCGACGGCCGGAGCCCCCGCACAGTGGGCTCCGGCCGTCGGTTTCGGTGAGGTCCCGGTCAGAGGGCGAGACCCGTCAGTACGAGCACGCGCTCGTAGGTGTAGTCGTCCATCGCGAACTTGACGCCCTCACGGCCGACACCGGACTGCTTCGCACCGCCGTACGGCATCTGGTCGGCGCGGTAGGACGGAACGTCGCCGATCACGACGCCGCCCACCTCCAGGGCCCGGTGCGCGCGGAACGCGGTCTGGAGGTCGTGCGTGAACACGCCCGTCTGGAGGCCGTACTTGGAGTTGTTGGCGGCCTCGAAGGCTGCCGCCTCGCCGTCCACCTTCTGCACGGTCAGGACGGGTCCGAAGACCTCCTCGCAGGAGATCGTGACGTCGGCCGGAACGTCGGCGAGGACGGTCGGGGCGTAGGAGGCGCCGTCACGCTTGCCACCGGTGAGCAGCGTGGCACCGGCCGCGACGGCCTCGTCCACCCACGACTCGACGCGCTCGGCGGCGGCCTCGCTGACCAGCGGGCCGACGTCCGTCGTGTCGTCGGACGGGTCGCCGGTGACCTGGGCCTCGACGGCGGCGACGATGCGCGGCAGCAGCCGCTCGTACACCGCGGCGTCCGCGATCACGCGCTGCACCGAGATGCAGGACTGGCCGCCCTGGTAGTTGGAGAAGGTCGCGATACGGGTCGCGGCCCAGTCCAGGTCCGCGTCGCTCGCGAAGTCGGCGAGGACGACGGCCGCGCCGTTGCCGCCCAGTTCCAGGGTGCAGTGCTTGCGCGGCACCGAGTCCATGATCGCGTAACCGACCGTCTCGGAACCGGTGAAGGAGATGACGGGAAGGCGCTCGTCCTGGACCAGGGCGGGCATCTTCTCGTTGGCGACCGGCAGGATGCTCCAGGAACCGGCGGGAAGGTCGGTCTCGGCCAGCAGGTCGCCGAGGATCAGGCCGGACAGCGGGGTCGCGGGCGCCGGCTTCAGGATGATCGGGGCACCCGCGGCGATGGCCGGGGCGACCTTGTGGGCGCACAGGTTCAGCGGGAAGTTGAAGGGCGCGATCCCGAGGACGACACCCTTGGGGAAGCGGCGCGTGAGAGCCAGTCGGCCCTGGCCGCCCGCGTCGGTGTCGAGGCGCTGCGCCTCGCCGCCGTTGAAGCGGCGGGCCTCCTCCGCGGCGAACCGGAACACGGACACCGCGCGGCCCACCTCACCCCGGGCCCACTTGATCGGCTTGCCGTTCTCGGCGGAGATGAGCTGCGCGATCTCCTCGGTGCGCTCGGCCAGACGGCGCGAGACGTGGTCGAGGGCGGCTGCGCGTACGTGGGCCGGGGTCGCGGCGAACTCGTCGCGCACGGCGTGCGCGGCCGCCACGGCCTCCTCGACCTGGGCCTCGGTGGGCACGCTGACCTGGCCGACGAGGCGGCCGTCCCAGGGAGACGTGACGTCGAAGGTGGTCTCGCCGGTGGCCTGGCGGCCGGCGAGCCAGAAGGCGTGGGTGGCCCCCACAATTTTTTCCTGGGGCATCTGCGAGTCCCGGCCCTTCCGTATGGGGGTGACGATGGGGGGTGTTCCTGCTGGTGCTGCTCTCGCGTCCACGGTAGGGCCGGGACCATCGAGGGTCGTTTGTCCGACGCGTACCAGTCGGGTGGCGGGGTGCTCCGGTTTGGACTGATCGCCGGCCGATCGTCAGGGTCCGCCGGCCGGGATGGCATCCCCGCTGATCCGCCGGCCGAGATGGCATCCGGCCGATCCGCCGAGCAGAACGGTCCGGGACCCGCCGGGCGGATCGACAGGTGTCCGCCGGACGGGATCGGCGTGTCCGCAGGGCGGATCGGCAAGTGTCCGGGGGACGGGATCGGCGTGTCCGCAGGGCGGATCGGCGTGTCCGCCGGACGGGATCGACAGGTGTCCGCCGGGCGGGCCGCTGTCAGGGGCGGCGGGGCCCGTTCACTCCCCCGTCGCGGCCGTGGTCTTCAGGGCCAGCCAGAGTTCCATCCGGACGTCGGGGTCGTCCAGGGACCGCCCGAGGATCTCCTCGACCCTGCGCATCCGGTAGCGCAGCGTGTGCCGGTGGACCCCCAGGTCGGCGGCCGCCGCGTCCCACTGCCCGTGGCGTGACAGCCACGCCCGCAGCGAGGCGACGAGGTCCCCGCGGCCGGTGGCGTCGTGCTCGTGGAGCGCCCGCAGGAGCCCGTCGGCGAACGCCCGCACGGCGTCGTCCGCGAGCAGCGGCAGTACGGACCCGGCCGCCAGTTCCTCGTGCTCGACGAGGAACCGGCCCCGCCGCCGGGCGACGGACAGGGCCTGTTCGGCCTGCTTGTAGGCGGCGCGGGCGGCGATCGGTCCGGCGGGGGCCGAGAGCCCGACGACGAGTTCGCCCTCGTCCCCGGCGGACTGCTCGCGCGGGACGGCCCGCGCGGACTCCAGCCCCGCGGCGTGGTCCCCGCAGGCCGCCACCGCGGCGCCTCCGTCCACGGCGAGCACGACCAGCCGCTCCCCGTCGGGCACGAGGAGCACCGACTCACCCGAGCGCACGGCCGCGGATTCGACGACCTCCGCGAGGCCGCCCAGCGGATCGCCCTTGGCGTCGGGCAGGGCGGCGGCGGTCTTCTTCGAGGGCGCGGCACCACCCGAGCGCGCGTGTCCGTCGGCGTGCGCACGGCCGGCCGACGCGGACACCGACTCGGCGATGATCAGCCGGAAGGGGGCGTCGAGCAGTTCGCCGTAGAGGTCTCCGGCGACGGCCCGCGCGTGGTCGGATTCCCCGGCGAGCAGCATCCCGAGCACGGCCGCGCCGATCCGCTGCTCGGCGGCGTGCAGGGACCGCGAGCGTTCGGTGGTGAGGGTCAGCAGGGCGATGGCCGAGTGCACGGCGTAGCGCTCGGCGGTGCCGAGGGCGCCGGCGGTTCCGACGGCGAGCGCGGCGCGCGGCCTGCGGCCCGTGCCGAGGGAGTGCAGTTCGACGCGGTCCTCGCCACCCACCACGGAGCTGGCGGGGGCGGGCCGCTCGCGCAGCCGCTCCACGTCCGGGGTGAGGCGCGCGGCGCGGCGTCCCGCCCAGTCCGGGGCGGCGGCGACGACGGACCCGGACGCGTCGTAGAGCGCCGCCCATCCGTCGAGCTGTCCGGCGAGCGCGGTGAGCAGTCCCTCCGGCCCGTCGTTCAGGGCCTGCTTGGTGAGCTCGCGCTGCGCGGCGAATCCCGCGGTGACGGCGCGGTACTGATCCGCGGCGATGGCGGCGGACACGGCCTTGCTGATGGCGAGGAAGGGGGTGCGCCGGGGCACTTCGAGGAGCGGCAGTCCCTCTTCCCCGGCCGCGTCGACGAGCGCTTTGGGGATCTCGTCGTAGTTGACCCCGACGGCGAAGCCGATCCCGACGACTCCGGCACCCGCCAGCCGTTTCACGTACCGCCGCATGACCTCGGGGTCGTCCGCGTCCAGCTTGAGCGCGGTGATCAGCAGCAGTTCCCCGCCCTCCATGTACGGCACGGGGTCGGCGAGCTCGCTGACATGGGCCCAGCGGACGGGCACGTCCAGGCGGTCCTCGCCCGCACGCACCGTGAGCTTGAGCGCGGAGTGGTGGACGAGCGAGGCGAGCGTGGGAGGCATGGGGCCTTCAGGTCGGTGTGATCGCTGTGATCTCTGTGATCTTTTGGCCGCCGCGTATGAACGGCCTGTGTCGATTCTGCCTCACCGTACGGTCGCCGCGTGCGTTCATCCCCGGACACCCTGGTCAGCGGGTCCGTATATCCATACGTCCCCCTCGATACGTCACACCCTCGGGGCCCGTCAGCCGCGCAGGTCGACCAGCAGGGGCGGGGTGTGTTCCCCCTCGACGCTGGTCAGCGACAGGACGGCGTGGCCGGGCGGGACCGCGTGGGCCAGCTCGGAGGCGGACCAGCGCTCCCGTTCGACCTGACGCACGGTCACGGCGTCCGTGGTCACCGCCTTGCCGGTCACCAGCTTGCGCAGCGCGTGGATGGCCCGGGTCATGGGCTGGTCGGCGAAGACGGTGTGCTTGGCCACGTCCCGTGCCTCCACCCACTCGGTGCCCCAGGACTCGGCGAAGCGGCCGCCGTCCCAGGTCGTGACGCCGGAGAAGGCCATGCGGCAGCCGACCGCGCCGTACAGCGGCCCGTGCAGGGCCTCGGGGATGTCGCCGATGGTCCGCAGGGCGAGGACCACTCCGGCGTTCCGCGCCCGCAGTCCCTGGATGCGGCGCACCGTCTCGGCGGTCAGGGCGCCGGTCGCGTCGTCGAGGACCAGGCAGGCGAAGTGCCCGCGCCGGTCGGGGCCGCGGACGACGGCGGCGAACTGGGCGAGGAGGAGCCGGGTGATGAGCTGGGAGGCCTCTTCGTACCCGCGTTCCGGCAGATCGACGCGGACGCGCAGCGGATGATGGGCCACCGCCCGGAGCGAGAACGGCCGGGCGCTCGTGCCCGAGCCGAAGAAGTCCGCGAAGACGGGCCGGTCCAGCAGCGCCAGGCGGTCGGCCAGGACGGGGCCGGGGTCGTTCGGGCCGCCGCCCTGCCGCAGCCGTGCCTCCAGTTCGCGGAGCATCGCGGGGTGGCCCCCGGCCGACAGCTCGTGCCGCAGGGGTTCCAGCAGCGCGGGGACTCCTTCGAGCAGTTCGCGCAGCACGGGAATCGTGGGGAAGGCGCCGTGCACGGCCCGGTAGGGACCGAGCAGCTGGGCCAGGGCCGTGGCGGCGCGCCGGACGTCGACGCCGTCGACGCTCCCGACCAGGCCTTCGGCGAGGAACGCGGCGGCCTCGTCGGGGTCCTCGCAGTCGGCGTACAGGTCCAGGTCGTGGACCGACCCGGGGTCACCGAGCTTCACGACGACGTCGTACGACGCGTCGGGGCCGACCGGCGTCCCGGCGGCGGCCACGACGACGACGGCGCAGCGCGCGGTGAGGGCCTGGAGCCCGAGGGATTCGGCGACGGGCCGCACGAGGTGGCGCGTCTTGCCGGAGCCCGCGGGTCCGACGGCGAGGAGCGAGGTGCCGAGCGTCGCCGGGCCGAGGGCGGCACCGGCGCCGGAGTAGGCGAGCGGGGTGCGCTCGCGGGCGACCCACCGGCCGAGCCGCACCTGGGCCGCGAGCAGGTCGTGCGAGGCGGCGCGGACGGGCAGGTCGCGGGCCCCGGACGGATGGGTCCAGGCCGCGGCGCCCCGCCGCAGCACGGTGTCGCTGAAGCCGGCGAGCCGTCCGTCGCGCTTGGCCGAGGTCCAGGCGCGCAGAATCCGCACGCAGTCGACGTCGTTCATCCGTTCGGTCAGCACCTCGGAGGACAGCAGTTCCGCCGCCTTGTGCTGACCGGTCGCCCTCAGTTCGGGCCATTCGGCCGGAGGCCCTGAGGGCTCCGCAGGCTCGGCCCGGGCCGCCGCCGCGGTGCCGGCCGCGGCCGGCCGGGATCCGAACCGCTCCTTGGCGAGCGGCCACCATCCGCCCAGCTTGGCGAAGGGCAGCACCACGAGCACGGTGATCAGCGTGTACACGCCGTAGCTGATCGCGAGCGACTCGAACACGTCGTCACCGCCGGCGATCAGCGCCACCAGGGACAGCACCGGATTGACGATGGGCAGGGGGTCCCACCCGACGCCCGGGAAGGCGTCCGGCCAGACGAACGTGAGCGTCAGGAGGGCCGCCAGGGCCGCGATGACCGCCCTGCCCGGCTGCGCGCGCCGGACGACGAAGTGATGGGTGATCTCGCGCCAGCTTCCTAGGCGCCCCATCGCGTAGACCAGCGCGCCGAAGAACAGGCCGTCGTAGACGACGATGGCGTCCACGCCCTGCCAGGACTTCGGGGCGGTCGTACCGCCCCACCACCAGTCGTCCGGTGTGAACAGTTTCAGCACGACCAGCTGATAGGGGACGTTCCCCCGGCGCCACAGGGACCAGACGATGAGCCCGAGCACCAGGGGGATCAGCAGGCCGACGATCGTCACGGAGGGCAGACGCCGGCGCTCCTTCGACGCCCGGGGGGCCACATACCCGTACCGCCAGATCCCCGGTGCGGCCTCGGGGCGGGGTGCGTTGAGCCAGTCGCGTACGGCCGGGCGGACTCCGGGCGGGCCGGCGGGGACGGGTGGCGGGCCCGCGGGCCTGGGCGGAGTGCCGCCGGGGACGGCCCCTCCGGGGGGTGCGGCCGGACGAGGCACGGGATCGGCATGCGTGCCACGTGCGTCGCGCGTACCGTCGAAGTCCATCGTGTGCGCCCCCTGACCAGCCAGTCCGCCTGTCGCTCCGAGCCCAATCTAGTGGTCCTGCGGGGCGAGTTCACCGTTTACGCGGCCGGGCCCGCGGCGGGAGGGGCCCCTCGCGCGTCCGCTCCTCCGAGTCCACCGCTATGTCCACCGCGGACAACGGATTCCCCCGACAACGCCCACATGGCGCATGCCGAGCCCCCCTCCTCGGCTCTAGCCTGCGAAGAAAGAAGGCAAGCGTCCGAAAACCCCCCGCCCGGACCAGCCCCGCGTTCGCCGGGGACCGTCCGGTTCGCAAGATCATCAGGGAGCCCCTCATGACCGCACTTCCGCAGGAGCGCCGCGTCGTCACCGCCATCCCCGGCCCGAAGTCGCAGGAGCTGCAGGCCCGGCGCACCGCCGTGGTCGCGGCCGGTGTCGGGTCGGTGCTCCCTGTCTTCACCACGCGCGCCGGCGGCGGGATCATCGAGGACGTCGACGGCAACCGCCTCATCGACTTCGGCTCCGGCATCGCCGTGACGTCGGTCGGCGCGAGCGCCGAGGCCGTCGTGCGCCGGGCCTCCGCCCAGCTCCAGGACTTCACCCACACCTGCTTCATGGTCACGCCGTACGAGGGCTACGTCGCCGTCGCCGAGGCGCTCGCCGAGCTGACCCCGGGCGACCACGCCAAGAAGTCCGCCCTGTTCAACTCGGGCGCCGAGGCCGTCGAGAACGCCGTCAAGATCGCCCGCGCGTACACCAAGCGCCAGGCCGTCGTCGTCTTCGACCACGGCTACCACGGCCGGACGAACCTGACGATGGCGCTGACCGCCAAGAACATGCCGTACAAGAACGGCTTCGGCCCGTTCGCGCCCGAGGTCTACCGCGTGCCGGTCGCCTACGGCTACCGCTGGCTGACGGGCCCGGAGAACGCCGGCGCCGAGGCGTCCGCCCAGGCCATCGACATGATCAACAAGCAGATCGGCGCGGACAACGTCGCCGCGATCATCATCGAGCCGGTGCTCGGCGAGGGCGGCTTCATCGAGCCCGCGAAGGGCTTCCTGCCGGCCATCAGCCAGTTCGCCAAGGACAACGGCATCGTCTTCGTCGCGGACGAGATCCAGTCCGGCTTCTGCCGTACCGGCCAGTGGTTCGCCTGCGAGGACGAGGGCATCGTCCCGGACCTGATCACCACCGCCAAGGGCATCGCGGGCGGTCTGCCGCTCGCCGCCGTGACGGGCCGCGCCGAGATCATGGACGCCGCGCACTCCGGTGGCCTGGGCGGCACCTACGGCGGCAACCCGGTGGCCTGCGCCGGTGCGCTCGGCGCGATCGAGACGATGAAGGAGCTCGACCTCAACGCCAAGGCGAAGCACATCGAGTCGGTCATGAAGACCCGCCTCGGCGCCATGGCCGAGAAGTTCGACATCATCGGCGAGGTCCGCGGCCGCGGCGCCATGATCGCGATCGAGCTGGTCAAGGACCCGGCCACCAAGGAGCCGAACCCGGAGGCGGCCGGCGCGCTCGCCAAGGCCTGCCACCAGGAGGGCCTGCTGGTCCTGACCTGTGGCACCTACGGCAACGTCCTCCGCTTCCTGCCGCCGCTGGTCATCGGCGAGGACCTCCTGAACGAGGGCCTCGACATCATCGAGCAGGCCTTCTCCCGCATCTGACGCGGACGGCACCGCAGCGCCGGAGCCCCGGGAACCGCCCACAGGCGGATTCCGCGAGGTTCTGGTGCTGCGGGGCTGCGGCGTTCCCGTGGGGGCGTTTGAATCCTCCCCTCCCTGAGGGGAGGGGATTCCTGGCTCAGGCTGCCTCCGGGAGCGGCGCTCCCGGAGGTCTTACGCCTTCGACACCAGCCGGGTTGAGACCAGCCCGGACCAGCATCACGCGGGCGGAATTCTTGTCCCTGGAGGAGACGGCCCCGCACGCGTTGCAGGTGTAGGTGCGTTCGGACAGCGGGAGTGCGTGCTTGGTTCTCGCTCCGCACGACGCGCAGTCCATGGTGGTGTGCGCGGGGTGCACGAGACGGATGTCCCGTCCGTGCTTGCGGCCCATCTCGATCAGGGCCTTCTTCGTGGCGCCGATCGCGGCGTCCGCCGCCTTGCGTGCCATCGACGACCTGGCGAGGAACTTCGGGCGGAAGTCCTCGACAGCGATGGCGTCGTGGTCGTGCACGACCTTCTTCGCCCACTTGCGGCTGGTGTCCTGCCGCTGCCGGGCGATCTTCGCGTAGGACTTCGCCCTCCACTTCTTGGCCTCGCGGTAGCCCTTCGAGGCGGCGTGGCCCTTTTTCGGTCTGCGGCGGGCCGTCATCCGGTCGTACCGCGAGAGCTTGTGCTGCGCCTTCTTCCCGTGCTGGGCGTGCGGGAGGTCATACGTGTCGGAGGTGGTGGTGGCGGTCTCCTTCACCCCCCAGTCCACGCCGAGCACACGGCCTGTCCTTGGCAGTGGCTGCACTTGGGCAGGCGCGACGAACGAGCAGTACCAGTGCCCCAGTGCGTCCTGGTACACGCGCACCGAGGACGGGTCGGACGGCAGGTCCCGCGACCGCACCACCGTCAGCACGATCTTGCCCGCGAGGTGCAGGCGGCCGTCTTTCAGCCGGAATCCACGCTTGGTGTAGTTCAGCGTGGGCAGAGCCTCCCGCTTCTTCTTGTGCCGGGGCATACCGGCACGGCGGTGCATCGGCAGTCGGTCCTTGATGTCCTTCTGCGCCTTCGCACGAGCCTTGCCGAAGTCACGGACGGTCTGCTGCTGCACCACCGAGGAGCCCTCGGCCAGCCACGGAGTGCGGGCGCGGGCCTCGGTCAACATCCTGTCGAGCTGCGCGGGACCGCACGTCCACCTGTCATGAGGGTGCGCCTTGTTGTGCAGTTGCACCGCCCTGGACCTGGCCACGCACTCGTTCCAGATCCACCGGCAGCGCCCCCACTCCGCCTCCAGCGCGGCCCGGCCCGTGGCGGACCGCCGGAGCCGGAAGGTGTAACGGGCGTGCCCGCCGGCCGCGCCCGATTCCCTCACCACGGCAACCGCCACACCCCTCCCCTCCCGGCCCACGCCACGGGCGGCGTTCCGCCCCGTCCACCAGGACCGTATGTGCGAGCAACGCACACCCGTACCCCCTTCCCCTCACCGCCACCCGCACCAGCGATCACGGGCACGCATGTTCGCAACGCCCGCCCGGCTGCCGGACATAGACGCACCACAACTGGACCGGATCCGGCGACGCTCCGCGTCATTCACACGGGATGCGATTCCTCCCCGGTGTGAACGCCGGGGCATCCTCGCAAGAGTCAGGTGAAGAAGGTGTGCGAAGTACATGGCGGGACGCGAATCCGCCTGTCGGAGCCGCACCCCCTGCCGTAGGTTCTAACCAGATCAGGGATACACCCGCCCGCAGGGGACTGTGGGCTGCACCGGGCCGAGGCTTCCCCAGCTTCGCCCTGGTCGTGCCCTCGCGCACACACCCGGAGCTTGCGGCTCCGGTTCTCCTCACCGATCGGACGGTCGCCCGCCCCAAACCCCCCGGGGCGCGCGGCATTCCGGTCCGGGCGGCCGCCCCGGAACCACCCCCCCTGTTCCGGGGCGGCCGGCTCCCTGTCCTTCGCCGGCCCTTCGTTCCGCCGGCCCCGCCCGTCCGCGGGCCCCTTCTTCTTCCGCTTGTCCGGCTGCCCGGCTCTCTTCCGGCGGCGGTGGCGGGTGGGCCCGTGCCATGACGGCGCCGGACGATGGCAGGCTGTCCCCCATGCCCCGCACGCCTCTTCTGTTCGGCCTGCCCGCCCTGTGCTTCGCGCTGATCACCTGGCAGGTCGTGACGGGCGGCCCGCTCGTGAGCCTGGACGAACGGCTGAGCGGCTTCCTCGTCCACCCGGGCCGGTTCGCCGAACTGCTCGCCGACCTGGGCAGCGTCCAGGTGGCGGTTCCGGTCCTGGCGCTGGCGCTGCTTCTCGTCGCCCGGCACAACCGCGCCACCGGTCCGGACCGGTGGTGGCTGCCCCCGGCCGCCGCCGCGGTCCTGATGGCGCTGGTCCCCGCGGTGATCGTGCCCCTGAAGGAACTCGTCTCCCGGCCGGGTCCCCCGGTCATGGGACCCGGCACCGGCTTCTATCCCTCGGGGCACACCGCCACCGCCGCCGTCGCGTACGGCGCGGCGACCCTGCTCCTCCTCCCCCTGCTCCGCACCGCGGGCGCCCGTGGCGCACTGCTGTGCGTGTGTGCGGCCCTGAACGCGGGCGTGGCGTTCGGCCTGGTCCGGCGCGGCTACCACTGGCCACTGGACGTCGTGGCCAGTTGGTGCCTCTGCGCCGTACTGCTGTCCTGCCTGTGGCTGTTCGTCAGCCGAAGTACGCGTCGAAGTTCCGTGAGAACTCCCAGCCTCCGAACCGGTCCCAGTTGACCGACCAGGTCATCAGGCCGCGCAGGCCCGGCCAGGTGCCATGGGTCGCGTACGAGCCGCAGCTGGTCTTCTTCGTCAGGCAGTCCAGGGTCTTGGTGACCTCGGCCGGGGACACGTAGCCGTTGCCGGCGTTGGTGGTGGCGGGCATGCCGACGGCTATCTGGTCGGGGCGCAGGGGCGGGAAGACGTTGCCCGCGTCGCCCGCGACCGGGAAGCCGGTCAGGAGCATGTCGGTCATCGCGATGTGGAAGTCGGCGCCGCCCATGGAGTGGTACTGGTTGTCGAGGCCCATGATCGACCCGGAGTTGTAGTCCTGGACGTGCAGCAAGGTCAGGTCGTCGCGCAGGGCGTAGATGACCGGGAGGTAGGCGCCGGCGCGCGGGTCCTGGCCGCCCCACTTGCCGGTGCCGTAGTACTGGTATCCGAGCTGGACGAAGAACGTCTCCGGGGCCATGCTCAGGACGAACTTCGCACCGTACTTGGCCTTCAGGGTCTTCAGGGCCGAGATGAGGTTGACGATCACCGGGGTGGTCGGGCTCCTGAAGTTCGTGTCGCTCGCGTCGAGGGAGAGCGAGTGGCCCTCGAAGTCGATGTCCAGGCCGTCCAGGCCATAGGTGTCGATGATCTTCGAGACCGAGGAGACGAAGGTGTCGCGGGCGGCCGTGCCGGCGAGCTGGACCTGTCCGTTCTGGCCGCCGATCGAGATCAGCACCTTCTTGCCGGCCGCCTGTTTGGCCTTGATCGCGGCCTTGAAGTCGGCGTCGCTCTCCACCGTGGGGCACTCGGTGACCGGGCAGCGGTTGAAGCGGATGTCGCCCGAGGTGACCGAGGTCGGTTCGCCGAAGGCGAGGTCGATGACGTCCCAGCTGTCGGGCACGTCGGCCATGCGTGTGTATCCGGCGCCGTTGGCGAAGCTCGCGTGGAGATAGCCGACGAGCGCGTGCGTGGGCAGGTCGGAGGAGCCTCCGCCGCCTCCGCCCGATCCCGCCGAGGTGGTCGCGGTGACGGTCGCCGACTTCGCGGACTCGCCCGCGCCGTTCGTCGCGGTGACCTGGAAGGAGTACGCGGTGGAGGCCGTCAGCCCGCTCACGGTGGCCGAGGTCGCGGTGACGCTCTGGACCTTCACCCCGTCGCGGTAGACGGAGTAGCCGGTCGCGCCGGACACCGCCGTCCAGGACAGGCCGACCGAGGAGGACGTGACCGTGCCGGTCTTCAGCCCGGCGGGCGCGGCCGGCGGCTGGCCCGCGTCGACGCCGGGCCCGGTCAGCGAGAGGTCGTCGGCCCAGTAGGCGCCGGTGCCGTACCAGCCGTGCGTGTAGATCGTGACCTGCGTCGTGGCGGCGCCGGTGCGGAAAGTGGTGCTCAGCTGCTGCCAGTCGGTGGCGGACGGGGTCCAGGTGCTGACGTCGGTGGTGCCGGTGCCGGTCGCGCCGAGGTAGACGTAGTTGCCGCGGACGTGGCCGGAGAGGGTGTACTGCGCGTCTGGCTTCACCGTCACGGTCTGCGAGCACTGCGCGTAGTCACTGCCGGCCGGGGTGCCCATCATCGCCGAACTGCCGCTGTGCACAGGTGAGTTGACGATGGCCGAGGCCGTGCAGGTCCAGCCGCCGAGACCCGACTCGAAGCCGCCGTTCCTGGCGAGGTCGGCGTCGGCCGCCCGGGCGGCCGAGGAGAGTGCCACCAGGCCGGGTACGGCCAGGGCGGCGGCCGTACAGGCGGCGAGCAGCCTTCGGCGGCGGCGGGCGAGGGGTCCGTCGTGCCGGGTGGGGTCCATGAGTGCCTCCGGGCATGGGGGAGTTGGAGGATGGAACGCGCGCCCAACTTGGTCCAGACCAATTCGGTTGTCAAGTCCTCCGGCAGGCAACGGAGTTCTGACGGCCGCAGGGAGCTCCCCCTCACCGGCGCCGGTCCCCGTCACGAGCGAGGCCCGCCGCGGCCTCGTGCATGGCCAGTTCGAGCAGCGCCGGATCCGTGAGCGTGCCCGAGCCGTCCGGCGCGACCAGCCAGCGGACCCCGCCGGTCGAGCGACCCGGATAGGGCACCACGATCCATGTGCCGTGGCCCGCCGTACGCACCCCGGTGCCCAGCCACCGGCTCGCGGTGCCCGCGGGCACGAAGAAGCCCATCCGGGCGTCGCCGAAGTCGACGAGCACCGGCCCGGGCTGGTCGAGCACCCGGGTCAGTACATCGAGGGTGGGATAGCCGAGCTCGGCCGGCAGGATCAGGACGTCCCAGGCCCTTCCCGCCGGCAGCAGCGCGACCCCCCGGGGACTGCGCTCCCACTCCCAGCGGCAGGCTTCGGGGTCCGGAGCCACTGATGCCAGCCACTCGACCGCCGCCTTGGGCCCTGTCATGACGGAACCTCCCTCTCGTGTCGACGCGGGTCGCGTCACAGAGGAGAGGGAGGTCCGGGCGGTCCATTACGCGAGTTCGGGGGATCAATCGACAGAGATCCGGCTCACGCCCTTCGAGGGGCGGGCCGTCAGCTGTCGAAGCCGAGGCCCAGCCTGTCCATCGCCTTCAGCCACAGGTTGCGCCGGCCTCCGTGCGTGTCCGCCCGCGCCAGCGACCACTTGGTGAGCGCGATGCCGGTCCAGGCGAACGGCTCGGGCGGGAACGGCAGCGGCTTCCTGCGGACCATCTCCAGCTCGGTGCGTTCGGTCCGCTCCCCCTCCAGCAGGTCGAGCATCACCTCCGCGCCGAACCGGGTGGCGCCCACACCGAGACCCGTGTAGCCGGCCGCGTAGGCGACCTTGCCCTGATGGGCGCTGCCGAAGAACGCCGAGAACCGGGAGCAGGTGTCGATCGCGCCGCCCCAGGCGTGGGAGAACCGGACGCCCTCCAGCTGCGGGAAGCAGGTGAAGAAGTGCTCGGCGAGCTTGGCGTACGTCTCGGGGCGGTCGTCGTACTCGGCGCGCACCCGGCCGCCGTACGGGTAGATCGCGTCGTAACCGCCCCACAGGATCCGGTTGTCGGCCGACAGCCTGAAGTAGTGGAACTGGTTGGCCGAGTCGCCGAGACCCTGGCGGTTCTTCCAGCCGATGGAGGCGAGCTGGTCGGCCGTGAGCGGTTCGGTCATCAGCGCGTAGTCGTAGACCGGGACGGTGTACGAGCGCACGCGCTTGACCAGGTTCGGGAAGATGTTGGTCCCGAGGGCCACCCGGCGGGCACGGACGGAGCCGTACGGCGTGCGGACGGCCATGCCGGCGCCGGACGGCTTCAGGGCGAGGGCGGGCGTGTGCTCGTACACGCGCACGCCGAGCTCCACGCACGCGCGCTTGAGGCCCCAGGCCAGCTTGGCCGGGTGGAGCATGGCGACCCCGCGACGGTCGTGCAGGCCGGCCAGGAAGGTCGGGGAGTCGACCTGTTCCCGTACGGCCGCGGTGTCGAGGAACTCGATGCCGCCGGCCAGACCCCGCCGCTCCAGCTCCTGGTGCCACTCACGCAGTTCGGCCGCCTGGTGCGGCTCGGTGGCGACGTCGATCTCGCCGCTGCGCTCGAAGTCGCAGTCGAGGGAGTAGCGGGCGACGGCCGCCTCGATCTCGTCGAGGTTGCGGGCGCCCAGCTCCTCCAGCTTCCCGATCTCGTCCGGCCAGCGGGTGAGCCCGTTGGACAGACCGTGGGTGAGGGAGGCGGCGCAGAAGCCGCCGTTGCGGCCCGAGGCGGCCCAGCCCACCTCGCGCCCCTCCACCAGGACGACATCCCGCCCGGGGTCGCGCTCCTTGGCGATCAGCGCGGTCCACAGTCCGCTGTAGCCGCCTCCGACGACGAGCAGGTCGCAGGTCTCGGCGCCGGTGAGCGCGGGCTCGGAGCGGGGTTTGCCGGGGTCGTCCAGCCAGTAGGAGACCGGCTGGACGTCGGAAAGGGATTTCGTCCACTGATTACCACGGGTCATGGCGCTTGGGGCCATGATTTCAACTCCCTACAAGGGTGACAGGCGTTATGCCTTCTGCCTGTTCCGGCGATTTCCGATGATCATTCCGGACAGGACGAACAGGACGGCGACGAGGAACATGGCCGTGCCGATGACATTGATCTGAACGGGTGTTCCGCGCTGTGCCGAACCCCAGACGAACATGGGGAACGTGACGGTCGAGCCCGCGTTGAAATTGGTGATGATGAAATCGTCGAAGGAGAGCGCGAAGGCGAGCAGCGCGCCCGCGGCGATTCCGGGGGCCGCGATGGGCAGGGTGACCCGCAGGAACGTCTGCGCCGGGCCGGCGTAGAGGTCCTGGGCCGCCTGTTCCAGCCGCGGGTCCATCGACATGACACGAGCCTTGACGGCTGTCACGACGAAGCTGAGGCAGAACATGATGTGGGCGATCAGGATCGTCCAGAAGCCGAGCTGGGCGCCCATGTTGAGGAACAGGGTGAGCAGCGAGGCGGCCATGACGACCTCGGGCATCGCCATCGGCAGGAAGATCAGCGAGTTCACGGCGCCGCGCGCGCGGAAGCGGTAGCGGACCAGCGCGAAGGCGATCATCGTGCCGAGGACGGTGGCCCCGATCGTCGCCCATACGGCGATCTGGAGGCTGAGCCCGAGCGAGCCGCACATGTCGGCGACGCCGCACGGATCCTTCCAGGCCTCCGTGGAGAACTGCTGCCACTCGTAGTTGAAGCGTCCCTTCGGTTTGTTGAAGGAGAACACGGTGACGACGACGTTGGGCAGCAGCAGATAGGCCAGCGTCAGCAGTCCCCCGATGACCACGAGATGGCGCTTGAGCCAGGTGACGAAAGACATTTAGACCAGATCCTCCGTCCCGGACCGGCGGATGTAGACCGTGACCATGAGCAGGATCGCGGCCATGAGAATGAAGGAGAGCGCGGCGGCGGTCGGATAGTCCAGAATCCTCAGGAACTGGGTCTGGATGACGTTGCCGATCATGCGGGTGTCGGTCGAGCCGAGGAGTTCCGCGTTGACGTAGTCACCGGCCGCCGGGATGAACGTCAGCAGCGTTCCGGAGACCACGCCCGGCATCGACAGCGGGAAGGTGACCTTGCGGAAGGTCGTCCAGGGCCTGGCGTACAGGTCGCCCGCGGCCTCGTGCAGCCGGCCGTCGATCCGCTCCAGCGAGGTGTAGAGCGGCAGGATCATGAACGGCAGGAAGTTGTACGTCAGACCGCACACCACGGCCAGTGGTGTCGCGAGGACGCGGTCGCCCGCGGTCCAGCCGAGCCAGTCGGTGACGCTCAGGACGTGCAGCGTGTTGAGCGCGCCGACGACCGGGCCGCTGTCGGCGAGGATCGTCTTCCAGGCCAGCGTGCGGATCAGGAAGCTGGTGAAGAAGGGCGCGATCACCAGGATCATGATCAGGTTGCGCCAGCGGCCCGCCCGGAAGGCGATCAGATACGCCAGCGGGTAGCCGAGCAGCAGGCACAGGACCGTGGCGGCGGCCGCGTAGGACACCGAGCGCAGGAACTGCGGCCAGTACTCGATGAGCGCGTCCCAGTAGGTCGCGAAGTGCCAGGTGACCTTGTAGCCCTCCTCCAGGGAGCCCGTCTGCACGGACGTGGAGGCCTGGTAGATCATCGGCAGCGCGAAGAAGACGACGAGCCACAGGAGTCCGGGCAGCAGCAGCCAGTACGGGACGAGGCGGCCCCGCTTCCTGGGCTGCTTCTCCACGGGCTGCGGCGCGAGCGGTGGCGCCTTCGCCTCGGTGACGGTGGCCATCAGGCGGCCTCCTCCTCGACCGTGTCGACACCCGCGTCGATGTCCTGGGCGGCGTCGAGGCCGAAGGTGTGCGCCGGGCTCCAGTGCAGGACGACGTCCGCGCCGGGCACGAGCCGGAAGTCGCGCTCGATGTTCTGGGCGTAGACCTCGAACTCGGGGCAGACCGCGCTGTCGATGACGTACTGCGTGGAGACGCCGATGAAGCTGGAGTCGGCGATCTTGCCGGTGATCCGGTTGCGGCCGGCGGGTATCTCGCCCGCGTCGTCGGCGTGCGTGAGGGAGATCTTCTCCGGGCGGACGCCGACCAGGACCTTGCCGCCGGTCGTGGCGGGTGCCGAACAGCGCGCCGCGGGGAGCACCAGCTTGCCGCCGCCCGCCTTGAGCACGATGTCGTCGCCGCTGCGGGAGTCGACCTCGGCCTCGATGAGGTTGGACGTGCCGAGGAAGTTGGCGACGAAGGTGGTGTTCGGGTTCTCGTAGAGGTCGGCGGGCGCGCCCAGCTGCTCGACGCGGCCGGCGTTCATCACGGCGACCGTGTCGGCCATGGTCATGGCCTCCTCCTGGTCGTGCGTGACGTGTACGAAGGTGATGCCGACCTCGGTCTGGATCCGCTTGAGCTCGAGCTGCATCTGGCGGCGCAGCTTGAGGTCGAGGGCGCCGAGGGGCTCGTCCAGGAGCAGCACCTTGGGGTGGTTGATCAGTGCGCGGGCGACCGCGACACGCTGCTGCTGGCCGCCGGAGAGCTGGTGGGGCTTCTTGCGCGCCTGCTCGCCGAGCTGGACGAGGTCGAGCATCTCCTCGACCTGCTTCTTGACGCTCTTGATCCCGCGCCGGCGCAGGCCGAAGGCGACGTTCTCGAAGATGTCCAGGTGCGGGAAGAGCGCGTACGACTGGAAGACGGTGTTCACCGGCCGCTTGTACGGCGGCAGGTTCGTCACCTCCTGGTCGCCGAGGTGCACGGTGCCGGAGGAAGGTTCCTCCAGACCGGCGATCATGCGCAGGGTGGTCGTCTTGCCGCAGCCCGAGGCGCCGAGCAGGGCGAAGAAGGAGCCCTGCGGCACGGTCAGGTCGAGCGGGTGCACGGCGGTGAAGGAGCCGTAGGTCTTGCTGATCCCGGTGAGGCGGACGTCGCCGCTGGATTCTGTCGTCATCATCGTCACGCCCCTGTGAGCTTCGCGAACTTCTCTTCGTAGGCCGTCTCTTCCTTCGAGCTCAGTGAGCGGAAGGCGTGGGACCTGGCCTGCATGGCCTTGTCGGGAACGATCAGCGGGTTGTTCGCCGCGTCCTCGTCGATCTTGGCAAGGTAGGGCTTCACTCCTTCGACCGGAGTCGCGTAGTTGATGTACGCGGCGAGCTCGGCGGCCTGCTCCGGCTCGTAGTAGAAGTCGATCAGCCGCTCGGCGTTCGTCTTGTGACGCGCCTTGTTGGGGACCAGCAGGTTGTCGGTCGACGTCATGTAGCCGCTGTCCGGGATGACGAAGTCGACGTCCGGGCTGTCGTTCTTGAGCTGGACGACGTCTCCGGCCCAGGCGACGCAGGCGGCGATGTCGCCCTTGGTCAGGTCGGAGGTGTAGTCGTTGCCCGTGAAGCGGCGGATCTGGCCCTTGTCGACGGCCTTCTGCAGCCGGGCTATGGCCGCGTCGTAGTCGTCGTCGGTGAACTTCGCCGGGTCCTTGCCCATGTCGAGCAGGGTCATGCCCATGGTGTCGCGCATCTCGGACAGGAACGAGACACGGCCCTTCAGCTTCGGGTTGTCGAGGAGGTCGGAGACCGACTTCACCTCGATCCCGTCGAGGGCCTTCTTGTTGAAGGCGATGACGGTGGGGATGCCCTGCCACGCGTACGAGTAGGCGCGTCCCGGGTCCCAGTCGGGGTTGCGGAACTGCGGCGACAGGTTGGTGTAGGCGTGCGGCAGGTTGGACGGGTCGAGCTTCTGGACCCAGCCCAGCCGGATGACGCGCGCGGCCAGCCAGTCGGTGAGGACGATCAGGTCACGGCCGGTGGGCTGGCCTGCGGCGAGCTGCGGCTTGATCTTGGCGAAGAACTCGTTGTTGTCGTTGATGTCCTCGGTGTACTTGACCGAGATACCCGTCCGTTTGCGGAACGTCTCCAGCGTCGGGTGGTGCTTGCCGCTGTCGTCGAGGTCGATGTACTCGGTCCAGTTGGAGAAGTTGAGGGTCTTCTCCGTGGCGGAGTGGTCCTCGGCGGACGTGCCGCCCTGTGTCCTGCCGGCCGCGGGGATCCCGCAGCCGCTCAGCGCCCCGAGTCCGCCGACGGCCAGCGCGCCGCCCGCCGAGGCACGCAGCAGTGAACGACGGGTGAGGGCCGCCCTGCCGTTCCGGAGGCTGCGCCGCATGGCGGCCAGTTGCACCGGGGACAGGCTTTCGGGCTCGTACTGCTCCATGCTCTGATGCCCTTTCGAGAGGGTCGCGGCCGTGGTCGCGGCCTGGTCTGCCACAGGGCCGTAGCCGGTGGGGCTACGGCCGGTCCCCGAAGACCGTGCGGTGCCAGTCCTTCCTGGCGACCGCGGTGTTGTCGAACATGACGTGCTTGACCTGCGTGTACTCCTCGAAGGAGTAGGCGGACATGTCCTTGCCGAAGCCGGACGCCTTGTAACCGCCGTGCGGCATCTCGCTGATGATCGGGATGTGATCGTTGACCCACACGCACCCGGCCTTGATCTCGCGGGTCGCGCGGTTGGCCCGGTAGACGTCGCGGCTCCAGGCGGAGGCGGCCAGTCCGTACGGGGTGTCGTTGGCCAGCGCGATGCCCTCGTCGTCGGTGTCGAAGGGGAGCACCACGAGCACCGGGCCGAAGATCTCGGCCTGCACGATCTCGCTGTCCTGCCCGGCGTCGGCGACGAGCGTGGGCGCATAGTACGCACCGCTCTTGAGTTCTCCCTGTGGGGCCTCTCCGCCGGTGACCACGCGCGCGTAGCCGCGGGCCCGGTCGACGAATCCGGCGACGCGGTCGCGCTGGGCGTGCGAGATCAGCGGGCCGAGGTCGGTGCCGGGCGCGAAGGGGTCGCCCACGCGGACGCTCGCCATCAGGGCGCCGGTGCGCTCCACGAACGCGTCGTAGAGGGGACGTTGCACGTACGCGCGCGTGGCGGCCGTGCAGTCCTGGCCGGTGTTGATGAGCGAACCGGCGACCGCGCCGTGCACGGCGGCCTCCAGATCCGCGTCGTCGAAGACGAGGAAGGGGGCCTTGCCGCCGAGTTCCAGGTGCAGACGCTTGACGGTCGAGGTGGCGATCTCCGCGACGCGCTTGCCGACGGCGGTCGACCCGGTGAAGGACGTCATGGCGACGTCGGGGTGCCCGACCAGATGCTCGCCGGCCTCCTTGCCCAGGCCCGTGACGATGTTGACGACACCGTCCGGGATACCCGCGTGGGTGGCCGCCTCGGCGAACAGCAGGGAGGTCAGCGGGGTCAGCTCGGCGGGCTTCAGCACGATCGTGTTGCCCGCGGCGATCGCCGGGAGGATCTTCCAGGCGGCCATCTGGAGCGGGTAGTTCCAGGGCGCGATGGAGCCGACGACCCCGATGGGCTCGCGGCGCACGTACGAGGTGTGGTCGCCGGAGTACTCACCGGCCGACTGACCCTGGAGGTGCCGGGCGGCGCCCGCGAAGAACGCGGTGTTGTCGATGGTTCCCGGAACGTCGAACTCGCGGGTCAGCTTCAGGGGCTTTCCGCACTGGAGCGACTCGGCCTGGGCGAACTCCTCGGCCCGCTCGGCGAGCACGGCGGCGAACCGGTGCAGGGCGTCGGACCGCTCCCCGGGGGTGGTGGCGGCCCAGCCGGGGAACGCCGCGCGGGCGGCGGCGACCGCCGCGTCCACGTCGGCGGTTCCGGCCAGTTCGTACGTGTACACCTCCTCGCCCGTGGCGGGGTTCACGACCGCGTGCGTACGGCCCGAGGTGCCCTGGGTGAGACGGCCTCCGATGTACTGCGCGCCGCCCGCGAGGCGGTCCTGCGCCTGGAAGCGATGGCCCGGATTGTGCATGTCGCTCTCCTCCGCCGTCCTCCTCGTCGGGACGAGGGTCGGCGTAGCTCCAGCTCGATTTGAGTGCCGATCCTGACAGAGCAAAGGGACTCCAACAAGTGATTCCGTTGTTGCCTTTTGGTTACGCGACGGAATCCTTTGACCAGGTGTCGAGTCCTCCCGGAAAAGGCGGGACGCTGTGTCAGTGGTGCGTGCCACAGTGGCGTGCATGGGGAAGATCGATACACGGGACGCGCTGGTCGGTGCGGTCGCGTCGGGGACGCCGGTGAAGTACCTGCACTTCTGGGGGCACCGCCCGCGGGCGGACGGCCAGGTGGGACCGAGCTGTCTCAGCCAGTGGTGGCCCTCACCCTTCGTGGTCGAAGGGGTCGCCTACGCGACGGCGGAGCACTGGATGATGGCGTCCAAGGCGCGCCTGTTCGGCGACGCCGAGGCCGAGCGGCAGGCGATCGAGGCTCCGAACCCCGCGCTCGCCAAGAAGGCCGGACGGCTGGTGCGCGACTTCGACAACGCCGTGTGGGAGCGCGAGCGGTTCCGGATCGTCGTCGGGGGCAGCGTCCACAAGTTCGCCGCCCACCCCGGCCTGCGGGCGTTCCTGCTGGGCACGGGCGGGCGCGTGCTGGTCGAGGCGAGCCCCATGGACCGGGTCTGGGGCATCGGGCTCGCCGCGAACGACGACGGCGCCCACGACCCCCGCCGCTGGCGGGGCGAGAACCTGCTGGGCTTCGCCCTGATGGAGGCACGCGAGCGGCTGCGCCTCGGGGACGGGTCCGCGGAAGGAATCCAGGGGTGACGGCCGCCGGGCCGGCCGGCTCGCGCACGGGGCGGTGAGGGGTCCCCGACGGACGGGCGGGCCGCGTTCCCGGCCGCTGACCGGGGCGTACCGGGTCGGGAGTTCCGGCTGCCGGCCCGGGCGTACCGGGTCGGGGGCTCCGGCCGCTGACCTGGGCGTAACGGATCGGGGTTCCGGCCGCTGACCCGGGCGTGCCAGATCGTGGGTGCCGACCGGGCCACGGCGGCTCCGGGACGGTCCCGGCTGTGGCCCGAGCGGACGATCTCCGGATGCGGTGGTGCCCCGACCGGCCAAAACTGTCCGTGTGAGTGGCATGTACGCAGAGCAGAACGACATCGCGCCCACCGCACCGAGCGCGCCCCGCCAGTCCCTGGCACTGACGGCGATGCTCTTCGCGGTGGCGATGACGTTCATCGACCAGACGATCGTCTCCATCGCGGCCCCGGACATCGTCCGCGAGCTGGGGCTCTCGGCGTCCGGCATGCAGTGGGTGGTGAACGCCTACCTGCTGTCGCTCGCCGCGTTCTTCGCCCTCGGCGGGCGGCTGGCGGACCTCCTCGGGCCACGTCGTGTCGTCGTCGTGGGCACCCTGGTGTTCGTCATCTCGTCGGTGCTGTGCGGCTGTGTGCCCGAGGGAGACTTCGCGCAGACCTGGCTGATCGTCTTCAGGGCGACCCAGGGCCTGGGAGCCGCTCTCCTCTTCCCCGCGGCACTCGCCGTGGTCGTGGCCGTGTTCCCGGTGCAGCGGCGCGGCCGGGCCCTGGCCCTGTTCTTCGGACTGTCGGGAGCGCTGACGGCCATCGGCCCGCTGCTGGGCGGCTGGCTCACCGCGTGGACCTGGCGGGCGATCTTCTGGGTCAACGTGCCCGTCGCCATCGTGGCCCTCGTCCTGACCGTGCTGGCGCGCATTCCCGACCGGCGGCGCGACGAGTCGCTGGACGGCGTCGGGGCCCTGCTCATCGCGGTGGGCATGGGCCTGAGCGTGCTCGGATTCCAGCAGGCCGCGGCGTGGGGCTGGGACAGCGTGGCGACCTGGGGCTGCATCGCGGGCGGCCTCGTCGTCCTGATCGTCTTCTGGCGCTACGAGCGGGACCGGCGCGACCCGCTGGTCAACCTGGCGGTCTTCCGGGACAAGGCGTTCACCGTGGACTCCCTGGTGCTCTTCTTCGCCATGCTGGCCTTCGTCCCGGTGTTCTTCTTCGCCTCGGTGTACGCGCAGGTCTCCCTCAGCGCCTCGCCCAACCAGGCCGCGCTCTACCTCCTGTACTTCTTCGCGGGCTTCGCGATCGCCTCCCAGTGGGGCGGCCGCATGCTGGACCGGCAGGGCCCGCGGCCGGCCATGAAGATCGGCACCGCCCTGGGCGCGGTCGGGTTCTACCTCTGGGCCGGCAAGCTGACCGACCTGTCCATGCACGACCAGTGGCCCTACGTCGCCCTCGCGGGGGCCGGGATCGGCTTCATCCTGGCGCCCGCGTCCACCGACGCCGTCAACCGGTCCATCGGAGCCTCCTACGGCGAGGTCACCGGCATCACCCAGACGGTCCGCAACTACGCGGCGAGTGTCGGGCTCGCCATCTTCGGGACGGTCCTGACACACACGATGACGGACAAGGTCGTCTCGACGCTCCGGTCCCACGGCCTGTCGTCGGCCGAGGCCCACAGCGTCGCCGACGACATCACCCAGGCGGTCACCGGCAACTCCGACGCGCGGCAGCCCACGGGCACCGGCGTCACCGCGTCGACCATGCGGGACGTGATGAGCAGCGTGCGGACGGACTTCGCCGAGGCCAACCAGCGGGTCTTCTACGGCATGGCGATCGCGCTCGCCGTCGGGTTCCTCTGCGCCCTGCGCCACCCCGGCGGCCGAGGGGGGACGACGGAGCGGGAGGAACCCCCGCCGGCCGGCTGACAGCGCCGTCGGACCTCCCACGGACGGACCGCCGGGCGCGGGCCGTGTCACCGGTGGGTCGCGCGGGCCGTCAGCGCTGTGTCACCAGCGACGTGGAGAAGCCGTCGTCGCCACCCGCGTCACCGCTGCCGCCGTCGGAGGCGAACACGATGATCAGGACGAACACGCCGACGGCGAGAACGAGTCCGACGGCTCCACAGATGACCCCGGCCAGCGCCTGCCCGGGGTTCGTGGCCTCGCCGCGGCGGGCCTTGGCCCCGCCGATCAGCCCGAAGATCACGGCGAGGACGCCCAGCACGATCGCCAGCGGCCACACGACGAACAGGACCGCCGCGATGATGCCCAGCACGAGCCCGGCGGTTCCCAGCCCGTTGCTCGGCGCGGGCCCCGCCACGGGCCAGCCGTAACCCGGCACGCCCGGAGGGACGGCACCCGCGGGAGCGCCGGGGTACTGCGGATACCCGTAGCCGTAGCCGTACGGGAGGCCGGGACCTCCGGGGGCGATCGGCGGCGGAGGGACGGGCTCGCCGGGAAAGGGCTGCGGGTAGGGGGTGCGGGCCGCCGGCGGAGCGAAGGGGCTGCCCCCCGTGGGGCCGCCGAGGAGTCCGGGTCCGGGCGGGACGGGCGGGCCGGGCAGCGAGGTGATCGCCGGGAGCCCGTACGCCGGAGGAGGCGCGGCACTCCCCCGCGTGGTCCCCCCGGACGAGACGATCTCCTCGGGCGGGGACCAGGGGTTGAACTCGGAGGCCCGGTCGGCCTCGCGCTTGCCGAGCGAGATCCGGGCGTCGGGGGCGGGGACCGCGAGGGGCGCGACGCCCTGCGCGGGAACGGAACCCGCGGGCGCCTCACCGAACGCGCCGCCCGCCGGGGGCACACGATCCGGACCGCCGACGGACGCGCGATCCGCCTCGGGCACCGCATCGCCCACGGGACCGCGAACCCCGTCGCGTGTCGCGTCGTGCACGGGACCGCGAACCCCGTCGGGTATCGCATCATGCACGGAACCGCGATCCCCGTCGCGTGTCGCGTCGTACACGGGACCGCGATCCCCGTCGCGTGTCGCATCATGCACGGGACCGCGAACCCCGTCGGGTATCGCATCGCCCGCGGGACCGCGAACCCCTTCGCGTGTCGCATCGCCCGCGGGACCGCGATCCGTCTCGGGGGTCGCATCCTCCGGGGGACCGGAATCCGGCCCGGGGGCCGCGCCGGACGATCCGCTCGGCCCGGGTGACCCGCCGCGCTCGGGCACCGGGTTCGCCCCGCCCGGCGGAGCCCAAACACCCGCGTCGCGGGCGGCTGTCGGCCTCTGGGCGTCGTCGGACATGCGCGAGGTCCCCTCTCTTGTACGTTCCGTCATGCTACGGCCCATGCCGCGCCCCGGAACTCGGTCGTACGACGGCCCCTCGCCCCCCGCGGGGTGCGCCGGACCCCGCCGGGGGCGGCCGCCTACGATGATTCCGAAACGTCGATCAGCCGATCACCCGCGTCCGGCCGCACACGGCCCGGGGACGCCGTTCCGGGGAGGAACCCGTTGACCGAGCACATCACCGCCCGCGACGCCCGCGACCTGCACACCTTCATCGCCGGGCTGCCCAAGGCCGAACTGCACGTCCACCACGTCGGCTCCGCCTCCCCGCGCATCGTCTCCGAGCTCGCCGCCCGCCACCCCGACTCCCGGGTGCCGACCGACCCCGAGGCGCTCGCGGACTACTTCACGTTCACGGACTTCGCCCACTTCATCGAGGTGTACCTGTCCGTCGTCGACCTCGTCCGCACGCCCGAGGACGTACGGCTGCTGACCTACGAGGTCGCCCGCGACATGGCCCGTCAGCAGGTGCGCTACGCCGAGCTGACGATCACTCCGTGGTCCTCCACCCGGCGCGGAATCGACGAGCGCGCGTTCATGGACGCGATCGAGGACGCCCGCAAGGCCGCCGAGGCCGAGCTCGGTGTCGTCCTGCGCTGGTGCTTCGACATCCCGGGCGAGGCCGGACTGGAGGCCGCCGAGGAGACCGTGCGGCTCGCGACCGACGACCGGCTGCGGCCGGAGGGGCTCGTCTCCTTCGGACTCGGCGGCCCCGAGATCGGCGTACCGAGGCCCCAGTTCAAGCCGTACTTCGACCGTGCCCGCGCGGCGGGGCTGCGGTCGGTGCCGCACGCCGGTGAGACGACGGGCCCGGAGACGGTCTGGGACGCGCTGAACGTCCTCGGCGCCGAGCGCATCGGCCACGGCACGAGTTCCGCGCGGGACCCGCGGCTGCTCGCCCATCTCGCCGAGCACGGCATCGCGCTGGAGGTCTGCCCGACCTCGAACATCGCCACCCGCGCCGTCCGCACCCTGGACGAGCACCCCGTCAAGGAGTTCGTGGCGGCCGGTGTGACGGTCACCGTCAACTCCGACGACCCGCCGATGTTCGGTACCGACCTCAACACCGAGTACGCGGTCACCGCCCGCCTCCTCGGCCTCGACCAGCAGGGCGTCGCGGAGCTCGCCAAGAACGCGGTGCACGCCTCGTTCCTCGGCGCGGCGGAGAAGGCCGAACTCGCCGCGGAGATCGACACGTACGCCGCCACCTGGCTCGCGCTCTGAACCGAGCACAATGGCCCCATGCGCACCGTGACCGCAGTCGCCCACCGCGGCGACCCCTATCGCGTCCGTGAGAACACGATCGACTCGCTGCGTTCCGCGCTCCACCGGGGCGCGGACGCCGTCGAGATCGACGTACGCCTGACGCGTGACCGTGTACCCGTCCTGCTGCACGACGCGACGCTCAAGCGTCTGTGGGGACACGACCGGCCGCTGGGCTCGCTCTCCGGCGACGAGGTGCGCGGACTCACGGCCGGCGGTGTGCCGACGTTGGCGGAGGCCCTCGGGGCGACCGGCGACAGCAGGGTCATGGTCGATCTGCCGGGACAGGTGGACGCGGGGGTCGCGCGCGAGGTCGTGGACGTGGTGCGGGCGTGCGGGGCCGGGGAGCGGGTGTACTACTGCGCCGGGGCCCCCGCCATGCTCGCGGTGCGGGCCGCCGACGCGTCCGCGGAGATCGCGCTGACCTGGACGAGCCTGGCCCCGCCGCGTCCGGGCCTGCTCGACGTCGTACGCCCGCGCTGGCTCAACTACCGCTTCCCCCTGGTGAACCGCGACCTGGCGGCCCACGTCCACCGCGGCGGCCACCTGCTCTCCGTGTGGACCCCGGACACCCGCCGGTCCATGCGCCGCCTGCTCGACGCGGGGGTCGACTCGATCACGACCAACCGCGTCGACGCCCTGACCGCACTGCGCCGGGACTGAGCCGGAGCCGGGCCGGCGGATCGCCCCGGGTGCTCTCAGGCGGCGGGTACCGGCACGGGAGCCGGGTCCGCGGTCAGCGCCTCCAGGCGCTTGATCTTCTTCCGGACGACATACAGCGGGATCACCCCGAAGATCCCGAAGGACAGGTCGACGACCGTCCACCAGAAGGGGATTCCGCGGATCGGTCCGCAGATCAGGGCCAGCGGGACGATGCCGGCACAGGCGATCATCCCGAACTCGACGACCCAGATGTTGCGGACCGGATCGCGGTAGGGACCGTAGAACGCGACCGCGATCACCAGATGCGCGAACGCCAGCCAGTCGGTTCCGTAGAGCAGGAAGGGGTATTGGGCGTCGGCGGTGTCGAGGCCGCGGCGCACGCGTTCGATCCAGTCCATCAGGACGGGCAGGTGCTCCGGCACGGACAGGGCCCTCAACAGGTCCTCGGTCCAGTGCAGTTCGTGCACCAGCGGGAAGGCCGTGGCGCCACTGAGCACCAGGCTGACGACGAAGAAGACAAGCCACGCACGGATGCCCCGGGACAGGGCGGCTCTGTCGCTCATACCGGGAGCGTACGCCCCGGCTTGAACGTGTTCAAAACCGCCCCCTCCCGGGGCTCCGGAGACTCAGGCGCCGCTCTCCCGCAGCATGTCCTCGCGCTCGACGAGCTTCACGCGCTCGCGGCCCTGCGGCTCACCCAGGGCCTTCTCCGCGGCGTCCAGCCGGTACCAGCCCTCCCACGTGGTGAAACGGACGTCCCGCTCGCCGAGGAAGGCGTCGACGGCCTCCGGCTCGGGCGAGGAGGGCGTGAGCAGACGGCCGTTGGCGTGGTCGTCGAGCAGGCTCGCGACCGTCTCGTTGGCGTCGCCCTTGGTGTGACCGATCAGACCGATGGGACCGCGCCGGATCCAGCCGGTGACGTACGTGGACGACAGGTGCTCGCCCGTGTCCTCCAGCACCCGGCCGGCCGCGTCCGGCACCGTGCCCGAGTCGACGTCCCAGGGCAGCTTGGGCAGGCTGTCGGAGAGGTAACCCACCGCGCGGTAGACCGCGGTGACGTCCCAGTCCTTGAACTCGCCGGTGCCCTTGACGTTCCCGGTGCCGTCGAGGGCGGTGCGCTCGGTGCGCAGGCCGACGACCTCGCCGTTCTCGCCGAGGATCTCGGAGGGCGACTCGAAGAAATGCAGGAACAGCTTGTGCGGGCGGTCGCCGGTGTCGCGGATCGCCCAGTTCTCCAGGGTCTTGGCGACCATGTCGGACTGCTTGTTGCCGCGCCGGGTGGCGATCGAGCCCTCGTCGTAGTCGATGTCCTCGGGGTCGACGATGACCTCGATGTTCGGCGAGTGGTCCAGCTCGCGCAGCTCCATCGGGCTGAACTTCGCCTGCGCCGGACCGCGGCGGCCGAAGACGTGGACCTCAAGGGCCTTGTTGGCCTTGAGTCCCTCGTACACGTTCGGCGGGATCTCGGTGGGCAGCAACTCGTCCGCGGTCTTGGCCAGGACGCGGGCCACGTCGAGGGCGACGTTGCCGACACCGAGGACGGCGACCTTCTCCGCCTCCAGCGGCCAGGTGCGCGGGACGTCCGGGTGACCGTCGTACCAGGAGACGAAGTCCGCCGCGCCGTAGGAGCCGTCGAGCTCGACGCCGGGGATGTCGAGGGCCCGGTCGGCCGTCGCACCGGTGGAGAAGATCACCGCGTCGTAGAACGCGCGCAGATCGTCCAGGTTGATGTCGCGCGGGTAGTCGACGTTGCCGAAGAGGCGGATCTGCGGCTTGTCGAGCACCTGGTGCAGGGCCGTGATGATGCCCTTGATCCGGGGGTGATCGGGGGCGACGCCGTAACGGATGAGACCGAACGGGGCCGGCATCCGCTCGAACAGGTCGATGGAGACACCGGGCTCGGCGGCCACTGCGGATTTCAGCAGCGCGTCGGCGGCGTAGATTCCGGCCGGGCCGGCTCCGACAATGGCTACCCGCAGAGGGCGAGGCATGATCAGGTTCCCTTCGAACAGGGGCGGGGGACTCGACGGGAAGCCTAAACTGAGGCAAACCTAAGTCAGTAGGCGGGTCCGGGCTATGACCTCATAAGGCAGACTTATGGGTCCTGAAGGGCCGCTTTATGGGTGGCCCTCGGACGGCGGGGCACGCCCGTCGCACCCCGGGAAGCCCAGCCCCGCTGGCGCCGCGAGAAGCGGGGCCTTCCGCACCGTGAGAACCCCGGCCCCCGCCGCACCCCCTACCGCTGAGCCCCCCTGGACGGTGTGGGAACGGCTCCGGTCCGGGCCGCGGACGGTCCGGCGGTCGCGGGCGCGGAGGTCTGGGTCGCCGACGGAGTGCGGCTGAGGGAGGGTACGCCGCTCGTCCGGGCCGTGGGAACGGGTGCGGTATTGGGCGCCGGCGTCCGGCGGGACGGAGTGCTCGCACGAGGACGCGGACTGACGCTCCCGGGCCGCGACGACGGAGTGGGCTCGGCCGACGGACTGCTCGCGGGCGGCGGGGCCAGCGGGACCACCGGTGACACGGGCGCCTCGGGTGCGGCCGACCGGAGCGGCAGCGCGAGGAGAACGCCGACGGCACACACCGTTCCGACCCCGGCCGCGGCGCGCAGCAGCCGGCGACGGGCCGCGCCCCGGCGGATCGCCTCGTAACGGCCGGGCGGTGGGGAGAGGTACTCGGACGGAGGCCGCATGATGACGGCCAGCGGGTCGTCGGGGCCGAAGTCCGGACCGTCGTCAGAGTGTGTGATCAAGACTTCTCCTCAGGTGGGCGCGGAGCGTTTCGCGGGCCGCGTGGAGATCGGCCTTGATCGTTCCTTCCTTGCGCCCGGTCAGCGCGGCCACCTCCCGGATCGGCATGTCAGCGTAGTAGTGCAGCAGGATCGGGACGCGCAGCCGTTCGGGCAGCGACTGCACGAGCAGACGTACGGACGGATCGGCCTGTTCGTTGGGCGGGCCGACGACAACCTCGGCGGTGGCCCGGTGCACGGCCCTGCGTTCCCGCTCCAGCTTGCGCCAGTGGTCCCGGACGAGATTGGCCGCGGTGACGTAGAGGAACCCCCGCGGCTCGGCCACGGAGGTCCAGCGGGACCAGAGCCGGGTGAACGCCTCCGAGGCGATCTCGTGGGCCGTCCCGTCGTCGTCGACGAGACGGCGGCACCAGCCGGCGAGGCGCGGATAGAGGGCGGCGAACAGCTCGGACGCCGCCTTCTCACGGGACCCTTTCAACATTCTCCATGGTCGTGACGATGCCGGGAGGGGCGGATCCTGGGCCGCGGGGTACGGTCCTTCGGCCCAGGATCCCCGCCTCCCGGTCCACGGGGGACACGGGGGCGGCGACGGGGAGCCCGGCGCCCCGTCGATCGGCCGGCCGGGGGTCAGGGGCTCGCGGAGGTCAGCGTCGCGAACACGATCACGTTGTCGCGGTAGCCGCTTCCGGAGCGGGGACCTCCGCAGGTGATGAGCCGCAGCTCCGGACGGTCCACGTCGCCGTAGACCGCTTCGGCCGGGAAGTCGGCCTTGGCGACCGTACGGACCTCGCCGACGGTGAACCCGGCCGACCTGCCGTTCTCCAGGCGCACCACGATCCGGTCACCGTGGCGCAGGCGCGCGAGGTGACGGAAGACGCCGTCGCCGTACGAGCCGACCGTGACATGGCCGAGGATCACCGACGGGCCCTTCTGGCCGGGCGTCGGCGAGTGCCGGTACCAGCCGGCGCGGTCGTGTGCCGCGACCGGGGGCACCCGCACGCTGCCGTCCGGGGCCAGTCCGAGCCGGATCAGCGGGGTGTCGACCCCGATGGCCGGTATCCGCAGCCCGACCGGCACCGAACGCCCGAGCGCACGCGCCGGCTTCGCAGCCGGCCGTGAGGCCGTGGCGCCGCCGGTCCGTGCGGTCGCCGACGCGCCGCCGGACCGTGCGTCCGCGGGCGGGGCGGCCGGGTGGCCGCCGCAGCCCACGAGCAGCGCGGCCGCGGCCACGGTGACGAACGCGCGCCTGGAGACAGGCGTCATGCCCCGGTCGCCCGCCGACGGCGTACGACGAGGACGGCCGCACCCGCGGCGAACACGGCGGCGCCCCCGCCGACGAGCCCGCCCGGAACCGAGGACGGCGTCCCGGGCGTCGCCACACCGGTGTCGGGTGCTCCGCTCGGCCGGACGGAGACCTGCCGCGAGCCCGGCACCCGCGTCGGCACGGCGCTGGGAACGGCGGAGGGCGCCCGGCTCGGGGTGGGGCTCGCCGGGGCCGGCGCGGCGGTGGGACTCGCCGGGGCCGGGGCCGTGGTGGCGCCCGGACGGGTCGAGGGGCGCGGGGAGCTCCCGTCGGCGAACGCGGGCACCGTGCCCACCAGTACGGCGGTGCACGCGAGTGCCGTGGCACTGAAGACGGTTCGGCGCATGAATCGCTCTCTTTCCTCGGTCCGCCCGCCGGTCAGGACGGCGGGCCGGTTACGGATCGAGCGGAGAGACGAACCGGGGGCGGACCGGGTTGTAAAGAGCGGGCAAAGCCGCTGAGCGGAAGCCGCGCCGCGCGAGAACCCGGCCGCGACAGCGGCCGGCCGGCTCCGTTTTGGTGCCAACCCCCCTCGTCCGTCCGCGGTGTTGACGTGACCGTATGAGCGCACGCGGCCTGGTTCGCCCTGGAAAGCGGGCAGTTGTCCGGCCGGGCCGAACCCTGTAATGCCCGAGTAACGGCGGCTGCCTAGCGTCCGAGCTCCCCCGTACCGTTCCTGGAGGAGCACCCCAGATGCACCTGCCCCAACCGCCCCGGCGCAGACGCGCCGTCTGGGCGGCGGCCGCCTTCACCGCGACCGCCCTGCTGACCGCGTCGACACCCGCGCTCGCCGCCGGCACCACCTCGTCGGCCGAGGTCGACTCCACGCTCACCGCCGCCGTGGCCAAGGGCGGTGACGCGACGTTCTTCGTCGTCCTGAAGGACCAGGCGGACCTGTCCCGCGCCAAGAAGCAGAAGACACACGCCGCGAGGGCCAGGGCCGCCTTCAAGGAGCTGCGCGCGAACGCCGCGGACAGCCAGGCCTCCCTCACGTCCTTCCTGGACAAGAAGAAGGTCGGCCACAAGGACTACTGGATCGCGAACGCGGTCCAGGTCACCGGTGACCAGGACCTCGTGAACGAGCTGGCGAGGCGTTCGGACGTCGCGTCGATCGTCAAGGAGCAGCACTACAAGCTCGACGACGTCGAGACGGCCGACAGCGAGATCACCACGTCGCGCACGGACTCCTCGGCGAGCGGCGACGACACCCCCGAGTGGGGCGTCGCCGACATCGGCGCCGACGACGTGTGGAAGCAGTACGACGACCGCGGCGAGGGCATCGTCATCGCCAACGTCGACTCGGGCGTGCAGTACAACCACCCCGACCTGGTCGCCCAGTACCGGGGCAACAACGGCGACGGCTCCTTCACGCACGACTACAACTGGTACGACCCGACGGGCCAGTGCGGCACCAGTGGCGTCCCCTGCGACAACAACGGCCACGGCACCCACACGATGGGCACGATGGTCGGCAAGAACGGCATCGGTGTCGCGCCGAACGCCAAGTGGATAGCCGCCAAGGGCTGCGAGTCCTCCTCCTGTTCGGACGCGTCGCTGCTCGCGGCCGGACAGTGGATCCTCGCGCCCACCGACCACAACGGTCAGAACCCGCGCCCGGACCTCGCGCCGAACATCGTCAACAACTCCTGGGGCGGCGGCGACACGACGTTCTACCAGGACATCGTCGAGGCCTGGAACGCCGCCGGCATCTTCGAGGCGTTCGCGGCCGGCAACGACGGTGACGGCACGACCTGCTCCACCGCGCACGCCCCCGGCTCGCAGGCCCCGTCCTACGGCGTCGGCGCCTACGACTCCGCCGGCACGATCGCCTCGTTCTCCGGCTTCGGCCCCTCGCTGGTCGACGGCTCGACGAAGCCGAACATCTCGGCGCCGGGCGTCAACGTCCGTTCCACGTGGCCCGGTTCGTCGTACAACTCCATATCCGGTACGTCGATGGCGACACCGCACGTCGCGGGCGCCGTCGCGCTGCTGTGGTCGGCGGCCCCCTCGCTGATCGGCAAGATCGACGAGACCCGTGCGCTGCTCGACCAGGGCGCACGTGACGTCGACGACACCCACTGCGGCGGCACCGCCGGCATGAACAACGTGTGGGGTCAGGGCAAACTCGACATCCTCGCCTCCGTGGACCTGGCCCCGCACACCGCGGCCACCGTCACCGGCAAGGCCACCGACAAGGCGACCGGCGCGGCCCTCGCCAACATCACCGTCTCGGCCACCGGTACCGGCGGCGACGTCCGCACCGTCACCACCGCCGCCGACGGCACGTACAAGATCGCCCTGCCGGCCGGCACGTACGCCTTCGCGTACAGCGGTTACGGCTACGCGACCGGCTCGGCCACCGGTGTCACGGTCACCGAGAACCAGGCCCTCACCCAGGACTTCGCGCTGACCGCGGTGGCCTCCCACAAGGTCGCCGGCACCGTGCTCGACGTCTCCGGAAAGGCGCTCGCCGGTGCCACGGTCGAGCTGACCGGCTCCCCGGTCGCCGCCGTCACCACCGACGCCAAGGGCACCTACAGCTTCGCGAAGGTCGCCGAGGGCACCTACGGCCTGACGGTGAAGCCCGCGGCGCCGGTCCTGTGCAACGGCGTCTACACCGGTACCGCCACCGTCGCCTCCGCCGACCTGGCCAAGGACGTCCGGGTCCCGGCCCGCACCGACAGCTCCGGCAACAGCTGCGCCCCGGCCGCGTACTCCTGGATCGCCGGCTCCAAGAAGGTCTCGCTGACCGGTGACGAGGACTCCGCGAGCGTCGCGCTGCCCTTCCCGGTGAGCCTGTACGGGGTCTCGTACTCCTCCGCCTCCGTCACCACCGACGGCCTGGTCAACTTCCTGTCCTCGCGCGTCGGCGACTACAGCAACACCGCGCTGCCGACGACCGGCGCGAACAGCGTCAAGGGCATCATCGCCCCGCTGTGGGACGACCTGACCCTCGACAAGAAGTCGTCGGTGCAGACCGCCACGACCGGCACCACGGGCAGCCGCCGGTTCGCCGTCGTCTGGAACAACGCCGCCTACGCCAACGGCACTTCGGGCCGCTCCTCCTTCGAGGTCGTCTTCGACGAGGCGACCGGCTCCGTGACCGTCCAGTACCAGTCGGTCGCCGACAAGGGCGCGGGCGCCACCGTCGGCATCGCGAACCAGTCCGGCACCGACGCACTCCAGTACTCCTACAACCAGTCCGTGATCGCCGACGGCACCGCCGTCCGCTTCGCGCAGGGAGCCAAGTGATGAGAGCCCCCCAGTCCCGGCGGGCCCTGCGGCTCGCCTCCGCCCTGGTCGCGGCGGGCCTGTGCCTGAGCGCGAGCCCGCAGGCCCTGGCCGCCGACGACAGCGGCTCGGCCATGAAGCTGACCAGCGCCGAGGCCGAGACGCTGGCCGCCCACGTCGGCCTCGACCCGTACGCCGACGCCACCGGCACCGTCAGCCCGAAGTCCGACGACGCCCCGAAGCCCGCCGACGACGGCACCGGCACGGACACCGGCTCCGGCTCCGGCACTGACACCGGCAGCGGCTCCCAGCTCGACGGCGCCTCCACGGACGTCGACCCGACCACCAAGGTCACGCTCACCGGTGCCTCCACGCTGGAAGGCGTGCGCGGCATGGGCGCCACCGTGCCCGTCGGCAAGAACGGCGACTACTTCACCGTCAACAGCATGGGCTACGTGCAGCGGCACACGGCTGACGGCAGCGAGGTGTGGGCGCGCACCAGCAGCTCTTTCTACACCGACTGGCAGGTCAAGCCGACCCAGGTCTGGCGGGCCGAGCCGTACCCGGCGCAGATCCTGATGGGCTACAACGCGGTCTCGCCGTTCTCCGCCAACTCGGACAACGGATACTCCACCGGAGACCTGACCGGCGACGGCGTCCCGGACGTGGTCTTCTCGGCGCAGGTCGGCACGACGCCGTACCCGCGTCCGTTCACCTCGCCGGGCTCGTCGCTGACCACGGGCACGTTCGTGACGGTCCTCGACGGCAAGACCGGCAGGACCGTCTGGTCGAAGCTGTACAACCGCGCCTCCATGGTGAAGATCGTCGACGGCGCCCTGCTGGTCGCCGACGCGCCGCGGATGAGCGGCGACTCCAAGGTCCCGGCCGCCGCCACGATGACCCTGACCGGCATCCGCTTCTCCTCCGCGGACGGCGTGCTGACCCCGGCGCGGACCTGGACGTACGACACCGGGGAGGCCCGCAAGGGCAACTGGGGCGACATCCAGGACCTGGGCAAGGGCAAGGTCGCCCTCACCTGGAACCTGGCCAAGGCCGCCGGTGTCGACGCGCGCGGCCACACCCTCGTGCTCGACACGGCGGACGGCTCGGTGGACTGGCAGACCGACAGCGTGCTCTACGGCCGTCAACTGCGCGTGGACGCGGGCCGCAAGCGGATCGTCGCGCTGGAGCAGCGGGACGCGACGGACGCCGTGCGCTACGAGGTCGCCTCCTACGACCTGAGAACCGGTCACCGCGCCACGCTGGAGACCCGGGACAACGTCCTGCCCACCGCGCTGACGGTCGGTGACCTGACCGCGAGGGACGGCGACGAGTACGCGGTCGCGGAGTCCTCGCTCGACGAGGGCTACTGGGTCAACGCCAGCACCGTGCGCGTGCTCGACGGCACCGACCCCGACACGCTGCTGTGGTCGAGCACGGTCAAGCGCGACGCCGACAACTCCAAGGACGCGGCGAGCGTCTGGCGGCTGCAGGTGGCCGACGGCAAGCTGGTCACCTCCGCCCAGGACGACCGCGAGATCAACGGGGCGAACAACCCCGGAGGCGGACGGTACGCGTCCTTGACGGTCTACTCCGCCAAGGGCGACATCAAGTGGCAGCAGAAGGGCGTCGCCGCCGCCCCGATGTACCAGGACGTCTTCAGCGACGACCGGGGCACACACGTGCGGGTCGTCGACCAGGCGGAGAACATCCGCACGTTCAAGCTCGGCAGCGGCAAGGCCGAGGACGTGACGCCGCTGATGGGCGACATCGCGTACGCCAAGGCCACCGACCTGGACAAGGACGGCAAGAAGGACGTCGTCATGGCCGGTTCGTCCGACGGCGTGTGGGCCTACTCCGGTCCGTCGCTGGTGGGCGGCAAGCCCGAGAAGCTGTGGCAGGCCACCGTGCCGGGCGCGGTGCACGACATCGAGACCGGTGACGTCGACGGCGACGGCAGGCCGGAGATCGTCGTCGCGGCCGACACCGCCGTGGTCGTCCTCGACGGCAGGACGGGCAAGACCCTCGCCACCATCGAGGGCGGCGCGGGCCAGTACGTGCGCTCGGCCGAACTGGCCGACCTGAACGGCGACGGCGAGCTGGACATCCTCGTCCCGACCGACGCCCTGCGCGCCTACCACGGCGACGGCCACGCGCTGTGGACGTACAGCGCGCCCAAGAGCGCCGGCGACGTGCGCTTCACCGACCCGTCCGTGAACGACGGCAAGGTGTACGCGGCCTACGCGAGCCTCAACGCGTACCAGCGGACCGACGCGGTGACCGACGCCGTCGCGCTCGACGCCAGGAACGGCAAGGTCCGCTGGGACGCGGCACCCAAGGCCCCGGCGGAGGCGGTCGGGGGCGTCCGCACCGCCACCCCGAACGACGGCATCCTCGCGTCCGAGGACATCCCGTACGCGGACGGACACGCGGTCGTCTACCAGTGGAACGTCACCGCCCCGCTCGAGATCAACGGTGCCGCATCGCTCAACCCGCGGAACTACTTCGAGATCCGCGACGGCCGCACCGGTGAGGTGCTGCACTCCGGCTACGCCGGCGGCCTGTGGACGCACTTCAGCTACTTCACCGACAAGGGTGTGCTGTACGAGGGAGGCACGGCCTCGTTCCGGCGGTACGAGGCCGACGGCGTGGACTCCAAGGCCGGGGTGCTGCCGCAGTCCTACGGCGGCGGCTTCCTGACGGGTCCCGGCGGCCGCAAGCTGCTGGTCGCCGGTGTCGAGGGCGGGCTCTACCTGTGGGACCCGAGCATCTTCGAGTCCGCCGACACCTGGGCGAACGGCGTCGGCAGCGCGAGCCTCATGGGCGCGCGCGACTACCTCGCCGCCGACCTGAACGGCGACGGGGTCGACGAGGCGCTCTCGCTGACGGGCGACTACACCGGCGTCGACCGGACGGCCGAGGAGTTCGGCGGCCGCTACTACCTGCCGAACAACGCCATCCACCAGGTCACCACGTACAAGCTCTCCTGAGCGCGTACGGAAGCTGCTCGACCTGACCTGACCTGAGCCTGCCGGATCGGGTCGGGCCGGATCGGCCGAGGACCCCCCGGGCACACGCCCGGGGGGTCCTCGGCGTGCTCGGCTACAGTGGCGCCCTGATGAGTCCGCAGCAGCCGCCCCACCGCACGACCTCGTCGGCCCCTCTGCTCCGGCTGTACCTTTTCAACGGTTTTCGGGTCACCCGGGACGGCGGCCCGGCACTGGCCGAACGGTGGCCCCGGCCCAGCGCCCAGGCCCTGGTGAAACTCCTCGCCGTGTCACCCGCGCACCGCCTGCACCGCGAACAGGCGATGGGCGTCTGCTGGCCCGACGCCGATCCGCAGGCCGCCGCGGGCAGTCTGCGGGTCGCCCTGCACGCCGCGCGCCACGCCCTGGAACCCGAACTCGCCCCGCGCGCCTCCTCCTCGTACCTCGTCTCCGACGGCGGGCTCCTGTATCTCGACCCCGCGACCGTGTGGATCGACGCCGACGAGGCCGAGACGTCGGCCCGCGCGGCCCTCGCCGACGGCGGGATCGACGCACTGACCTGCGCCCTCGACCGGTTCACCGGTGAGATGCTCCCGGAGGACCGCTACGCGCGCTGGGCCGACGACCGGCGCGCCCGGCTCACGCTGCTGCGCGAACAACTGCTGCTCCGGCTCGCCGGCGAGCACCTGGAACGGGGTGCCCCGGCCGACGCGGCCGCCTTCGCCGAGCAGGTCCTCGCCGCCAGCCCCGCCGAGGAGATGGCCCACCGCTTCCTCATCGACGCCTGGCTGCGCCAGGGGCTGCGCCGACGAGCCGTGCACCAGTACCACGTGTGCCGCGACACGCTCGACACCGAACTCGGCGTGCGGCCGGGCCCGGAGACGGAGCGGCTGCACCGGCTCGCACTGGCCGCGGCCCCCGCCCCCGTCCCGGCCACACCGCTGCTCCCGGCCCCGCTGCGGGCCGGCCGCGGCGCGCCCGAGCTGCGGGGCCGCGACGCCGTGCTCGAACGGCTCCTCTCGGCGGACGGCCCCCCGGTCACGCTCCTCACCGGCGAGGCGGGCGTCGGCAAGACCCGTCTGGTCGGCGAGGTGGCGCGGCGGGCCACCTCGGCCGGCACCGCTGTGCTGTGGGGCGGCGGCCGGGACGCGGAGGGGCACACACCGTACGGGGCCTTCGCGGAGGCGCTGGAGGGATGGCTCGCCGAGCACAGTGCGGCCGAGCGCGCCCGGGTCGGCGCCGAATATCCCGAACTGGCCTCGTTCCTGCCGTCGCTGGGGCAGGTGGGAACGACCGGCGAACGCAGTCCCGAGGAGGAGCGGGACCGGCTGTTCCGGGCGAGCGCGGCCCTGCTCGGCGACCTCGCCGCGGTGCGCCCGGTGCTGATGGTCCTCGACGATCTGCACGCCGCCGACACCGGCTCGTACCAACTGCTCGGCCATCTGGCCCGGCGGTCCGTGGAACGGAGGACCGCGCTGCGGTTCCTGGTGACGTACCGCGAGGAAGAACTCCCCGACGGCGACCCGCGCCGCTCGATCGTGGCATCACTGCTGCGTCAGCGCCTGTCCGTGCGCGAGGAACTGGGCCGGCTCGACAAGGAGGCCTGCCTGGCCGTCGTACGCGACGCGGCCACCGACATGTCACGGGACGACCGGGCCCTGAAGGTGTGGGAACTCTCCCTCGGAAACCCGCTGTTCGCCCTCGAACTCGCTCACGGCCCGGCCGACGAGAACGGCGGGGGCCTCGCCCCCGAGGGTGTACGGGGGCTGGTCGCCGACCGGCTCGTACGGCTGGACGCGGACGCGCGCCGGGTCGTCGAGGCGCTGTCCGTGGCGGGCGGCGACACCGCGTTGTCCGAACTGCTCGATGTCGCCGAGCACGGGCTGCACCCGCCGGTGGCCGGCGCCGCGGCGGCCGACGCCCTGGAACAGGCCATCGCCGCCTCGCTCGTCGAGGAACGGCCCGTCGTCGTGGCCGGACGGTCCGAGGAAGGGGTGGCCTTCCGGCATCCTCTGGTCCGGCTGACCTGCTACGAACAGCTCGCGGCGGTCCGCCGCCGGCAACTGCACGCCGCGTTCGCCCAGGCGGTCCGGCGGCGCCGTCCCGATGCCGTCGACACCCTGGCCTCCCACTTCGCCCGCGCCGACGATCCGCGCGCGGCCGAATACCTGCGCCGCGCCGCGGAGCGGGCCGCGGCCCTGTACGCGAACGACACCGCCGACCGCTACTACCGCGACCTGGTGGCCCGGCTGGACGTCGACGCGGCCCGCGCCCGGCTCGCCCACGCCCATGTCCTGCGGAGAATGGGCCACTTCGAGCAGGCGGCCGAAGCCCTGCGGCTCTCCCTGGCGGAGTTCGAGCGGCGCGAGGACCACGACGACGCGGTCCTCACCTCGGCCCTGCTCGCCGAGACCCTGGTCAGGACGAGCGCCACGGCTTCCGCCCGCCGCACCCTTCGGGAGCACCCGGTGGGCGCGGACACCGGTCCCGAACCGGCCGCCGGTCACTTCCTCGCCCTGTCCGTGGTCCGCTGTGTCCAGGGCCGGTACACGGCCGGGGCCGAGGCCGCCCGGCAGGCCCTGACCGCGGCACGGAACGTGCCGGGAGCGTCCGGCCAGCGGCTGGTGGCCCGCGCCTTCGCGATGCAGGCCGCCAACCTCGGGCTCGCCGGCCGCTTCGACCAGGCACGCGAAGCGGGCGACCAGGCGCTGGCGCCGGCCGAGGCCTACGGCGATCCGACGCTCCTCGGCTCGGTCCTGTCGATGCTGCGTGAGAACGCGCGGCGGGCGGGAAGACTGCGCGAGGCCGTCGAGATCGGGACCCGCGCGCTCGGCCTCGCCGAACGGTCCGGCGATCCGACCGCCGCGGCTTTCGAGCGCGGGAACCTCGCCGAACTGCGGCTGCTGCTGGAGGAACCCGGGCCGGCCCTCGCCCTCGCGGAACAAGCGGTGGCGGGCGCGGAGGCGTACGACGCCTGGTGCCTTCCGTACGCCCTCGCGACCCTGGCCCGCGTACGGGCCTTCACGGGCGCGGCGCGGGAGGCGCTGCCCCTGCTGGACCGCGCGCAGGCGGTCGCCGCCGAGCTCGGGGACCGGCAGGCGGAGCACGAGGTGCGCACGGCCCGCGCCGAACTCGCCCTGCGCACCGGCCACCCGGACGAGGCGCTGCGCGCCCTGGACGGTCATGCCGAGGACGCGCCGGTCCTGGTGGCCTGGGCGGAGCTCCTGTCGGGGCGGACCGAGGCCGCCCTGCGGCTCGCGCGCGCCGAGGCGGCCCGGGCGGAGCGGACCGGGGAACGCCTCACCGAGGTGGAGGCACGGATCGTCCTCGGGACCTCGCTGTCGCGGCTCGCCCCGGCCCGGGAGGGCGCGAAGGAGCTGACGCGGGCCGAGTCGCTGGCCCGCACGCTGCCCTATCCGGCCGGAACCCGCCGGCTCGCACGAGCCCGGGACCTGCTCCGCGAGCCGTGACAGCGGGCGGGCACCGACCGCCCCTGGCCGGCACCGGTTCCTCGGTGCCCGCCGCTCCCCCGGTTCACAGGCCGGCTATCGCGTTCCAGCGCTTGGCGAACTCCGTGCGTTCGGTGGAGGTGATGTCACGGGCGATCGCGAGACGCCTGCGCATCGTCGCGTCCGGGAAGATCAGGGGGTCCTCGGCGAGGGCGGCGGTGTCCTTGTCCTTGGAGGAGGCGAGGACGTCCCGGGCGGCGGGGACCGGGCAGACGTAGTTGACCCAGGCGGCCAGCTCGGCGGCGACCTCGGGCTCGTAGTAGTAGTCGATGAGCTTCTCGGCGTTGGCCTTGTGCCGGGCCAGGTTGGGGATCATCAGCGACTCGGCCCACAGCTCGGCGCCCTCCTCGGGGACGACGAAGCGGATGTCGGGGTCGTCGGCCTGGAGCTGGATCACGTCGCCCGAGTAGGCCTGGCAGGCCAGCACGTCCCCGCCGGCGAGGTCCTTGATGTAGTCGTTGCCGGTGAAGCGGCGGATCTGGCCGCGGCGCACCTGCCTCTCGACCTGATCGCACACCTGGTGGAAGTCGTCGGCCCGCCACTTCCTGATGTCGACGCCGTTGGCCTGCATGAGCAGCGCGAACGCCTCGTCCAGGCCGGAGAGCAGAGTGACCCGGCCCTTGAGGTCGTCGGCCCACAGATCGGACACGTGCCGGATCTCGCGGCCGACCTTGCGACGGTTGTACGCGATACCGGTGATCCCCGACTGCCACGGCACCGAGGACTTGCGGCCGGGGTCGAAGGCGGGCGAACTCAGCAGCGGGTCCAGGTACTTGACGACGTTCGGCTGCCGGGACCGGTCCATCTCCTGGACCCAGCCGAGCCGCACGAAGCGGGCGCACATCCAGTCGCTGATGACGATGAGGTCGCGGCCGGTCCGCTGGTGGTTCATCAGGGACGGGCTGATCTTGCCGAAGAACTCGTCGTTGTCGTTGATCTCCTCGATGTAGTCGACGGAGATCCCGGCGCGCTTCTCGAAGGCCTCCAGCGTCGGCCGCCGGGTGCTGTCCTCGTCGTCGGTGTCGATGTACAGCGGCCAGTTCGCCCAGGTCAGCCGCTTGTCCGTGGCGGAGAGGTCCGCTCCGGCCCGGTCACCCGGTCCCACGTACGCCGCCGGTACCCCGCATCCCGCGAGGGCCCCGAGCGCGGCACCGCCGCCCAGGGCGCGCAGCAGGGACCGGCGGGAGGGCGGCGAGGTCTTCCGATTCACTGGCACGCGCGAAGCATGCCGACCCGGGCTCGGCCGGGACAATGGACGCTGCGTCGATCAGTCGCCCGCCGACCCGACACCCTGTCGATCCGTTTCCCGGTGTTCCGAGGGCTCCGCGCGCGTGATCACCGCCCGTCCCCGGCCCGGCGCCTGGCCCGGCCTCGGCGCGGGTGGTGCGCACGGCGGGAACGCCACCCTCACGGACAGGCCACCCCGCGCACGGGGCCATGCCTCGACCGTGCCGCCGTGGGCGGTGGCGACGGCCGTGACGATGGACAGGCCGAGCCCCAGGCCCTCGCGGGGGCGGCCCTTCCCGCGCGGGTGCGTTCCGGTCCGTTCCGCGCCCAGCCGCCGGAACGGCTGGAAGAGTCCGGCCACCTGGTCACGCGGGATCACCGGCCCGGTGTTGTCGACCCGCAGGACCGCGCGCCCCGCCTCCGTGCCGGTCCACAGCCGGACCCAGCTCTCCTGGTCCCCACCGCTGTTGTGCCGTACGGCGTTGTCGGCGAGGTTGACCACGAGGCGTTCGATCAACTGGGGGTCGCCCAGCACGGGCGCGGAGCCGAGGTCGGCCCGCACCCGCGGCCCACCGGTCTCGGGCCCGCCGTCCGGCAGCAGCTCCCGCACCGTCGCGGCGAGGTCGACGAACTCCCTGCGCTGAAGCCCGCGTTGGCTGCGCGCCAGGGTCAACAGGGCGTCGATGAGGCGCTCCTGTTCCTGCCCGGCGGCACGAACGCGCAGGCACGCGGCCCGCAGGCTCTCCACCGACGCCCCGGGGTCGGCGAGCGCGACGTCCACGATCGCCTGCTGGAGCGTGAGGGGGGTGCGCAGTTCGTGCGACGCGTTGGCGACGAACTGCTTCTGCGCCTCGAACGCGCCCTCCAGGCGCCCCAGTACGTCGTCGAAGGTGTCCGCCATGGCTTTGAGTTCGTCCTCGGGACCCGGTACCGCCAGCCGCAGGCGGAGGTTGTCCGCGGAGATCCGCCGGGCGGCGGAGGTCATCGTGCGCAGCGGCGCGAGGACGCGTCCCGCCATGAGCCAGCCCAGTGCCACGGAGGCGAAGGTCATCACGGCGAGCGCGATGCCCGCCTCGACGAGCAGCTGGTGCAGTTGATCGGCGCGCAGGGCCTCGGCGTACATCGTGAGCGTCGGCGGATCGGGGGTCTGTCCCTCGCCCCCGGGCATGCCGGGCACCGCGGACGAGCCCCCGACCGCCGTCGACGGCGCGGTCCGCGACGCCAGCAGGTAGGTGAAGCCGAGCAGGCCGGCCCCCGCCGCCATGAACAGCGCGCTGTAGAGCAGGGTCAGCCGCCAGCGAATGCTGCGTGGGGCGAGCCGCCATCGCACACCGCCGGGGGCCGGCCGCCCGCGGGTGAGCTGCGGTGCCCGCCACCAGCGGCGGCCGGGCGGTGCCGGCCGCGGGCGCGTGCCGTACGGGGCCGGGCGGTCCGCTCCGGCGGATGCGTCCGTCATGCGATCCGGTATCCCGCCCGGTCCACCGTCGCGATCACCTGCGGCTCCCCCAGTTTGCGGCGCAGCCGGCTCACCGTGACCTTCACGGTCTGGCTGAAGGGGTCGGCGGCCTCGTCCCAGGCGCGCTCCAGGAGTTCCTCGGTGGAGACGACGGCGCCCTGCGCGGCCAGCAGGAGTTCGAGCACGGCGAACTCCTTCGGGCTGAGGGCGAGCCCTGAACCGCTCCGGGTCGCCTGCCGCCGCGCCGGGTCGAGCCGCAGTTCCCCGCGGACCAGGACAGGCGGGAGCGCGGGCTGCGCGCGTCGCGCCAGGGCCCGTATGCGCGCGACGAGTTCGGCGAACGCGAAGGGCTTGGACAGATAGTCGTCGGCACCGAGACCGAGTCCCATGACCCGGTCGGCCACCGTGCCGGACGCGGTCAGCATCAGCACCCTCGCCCGGCTGCCGCCCGCGGCCAGCGTCCGGCACACCTGGTCGCCGTGGACGCCGGGCAGATCGCGGTCGAGCACGACGACGTCGTACGCGTTGACGGTGGCGCGCTCCAACGCCGTGGGCCCGTCCAGCGCGAGATCGACCGCCATGCCCTCGCGGCGCAGCCCGGCGGCCACGGTCTCGGCCAGTTCCTCATGGTCCTCGACCACCAGCACACGCATGGCGGTCAGTGTGGCGGCCCGGGGGTTACACGGGGATAAGCGCTCCCTGTGCGAGCCCCGGACCCCGGCAGGGCCCGCACGCCCGGGCGGGGGCCGCACACCCGGGCGGGGGCCCGGGCGTCCCGGCAAGATCCCCGGCAGTCCCGGCAGTGCCCGGCAGGCGCCGGCCGTCCCGGCAAGGTCTCCGGCAGGGCCGGACACCCCGGCAGGGTCCCGCAGTCGCGGCGTACGCCTGTGGCTCGGCGTCGGTTCGCGATAAGGACGGCCGTTCCCGTGCCGTAACCGCCTCCGGGCTTGTCTGGAGCACAACACGACACCGCACGCCCCGCCCTGACGGTCGAGCCACGACACGTGACGGCGCGGCGGTGCGCCACCGTGCGCCATCGCATCCGACCCGGCGGCATCGCCGCCCGCCCCATGGAGGACACCCATGCGTGCACTGGCCACTCGGCCACAACGACTCGCCCTGGCCTGCGCCCTGATCTCGGCCGCCACGCTCGGGACGGTCAGCGCCTCGGCCGCCTCGGCGTCCGACAGGTCCACCGTGACCACGGCGACGGCGGGGACCGCCGCGTCCCCCCGGCTCACGCAGCACGCGTCCGGCACGGCGCCGAAGGGCAGCCTGCCGTCCGGAGGGGCCATGCCGGCCATCGGTTACCGGCCGACCTCGCACGCGCCCGGCGACGTGAACGCCGCCGACGACGCGTTCGCGGCGTGCATGCGCGGCCACGGACAGAAGGTCTTCCCGGCGTTCCACGCCTCGAAGGACAAGCGGGGCCACATCCGGTTCAGCGTGCGGGTGGGGGCGTCCAAGGGATTCGACCCGGCGTCCAAGGGCTACCGGGCCGCCGTGAAGGCGTGCTCGCCGATCCTGAAGAAGGCCGGCATCACCTTCTCGTCGGAAGCCGGCCTGCCTCCGCTGCCCGTTCCGGGCAGGCCCGGCAAGCCCGGCACCGGATCCGGCGGAAGCTCTGTCGGCGGCTCCGTCGAAGGCTCCGGCGACGTGCCCGGCTTCCACACGGAGAAGGGGGAGCCGGGCACGGCCGAGGGGCCGAGCCTCTCCAGCGTGACCGAGAGCGCCTGATCCCGGGCGGGGGAAAGAGTGCGGCCCCGGCCGGGATCGACTCCCGGCCGGGGCCACGTTCACGCGTGGTGCGCGGTCAGCCGTCCAGCGACGTCATCACGTGCTTGACGCGCGTGTAGTCCTCGAAGCCGTAGCCCGACAGGTCCTTGCCGTAGCCGGACTTCTTGAAGCCGCCGTGCGGCATCTCGGCGACCAGCGGGATGTGGGTGTTGATCCACACGCAGCCGAAGTCGAGGGACTTGGACAGGCGCATCGCGCGGCCGTGGTCCTTGGTCCACACCGAGGAGGCGAGGGCGAAGTCGACGCCGTTGGCCCACTCGATGGCCTGGGCCTCGTCCGAGAAGGACTGGACGGTGATGACCGGGCCGAAGACCTCGTTCTGGATGATCTCGTCGTCCTGCTTGAGGCCGGAGACGACGGTCGGGGCGTAGAAGTAGCCCTTCTCTCCGACCTGCTGACCGCCCGTCTCGACCTTGGCGTGCGCGGGCAGGCGCTCGATGAACCCGGCGACCTGCTTGAGCTGGTTCGGGTTGTTCAGCGGGCCGTAGAGCACGTCCTCGTCGTCCGGCTGCCCGGTCTTCGTCTCGGCGGCGGCCTTGGCGAGCGCCGCGACGAACTCGTCGTGGATGGACTCCTGGACGAGGACGCGGGTCGCGGCCGTGCAGTCCTGGCCGGCGTTGAAGAAGCCCGCGACCGAGATGTCCTCGACGGCCTTGGCGATGTCGGTGTCCTCGAAGACGACGACCGGGGCCTTGCCGCCCAGCTCCAGGTGGACGCGCTTGACGTCCTTGGCCGCCGACTCGGCGACCGAGATGCCCGCGCGGACGGAGCCGGTGATGGACGCCATCGCCGGGGTCGGGTGCTCGACCATCGCGCGGCCGGTGTCGCGGTCGCCGCAGATGACGTTGAAGACGCCCTTGGGCAGGATGCCGCCGAGGATGTCGGCGATCAGGACCGTGGAGGCCGGGGTGGTGTCCGACGGCTTCAGGACGACCGTGTTGCCCGCCGCGAGGGCCGGGGCGAACTTCCACACCGCCATCATCATCGGGTAGTTCCACGGCGCGACCTGGGCGCAGACGCCGACCGGCTCGCGGCGGACGATCGAGGTCATGCCCTCCATGTACTCGCCGGCCGAGCGGCCCTCCAGCATGCGGGCGGCCCCCGCGAAGAAGCGGATCTGGTCGACCATCGGCGGGATTTCCTCGGACCGGGTCAGACCGATCGGCTTGCCGGTGTTCTCCACCTCGGCCGCGATCAGTTCCTCGGCCCGCTCCTCGAACGCGTCCGCGATCTTCAGGAGGGCCTTCTGGCGCTCGGAGGGGGTCTTGTCCCGCCACTGCGGGAAGGCCGCGGCGGCGGCCGCCATCGCGGCGTCGACGTCCGCCTGGCCGGAGAGCGGCGCGGTCGCGTACGCCTCGCCGGTCGCGGGGTTGACCACCTCCGTGGTCCGTCCATCGGCGGCATCGCGGAATTCTCCGTCGATGTAATTGCGCAGACGACGCAGCTCGGTGCTCACTGCCCGGCCCTCCTGTCGGATGTCCAACGGCTCAGGTGTCCACTACCTGAGATGTCTGAGATCCCACCCTAATCCGTGGCTCCACGTTTTCAACACCCCCACGCCATCCAGAACTGCGAAATCCGCAAGACACGTACCCGTAAACAACGAATTTCATCGCCGCAACCTTGCGGAACTGTCGAGACGTCGTGCACAGTGGGGTCGTGGTCAGTCGAAGCGCGGAACCCAGGGACTCCCGCGAGTCCAGGAACGGCAGTCCCCAGTTGGACACCGTCTCCCTCGCCATCATCGAGCAGCTCCAACAGGACGGACGCCGCCCGTACGCCGCGATCGGCAAGGCCGTGGGCCTCTCCGAGGCCGCCGTGCGCCAGCGAGTCCAGAAGCTGCTGGACCAGGGCGTCATGCAGATCGTCGCCGTCACGGACCCCCTCACCGTGGGGTTCCGCAGGCAGGCGATGGTCGGTGTCAACGTCGAGGGCGACCTCGACCCGGTGGCCGAAGCGCTGACTGCCATGTCGGAAGTCGAGTACGTGGTGATGACCGCGGGCTCGTTCGACATCCTCGCCGAGATCGTCTGCGAGGACGACGACCACCTGCTGGACGTCATCAACAAACGCATCCGGGCGCTGCCCGGGGTGCGCTCCACCGAGAGCTTCGTCTACCTGAAGCTCAAGAAGCAGACCTACATGTGGGGAACCCGATAGCCGTGAGCACCAAGGACCTCAGCAAGACCGCGTACGACCACCTGTGGATGCACTTCACCCGCATGTCCTCGTACGAGAACGCGCCCGTTCCCACCATCGTCAAGGGTGAGGGCACCTATATCTACGACGACAAGGGCAAGCGCTACCTCGACGGTCTCGCGGGCCTGTTCGTGGTCCAGGCCGGCCACGGCCGCACCGAGCTGGCCGAGACGGCCTTCAAGCAGGCCCAGGAGCTGGCCTTCTTCCCGGTGTGGTCCTACGCCCACCCCAAGGCCATCGAGCTGGCCGAGCGTCTGGCGCACCACGCGCCGGGCGACCTGAACAAGGTGTTCTTCACCACCGGTGGCGGCGAGGCCGTCGAGACCGCGTGGAAGCTGGCCAAGCAGTACTTCAAGCTGCAGGGCAAGCCGACCAAGTACAAGGTCATCTCGCGTGCGGTCGCGTACCACGGCACCCCGCAGGGCGCCCTGTCGATCACCGGCCTGCCGGCCCTGAAGGCCCCCTTCGAGCCGCTGGTCCCGGGTGCCCACAAGGTCCCCAACACCAACATCTACCGCGCCCCGCTCTTCGGCGACGACCCCGAGGCCTACGGCCGCTGGGCCGCCGACCAGATCGAGCAGGAGATCCTCTTCGAGGGCCCGGAGACCGTCGCCGCGGTCTTCCTGGAGCCGGTGCAGAACGCCGGCGGCTGCTTCCCGCCGCCGCCCGGCTACTTCCAGCGCGTGCGCGAGATCTGCGACCAGTACGACGTCCTGCTGGTGTCGGACGAGGTCATCTGCGCCTTCGGCCGCCTCGGCACGATGTTCGGCTGCGACAAGTTCGGCTACGTACCGGACATGATCACCTGCGCCAAGGGCATGACCTCGGGTTACTCCCCCATCGGCGCGTGCATCGTCTCCGACCGCATCGCCGAGCCGTTCTACAAGGGCGACAACACCTTCCTGCACGGCTACACCTTCGGCGGCCACCCGGTCTCCGCGGCCGTGGCGCTCACCAACCTCGACATCTTCGAGCGTGAGGGCCTGAACCAGCACGTGCTGGACAACGAGGCGAACTTCCTCCAGACCCTGCAGAAGCTGCACGACCTGCCGATCGTCGGCGACGTCCGCGGCAACGGCTTCTTCTACGGCATCGAGCTGGTGAAGGACAAGGCCACCAAGGAGACCTTCACGGACGAGGAGTCGGAGCGCGTGCTCTACGGCTTCGTCTCCAAGAAGCTCTTCGAGTACGGCCTCTACTGCCGCGCCGACGACCGCGGTGACCCGGTCATCCAGCTCTCGCCGCCGCTGATCTCCGACCAGTCGACCTTCGACGAGATCGAGGGGATCGTCCGTCAGGTCCTGACGGAGGCGTGGACCAAGCTCTGACCACACCTCCCCGGTCCCGGCCGTGAGCCCGGACCGCCGGCTTCCCCCGGCGGCTCCGGTCTTCCGTATGACTGATCAACACCGGCCCCGGTGGCGCCCGTTCGAGTGAGAATGGGCGGCCCGGGGCCGCGTGCTGTCCGGCCTCCCGGCCCCGACTCCCTAGCGTGCCCCTTGACCGATCGGCCCTGCCCCTCGTTCCCCCGTCCGGGGGACCGAGCGACCTCGAAGAGATCGCCGGGCACGGCACATCAGCTCTGAACGAGGTGTACGCGATGGTGGCCCCGCCTGACAACGACGTGCTCTGGGCACGCGCCCTGCACGTCAAGCACAACGGCTCGCCCGCGCTCAGCGGTGTCTCGCTCGGCGTCCGTGAGGGCGAGATCCTCGCCGTCGGCGGCCCGCGCGGCAGCGGCAAGACGACCCTCCTGCTGTGCCTGTCCGGCCAGCTCCTGCCGCAGCAGGGTGAGGTCTGGTTCAACAGCTCGCCCGTGCACACCATGGGCCCGCTCACCCGCGAGCGGCTGCGCCGGGACCGGTTCGGCTGGATCGACCCCGTCCCCACGCTGGTCCCCGAACTGAACGCCTGGGAGAACACCGCCCTCCCGCTGATGCTGCGCGGCTGGACCCGCCGGGCCGCCAAGACCGCCGCCCTGGAGTGGCTCAGGCGCCTGGACATCGGCGACTGTGCCCGCAGACGCCCGCACGCCCTGCTCCAGTCCGAGCGGCAGCGCGTGGCCGTCGCCCGCGCGCTCGCCCCCGCCCCCACCGTGCTGTTCGCCGACGAGCCGACGGCCCCCCTGCACCGCGCCGACCAGGCTCATGTGCTGCGCACGCTGACCTCGGCGGCGCGATCGCACGGCATCACCGTCGTCCTCGCCACCCACGACCCGGACACCGCGGCCCTCGCCGACCGCACGGTGAACCTGCTCGACGGACGGCGTGTGAACACCGTCCACCTGCCCCCGGTCACCGAGACGGAAGGCCGGGCCGCGTGCTCGCTCTCCGTCTAGCCCGCGGGGGCAACCCCCTCGTCCAGCTCCGCCGGCTCCTGGTCGCCGCCGCCTCCGCGGGCACCGGGTTCCTGCTGCTGTGCACGCTGGGTTACGCGCTGAGCCATCCGGACGCCTCGGCCGCCGGCGCGCTGCGCCTGGCCTGGTGCGTCGTTCCCCTCGCCGCCACGGTCTACTTCGCCGTCGCGGTGGCCCGCACCGACCCCGCCACCCGGCCCCGGACCGGCCTGTCCGCCATCGGCCTCGGTCCGGGCCGGCTGATGGCGATCTCCGTCGCCACCACCGCCCTGTCCACGTTCCTCGGCTCTCTGTTTGCCCTGGTCCTCTTCCTCCACCTGCGCGGCGACCTGACCGGTGTCCCGCTCGGCGGCACGGCGTCGGACTTCCTCGCCTCCGGCCGGTCCCTGCCCCTGCCCGCGGCCCTCACGCTGCTCGTCGTGGTGCCGGTCGCGGCCTCCGGCGCGGCAGCCCTGGCGCTGCGCCCCCGGGGCAGCCGTCCGGTGCGCGCCGCGTGGTCGTACGGCCGCACCTGGATGTCGGCGCGGCAGAACGCGGTCGGGAGCGCTCCGCGGACCGCTGCCCGGGGCGGCGGGCGGCCCACGGCCGGCGCTCCCGGCACCCCCACGCCCGTGACCGCGCCCGGCGGCCCCACGGCCTCGACGGCGACCCGCACGGCCGCGGGACTGACCGTGACCGGCACGGGCGAGGGGTTCCAGGACGCGTCGGCCGACACCGGCGGCGGCGCCCTGCCGGCACCCGACCCGCGGGCCCCCGCGGCGGACAGCCCCGACTTCCACTGGACCGCCGAGGCCTACGCCTCCGGGGAGACCCGGAGGACGGCCGCGGAGGACCTGCCGCCCGCCGCCGCCCACGCAACGCCGCCCGCGTACGAGCTCCCGGACATCGCGTACGAGCCGGGCATCGCGTACGGGGCCACGGAACCGGCGTACGAGGGCGCCGTCGTGCCCGGTGCGCGCCCGGACCGGCGCCGGTTCGCCGAGGCCGGGCCCCGCGCACTGCCGCCCGCGCAGGGGTACCCGAACGGACTCGCCTGGGGCGCGGCCGCGCTGGCGGCCGGGCTGGCCGTGGAGACGTACGCGAGCCGTTCGGGACCCGCGCCCGCGCTCGCGCTGCCCGGCGGGTTCGCCGGCGGTCCGGCCGGGGTGCTGCTCGGCTGGGTGCTGACGGCGGTCGGTCTGGCCCTCGCCGGGCCCGCGATCACGTATCTGTGCGGATGGCTGCTCCAGGCCGTACGTCCGGGCGCGCTGCGGCTGCTGGCCGGGCGGGTGCTCCAGGCGGAGGCACGGCGCATCGGGCAGCCGCTGGGGGTGGTGTCCGCGGTGGCGTCGGGCGCCTTCGCCATGACGACGCTGTACACCGGCGCCCGGCCGGCGTTCGGTCCGCTGACCACCCTCGGCGCCCTGCTGGTCGCCGGGTGCACGCTGCTGACCCTGGCCACCGCCGCCGTCGAGGCGCGGCAGGCACGCGCCGACACCACGGCGGCGCTGCTGCGGCTGGGGGCGCCCGCCACGATGCTGCGCGGCGCCGCGGCCCTGCGTGCCGGGGCGCTGTTCGTCGCGTTCGCCCCGCTGACCTGGGCGGTCGCCTCACTGGCCGCGCTTCCGCTGATCACCTGACCGTCCCGCGGGCCGGTCAGGTGCCGTGCCCGCGGGCCGCCCGGCGCGATCCTCCGGGAAAAAGTCCGTACCGGGCGATGATTTCCGGGCGGACCCCCGGTCTATCCCTGCGAACGGCACAACACCGACAGGAGAACCTCGCATGTACCAGCAGATGATCTTCGTGAACCTGCCCGTGTCCGACGTCGCCGCCTCGCGGAAGTTCTTCACGGAGCTCGGCTACACGATCAACCCCCAGTTCTCCACCGACGACTGCGCCTGTGTGGTCATCAGCGACACGATCATCGCGATGCTGCTCGGCAAGCAGCGCTACGCGGACTTCACCAAGAAGGAGATCGCGGACGCGACGAAGACCAGCGAGGTGCTGCTGTGTCTGAGTGCCGAGAGCCGCGAGAAGGTCGACGAGCTGGTCGACGCCGCCATCGCGGCGGGCGGCTCGGGGACCGGCGAGGCACAGGACCAGGGCTTCATGTACGGGCGTGCCTTCGACGACCTCGACGGCCACACCTGGGAGGTCATGTGGATGGACCCGGCGGCCGTCCAGGGCTGAGCCTCACCGCCCTGTCGACATTCCGGGGCCGGCGCGCGGTACAGGGGTCCGCGCGCCGACCCCGGAAACGTCCCCAAATCCATCCCCTCCGGCCACTATTCGGGTGCCGGGCAAGATTCAGCCCCTCCAGCGATTGGGCGAAGCCCCAGGGGGCGGGGCAAGATTCAGCCCCTCCGGCGATTGAGGAGCGGGGTCTGGGGCGGAGCCCCGGGTACGGGACGGGCAGGGGCGGAGGGGGCGAAAGAAGGTTCGCCGGTGCCGCGGGCCCTGAAGCGACCGGGTCGCGGTCGACGGCCGGGTCGCGGTCGGCGGCCGGCTCGCGGTCGGCGGCCGGGGCGCGGTCTGTTGCGAGGCCGGGACGACCCGGGGTCACGTCACGAGGGCGGGAGTCCAGAACCCCGGTGCCCCTTGGGCGGCAGCCCCTAGCATGGCCACGTGCTGCCGACTCCCCTTCACGCCTCCCACGACCGTGAGATCGAATCCCTCGCCGAGTTCGACGAGGCCGTCTCGGCCGGCGGCTCGCTCGCCGGATTCCGTGTCCAGGCCGTCGATCTGACAGGCCGTACGCGGGAGCTGCTGTCCGTGGACACCACGGGTGCCGTCTTCCTCGGCTGCCCGATGGAGCCCGAGGCGGCCGCGCGGGTCCGGCTCTCCGGTGCCCTCGTCTTCCCTCCCGTACCCGGCCTCCCGCTCGACCCCTACCGGGGTCACCTGTACTCCCCCGACGAGCTCTTCGCCTCGCTCGACGCGGGGTACGAGTCGACGCCCGACGCCCGCGCGTACGCCTGGTTCCAGGGGACCAAGGCCGACGGCGACATATTCGCGTCGATGGTGCGCGCGGTCCACGACGACTCCGTCTCGGACGCGCTCGAAGAACTCCTCGTCGGTGTACGGGTGGTGGGCGTGATGGGCGGCCACGCGATGGCGCGCGGCACGGAGGCGTACGCGGGGGCCGCGCGGCTCGGCCGCACCCTCGCGCGCTCCGGTCTCATGGTCGCCACCGGCGGTGGCCCCGGCGCCATGGAGGCGGCGAACCTCGGCGCGTACGCGGCCCCGTTCGACGACGGCATGCTCGACGAGGCGCTGCGTGTGCTGGCCGCCGTCCCCTCCTTCACCCCTTCCGTCACGGACTGGGCGCGCGCGGCCTTCGAGGTCCGCGAGCGCTGGCCCTCGGGCGGCCCCTCGGTCGGCATCCCCACCTGGTTCTACGGCCACGAGCCGCCGAACGCCTTCGCCGCGCACATCGCCAAGTACTTTGCCAACGCGACCCGTGAGGACGGGCTGCTGGCCCGCTCGAACGCGGGGGTCGTCTTCCTTCCGGGCGCCGCCGGGACCGTACAGGAGATCTTCGACAACGCGACCCCCAACTACTACGGGTCCAGGGGCGAGCCGACCCCGATGGTCCTGGTGGACCGGGCGCACTGGACCGACAGATACCCCGCCTGGGCACTGCTGACGTCGCTGGCCAGGGAGCGGGCGATGGAGTCGCGCATCGCCCTTGTCGACGGTGTCGATGACGCTCCGGAAGCGCTCAAACACCTGGGATCTTAACAACTCGGCAAAGCCAACCACGCGGCATGGCCTACGCATTGACAGCACTTAGGTCGCGCTTATAGACCTGTGAGACTCCTGGGGGCGCTGTTGCTGGAAAGACCGCAGCAAATCCCCCCACACCCCCCGCAGTTGCGCAACCTGTGAAGGGCAATCGTGTCCATATCTCGACGCACCGCACGTTCCGTGCGAATCCTCGGCGTTGCCTCCGCCTCTGCCGCGCTCGCGCTCGGCGTCGCCGGCAACGCACTCGCTTGCAACATCAAGGACTTCTCGGCCGCCGCCACCTGTGACGGCAACGGGAAGGGCATCATCACCGTCACCGACATCGACTCCTCCGCCAAGGAAGCCACCGTCACGGTGTTCCTCGAGCGCAACGGTGCCGACGACCACCAGGTCGGGTCCGCCCAGAAGGTCACCGGCAGCAAGGACGGTGCCACGATCTCCTTCTCGGAGGACTGGGCGCCCAAGGCCGAGTACCGGATCCACGTCAGCGTCCCGAACATCGTGGACAAGGACATCTCCCCGAACCTGGTGACCAAGGACGAGGCCTGCACGACGAAGTCGGAGTCGCCGTCCCCGTCGACGAGCCCGGAGCCGTCGGAGTCCGCCCCCTCGGACACTCCCTCGGACTCGGCGAGCCCGTCCGACTCGGAGAGCAGCGCGGCTCCGGCCACCCCGGGCGACAACCAGCCGTCCGCGGCCGCCGGTGAGTCCAACCTCGCCGAGACCGGTGCGAACTCCAACACCCCGATGATCGCCGGTATCGCCGGCGCGTTCGTCATCGTCGGTGGCGGAGCGGTCTTCTTCGGCATGCGCCGCCGTGGCGCCTCGAAGGCGAGCTGAACCACCTCCTGAACGACCGTGTGGCCCGTCCCCGTCGAGGGGGCGGGCCACACGGCTGTCCGGACGTGCCGCTCAACCGGCCTGCCACACGGGTCGCTCCGCGGGGGCGGGCGCCCCGAGGACGACGATCTCCGCGGCGTCGAACTGCACCCCGACCACGTCCCCGGGTTCCGGCGCGTCCCGCAGCGCGCACGCCGCCTCCAGCCGGGGCGCGCCCTCCGGCTGGAGCTGTACGGCGACGTGCGTGCCCCGGAAGGTGCGCGCGGCGACCGTGCAGCGCAGCCCGTCCGCCGCGGCCACGAGCCGCACACCGGCGGGCCGTACGAGGAGGGTTCCGGGCCCCTGAGGGGCGCCCTCGGGCACCGGGACCTTGCCCCAGGGGGTGTCGGCGGCACTCGCGCTCACGGTCGCGTCGACCACGTTGTCGAAGCCGAGGAAGCGGGCCACGAAGGCGTCAGCGGGCCGCTGCCAGACCTCCAGCGGCGTACCGGACTGGGCGATCCGCCCGTCGCGCATCACCACGACCCGGTCGGCGAGCGCGAAGGCCTCGCCCTGGTCGTGCGTGACGGCGAGCACCGTCGTCCCCAGCTCGCCGAAGAGCTGGCGGAGTTCGACGACGAGGCGTTCGCGCAGTGAGCGGTCCAGCTGGCCGAGCGGCTCGTCGAGCATCAGCAGCCGGGGACGGGGTGCCAGGGCGCGGGCCAGCGCCACCCGCTGCTGCTCGCCGCCGGAGAGCGAGGCGACGGCGCGGTCCCGGGCTCCGGGCAGACCGACGAGCTCCAGCAACTCCCCCACCCGGGCGGCCTGTCCGCTCCTCGACGTGCCGCGCATCCGCAGCCCGAAGGCCACGTTGCCGCCCACGTCCCGCTGCGGGAAGAGCTGATGGTCCTGGAACATCAGGCCGACGCCCCGCTTGTGCGCGGGGACGCCTCCCTGGTCCTGTCCGTCCAGCACCACACGGCCCGCGTCCAGCGGCTGCAGTCCGGCGACCGTCCGCAGCAGGGTGGACTTTCCGCTGCCGCTCGGCCCGAGCACGCACACGATCTCGTGCTCGGCGACATCGAGGTCGACCGTGTCGAGCACGGGCCGCCCGCCGAAGCGTACGGTCGCGCCTTGGAGGCTCAGCAGCATCTAGAACTCCCCGGTCCGGTCGGTCCGTACCCGCTCCAACAGCAGCAGCGCCACCGCGCACACCACCATCAGGATGGTCGAAAGGGCCATCGCCTGGCCGTAGTTGAGATCTCCGGCACGGCCGAGCAACCGGGCGACGGCGACCGGCAGCGTCGGGTTGTCGGGCCGTGCGATGAAGACGGTCGCCCCGAACTCGCCGAGGGAGACGGCGAAGGCGAAGCCGGCCGCGATCAGCAGGGCCCGGCGCACCATCGGCAGATCGACCTCGCGCCACACCCGCCACGGCGACGCCCCGAGGACGGCCGCGGCCTCCCGCAGCCGCCCGTCCACCGCGCGCAGCACGGGCAGCATCGTCCGTACGACGAAGGGGACGCCCACCAGCGCCTGGGCCAGCGGTACGAGGATCCAGCTCGCGCGCAAATCGAGCGGCGGCTCGTCCAGGGCGATGAGGAACCCGAAGCCCACGGTCACCGCGGAGACGCCGAGCGGCAGCATCAGCAGGGCGTCGAAGCCCCGCATCAGCCGGCCCGCGCGCCGGGTGAGAGCGGCGGCGGCCAGACCGCCGATCAGCACCGCGATGGCGGTGGCGGCGAGCGCGTACTCCAGCGAGTTGCCGACCGCCTCGATCGGGGCGACGAGGAAGACACCTCCGTCGTCGTCGGCCAGGGCCCGGTAGTAGCCGAGTCCCGGTGCGCCGAGGGAGCGCTGGACGAGGACGGCGAGCGGCAGCACGAGCAGGACCGCGATGCTCACCAGCACGCCCGCGAGGAGCGCCCACTGTCCGGCGCCGCGCGGCCGGCGCGCGGTGGTGTCCGGCGCCACCAGCCGCAGGGCGGTCTCCCGCCGGCGTACGGTCGCCGCGTGCACGGCGAGGATCCCGCCGACGGCCACGAACTGGACGATCGTCAGCACCGCCGCCGTCGTGAGGTCGAAGATCTCGGAGGTCTGCCGGTAGATCTCGACCTCGAGGGTGGAGAAGGTGGGGCCGCCGAGGATCTGCACCACGCCGAACGAGGTGAAGGTGAAGAGGAAGACCATGAGGGCGGCGGCGGCCACGGCGGGCCCGAGCGCGGGCAGTGTCACCCTGCGCCAGGCCGCGAGACGCGAGGCCCCGAGCACGCGCGCGGCCTCCTCCTGGCGCGGGTCGAGCTGCGACCAGAGCCCGCCGACGGTCCGTACGACGACGGCGTAGTTGAAGAAGACATGCGCGAGCAGGATCGCCCACACGGTGGTGTCCAGGCGTACGCCCCACAGCTCGTCGAGCAGCCCTCCCCGCCCGACCAGCGCGAGGAACGCCGTGCCGACGACCACGGTCGGCAGCACGAAGGGCACCGTCACCACGGCCCGGAGGATCTGCTTGCCCCGGAAATCGAAGCGCGCGAAGACATACGCGCCGGGGAGCGCGACCAGCAGCGTGAGCGCCGTCGAGGCGAGCGCCTGCCAGGTGGTGAACCACAGCACGTGCCGGATGTCGGACCGGGTCGCCACGTCCCAGATCCGGCCGAGCTCCCAGCCGCCGTCCCCGTGGAGCCCGCGCGAGACGATCGCGGCGACCGGCCAGGCGAAGAACACCGCGAAGAACGCGACGGGCAGGACCATCAGCCCGAACCGCACCGCGGCCCGCCGACGCGCGCCGAGCGCGGCCGCGGGACCGGCGTCGCCGCCCCGGCCGGTCTTGCCGACCCGGCCGGTCCCGCCGACCGGGTCGGTCCCGCCGCCCGGATCGGTCCCGCCGACCTCGCCGGCTACTTCAGTACGAGTGAGGTCCACGACTTGACCCACTGGTCGCGGTCGGCGGCGATCTTCGCGGGCGCCAGGGTCTCGGGATCCTTGGCCTGCGGACCGAACCGGGTGAACTCCGCGGGCACGCGCGCGCCCTCACGGACCGGGTAGACGAACATGTTGAGCGGCATGTCCTCCTGGAACTCCTTGGTGAGCAGGAAGTCCAGGAACGCCTTGCCGCCCTTGGCGTTCTTGGCGTGGCTGAGCAGACCCGCGTACTCCACCTGCCGGAAGCAGGTGCCGTCCGCGACCCCGGTCGGGGCCGTGGCGGGCTTCGGGTCGGCGTAGATGACCTCGGCGGGCGGCGAGGAGGCGTACGAGACGACGAGCGGGCGGTCGGCCTTGGCCTTCTTGCCGCCGGCGGACCCCGAGAACTCCTCGTTGTACGCCTGCTCCCAGCCGTCCACGACCTTCACGCCGTTGGCCTTGAGCTTCGTCCAGTAGCCCTCCCAGCCCTTGTCGCCGTACTGCGCGGCGGACCCGAGCAGGAAGCCGAGGCCGGGCGAGGAGGTGGCGGCGTTCTCGGTGACGAGGAGGTTCTTGTACGCGGGCTTGACCAGGTCGTCGAAGGACCGCGGCGGCGCCAGCTTGTGCTCGCTGAACCAGGCCTTGTCGTAGTTGACGCAGATGTCGCCCGTGTCGACGGGCGTGACCCGGTGCTTGCCCTGGTCGGTCCGGTACTCCGGGAGGACCTGGTCCGCGCCCTTGGCCTCGTACGGCTGGAACAGCCCGTTGTCGAGCGCGCGGGAGAGCAGGGTGTTGTCGACGCCGAAGAAGACGTCGCCCTGGGGGTTGTCCTTGGTCAGGACGGCCTTGTTCACGGCCTGCCCGGCGTCGCCGTCCTTGAGGACGCGGACCTTGTAGCCGGACTGCTTCTCGAAGTCCGCCAGCACGCTCTTCGACACGAGCCACGAGTCGTGGCTGACGAGCGTGACCGTCTTCGCGTCGCCCGAGCCGGACGCGTCGGACGAACCGCACGCGGACAGCACGGGCAGCGCGACGAGACCGAGCCCGAGGGCCGTGGCCGCGAGCCGCCTGCCGCCACTGATGGTGGTGATCACTGATTCCTCCTGGGTGACCAGGAAGAGACGCGGCCCTGCCCGGGACCTCTGACGGTTCCCGGGCAGGGCGCAACAGCTTGAGTAACGACCGAACTTCCTACCCAGAATGACCTGGGCAAGGTTCAGAGGGTCTGCGGTCTGTCCCGCACTCTCAGCGCTGTGGCGCTCCCCTGTCGGAATATGAAGATGTCGGACGGTGAAGATGCCGGACGATGGGATTGTCCGACCATCACGATGCCGGACGACCGCACGGGCCGACTCGGTTCAGACTACCGCTCGGTCGCCGCGAGCTGACCACACGCTCCGTCGATCTCCTGCCCCCGGGTGTCCCGGACGGTGACCGTGACGCCATGGGCCGCGATCGCCTCGACGAACGCCTTCTCGTCCTCGGGCCGCGACGCGGTCCACTTCGAGCCCGGGGTCGGATTCAGCGGGATGAGATTGACATGCACGGGCTTGCCCTTGAGCATGCGCCCGAGCCGGTCCCCACGCCACGCCTGGTCGTTGATGTCGCGGATCAGCGCGTACTCGATGGACAGGCGCCGTCCGGACCGGTCCGCATATCCCCAGCCGGCGTCCAGCACCTCGCGCACCTGCCACCGCGTGTTCACGGGGACGAGGGTGTCGCGCAGCTCGTCGTCCGGGGCGTGCAGGGAGATCGCGAGGCGGCACTTGAAGCCCTCGTCCGCGAACCGGTTGATGGCGGGGACGAGCCCGACCGTCGACACCGTGATCCCGCGCTGCGAGAGCCCGAGGCCGTCCGGTTCGGGGTCGGTCAGGGCCCGGATCGCTCCGACCACCCGCTTGTAGTTGGCGAGCGGCTCGCCCATCCCCATGAAGACGATGTTGCTCAGCCGCGCCGGGCCACCGGGGATCTCGCCGTCACGCAGCGCCCGCATACCGTCGACGATCTGATGCACGATCTCGCCGGTGGACAGGTTCCGGTCGAGACCGGCCTGCCCGGTGGCGCAGAACGGGCAGTTCATCCCGCAGCCCGCCTGCGAGCTGATGCACATGGTCACCCGGTCCGGGTAGCGCATCAGCACGGATTCGACGAGCGTGCCGTCGAAGAGCCGCCACAGCGTCTTGCGGGTGGTGTCCTGGTCGGTCGACAGGTGCCGCACGACGGTCATCAGCTCGGGAAGCAGCGCTTCCTGGAGCTTGCCGCGCGAGGCGGCCGGGATGTCCGTCCACTCGGCGGGGTCGTGCGCGTACCGGGCGAAGTAATGCTGCGAGAGCTGCTTGGCACGAAACGGCTTCTCACCGATCGCGGCAACCGCCTCTTTGCGCTCGGCGGGCGTGAGATCGGCAAGGTGCCGCGGCGGCTTCTGAGCTCCGCGCGGCGCGACAAAGGTGAGTTCTCCGGGCTTAGGCATGGCTGTACCAGTGTCGCAGATCGTTTGGGGCCGCCCAGGTCAGATGAACGAGGGACCCGTCACCCTCCGGTGTCTACTGTCACACCGCCGGTCAACTTTCCACGCCCACAGGCGGCCCGGCGATCGCTGTCCGCGCCACATGTCCTCAAAGATCGATGCGCTCAGTCACCACGTCATCGGCAGGTTCACCATGGCGCAGCACGACGTGCGCCGGCCGAAACGGGAGCGCGCGCGAGCCGGGCTCAATGACCCGGCACAGGGGCGTGATCACCCAAGCGCCGTCCCAGACCCGTCCAGCCGAAGCCTCACCTGGTGATTGTGCTCAGCGTGCTCGATGACCTCACCGCGGATGCGTGCCCCGAGAATGGGCAACCGCATCCCCTCGGGCATGGTCATGATCTCGGCGAGTGCCAGGGCGTTCGGAACTCCGTCGACCCGGATGAAGACGCCGAAGGGCTGACGTCCGATCACCTCTCCCGTGACGGAGGCCCCCAGAGGGAGGAGTGCAAGCGTCGCTGTCCAGACTTCCTCCGGCGACTGCCCCGGCACGTCGGGGCGGCGCCCTGGCCCGTTGTATTCGTCCATAGGCAGATCATGACCGGCCTACGAGCCCGGGACTACTGCGTTGAAAGGGCGGACGTGGTCTCCATCAGCCGTGGACGGCCTTTGAGGTACAGCCTTGGTCAATGAGGTTGCTGTACTTCCGTTGCTGTACTTCCGTTCTTCATAGCTCTGGCCTTCTGGCGGGCGTAGGCGAGGTTGCTGCGGCTTTGCAGGGTGTCGGGGTGGGTGTTGCCCAGGACCTCCTCGCGCTGGGCGAGGGTGACCTCGTACAGGGGGATCGCACGCCCCAGATCCCCCGCCGCGTAATAGGCGCCGGCGAGGTTGTTACGGCTGGTCAGGGTGTTGGGGTGGGTCGCGCCCAGGATCTCCTCGTGCTGGGCGAGGGTGGCTTCGAACAAGGAGATCGCACGCCCCAGATCCCCCGCGGACTCATACGCGCCGGCGAGGTTGTTACGGCTGCTCAGAGTGTCGGGGTGGGCATCACCCAAGACCTCCTCGTACTGGGCGAGGGTGGCCTCCAGCAGGGGAATGGCACGCCCCAGATCCCCCGCCGCCCGGTAGGCGTAGGCGAGGTTGTTGCGGCTTTGCAGGGTGTCGGGGTGGGTGTTGCCCAGGACCTCCTCGCGCTGGGCGAGGGTGACCTCGTACAGAGGGATGGCACGCCCCAGATCCCCTGCGGACTCGTAGGCGCCGGCGAGGTTGTTGCGGCTGCTCAGAGTGTCGGGGTGGGTGCTGCCCAGGACCTCCTCGTGCTGGGCGAGGGTGGCCTCATACAGGGGGATCGCACGGGCCGTGTGACCTTGCTGGTGGAGCCGATGGCCGGCGATCTCGTACGCGCTGGTGAGTGGGGTGTTGTGGTGTCCGGGCGGTCTGGTGGCCGCGAGGGTGAGGAGGTGGGGTGTGAGGGTGTTCCATCGCTCTTCGGCGGGGGTGCCTCGGCCCGGGGGCGGGGGCAGGCTGTGGAGGACCGCCTTCTCGGCGCGGTCGCGTCCTTGAAGGTGCCGGGGCGGCTGAGTGTCGTCGGTGGTCTGTGGGGTGCGTAGGACGGTCTGGACGAGCCGGTGAACGCTCAGGGAGGTGCCGGTGTCGGTGACCATGCTGTAGGCGGCAAGGGTTCCGACGGCTTCGGCGATGTCGTCCGGGTCGGTGCCGTGTGGGGTGAGCAGAGCGTGGGGAATGTCGTCGGGGGCCAGCCAGGCGACGGTGTGCAGCAACTCCACCGCCGGCGGATCGGCTCCCTCCAGGGTGTGGAGGGTGACTTTCCAGGCGCGGGCGATGGTGCGTTCGGCTTCGATGCCGTGGGCGGTCTTGGCGAGTTTCTTGTCCAGGCGGCGGCGGTAAGCGCTGAGGCTGACGCCGCGGTTCTGGGCCAGGTAGGCGCCGGCCTGCTTGATCGCCAGCGGGAAGTACCCCAACTCGGTCGCGAGGGAACGGGCTTCGGCCTGCTCACGGGGCGTGGGGCCGGTCTCCTTGAACACGAGTCGGCACAGCAGAGTGGTGGCGTCGTCGGGTTCGAGGTTGCCCAGGGTCAGGGTGGGGGCGCTGTCGGGCCAGCCGGTGGTGCGCCGGCTGGTGGCGAGGTGATGGCCTTGGTGGAGGGCGCCGATGTAGGGGCCGAGGTCGTCGGGATTCTCCACGTTGTCGTACACCAGCAGCCAGCCCGCATGCCAGGCCAGCCACTGCATTGCCCACGCCACCTGCGCGCTGCGGTCGGCTGAGGCGGGCCGGCTGGGTACCAGGGTGTGGGTGAGTTCGGTGAAGGAGGTCTCGATCTCGTCGGGGGACGCGGCGTTGATCCACCAGATCAGGGTGTAGTCCCCGCGGTGACGGTGGGCGTAGTGGAGGGCGAGCGTGCTCTTGCCGATCCCACCAAGGCCGTGCACGGTCCCGCTCTGCGTGATCGCACCCTCATGGCGGCTGGTCAGGGTGCGCCGCAGCCAGCCCAGTTCTTCCTCCCGCCCCAGGCAGAGGGCGGCGGGAGGCAGATTGGAGGTGCCCGGCGCCGCCGCGACCTTGCTTGGTGCGTGCAGTGCCTCGGCCGGCAGTACATCGCCGGTGAAGGCGTTACCGATCTGCCCGGCGGCGATCGACCTCGGTCCGACGGCCTTGATCCCCAGCAGCGCCCCATCCTCGTCCGCGCTCACGGCCGTGGCGCGGTGTGACCGTCACCGGTGATCGCGGTACCGATGTGCTGGGCGGCGATCGACCGTTCACCGGAGGCCGTGACATTGACCGTGCCCGGCGCAGAAGCGGGCAGTACAGCAGCCAGTTCCTCCCTGAGCGCGGGATCGTCCTGCAATGCCTGCCTGAGGAGGCGGCTCAGCACGGCCGTGGAGTACGCGGCGTCCTGTTCGTCGGCGGCCTCACCCACCACCCGTTCCAGCTCCGCCCGGCCCGCTTCGTCCCGGCGCCGCCAGACCAGTTGAAGAATCAGTTGCCCGAGACCGACCGTGGCATCGGCCGCAGCATCCTGCGCACGGGTCAGCACCGCAGCCCCATATGCGCCCACGGCCGCCGTCACGGCCGGCCCCACCTGCCCGACCAACTGCGCAATCTCGGCGCTCATTTGCCCCCCGGCCTACGCGGCTCCGAAAGACTCAGCGTAGAAACACCGCCCCGGGGTCGAGGCCGAAACGCCCGAATCATCGAAAGCGGCTCCCACGAACCCTCGCCGTCCACAGGCCCGAGCATGACCGCACCGGAGGAGGGCAGGCCGCGGCCTTGCAGGGGCGAACGTGGCCGGCGGTACCGTTCCCCAGGCTCGTTCGGCTGCAGCGGCGGCTCAGGTGAACAGTGCGTAGCGGATGCTGGGGGTCGTGGGCGTGCGCTGCCGTTGATGTCAGGTGTGGATGTCAGGCAGGCCGCGGCACGATGTTCACCGCGCGGTAGTCGTACCCGTCCTGCTTGAAGCCGGGGGCTTCCCACGTGAGGTCCGCCTGCTGGCCGGGCGACAACGTGCGGAAGCCGGAGGCCTGGATGTCGGAGTAGTGGCCGAAGCAGCCGCCGGGGGTCTCGGGTGAGTCGAGGACGCCCCACCCTTCCTCGTCGTTCCACTCGCGGACCGTCGCAGTCACCATGGGCGGCAGCCTACGGGCTTCGTCCGCGCCGGCGCGCTCGGTATTTCGCTTGGGAAGCAGTGGCGCTACGGGGCAGTCAGGCGCGCTCCTGTCCGACCTCGGCACGTGTGGGTGCGAGGCTTCACTCGGAGAACCCCGGAGTGATGCAACAGGGGAGACATGCCTGTGCCCCGTGAATCCCGAGCGGAGGTCGGCTCAACACGCCCGTCCCCATCGGCTCAGCCGCCGTCGGTGCCGCGGGCCGGTCAGGGGCGGCCCGGGTACAGGGCGGTGAGCCGGGGCAGCAGGGCGGTCATCCGCTCACGGTCGTCGAAGTCGAGGTCCGGATCGGCTGCCGGTCGGTCGAAGGTGAAGGCGTCCTCGGGCAGTTCGGCGCCGGTCGCTCTCTCGTAGGCGTCCCGGGCGATGCCAAGAAGCTCCTCACCGTCGGGTTCGATCCCCTCGGGCGCCGACGCGCGGATCTCCGAGAGCTCGGCCAGTCCGTCGGCGTGGGCGACGACGCCTTCGAAGACCTCCCGGCCCTGGGCGATCAGCCAGCCGCGGAAGTAGTCGAAACCCTCGTCGAAGCAGGGGCTGCCGCCGCTGATGACCCAGGCCGCGGCCCGGAGGGGAGCCCGGTCGGACGCGGCCATCAACTCCCGCAGGACCCGCTCGGCGCCGAGGATGTCCCGGGGGCCGTACCCGGCCAGCAGCACGGTGGCCTGCTCGGCGATGTCCTCGGCGTCGGTCGGGTCGGCGGCCGTGCCGCGGGCCCGCTCGATCAGGTTCCAGAACTCTTCTGCGTTCACGGGCAGAGCATGGCACCCGGGCCGGACTCGACCCGACGGCGAGGGTCCAGCCGGAGCCCCGGGGAAACGCCGCCCTCGCTGCTCCCCGACCTTAGCCACTTCGCTTCGTCTTCAAGGCCCAGCCCGGTGCTTCCCCCCGCCTCCCGTGAGATCGGGCGCCAGAGGGACACGGTTCAGTCGGAAGGCGTCCTGCCACCAACGATGCGGCGGGTTTCCGTACGACGTCGCGTTCAGCGCGTTCACCGCGTTCTCGAAGTTCACGGCCTCGCCGCGTTAACGGAGTTCACCGCATTCACGGCCCCGACAGCTACGCGCCCGGAGGGCGGAAGGCGACCTCTCTGCGGGCGGCCTCGTCGATCTCGTCGAGGGTGAGAAGCGGTGTGGCCCGGGTGTGGAGGGCGCCGCTGGCCTTGACGCTGAGGCTGACGGCGGCCATGGAGACCGCGTCGGGGAAGTCGAGGACGCACACGAAGTCGTCCTCCCCGAAGGAGAAGTACATGACCTCGACCGTCCCGCCGAGGCCGGCGACGACGCGCTCGACGGCGGCGCGGCGGCCGCTCGCGCCTTCCTTGAGCAGGCCCTTCGCCCCCTCGGGGGTGTAGCGGGCCTGGATGAGGAACTTCGGCATCGGGGGCGCTCCCTGCCATCGACGTTTCCGGTACGTGGATGGTCTTCCCGCCGGTGCCTTTGCCGCCGACGGGAGAACGGCGGGATTCACTCGTAAGACACCGGCCGTCGGACGATCCCGGCGGGCCGCTCACCGCATGGACCCACCCATGCACTCACCACGTGACCTCACCGCAGGAACTCACCGCAGGACCTCACCGCAGGGCCTCACTGAATGAGCTCACCGCATGACCCCCACGGCAGGAACTCACCGCGTGACCCACCGCGTGAACGGCCGGCGCCGCCGAGGAGGAGCAGGGCGGCGGCGGCACCCTTCCGCCGCCACCCGGGTCACCCCCGCCGGACCCCTCTTCTCGCCCCGTTACGCGAACTGGCCGGGCCGGTAGTCGCCCGCGGGCTGCTGGATCATGACGTTCGCGCGGTTGAAGGCGTTGATGAGCGCGATGCAGGACACCAGCGCGGCGAGCTGCTCCTCGTCGTAGAACTTGGCGGCGTTCGCCCAGCACTCGTCCGAGACGCCGCCGGCCGCGTCGGCGATGCGCGTGCCCTGCTCGGTCAGCTCCAGGGCGGCGCGCTCGGCGTCGGTGAACACCGTCGCCTCCCTCCAGGCCGCGACCAGGTTCAGGCGAACGGAGGTCTCGCCCGCGGCCTCCGCGTCCTTGCTGTGCATGTCGGTACAGAAGCCGCAGCCGTTGATCTGGCTGGCACGAAGCTTCACCAGCTCCTGCGTCGCCATCGGCAGCGTCGACTCCGCGAGCGGCCTGCCCGCGGCGACGATGTGCTTCATGAACTTGGCCGCCACCGGGCTGGCGAAGAGGTTCAGACGCGCTTCCATGATGTGCTCCCTGTGTCGTTCCTCGTGGTTACACCGTGTTGACGGAAGGGCCCGGCACGATGTGACCGACGTGAATGTGACCTGCGTCTCCTCGTGGCGGGGCGACGCGAGGGGAGTGCTGTCACGAGGTCGCACCAAGGCCTAGAATCGAATACGTGTCCGAAAAAGTGTCCCGCCTGCAGCATCTGCGCAGCGTCCGCGCCTGGCTGCTCTGGCAACTGCGCCGCACCGACGACACCATCGCCGAGCTGGAGCGCCAGGAGGTCGCCGCGACGCGCGCCGCCCGCACGTCGCCCCCGCGGCCACGCGGCTGGAAACTCGCGATGCGACGCGCGGGCGGCGTCGGTACCGACGCGACCCCCGACGCCGTCCACAAGGACGACTGCGGCATGGCGGGGAAGAACACGAGGCCGCTCGCTCGCGAGCAGGCCCTCCGGGCGATCACCGAAGACGGCGTCACGGCCTGCCCGTACTGCCGCCCCGACACGGATCTGGGTGTCCTGTGAACCACGAACACATACAGCCGAACGAAGACGCGCGACCCGACCGCGAGCGCGCACGGCCCGACGACGCGCACGCGCTGGCCTCCCCCACGGCGCCCATCACCGTGGGCCGCCCGGCGGGTGCGGGCGGGCGCCGCGTGACGATCCGCGGGCGGAGCTCCGGTATCGCCCACAGCGACGCCGACGTGGTGGAGTTCCTGCGCCGCGCGGGCCTGCCCGACGCCTGGGAGTACCTGGACGATCCGAGCTGGGTGGAGTGGCAGGACGGCCGGCCCCGCACATACGACACCACCCCTCCGGGTCACGGGGATCACGGTGAGGTGATCGGATGACCCGAAGGGGTGGTGTCGTGGAGGTGCGCGCGTCGTGGATGCGTAGGTCGTAAACGCGTGCGGAGAAACGATCAGCCTGAGCCGACGAAGAGCACGAGCAGCAGCCAGACGACCGGAGCCGTCGGGAGCAGGGAGTCCAGCCGGTCCATGATGCCGCCGTGGCCCGGCAGCAGGGTCCCCATGTCCTTGATGCCGAGGTCCCGCTTGATCATGGATTCGCCGAGGTCACCGAGCGTGGCGCTGGCCGCGACCGCGAGGCCGAGGATCAGACCCTGCCACCAGGTGCCGTCGTCGATCAGGTACTGCATGCACAGCGCACCCCCCGCCATCGCGAAGGTGACCGCTCCGAACAGACCCTCGCGGGTCTTTCCGGGGCTGATCCGCGGAGCCAGCTTGTGCTTGCCGAAGCGCCAGCCGATGGCGTACGCCCCCGTGTCGCTGACGACCGTCAGGAGCAGGAAGGTCAGAACGCGGCGCGGCCCGTCGTCGGCGGTGAGCATCATGGCCACGAAGGTCGCCAGGAACGGCACGTAGAAGGCCGCGAAGACCCCCGCGGTGACGTCCTTGAGGTAGCCCTCGGGCGGCTCCGTCATCCGCCACACCAGCACGGCCAGCGCGGTGAGCGCCATGGCCACCCAGGCACCCTCGGCACCGCGCACGTATCCGGCGACGACCATGGCGGCCCCGCCGACCGCGAGCGGCACGAGAGGCGCCTTGATGCCCTTGCGCTCCTCCAGCCGTGAGGTGAGCTCCCAGAGCCCCACCACCACGGCCACCGCTATCACACCGACGAAGACGGCCTTGACGACGAACAGCGACGCGACGATCACGGCACCGAGCCCGACGCCCACTCCTATGGCCGCGCCCAGGTCGCGTCCCGCACTCTTCTTCTGCGGTGCGGGGGCGGGCTCGGGTGCGGTGCTGGGCATGGGCTCCTGCGGGCTTTGCGGATTGTGCGACGGATCCCCGTAGGGCGCCGTCGGCGGCGAGTCGTTGCGGACCGAGGGGCCGCTCAGCCGAGCGGCCCCCCTGTCGTCATCCTGGTCTCCGCCATGTGCGGGTACGCCGGGCGCGGTGGGCATGGGCCGAGTGTGCTGCGCGTCATGCGCATCGTACGTGGGACCCGCCGGGGCCGCCCCCTGGAGTGGCCCCTGCTCGGACGGCCCCCAGTACCCGGCTTGTGGCGGCGCCCCCCAGGAAGAGTCGTTCATCAGACCTCGAGCAGCTCCGCTTCCTTGTGCTTCAGGAGCTCGTCCACCTGGGCGACGTACTTCGCCGTGGTGTCGTCGAGTTCCTTCTCCGCACGGCGGACCTCGTCCTCGCCGGACTCCTTGTCCTTGACGAGCTTGTCGAGGGCGTCCTTGGCCTTGCGGCGCACGGCGCGGATCGAGACCTTGGCGTCCTCGCCCTTGGTCCGCGCGACCTTGATGTAGTCCTTGCGGCGCTCTTCCGTCAGCTCGGGGAACGTCACCCGGATGATGTTGCCGTCGTTGCTGGGGTTGACGCCCAGGTCGGAGTCGCGGATCGCCTGCTCGATGTTGCGCAGCGCGCTCTTGTCGAACGGGGTCACCACGGCCATGCGCGGCTCCGGAACGGAGAACGAGGCCAGCTGGTTGATCGGCGTCAGCGCGCCGTAGTAGTCGGCCACGATCTTGTTGAACATCGCCGGGTGCGCACGACCGGTGCGGATCGCGGCGAAGTCCTCCTTGGCGACCACGACGGCCTTCTCCATCTTCTCCTCGGCCTCGAGGAGGGTCTCTTCGATCACCACTTGCTCCTGCGTGTCTTGAGTAGGCCCGGCAGCTTGTCCTCGTCGGGCTTCGGCGGCCGGCTGCGTCGCGTCTTGTTCCTGCACGGTTCCGGACCGGCAGGACATTGTCCATCCCCCGGTCGGGGTCCGTCCTGGACCGGAAGGCGTATCCGGTCCCGTTCGTTCCCCGTCAGGCTCGGCCGCTCTGGTCACCCACGAGTGTGCCGATCTTCTCACCCTTGACGGCCCGCGCGATATTGCCCTCCGCCAGGAGTTCGAAGACCAGGATCGGCAGCTTGTTGTCCCGGCACAGCGTGATGGCGGTCATGTCGGCGACCTTGAGGTCCCGGGTGATGACCTCGCCGTAGCTGAGCGCGTCGAACTTGACGGCCTCGGGGTTGGTCTTCGGGTCGGAGTCGTAGACACCGTCCACGCCGTTCTTGCCCATGAGGAGCGCCTCGGCGTCGATCTCCAGGGCGCGCTGGGCGGCAGTGGTGTCGGTGGAGAAGTACGGCATGCCCATGCCGGCGCCGAAGATGACCACACGGCCCTTCTCCAGGTGCCGCACGCCGCGCAGCGGGATGTACGGCTCCGCGACCTGGCCCATGGTGATGGCGGTCTGGACGCGGCTGTCGATGCCTTCCTTCTCCAGGAAGTCCTGGAGGGCGAGGCAGTTCATGACGGTGCCGAGCATGCCCATGTAGTCGGAGCGCGCCCGGTCCATGCCGCGCTGCTGGAGTTCGGCCCCGCGGAAGAAGTTGCCGCCGCCGATGACGACGGCGATCTGGGCACCGCCGCGCACGACGGCCGCGATCTCGCGGGCGATCTTGTGCACCACGTCGGGATCGACGCCCAGTCCTCCGCCACCGGCGAACGCCTCGCCGGAAAGCTTCAGCAGGAAGCGGCCCGCGCCTTTGCCGTCGTCGCTCTTCTCGCCGTTGCCGGCCTGGGTGGTGGTCATGGAGATCTCCTCATGGTGCACATGCGAAGAAGGCCATTGCCGGTGGGGTGTCGTTCGCAACCCATGCTCGGCAATGGCCTCCTCGTCAGATCTGCTGTCGTCCGGCACACACGTGTGAGTGCCGACGTACGCGGACGACTGCTGTCGACCCTATCGGGGTCGAGCGTCGATCGCTGTACGGACTCAGATGCCGACCTTGATGCGCGAGAAGCGCTTCAGGGTGACACCGGCCTCGTCCAGAACCTTCTGGACAGACTTCTTGTTGTCGAGCGCGTACGGCTGACCGAGGAGCGTGGCCTCCTTGAAGAAGCCGTTGACGCGACCCTCGACGATCTTGGGGAGGGCGGCCTCGGGCTTGCCCTCGGCGCGAGTGGTCTCCTCGGCGACGCGACGCTCGCTCTCGACGACCTCGGCCGGAACGTCCTCACGGGAGAGGTACTTCGGCGCGAAGGCGGCGATGTGCTGCGCGATGCCCTTGGCGAGGTCGGCGTCGGCCTTGTCCAGCTCGACCAGAACACCGATCTGCGGGGGCAGGTCGGGCATGGTGCGGTGCATGTACGCGGCCACGAACGCGCCGGAGAACTGGGTGAAGCGGTCCAGGACGATCTTCTCGCCCAGGTTGGCGTTGGCCTCGTCGACGAACGCCTGAACCGTCTTGCCCGGCTCGATCTCGGAGCCGAGGAGCGCCTCGATGTCGGCCGGCGACGTCTTGACGACGTGCTGGGCGATCTCGTTGGCGACAGCCTGGAACTTCTCACCCTTGGCGACGAAGTCCGTCTCGCACTTCAGCTCGACCAGGACACCGGAGGTGTTGTCGTCAGCGATGATGGAGACCACGGCGCCGTTTTCGGCGGAGCGGCCCTCGCGCTTGGCGACGCCCTTCTGGCCCTTGATCCGCAGCGCCTCGACGGCCTTGTCGACGTTGCCGTCGGCCTCGTCCAGCGCCTTCTTGCAGTCCATCATGCCGGCGCCGGTGAGCTCACGGAGCTTCTTGACGTCGGCGGCGGTGTAGTTCGCCATGATTCCTGGAGTCTCTCTCGAAGTCTGAAGATCTACGGGACGAACGGCGGGGGCTTTGTGGGCCCCCGCCGTTCACCAACCCGAAGGGGTGAGGGGTCAGGCCTGCTCGGCGTCCGCGGCCGGCGCCTCGGCGGCGGGGGCCTCGGCGGCGGGCGTCTCGACAGCCTCGGCCTCGGCGACCGGAGCCTCGGCCTGCTCGGCGTCGGCGACCTTCTCCGTCTCGGCGGAGGTCTGCACCTCGGCGTCGTCGGCCTTCTTCTCGCCCTCGAGCAGGTCGCGCTCCCACGCGGCGAGCGGCTCGCCCGCGGCCTTGTCACCCGCGGCCTTGCCGGCGCCGGAGCGGGAGATGAGTCCCTCGGCGACGGCGTCGGCGATCACGCGGGTGAGCAGGGTGACGGAGCGGATCGCGTCGTCGTTGCCCGGGATCTTGTAGTCGACCTCGTCCGGGTCACAGTTGGTGTCGAGGATGGCGACGACCGGGATGTTGAGCTTCCGGGCCTCGCCGACCGCGATGTGCTCCTTCTTGGTGTCCACGATCCAGACGGCGCTGGGCACCTTCTGCATCTCGCGGATACCACCGAGGGTCTTCTCCAGCTTGGCCTTCTCGCGCGAGAGCACGAGAAGCTCCTTCTTGGTGAGACCCGAGGCCGCGACGTCCTCGAAGTCGATCTGCTCAAGCTCCTTGAGGCGCTGCAGACGCTTGTAGACGGTGGAGAAGTTGGTGAGCATGCCGCCCAGCCAGCGCTGGTTGACGTAGGGCATGCCGACGCGGGTGGCCTGCTCCGCGATGGCCTCCTGCGCCTGCTTCTTCGTGCCGACGAACATGACCGTGCCGCCGTGGGCGACGGTCTCCTTGACGAACTCGTAGGCGCGGTCGATGTACGACAGCGACTGGAGCAGGTCGATGATGTAGATGCCGTTGCGCTCGGTGAAGATGAAGCGCTTCATCTTCGGGTTCCAGCGACGGGTCTGGTGACCGAAGTGGACGCCGCTTTCCAGCAGCTCCCGCATCGTGACGACGGCCATGGCCGTTCTCCTCGGTTTTCTCGGTTGTACCGCGCGTGCCGGACGGCACTCGCGCCTGACGCTCCCGACGCGCCTTGCCACAAAGGACCGAGAGGCGCTGACACCGATCTGTGACGACCAGGTGCCGGGGCGTGCGAAGTCGACTCGGTGACCCGAATCGCCATCAGAAGTGTACGGGACCCGAGAGGGGGCAGGTGACGCCGCTGTCCACAACCGGCCGGTACTCCACAGATCCCGGCCATGATCCGCTCGTATCCGGGACGGTTCCCGTATGCGAGTGAACCGATGTGCGCGTACGTGGCTCCTGCTGTGCCTGACGGTGACCGTCCTGGGTGCGTCGGCGCCGGCCCACGGGACGGGTCCCGGGCCCTGGCCGGGGACCCCGGTCTCCCCGCCGACGGCCGACCCCTCGGTGCCGGCGCTCGCCCGCACCTGGCCGGTGGGTGCCCGGCCGTTCGTCGTACGGGGCTGGGAACCGCCGGCGACGGCCTACTCGCGGGGGCATCGCGGGGTCGACCTGGCGGCCGTGCCCGGCGCGGCGGTGCGGGCCGTGGCGTCCGGCCGGGTGTCCTTCGCGGGCCGGGTCGCGGGCCGCGGGGCCGTCTCGGTGGAGCTGTCGGGCACGGGGGCGCCGCCGCTGCGGACGACGTACGGTCCGGTGCGGGCCTCGGTGCGCAAGGGCGACGAGGTCCTCGCGGGCCAGGTGCTCGGCACCCTGGAGGCACCGGACACGCACTGCGGGCCGACACCCTGTCTGCACTGGGGCCTGCTCAGAGGCACGGCCTATCTGAACCCGCTGTCACTGCTCCCTCCGTGGCTCCTGACCACGGGCCCGTCCCGCCTGCTCCCACTCGACGCCCCCGGCACCCGCCCCTGACCGGCCGGACACCGACCAGGCAGAGGCGAGGTGACAGGGGGCGGAGAGGCGGTCCAGCGGGCGAGTCACCCCGGCCCATGACGGGCGGGCCTCGGCCCCGGGGCCGAGACGGCGGGGCAGCCCCTGGGCCGTGATGGCGGGGCAGCCCGGTCCAGGGGGACGGCGGGAGCTCGGCCTGGGCCCCCGGGAGGGGACGGCGGGATTCAGCCCTGACCCCGGGGACGGCGGGAGCTCAGCCGCGACCCCGGGGGCGGCGGGGGTTCAGCCCTGACCCCCCCGGCGGGGTTCAGCCGCGGACGCCTCGGAGGGCCATCGTCACGGCCGCCTCCGTGATCGCGGAGGGGTCCTCGGCGGCGCCCAGCTCGATGCGGCGCACCGCGGCATCGACCACGCCCTGGAGGAGCATCGCGGCCAGCCGCGGCTCGGCGTGCCCCATCTCCGTGAGCGCCTCACCGATCATCGTGACCAGCCCGCCGTGCGCGGCCCTGATCTTTTCCCGGGCACCCGCGTCGAGTTCGCTGGCGGAGATGGCGACCACGGCCCGGTGGCGCCGGTCCCCGACCAGCCCCAGCTGCCGGCGCACATAGGCCTCGACCGTGGCCTCGGGGCCGTCCGCGGCGGCCATCGCGGCCGAGACCTCGGCCGCCCAGACGGGGAAGTCGACCTCGCACAGTTCCTCGACGACGGCCGCCCTGGACCGGAAGTACTCGTACACGGAGGAACGCGCGAGCCCCGTGCGCTCGGCGAGGGCGGGAAAGGTCAGCGCCTCCGTCCCGCCTTCGGACAACAGGGACCGCGCCGCGTCCAGCAGGGCGGCTCGCTGCATCGACCGGTGCTCGGCCACGGAGGCCGCTCGAATCCTTGGCACGTCAACCACTGTACGGACGCGGTGCCGCGGACGGGAACCACTCCGCCGAGCCCGCCCCGATGACGTCCGTCGCGGCGGGCCCGCCGCCAGGACGGCACGGCGGCACCGTCGGCGTCACGGCCGGCCCCGGTTCAGCGTCCGAAACTGGCCAGCTTGGCGCGCAGCTGAAGCACCGACTTGGTGTGGATCTGGCTCACCCGGCTCTCGGTCACCCCGAGCACGTTGCCGATCTCCGCGAGCGTGAGTCCTTCGTAGTAGTACAGCGTGACCACGGTCTTCTCCCGGTCGGGCAGCGTGTTGATCGCCCGCGCCAGCAGCCTCCGCAGCTCCCGGTCCTCGGCCACCTCGACCGGGTTGTCGGCGGCGGTGTCCTCCAGGGTGTCCATCAGGCTCAGCCGGTCGCCGCCCTCGCCGCCGGCATGCAGCAGCTCCTCCAGAGCGACCACGTTGGCCAGCGACAACTGGCTGAACACCGCGTGGAGTTCTTCCACACCGATGCCCATCTCGGCGGCGACCTCGCCCTCCGAGGGGGTGCGCCGCAGCCGCGCCTCCAGCGTCGCGTAGGCGCGCTCCACATTGCGCGCCTTCTGACGCACCGACCGCGGGATCCAGTCCAGCGCCCGCAGTTCGTCGATCATCGCCCCGCGGATGCGGGTGATCGCGTACGTCTCGAACTTGATCTCCCGTTCGATGTCGAACTTCTCGATCGCGTCGATCAGCCCGAACACCCCCGACGAGACGAAGTCGGCCTGCTCGACATTGGCCGGCAGACCCACGCTGACCCGGCCGGCGACGTACTTCACCAGCGGCGAGTAGTGAAGGATCAGCTGTTCCCGCAGCCGCTCGTCACCGGTCGACTTGTACGACCGCCACAGCTCGTCGAGTGTCGAGGGCGCGGGCGGGCGCACGCTGCCGCCGTCGCGGGCGGCTGGCGGGATCGCCGTCCGGTCGGACCCGGAGGTGTGCTGGGGCATTCGTCGCCTTGTGCCGTTCTGCCGTGAACTGGGATGACGTGGGTGTCCTGTCGGCGCCGTGCCGAGATCGCGTGCCTGCTTCGGATTCTTGTGAGCGTAGCGTGACTGAGCTGTCGCAGTGCGCGAAGAGCGGGCTGTCACCCGCACGCGAAACCTTTCCCCGGGACGCCCTCCGGAGGCATGGCGGTCGCCCTGCGTGACCGTCAGGGGCCGCCAACTGCGCGAATTCCCAGGCGTGTCGGCATTCCCCCGGACGGCCGAACACGCTCGGTCAGCATCCCTGCCGATCACCTCCCACGGAGGCCGTCGCCTGGCGTGTCAACTTCCAGCCGTCGCCGTGTCGTTCGACGAATCCAAGTGCTCGGAGTTCGTACAGTCTCCCGACCGCGTCGTCCGTACTGGTCGCCGCCCGCCGGGCGACCTCCTCGGTCCCGGCCGGATCCCGCGCCGGCAGAGCGGCCAGGACACGCACCGCGTCCGGGGGCAGCAGATCGCGCGGCAGCACGGGGCCTCGCCGGTCCGGAGCCAGCTCCCCCATGTCGCCCACCAGTTCGGCGACCTCCGCGGCGTCGGACACCAGGACGGCCTCCCCGCGCAGCAGTTCGTGCACCCCGGCCGACAGCGCGCTGGTGACGGGGCCCGGCACGCCCATCGTGAACCGGCCCAGCCGCTGTGCGGCGCGGGCGGTGACGAGCGCCCCGCTGCGGTACGCCGCCTCGACGACCACGGTTCCCCGGGTGAGCGCCGCGATGACCCGGTTGCGCAGGATGAATCTGCTCTGCGTCGGATGCTCGCCCGGCGGCAACTCCCCCAAGACGAGACCCTGTTCCGCGATTCTGGTGATCAGCTGGGTGTGTCCGCGCGGATAGGGCCGGTCGACGCCGCAGGCAAGCACCGCGACGGTGGCCCCGCCCGCCCCGAGGGCGCCCCGGTGCGCGGCGCCGTCGATGCCGTAGGCGCCGCCTGACACCACCACCCAGCCCCGCTCCGCGAGACCGGCGCCGAGGGTGGCGGCCATGTGCGCGCCGTACTCCGTACAGGCACGGGCGCCGACGACGGCCACCGATCTCAGGGCCCACAACCGCAGGCCGGCCGACCCGCGCACCCACAGTCCGACGGGCCGGGCGTCCCCCAGGTCGTCGAGCTGTGCGGGCCATTCGGATTCACCGGGACAGACGAATCGCACCCCGGCGTCCCGGGCGAGGGCGAGGTCGCGGTCCGGGGCGGCCCGCGCGGCCCTGGCCCGCAGCCCGGCCCACCTTCTGTCGGTCATCCCCCGTGGCTGTCCGCCGTCGCGGTGCAGCCACCGGACCGCTTCCGGGGCCCCGACCTCCCGGATCCAGCGCCCGCAGACCTCGTCACCCGGTTCGACGACCCGGGACAGCGTGACGCGGGCCTCGCGTTCGGCGGCTGTCATGCCGGCGAGCCGATCGTCATCGGTACGCCGCGCGGGATGCCGGTACGCAGCTGGAGGGCCAGGGCGACGTCCCCGGCGTCGGGCCGGTCGTGTCCGGACAGGTCCGCGACCGTCCAGGCGACCCGGAGCACCCGGTCCAGGCCACGGGCCGTCAGCAGCCCGCGCTCCAGGCCCCGCTCGGCCTCGTCCATCGCTCCCGCCAGCGCCTGCCAACGTCCGCGCAGCTCGCGTCCCGGAACCTCGCTGTTGGTGCGCCAGGGAGTCCCCTTCAGGCGCTCGGCGGCCCGTTCACGGCCGGCGAGGACCCGGTCGGCGACCGTCTTCGTGGACTCGCCCCGTGCGCCGCGCGCGGTGAGTTCGGCCCGGGTGACCGGTTCGACGTCCACCCGCAGATCGACCCGGTCGAGCAGCGGCCCGGAGAGCCTCGCCTGATAGCGGCGGATGACGGAGGGCGGACACTCGCAGAAGTCGTTCGTCGTGCTGAAGCGCCCGCAGGGGCAGGGGTTGGCGGCGAGCACCATCAGGAACTTCGCGGGGAACCTCACGACACCGGCGCTGCGTGCGATCACCACGTGTCCCGCCTCCAGCGGCTGGCGCAGGGCGTCCAGCGCGAAGCCGCTGAACTCTGGTGCCTCGTCCAGAAAGAGCACGCCTCGATGCGACAGGGACACCGCTCCGGGCCGTGCGAGCCCCTTGCCGCCGCCGACGAGCGACTGCATGGTCGCGGAATGGTGGGGTGCGCAGTACGGCGCGACGTCCACCATCGGTTTGCCGGGCGGCAGCAGGCCCGCGACGGAGTGGATCGCCGTCACCTCCAGGGATTCCTGCCGGGTGAGGCGCGGCATGATCAGCGGCATCCGCTCGGCCAGCATCGTCTTGCCCGCGCCGGGCGGCCCCTGGAGGAAGACATGGTGGCCGCCGGCCGCCGCCACCTCCATCGCGGTGCGTGCCGAGAGCTGGCCGACGACGTCGCCGAGGTCGTGGCCCCGGTCGTGTTCCGGCACGGCGATGCCGCACAGGCCGGTGGCCTCGCCCGTGCCGGGCAGGCGCAGGCCGGCCGTCAGCGGGTCCGGGCGGCCCCGCTCGTCCGGGTCCTCCTCGGGCACCGGTTCGTCCGCCAGGACCGCGATCAGCTGACGCAGGCTGCGGACCCCGAGCACCGAGACTCCCGGCACGAGGGAGGCCTCGGCCGCCGCGCACTCCGGCACCACCACCTGTTCGTAACCGGCCTCCGCGGCGGCGAGGACGGCCGGCAGGATGCCGCGGACCGGCCGCACCCGGCCGTCGAGCCCCAGTTCCCCGATCATCACGATGTCGGCGAGCACGCGGGGATCGATCCGCTCGGCGGCGCCCAGCACCGCCGAGGCCACGGCGAGGTCGAAGCCGGAACCGCCCTTGGGCACCGAGGCCGGGCTCAGCCCCACCGTCAGTTTCTTCTGCGGCCAGGACGCGCCGGAGTTGACCACCGCCGCCCTGACCCGGTCCCGGCTCTCCGTCAGACTCTTGTCGGGGAGCCCGACCAGCGTGAAGGCGGCGATGCCCGGCTCCAGGTCGGCCTGGACCTCGACGACGACGCCCTCCACGCCCACCAGGGCCACCGAACACGTACGCGCGAATCCCATCAGGCCACCCCCCGCGCGTGCTCGATCACGGGCGCGCCGCGTTCGGGGATCAGGACGCCGACCAGGTCGATGCGGACGCCGCCCGGCGGCGCTCCACCGTGTTCCTGGAGCCAGCGTTCGGCCAGGCCCCGCAGCCGGCGGGCCTTGGCCGGTGTGACGGCCTCCATGGGATGCTGGAACGAGCCCGCCCCGCGGGTCTTGACCTCGCAGACGACCAGCGCGTCGCCGTCCCGGGCCACGATGTCGATCTCGCCGGTCCTGCCGCCGCGCCAGTTGCGTGCCAGGACCGTCATGCCGGCCCCGGTCAGCCGCCGTGCGGCCAGTTCCTCGCCGTAGGCGCCCAGTGCGTTGCGTGCCTCGGGTGTCTTCATGTCGGCACCACCTCCGGCACCGACACTGAGGCCTTGTCACCCAGCTGTTGGATCTTGGTGGACGAGCGGGCGACTGTGGAGAACCCCGTCACCCGTACGGGTCACCAGCGTGATCGCCGCCCGCCCTCTGCGGGTGGGCCCGGGTCCGGCCGGCCCAACCTCGGCCGCCGGACCTCAGTCACCCGATCTCAGCCGCCCGGCAGCTCCAGATCGCTCTTGTTCAGCTCCTCGATGTTCACGTCCTTGAAAGTCAGGACGCGCACCTGTTTCACGAAGCGGGCGGGCCGGTACATGTCCCACACCCAGGCATCCGCCATGGACACCTCGAAAAACACCTCACCCTGGACCGAGTGCACCTGCATCTCGTAGTCGTTGGTGAGATAGAAGCGCCGCTCGGTCTCGATCACATATTTGAACAGACCGACGACATCGCGGTACTCGCGATAGAGCTTCAGCTCCATCTCGGTCTCGTACTTCTCGAGGTCCTCGGCGCTCATGGCATGTTCCCCTTCAGCCGTGCGTTCCCCTATTGTGCGCCAGCCCCGAGAGCCCCTAGACGATTTCCGTGTCGAGGACCTCGGGCGTGGCCGGGGGCCCCTCGTCGAGCACCCTGCGCAGCAGCTCGGCGAGCTTGGTCGGATACACCGTCTCATGTGCCTCGGTCAGTTCCCGGCACGTCCACCAACGCGCTCCGGCGACGCTGCGCCGCTCCAGCTCCGTCAGGGCCGTGGCCTCCGTGGCGGTCTGGGTCGTACGGGCCAGGAAGTACCACTCGTCCTGGTCCCAGCGCCGCCCCGCGAACGGGAACGAGCAGGTGCGCCGCCACAGCACGGGGCCCAGTTCGACCTCCGTGATCCCGGTCTCCTCCACGAGTTCCCGCAGGGCCGCCTGCTCCCGGGTCTCGTCGCCCTCCACTCCGCCGCCGGGCGTGAACCACCAGTTGTCGGAGGGATCGTCCGGCTCGTGGCCGTGCAGCAGCAGGACGCGGTCCCGCGGGTCGAGCAGCACGACCCGGGCGACCTTGCGCAGCCCGTCCCGGCCGGGGACCTCGTCCGAGCCGGCCGCCTCAGCGGGCACCGGGGGACTCCGTGCGTGTGCGGGAACGGCCGGCCAGCTTGGCGACCGGCCCGTACGCCGCGCCACCCAGGACGAGGACGGCGCCGGCGATCACCAGGGCGATCATCGTGGGGAGCGGTCCGGGCCGCGACAGAGCGCCGAGCTCCTTGAAGCCGTCGGGGCGGGCGAGCATGCCGTTCATCGGCCAGGCGACGGCTTCGACCCGGGCCTTCACGGCACCGCGCGCCACGGTGCCGCCGGCCGCGTCCGTGAGGTGCGCGGTGGAGTCCAGCGAACCGCGCCGCTCGTCGCCCAGCAGGAACAGCCGTCCCTTGGGAACCTTCACCGTCGGGAAGCCCGTGAGCTCGGCGAGGCTTCCCTCGGGCAGATACGGTTCGTCGATCTTCTTGCCGTTGACGGTCAGCTTGCCGTCGGTGCAGCAGGCGACGGTGTCGCCGCCGACGGCGACCACGCGCTTGACCACGGACGAGCCCGTGACCCAGGTCTTGTCGTCGAAGACGACGACGTCACCGCGGCGGACCTCGCTCCCGTCGACGCGCTGCGCCAGCACCCGGTCACCGATCTTGATCGTCGGTGCCATCGAACTCGTGGGAACGGTGTACGGCCGGTAGAGCACCGCCGCCCAGGCGAATCCGCCGAGGAACAGCACCAGGCCCAGCGCGACGGCCAGCCCGGACAACCGCTGTCCCGTTCTGCTGCCCACCGGGGCCTTGCCCGTGCCGCCGCCGTGCGGGGCCGTACGTGTTGCGCTCTCGCCACCCATGGCCCCGCACCTTACCCGGGGGTACGGTCCGGGGTCAGCCCCCACTGGATCACGATCGTCGGAGCGGACCTGATCCGTCCGGGGAAACGAGCGGGGGGGGGGGGGGGCGCGGGGGGGGGGGGGGGGCCCCCCCCCCCCCGCGGGGGGGGGGGGGGGGGGGGGGGGGGGGGGGGGCGCGGGCCCCCCCCCCCCCCCCCCCCCCCGCCCCGGCGCGGCCCCCCCCCCCCCCCCCCTCCCTGGGGGGGGGGCCCCCCCCCCCCCGGCGGGCCCCCCCCCCCCCCCGCCCCGAAGGCCGTGCGGCGGTTCAGTCGTCCTTGGACGCCTTGCGCCTGCGGCGCACCAGCACGAGCGGCACCGCGCCCAGCAGGGCCACCGACCCCGGCGAGGTGAACGCCGCGGCCGCCTGGTTGCTCAGGCCGGGCTGGTCGAAGGTGTCCGGGACCGGGAGGGTGCCCCACCGGTTGATGGGCCAGGCCTTGACGATGGCACGGCCGACGACGTCGTTCACCGGCACCATGCCGTGGTGCTTGTCCGCCTGGTTGTAGCGCGAGTCCCGGGAGTTCTGGCGGTGGTCGCCCATCACCCAGATCATGCCCTTGGGGACCTTGACCTTGAACTGACCGCCGTCCTCGTCCTGGCTGCACGGGGTGTTCCCCGCGTACACGTACGACGACTCGTTCAGCGCCTTGCCGTTGACCTTCAGCGGGCCCGTGTTCTTGCACTCGACCGTGTCACCGGCGACGCCGATGACCCGCTTGATGAGGTCCTTCTCCTCGGCGGACGGCATCAGGCCGATCCAGCTGAGGACCGTCTGCAGGGCGTTCGGGTCGGCCGTGGGCTCGCCCGCCAGCCAGTTGTCCGGGTCGTGGAAGACGACGACCTCGCCGCGCTCCGGCTCGGAGCCGAACCACGGGGTCAGTTTGTCGACCAGGACGCGGTCACCCTGCTGGAGGGTGTTCTGCATCGAGTCCGAGGGAATCGAGAACGCCTGCACCAGGAACGTCTTGATGATCAGCGCGAGGACCAGAGCGATGCCGATCAGGATCGGCAGCTCCTTCCAGAAGGAGCGCTGCTTGGTGGACTTGGGGTCCCGTTCGGGACGCCCTGTCGGGGCGTCCCCGTCCTCGGAGCCGCTCCCGGAACCCGAACCGGGTTCTACGGCCGGGGCAGCCGCATCCTCGGGCCGCTCCGGCTGCCCTTCGGGACCTTCGTGCCCAGAACGCGCGCCGACCGCCACATCCCCCACATCCACTCCTCACTCCGTGCCGCCGCCGGCGCCGTATTCGGCGCAGGCCCACCACTCCCATAACGAGCGGGAGTTCCGCAGGGCTCGGGAGCGGGATCAATCCGTCTGGATCCGCAGAGGCCACCCTATGCGACAGAGCTGGAGCGGAAGCCGACCCTCCAGGCGCGTCGGCCACCGTCGAGAACGTGTTCGGCTCCTGGAGACGGGTCCAGTGTCCGATGGGCCATCCGATGACCATCGCCCGGCCCACGACCGAGTCCTCGGAGACGGTGCCGGAGAACTTGTCGGTGCGGTGGTAACGGGAGTCCGCCGAGTTGCCCCGGTGGTCACCGAGCACGAACAGACGGCCCGCCGGCACCTTCACCTCGAAGGAGAAGTCCGACGGTTTGTCTCCGGCGTAGATGTACGGCTCGGTCAGAGGGGTGCCGTTCACGGTCACCCGGCCCTGTGCGTCGCAGCACTTGACGGTGTCCCCGCCGAGCCCGACGACCCGCTTGATCAGGTCCTTCTCGTTGTCGGAGGGCAGCAGTCCGATGAAGGTCAGGCCCTCCTTGAACTGCTTGACGACGACGGGGTCGCTCTTCTTCTGGGTGTCCTCGGCGGTGAGCCAGCCTCCGGGGTCCTTGAAGACGACGACGTCACCGCGCTTGGGCTCGGAGCCGAACCACGGGGTGAACTTGTCCACCAGGACGCGGTCACCGATCTGGATCGTGTTCTCCATGGAGCCCGACGGGATCACGAAGGCCTGGACGAGGAACGTCTTGAGGACCAGGGCTATCAGGACAGCGACGCCGACGAGGAGGGGTACCTCCTTGACCGCCGAGCGGCGCCTGCGCCGCTTGATCTTGCGCGCGAGTTTGCGACGCTCGACCCGGCTGGGCCGGGCGGCGCCTCCGGCCGCGCGCCGGGATCCGGTGGGGAGCAGGTTGTCGGCGGCGTCGGCGGAGACCCCGCGTGCCCGTCCACGGTTACCCATGCGCACCCCCGGCGGCCGGCACACCCGCGTAGGCGTCGGGACGCGTCAGACGGGTCCAGTGGCCCACGGGCCAGGCGATCCAGTCGGCCCTGCCGATGACATCGCCGACGGGGAGCATGCCACCGCCGGGCGAGCCCAGATGATCACGGGAGTCGCGGGAGCGGCTGCGGTGATCGCCCAGGAGGAACAGGGACCGCTCGGGCACGACGATGTCGAAGGGCACCTCGGACGGGCTGTCACCCCGATAGAGAAATGTCGACTCGTCGACCGCTCGGCCGTTCACTTCGAGTCTCCCCTCCTTGTCGCAGCAGACCACGTGGTCTCCCCCTACCCCGACGACGCGTTTGACGTAGTCCGCGTTCCCGAAATAACCGGTGCCGTCGAAGACGACGACATCGCCCCGCTGCGGCTCGGAACCGAAACGGTACGCCAACTTGTTTACGAGAACGCGGTCCCCGATCCTCAATCCGGACTCCATGGAGCCGCTGGGAATTTCGAACGGCTGCAACACGAAGCGGCTGACGAGCAGCGGAAACACCAGACAGATCAGCACGGTCAGGGTGATCCGGCCTCCGGGAAGCCACTCCGCGATCTTGTCGGAGAACGCAGAACGCGACCGCTCCTCCGGCCCCGCTGTGTCCGAGATCTCCTCGGAAGCGGAAGGGCGGGAGGAGCGGTCGCGCTCCACAGGCTGTGCTTCGGTGTCCATCGGGGCCAGATGCTATCCGGCCTCCCTGAGACACTTTCTTACCGGCCCGATCGCCGACGGGTCACCGCGGCGGACGAGCTTACTTGTCGCGCTTCTCCTTGATCTTCGCGGCCTTGCCGCGGAGCTCACGGAGGTAGTACAGCTTCGCGCGACGGACGTCACCGCGGGTCACGAGCTCGATCTTCTCGACGATCGGGGTGTGCACCGGGAAGGTGCGCTCGACGCCGACGGAGAACGAGACCTTGCGGACCGAGAAGGTCTCGCGGACGCCGGCGCCCTGGCGGCGGATGACTACGCCCTTGAACTGCTGCACACGGGAGCGGTTGCCCTCGATGACGCGAACGTGGACGTTGACGGTGTCACCCGGGCGGAAGGCCGGGATGTCGGTGCGCAGCGAGGCGCCGTCGACGGAGTCGAGCAGGTGGGACATTTTGTCTGCTTTCTTCGCTGATGCCACAGGTCATCAACGGGAGAGAGGTTCGAAGATGATGCCGTCTCGTCGGGACGGGCGTCGTGTCCCCCTGTGGCAGGGGCGCACGCCGGACGACGGAGAGCAGCGGCCTATTCTTCCACGGTCTCGGGCCTGCGCCAAAATCGGCCGTCGGGAGCCGGTCGCCAGCCCAGGATCGAGAGCATCTCGCGGTCCTTCTTGTCGAAGGCGGAGGCCTCGCAGCGCTCGATGAGGTCGGGGCGGTACGCCGCCGTACGGCGCAGGGCCTCGTCGCGGCGCCAGCGGGCGATCTTCCCATGGTGGCCGCTGACCAGCACGTCGGGGATCTCACGGCCGCGCCACAGCGGGGGCTTGGTGTACACCGGGCCCTCAAGGAGGTTGGCCATGGCGCCGGGGGCGAAGGAGTCGTCCCGGTGGGACTCGGCGTTGCCGAGGACACCCGGCAGCAGCCGGGCCACGGCCTCGGTGACGACGAGGACGGCCGCCTCGCCGCCGGCGAGCACGTAGTCGCCGATGGACACCTCGTAGACGGGCATCCTCGTCGCGTACTCGTCGATGACACGGCGGTCGATGCCCTCGTAGCGCGCGGGCGCGAAGACCAGCCAGGGGCGCTCGGAGAGCTCGACGGCGAGTTCCTGGGTGAACGGACGTCCGCTGGGGGTGGGCACCACCAGGACAGGCCCGTGGGAGCCCGTCTCGTAGCCGTCGGCGAGGGCGGAGTCCAGGGCTTCGCCCCAGGGCTCGGTCTTCATGACCATGCCGGGGCCGCCGCCGTAGGGGGTGTCGTCGACCGTGTTGTGCCGGTCGTACGTCCAGTCCCGGAGGTCGTGCACGTGCACGTTCAGCCGGCCACGCGCGCGGGCCTTGCCGACGAGCGAGACGTTCAGGGGCTCCAGGTACTCGGGGAAGATCGTGACGACGTCGAGCCGCATCAGGCGCCGGCCTCGGTGGCGTCCTCGCCGGCCTCGTCGGAGCCGTCCTCCGCGTCCCGGGTGGACACGACCTCCGCGAGGTCGTCGATCAGCCCCGGCGGCGGGTCGATGACGGCCCGCTGCTCCTCCAGGTCGATCTCGACGACGATCTCCTCGACGAACGGGATCAGCACCTCGGTGCCGTCCTCCCGCTCGACCACGAACAGGTCCTGCGAGGGCAGGTGCGAGATCTCGGTGATCCGGCCGACCGCGGAGCCGTCCGTGGTGAACACGTCCAGGTCCATCAGCTGGTGGTCGTAGTACTCCTCCGGGTCCTCCGGAGTCTCGTCCGGATCGACCTCGGCGATCAGCAGGGTGTTCCGCAGGGCCTCGGCGCCGTTCCGGTCGCGTACGCCGGCGAAGCGCAGCAGAAGACGGCCGCTGTGGACGCGGCCCGTCTCGATGGTCAGCGGTCCGGCGGAGGCCGGATCGGTGAGCAGGACGGCACCGGGTCCGAGCCGCAGTTCGGGCTCGTCGGTGCGGACCTCCACGGTGACCTCGCCCTTGATGCCGTGGGCGCGGCCGACGCGAGCGACTACCAGCTGCACTGTGCTTGATCTCCTGTCGTGTACCGACGGCAATGCTTCGGATACGGGTGCGCAGACGACTGCGGGCCGGGGACGGCTCGTAAGCCCTCCCCGGCCCGAGCCGGTGCTGCCTGTTACGTCAGCGGACGTGGTCCACGTCGACGAGGTCGACGCGGACACCGCGGCCGCCGATAGCACCCACGACGGTGCGCAGAGCGCGCGCGGTGCGGCCGTTGCGGCCGATCACCTTGCCGAGGTCGTCGGGATGGACCCGAACCTCGAGTACGCGCCCGCGGCGCAGGTCGCGCGAGGCGACCTGCACGTCGTCGGGGTTGTCGACGATGCCCTTCACGAGGTGCTCGAGAGCCTCCTCGAGCATGCTCAGGCCTCGGTCGACTCGGACTCGGCCGGGGCCTCGTCCTTCTTCTCAGCCTTCTTCTTCTGGGTGATGGCCTCACCCTTGCCCGTGTCCTCGCCACCGAGGGCGTCGAACAGCGGGCGCGCGGCCTTCGGCTCGGCGACGAGCAGCGGAGCCGGGGCCGGCAGGCCCTTGAACTTCTGCCAGTCACCGGTCAGCTTCAGGATGGCGAGCACGGGCTCGGTCGGCTGCGCGCCGACACCCAGCCAGTACTGCGCGCGGTCCGAGTCGACCTCGATGCGCGAAGGGTTCTGCACCGGGTGGTACAGACCGATCTCCTCGATGGCCCGGCCATCACGGCGGGTACGGGAGTCGGCGACGACGATGCGGTAGTGAGGCGAACGGATCTTGCCCAGACGCTTCAGCTTGATCTTGACTGCCACGGAAGTGGTGTCTCCTGGTCTTGACGGGGTTGGGCACGCAGAGATGGCCGCGTGGGGTTGCGGTACCCGAGTGCCCGATGGACGCGTCAGCCGGAGGAGAGAGGGGTCCTATGCGGCTGTCGAGTACAGCTAGCCATTCTGCCACATCCCGCGCTCCGCCCCGACCGAGGGTGGGCGAGGCCACGCCTGAGCGAGACCGCGCCTCGGCGAGACCGGCCCGAGGGGGTCCTGCCCGAGCGAGTCCCGGCCTGGGCGAGGACATGGCTGAGCGGGCCCCCGCCTGACGGGCACCCGGCGTTCCGGGTGCCCGTCAGGCGGGGGCGGCGTGGACCGGCCGCCGGGGACGGGGACGTCTCAGAGAGGTCGCCCGCGCGCACTCGTTCCTCCTGAATTCCCCCACGTACTCCAGAGCAGTGGGGGAGGCACGACTGCCCACGGGCCGCGCTGACTCGTCCGGCACCCACGAGACGCCGGTGGAGCACGCGCCTCAGCCTGCTGCTGCCCCGACCACCTCCGGAATCCGGAAGGGTTTGCCGCACCCTCCGCAGACGATCGGTGCCTGCGCGAGGACGGACGGGACCACGCGCACGTTGCGCCCGCAGTCACAGACGGCCTTGACGCGGACACCTCCTCCGGAGGAGCCGTGGCGGGCGGCCGGACCGCGGAACGAGCGGGCGGTGTCGGCGGACGTGGCGGCCGTGTGGGCCTTCAGCGCCCGCTGGAGCCGCTCGATGGTCGGGCGGTAGCGGCGCTTCGCCTCGGGATTGAGCGTGACCAGCGAGAAGCCACTGCTGGGATGCGGCTCCTCGGGATGGTCGAGGCCCAGTTCCTCGGCGATCGCCAGGAATCTGCGGTTGTGATAGCGGCCGGCGCGCGAGGTGTCGCGGACTCCACGGGCGGCGGCGATGCCGTGGACTGCTTCGTGAAGCAGTCGCTCGAAGGAGAGTTCGTGTCCGCAGGCGGACGACGACTCCCCGATCAGGGACTCTGGCGCGGCTAGATCCGGCAGTTCGGGGTGGTGCCGCTGAATGTCGGCCCACGCCCCTGCCAGCTCTGCGGCGAGAACAGGTGGTGTCGTGCTCACGTAATGAGAACGAGCGGGAGTGCCTCCGTGTTCCTATTACGGGGCATCCCAAATAATTTGCACGTACCCGTCAGTTGTTACTGATGCGTCCCGACGAGGGCGGGTGCGCTGATCTGCGGATAAGCGTCACAGCTCATACCAAGCCGGTACGTAGGCGCACGTACGCCCCGGCGCGTAGACGACATCCGCACGCCGAGGCACCTGGGGCCGGCGGATGCGCAAGAGGTGTTTCGGCCGCCCTGCTGCCTCGCTCAGTAGGCGCGGGCGACGACGGCGACGTTACCGGGTGCGTCGTCGGCGCCGGGCACCGACCCGTCCTCGGCGACCAGACACCGTACGGTCACCGCGTGCTCGGCGAGCCTGGCCTCGCCGTCTTCACCGAGGTCGGCCCAGGGAATGCGCGCCCAGCCGCCCGCCACGGCGGCCTCCACCGCCGCGTCGATCGTCGACACGTCCGAGGTACGGGACTCGCGGTGCTCGCGCGACTGGCTCAGGAGCAGCGCCTGGTCCTCTTCGAGGATGCCGGGAAGCAGGGCCACCAGCGCGTCGAGGGCCACGGGCTCCTTGCCTCCGGGGATGCGGCGGACCAGCATCGCCGTGCCGTTCTCCAGGTCACGGGGGCCGATCTCGACGCGTACGGGGACCCCCTTCAGTTCCCAGTCGACCGCGCGGCGCCCGAAGGGGGTGTCCGTACGGTCGTCGACCTGAACCCGTGCACCCGCCGCCTTCAGCCGGTCGCCGATCTCGCGGACCTTGGCCAGAACCGCCTCGTCCCCCTTGATCGCGAGGACGACCACCTGTACAGGGGCGAGCCGGGGCGGCACCCGCAACCCGCTGTCATCGCCGTGCGACATGATCAGGCCACCCACCATCCGGGTCGAGGACCCCCAGGAGGTCTGCCAGACGAGCTCCTGCTTGCCGTCCCTGGACAGGTACCGGGTGTCGAACGCCTTCGCGAAGTTCTGGCCCAGCTCGTGACTGGTGCCCATCTGGAGCGCCTTGCCGTCGCCCATCATGCCTTCGAGCGTGAGGGTGTTGATGGCCCCGGCGAACCGCTCGCCCGCCGTCTTCCGGCCGAGGACGACATCGATGCCGAGGACGTTCACCATGAAGTCGGCGTACACCTCCTTGTGGATGTGCGCGGCGTAGTCCCGCGCGTCCTCGTAGGTGGCGTGCGCGGTGTGGCCCTCCTGCCAGAGAAATTCGGTCGTTCGCAGGAACACCCGCGGCCGCATCTCCCAACGGACCACGTTGGCCCACTGGTTGATCAGCAGCGGCAGATCGCGGTAGCTCTGCACCCACTTGGAGAAGGACTCGTTGACGATCGTCTCGGAGGTGGGGCGGACGACGACCGGCTCCTCCAGCTCCTTGCCGCCGCCGTGCGTGACGACCGCGAGCTCGGGCGCGAAGCCCTCGACGTGCTCCGCCTCCCGGGTCAGGTACGACTGCGGGATGAACAGCGGGAAGTACGCGTTCTGGGCCCCCGCCTCCTTGATACGGGCGTCCATCTCCTGCTGCATCCGCTCCCACAGCCCGTACCCGTAGGGCCGGATGACCATGGTGCCGCGCACCGGTCCGTTGTCGGCGAGCTCGGCCTTGTTGATCAAGTCCTGGTACCAGCGCGGGAAATCGTCCGCCCGGGGCGTGAGAACGGGTGCCTTTGCCATGCGGGTGATGTTACGGGCCCACGTTGCCGGTATGTGAATTCTTGCGCCTTTCGCGGCCGGGGCACAAACGGGCCCCCGCGACCCCTGGACGGCACGTCGAGGGCGGAGTTACCTGACATACGGGGGGAGTGCGGGCCTCGCACGCGGGGGCGGAGAAAGGGGGCCCGGCGGTAACTCTCGGCGGATTGGGGCATTTTCGATGACACCTACGCTCGTGCGGCAGCACCTTCCTCATGCGGGCCCGTCGCCCCGCGCGGACCGGGGTGCACGCGCGCGTGACTGGGCCGAGATCCAGGAGCGGATGCTGGTACCGCTCTACGAGGCCGTCTACGAGCGGCTCGAAGTGGGCGGCGGGACACGGCTGCTCGGACTCGGCTGCGGATCGGGGCTCGCCCTGCTGATGGCGGCCTCCCGCGGCGCCGCGGTCACGGGTGTCGACTCCTCGTCGCCCGAACGGCTGGCCCTCGCAAGGGAACGTCTGCTGCCGCGGGACCGGGACCCGGGCGCCGCGATCCGGATCGTGTCCGGGTCCCCGCGGGACACGGTGGCTGAGGGAGCGCCGGCGTACGGCCTGGTGACCGCCTTCGAGCCGATCGGGTGCGTGGCCGACGACTCCGAGGGGCTCGCTTCGCTGCTCGCGGAGGCGGCACCGCTCGCCGGCCGGGGAGCGCCCGTGGTGCTGGTCGGGTGGGGGCCGCCGGAGCGGTGCAGCACCTCGGCCGTACTGCGGGTGGCCACCAAGCTGGCCGATCCCCTGCGCGGGGCGGCGGGCTGGCGTGCCGCTCGCCGGGACGACCTGGAGGACGTCGCCCAGCGGGCCGGACTGCGGCCCGACGGCTCGGGGCGCGTGTCCTGCCCGTTCGGATACGCCGATGTGGACAGTGCCGTACGCGGGCTGCTCTCGACGGGGCTCTTCGACGCCGCGGTCGCCGCCACCGACCAGGCACAGGTCGACAAGGAGGTGGCCGAGGCGCTGCATCCTCATCTGCGGCGGGACGGGACGGTCTGGATGCCGAACGTGTTCCGGTATCTGATCGCCCGTACGGCCTGAGGCCGGCCCGGGGCGTGGCGGTCAGACCTCCTTGGGCGTCGCCCGGGGCACTCCGGCGATCCGGTACGCCTCGGCCTCCTCCAGCGTCTCGTTCGCGAGGAGCGCCTCGGCCAGGGCGTCGAGCTGTCCCCGGTGCTCACGGAGCTTGCGGCAGGCCTCCTCATAGCACTCGTCGACGATGCGGCGCATCTCGTGGTCGATCGAGTCGAGGGTGCCCGGGGCCGCCGCGAGCCCGTAGGCCTGCTGCGCGTCGCCCGGCAGCGCGGACAGCCGGCCGACGCGTTCGCTCATGCCCCAGCGGGCCACCATGCCGCGGGCGAGGTTCGTGACCTGTTCCAGGTCGTTCTCCGAGCCCGTGGTGATGACGTCGTAGACGACGTGCTCGGCGGCCATGCCGCCGAGGGCGCCGATGATCCGGCCGCGCAGATAGTCCTCGGTGTACGCGTACCGGTCCGCGTCCGGCGTCGAGAGGGTGACGCCGAGCGCGCGGCCGCGCGGAACGATGGTGATCTTGCGGACGGGGTCGGCGCCGGGCCGCAGCATCCCGAGGAGGGCGTGGCCGCTCTCGTGGTAGGCGGTGCGGCGGCGCTCCTCGTAGGGCATGACCAGGGAGCGTTCGGCGCCGAGCTGGACCTTCTCGAGCGCTTCGGAGAGGTCACCCTGGGTCACCTCGGACTGCTTGCGCTTGACGGCGAGGAGGGCCGCCTCGTTGGCGAGGTTGGCCAGGTCGGCGCCGGTCATGCCCGGGGTGGTCCGGGCCACCTGGGTCAGGTCCACGCCGGGGGCGAGCGGGATGTCGCGGGTGTGGATCTCCAGGATGGCCTCGCGGCCGCCGCGGTCGGGGGGCGAGACGTTGACGACCCGGTCGAAGCGGCCGGGGCGGGTGAGCGCCGGGTCCAGGATGTCCGCGCGGTTGGTGGCGGCGATGACGATGACGCCCTCCGAGCCGGAGAAGCCGTCCATCTCGGTGAGGATCTGGTTCAGCGTCTGCTCGCGCTCGTCGTGGCCGCCCATGGCGGAGCCGCCCGACCGTGACCGTCCGATGGTGTCGATCTCGTCGATGAAGATGATCGACGGGGCCACCTTGCGGGCCTCGGCGAACAGTTCGCGGACGCGCGAGGCGCCGACGCCCACGATCATCTCGATGAACTCGGAGGCGGAGGCGGAGAAGAACGGGACTCCCGCCTCGCCCGCGACGGCCCGCGCGAGCAGGGTCTTTCCGGTACCGGGCGGGCCGGCGAGCAGCACCCCGCGCGGCATCTTCGCGCCCATCCTGCGGTACGCGTCGGGATTCTTGAGGAAGTCCACGACGTCGTCGACCTCGCCGGCCACCTCGTCGATGCCGGCCACGTCCGCGAACGTGGTGCGTTTGCCGCCGGGCACGAGCTCGACCGGTTTCGGGGGCGTCTTGCGGCCGAGCATGCCGCCCGCGCCGCCCATGCCGGAGCCCATCCGCCGGGCGATGAAGATCCACAGGACGACGAGCAGGACCATCGGGGCGAGCGAGATCAGCAGGTTGAACAGGAAGCTGCGCTCCTGGACCACCGGCGAGGCGGTCACCGTGACGTCGTGCTTCTGCAGGTTGTCCCAGAGCTTGTCGTCCGCGAAGACCGGGCGCTGGGTCTTGAACTTGGTGTATTTCCCGTCGCCGTCGGGCTTCTCCTGCGAGTCCTTGAGCTGCCCCTGGATCGCGTCGCCCTTGGCGTAGATCTTGGTGACGTTGCCGTCGTCGACCTGCCGGCTGAACTCCGTGTACGAGATCGTCGGCTCGTTGCCCTTGTTGTAGAAGGACAGCACCAGGTTGGCGATCAGGAACACGATGAGCGCGGCCAGGGCCAGGCTCCACCAGCCCCCGGGCAGCTTCCGCCGGCCGCCCGGCGGCGGTGTCGGCTCGGGTGGCGTGCCCTCGGTACGCCACGGCTGGTCCGGTGCCTTGCGCGGCGGCACAGGATTGCTCATAAGTGGACGTTACGACAGATGGCGGACACCGGCACCTGCGATCATGCCACTGGGGGCGCCCCTCGCGGCGAGGGGCGCCCCCAGTGGGCGTCACGTCCTGGCTCCGGCACGGGGCGGAAGGTCAGCGCACGAGCGTCAGCCCATGAACTTCTTGAACTCGTCCGGCAGCTCGAAGTCCTGGGCGCCCTGCTGCGGGAGGCCGAAGGCGTTGCCGCCCTGGGCGCCCGCCTCGCGGCGGGCCACCTCCTCTTCCTCCTGCTGCTTGCGCTTCATCGGGTTGCCGGAGCGCTGCTTGCCCTTGGCCTGCTTCGGCTTCTTCTTGGCGCGGCCGGGGCCGCCGCCCATGCCCGGCATCCCGGGCATGCCCGGCATCCCGCCGCCCTGGGCCATGCGGGACATCATCTTGCGGGCCTCGAAGAAGCGCTCGACCAGGCCCTTGACCGCGCTGACCTCGACGCCGGAACCCTTGGCGATACGGGCACGGCGCGAGCCGTTGATGATCGTCGGGTCCTGGCGCTCACCCGGGGTCATCGACTTGATGATCGCGCCGACGCGGTCGACGTCCCGCTCGTCCAGGTTGTTGATCTGGTCCTTGATCTGGCCCATGCCCGGGAGCATGCCGAGCAGCTTGCTGATGCTGCCCATCTTCCGGACCTGCTCCATCTGGGCCAGGAAGTCGTCCAGGGTGAAGTCCTGGCCCTTCTTGGACGCCAGCTTGGAGGCCATTTTCTCGGCCTCTTCCTGGCTGAACGTCTTCTCCGCCTGCTCGATCAGGGTGAGGAGGTCACCCATGTCGAGGATGCGGGAGGCCATCCGGTCAGGGTGGAACGCGTCGAAGTCGTCGAGCTTCTCGCCGTTCGAGGCGAACATGATCGGCTTGCCGGTGATCTGCCGGATCGACAGGGCGGCACCACCGCGGGCGTCACCGTCGAGCTTGGAGAGCACCACGCCGTCGAAGCCGACGCCGTCGCGGAAGGACTCGGCGGTGTTGACCGCGTCCTGGCCGATCATCGAGTCGACGACGAAGAGGATCTCGTCGGGGCTGACGGCGTCGCGGATGTCCGCGGCCTGCTGCATCAGCTCCTGGTCGATGCCGAGGCGGCCGGCGGTGTCCACGATCACGATGTCGTGGACCTTGGCCTTCGCGAACTCGATGGAGTCCTTGGCGACCTTGACCGGGTCGCCGACGCCGTTGCCCGGCTCGGGGGCGTAGACGGCGACGCCCGCGCGCTCGGCGACGACGCTGAGCTGGTTCACCGCGTTCGGGCGCTGGAGGTCGGCGGCGACGAGGATCGGGGAGTGTCCCTGGTCCTTGAGCCACTTGCCGAGCTTTCCGGCGAGCGTGGTCTTGCCCGCGCCCTGGAGGCCCGCGAGCATGATCACGGTGGGCGGGTTCTTGGCGAACCGGAGGCGACGGGTCTCACCGCCGAGGATCGTGACGAGCTCGTCGTTCACGATCTTCAGGACCTGCTGGGCGGGGTTCAGCGCCCTGGAGACCTCGCTGCCGAGGGCCCGCTCCTTGACGTTCTTGATGAAGGTGCGGACGACCGGGAGGGCGACATCGGCTTCGAGGAGCGCGATGCGGATCTCGCGGGCCGTGGCGTCGATGTCCGCCTCACTGAGGCGCCCCTTGCCGCGGAGGTTTTTGAACGTCGCGCTGAGGCGGTCGGAGAGGGTATCGAACACGGTGGCTTCGGTCCTCGGAGTCGGGGTCGGTTTCGGGCTGCCCTCCAGGGTATCTGGCCCCGCAAGCGATTCGTCCCCGCACACCGCATTCGGCGAGCGGGGACGAGGCCCGCGGCGGTGGAGGCAGGTGTCCACGCCCCGGGCGAAGCGGTTCCCGGCGCCCGGACGGCACCCCGGGTCACGGAGATCACATGCCCACCCGGCACCCGGCACGAACTCGGGGGTGGAAGCACACGGGGGCACGACGAGTCCCGGGGCACACCGACCGCGGGGCAGGTGCGGGCTCGCGAGGAACCAGGCCCGGAGCCAGTGCCGGTACGGGTGCCGGTGCCGGTACGGGTGCCGGTGCCGGTACGGGTGCCGGTGCCGGTACGGGTGCCGGTGCCGGTACGGGTGCCGGTGCGGGTGCGGAGCGAACCTGGGGGTGTCGGACGGGTGATCAGCCCCGGAGTGCCTCCTCCACGGCCCGCGCCACCGAGGCGGCCTCCTCCCCCGGCAGGGGTTCCCCCTTCGTTCCCGTCACGTAGAAGGCGTCGACGGCGTTCGCGCCGAGCGTGGAGACGTGCATGCTCCGTACCCGTACCCGCGCGGTCTCCAGGGCCCGCCCGATGCGGTGCAGCAGACCCGGGGCGTCGTGGGCGCGGACCTCGATGACCGTGGCCAGGCGGGACGCCGCGGGCGCGACGGTGACCCGGGCGGGGGGCGCGACCACGCCCCGGCGCCGCGGGTAGGCGGCGTCCCGCTCGGCGAGGCGGGCGCTGATGTCGAGGGAGCCGTCGAGGGCGCGTACGAGGTCGGCGCGCAGCCGGGCGGCCTGCGGCAGGGAGCCGTACTCGGCGGCGACACGCCAGTTGAGCAGCAGCACCGAGCCGTCGACGCCGTCGGGCAGGTCCAGGGCGCGCAGTTCGGCGGTGCGGACGGTCAGCCGGTGCATGGCGAGGACTCCGGCCACCGAGGGGAGCACGCCCGGCTGGTCGGGTACGGCGATGAGGAGTTCCACACCGAGCGGCTCGGGGTCGACCGGGGCGGTGGGGGGTTCGGCGTCGCTGTCGAGGGGTTCCGTCTGCGCGCGCAGGGCCAGGACGGGCCCGCCCGTGCGGTACGCCTCGATCGCGAGACGTTCCATCTCGGCGGTGGGCGCGGGGGCCTCGGGTTCCTCGGGCGCGTCCCCGGCGAGCACGGCCGAGACCCGTTTGACCAGGTCGGCGACGAGGGAGCCGCGCCAGGACGACCAGGCGGCGGGCCCGGTGGCCAGCGCGTCCGCCTCGGTGAGCGCGTGGAGCAGTTCCAGGGTGCCCTGGGATCCGACGGCCTCGGCGACCGAGCGGACGGTGGCCGGGTCCTCCAGGTCGCGCCGGGTCGCGGTGTCGATGAGCAGCAGGTGATGGCGTACGAGGGTGGCGAGCACCGCGACGTCCACGCGGTCGAAGCCGATGCGGGCGGCCACGTCACGGGCGATGATCTCCCCGGCCACGGAGTGGTCGCCGGGCCAGCCCTTGCCGATGTCGTGGAGCAGGGCGGCGACGAGGAGGAGGTCGGGGCGGCCGACGCGGCGGGTCAGTTCGGAGGCGCGGACGGCCGTCTCGATGAGGTGGCGGTCGACGGTCCAGATGTGGACGGCGTTGCGCTGGGGCCGGCAGCGCACCCGCTCCCAGTCGGGCAGCAGCCGGGTGATCAGCCCTTCGGCTTCCAGCGCCTCCCAGACCTCGATGGTCGGGCGGCCCGAGCCGAGGAGGGTGACGAGCTGATCGCGTGCCTCGGCGGGCCAGGGCGTGGGGAGGGGACGTACGGCGGCGGCCATCCGCCGAACGGCGTGCAAGGAGATCGGGAGGTCCGCCTGCGCGGCGGCGGCGGCGGCGCGCAGCGGGAGCACGGGGTCGCGCTCGGGACGCGCGGTGCGGGCGAGCCCCACCTCGCCGTCCTGTTCGACGACTCCCTCAGCGAGGGGGGACCGCTCGGCGACCGGTTTGCCGCCGCCCAGCATGGCGCGCAGTCGAGGGCGTACGGCGCGCGAGCGCAGGACGCGTCCCACTTCGCGCCAGGTGACGTCGCTGGCGTACGACACGACGCGCGCCGCCTCGTACACCTGGCGCAGCAGGGTGTCGGCGTCCAGCAGGCCGAGTTCGGCGGCGACCTGGTCCTGTTCCTGGAGCGCGAGGCGGTCGGTGGCGCGTCCGGTGGCGAGGTGCAGGGCGTCGCGGACGTCCAGGAGCCGGCGACGGGCCTCCGCGAGTCCTTCGCGCGGGGCGTCGGCGAGCCAGGACGCGGCGACGGCGCGCAGCGCGGTGGCGTCGCGCAGCCCGCCGCGTGCTTCCTTCAGGTCGGGTTCGAGGAGGTACTGGAGTTCGCCCTGGCGTTCGGCGCGCTCGGCGCACAGTTCCTGGAGCTGGGGCAGCCGCTTCGGCGCCTGGTTGCGCCAGTCGGCGAGGACGGCCGTGCGCAGTCCGGCGGTGAGGCCGAGGTCGCCCGCGATGTGACGGGCGTCGAGGAGGCCGAGCTGGACCTTGAGGTCGTCGGCGGCGGTCTTGCGGGCCTCCGCCGGTGTGCGGACCGAGTGGTCGAGATCGAGGCCCAGGTCCCACACGGGGTACCAGAGGCGGTCGGCGAGGGCGGCGACGGCGCCGGACTCGGTGCCGTCGTGCAGGAGGAGCAGGTCGAGATCGCTGCGGGGGGAGAGTTCACCGCGGCCGTAGCCGCCGACGGCGACGAGGGAGACCCCGCGCAGTCCCTGGGATCCGGCGGCGAACAGGCCGGTCAGCCAGTCGTCCGTCAGGTCCGCGAGGGCGGTACGGCGCGGCGGCCCGGACCGCGCCCCCTCCTGGAGGAGGCGCAGCCGGGCCGCCGCGTAGCCGCTGGGTCCCGAGTCCTCTGCTTCCACTCGCGTGTCCGTACTCGTCACCCAGCGACTCCTGTCTTTCTTCGTGCGGGCCTGTCCGGTCAGAGTGCGTCCGGGCCGCGCTCGCCGGTCCGGACCCGGACCGCCGTGTCGACCGGGACGGACCACACCTTGCCGTCACCGATCTTGCCTGTACGGGCCGCCTTCACGACGACGTCGATGAGCTGTTCCGCGTCGTCGTCCTCGACCAGCACCTCGATGCGGATCTTGGGGACGAGGTCGACCGTGTACTCGGCACCGCGGTACACCTCGGTGTGTCCCCGCTGCCGACCGTAGCCGCTCGCCTCGGTGACCGTCAGTCCGTGGACCCCGAAGGCCTGGAGTGCCTCTTTGATCTCGTCGAGCCGGTGGGGCTTCACGACGGCGGTGATGAGCTTCATGCGTCCACCTTCTTGGCGTCCGTGTCGGCCGGGGCGGGCACGGCGGTCCGGGCGGCGCCACCACCGGCGCCGCTGAAGTCGTATGCGGTCTCGGCGTGTTCGGCCTGGTCGATGCCGGCGATCTCCTCGTCCTCGGTGACCCGCATGCCGATGGTCTTGTCGATGAGGAAGGCGAGGATCGCGGAGACGACCAGGGAGTAGCCGAGGACGGCGAACACGCCGGCGCACTGCTTCCAGAACTGGGTCAGACCGCCGCCGTAGAAGAGGCCTTCGACGGTCGACTGACCCTTGCCGCTGGCGAAGAGGCCGATCAGCAGGGAGCCGATGACACCGCCGACGAGGTGGACACCGACGACGTCCAGGGAGTCGTCGTAGCCGAACCGGTACTTCAGGCCGACGGCCATGGCGCACAGGACACCGGCGATGGCGCCGACCGCGATGGCGCCGAGCGGGGAGACCGCGCCGCCGGACGGGGTGATGGCGACCAGACCGGCGACCGCGCCGGAGGCGGCGCCCAGGGTGGTGAACGCGCCGTGCCGGATCTTCTCGTAGAGGAGCCAGGCCAGCATGGCGGCCGCGGTGGCGATCTGCGTGTTGACGAACATCAGCGCGCCGACGCCGTCGTCGTTGCCCAGCCACGAGCCGGCGTTGAATCCGAACCAGCCGAACCACAGCAGACCGGAGCCGAGCATCACCAGCGGGAGGCTGTGCGGGCGCATCGGGTCCTTCTTGAAGCCGATGCGCTTGCCGATGACCAGGATCACGCCGAGCGCCGCGGCACCCGCGTTGATGTGGACCGCCGTACCACCGGCGAAGTCGATCACACCGAGCTCGAAGGCCCAGCCGCCCGCGCCCCACACCCAGTGGGCGACGGGGAAGTAGACGAGCGTGGCCCACAGCGTGATGAACAGCGACCACGCCGTGAACTTCACGCGGTCCGCGAGGGCACCGCTTATCAGCGCGGGCGTGATGATCGCGAACATGAGCTGGAAGACCATGAAGACGAAGACCGGGATGGTGTAGCCGTCCCACAGTTCCGTCAGGCCGATGTTGCTGAGGCCGACCCAGTCCGAGGTCCAGCCGATGAACGATCCCTTGTCCGTGCCGAAGGCGAGGGAGAAGCCGTACAGCACCCACAGGATGGTGACGATCCCCATGCTGATGAAGCTCATCATCAGCATGTTGAGGGTGCTCTTGACGCGGACCATGCCTCCGTAGAAGAAGGCGAGGCCCGGCGTCATGATGAGCACCAGGGCGGAACAGATGAGCATGAACCCTGTGTTGGCGGCAGAAAGCTTGGGTGCCTCTGCGGCAAGGGTGATGGCTGGTGCCATCGGCGTCTCCTCGTCGTTGGTACGGCCCCGTGCGGGCGAAGCCTGAGTGGGTCGTGAGGGGTGGGCCGGTTATGCGCCATGAGATTGACGCAGCGCCGTTTCCGTGGACGCCCCTCGATGTTTCGCACCAGTGACGAAGGCACTCCGTGTGTTACACGTTCATGAACTGCCTGATTGTGGTCGAAGCGATCGTTATCGTGACGCAATCTCCGGCAGGACGCTCGCGGCACCCTCGGCGAGCGAGGACATGTCCACCGTGTGGGGCATCCCCGCCCTGACCGGCCGCGTCCGCGCGAGCGGTGCCGGCCGGGGCCGCATACAGCTGAACCGGCCACGGGCGGCCGTCCGATGACCTGGCATGGGGGAGCCGAGTCGGGCAGTTCGGGACGGCCGGCCGCGGCCGGGGTACCTGGCGGGGCCGCTTCGGCGGCCTGGTGTCAGACCGCCTCGGCGGTCTCGGGCAGGTCGACGGCCAGCTGGTCGGTGAGGTCGATGACCTCGGCGAGGTCGCCGAACTCGCGGACCGCGGTGTCGACCGTCTTTCGGATACGAGTGTTGACGCGTTCGGAGCGCACTTTCCTGCCGATCCTCAGGGCTTCCTTGGCCAGGACGGCACTCTGCTCGGGCTCACGCTGGAGCAGGTGCACGGTGGCCATGCCGATGAGGTTGAGCGCGTACGACCGCTGGTGCTCGGAGTCCTTGCCGAAGCGGTCGACCGCTTCCTGCATCAGGGGCTCGGCCATGGAGGCGTAGGTGGGGCTGCGCCCGGCGACGTAGGCGAGGTCGCGGAAGGAGTGCGAGTTCTCGCCGTACAGCTCGGCCTGGGAGAAGAAGCGGATCCAGTCGGGGTCCGGGTCGTCCCACTCGTGCACGTCGGCGAAGGTGTCCTCGGCCATGCGGACGGCCCGCTTGCACTTTCCGGGCTGGCCCATGTTGGCGTAGGCCCGGGCCTCCATCGCATACAGCATCGACTGGGTGCGCGGGCTCGCGCAGTCACGGCTGCCGTACTGGGCGAGATGGACCAGCTCCAGGGCGTCCTCGGGCCGCCCGAGATGGATCATCTGGCGGCTCATGCTGGAGAGGATGTACGAGCCGAGCGGTTTGTCACCCGCCTCCTTCGAGGCGTGCAGGGCGAGCACGAAGTACTTCTGCGCGGTGGGCTGGAGGCCCACGTCGTAGCTCATCCAGCCCGCGAGCTCGGCCAGTTCGGCGGCGACCTTGAACAGGCGCTTCTCGGTGGCGGGGGGCTGCGGCTCCTGGAGGAGGTCCGTCACCTCGTGCAGCTGGCCGACGACGGCCTTGCGGCGCAGTCCCCCGCCGCACTGCGCGTCCCACTGACGGAACATCACGGTGGTGGACTCCAGGAGATCCAGCTCCGGTTGGGAGAGCCTGCCGCCGCGGCGTGTCGAGGCCGGCGGTTCGGCCGCCTCGTAAAACGTCTGCGGTGTGGGGACGAGCCAGCGCTGCATGGGCTCGATGAGGGCCGGGCCGGCGGCGAGCCCCAGCGAACTGCCGAGGAAGCCGCGCCGCGCCAGCATCAGGTCGCTGCGCGAGTACTCGCTGATCAGCGCGACGGTCTGGGGACCGGTCCACGGGAGGTCGATGCCGGACACGGAGGGTGCCTGGTGGGCCGCGCGCAGACCGAGGTCCTCCACGGCGACCACACAGCCGAACCGTTCGGAGAACAGCTCCGACAGGATGCGCGGAATCGGCTCGCGCGGGTTCTCCCCGTCCAGCCAGCGGCGCACCCGCGAGGTGTCCGTCGAAATGTGGTTGGCGCCCAACTGGCGGGCTCTGCGGTTCACTTGGCGTGCCAGCTCGCCCTTCGACCAGCCACTGCGCACGAACCACGAGCCGAGCATGTCGTTGGGGCGCTTGTCAGCGTTCGTCCCGCCTCCGCCGTTGCCGCCCACTGGAACGCCCCCACTCCCCGAGACCACTTGTCGCCGCTCTGCGCCAAGCCCTATCAGAATGCCCGTAAACGCGGCCGCGTGTCCGGTAGTTCTCACCCTTCGAACGGGAACCCGGCTTGCCCTTGGCATACTCGCGAGTAAACAAAACCCCAGGACTCGTGCACTCAAAGTAATCCTACGATCACGCGTCCAGCCACGGCGATCCGTGAAACGCCACCATTCGCCACCCCTTCGAATGAACTCCAGTCGCCCTGCTCGCGATTCACTTGACACAGAACGACCGAGGGTGGGCGAAGAAGCGCACTCCAGGGCGCACGGAGCCGATCGCACCACCCCATGCGCGACAAGGCGCTGTCTGGATCGCGCGATAACGGGCAGGCAGGAACAGAGGGTGACAATCCGGTTCCGTCACGTAACCGCGGGCGCACCGGACCCGTTGGAGGGGGCATGGGCTTCACGATCGGCAGTAGTCGGGCGATGCGCGACATCCGGACCGGCGCTCGTCGCCGCGGCCGCTCGTCGGAGGGCACCGCCGTCGCCGCGTTCACCGGACTGTGGGGATGGGACGTGGTCCCGGGTGCCCGAGCCGCCGCGGGGGCGTGCTCGTGCGGCCGGGCCGACTGTCCGGCGCCGGGTGCGCATCCCCTGTCCTTCGCCCCGACGATCCCGGCGGGCACGACGCTGGACGAGGCGACCGGCATCTGGGCCGGCTTCCCGGGCGCCGCGGTGATGCTGCCGGTCGGCCGGACCTTCGACGTGATCGAGATGGCCGAGCCGGCGGGGCGCCGCGCGCTCGTCCGGCTGGAGCGCATGGGCCTGCCGCTCGGCCCCGTGACGGCCACCGCGGACGGCCGCGCCCAGTTCTTCGTCTCCCCCGGTTCCGCCGCCGAGCTTCCCGAGCTGCTCTACCGCATGGGCTGGGACGACGCCTCCCTGGACCTGCACGGCCTGGGGCCTGGCACCTTCATCACCGCCCCGCCCTCCGACCGGGCGGGGCTCGGCCCGGTCCGCTGGCTGCGCTCCCCCGTGCTCGACTCCGCCACGAAGCCGCCTCCGGCCAGGCTGCTGCTGGGCACGCTCGCCTACGTGGCACACCGTTCGCGGGCCTGACGCGCCGGAGCGGTCCGTACAGGACGAAGCGCCCGTCCCCCGGCAGTACCGCGGGGGCGGGCGCTTCTTCGGGCACCTACGCGTTCACGCGGGTGGTCACTCGCCGATAAGGGCGTCAACGAACGCCTCCGGCTCGAACGGCGCCAGGTCGTCCGCGCCCTCGCCGAGCCCCACCAGCTTGACCGGGACACCCAGCTCGCGCTGCACCGCGATGACGATGCCGCCCTTCGCCGTGCCGTCGAGCTTGGTCAGCACGATGCCGGTGATCTCCACGACCTCGGCGAACACACGCGCCTGCACCAGACCGTTCTGCCCGGTGGTCGCGTCGAGCACGAGCAGCACCTCGTCCAGCGGGGCGTGCTTCTCCACGACGCGCTTGACCTTGCCGAGCTCGTCCATGAGACCGGTCTTGGTGTGGAGCCGGCCCGCGGTGTCGATGAGGACGACGTCCGCGCCCTCCTCGATGCCCTCCTTGACCGCGTCGAACGCGATCGAGGCGGGGTCGCCGCCCTCGGGGCCTCGGACGGTACGGGCGCCCACGCGCTCGCCCCAGGTCTGGAGCTGGTCGGCGGCCGCCGCGCGGAAGGTGTCGGCGGCACCGAGCACGACGCTCTTGCCGTCGGCGACGAGCACGCGCGCGAGCTTGCCGGTGGTGGTGGTCTTGCCGGTGCCGTTGACGCCGACGACCATCACGATGCCCGGGGTGTCGAGGTTCGAGTCGGTCTTGACCTCGCGGTCGAACTCCGGGACGAGCAGCTGGATGAGCTCCTCGCGCAGCAGGCTGCGCAGCTCGTCCGGCGTCCGCGTGCCGAGCACCCTCACGCGCTCGCGCAGCCGGTCGACGAGTTCCTGGGTGGGCTGCACACCGACGTCGGCGACGAGCAGCGTGTCCTCGATCTCCTCCCAGGTCTCGTCGTCGAGGTGCTCGCGCGAGAGCAGCGTGAGCAGCCCCTTGCCGAGCGCGTTCTGCGAGCGGGAGAGCCGGGTGCGCAGGCGCACCAGGCGCCCGGCGGTCGGCTCCGGGATCTCGATCTGGGGGGCGGCCGGAGGTTCCTCGACGACGACCGACGGGGCGGCCGGGCCGTCGGAGAGATCCACCTCCTCTATCGTGCGGCGCGGTTCTTCGCGCGGCGTCTCGGCTTCGTCGCCGACGTGCGGTTCGGCCGGAGGGGCGGTGATGTCGGGGGCGGCGGGGGGCGGCGGGGGCAGCTGCTTCCGCTTGCGACTGCCGACGACGAGCCCACCGAGTGCGCCGATCACCACCACGGCGATGACTACAGCAAGGATGATGGTTTCCATAACGCACCCAGTATCAGTCATCGCCTGTGCGGGAAGCTTTTTCCCCACACAGGGGAACTCTTGTCGTTTCCTACGAACACCACGAGCCCCGGACCGGGCTCCGGGCGCCCCTGTCCGCGTCCGGCGGCGCGTGTCTGGATCAGGGGTGCCCGCGGCTATGGCAACCTGACACCCCGTCAGCTACCGTCCCCCTCCACACACGAAGGGGGGCTCCCCATGCCCGTGACGGTCGTGCGCTTCAACCTCGTCGAACCCGACGCCACCCCCGCCTCGCTCAGCGCCCGCTACCGTGCCGCCGTCGAGATGGCCACGTACGCCGACGACCGCGGGATCACCACGGTGCAGACCGAGGAACACCACGGCGTCGCCAACAACTGGCTGCCCTCGCCCTTCGCGTTCGCGGGCGCGGTCTTCGGGGCGACCCGGCAGGTCGCGGTCACCGTCTCGGCGGTCATCGGCCCGCTGCACGACCCGCTGCGCCTCGCCGAGGACATCGCCGTACTCGACCTGCTCAGCGGCGGCCGCCTGGTGACCGTGGCCGGCATCGGATACCGGCCCGAGGAGTACGCGCAGTTCGACGTGGACTGGAAACGGCGCGGCGAACTCCAGGACGAGCTCCTGGAGACGCTGCTGAAGGCGTGGACCGGCGAGGAGTTCACGTATCGGGGCCGCACGGTACGGGTCACCCCGCGCCCGTTCTCGGACCCGCACCCCCTGCTGCTGGTGGGCGGCTCCTCCCGGGCCGCGGCCCGGCGCGCCGCCCGGCTCGGGCTGCCGTTCTTCCCGAGCGCGCACCTGCCCGAGCTGGAGGCCTACTACAAGGAGCGGCTCATCGAGTACGGCACCGAGGGCTGGACCATGATGCCCGGCGCCGAGACGCCGCTGCTGCACATCGCCGAGGACCCGGACCGGGCCTGGGCCGAGTACGGCCACCACTTCCTGCACGAGGCACGGACGTACGCCTCCTGGCAGTCCGGCGAGATCCGCTCGGCGGTGAAGTCGGCGGCCACGACGGTCGGGGAGCTGCGCGCCGAGGGCGTCTACCGCGTCCTCACGCCCGACCAGTGCGTGGAGCTGGGCCTCGACAACCTCGTCCTGCACCCGCTGTCCGGCGGGATGCCCGTGGACGAGGGCTGGCGCAGCCTGCGTCTCTTCTGCGAAAGCGTGCTGCCCCGGCTCGCGTGACCTGACGGTCCGAGCCGGGGCGGCACGCCCTCTTTTACGAGTACGAGGAGAGGGGCAGCGGGGACTTGGCCCTTCTCCCCGAGTTCGGGGGCACCACCGGCGGCCGTGGGGAGCCGCCGGTGGCACGGGCGGTCAGCCCATCTCCTCCAGGGTCTTGCCCTTCGTCTCCTTGACGAACTTGAGGACGAAGGGGATGGAGAGCACGGCGAAGCAGGTGTAGATCACGTAGGTGGCCGAGAGGTTCCAGTCGGCCAGCGACGGGAAGCTCGCGGTGATGGCCCAGTTGGCGATCCACTGCGCGGAGGCGGCGACACCGAGCGCGGCGGCGCGGATCCGGTTCGGGAACATCTCGCCGAGGAAGACCCAGACCACGACACCCCAGGAGAGGGCGAAGAAGAGGACGAAGACGTGGGCGGCGATCAGGGCGACCCAGCCCTGGGTGGCCGGCAGCTTGCCGTCGACGAGGTCGAAGGAGAAGGCCCAGGCCTCCAGGCCGAGACCGATGGCCATACCCACCGAGCCGATGAGGGCGAGCGGCTTGCGGCCGATGCGGTCCACGAAGATCATGGCGATCACGGTGCCGATGATGTTGATGATCGACGTGGTGAACGAGTAGAAGAACGAGTCCGTCGGGTCGACGCCGACCGACTGCCACAGGGTCGCGGAGTAGTAGAACGCGATGTTGATGCCGACGAACTGCTGGAAGACCGAGAGGCCGATACCGACCCAGACGATCGGCAGGAAGAGGAAACCGCCGCCGAGCAGGTCCTTGAAGGTCGACTTGTGCTCGCGCTTCATGGCGTGCTCGATCTCGGCGACGCGGGCGTCCAGGTCGATCTTGTCGCCCTCGACCTCCTTGAGCACCTCACGGGCACGGTCCCTGCGGCCGACCTCCAGCAGGAAGCGCGGCGACTCGGGGATGGCGAAGGAGAGCAGACCGTAGAGGACGGCCGGGATGACCATGACGCCGAGCATGACCTGCCAGGCCTCGACGCCGAAGAGCTGACCGCGCTGGTCCCCGTCTGCGGCGTTCAGGATGGCGTAGTTGACGAGCTGCGAGATGGCGATGCCCACGACGATCGCGGCCTGCTGGAACGAGCCGAGCCGTCCGCGGTACGCGGCCGGGGAGACCTCGGCGATGTAGGCGGGGCCGATGACCGAGGCCATGCCGATGGCGAATCCGCCGACGATGCGCCAGAAGGCGAGGTCCCAGAGCGCGAAGGGCAGCGCCGAGCCGATGGCACTGACGGTGAAGAGGCTCGCGGAGATCTGCATGCAGCGGATGCGCCCGATGCGGTCGGCCATGCGGCCGGCCACGGCGGCACCGATGGCGCAGCCGATCAGCGCGATGGCGATGACCTGGGCCAGGGCCGCGGAGCCGATGTCGTAGCGGCTCCGGATGGCCTCGACCGCGCCGTTGATCACAGCGCTGTCGTAGCCGAACAGGAAGCCGCCCATCGCGGCCGCCGCCGCGATGAAGATGACATGCCCGAGATGCTCGGGAGGAGCCGGCTTGACTCCTGGCACAGGTGCCTGCGATGCGCTGGTCACGTAAGACTCCTCGGGCCACCGGCCTCGCTGCCGGGGGTGGGGGGCGAAAGCCTTCGTTGGTGGTTACCAGTGGCGCACAGGTTCACGCGGGCCACCACCTGAAGGTAAAAGCAACGTCCGAGAGAATATGCCTTCAACTTTCGAAGTCAAACTTGGGTACTTGTGAACATCCCTTGCCGAGGTGGAGCAGTTGTGTTCAAGACTTGAACATCAAGTGCCCGAATGGTCCAACGAAGCCCATGGGGCACACCCGGCGGTGCGCTCGCCCCGCCGTGCGGAATCGGCGGAATCCACGGCGCGTCGGCTTGCCCACGGCTGCCCCGTTCGGGCGATCCGAACCACCGGATCGGGCGGTGGGCACAACGGCTGCCCCTGGGCGCCGATCACGAACGGGGCGCCCGAGTTGTGCCGTCCGGCATACGGTGGGCGGGGCCCGCGGCACACGGTGGCCGGAGGCCTCGCGGCGCGCGGGGGCCGCCGGCGATGTACGGGTCGCGGTCCCCGGGGAGGAGCGCAGGCCGCCCGCCCCGGCACCGGCCGTGTTCGCGTTGCCCGCGACCGTCCGAGCGACGAGGATCCGGGCATGCCGCAGACCACGGTCGTCAACCTCAAGGGTCACCGCGACGATCCCGCGTACGCCGATGTGGTGTACGTGGGGCGCGCCATGCACCGGGGCGGCTGGCATCTGGCCGGCTCCCCGCTGGCGAGCCCGTTCCGCCCGGGCCACGACGGCACCCGGGAGGAGGTCGTCGAGATGTACCGCGCCTATCTGCTGGCGCGCCCGGAACTGCTGGCCCGCCTCCCCGCCCTGCGCGGCCACCGCCTCGGCTGCTGGTGCGTCCCCGAGCGCTGCCACGCCGAGGTGCTCGCCGAACTCGCCGACGAGGGCGTGGGCGCCGATCTGCCGGAACCGGACGATCAGCCGTAGGCGACGGCCCGGTGACGCGCCCGGCAGTCAGCGCAGGCATCGGCTGATGACCCGCCGGACGGTCGGCACAGACGGCCGGCCGATGAGCCGCCCGGCGGTCAGCGCAGGCGCTGGCTGATGACCTTCGAGACGCCGTCGCCCTGCATGGAGACGCCGTACAGCGCGTCGGCGACCTCCATCGTGCGCTTCTGATGGGTGATCACGATGAGCTGGGAGGCCTCCTGAAGCTCCTGCATGATCCTGATCAGCCGCTGGAGGTTGGTGTCGTCCAGCGCGGCCTCGACCTCGTCCATCACGTAGAACGGGCTGGGGCGCGCCTTGAAGATCGACACGAGCAGCGCCACGGCGGTCAGCGACCGTTCGCCGCCGGAGAGCAGGCTGAGCCTCTTGACCTTCTTGCCCGGCGGCCGGGCCTCGACGTCGACGCCCGTGGTGAGCATGTTGTCGGGGTCCGTCAGGATCAGCCGCCCGTCACCGCCGGGGAACAGCCGGCTGAACACGCCCTCGAACTCCCGGGCGGTGTCCCGGTACGCCTCGGTGAACACCTGCTCGACCCGCTCGTCGACCTCCTTGATCACCTGGAGGAGGTCGGCCCGCGTCTTCTTCAGGTCCTCCAGCTGCTCGCTGAGGAACTTGTGGCGCTCCTCCAGCGCGGCGAACTCCTCCAGGGCCAGCGGATTGACCTTGCCGAGCTGCTGGTACGCGCGCTCGGCCGACCTCAGCCGCTTCTCCTGCTCGGCGCGGTGGAACCGCCGGGGCTGGTTGCGCGGGTGCTCGGGGTCCTCGGGCAGTTCCTCGCCCTCGGCCGGCAGCGACGGCGGTACGAGCTGGTCGGGGCCGTACTCCGCGACGAGTCCCGCCGGTTCGACGCCGAGTTCGTCCAGCGCCTTCGCCTCCAGCTGCTCGATGCGCATCCGCTTCTCGGCGCCGAGCACCTCGCCCCGGTGCACCGAGTCGGTGAGCTTGTCGAGTTCCGCCTTGAGATCGCGGCCCTGGCCCCGCGCGGCCACGAGCTCCTGCTCACGGCGGGCCTTCGCGCTGTCGGCCGCGGTGCGCTCCTCCTCGGCACGGGCGAGCGAGATCTCGACGTGCGCGAGCAGTTGCCGTGCGCCGGAGGCGACGGCCGCGGCGACGGCCGCCTCGTGGCGGAGCCGGGCGCGCCGCTGTTCGGCACGCGCGCGTGCCTCGCGTTCGGCGCGGGCGGCGCGGTCCAGCGAGTCGGCCCGGCCGGCGAGTCCCTTGACCCGCTCCTCGTGCGTGCGCACCTGGAGGCGGGCCTCCATCTCCGTCTGCCGCGCGTTGGCGCCGTCGGCGGCGAGCCGGTCCCGTACCGAGGTGTCGGGTTCCTCCTCGACGGGCATCTCCTCGGCCACGGCGAGCCGTTCGGCCAGTTCCTCGGCCTCGGCCACGGCCCGGTCGAGCGCTTCCTGCGCCCGGGCGGCCGCCGCGGTGCTCCGCTCCGCCTCGCCCGTGGCGCCCCGCGCCTGCCCGGCCAGCCGGCCGAGCTGCTGCGCGACGGTCGACTTCTCCCGCTCGGCGGCCCGCCGGCGCTCCCCCAACTCCTCGACGAGCGCGGCCCGTTCCGCGCGCTGCTCGGTCGCCAGCCGCTGCGCCTCGGCCAACTCCTCGCAACGTACGGCCAGTTCCTCCAGCTCGGCCGCCGCCTCGTCCACGGAGGCCTGCACTTCGAGCAGGCTGGGCGCTCCGGCGGACCCGCCGTGCGCGAAGTGCGCCCCGAGCAGGTCGCCCTCGGCGGTCACCGCGGTGAGTGCGGGCCGGGCGTAGACCAGGTCCTCGGCCTCCTCCAGGGTGCCGACGACGACGATCCCGCGCAGCAGCCGTCGTACGGCGGGCATCAGTTCGGCGGGGCCCCGGACGAGATCGGCGGCGTGGGGCGGCGCGTCGGGGTCAAGGGGTACGTCGCTGGTGGCGCCGTCCGCCGGTCCGGCGCCGGTGTGGGTCCCGGCGCCGGGTTCCTCGGGGGTTCCGGCGAGCAGCAGGGCCGCGCGACCCGCGTCCTGTTTGCGCAGCAGGCGGATGGCCTCGACGGCCGAGGCGGGGGTGGCGACAGCGATGGCGTCGGCGGCAGCGCCGAACGCGGCGGCGAGCGCGACCTCGAAGCCGGGGGTGACCGAGAGCAGTCCGGCGGCGGGACCGAGGACCCCGGTGAGCCGGTCCGTGGCGCCGAGCAGCGCTCCCGTGCCGTCCTTGCGCCGCAGGCCGAGGGCGAGGGCGTCACGGCGGGCCCGGGTGGCGGCCCGCTTGCGTTCGGCGGCGGTGGCGGCCTCGCGGGCGGCGGTCAGCGCGGCCTCGGCGTCGGACAGGGCCCGGCGGGCCGCCTCGTGCTGCTCGGTGAGGTCGGCGTCGCCCGCGTCGAGTCCGTCGACCTCGGCCTTCAGCTCCTCGTACTCCTCCTGTGCCGTGACCGCGCGCTCCTGGGCCTCGTCGCGGGCGGCGGCGAGCCGGTCGATCTCGGCCTGCGCGGAGGCGGCGCGCGAACGGGCGGCGTTGACCTGGCCGCCCAGGCGGGCGAGGCCCTCGCGGCGGTCGGCGATGGCCCGGGCCACGTCCTTGAGCCGGCGCTCCTCGACGGTGAGTTCGCGCTCCAGTTCGGCGCGGTGCGCGACGGTGTCCTCCAGGGCCCGCTCGGCCGCCTCCAGGGCCGCTTCGAGTTCGGCCTCCTGCTCGCGGACGCGGGCGGCCTCGCGCTCCATGTCCTCGGGGTCGCGTCCGCGCCGTTCCTCGGCGGGCACCGAGGTGGCGCTCTTCACGCGCGCGTCGGCCAGCGAGACCGTGCCGCGCACGCGCTCGGCGAGCTGGGAGAGCTCGTACCAGGTCTGCTGGGCGCGCTGGAGGCGCGGCGTGAGCTGACGTACCTCGTCCTCCAGCAGGGCCTCCCGCTGAAGCGCCTTCCTCAGCTCGGCCTCGGCGGATTCCTTGCGCTCCTTGAGCGCGGCCTCGTCGGCGATCTCGGACTGGAGCGCCCCCCGCAGACGGACGAGGTCGTCGGCGAGGAGGCGCAGCCGGGCGTCGCGCAGGTCGGCCTGGATGACGGCGGCGCGGCGGGCCACGGCGGCCTGCCGGCCGAGCGGCTTGAGCTGGCGCCGCAGTTCGTCGGTGAGGTCCTGCACGCGGGCGAGGTTCGCCTTCATCGCGTCCAGCTTCCGCAGCGCCTTCTCTTTGCGCTTGCGGTGCTTGAGGACGCCGGCCGCCTCCTCGATGAAGGCGCGGCGGCCCATCGGGTCGGCGTGCAGGACGGAGTCGAGCTGGCCCTGTCCGACGATGACGTGCATCTCACGGCCGATGCCGGAGTCGGACAACAGCTCCTGGATGTCGAGCAGTCGGCAGGTGTCGCCGTTGATCTGGTACTCGCTGCCGCCGTTGCGGAACATGATCCGCGTGATGGTGACCTCGGCGTACTCGATGGGCAGCGCCCCGTCGGAGTTGTCGATGGTGAGGGAGACCTCGGCACGGCCGAGCGGCGGACGCCCGGTGGTGCCGGCGAAGATGACGTCCTCCATCTTGCCGCCGCGCAGCGACTTGGCCCCCTGCTCGCCCATGACCCAGCTCAGGGCGTCCACGACGTTGGACTTGCCCGAGCCGTTGGGGCCCACGACACAGGTGATGCCCGGCTCGAACCGCAGCGTGGTCGCGGAGGCGAACGACTTGAACCCGCGCAGGGTCAGGGCCTTGAGGTGCACGCCGCTGGACTCTACCTTTCGGGCCGGTCTCACTCCATGAGCGCGCGGTTTCGCCCATGAACACGCAGGGCACACCAGACGTTAAAGAGGGGGAGGGCTGCGCGGGGGAAAGAAAGAAGGGACGCCGGACGGCGTCCCTTGCAAATCTGACAACTTAGCGGTTGATTCGGGCTGCCCGACCACTGCTGTCATGGTGCGGTTGCTGTCATGGTGCGGTGCAGTGGTCAGGTGAGCGCAGGCTCCGCCTGGGGTACGTCGATGCTCTCGAGAAGCGAGTCGTGAGAAGCGGCAGCCGCGAGCGCGTCGTTCTCGGCCTGAATCCGTACGAGCTCGGATTCGAGGTCCTGGACGCGCTGCTGGAGCCGTCGCATCTCGGCAATGAGTCGCGGGTCGGAACCGCCGACGTAACCGAGAAGCGCCTTTGCCATGATGGATGGTCCTCCACACTGAGTGACCGACCGAAGCGGTGTGGGTCGTGAGGGAATCGCACCCGCGATGCTTGACACTGCTGATGTCCTGCTGCCGTTCCACATGCCAAACAGCTAAGGTGCGCGGGGCTTTCAGCGTCTCACCAAAAAGTTTGACGGTCAACACGATCACGCCCTGTATCGGCGGGCAACCCACTGTCGCGCGGCTTGTGAAGCGGCGGCGCTGCGACTCCGGCGGGGCCCTCAGGGCGTCGGGATCATCGTTATCTCGGGAGCCTGCCACTTCGCGTCGTTCTTGGCAACCACCAGGCCGTTTCCACTACTGACGGGTGCCACCGGCATACGCCACGCCACCTTTCGGGGGCTTTCGCGGGCATCTCCGTCAGCGGATGGCGAAGCTGTCGTAGATCCCTCGGGGCGTGTCCCAGATCTCAGTCACTCCGTCCACCCGGCCGGGCGTGTCGTCTCCCTGGAGCCAGTCGAGCAGACTCTGGCAGCCGGCCCGGGGGCCCTCCGCGACCACTTGGACGCGTCCGTCGTCGAGATTGAGAGCAAAACCACTCAGCCCCCCGATCTCCAGCGCCCTGGCCCGTGTAAACCAGCGGAAACCCACACCTTGGACCCGTCCGCGGACCCAGACGACCAGCCGTGAAACGTCGTTCATGGCTGCACGCTAACCGGACAATGTCCCCTGGAGCACATCCTCCCCATGCGCCATGGGGTACCGTCCCGATCCAATGAGTCTCATTAGAAACTCACTCTTTAGGGTGAGGTTCGGATGAGGATCGCTGACTCAAGATCGAGGAAGGCCCAAGAGATGGGACGCCACCGACGCTCCGACGCCGGCCGCGCCGCCACAGGGCGCGCCACCGGAGTCACAGAAACGAGCGGGACCCGCACGGAAAGCTACGGCCCGGAGAACCTGTACGGCTACGCGGCCGTCGCCGATCTCCCGTCCGCCGCGGCCGCCCGCTCGCACCGCAAGCGCAAGGGTCCGAGCCCGGTCAAGACGGGACTGCTCGGCGTCTCGGCGGCCGTGGCCCTCGGCACCGTGGCCGTCGCGGCCGGTGTCGTACCCGGCGCCGACAACTACGCGCTCGGTGGTGGCAGCAACAACTCCGACAGCGTCCAGGCGGCGAGCTCGCCCTCCAGCGTGGAGAGCCAGCAGGGCGGCACCTCGGGCAGCGCGGACGCCCGTGAGGGCACCTCGACCAGCCGTGGCTCCGGTCGCGCGACGACCCCCTCGACCGTGGCCCCCTCGGCCTCCGCGACGCCGTCGGCCCCTCCGAGCACCACGGAGCCGTCGAAGGAGCAGGGCAACGGGGCCTCCAAGGAGGAGAAGACGAAGGAGCCCAAGGCTCCCCAGGCTTCGAAGCCCTCCAAGAAGGAGACGAAGGCCCCGGTCGCCAAGGCCCCGGTCGACGTGTCCGCGGAGACCGCCGCCGAGGCCGAGGTGCTCAAGCTCGTCAACGACGAGCGCGCCAAGGTCGGTTGCAGCCCGGTGGCCGCGAACAGTTCCCTGACGGATCTGGCCCAGGCCTTCAGCGAGGACATGGCGTCGCGCGACTTCTTCGACCACACCGACCCGAGCGGGCTCAGCCCGTGGGACCGTGCGGCGAAGTCCGGGATAACCATCCTGGGCGGCGAGAACATAGCCCGCGGCCAGGCCGACGCGGCAGCCGTCATGGAAGCCTGGATGAACAGCCCCGGCCACAAGGCCAACATACTGAACTGCGACTTCAAGACCCTCGGCGTCGGAGTCCACTTCGCCGAGGGCGGCCCTTGGTGGACACAGGACTTCGGCTACTGAGACAGCCGCTGATCGCATGGCCGACCCGCTCGGGGGGTCGGCCATGTCGTGTTTCCGGGACACCCGGCGCCCACCGTTCGCGGTCTCCTGAAGCGGTGGCTGTGCGCCCCGCCGGGCCGACCCGAACAGGCCGCCGACGCGGCGGCATCGTCAACCGCTAATCCTGGACGGGAAGATCAGGATGGGTGGCCAGGAAGACGATGTAGGTGATCGCCGCCGCTGCCCCCAGGAGGGACAGCACGCCACCCACCAGCGCTCGCGTCCCGTTCGCTCGGCCCGCCTTTGACGCGTGGTGCTCGACGAAGGCCCGCACGACGCCGGCGAGTGCCAGAGGCAGTGCGACCAGACTGACCAGGATCCAGAACGGGCAGCAGAACCAGCACGCCAGGGACGCTCCGCCGAACCAGACCGCGAGCTCCGCCTTCTCTCGTGTCTCGTCCGGTGCGCCGCCAGGAATCATGAACCGATCCAAGCAGAGCCCTTCCTGCGGCACAGCAGCGAGGTGCAGCAACCGTCGCGACCGGAGTCGACCGCCGCGGTCCGACCAGCTGAGCAGACCTCGTTGACCTCCGTCTCGGTCATGTCTTCCATGGTCACCTCAAGGGTGTCTGCCGACAGCTGACACACCCGTGGTCGTCGCTACATGCCCGCCGCGGGGTCGCCGTCGCCGAGGCCTATCCACCAGTGCCCGTCGTCCTTCACCAGCAGCAGCTCCTGCCGCTGACCGGTTTCCCCGTACGCCACCGTCACCGAGTTGAAGTAGCTGACGACCCCCTCCCGTACGGTGACTTCGACGGGGCCGCCCGCTGCCCGGCCGTACTCGCGCACGTACTTGGCCGCGGTGGGCCCGGGCCGCTCGTAGGCGGGCCCGGCGAGATGCGCGATTCCCTGCGCGTCTCCGTCCTTGAGCCGCTGGACGTAGACCCGTACGAGAGTGTCGACGTCCTCGGCCGTCTCCTGCACGTCGGGGTAAGTGGAGTCGTCCGCGCGCACCGTCACGTCGACCTTGGGTGCGTCGGCCAGGGCGTAGGGCTCGCCGGGCCAGTTCCACCCCACGGCTGCGGTGATCCCGACGATCAGCAGACCGCCGCCGAGCGAAACAGCGAGCTTGTTCATATGCGCCCTCCCCCAGTACCGACTCACGCGAAGGGCGAAAGACCCTGCTCTCAAGCAGGTCCGCTCGCACCCCTCCAGGGGATCATCCCATCCCCGGAGAAGCCGTGGCCGGCAGCGATCGCGCAGGTCACGATGGCGCCGGAGGCGGTCGTGGGACACGGCGGCCCTGCGGGGCGAGCAGTGGCGCCACCGAATCGCCGCGGCCAGAGCGGCTCTGGACGCCCTGCTGTAGACGCTGACCAGGAGTTAGTGCAATCTGCTGGACAGCGCTGTGGCTGAGTATGCTGGCGGTATGGAATCGTCAGCGCGGATCACGGAGCGCGCCGGGAGCGGCGAGGGCGCCGTGGGCGCCGACGGCAAGGACCTCGCGTACGACGTGTTCGCCCGCGGGTGTCCGTCCCGGGGCACGCTGGAGCACGTCACCGGCCGCTGGGGCTCCCTCACCCTGGGAGCGCTGTTCGAGGGCACGTTCCGGTTCAACGAACTGCGCCGCCGGATCGACGGCGTCAGCGAGAAGATGCTCTCGCAGACCCTGCACGCGCTGGAGCGCGACGGTCTGGTGCACCGTGACGCGTGGCCCACCAACCCGCCGCGCGTCGACTACACCCTCACGCCGCTGGGCCGCGAGGTCGCCGAGCGCCTGCTGGCCCTCATCGGCTTCGTCGAAGGGCGCATGGACGAGGTCCTGGAAGCCCGTGGGCGCTACGACGAGACCCGGAACCAGACGTAAAGACGTAAAGGATTCGGGGCGGCGCCCCCGGGCCGTCAGACCGCTGGGCGCGGGGCTCGCTGGCAGCGCGGGCAGAAGTAGCTGGAGCGGTTCATCCAGGCCCGTCGGCGCATCGGTGTCCCGCAGCGGCGGCAGGGTTGACCCTCACGCCCGTACGCGTCGAGCGAGCGGTCGAAGTAGCCCGACTCACCGTTGACGTTGACGTACAGGCTGTCGAAGCTCGTCCCCCCGGCGGCGAGGGCGTCGTTCATGACATCGCGTACGTGGCCGAGGAGTTCGGCGGTGCGGGGCCGGGTCATGGTTCCGGTCGGGCGTTCGTAGTGCAGCTTGGAGCGCCACAGCGCCTCGTCGGCGTAGATGTTCCCGACACCGCTGATCAGCGACTGGTCGAGCAGGGCGCGCTTGAGGGTCGTACGGCGGGCCCGCAGCGCGGTGTGGAACGCGGCGTCGTCGAAGAGGGGGTCGAGCGGGTCGCGGGCGATGTGCGCGATGACGTCGGGGAGGCCGTCCGGGGTGTTCTCGTGCAGGGACAGCCCGCCGAAGGTCCGCTGGTCGACGAAGCGCAGCTCGGTGCCGCGGTCGTCGTCGAAGCGGACGCGGATGCGCAGATGCTTCTCCTCGACGGCGTCCTCCGGCTGCACGAGGAGCTGACCGCTCATGCCGAGGTGCGCGAGCACGGAGAACGGCGAGGCGTCGAGCGGCAGCCACAGGTACTTGCCCCGGCGCATCGCCTCGCCCACCCGGTGCCCGGTGAGCGCCTTCGCGAAGCCGTCGGGGCCCGCCAGATGCCGCCGCACGGCCCGCGGATGCCGGACGTCCACGGATCGCACGACCCGTCCGGTGACCCAGCGCCCCAACCCCCGCCGCACGACTTCGACTTCGGGCAGCTCGGGCACGGGACTCCTCCTGAGGGGCGGGCTGGGCCGGTGATGCCGGAAGGGTACATCGCGCCCGGCGACTGCCGTCGGCGGGCGGTTCGTCCCGGAACCGGGGGCGGGGGCCGCCGGACGCGGGAACGCCGGAACCGGGGCGCCGGGCGCGGAACGCGCGAACCCCGCCGCGGCGCGAGTGCGCCGAGACGGGGTCCGTTGGTGCGGGTCCCCCGTACGGACCACGGAGACCGCGGTCCGTACGGGGGGTGAAGGATTCAGGCCGTGGCCGTGTCGGTGGTGGGCGTCGAGGAGGTGTCGGCGGTCTCCTCGATGTCCTGGGCCGCCTGCTGGGCGGCACGAGCCGCCTGTTCGGCGGCCTGGGCCGACTTCGCGCGTTCGTCCGCGGCGGAGTGGATGGCGAGCCACGCGGATTCCGCGGCCTGCTGCTCCGCCTCCTTCTTGCTGCGGCCGGTGCCGGTGCCGTACGAGACGCCTCCGACGCGGGCGGCAGCAGTGAAGACCTTCTCGTGGTCCGGGCCGGTCTCCGTGACCAGGTACTCGGGAACCCCGAGCCCCTCGGTCGCGGTGAGCTCCTGGAGGCTGGTCTTCCAGTCCAGGCCGGCACCGAGATTCGAGGACTTCTCGATCAGCGGGTCGAAGAGCCGGTGGACGAGTTCGCCCGCGGCCTCCAGCCCCTGGTCGAGATAGACAGCGCCGATCACCGCTTCAAGGGTGTCGGCGAGGATGGACGCCTTGTCCCGGCCTCCCGTGCCTTCCTCGCCCCGGCCGAGCCGGATGAAGGAGCCGAGTTCGAGGCCGCGGCCCACCTCCGCAAGTGCACGAGAATTGACCACCGCGGCCCGCAGTTTGGCCAGTTGGCCCTCGGGCAGGTCGGGGTGGGTGCGGTACAGCGTGTCCGTGACCACGAGGCCCAGTACGGAGTCCCCGAGGAACTCCAGACGCTCGTTGGTCGGCAGACCGCCGTTCTCGTACGCGTACGAACGGTGGGTCAGCGCACGCACCAGAAGGGCGGACTCGAGCTTGTAGCCGAGCCGCCCTTCCAGAAGCGTGTGGGACGAGGCTGTGTTGTCCGCCTTTTTCTTGGCGGTTGCATCCGCCTTGGCGTCAGACATCAGACCTCTCACCAGCCGCTCAGACCTCGAGGACCTGGCGCTTGTTATAGGTGCCGCAAGCCGGGCACGCGATGTGCTGCAGCTTGGGCTCGTGGCAGCGCTCGCACGCAACCAGGGTGGGGACCGCAGCCTTCCACTGCGACCGGCGGTGGCGCGTGTTGCTGCGCGACATCTTCCGCTTCGGAACAGCCACGGCTACTTCTCCTGCTTCTCGTCGGCGTGCGCTGATGGAAGCGCGCCGCCGCTCATCTCGTCCTTCTCGCCATCTTCGAGTGAACCGGCGAGTCCCTGCAGTGCCGCCCAACGGATGTCGACGGCGTCATGGTGGTGGTCCGGGTCGTCCGCGAGCCGGACTCCGCATTGGGAGCACAGACCCGGGCAGTCGTCCTGGCACACCGGCTGCATCGGCAGTGCGAGCACTACCGCATCACGCAGCACGGGTTCGAGGTCGAACAGTCCGTCCTCGAGAGGGAGTGTGTCCTCGTCTTCCTCGGCGTCGTCGGCCGGCTCCGCCTTGGGGCGGCCCCGGTCGTCGGCGTCAGGGTACGAGAACATCTCCTGGAAATCCGCTTCGAGCACCTGCTCAAGCGGCTCAAGACACCTTACGCACTCCCCCTCGGTCGATGCACGGGCGGTGCCTGTGACAAGCACCCCTTCCATGACCGACTCGAGACGGAGTTCGAGCTCCACCGGGGCACCTTCCGGCACTCCGATGACACCCTGGATCCCGAGATCCCTGGGAGCGTCGATCGTGCGGGTCAGGCGCTGGAGCGCGCCAGGACGCCGCCCCAGCTCGTGTGTGTCGAACACGAGAGGATTGCGGTGGTCGAGGCGGGCGTTCAGAGCCATGACTGCTTTCGGTTCTCGATCTCAGGGGATGCTGCCCCCGCTGTACCGCGGGCAGCGTTGATCGCGGACGTACACGCGACCGAAGAGCCAGGATACTGGACCTTTCGCTCTCGGCCCAATCCGGTGCGCGCCCGCCCCCCGGCCGGCCGCGCGCACCCCTCCCGGCCGCGCGGTCAGTGGCCGCCGCGCCCCTGCTCGTACGCCCTGAGCTGGTCCGCGCTGATCATGCTGGTGTCGAAGAGGCTGGCCTCGTCGAGGGCGTGGCTCTGCTGGTCCATGGCGTGGGCCTGCTGCTGGGCGTAGGCCTGCTGGCTCTGGTCGTAGCCCTGCTGGTCGTAGCCCTGCTGCTGGTAGGCGGCGTACGGGTCGGCCTGCTGGTAGCCGTACGCGTCCTGCTGCTGGGCGTACTGCTGCTGCTGATAGCCGTACTGGTCGGACTGCTGCTGGTAGCCGTACTGGTCGGACTGCTGCCCGTAGGACGGCTGGGCGGCCGGCTCCGGGGTCCGGGCGCCCTGTTCGGGATCCTCGGAGAGCTCCGCGAGGCCGGCGAGGTAGTCGGCGTCGCTGGTGTGCGCCCCCGGCGTCCCGTCGTCCGCGAAGGAGCCGAGTTCACCGAGGTCGTCGCTGGCGATCCGGCCCTGGAGCTTCTCCCGGCCGCGGCCGACGGCTTCCAGGGTCTTGGCGAGGACGGCCTCGAAGGCGCCGAGCTTGGCGTCGACGTAGTCGTCCGCGTTGCGGCGCAGGGTCTCCGGGTCGTAGCTGCGCTCGGGGGCGTCCTCGTCCTCGTACCCCTGCTCGTCGACGCCCGGACCGGTGCCGAGGAGCTTCTCGCGGCCGCGGCCGACGGAGCCGAGGGTCTTGGTGAGGACGACCTCGAAATTGGCGAGCTGGGAGTCGACGTAGTCGTCGGCCTCCGCGCGGATCTCCTCGGCCTCCCTGCGGGACTCGTTCAGGATGCGGTCCGCCTCGTTCTGCGAGCGGCGGGCGACCTCGGTGTCGGAGATCAGCGAGCCGCGCTCGGCGTGCGCGGTCTCGATGATCCGCTCGGCCTCCTGACGGGCCCGCTCGACCATCTCCTCGCGGCCGCCGATCAGCTCCTGGGCCTGGGCGAGGGAGCCGGGCAGCGCCTGGCGCACCTCTTCCAGCAACGAGAGCAGCTCGGCCCGGTTGACCACGCACGATGCCGACATGGGCATGGAACGGGCACTGCCGACCGTCTGGACGATCTCATCGAGCTTCTTCTGCACGTCCACCGTGTGCTCGCCACTCTCTACAGCTGTGATGGAGACGGACGGGACGACTGTACGACCACTCCCGTACCGTCCGACACCGGGTGACGGACTGTCAGTCGCTCAGTCCTGGCCGAGCCGCCCCTTGAGCGCCTCCAGCACCACCGGCGGCACCAGGTGGGAGATGTCTCCGCCCCAGTTCGCGACTTCCTTCACCAGGGACGAGGAGAGGAAGCTGTAGGTGGGGCTGGTCGGGATGAACAGGGTCTCGACACCCGAGAGGCCGTTGTTCATCTGGGCCATCTGGAGTTCGTAGTCGAAGTCGCTGACCGCGCGCAGGCCCTTGACGATGGCCGGGATGTCCCGCTGCTTGCAGTAGTCGACGAGGAGGCCGTGATAGGCCTCGACCTGGACGTTGCCGAACTCGGCCGTGACTTCGCGGATCAGCTCGATCCGCTCGTCGACCGTGAACAGGCCCTTCTTCGACTGATTGATCATCACGACGACGTGCACGACGTCGTACAGCGCGGAGGCGCGGGCGATGATGTCGAGGTGTCCGTTGGTGATGGGGTCGAATGACCCCGGACAGACGGCGCGGCGCAACAGTGGTCCCTCGCTCTCCGGTCCGGTCATCGTGCGTCTTCGCACGTAGAGGCGGCGCGACCGTACCAAAACGTGCCCTCGCCGTAGCGACGGGCCCTGACGGCCTCGAAACCGTCCGGCCAGCCGAATTCACCGCCTCTGGTGCTGCGCTCCACGGTGACGAGCACATCGTCCGCGAGCCAGCCCCCGGTGCGGAGTGTGAGCAGAATCTCGCGAAGATCGCCGTCCGGGACGACGTACGGAGGGTCCAGGAAGACCAGATCGTACGGTGCCTCGGGCGCCGCCGTCCTGACGATCTGCTCCGCTTTGCCCGATCTGACCTCGGCGCCGGGCAGGCCCAGCGTCTTCACGTTGTCGCGGATGACCTTGGCCGCGCGGGCGTCCGCCTCCACGAGCAGGGTGTGGCCGGCGCCGCGGCTGAGCGCCTCCAGGCCGACGGCGCCCGAGCCGGCGTACAGGTCGAGCACGCGCTCGCCCTTCAGCGGGCCGCCGAGCAGGGACTGCCAGGTGGAGAAGAGGCCCTCGCGCGCCCGGTCGGAGGTGGGGCGGGTGCCGTTGCCCGGCGGGACGGCCAGACGGCGTCCGCCGGCGCGGCCGGCGATCACGCGGGTCATGAGGGTCCTTTGCGCTGAGGGTGGTCGGTTCCTCCCAGTCTCTCAGCCGCCGGCCCCTCGCCGCCGCTCAGCCCTTGTCCAGGTACTGCTCCCGTTCCTCGTCCAGCAGGGCGTCCAGGGCGACGCGCAGGCCGGGCAGGCCCGTCAGGTCGGGGTCCGCGGCGACGACCGCGGTGGCCTCCTCGCGGGCCTCCGCGATGATCTCCTCGTCCTCGATGACGGCGAGCATGCGCAGCGAGGAGCGGACACCGGACTGGGCCTGGCCGAGGACGTCGCCCTCACGGCGCTGTTCGAGGTCGATGCGGGAGAGCTCGAAGCCGTCCAGGGTCGAGGCCACCGCGTTCAGCCGCTGGCGGGCCGGGCTCGCCTCCGGCATCTCGGAGACCAGCAGGCACAGCCCCGCCGCCGAGCCACGGCCGACGCGGCCGCGCAGCTGGTGGAGCTGGGAGACGCCGAAGCGGTCGGCGTCCATGATCACCATGGCGGTGGCGTTCGGTACGTTCACGCCGACCTCGATCACGGTCGTGGCGACCAGGACGTGTGTCTCGCCCGCGGCGAAGCGGCGCATCACGGCGTCCTTGTCGTCGGGGTGCATCCTGCCGTGCAGGACCTCGATCCGAAGCCCTTGCAGGGGTCCCCCGGCGAGCTGGGCGGCGACGTCCAGGACGGCCAGCGGCGGACGCTTCTCCGCGTCGTCCTCGGGCGAGGCCTTCTTCTTGCCCTTCTTCGGGTCGTCGTCCTCGTCACCGATGCGGGGGCAGACGACGTACGCCTGATGGCCGTTCTCCACCTCTTCGCGCACGCGCTCCCACGCGCGCGTGAGGAAGTGCGGTTTGTCCGCGGCCGGGACGACATGGCTGGCGATCGGGGACCGTCCGGCGGGGAGCTGGTCGAGCACGGAGGTCTCCAGGTCGCCGAAGACCGTCATCGCGACCGTGCGCGGGATGGGCGTGGCGGTCATCACCAGGAGGTGCGGGGGCTGTTTGCCCTTGCCGCGCAGGGCGTCGCGCTGCTCGACACCGAAGCGGTGCTGTTCGTCGACCACGACCAGGCCCAGATCGTGGAACTGCACCTTGTCCTCGATCAGCGCGTGGGTGCCGATCACGATCCCGGCCTCGCCGGTGACCAGGTCGAGCAGCGCCTGCCGACGGCCGGCCGCCCCCATGGAGCCGGTGAGCAGCACGACCTTCGTGGAGTGCTCGGCCCCGCCGAGCATGCCGCCCTCGGCCAGCTCGCCCATCATCTCGGTGACCGACCGGTGGTGCTGCTGGGCGAGCACCTCGGTGGGCGCGAGCATCGCGGCCTGCCCGCCCGCGTCGACCACGGCGAGCATGGCGCGCAGGGCCACCATCGTCTTCCCGCTGCCCACCTCCCCCTGGAGCAGGCGGTGCATCGGGTGTTCGGTGGCGAGGCCGTCGAAGATCTCCTTGGAGACCTTCTGCTGGCCCTCGGTGAGGGTGAAGGGGAGCTTGGCGTCGAAGGCGGTCAGCAGGCCGTCCGGCGCGGGGACGCGGGCGACGGCGGGGAGCTGGGCGTCGGCGTGGCGGCGGCGGGCCAGGGCGACCTGGAGGACGAAGGCCTCGTCCCACTTGAGGCGGGCGCGGGCGTCGTGGATGTCCGCCTTGGTGTGCGGGCGGTGGATCTTGAGGAGGGCCTCGGGGAGGGTGACCAGGCCGCGGCCGTCGCGCAGCGGGTCCGGGAGGGGATCGACCGCCTCGTGGGCGCTCGGCAGCACCGTCTGCACGGACTTGGCGATCTTCCAGGACTCCAGCTTCGCGGTGGCCGGGTAGATCGGGATGAGGGCGCCCGCCCAGCTGTCGACGCTCTCCGCGGCCTCGTCGCTCTCGCCGCGCAGCAGTTCGTAGGCCGGGTGGGCGAGCTGGAGGCGGCGGTTGAAGACGGAGACCTTGCCGGAGAACATCGCGCGGGTGCCGGGCAGCAGGTCCTTGTGGGGCTTGTGCACGCCGTGCCCGAAGAAGACCAGCTGGAGGCGGCCGCTGCCGTCGGTGATGGTGACTTCGAGGCGCTGGCCCTTGCCGCGGGGGGCCTTGGAGGAGGCGAAGGTGTGCAGGCGCGCGTCGGCGACCTGGGCCACCACCGTCACGTGCTCGTCCATCGGCAGGTCGGCGAGGTGGGTGAGCTGCCCGCGCTCCTCGTATCTGCGGGGGTAGTGGTGCAGCAGGTCGCCCACGGTGTGCAGGCCGAGGTGCTCGGCCATCACCTTCGCGGTGGCGGGACCGAGCGCCTTCTTCAGTGGTTCTTCGAGCACGGGCACGAGATCCATTGCACACCACGACACTGACATTGCCGTATACGTCCTGGAAATCCGCTGGTCAGACGGCTGGTTCCGGGCCTAGGATGACGCGCTCCGGCCCTCTTCGCGGTCACCGCCCCCGGGACCGCCCGACCCCGCGCGGTCGCCCGTCCCCCCACCGACCGGCGCAGCGACGATGGATTCCCAGACCTCACAGCCGTCCCAGGCCTCCCCGTCACCTCATACGTTCCAGGTCGACCTGCGCGGTCTGGTCGACCTCCTCTCCCATCACCTCTACTCCAGCCCCAAGGTCTACCTGCGCGAACTGCTGCAGAACGCCGTCGACGCGATCACCGCGCGGCGCGCCGAGCAGCCGGACGCCCCGGCCACGGTGCGGCTGTACGCCGAAGGCGGGACCCTGCGGGTGGAGGACTCCGGTGTCGGGCTCACCGAGTCCGACGTGCACAGTCTGCTGGCGACCATCGGCCGCAGCTCCAAGCGGAACGACGGCCTGGAATCGGCCCGTTCGGACTTCCTCGGCCAGTTCGGGATCGGACTGCTGGCGTGCTTCGTCGTCGCCGAGCGGATCCGGGTGGTCAGCCGCAGCGCCCGGACGCCCGACGCGGCGCCCGTCGAGTGGACCGCCGCCGACGACGGCTCGTACACCGTGCGCGTCCTGCCGCACGAGGCACGCGCCGAACCCGGCACCACCGTGCACCTGGTGGCGCGCGCCGGGGCCGGCGAGTGGCTGAGCGAGGAGCGGGTCCGGTCGCTGGCGCGGGACTTCGGCGCGCTGCTGCCGTACGACGTACGGGTCGGCGACGAGGCGATCGCGGAGCTGCCCGCGCCCTGGGACCGGCCCTATCCGAGCCCCACCGGCCGGCGGGTCGCCCTGGCCCGGCACTGCCGGGAGCTGTTCGGGTTCACCCCGCTGGACTCCATCGACCTGGACGTGCCGCTGGCCGGCATCCGGGGCGTGGCCTATGTGCTGCCGACGGCGGTCAGTCCCGCCCAGCGCGCGACCCACCGCGTGCACCTGAAGGGCATGCTGCTCACCGAGCGGGCCGAACAGCTCCTGCCCGAATGGGCGTTCTTCGTGCGCTGTGTCCTCGACACGGACAGCCTGCGGCCCACCGCGTCCCGCGAGTCGCTGTACGAGGACGAGACCCTCGCCGCCGTGCGGGAGGCGCTCGGCGAGCGCATCCGGTCCTGGCTGACCGGGCTCGCGGCGGGCGATCCGGAACGGCTGGCCGCCTTCCTGTCCGTGCATCACCTGGGTGTGAAGTCGCTGGCGCGGCACGACGCGGAGATGCTGCGCACGATGCTGCCGTGGCTGCCCTTCGAGACGACCGACGGACGGCTGTCCCTGGAGGAGTTCGCGCAGCGGCACCCGGTGGTCCACTTCACCCGGACGGTGGAGGAGTACCGGCAGGTCGCGGCGATCGCCTCCGCGCAGGGCGTCGGGGTCGTCAACGGCGGCTACACGTACGACAGCGAGCTGATCGAGGCACTGCCCGCCGTACGCCCGGGTACGGCCGTCTCGGAGCTGGACGCGGACACCGTGACGGCCCACCTGGACACGGTCGACCCGGCCGAGGAGCTGGCGCTGGCCGGCTTCCTCGCGGCCGCGCGGGCCCGGCTCGACCCGCTGAACTGCGATGTGGTGCTGCGCGCCTTCCACCCCCTGTCGGTGCCAGCCCTGCATCTGGACGACCGGTCGGCCCGCCACGAACAGGCCCGGGCGGAGGCCGAGGAGCAGGCCGACGACCTGTGGGCGGGCATCCTCGGCTCGCTGCGCGGCAGCACCCCGCGCGCGCGTCTGGTCCTCAACCACCTCAATCCGCTGATCCGCAGGATCAGTTCGCTCGGCGATCCGGACCTCGCGGGCACCGCCACGGAGTCCCTGTACGGACAGGCCCTGCTGATGGCCCAGCGCCCCTTGCGGCCCGCGGACTCGGCGCTCCTCAACCGCGCCTTCATCGGTCTCCTGGAGTGGGCCACCCACACCGACCCCGGAAAGGACGACCGCCGATGAACCCGGCCATGGACTTCGACACGCTGCGCCGGGCGATGGCGGACAACTACGAGCAGCCCGAGGGGCCCGGACGCAACGCGCGCGCGGAGCAGCTGCTCGTGGAGGCCGAGAAGCTGAACATCCCGCTCGCCGTGATCGAGGCGCTCGGACACCAGCTGAAGGTCTACAACTACAGCTCCGAGAAGGACAAGATGTTCGTGCCCTTCGCGCGCCTGCTGCGCATGTGGGACGAACACCCGGAGGACTTCGACGAGTTCGAGATCCACTCACTGCACTGGGTCTTCAAGTGGATGTCGGCGGGCATGCTCGACCAGCCGCACGTCCCGCTCGCCTCCATAGAGAAGTGGCTCGGCGAGATGGAGCGGCGCTACCGCCTCGCCGGTCACTCCGAACGGGCCGTGCGCGGCGCCGAGTTCAGCGTCGCCGCCCATCTGGGCGACCTGGAGCGCGCCGAGCGGGCGTACACCGCCTGGCTGGCGGCGGACCGTGACGCGATGGCCGACTGCCTCGCGTGCGAGCTGCACGGGCAGGGGTGGTGGCGCGCGGTGCGCGGGGCGGACGGGGACGCGCTGGAGCTGTGGGCGCCGGTGCTCGTGGGCGAGTACACCTGCGCCCATGAACCGCACACCGTCCTCGCGTCCTCCCTGCTGCCGCTGCTGCGCCTGGGGCGCGTCGAGGAGGCGCGCGCCCATCATCTGCGGGGTTTCCGGCTGGTGCGGGCCATGGAGAGCATGCGGGGCGCGTACGCGGACCATGTGGAGTTCTGTGCCCTGACCGGCAACGAGGCGCGCGCCCTGGAGCTGCTCGCGGAGCGCCCGGCCTATTTCACCGACTCCGGGGATCCGCGCAGCAAGCTGGACTTCCTGTCGGTCGTGGCGCTCGCCATGGACCGGGTGACCGCCCTCGGGCTCGGCGGGCAGCCGGTTCCCGGGCCCGCGGGGCGGGCGTGGACGGCGGCGGAACTCGCCGTGCACGCGCGCGGGGAGGCGCTCGCGCTGGCCGCGCGGTTCGACGACCGCAACGGCACGTCGTACGTCGGGGAGCGGGTCCGCGCGCGCATGGACCAGCCGGTGCTCGTCGGCCGGCTGCCGCTGGGCCTTCGCTCCGCGGCCCCGGCGCGCCCCGGGTCCCGCCCGTCCGCGCCGGTGCCCGCGCCCCCGGGGGAAGCCGTGGCCGAGGCCGCCGCGCCGGACCTGGACGCGCTGCTCGCCGAGGCCCGGCGGCTCTCGGCGCTGCGGAACCCTGACGCGGTCGAGGCGTGGGCGGCGGTCGCGCGCGCCGCCGAGGGCCACGAGACGGCGGTCCGCGACCGCGCGGAGATCGCCGATCACGCGGCGATGGGTCTCGGGCCGCAGGGCGCCGCTCTCTTCCACCGGGCCGCCGGTCTGTACGCCGAGGCGGGCGACCCGGGTGAGGCGCTGGCGGCCCGTTCCCGCGCCGCGTACGTCCAGGCGCTGTCGGGCGGATCGGTGGAGGTCCTGGAGGTCGTCGCGGAGCTGCGCGAACAGGTGCTCGCGCTGTTCGCGCGGGGCGGGACGGGGGTCTCGCAGACGGCGTCCGTGCTGGTGAGCCGGGCCCGGACGCTGTTGCTCCGGGTGGACGAGCTGGAGAGCGGCGCGGTGAGCGGGCGGACGCCCGCCGACAGCGACACCGGTTCCGGTTCCCCCTCCGAGGCCGATGTCATGGCCGCCGCCGACGAGGCCGCGCGGGAGTTGCTGGCCCTCGCGGAGGCGCACGCCGGGGACGACGTGGGCCTCGCGTCACGGGCCGCCGAGGCGTACGCGATGCTCGGGGAGCTCGCGGGCCGCGCCGACGACGCGGAGGCGGCCGCCGGACTCCTCCGGCGCGCCGTCGACGGGTTCGTGGGGGCGGGGCTGCCGTGGTTCGCCGTCGAGTACGACTCCCGGCTCGCCGGGATCGCGACGCATCTCGGCGACATGGAGGCGGCGGAACGGGCGACGCGCGACGCGCTGGATCACGGGGGCTCCCATCTGGAGCCGATGGGCCATGCCCAGCTGCATCTGCGGCTCGCCGAGACACTCGCGGCCGCCGGGCGGTTCGGACCCGCCTCGGAGCATGCCCTGGAGGCCGCGCACTGGGCCGACGAGGCGGGCGAGGCGGCCACGTTCGGGGCCTGGGCGCGCCATCACCTCGGGGGATTCCTGCTGCGCCTGGGGCGGTGGGCGGAGGCCGCCGAGATCCTGGAGTCGGCGCTTCCGGATCTGACCGCCGAGATGCACGGCGAGGGCGCGATCGTGCAGACGCGCTGGTGGCTCGGCGACTGTCTCACCGAGCTCGGCGAACACCGCGAGGCCGCCGAACACTGGCTGCGCGCCGCCGACGTGGCCCGGCACTGGCCCGAGCAGCGCGACCACGCGATGCTCGCGAACCTCGCGGCCGAGGCCCTCGCACACGCCGGGCTGACCGCCGAGGCCGATCAGGCGTACGTCCGTGCGGGCGGGCTCTGGCGTGAGCTGGGGGACGTCGACGGGCTCGTCCGCGCGCTCCGGGCGCGCGCGTGGGGCGCGGCCCGGCGGGACGGGGGGCTCGACGAGGCGCGGAAGCTCATGGCGGAGGCTATCCAGGAGTGCGCCGCGGCGGCGGGCCGGCCGGCTGCCCCGGACTCGCCGGGGGCCGGACGGCCGGGCGGAGCGGACGGCTCGTCCGAGTCGGGGGCGGCGCGGGCGGACAGCGGCGCCGGTGACGGTGTCGGGCTCGGTGTCGGGCTCGGTCTCGAAGGCGAGGACGCGGAGACGGCGCGCCGTCTCACCGCCGAACTCGGGCACACCCACCGCCAGTTCGGTGACCTGGTGGCCCGCTCGGTGCCGGACGACGCGGAGGAGGCCGTCGCACGGGAGGCCTTCGAGGAGGCTCTCGGGCACATGGTCCGGGCGATCACCGTGTTCACCTCCCTCGGCGACTCGCTGCTCGGTGCCCGGACGGGCGCCGAACTGGCGGCCGGCCGGCTGGAGGCCGACCTGGGACGCCACGAGGCCGCCTCGGCCCGCGCGCGCACGGTCCTCGCCGTGTGCGACCGGCTGGACGCGGAGATCGCCGGGACCCGGCGGGCCGAGGCCGAGAAGATGCGCGAGCTCACGAAGAAGGCCGACTAGCCGGCCAGGGGCCGGCCGTTCCCGCCGTCGTCCGCCGGGCGGACGGGAGTGGCCGGGCCCCGCAGTGGACGGACGGGCCCTGGATCCGGGTCCTCGCCGGTGCGGATCGTCTCGGCCGCGCGGCGCAGTTCGTCCAGGACCGTCCGTACGGCCTTGCGGGCCGCGTTCTCGGGACGGTGGAGCACGTCGATGCGGCGTACGGCGTGGACCCCGGTCAGCGGTCTGAGGACCAGGGCGGGATGCGGGCGCGTGGTCCAGCGGGGCATCAGGGCGAGGCCTCCGCCCGCGGCGACGGTCTCCGCGACCACCGCGAATTCGTTGATGCGGTGGACGATGTCGAGCCGCCGGTTCGCGGCGGTCGCGATGGCGTCGACGGTGGCCATCAGCGGGAAACCGTCGTGCACGGTGATCCAGGGCAGACCCGCGACATCGTCCGGGCTCAGGCTCGCCTCGCGGGCCAGTGGGTGGTCGGCGGGCAGGGCCACGTCGAGGGGTTCGCTCAGCAGCGTGGTCGCGGTGACGGTGCGCGGCCAGGGCGGGGTGTGCGCGAGGTGGTGGGCGAGGACGAGATCGTAGTCCCGGGTCAGGCGGGGGAAGTGGTCCTGCGCCACGTCCTGGTCGGCGAGCGAGAGCCGCGGGGCCGACGCGGCCCGGTCGCGCAGCAGGACCGGGAAGAACGTGGCGGCCGCGCTGTGGAAGGCGGCCACCGACACGTCCCCGGCCGGCTCCTCGACGAAGTCGTCCACGCAGTGCCGTGCCCGGGCGAGGGCGCTCTCCACCTCGATCGCCGCACCGGCCAGCACCCGCCCGGCGTCCGTGAGCACCAGCCGTCGTCCGTCGCGCTCGGTGAGCGGGACCGGGATCGAGCGTTGCAGCAGGCGCAGGTGCTGCGAGATCGCCGAGGGCGTCATCAGCAGCGCCTCCGCCACGGCGGTGACGCTTCCCAGCTCGCCCAGTTCACGCAGGATCCGCAACTGCCGCTCGTTCACCCGTTCATTGTAGTGATGCTTAAAAGACCCTGAAGAACTTCGCTCTGTGCTTCATGGTCGGTGTACGGGAGCGTGTGAGGCGTGTCCCGAGTCCGCAGCACCGACGCGGTGCTTCTCCTTGTCGCCGTCGTCTGGGGTTCCAGTTATCTGGCCGCCAAGACCGCCACGTCGGCGCTTCCCGTCCTGCTCGTCCTCTTCGCCCGGTACGGCATCTCGGCCGTCGCCTGCGTCGCCCTCGTCGCCGCCCGGCGCCGGACCCGGCGCTGCACGCGCGACGAGCTGCGCGTAGGGGCCCTGCTGGGGGTCACCCAGGCTGCGGTCCTGGTCCTGGAGACGTACGGGGTCGCGCACACCAGCGCGGCCAACGCGGGCCTGATCATCAGCCTCACCATCGTCCTCACCCCGCTGCTGGACCGTACGTCCGGCGCGGCGCGGCTGCCGCTCCGCTACTTCGCCGCCACCGGCCTGTGTCTGCTGGCCGTCGGGCTCCTGGTGTCCGGCAGCGGCTTCCACTCCCCGCGCGGCGGAGACCTGCTGATCCTCGCCGCCGCCCTGGTCCGCGCGGCCCATGTGGCCCTGGTGGGGCGGCTCACCGCCCGTCACCCGGTCCGGCCGTTGCAGGTCACGGCCGTCCAGACGGCCGTCGGCGCCGTCCTGTTCACGGTGCCCGTCGCGGGCAGCCTGACGGCGCTCGGCGGGGTCGACGCCGGCGGCTGGGCGCGGCTCTTCTATCTCGCCCTGTTCTGCGGCCTGTTCGCCTTCCTCGCCCAGACCTGGGCGGTGCAGCGCAGTTCCGCGAGCCGGGTCAGTCTGCTGCTGGGCACCGAGCCGGTCTGGGCCGTCGCGGTCGGCATCGTCCTGGGCGGCGAACACCTGACGGCCCTCACCGCCCTCGGTGCCGTGGTCATGGTCGCCGGCACCTACTGGGGGCAGGCCGTCGAACGCGAGCACCGCAGGGCCGGGGCCCTGGAGGTCCCCCGGCGGTCCGAGGTGCCCGCGGGGGCCTGACCGACGGCACCGAGGTCCGCTACTCGACCCCGATCAGCAGCAACGCGCCCTGGCGCCCGCCCCGGTAGACCACGGTGTCCACCGCGAGGTACGACTCCCGCACCCGGGCCTCCAGGCGCGCGGCGACGGTCTCGGGGGCCTCGTCGCCCAGGACGAGGGTGACCATCTCGCCGCCCGCCGCGAGCATGCGGTCGAGGACGGTCTCCGCCGTGGCGGTCACGTCGGTGCCGATGACGGCGACGTCGCCGTCGATGAGGCCGAGGACGTCTCCGGCCTGGCAGATGCCGGCCATCGTCCAGGACTGCCGCTCGGCGACGGCGACCTCGGCGTAGCGGGTGGCGCCGGCCGCCGAGGTCATGGCGACGACGTCCTCGTCGAAGCGGCGCTCCGGTTCGTGCACGGCCAGCGCGGCGATGCCCTGCACCGCGGAGCGGGTCGGGATCAGCGCGACCCGGACGCCCTCGGCGCGGGCCTGTTCGGCGGCGGCCGCCGCGGTGTGCCGCAGGTCGGCGTCGTTGGGCAGCAGCACCACCTCGCGCGCGTGGGCCCGTCGTACGGCCTCCACGAGCTCCCCGCTGGCGGGCGGCTCCCCCGGCCGGGCGAGCACGGTGGTCGCACCGGCCTCCGTGTACAGCCCGGCCAGACCCTCGCCGGGCACGACGGCCACGACGGCCCGCTGCGTCCGCTCCCGGGGCGGGCGCCCGGTCCCGGCTCCGGTGTGCACGTCACCGAGCCCGAAGTGGGTGATCCGGATGCGGTGCGGACGCCCCGCCTCGACACCCGCCTCGACGGCCGCGCCCGCGTCGTCCACATGCACGTGGACGTTCCACAGGCCGTCGCCGCCGACCACGACGAGGGAGTCGCCGAGGCCGTCGAGCCGGTCCCGCAGGCGGTCCACGGCCGCGTCCTCCGCTTCCAGGAGGTAGATCACCTCGAAGGCGGGATGGCCGGTCCCGGCGGCCGTGTCCCCGCAGGCGGCCGCCGCGTCGGCGCCGTGGCCCTCCGGCGCGTCCGGCCCGGCGGCCCGGGAGCCGCCGGTTCCGGTGTCCGCGGCGGCGGCTCCCGGGGTGCCGGCCGGACCGGGCAGGCCCGTGGTGCCGGGAAGGGCCCCCGCCGCCGGCTCGTGCGGTCCGGTGGAGGCGGCGAACGGTCTCGGCGCCTGGCCCGTGAACGTCTCGGTCAGCGCCGCGAGGACCGCCACCAGTCCTCGCCCGCCGGCGTCGACCACGCCGGCGTGTTCCAGGACGGCGAGCTGGCCGGTGGTCGCGGCGAGCGCGGTGCCCGCTCCCTCGTAGGCCGCGAGCGCGACCGTGCCGCAGTCCCCCTCGACGCCGAAGGCCGCGTCGGCGGCGGCCGAGGCGACGGTGAGGACCGTGCCCTCGACGGGGTGTGCGACGGCCCCGCGGGCGGAATCGGCGGCGTTGCGCAGTGCGAGGGACAGGCCCCGGCCGTCGGTGTGAGCGGCCTCACCGTCGGCCGTGAGCACCTGGGCCATGCCCCGCAGCAGCTGGGCGAGGATGGTTCCGGAGTTGCCCCGGGCCCCGATCAGGGCCCCGTGCGCCATGGCCCTGATGGCGTCGGCGAGGCGGACGTCACTCTCACCGGCCACCCCGGTTCCTTGGGCCGCCGCGGACGCGGGGGCGGTGCCGGACACGGGGGCGGTCCCGGGGGCCGGAGCGGCCACCGCCTCGTGACCCGCGAACACCGCCTCGACGGCCGCCGTGGCCGACTCCACCGTCAGATACAGGTTCGTCCCGGTGTCCCCGTCGGCGACCGGGTAGACATTGATCGCGTCGATCTCCTCGCGCGCACGGCCAAGGGCCTGAAGCGCGAGCCCGCACCAGGTGCGCACCGCGAGAGCATCGAATGTCTGCGGCACCTGCGCCTCCTTGAGCTGCTGGACGTGGGAGGCAGCGTAGACCCAGAACGGGTTACTGCCGGTAGAGGGTCCCGGGCCCGAGGAGGGCGGAGTGGCAACCGGCAGGTCATGGTAGTTTCGTTCTCCGGACGCAGTCGTTGTATGCTGCTCCAGTTGCCCGATCCGATCGGGCCATCCCCCTGGCAGCGCCACTCAGATCCTAGATCTTGATCCTCGGCATGCCGGGATCAACCGTAAATGCATCTGAAGTCTTTGGAGTGACCCGTGGCTGCCAACTGCGATGTCTGCGGCAAGGGGCCGGGCTTCGGCAACAACATCTCGCACTCGCACCGCCGTACACCGCGTCGCTGGAACCCCAACATCCAGCGCGTTCGTACCGTGGTGGGCGGGACGCCGAAGCGCGTGAACGCTTGCACCTCGTGCATCAAGGCCGGCAAGGTCACGCGCTGACAACCGCTAGCGCGCGGCCACTGCTGGTTCGCTTGCACTGAACCCGTCCACCTCACGGTGGGCGGGTTTTTTGCTGCCCGCGTTCCGTCGGCCGCCCGAGCGCCCGGGGATGCACCCCGGGCGCCGGGGGCTCAGGACTCGATGTCCCCGAAGTGGTCCCAGCCGCCCTTGCGCGTCCAGGGAGCGCCGTCCACGGTCACCCGGGGCAGCGCCGACGGGTTGAGGACCTCGCCGATCACCTTCCAGCGCGCGGGCAGTTTCACGTCCGGCGGGAAGGTGGCGACGATCGCGTGGTCCTCGCCGCCGGTGAGCACCCACTGGATGGGGTCGACCCCCACGGCCTGGCCGATGTCGTTCATCTGCGAGGGGATGTCGATGTCCCCGGAACGGATGTCGATACGGACCTTGCTCGCCTCGGCGATGTGCCCGAGGTCGGCGATCAGGCCGTCGCTGACGTCCGTCATCGAGGTCGCGCCGAGCCCGGCGGCGGCCGGACCCGCGTGATACGGCGGTTCGGGGCGGCGGTGCGCCTCGACGAAGGCGCGCGGCGAGCGGAAGCCCCGGGAGAGCACCGCGAACCCCGCCGCGGACCAGCCCAGCCAGCCCGTCACGGCGACGACGTCACCGGGCTGGGCCCCGCCCCGGGTGACCGGCTCGTGGTTGCGCAGATCGCCGAGCGCGGTGATCGCGACGGTGATGGTCTCCCCCCGTACGACATCACCGCCGACCACGGCGGCGCCCGCGACCTGGCACTCGTCGCGCAGCCCGTCCATCAGCTCCGAGGGCCAGGTGGCCGGGAGTTCGGCGGGCACGACCAGGCCGAGCAGCAGCGCGGTCGGCACGGCGCCCATCGCGGCGATGTCCGCGAGGTTCTGTGCGGCGGCCTTGCGGCCGACGTCGTACGCCGTGGACCAGTCGCGGCGGAAGTGCCGCCCTTCGAGGAGGATGTCGGTGCTCGCCACGACCCTGCGGTCCGGCGCTGCCACCACCGCGGCGTCGTCGCCGGGGCCGACCCGGACCGCCGGGGTGGTGGTGAGACGCGAGGTGAGCTCTCGGATGAGCCCGAACTCCCCCAACTCGCCCACGGTGCCCTTCATGATCGTCGTGCTCCCTCTGTCGCCGCTCGTGCCCGGTCGCGAGCCGTCTGAGTACTCGGTACGGTCGAGTTGACCGTCAACTTGCGCAGTCCCTCCACCCCGGCGCGCGAGCCCCAGTCACCGCGGGTCTCCCCGCGGCGAGCGGCAACGCGATACCGTGGCGTTCCTTTTCCCCACATGATCCTCGTGGCCGCCCTGGAGGTTCCGTGGTACAGGCGTACATCCTGATCCAGACGGAGGTCGGCAAAGCGTCGACCGTCGCCGAGACGATCGCCAAGATCCCGGGGGTGATCCAGGCCGAGGACGTGACCGGACCGTACGACGTGATCGTGCGCGCCCAGGCCGACACCGTCGACGCGCTCGGCCGCATGGTGGTGGCCAAGGTCCAGCAGGTGGACGGCATCACCCGCACCCTGACCTGTCCGGTCGTGCACCTGTAGCCCCCGTCTACCCTTGGCCGGTGAACTTCTTCCGTCACCGGCACGCCGCTTCCCCCGGGCTGCCCGTTCTCGCGGCACTGATCGCGATCGCGGGCTGCTCCTCAGCAGACGACAGCGCGTCCGTCGCGGTTCCGAGTCCGGACACGAAGGTCACCGAGCTGTGCCAGAACCTGGACAAGGCGCTGCCGCGTACCGTGGACGGCCGGCGCCGGAAGGACCCGGAGCCCCGGTCCGCGCTGACCGCGGGCTGGGGAAGCCCGGCGATCATACTGCGCTGCGGTGTCGAGCGGCCGCCGAAGATGATCGACCCGAAGGTCGCGGCGGGCGACGACCCGAAGGCGGTCGGCGGCGGAGTGAACGGCGTCGACTGGCTGATGGAGAAGCAGGACGACGGGACGACCCGCCTCACCACCGCGTCGCGCCTGGCGTACGTCCAGGTCACCGTGCCCGAAGGGGCCGATGTGTCCGGCGTGCTCGTCGACCTGGCCGCCTCCGTCAAGAAGGCGATCCCCGAGGGGATCGCCGACTGACGTGCGAGCGTGCGGGCCAGGCGTCGCGGGGCGGGCGGGACTTCGCGGACACGCCCCGGTCCCGCGGACCGCTCAGCGCAGTCCGGTGGACCGCCGCAGCGCCGCCTGGATCAGGCGGTCGACGAGCTCCGCGTAGCCGACGCCCGTCTCCCGCCACATCCGCGGGTACATGGAGATCGGCGTGAAGCCCGGCATCGTGTTGATCTCGTTGATCACGAACTCGCCGTCCTCGGTGAGGAAGAAGTCCGCGCGGACCAGGCCCTCGCAGGACGCCGCGTCGAAGGCCTCGACGGCCAGACGGCGGACCTCCGCGGTCTGCTCCTCGGTGAGCGGCGCCGGCACGATCCCGTCGGCGGCGTCGATGTACTTGGCCTCGAAGTCGTAGAACGCGTGCGACTGCACGGGCGGGATCTCCGCGGGGACCGAGGCGCGCGGCCCGTCCTCGAACTCCAGGACTCCGCACTCGATCTCGCGGCCGCGCAGCAGCGCCTCCACGATGATCTTCGGGTCGTGCCGCTGGGCCTCCTCGATCGCCTCGTCGAGGCCCGAGAGGTCGTCGACCTTCGTGATGCCGAACGACGAACCCGCGCGCGCGGGCTTCACGAAGAGCGGCCAGCCGTGCTCACCCGCGAAGTCGACGATCTTCTTGCGGGCGGCGGACGCGTCCTGCTGCCACTCGCGCGGCCGGATCACCACGTACGGGCCCACCTTCAGGCCGAACGAGGTGAACACCCGCTTCATGTAGTCCTTGTCCTGGCCGACGGCCGAGGCGAGCACGCCCGAGCCGACGTAGGGGACCCCGGACAGTTCCAGCAGGCCCTGGAGGGTGCCGTCCTCGCCGTACGGGCCGTGCAGCATCGGGAAGACGACGTCGACCTCGCCGAGCGCCTTGGGAACCGACCCGGGCTCGTTGTAGACGACTTCGCGGTTGGCCGGGTCGACGGGGAGCACCACGCCGCCCTCGCCGGACTCGGCGAGCTGCTCGACGCTGGGCTGCTTGCGGTCGACGATCGCCATGCGTTCCGGCTCGTCCGCGGTGAGCGCCCAACGGCCGTCCTGGGTGATGCCGATCGGCAGGACGTCGTACTTCGTCCGGTCGATCGCGCTGAGGACGGCGCCGGCCGTGACCACGGAGATCCCGTGTTCGGAGCTGCGGCCGCCGAAGACGACGGCCACGCGCGGCTTGCGAGGCGGCTGCTCAGGGGTCTGGGGGAGGTTCTCGGTGCTCATATCGGGTTGAGAGTACCCGGTGGTACGGCGGTGAGTCAGCGCCCCACGGCCGCTGTTGCTCAGCGTCGTACCCACCGTTGCGGAGCGTCGCCCACCTGGCGGTTCGGCGGGGCCGGTTCAGCGGCGTTCGGACTTGGCGCTGCGCCCCATCAGCTCCTTGAGGGCGACCACCGGCGGCTTGCCCTCGTGGACGATGCTGACGACGGTCTCCGTGATCGGCATGTCGACGCCGTGGCGGCGTGCCAGATCCAGCACCGACTCACAGGACTTGACTCCCTCGGCGGTCTGCCGGGTGACCGCGATGGTCTCCTGGAGGGTCATGCCCCGGCCGAGGTTGATGCCGAAGGTGTGGTTGCGGGACAGCGGTGAGGAACAGGTCGCGGCGAGGTCGCCGAGGCCCGCGAGGCCGGAGAACGTCATCGGGTCCGCGCCCATCACGAGTCCGAGCCGGGTCGTCTCGGCCAGGCCGCGGGTGATCAGCGAGCCCTTGGCGTTGTCGCCCAGACCCATGCCGTCGGCGATGCCGACGGCGAGACCGATCACGTTCTTGACGGCTCCGCCGAGTTCACAGCCCACCACGTCGGTGTTCGTGTACGGGCGGAAGTACGGCGTGTGGCAGGCGGTCTGGATGCGCCGGGCCACCGCCTCGTCGCGGCAGGCGACGACGCCGGCCGCGGGCATCCGCTGGGCGACCTCCTTGGCGAGGTTGGGCCCCGTGACGACGGCGACGCGGTCCGCGGAGACCTTGGCGACCTCCTCGATGACCTCGCTCATCCGCTTCACCGTGCCGAGTTCGACGCCCTTCATGAGCGAGACGAGCACGGTGTCGGGGGCGAGCAGCGGCACCCATTCCGCGAGGTTGCCGCGCAGGGTCTGGGAGGGCACGGCGAGGACGGTGAAGTCGGCGCCGCGCGCGGCCTTCGCCGGGTCGGCGGTGGCCCGCAGGTTCTCCGGGAGTTCGATGCCCGGGAGGTAGTCCGGGTTCATGCGCGTGGAGTTGACCGCGTCGGCGAGTTCGGGACGGCGTGCCCACAGGGTGACGTCGCACCCCGCGTCGGCGAGCACCATGCCGAAAGCCGTACCCCACGATCCGGTCCCGAAGACGGCCGCCCTGACCGGCTTGCTCACGTGCCCTGCCCCTCTTCCTGCTGTGCCTTCGGCTTGGCCGCGGTCCTACGGCGCTGCGCGATGCGCACCTCGCGCGGGTCGTACACGTTCTCGGGCGCCTTCTCGCCGCGGATCAGCTCCAGCTGCGCGGTGACGGCCGCCATGATGACCTCGGTGACCTCCTTCAGGAGGTCCGGGTTCATCTCCCGGTCGTAGTAGCGCGAGAGGTCCACCGGCGGGCCCGCGAGCACGCGGTGGGTCTTGCGCGGAAGGATGTCGGGCTTCTTCGCGTACGGGGGCAGCAGTTCGTTGGCGCCCCACTGGGCGACCGGGATCACCGGGCACCTGGTCTGGAGGGCGACCCTCGCCGCGCCGGTCTTGCCGGTCATCGGCCAGCCGTCGGGGTCACGGGTGAGCGTGCCCTCGGGGTAGAACGCCACGCACTCACCGCGTTCCACGGCGTCGATCGCGGCCCGGAAGGCGCTCAGGGCGTCGGTGCTCTCGCGGTAGACGGGAATCTGTCCGGTACCGCGCATCGCGGCACCGACGAATCCCTTCTTGAAAAGCCCGGCCTTCGCCAGGAAGCGCGGAACACGCCCGGTGTTGTACTGGTAGTGCGCATACGCGAACGGGTCCACGTGGGAATTATGGTTCACCGCGGTGATAAATCCGCCCTCGGCCGGAATGTTCTCCATCCCGCGCCAGTCCCGCTTGATCAGAAGCACCAGCGGCGGTTTGCAGAGAACCGCTGCGAAGCGGTACCAGAAGCCGATTCTGCGGCGGGGCACGCGGACACCTTCCTCTAGAGCCTGGGGGGCCGCACAAGTGTCGCTCCAGGCCGCCTGTCTGTCGAGAACACCGTACGCCCCGACACCCGGACCGCCAGGGTGGCCAGGTCACAATAAGGCGTGACTGGAGAGGGTGGAGCGCTCGTGCGGTGGACCTTGGTCGTACCCCTCAAACCCCTGGCGCGGGCCAAGAGCAGGCTGGCGGACACCGCTTCCGACGTACTGCGCCCAGGGCTCGCCCTCGCGTTCGCGCAGGACACCGTGGCGGCGGCACTGGCCTGCGCCGGCGTCCGCGGTGTGGCGGTCGTCACGGGCGACGCCCTGGCCGGGAGGGAGCTGGCGGCACTCGGCGCGCACATCGTCGCGGACGAGCCGGGCGGCGGCCTCAACGCGGCGCTGGCGCACGGCGCGCGGGCCGTACGGGCCCGGGATCCCGAATGCGCCGTCGCTGCCCTGAACGCCGATCTGCCCGCTCTGCGGCCTTCGGAATTGGCCCGGGTACTGGCCGCCGCGGGCGAATTCCCCCGTGCTTTTCTGGCCGATGCTGCTGCAATCGGCACGACCCTCCTGGCCGCTTCCCCGGGCCGGGAATTGCTCCCCGCTTTCGGCGGTGATTCCCGGGCCCGCCATCGCGCCTCGGGGGCCGCGGAACTCCGTCTCGACGCGGTGGATTCCGTACGGCAGGACGTGGACACCCGGGAGGATCTGCGGGCGGCGCTGACGCTCGGCGTCGGACCGCGCACGGCGGCCGCGGCGGCACGGCTGCTGATTCCCGGGCAGTAGGCGGCAAGGGGCCGACGGGCCCGGGTGGAACGAAGCGGGGGCGGAGCGGAGGAGGTCGGCGGGGCACGGGAGCCGGGGTCAAGGTCCTCGCGGCCGGGGTTCGCAGTCCGGACTTCCCGCGTCCCGCGCGGGGCGGGATCAGTAGGCTGCCCCCATGCAGGCGACCTCGTACACGTACGACCCCGAGACCCGCAGCGGACAGGTGCTGCTCGACGACGGCACCCCCGTGCCCTTCGACGGTCCGGCGTTCGACGCCGGCGGGCTGCGGCTGCTGCGGCCGGGACAGCGCGTGCGGATCGAGACCGAGGGCGAGGGCGCGGAGCTCAGGATCACCCTGATCACGCTGCAGACGTTCTGACGCCGACGTTCTGACGCGGACACTCCGGCGCAGACATTCCGGCGCAGACATTCCGAACGCGCCGCGGGCCGGGCTCCCGGTGGGAGCCCGGCCCGGCGCGTGAGGTGCCCCTCGGCCCGGCTACTAGCGGGCGGTGGCCTTCTTGGCGGTGGTGGTCTTGCGGGCCGTCGACTTCTTCGCGGGGGCCTTCTTGGCCGTGGCCTTCTTCGCCGGAGCCTTCTTGGCGGCGGTCTTCTTGGCCGCGGTCGTCTTCGCCGTCGTCTTCTTGGCGGCGGCCGTCTTCGCCGTCGTCTTCTTGGCCGCGGTCTTCTTCACGGTGGCCGTGGCCTTCTTCGCGACCGTCTTCTTCGCCGCGGTCTTCCTGACCGCCGCCTTCTTGGCGGTGGTGGCCTTCTTGGCCGCGGCCTTCTTCACCGTCGCGGAAGCGCCGCCGGAGAGGCTGCCCTTCGGGGCCTTCTTGACCGCGACGTCGTTCTTCGGGAGCTTCTTCGAGCCGCTCACCAGGTCCTTGAAGCCCTGGCCGGCGCGGAAGCGCGGCACGGAGGTCTTCTTGACCCGAACACGCTCACCCGTCTGAGGGTTGCGGGCGTAACGGGCGGGGCGGTCGACCTTCTCGAAGGAACCGAAGCCCGTGACCGAGACCCGGTCTCCGCCGACAACCGCACGGACGATGGCGTCCAGTACCGCGTCGACCGCGTCGGCGGCCTGCTGACGCCCGCCGACCTTGTCGGCAATCGCTTCTACGAGCTGCGCCTTGTTCACGTCTTCCCCTTCGGAGACATTGCCCGAACGAATGCGTTCAAGCTTTTTCGCACGTTAGGCAGATATATACCGCAAATCAAACACGAAACGGGCTAATCACCCTTGTGCCGCAACGAACTCGGGCCGTAGCGCAGTTCGTCAGTGATCCCCTTCGAGGAATCGACCCTCGTCGAGGTCGGTGGTGAACCGCTCCAGCCGCCTTGTCGCGTCGGCGAGATCGTGCTTGGCCGCGGCCGTAATGACCAGCAGCTTCCGGGTCAGCGCCATCCGTACGCCCTCCGGGACTTGCAGTGCGCGCACTCTTGTGTGCGCTTCCTTGAGTTGGGCCGCGACCGCCGCGTAGAGCTCGAGTTGGCCGTCACGTTCCATGCACAGATTGTGCCATCTGGGGCGAGTTGTCGCCTGCGCAGGGGGTAACTGCCGCCCACCGGAGGCCTTCTGACCCTCTTGGCCGGAAGTCGCCCGCGTAGCCGCCTACCCAGGCAACGCGCCTTGTAACTAAGGGAGTTGACCTGCCTCGTGAGGGTGCGCGGGGGCCCTTCGGGAGCGAAAACAGCTGTACCCCCAACCGTCCACGATTGGGGGTACAGAGAGGTGTCGCGTGGCTGAAATCAGCCGTGCCCGGCCGGGGCCGGGCCCGGTGTCAGACCTGGAGCGTCTTCGGCTTGTGCGAGGGCCGCTTGGCCTCGTAGGCCGCGATGTCGCCCTCGTTCTGGAGGGTGATGGAGATGTCGTCCAGCCCGTTCAGCAGCCGCCAGCGGGCGTTCTCGTCGAGCTCGAAGGCGGCGGTGATGCCCTCGGCGCGCACCTCACGGGCCTGAAGGTCGACCGTGATCTCGGCCTGCGGGTCCTTCTCCGACAGCTCCTGGAGCGCGTCCACGATCTTCTGGTCCAGAACCACCGTGAGCAGGCCGTTCTTGAGCGAGTTGCCGCGGAAGATGTCGGCGAACCGGGACGAGATGACGGTCTTGAAGCCGTAGTTCTGGAGCGCCCAGACGGCGTGCTCGCGGGAGGAGCCCGTACCGAAGTCGGGACCCGCGACCAGAACCGTGGCGCCCTGGCGCTCGGGCTGGTTGAGGATGAACGAGGCGTCCTTGCGCCAGGCCTCGAAGAGGCCGTCCTCGAAGCCGTCCCTGGTCACCTTCTTGAGCCAGTGGGCGGGGATGATCTGGTCGGTGTCGACGTTGCTGCGGCGCAGCGGGACCGCCCGGCCGGTGTGCGTGGTGAATGCTTCCATGGCTCTCAGACTCCAGCGGGCACGGGGGCGTCGGACAGGTCGGCCGGGGAGGCCAGGTGGCCGAGGACCGCCGAGGCGGCGGCGACCTGCGGCGAGACCAGGTGCGTACGGCCGCCCTTGCCCTGCCTGCCCTCGAAGTTGCGGTTGGAGGTGGACGCGGAGCGCTCACCGGGGGCCAGCTGGTCGGGGTTCATGCCCAGACACATCGAGCAGCCCGCGTGCCGCCATTCGGCGCCGGCCTCCTTGAAGACCACGTCCAGGCCCTCGGAGACGGCCTGGAGACCGACCCGCGCGGAGCCGGGGACGACCAGCATCCGTACGCCGTCGGCGACTTTGCGGCCCCCGACGATCTCGGCGGCCGCCCGCAGGTCCTCGATACGGCCGTTGGTGCACGAACCTACGAAGACGGTGTCGACCTTGATGTCACGCAGCGGCTGTCCGGCGGTCAACCCCATGTATTCCAGGGCCTTTTCGGCGGCGTGGCGCTCCGAAGCGTCTTCGTACGAAGCCGGGTCGGGGACGTTCGCCGAAAGCGGCGCGCCCTGGCCGGGGTTGGTGCCCCAGGTGACGAACGGCGACAGGGAGGCGGCGTCGATGACGACCTCCGCGTCGAATTCGGCGTCGTCGTCGGACTTCAGGGTCTTCCAGTACGCGACCGCGGCGTCCCACTCCTCGCCCTCGGGGGCGTGCGCACGGCCCTTGAGGTAGGCGAAGGCGGTCTCGTCGGGGGCGATCATGCCCGCGCGGGCGCCGGCCTCGATCGACATGTTGCAGATGGTCATCCGGGCCTCCATCGAGAGCTTCTCGATGGCGGAGCCGCGGTATTCCAGGATGTAGCCCTGGCCGCCGCCGGTGCCGATCTTGGCGATGATCGCCAGGATCAGGTCCTTGGCGCTGACGCCGTCGGGCAGCTCACCTTCGACCGTGATGGCCATGGTCTTCGGGCGGGCCAGCGGCAGCGTCTGGGTGGCCAGCACATGCTCGACCTGCGAGGTGCCGATGCCGAACGCCAGGGCGCCGAACGCGCCGTGCGTGGAGGTGTGCGAGTCGCCGCAGACCACCGTGGTGCCCGGCTGGGTCAGACCCAGCTGCGGTCCCACCACGTGCACCACGCCCTGCTCGACGTCGCCCAGCGAGTGCAGCCGGACGCCGAATTCGGCGGCGTTCTTGCGCAGCGTCTCCAGCTGGACCCGGGAGACCGGGTCCGCGATGGGCTTGTCGATGTCGAGGGTCGGGGTGTTGTGATCCTCGGTCGCGATGGTGAGGTCGAGGCGCCGCACCGGACGGCCCGCCTGACGCAGACCGTCGAAGGCCTGCGGGCTGGTCACCTCGTGCAGCAGGTGCAGATCGATGAAGAGGAGGTCGGGCTCGCCCTCGGCGCGCCGGACGACATGGTCGTCCCAGACCTTCTCCGCGAGTGTCCTACCCATCGCTTTCCCTCCGGCCGGCTTGTGTGGCGCCGGCCCAACTAGAGATTTCCGGGGCGGTGAACGTCCGCACCCCTCGTGCCGGACGTCGTCCGCCGGGCCCGTTGGTCCGCGGGCCGCTGTGCCTACAAGGGTGGCTCGTTTCACCGGAAATTGAACTTGCGTTTCACAGAGTGAGACGCGAGTATCGTTTCATGGACAACAGTAGCGGCGTCGGCGTTCTGGACAAGGCAGCCCTTGTCCTGAGCGCTCTGGAGTCCGGTCCGGCCACCCTCGCGGGCTTGGTGGCGGCGACCGGACTGGCACGACCCACGGCACATCGTCTCGCCGTGGCACTTGAACACCACCGCATGGTGGCGCGCGACATGCAGGGCCGTTTCATACTCGGACCCCGGCTCGCCGAACTGGCCGCGGCCGCCGGAGAGGACCGCCTCCTCGCGACGGCGGGCCCGGTGCTCACACACCTGAGGGACATCACGGGCGAGAGCGCGCAGCTCTACCGCCGCCAGGGCGACATGCGCATCTGCGTCGCCGCGGCCGAGCGGCTGTCCGGTCTGCGGGACACGGTCCCTGTGGGTTCCACCCTCACGATGAAGGCCGGTTCCTCCGCCCAGATCCTGATGGCCTGGGAGGAGCCGGAGCGGCTGCACCGTGGTCTCCAGGGCGCCCGCTTCACCGCCACCGCGCTGTCGGGGGTACGACGCCGCGGCTGGGCCCAGTCGATCGGTGAGCGCGAGCCGGGCGTGGCGTCCGTGTCCGCGCCGGTCCGCGGCCCCTCGAACCGTGTCGTGGCCGCCGTCTCGGTCTCCGGGCCGATCGAGCGCCTGTCCCGCCACCCGGGCCGTATGCACGCCCAGGCCGTCATCGACGCCGCCGGGCGGCTCTCCGAGGCCCTGCGCCGCACGGGCTGACCTCCGCTCCGTTCCCGCATGACGGGAGGGTCGGCCTCAACGCCGCGGCAGGCCCTTCCCGAAGCACACCGTCCCGTACGCGGGGTGTACCGGCTCACCGAGCCCGTGCACCCCGCGCCTTGTTTCCGGGGTGATCCAACTCACGGCGACCCGCTCCGTGTTGATCTCCGAAGTTGATCTCCGAACGCCGAAAGGGCCCCCACCGAAGTGGAGACCCTTGCGGACCATGTACCCCCGACCGGATTCGAACCGGCGCTACCGCCTTGAGAGGGCGGCGTGCTAGGCCGCTACACAACGGGGGCCTGCATCCTGCGTTTCCGCAGATGTAAAGCTGGGCTACCAGGACTCGAACCTAGAATGACGGTACCAGAAACCGTAGTGTTGCCAATTACACCATAGCCCATGGTGGTTTAGACCAGTACCCCCGACCGGATTCGAACCGGCGCTACTGCCGTGAGAGGGCAGCGTGCTAGGCCGCTACACAACGGGGGCCCTAGCGATCCTGCATGAGGGGCAGCGGGTGCGACCCGACTGCCTCCCTGGGAAGGATCTGTACCCCCGACCGGATTCGAACCGGCGCTACTGCCGTGAGAGGGCAGCGTGCTAGGCCGCTACACAACGGGGGCTTTGCGGATCTGGATCTCCGCGGTGCAGATGAGCTCTGCGAGCTGGCCTACCAGGACTCGAACCTAGACTAACGGAACCAGAAACCGTCGTGCTGCCAATTACACCATAGGCCACTGAAACACAACCCCACCTCGGGATTCTGTTTTAGCTAGCGCCTCCGAGCTCCGGCCTTTCGGCCCGCTCCCGGCGGCGCAGAAAGAACATTACCCGAAGGTGGACGGCGCTCCAAAACGGGTATCGGCGCCGAGGATCGCGGGCAACTCGGCGAGCGATCCGATGCGGTGCGGACCCGTCCGTCCGGCGGCGCCGGCGGCCTGGGCGCCGCCCCGGTCGATCCAGACCGAGAGCAGACCGGCGTCGGCGGCGCCGCGTCCGTCGATCTCCGGATGGTCCCCGACGTAGGCGACGCGGTGCGGCGGCAGCCCCAGGGCGTCGCAGGCCGCATGGAAGGCGGCCGCCGCGGGCTTGGAGACGCCGAGTTCGGCGGCGCACAGGATGGCCTCGAAGCGGTCGTGCACTCCGAGGACGCGCAGCTTGCGGTCCTGCACGAGGAGGCTGGAGTTGGACAGCACCGCGTGCCGGTGGCTGGCCACGAGCGCGTCCAGGACGGGCAGGACGTCCGGGAAGAGCGCCCAGGCGCCCTCGTAGTGCGTGACGTACCGGTCGAACCACGCGTCGGCCTCGGTGTCGCTCAGCGACTCCCCCAGGAACACCCGGACGCGGTCCCGCCGCTGGCCCTGCCAGTCCGTCTCGCCGGCCGCGTACCTCGCCCACTGGGCGTCGGTGATCTCCCGCCAGCGCGTGAGGGCCTGCTCGACGGTCGTACCGCCGTCGAGCAGGCCCTCGGCCGCGAGATGGTCCCGGATGCCCGCCCGGTCCGCGCTCGTGTAGTCGAAGAGCGTGTCGTCGATGTCCCAGACCACGGCGTCGATGCTCATGCGCCGACGGTATCGCCGAGAGCGGGCGGCTGTCCCTCGGGCGGTGACGATCGCCGAGGCTCATCCGGCACGCGCCCCCCTGGCACAGGCGAGAGTTGATGGCCATCGACGGGAACAGGGAACTCCCGGTGGCGGGCCGGGGCGCACACGTGACAGGGGCGGTGCCCGAACCGGACACCGCCCCTGTCGCGTACAGCTGTCGGCTAGGCCGCGAGCCGCTCCAGCGCGGCGTCGACGCGCGCCAGCGTCTCGTCCTTGCCCAGGATCTCCAGGGACTCGAAGAGCGGCAGGCCGACCGTGCGGCCGGTGACGGCGACGCGGACCGGGGCCTGCGCCTTGCCGAGCTTGAGGCCGTGCGCCTCACCGGCGGCCAGGACGGCCTCCTTCAGGGACTCCGGAGAAGTCCAGTCGGCCGCCTCCAGCTTCTCGCGGGCGGTGCGCAGCAGGGCGTCGCTGCCCTCCTTCATCGCCTTCGTCCAGGACGCCTCGTCGACGGCCGGCTTCGGCAGGAACAGGAAGTCGACGTTGTCCGTGATCTCGGAGAGGACCTTCATCCGCGACTGGGCGTGCGGGGCGATCGCCTGCCACTTCGCCTCGTCGAAGTCCTCCGGCGCCCAGGGCGCGAAGGGGGCGCGCAGCCACGGGGCGCAGCGCTCGGTGAAGTCCTTCACATCGAGCATGCGGATGTGGTCGGCGTTGATCGCCTCGCATTTCTTCAGGTCGAAGCGGGCCGGGTTCGGGTTCACGTCCGTGACGTCGAACGCGGCGACCATCTCGTCGATCGAGAAGATGTCGCGGTCCGCCGCGAGCGACCAGCCGAGCAGGGAGAGGTAGTTCAGCAGGCCCTCGGGGAGGAAGCCGCGCTCCCGGTAGAGGTTGAGCGAGGACTCCGGGTCGCGCTTGGAGAGCTTCTTGTTGCCCTCACCCATCACGTACGGGAGGTGGCCGAAGGCCGGGGTCTCCTTGGCGATGCCCAGCTCGGTCAGCGCCTTGTAGAGGGCGACCTGCCGGGGGGTGGAGGAGAGCAGGTCCTCGCCGCGCAGGACGTGGGTGATCTCCATCAGGGCGTCGTCGACGGGGTTGACGAGCGTGTACAGCGGGGCGCCGTTGGCACGGACGATGCCGTAGTCCGGAACGTTCTCCGGGAGGTACGTGATCTCGCCGCGGACCAGGTCGTCGAAGGTGATCGCCTCGTCGGGCATCCGGAAGCGCACGATGGGCTTGCGGCCCTCGGCCTCGTAGGCGGCCTTCCGCTCGGCGGACAGGTCGCGGCAGTGGCCGTCGTAGCCGGAGGGCTTGCCGGCGGCGCGGGCCGCGTCGCGGCGGGTGTCCAGCTCCTCGGTCGAGCAGTAGCAGCGGTACGCGTGGCCCGCGTCCAGGAGCTTGGCGGCGACGTCCGCGTAGATGTCCATGCGCTGCGACTGGCGGTACGGCGCGTGCGGGCCGCCGATCTCGGGGCCCTCGTCCCAGTCGAAGCCCAGCCAGCGCATCGAGTCGAGGAGCTGGTCGTACGACTCCTCGGAGTCGCGGGCCGCGTCGGTGTCCTCGATGCGGAAGACCAGGGTGCCTTCGTTGTGCCGGGCGAACGCCCAGTTGAACAGGGCGGTGCGGACCAGCCCGACGTGGGGGTTGCCGGTCGGGGAGGGACAGAAACGTACACGGACGTTAGCCACGCTTGATCACCTTGTTGGTGAGAGTGCCGATGCCTTCGATGGTGACGGCGACCTCGTCGCCGACGTTCAGGGGGCCGACCCCAGCCGGGGTGCCGGTGAGGATCACGTCGCCGGGGAGCAGCGTCATGGCCTCGGTGATGTTGACGATGAGGTCCTCGATGGAGTGGATCATCTCGCTGGTGCGGCCGAGCTGCCGCTGCTGCCCGTTGACCGTGCACTGGATGGTCAGGTCGGCGGGGTCGAGGTCCGTCTCCACCCAGGGGCCGAGCGGGCAGGAGCTGTCGAAGCCCTTGGCGCGGGCCCACTGCTTCTCGCGCTTCTGCACATCGCGGGCGGTGACGTCGTTGGCGCAGGTGTAGCCGAGGATGACGTCCTTGACGCGCTCGCGCGGGACCTCGCGGCACATGCGGCCGATGACGACGGCGAGCTCGGCCTCGTGGTGCAGCTCGCTGGAGAAGGAGGGGTACTGGATCGGGTCGCCGGAACCGATCACCGAGGTCGACGGCTTGAAGAAGGCGAACGGGGCGTCGGGCACCTCGTTGCCGAGCTCCTTGGCGTGCTCCGCGTAGTTGCGGCCGAAGGCCACGACCTTGTTCGGGAGCACCGGCGGCAGCAGCCGGACCTTGTTGAGCGGGACCTTCGTACCGGAGAGCTCGAAGTCCGCGAACGGGATGCCCTTGATGATGTCGAGGACGAGCTCGTCCGGCTTGTCGCCCTCGACCGCGCCGAAAGCGACGTTGCCGTCGATGGAGAATCTGGCGATGCGCACGGGATCCTTGCGCCCCTCACTGAGCTGGCTGGAGTCTGACGCTCCAGGCTAACGCGGCAAGGGCTGCGGGCTTCGCGTATATCCGCCGGGACGGTGAGCGGCGGGGCGCGGTCCGGGGCGGGCGGCGGACGGCGGCGCGCCGGTCCGGGCGAGGGGTGACGGCGCCCTCGTGGAGGGAGGGCCGTGACCGGCCGGGCCGCGCGGTGCGCGGCCCTTCGCCGGTCGCCGCGTTCACTCCGCGGCGGCGGAGACCGCGACCGGAGCGTCCATCAGGACGGTGCGGCGGGGGTTGGCCGTCTGGACGGGGAGCTCGACCGAGTGCTCCGGCCGTTCCGGCGTGCGCAGGGCATCGGCGTCCTCGAGGTGCGCCAGCGTCGTGCGTCGCGGATTGGCAATGTTGCGGAACATCATCGTCGTCTTCACCGTTTTGCTCGACCTTGTCGTCCTGGGCGCCGGTCGGGGTCAAAGAGCCCCACATAGGCGCGGGTTGTCGGATTCGCCATCTCTGTAAAGCGTCAGGCTAAACATTCAATTCCCTGGCGATGCCGTGAAGAGGCCATGATCGCTGTGTGAGTTTGCTCACTCGGCTAGGGGCAAACCGGTCAATCGAGGCCCCCAATGCGGCCCGACCAAACGGACATTACTCCACTGAACCAGTCATTCCGCTCCTGATCATCGCGACTGGGACACGGTGGTGGCGCCCATGGCTCGTAGGCCTATGCCCGGTATGTACGAGAACCCCTTACACGCCTCGTGACCTGTCACTCACATGCTGTCACGGAGGTCACAGCCTGGTACACGGGCCTTGTTGGAGATCCTGCACTGTGCTGGAATTCCTCGGACCGCCGCGGATTCACGAATCCGGCGCGCAGGGGCGCTACTCAGCGCCGAGTGGCGGCGGGAAGGGGGAACCTGCGCCGGTCACTCAGACCACATACACAGGGCGCATCTGCGTCCGTGTACAACGCCGACACCGTCCCGCCGTTCCAGCGGAGGGGCGCCTGGTCCAGAGGTTGCGACGCTAGTGCAGGGACGTTTCAAGAGGGATGGCAGCGCTTCGGCGGAGCCGGAGCCGCGCGGCGGGACCGACCGCGGTTCCTCGCCCCAGCACGCCCAGAACCCGGGACCGGCAGAGGTCGGCGGCAGCGGTGAACACTCCGCTCGCGCCGGCGCGAAGCCCAAGGCTCCCGCCACCACGACCGACGCCACGTCGACGGGTACGCCGAGCTACGGCTCGCGTCTAGCCCTGCGGAACTGGCGCATCTCGACGCGACTTGTCTCGCTGCTCGCGCTCCCCGTGGTCGCCGCGACCTCGCTGGGTGCGCTCCGCATCAACGAGTCGATGGACAACATCCAGCAGCTCGACAACATGCGGCTGCTGACCGAGATGACCAAGCAGGCCACCGAGCTCGCCGCCGCGCTCCAGAAGGAGCGCGACGAGTCGGCCGGTCCGCTGGCACACGGCGCCCTGGCCAACGACTACGAGGTCAAGTCGGTGCGCGACGCCACCGACGTGGCGAAGAAGCACTTCCTCCAAGGCACGCAGCAGGTCGACGACGCGACGGCCAAGGGCCAGCTCTCCGGCGTGCACGACAGCCTCGTCGGTGTCGTGGCCGAGCTGTACAAGCTGAACCAGATCCGCAGCAACGCCTACAACGACCCGCAGAACTCGACCCAGACGGTGGACGCGTACCACCGCCTGGTCACCGAGCTCCTCGCGCTGTCGCAGGACATGGCCGAGGCGACCAGCAACCCGGAGATGATCCAGCGCACCCGCGCGCTGGCCGCGTTCTCCTCCGCCAAGGAGTACGCCTCCGTCCAGCGGGCGATCATCGCCGCCGCGCTTCCCACGCAGCCGAAGGTCTTCGGAACCCTCTCCAAGAACGACCAGCAGTACGCGCTGTCCGCGTTCGAGAGCCAGGATTCCGAGAACCAGGCCTTCAAGAACATCTACGGCGACGGCAACACGGAACTGCTCCTGCCCATCGAGGGTGACAACCCGACGATCAAGTCGGCCGACCAGTACGCCAAGCGCGTGCTGAGCAACCCCGAGGGCCTCAAGACGCAGAACAAGCGGTCCTACAAGGACTGGCTCGACGACGATTCGTCCAAGATCGACCAGATGTCGAAGATCGAGACCACGCTGCTCAGCGAGATGGAGCAGAAGGCCCGTGAGCTGCGTAACGAGTCGCAGAGTGAAGCGATCATCTCCGGTGTACTGATCCTGCTCGTCCTCGGCGTCTCGCTCGTCGGCGCCTTCGTCGTGGCCCGGTCCATGATCCGCTCGCTGCGCCGCCTGCAGGACACCGCCACCCGGGTCGCCTCGGACCGTCTGCCCGAGCTCGTCAAGCAGCTCTCGGAGTCGGACCCGCAGGACGTCGACACCTCCGTGGAGTCGGTCGGTGTGCACTCCCGGGACGAGATCGGCCAGGTGGCCGCGGCCTTCGACGACGTGCACCGCGAGGCTGTCCGCCTCGCCGCCGAGCAGGCCCTTCTGCGAGGCAACGTCAACGCGATGTTCACCAACCTCTCGCGCCGTTCCCAGGGTCTTATCCAGCGCCAGCTCTCGCTCATATCCGAGCTGGAGTCCCGTGAGGCCGACCCCGACCAGCTCTCCTCGCTGTTCAAGCTCGACCACCTCGCGACCCGCATGCGCCGTAACGGTGAAAACCTTCTCGTTCTCGCCGGTGAAGAGCCCGGTCGCCGCTGGACCCGTCCGGTCCCGCTGGTCGACGTGCTCCGCGCCGCCGCCTCCGAGGTGGAGCAGTACGAGCGCATCGAACTCTCCTCGGTGCCTGGCACCGAGGTCGCCGGCCGGGTCGTCAACGACCTCGTCCACCTGCTCGCAGAGCTGCTGGAGAACGCCACGTCGTTCTCCTCCCCGCAGACCAAGGTCAAGGTCACCGGTCACGCCCTGCCCGACGGCCGCGTGCTGATCGAGATCCACGACACCGGTATCGGCCTGTCCCCCGAGGACCTGGCCGCGATCAACGAGCGGCTCGCCGCTCCGCCCACGGTGGACGTCTCCGTCTCCCGACGCATGGGTCTGTTCGTGGTCGGTCGTCTGTCGCAGCGTCACGGCATCCGCATCCAGCTTCGTCCGTCCGACTCCGGTGGTACGACCGCGCTGGTCATGCTGCCGGTGGACGTCGCCCAGGGCGGCAAGAAGCCGATGCCGAACAAGCCCGGCCAGAGTGCCGCCGGCGGCGGCCCCGCCGCGGCGCAGGCCTCGGCCGGTGTGGCCGCGGCCCGTCGATCGAGCGGTCCCTCGCTCGGTGCCGGTGCTCCCTCCGCTCCCGGCGGTCCCCTCGGGGCCCCGCCGCAGCGCGGACAGGTCGGCGCGGGCCAGGGTCCGCGGGCCGCACTGCCCGGCAGCAACCAGGGCGGTCGCCCGGGCGGCTCCGGCGGTGCCCGTGGTCCGCAGGGCCAGGGCGGCGGTCAGCAGGGCAGGCAGGCTCCCGCCGGTGCGAACGCCTTCGGGCAGAGCCCGCAGCAGGGCTTCCCCGCTCAGAACGGCTCGCAGCAGCAGGGCTTCGGCAACGGAAACGGCGCCGGACAGAACGCCTTCGGCGACAGCAACGCGGCTCCGGCCGCTCCCGCGAAGGCCCCGTCCAACGGCAAGGGCGGCCGTCGCCGGCCGCAGCTTCCGGGACGCGGTGGCGCGCGCGCCGAGCTGCCCGGTGGCAACACCGGTTCCCGCACGCCGAGCTGGAGCGACGACAACGCGCAGCCTCCGGTCCCGCGGACGTCCCCCGACACCCCGCGTGGTCACGAGGACCCCGACGCCACGTCCCGCATGCCGCGGGTCGACGACCGGCAGAACCCCGCCTCCACCGCGGAGTTCCCCCGTCCCGACTTCGACGCCCCGCGCCCCGGCGCGAGCGCGCCGCAGAACAACGGCCAGAACAACGGCCAGTACGGCTACGCCTCCGGCAACCAGTCCCCGGCCGGCCAGAACCCGGCCGCCACGGGACAGTTCGCCGCCCAGGGCTACGGCGCCTCCCAGTCGCCGTCGTCCACCGGCCAGTTCGCCCAGCCGGGCTACGCGCCTTCCCAGGACCCCGCGTCCACCGGGCAGTTCGCGGCACCCGGCTACGGCAACGGGCAGGGTTCGTCCACCGGACAGTACGAGCGACCGGCAACCCCACAGCCGCCCGCCCGTCCGCAGGCCCCCGAGGCGCTTCCCCCGGCCTCGAACCCCGGTGACGGCCGTACCCCGCTGTACGACACGCTGGAGACCAACTGGTTCCACGGTCAGGCGAACGGCTCGGACGGTGCGCCGGTCAACGGCACCGCCCCCCAGAACAACGGTTCCCAGGGATATCCGCAGGCCGCCCCCCAGCAGCCTCAGACTCCCCCGGCTCCGCAGCGGCCGGCCGCCGCACCGGCCGCCACCACGACGTGGCGCAGCTCTCCGAACGACGACCTCGTCAAGCAGGCGGAGCGTTCCCGTAAGCCGTCGGCAGGCGGGGTCACCACCTCAGGCCTGCCGCGCCGCGTCCCGCGAGCCAACCTCGTCGCGGGCACGGCACAGCAGCAACAGCACCAAAGCGGTCCGCAGGTCTCGCGTGCGCCCGATGACGTACGCGGCCGGCTGACCAATCTCCGTCGGGGCATTCAGCAGGGTCGACAGGCCGGCAACGGCCAGACCGGCAGCTTCCCCAGCCCCACTCACCAGCAGGAGCGTTAGTTGAGCCCGATGAGCCAGGCGGCACAGAACCTCAACTGGTTGATCACCAACTTTGTGGACAACACCCCCGGGGTGTCCCACACCGTCGTCGTGTCCGCCGACGGACTCCTTCTGGCAATGTCCGAAGGCTTCCCCCGCGACCGCGCGGACCAACTGGCGGCCGTCGCCTCCGGACTCACCTCGCTGACTGCCGGGGCTTCCCGGATCTTCGAAGGCGGGGCGGTGGCCCAGACGGTCGTGGAGATGGAGCGCGGTTTCCTCTTCCTGATGTCGGTTTCGGACGGATCGTCTCTCGCGGTCCTCTCCCACCCGGAATGCGACATCGGCCTCGTCGGCTACGAGATGGCACTGCTCGTCGACCGTGCGGGCGCCGTCCTCACGCCGGACCTGCGTGCCGAACTACAAGGCAGTCTGCTTCACTGACCGCCGCCGGATCCAGACACCGCACGAAATCACCGTCCGGCCGCCACAATCCCCCCACCGGCCCCAACAGACGGCACGACTGACCGACTTGCTGTCCCGCCCGGAGGATTCATGACCCCGCCCCCCGCCTCTCATGATCCGTACGCCGAGTCGTACGGGGATGAAGGCGACCAGCCGCTGGTACGTCCGTACGCGATGACCGGCGGCCGGACCCGGCCGCGGTACCAACTGGCCATAGAAGCTCTGATCAGCACCACGGCCGATCCGGCCCAGCTGATGGGACTGCTGCCCGAACACCAGCGCATCTGCCATCTGTGCCGGGAAGTGAAGTCGGTGGCCGAGGTGTCGGCCCTCCTGTCCATGCCGCTCGGCGTGGCCAGGATCCTTGTCGCGGACCTCGCCGAGGCCGGACTTGTCGCCATTCACCAGCCTGGCGGCGATGAGAACAACGGCGGCGCGCCGGACGTGACACTGCTCGAAAGGGTGCTCAGTGGACTTCGCAAGCTCTGACGGAGGCCGGGCGACCACCTCCGCGAAGATCGTCGTAGCGGGTGGCTTCGGTGTCGGCAAGACCACGTTCGTGGGTGCCGTCTCCGAGATCAACCCTCTGCGCACCGAGGCCGTCATGACCTCCGCTTCGGCGGGCATCGACGACCTCACCCACACCGGGGACAAGACCACCACCACGGTGGCCATGGACTTCGGCCGTATCACCCTCGACCAGGACCTGATCCTGTACCTCTTCGGTACGCCGGGCCAGGACCGCTTCTGGTTCATGTGGGACGACCTGGTCCGCGGCGCCATCGGCGCGGTGGTCCTGGTGGACACCCGGCGTCTCGCCGACTGCTTCCCGGCGGTCGACTACTTCGAGAACAGCGGCCTGCCGTTCGTCATCGCCCTCAACGGCTTCGACGGTCACCAGCCGTACAACCCGGAGGAAGTGCGCGAGGCTCTTCAGATCGGCCCGGACGCTCCGATCATCACGACGGACGCGCGACACCGTGCAGATGCGAAGAGCGCTCTCATCACCCTGGTCGAGCACGCTCTCATGGCACGGCTGCGGTAGCAGCCAAGTAGACGACTCTGTATGGAAGTTGTCGTAGACGCATTGGAGCCGGCTGTGTCATTTGACACGGCCGGCCTCAGTGTTCATAACGTTTCGACAGAGAATTTCGCCGGCCCCGACACGCATAGCGGTCGCCCGGTACCCCTGCGTTCATGAAGGCCCCGCCTTTTGGCGGGGCTCGCTCTTTATGACCGTTTTGTCTGTGGTCAGCGCCACTCGGAATCATCCGTTCCGAGTGTTTGGAAGGGCGCTGCTTGACGTGCTGGAATGCGCTGAACTGCCCAGTAGTCAAGGGCGCTGGTAGATACGGCGGCACACAGTAGGTGCCGACGCCGAGAGGTTGTTGGTCGAGTGAGGCGAAGCATGAACGGTCCCGAGCCGTCGGCACGGGGCAACTTCACCCCGCCGGCGCGCGGAGCGGCGCCCGCACAAGTCGCCGGCCCGGAGCCCACGCCGGCACCCGCGCCGAGCGGGAGCCGATTCTCCCCGCGTAACTGGCGTGTGCCGACCAGGCTGAACGCGATCCTGCTCATACCCGTGGTGGTCGGCCTCGTCATGGGCGGCTTCCAGGTGAAGAGCTCGATCGACACCTGGCAGGAAGCGCAGGACGCCGAGAAGACGGCGCGCCTGGTGCAGGCGGCACTGAACTACGGCGACAAGCTGTTCGTCGAGCGTGACCTCAGCGCCTACCCCCTGCTGTCCGGCAAGGGCGCCAAGGACGCGACCGTCATCAAGGTCCGCCGCGACACCGACCTGGCCGCCGACGCCTTCGACGAGGCCGCCCAGGACATGCCCGAGACTCCGGGCCTGGAGCGCCGCCTCTCGGTCTTCCGCAACGTCGAGCCCGGTCTCGAGAAGCTGCGGAAAGCCGCGTACACCACAGCGCTTCCCGGCGTGAAGACCGAAGAGGGCTACCTCCAGATCCAGCACCCGCTGATGGAGTTCGCCAACGAGCTCGGTCTGGGCACCGGAAACATCACCAGCTACGGCCGTACGGTCTACGCGATCTCGCTGTCCAAGGCCGCGCTGTCGCTGGAGCGGTCGATCGGCATGCACATGCTGATCAAGCCGGGTCCCGGCGTCAGCAGTCTCGCCAGCCAGCGCGTCGCCCTGTCCTCGTACGCCTACCTCGAAGGCATCGCCATCGAGGAGTACAAGGGTGGTGGCACCGAGCAGGACTCGGCCACGCTCGAATCCGCGGCGGCGAAGGTCAAGTCGGAGCTGACCGCGAAGGCGCGCGAGGCCGCGGCCGCCGACCCGAACTACGTGCCGCCGCCCTCCGGCGACACCGAGATGGTCAAGGAACTCGCGGGGCTCAAGTCCCCGCTGGAGAGCGACCGCGCGGTGCTCGCCGCGGGGGGCGTCACCGCCCAGAACTGGATGGCGGTCAACACCGCCAAGTACAACGCCTACCGCCAGATCGAGTCGGACCTCTCCGACAAGGCCGTGGCCGAGGCCGGCGACATCTCCGACACCGCCAGGACCGACGCCTTCATCACCGGCGCCGTCGTCGTGATCGCCCTGCTCGCCGCGTTCATCCTGGCCGGCATGGTGGCCCGCCAGATGAGCCGCGCGATGCGCCAGCTCCGCAACGCCGCCTTCAACGTCGCCGAGCAGCGTCTGCCGATGCTGGTCGACCAGCTCTCGCGCACCGACCCCGGCCGGGTCGACACCCGCGTGCAGCCGATCCCGATCACCACCACGGACGAGATCGGCGAAGTCGCCCGCGCCTTCGACCAGGTCCACCGCGAGGCCGTACGACTGGCCGCCGAGCAGGCCCTCCTGCGAGGCAACATCAACGCGATCTTCACCAACCTCTCGCGCCGCAACCAGTCGCTGATCGAGGGCCAGCTGACCCTGATCACCGACCTGGAGAACAACGAGGCCGACCCGGACCAGCTGGAGAACCTCTTCCGCCTGGACCACCTCGCGACCCGTATGCGCCGCAACGGCGAGAACCTCCTGGTCCTCGCCGGCGAGGAGCCCGGACGCCGCTGGGACCAGCCCGTCCCGCTGGTCGACGTCCTGCGCGCCGCCTCCTCCGAGGTGGAGCAGTACGAGCGCATCGAGCTCTCCGGTGTCCCGGAGGCCGAGATCCACGGCCGCGCCGTGACCGACCTCGTGCACCTGCTCGCCGAGCTCCTGGAGAACGCGACCACGTTCTCCTCCCCGCAGACCAAGGTCCGTGTCACCGCGACCCGTCTTCCCGACGGCCGCGTCATGGTCGAGATCCACGACAAGGGCATCGGCCTCACCGCCGAGGACTTCGCGGACATCAACCACAAGCTGGCCAACCCGCCGACCGTGGACGCCGCGATCTCGCAGCGCATGGGCCTCTTCGTGGTCGGCCGGCTGTCCGACCGGCACGGCATCCGCGTCCAGCTCCGCCCCTCGGGCGAGCAGGCCGGTACCACCTCCCTGGTCATGCTCCCCGACGCCATCACCCACGGTGGCGGTGGCGACTACCAGCCGATGGCCGACGAGTTCACCGTGTCGCAGATCATTCCCGAGCAGCAGCAGCAGTCGTTCCAGGGCGAGAACTTCGGTGTCCCGCAGCAGCAGCCCGTGCTGACCGCCGCGGACCTCGGCTTCGACGACAGCCGCTACGAGGTCCCGGACGACATCCGCGATCTGGACCCCGTGGGCCGCTCCCTGATGCGCGAGGAGCGCCGTGCGGCCCTGGAGGCCCAGGCACAGGGTCCGGAGGCCATCGAAGGCCCCCAGGCCTACGCCGAGGGCTTCGACGGACAGCCCGCCGGCACGTACGACAACGGGCAGGCGTCCTTCGACGGCGCCCCTGCGTACGACGGCGCCCAGGGTGTGCACGAGGAGCAGCAGACCACGTACGACCAGCAGACGTCCTACGAGGCGCCGCAGCAGGCCGCGTACGACGAGGCGTACTTCCCGTCCAACGGTGGCTACCCCGACCCCTCCTACACGGAGCCGGTCCAGCAGGAGCACACCGGAATGGGCGGATCCGCCCCGGAGACGCTGGCCGGTTTCGGCGAGCCGTCCTACCAGGACGACTGGCCGCAGCAGGACGCGCGCCAGGACGCGTACCAGGGCGGGTACCGGCCCGACTACGCTCCGCAAGCGGAATCTCCGCAGGTCGCTGACGCGGGCGAGCAGAACAGCGTAGGCTTTGGTCGTCCGGGTCCGGCCTCTTCGGCCCCCCACACGATGACCGGCGCGGGGCTTCCCCGTCGCGGTGCCGCCCCCGCCGGCAACGCCCGGCGCCCCGCGGAGCCCGCGAGGGAGCAGGCGGCGCCCATGTCCTCCGGGAACACGGGCGACGACTGGCGGTCGTCGAACGACGACCGGTGGCAGCGCGCCGAGCAGCTGAAGAAGCCCAAGGCCGGCGGGGTCACCCCGTCCGGTCTGCCGCGGCGGGTGCCCAAGGCCAACCTGGTCGAGGGAACCGCGGAATCGACCCCCCAGGGAGGCCCCCAGGTCTCCCGTGCTCCCGAAGACGTCCGGGGCAGGCTGAGCAACCTGCGTCGCGGTGTCGAGCGGGGACGCAGTGCAGGTAGTGAGACGAACGGTCAGGGCCTCGGTCCTGACAGCACCTACAACCAGGAGCGTTAGTGTGAGCCCGATGAGCCAGGCGGCACAGAACCTGAACTGGTTGATCACCAACTTCGTGGACAACACCCCTGGGGTGTCCCACACAGTGGTGGTCTCCGCCGACGGACTCCTTCTGGCTATGTCCGAAGGCTTTCCCCGCGACCGCGCCGACCAGCTGGCGGCCGTCGCGTCCGGTCTGACCTCTTTGACCGCGGGCGCGTCCCGTATCTTCGAGGGTGGCCACGTGAACCAGACCGTTGTGGAGATGGAGCGAGGATTCCTCTTCCTCATGTCCGTTTCGGATGGTTCTTCACTCGCAGTACTTGCACACCCTGAGGCGGACATCGGTCTCATTGGGTACGAGATGGCGCTTCTGGTGGACCGTGCGGGCACGGTTCTCACTCCGGACCTTCGTGCGGAGCTCCAGGGCAGCCTTCTCAACTAATAGACAGACGGTGCGAATTGGCGTCCCGGGGCCGTAAGGTTTCGGGACGCGGTCCCAGCGTTGGGTGCCCGGCACGGTCGGAGGAGGAGAGAGAGTGGTAACACCCCCAGGCGGTTCGTCTTCGGGCAACTGGTCGTACGGCCCCGGCCAGGGGCAGGGCGGCCAGGGCGACGGTTCACAGAACCCGTACAACTTTCCCTCCGCACCCGGCCAGCGACGGCAGTACCCGCCCCAGGGTCCGCAGGGCCCCGGGCCTTCTCCCTACGACCAGCCGTCGGCGCCGCGCATCCAGCCCGTGCAGCCGCAGCGGCGCTCCCCCGAGGCCTCACCCGCCGGGAGTGCCAGTAATCCCCTGGTGCGTCCCTACGCCATGACGGGTGGCCGCACCAGGCCCCGCTACCAGCTCGCCATCGAGGCGCTGGTGCACACGACCGCGCAGCCGCACCAGATGCAGGGCCAGTTGCCCGAACATCAGCGCATCTGCAACCTCTGCCGGGAGATCAAGTCGGTGGCCGAAATCTCGGCCCTGCTGACCATCCCTCTCGGCGTAGCCAGGATCCTCGTCGCCGACTTGGCGGAAGCGGGCCTGGTCGCCATTCATCAGCCGGGCGGCGACGAGAGCGCCGGCGGCCAGCCAGCCGTGACATTGCTCGAAAGGGTGCTCAGTGGACTTCGCAAGCTCTAGCGGAGGGCCTTCCCGCTCCACCACGTCCGCGAAGATCGTGGTGGCGGGCGGCTTCGGCGTGGGCAAGACCACGTTCGTCGGCGCCGTCTCGGAGATCAACCCGCTGCGCACCGAGGCCGTCATGACGTCCGCTTCGGCGGGCATCGACGACCTCACGCACACCGGAGACAAGACGACGACGACCGTCGCCATGGACTTCGGCCGTATCACCCTCGACCAGGACCTGATCCTGTACCTCTTCGGTACGCCGGGCCAGGACCGCTTCTGGTTCATGTGGGACGACCTGGTCCGCGGCGCCATCGGCGCCATCGTTCTGGTGGACACCCGGCGTCTCGCCGACTGCTTCCCCGCGGTCGACTACTTCGAGAACAGCGGCCTGCCGTTCGTCATCGCCCTCAACGGCTTCGACGGCAACCAGCCGTACCAGCCCGAGGAAGTCCGCGAGGCTCTCCAGATCGGCCCGGACGCCCCGATCATCACGACGGACGCCCGCCACCGCGCGGACGCCAAGTCGGCGCTGATCACGCTGGTCGAGCACGCCCTCATGGCGCGCCTGCGCTAGCGTCCCCCGCTCGTACGGCAACGGCCCCCGCTTCTCCGTCCGGAGAAGCGGGGGCCGTTGCTCGTTCCCCGGCCGAACTCCTGCCCCGTACGGCCCCGTTGGACGGCGGGACGGCCGGGAGTGTCCGAACACCCGTCACAGAGCCCCCTGTCGGCCCTGGAGGGCGTCCTCGGGCTCCGGACACACCGCAGCCCCGCCCTCCACCGGAGGACGGGGCTGTCGGCGTCAGACCCTCAGTGCCAGCTGTGCGGCGCCCGGAAACCGGGCTCCCGCTCCAGTCGGCGCCAGCCCGCCTTGCGGTGGGCGCGGTGGGCGGGAGCGGCATCAGTGGGAGCGGCGGCGGCACGGGCCAGGAGGATCGCCGTGATGGCGGCGACCTCCTCGGGCTCGGCGTGGCCCTTCTCGACGCGGATGTCAGCGTTGCTCATAGGTTTCAGTCTCCATGAGAGAGGTTTCCGCGGGGGTACCGCGGAGAATCCGCAGGGTTACTGCGGGGGGTTGCCGTGCTTGCGGGAGGGCAGGTCCGCGTGCTTGGTGTGCAGCATCGCGAGCGACTTGACCAGGACCTCGCGGGTCTCGGCGGGGTCGATGACGTCGTCGACCAGACCGCGCTCCGCCGCGTAGTACGGGTGCATCAGCTCGGCCTTGTACTCCTTGACCATGCGAACGCGCATCGCCTCGGGATCGGCGGCATCGGCGATCTGACGGCGGAAGATGACGTTGGCGGCGCCCTCGGCGCCCATCACGGCGATCTCGTTCGTCGGCCAGGCGTAGGTGAGGTCGGCCCCGATGGACTGGCTGTCCATGACGATGTAGGCACCTCCGTACGCCTTGCGCAGGATGAGAGAGATACGCGGCACCGTCGCGTTGCAGTACGCGTAGAGCAGCTTCGCGCCGTGCCGGATGATCCCGCCGTGCTCCTGGTCGACACCCGGGAGGAACCCGGGCACGTCCAGCAGCGTGATGATCGGAATATTGAAAGCGTCACACATCTGGACAAAGCGTGCAGCTTTTTCGGAGGCCTCGATGTCGAGGACACCCGCCAGGCTCTGCGGCTGGTTGGCGACGATGCCGACGACCATGCCGTCGAGGCGGGCCAGCGCGCAGATGATGTTGCGGGCCCAGCGCTCGTGGATCTCCAGGTAGTCGCCGTCGTCGACGAGCTCCTCGATGACCTTGGTCATGTCGTACGGACGGTTGCCGTCGGCCGGGACCAGGTCCAGCAGCACCTCGCTGCGGCGGTCGGCCGGGTCCGCGGACTCCGCGCGCGGCGGGTTCTCGCGGTTGTTCTGCGGCAGCATCGACAGGAGGTAGCGCACCTCGGCGATGCAGGTCTCCTCGTCGTCGTACGCGAAGTGGCAGACGCCGGAGGTCTCCGCGTGGACGTCGGCGCCGCCCAGGCCGTTCTGGGTGATCTCCTCGCCCGTCACCGCCTTGACCACGTCGGGACCGGTGATGAACATCTGCGAGGTCTCGCGGACCATGAAGACGAAGTCGGTCAGCGCCGGGCTGTAGGCCGCGCCGCCCGCGCACGGGCCGAGCATCACCGAGATCTGCGGGATGACGCCGGAAGCCTTGGTGTTGCGCTGGAAGATGCCGCCGTAGCCGGCGAGGGCCGAGACGCCCTCCTGGATACGGGCGCCGGCGCCGTCGTTCAGGGACACCAGCGGCGCGCCGGCCGCGATGGCCATGTCCATGATCTTGTGGATCTTCGTGGCGTGGGCCTCGCCGAGGGCGCCGCCGAAGATACGGAAATCGTGGGCGTACACGAAGACCGTGCGGCCCTCGACCGTGCCCCAGCCGGTGATGACACCGTCGGTGTACGGCTTCTTGGCCTCCAGGCCGAAACCGGTCGCCCGGTGCCGGCGGAGCTGCTCGACCTCCTGGAACGAGCCCGCGTCCAGCAGCAGCTCGATGCGCTCCCGGGCGGTCAGCTTGCCCTTGGCGTGCTGCGCCTCGGTCGCCTTCTCGCTGGGACCCCGCAGCGCCTCCGCACGGATGGCGTGCAGTTCGGCCACACGGCCACGCGCGTCCGTCGGTTCGCCTGCGGGGATCGTGGAGCTCGCGGTGTCGGCCTCGTCCAAAACGGTCATGTAGCGACCATACGAAGTCCACCTGGGAAACAGGCCCGTCGACTCTGCACAGTCTCCGGACCGTTTTCCTGGTGCCCCTGAACAGAACCACCATCTTATGCAGGCGATCCGACTGCCAGGAGGGGCTCGGGCTTGTGGAGGTCTCACAAACCGTTCGGCCGACTGCCCTCTCACATCCCTGAGTGGCACATGCCATCACCGGGGTGACGCGGACCCCCGTTCGGCGGTCCGCGCACCCTGGAGGCGCCGGCTCAGCAGCCGCCGCAGTTGTAGTAGAGGACGTCCCAGTGGTTGCCCTCGTCGGCGTAGATGTTGCCGGCACCGGACTGGTACTGCGGAGCGCCGTCGCCGCGCAGACCTATGTAGCTGAAGGTGTTCTTGATGTAGCCGGTGACGCAGGTGTTCTTGCCGTAGTCGAGCTTGTAGCCGTTCCAGTGGGAGTAGGTGCCGCTCGCGTGGCCGGTCTCGGTGCCGCCGGTGATGTTGAGCGCGCAGCCGCTGGACCCCTTGAGGGTCTGGGCGCCCTGCGCGGTGGCGAGGTTGAGCTGGTCGAACGACGTGCAGGTGGAGTTGTTGCGGTCGGAGCAGCCACCGCTGGAGGACCAGGTGATGCCGACCTGGCGGAACATCGAGGTAGCGGTCGCGTGGCTGATCTTGGTGGCGGCGAAGGCGTCGGTGGACGTGCCGACGACGGCGACACCGGGGGCCACGACAAGGGCGAGGGCGGTCAACGTGGACCTGAGCTTCATCTGGGGGGACCTTTCCTGCTGAGGACCGTGGGGCGACCGCACGGACGTACGGCCGTGTTTCCTGTGGGGCGGCTGTGCAGGGGGTGCACGCAGATGGTGCCCGAGTTCTACGCGCGTCCGCCAGAGGCCGGACAGAGGCGACCCACCGTGACTCCATGCACACGCTCCGCGCAAGGTTGAAACTTGAACGGAATAGGTCTACGGTTGCCCTCGTTGACCTCGTTGAACATTCAACAGATTCACGCCGTGGCTCTCCCCGGAACCGCGGCCCGTCCCCCCAAGGAGCACCTCATGGGCATCTTCGGCCGCAAGACCACCGACACCGCCGCGACCCCCGCCACCTCGACGGCCACCACGACCGCCGGTGCCGTCAGCCCGGACCTGGCCGCGCTGACCGGCGACTACACCATCGACCCGTCCCACTCGGCGATCGGCTTCGTCGCCCGGCACGCGATGGTGACCAACGTCAAGGGCACGTTCAACGAGTTCGAGGGCACGCTGCACCTGGACGGCACCGACCCGTCCCGGTCCACGGCCTCCCTGGACATCACGATGGACAGCATCGACACCGGCTCCGCCGACCGCGACGGTCACCTCAAGAGCGCCGACTTCTTCAAGACCGACGAGTTCCCGGCGATGACCTTCCGCTCCGTCAAGGCGGAGGCCCTCGGCGGTGACGACTACCGGATCACCGGCGATCTGGAGATCCTCGGCACCACCAGGCAGATCAGCATCGATCTGGAGTTCAACGGCGCCGCCAAGGACCCGTTCGGCAACGAGCGCGTGGGCTTCGAGGGCAAGGCCGAGATCCTGCGCTCCGACTGGGGCCTCACCTGGAACGCGGCTCTGGAGACCGGTGGCGTCCTCGTCTCCGACAAGATCAAGCTGAACTTCGACATCTCGGCGATCAAGAACGCCGGCTGAGCCGCGGGCCTTCGCCCCGCGCCGCCGAGCGCCTTCTCCGACGCCGAGCTCCCCCGGACAGGGGCGCTCGGCGTCGCCGTGTACGCGGCCCCCGGCCGGCCCGCGCGCGGCCCGACGGGCGCGCCAGCCCTCAACGGGGTGCGCCACCCCTCAGAAGCCGCCGCCGAAGTCGCCGCCGCCCCCGCCGAAGTCGCCTCCCCCGCCGTCACCGAAGCCGCCGCCGAAGTCACCGGGGTCGAAATCGGCACCGGAGACATCGCCTCCGTCGTAGCCGCCGCCGAAGTCGCCGTAACCGGTGCCGTACGCGGCGCCGTATCCGGGGCTCGCCATCATGCTGCCGAGCACGGTTCCGACGAGCAGGCCCGGCAGCAGGCCGCCGCCGAAGTAGCCGCCCGCCCAGGGGCCGTACGCCGGGCCCGCGTCCCAGTACGGGCGGCGGCCGTACTCCGTCTCGACCTCGCGCACCGCCGGCTGTTCGCCGCCGGTGAGACGCATCCAGTCCGCCTTGCAGACCGGGACCTCGCGGGGCGCGCCCCCGTCGGGTGTCCAGGCCGCGTCGGCGACGGACGGACCGTGCCGCGGGTCGAAGAAGCAGGGCGCGCGGCGTTCGGGGACCGGGCGGCCCTCGCGGCGTGCCGCGAGCACGGCGAGGGAGAAGCGGCCCTCCTCCAGGGACTGGGTGACGGCGCGCACGTCCTCGGGGCGCCGGGCCCCGGCCATGAACGACTTCGCCTGTTCGTAGGCGTCCAGCCCGCGTTCGTAGTCCGCGCGCATCACGTCGTCCGCGCCGGCCTCCGCGGGGTGGAAGTCGAGGCGGTCGAGTTCCTCGCCGAAGGCGGTGATGTCCTCGTCCACGACCACGCGGAGCCTGTCGAGCGCGGCGCGCTGCTCCTCCTCCTTGCGGCGCCGGTTGCGGCGCACGACCGTGTAGGCGCCCGCTCCGCCGACGACGGCCACGGCGCCGACCGCGATCAGCGCTCCCGTGGAGACGCCTCCGTCGTTCGTGCCGCCGCCCCAGCTCGCGGGGGCCGAACCGCGGAGGCCGGCGAGCGCGTTGTCGGTGAACCGGTTCAGCTGGGTGCTCGCGTCGGAAACGCCCTGGACGCTGGTGACGAGGTTCTGCACGGCCGAGCGGGACATCACCGCGGAGTCGGCGCGGGCGTCGAAGCGGTCGCCGAGCCTGATCGCGTAGAGGCCCGTGACACCGGTGTCGGTGCGCAGGTTCCGGAAGAGGTTCTCGGTGGGGAAGTCCGCGGGAAGCACGGCGACGAAGAGCGGCTTGTCGGCCTTCTCGGTCTTGGCGGCGAGGGCGTCCGCCTCCGCCGCGGAGAGCTGGCCGGAGGCGGCCGGGTCCACGTAGACAGGGCCCTTCCGCAGGGCCGCGGCGACCGTGGAGACGTCCGTCGCGGCATGGGCCCGGGGCGCCGGGAGCGACACCAGCGCCAGGGCCGCGAGTATCAGTGCGACCAGCAGGCCTGGAAGTCCTCGGGTGTATGCGGCCCTCATGCCTTGAAGCTACCCGAACCAGAGCAAAACCGGACATCGGGAGAGCGTCGGCCCGCTGCCGCCGGAACGCGGGCCGGCCGGGGCTGGTGTCCCGCCCCGGCCGGCCCTCCACGTTCTCCCTCTATCCCGCTCGGTACGCCTGGGCCAGCTTCGCCACCGCCTCTCCGTAGTGGCCGGTCAGCAGAAGGTGATCCGCGTCCGCGAAGGGTGCGGCGTTCGCCGCGGTGACCGACGAGCCGATCTTCTGCTGGACGAGCAGACGGGCCTTCGTCACGGCCGCGCGGGCCGTCCCGTCGGCGCCGTGCCGCTCCGCCGCCGAGGCCACCAGGGCCAGCGCCCGCAGTGTGGCGGCGCCACCCCCCGGCGCCTTCGTCAGCGTGGTGAGACCCCATCCGTAGGGGAACTGCGGATCGTAGGAGGTGTCACCGACGTTGATCGGGAGCTGGGACTCCGACTTCGGCCAGGTGACCGGGAGCTGCCCGGTGAAGGCGCGCTTTCCGTAGAGGACGTCCGCGACCCCGTCGCCCTCGGTGCCCGGCAGCCAGGAGGCCACCAGGGCGTCGACGGCTCCGAGCCGGTCGCCGATGAGCTGCGGGCGGCCCGAGACGATCAGCACCGCGCACGTCATCGCCGCGCAGACCTTGTCGACGGCCGCCTTGTCGGCCGCGGTCAGCTCCAGGTCGTTGCCGTTGCCGACATCGCCGACGCCCTCCGCGTACGGGGTCTCGCCGACGACGACCACGCCCACGTCGTAGCCGCCGGTCGGAGCCGAGGCGTCCTTGGAGTAGGTGACGTCACCGCCGGCGTTCCGCATGCCCTGGAGAATCGTCGTGCCCTTGGTGATCGGGCCGGACGAGCCCTGCCAGGTGAGGGTCCAGCCGCCGGTCTGGTTGCCGAGGTCGTCGGCGTTCGAACCGGCGACGTACACCTTCTGGGACTTCTTCAGCGGCAGGACGCCGTCCGCGTTCTTCAGCAGGACCTGGGACTCGGCCGCCGCCTGCCGCGCCACGGCCCGGTGAGCGGCCGAGCCGATCCTCGACGCGCCGCTCGTGTCCGCGTACGGCTTCTCGAAGAGGCCCAGCTCGAACTTCTGGGTGAGGATGCGCGACACGGCGTCGTCGATCCGCCGCCCGGTGACGCGGCCCGCCTTCACCTCGTCCGTGAGCGTCGTGCGGAAGTCCTTGTACGAGTACGGCACCATCATCATGTCCACGCCCGCGTTGACCGAGGTACGGACGTGCGAGGCGTAGTCGCCGGGGAGCTGGTCGATGGCGTTCCAGTCGCTGATCACGAAGCCGTCGAAGCCCATCCGGCCCTTGAGCACGCCGTTGATCATGTCGGCGCGGGCGTGCATCTTCACCGGTCCCTGGCCGTCGCCGATGATGTCGAGCGAGGAGTAGGACGGCATGACCGAGCCGACGCCCCGGTCGACCGCCGTCTTGAAGGGCGCCAGGTGCACGGCTTCCAGCTCCTGCCGGGTGACCTTGGTGACGCCCTGGTCGACGGTGTACGAGCCCGTCGTGGACGTGCCGTAGCCGGTGCCGCCGTCGCCGACGAAATGCTTGGCGGTGGCGAGGACCTTGTCGTCGTCCTTCAGGTCCCTGCCGTCGCGGGCGCCCTGGAGTCCCTGGACGACCGTCTCCATGGACGTCACGAGCGCAGGGTCCTCGCCGAAGGACTCGTAGGAGCGGCCCCAGCGTTCGTCGCGGGTCACGCACAGGCAGGGGGCGAAGTCCCAGGGGATGCCGGTGGCGCGGACCTCGGCGGCGGTCACCGCGCCCGTGCGCTCCGCCAGAGCGGGGTCACGGGTGGCGCCGATACCGATGTTGTGCGGCATGACCGTCGCGCCGGCGAGGTTGTTGTGGCCGTGCACCGCGTCCACGCCGTAGATCAGCGGGATCTGGAACCGTGTGGCCTGCGCCCGCAGCTGGTAGCCGTCGACCATCGCCGCCCAGGCCCCGGCGGTGTTGGGGGTCGGCGTGGAGCCGCCGCCGGAGAGCAGCGACCCGAGGTCGTAGGCCGCGATGTCGCCGCCCGTGCCGATCGCCCCGCGCTCGGCCTGGGTCATCTGGCCGGTCTTCTCCTCCAGGGACATCCGGGAGACCAGGTCGGCGACCCGCTTCCTGACGGACAGTTTCGGGTTCAGGTACGGCAGCCCGTGGGCGTCGATGACGACCTGCGGGGTCTCGGCGGGGGCCTTGGCCCCGGTCACCGTGAGCTTGAGGGGGATCGTCTCGGCCGCTTCGGCGGACCGGTCGCGCAGGGTCGGGACGGTGACGGTGCGGCTCGCGCCGGACGTCGTGCCCGCCGGGAAGGTGATCTCGCCCTTGACCGAGGCGTAGTCCCTGCCCGGCTCGGCGCTGCCGCCCGCGCTCTCGTACGCGACGGTCACGGGCTCCTCGATCGGGGCGGAGCCGGTGGTGGCGACGGAGACCTTCACCCGCGCGGTGCCGCCCTCCTTCACCGGGTAGACCGCCGAGTCGGTGGTGACGGAGGCCCGCAGGGACTGGTCGGCCTTGCCGTACAGCTCGACGTCGTCCAGAGCGAACTGCCCCTGGACGCCGACCGGGAGGGTGAGGGCGTAGCCCCACATCTGCGTCAGGCCGAGGACGTGGTCGATACCGCCCACCGGCTGGTAGTCCGTGCGATAGACGAAGTCGGCGAACGGGATCTCGATCTGTTTCCAGCCGCTGAAGTCATCGGTGAAGGAGGTCGTCCACAGCTCCGAGGCCTCGCCGTTGACGCCGCCGTCCTTGATCTCGAAGGCGATCTTCTTGGCGGTGTCCCGGCCCTCCCACCAGAGGCGGATGCCCTTGTGCGCGGACCAGTCGTGGGCCGGCTGATCCGCGGCGAAGTCGTGGGTGAACCCGCCGTAGCCGCTGATGTCGTAGTCCCCGGTGAGGACCTTGGCGCCCTCGGGCGCGTCGGACCGTGCGGTCAGTGCCAGCTTCGGCGCGTCGTCGCTGTCGCCGCCCCAGGTGAAGATGCCCTCGGCCGGCTGGGTCGCGAAGGGCACCTCGCCCTCGAAGCGGTCGACCGGGACGGGTGCGGGATCATCGGCCGCCGCCGTTCCCGCCGTAGCGAGCGGAAGCAGTCCGGCGATCAGCGCGGCACCGGCCAGCAGAGCGGTTCTTCGTACGGAATTCCGATCGAGCCCGGTCAATGGGGTCCCCTCGACTCTCACGTCGTTCGACCGACGTGCTTCCTGACGATGATGTGCTGGCTCTGTTCCCTCGCCCTTCTCACGACTTAGATCACGGCGTGAGTTAACTGGCGCCCCGGCAACCCGTCAAGACTTCACGTCGGAACCGGTACAGACTCAAGTCCCGGCCGAATCAGAGCAGTTGTTCCTTCAGAGTCTGAACGCGCAACCCCTTGACGCGGCTCCGCAGCCGTCATTTACTCACGCCTCGCACGCCCCCACCCCCCACCTCCAGAAGGGCGGCGCTCCATGAGGAGATCCACTCGGGCGGCCCGGCTGATCGTCGCCGGGCTGCTCGCCACCGCGGGATTCACGGCGGCCGCGCCCGCGCACGCCGCGGGCGAACAGGTCACCGCGTACCTGACGACGACGGACGACGACGGCGGACGTCATGTCGTCCGCGGGCTCCAGGCCCAGGCGCCGTTCGCCTTCCAGTCGGGCAGCGGCGGCAGCGGCGAGAACATCACCGTCGACGAGAACACGCGGTACCAGACCTTCACCGGCGGTGGCGCGTCCTTCACGGACACCGCCGCGTGGCTGATGAACAGCAGCGGCGCCCTGTCGCAGAGCACCCGCGACGCGACGATGCGCAAGCTGTTCTCACCGACGGACGGGATCGGGCTCTCCTTCCTGCGCAACCCGATGGGTGCCTCGGACCTCGCGCGCTACGGCTACAGCTACGACGACGTGCCGGCCGGGCAGAGCGACGCCGGTCTGGCGCAGTTCTCCATCGCGCACGACCTGGCCGACGTGGTGCCGCTGACCAGGCAGGCGCTCCAGCTCAACCCCTCCCTGACCGTGATGGCCTCGCCGTGGACCGCGCCGGCGTGGATGAAGGACAGCGGGTCGCTGAACGGCGGCTGGCTGAAGTCGGAGGACTACGGCGCCTACGCCTCGTACTTCGTGAAGTACCTCCAGGCGTACCGGGATCAGGGCGTCCCCGTCTCGTACGTCACCGCCCAGAACGAGCCGACCTGCTGCTCGGGCTATCCCTCGATGAGCTGGAACGCCTCGGGACTCGCCTACTTCACCAAGAGCGAGCTCCTGCCCAAGCTCCAGGCGGCCGGTCTGTCCACCAAGGTGCTCGCGCACGACTGGAACTGGGACGTGTACGACTCCTACGCCGCCCAGACCGTCGACGACGCGGCGGTCCGCTCGCACCCGAACTTCGGCGGGATCGCCTGGCACGGGTACGGCGGCGACATCGCCAAGCAGACGAGCGTGCACAACCAGTACCCGGGCCTCGACGCCTTCGGGACCGAGCACTCCGGCGGCACCTGGATCGCCAACCAGCAGCGCGAGGACATGCTCAACATCGTCGACTACACCCGCAACTGGGCGAAGTCGGTGACCAAGTGGTCGCTCGCCGTGGACCAGAACAAGGGCCCGCACAACGGGGGGTGCGGCACCTGCACCGGACTCGTCACCGTGCACAACGGGGACGGGGCGAGCGGGACGGTCGACTACACGATCGAGTACTACACGATGGGCCATCTGACGAAGTTCGTCCGGCCGGGAGCGCAGCGGATCGCCTCCACGGCGTCCTCGGCCGTCCCGAACGTCGCCTGGCGCAACCCGGACGGCACCAAGGCGCTGATCGCCTACAACGACGCGTCGAGCGCCAGGACGGTGACCATCAACTGGGGATCCCAGCACGCCACCTACTCACTGCCGGGCAAGACCTCGGCGACCTTCACCTGGTCCGGCACCCCGTCGGGCGGGGGCAGTCAGTCGGGCGCGTTCGCCGGACTGGCCGGCAAGTGCCTCGACGTGGCGGGCGCGTCGAGCGCCAACGGCACCGCGGTGCAGCTCTACGACTGCAACGGAACCGCCGCGCAGACCTGGACCGTGGGGGCCGACGGATCGGTGCGCTCGCTCGGGAAGTGCCTCGACGTCACGTCGGGCTCGACGTCCGACGGCGCCAAGGTCCAGCTCTACGACTGCAACGGCTCCGGCGCCCAGCAGTGGTCGTACAGCTCATCGACGGGTGACGTGGTCAACACCGCGGCGAACAAATGCCTCGATGTGACCGGCAACTCGTCGGCGAACGGCGCACGGGCGCAGATCTGGTCGTGCACGGGGGCCGCGAACCAGAAGTGGCAGCTCCGCTAGCCGTCCCGTACGCCGGACCGGCGAGACGCCGTGAACGCCGTGAACGCCGGAGGGTGCGGGAACCGCGCCCTCCGGCGTTCGGGCGGGTTCACGACGCGGGTTCCACCCCGGCCCGCAGCAGACCGTAGGTGTACGCGTCCTCCAGTGCCTGCCAGGACGCGGCGATCACGTTCTCCGCCACGCCGACCGTGGACCACTCCCCCGTGCCGTCGGACGTGGAGATCAGGACGCGGGTCGTGGACTGCGTGCCGTGCTTGCCCTCCAGGATGCGGACCTTGTAGTCGACCAGCTCCAGCTTGGCGAGCTGGGGGTAGATCGTCTCCAGGGCGACGCGCAGGGCGCGGTCCAGGGCGTTGACCGGGCCGTTTCCCTCGGCGGTGGCGACGATGCGCTCGCCCTTGGCGAAGAGCTTGACCGTGGCCTCGTTGGCGTGGCTGCCGTCGGGGCGGTCCTCGACGATGGCCCGCCAGGACTCGACCTCGAAGTAGACGCGCGCCCTGCCTTCGACCTCGGCGCGCAGCAGGAGTTCGAAGGAGGCGTCGGCGGCCTCGTAGGTGTAGCCCTTGAGTTCGCGTTCCTTGACGCGCTCCACGACGCGGGCGACGAGTTCGCGGTCGTCGCCGAGGTCGACGCCGAGCTCCTTGCCCTTGAGCTCGATGGAGGCGCGGCCGGCCATGTCGGAGACCAGCATCCGCATGGTGTTGCCGACCTGCTCGGGGTCGATGTGCTGGTAGAGATCGGGGTCGACCTTGATCGCGGAGGCGTGCAGGCCCGCCTTGTGCGCGAACGCCGACACGCCCACGTAGGGCTGGTGGGTGGAGGGGGTCAGGTTGACGACCTCGGCGATGGCGTGCGAGATCCGCGTCATCTCCCGCAGCGCGCCCTCGGGGAGCACCTTCTTGCCGTACTTGAGCTCCAGCGCGGCGACCACGGGGAAGAGGTTGGAGTTGCCGACGCGTTCGCCGTAGCCGTTGGCGGTGCACTGGACGTGGGTGGCGCCCGCGTCGACGGCGGCCAGCGTGTTGGCGACCGCGCAGCCGGTGTCGTCCTGCGCGTGGATGCCCAGCCGGGCGCCGGTGTCCGCCAGGACCGTGGAGACCACGGCCTGTACCTGGGCCGGGAGCATCCCGCCGTTGGTGTCGCACAGCACGACCACGGAGGCGCCCGCCTCGTGAGCGGCCCGCACCACGGACTTCGCGTACTCCGGATTGGCCCGGTAGCCGTCGAAGAAGTGCTCGCAGTCCACGAACACCCGCCGGCCCTGCGCCACGAGGTGGGAGACGGTGTCGCGGACCATCTCCAGGTTCTCCTCCAGCGTGGTGCGCAGCGCCAGCTCCACATGCCGGTCGTGGGACTTGGCGACCAGCGTGATCACCGGGGCGCCGGAGTCCAGGAGTGCCTTGACCTGGTGGTCCTCCGAGGCCTTGCCGCGGGCCCTGCGGGTCGCTCCGAAGGCCACGAGCTGCGCGTGCTTGAAGTCGATCTCCTGCTGGGCGCGGGCGAAGAACTCGGTGTCGCGGGGGTTGGCGCCGGGCCAGCCGCCCTCGATGAAGCCCACCCCGAAGTCGTCCAGGTGCCGCGCGATGGCCAGCTTGTCCGCCACGGTGAGGTTGATGCCCTCGCGCTGCGCGCCGTCGCGCAGCGTCGTGTCGAAGACGTGGAAGGAATCGTCGACTTCGCTGGTTTCCGTCATGGTCTCAAGGCTCCTGTATTGAATCTCGGTCTACCGGAATGACCGGCTCCACCGTCCTCCAATGATCCCGCGCGCTGCGCTCCCGGCTGAAGGTGGGCCAGAAATGCGAAAAACCCCTCGCGGGTGCGAGAGGTCTGCGCGCGGGTCGAGAACGACGGTGTCCGCCCGTACCTGGTCGTACGTGGCGGTCACTGCGGACCGGCGCGCCTGCTGCCAATAATCGTGGCGAACGAGAGCACGGGGGCAGTCTGGCACAAACCGCTTCCGTGATCACACGGTGTCTCAGGATGCGAGCACTGGGCTACGTGCCGGTGCGGATGGAGGACCGGTCAGCCCAGCGACGCGTCGAGGAACTCCTTCACGTGGGACAGGACCTGCTCGCGGCTGGTGCCGCGCAGACCGATCGCCACGTGGATGGAGAAGCCGTCCATCAGGGCGCGCAGCCGGGCGCCGAAGCGGTCCGCGTCGACGGGGCGGAACTCGCCGCGCGAGACGCCCTCGGCGAGCAGCGCGACGAGGTCCCGGTGCCAGGCGCCCTCGATGGCGGCCTGCCGTTCGCGGGCGTCGTCGTCCGCGTTCTGGGAGTGGTTCCAGACCTCGAGCCACAGGGTCCAGTGCGGGTCCCGGTGGCCGTCGGGGACGTACAGGTCGACGTAGGCGTCGAGGCGTTCGCGGGCGGTTCCGCGCGCGGCGAGCAGCCGGCCGCGCTCGGCGCCGAGGCGGCCCTCGCTCCACTCCAGGGTGCGCAGCAGCAGCTCGTCCTTGGAGCGGAAGTAGTAGAGGAGATGGCCGCTGCTCATGCCGACCTCACGGCCGAGCGCCGCCATGGTGAGGTTCTCCAGACCGCGCTCGGCGATCATCTCCATGGCGACGGCGAGGACCTCCTCGCGCGGTGGCGCGTTCTTCCGCGCACCGGCCATCCGTGACTCCCGTTGTCAGACCTTCGGCTGCTGCTGGGTGATGCAGTGGATGCCACCGCCGCCCGCGAAGATCGTACGTGCGTCCACCAGGGTCACGGTCCTCTCGGGGAAGAGCCGGCGGAAGATGCCGGCCGCCGTCTCGTCGCGCGGGTCGTCGAAGCCGCAGAGCACGACGCCGCCGTTGCACAGGTAGTGGTTGATGTACGAGTAGTCGGCCCAGTGCCCGTCGGCCTCCAGGACCGTCGGGGCGGGGACCTCGACGACCTCGATGCCGCGGCCGCGCGCGTCGGTCTGGGCCCTGAGCAGCCCGATGACCTCCTTGCTGACCTCGTGGTCGGGGTGCGCGGGGTCCTGCTGGGAGTGGGCGACGATCACGCCGGGCCGGGCGAAGGCGGCGACGATGTCGACGTGGCCGAGGGTGCCGAAGCCGTACGGGGGGTAGTCGCCGGTCAGGCCGCGCGGCAGCCAGATGGCCTTCTCGGTGCCGAGCTGGGCGTGGATCTCCGCCTCGACCTGCTCGCGGCTCCAGCCGGGGTTGCGCTCGGGGCCGAGCTGCACGGTCTCGGTGAGCAGCACGGTGCCCTCGCCGTCGACGTGGATCGCGCCGCCCTCGTTGACCAGCCGGGAGGCGTACGCCTTCGCTCCGGCCAGTTCGGCGACCTGCGCGCCGATCGTGGAGTCGTGCTCCCAGCGGGCCCACTCCTGGGCGCCCCAGCCGTTGAACGTCCAGTCCACGGCGGCCAGTTCACCCCGTCCGTTGGTGAGGAAGGTGGGGCCGATGTCGCGCATCCAGGCGTCGTCGAGTTCCCGCTCGACGGTGTCGACGCCGGGGCCGAGGAGTTCGGCGGCCGGTGCGGACTGGCCCGGGCCGCACACGACGGTGACCGGCTCGAAGCGGCGGACGGCGCGGGCCACGGCCGCCCAGGCCGCGCGGGACGCGGCGAGGTCGTCGGGGTGGTCGAAGGTGGGGTTGGGCCCCGGCCACGCCATCCAGGTGCGCTCGTGCGGGGTCCACTCGGCGGGCATGCGGAAGCCGTCGGCGGCAGCAGACATGGGTGATCCTTAGAGGCTGTCGATTACAGGAAGTACAGGCGGTTGAGGGAGACCGAGTCGGCGGGATCGGAGCGCAGCGGTTCGCCGTCGAGGGTGACCAGGCCGGTGCGCCCGTCCACGTCGACCGCTCCGGTACGGGAGTTGAGGCGCAGGTCGGCGGGGCCGATACCCCGGGTGCCGCGGACCGCGACGCGGCGGCGGCGGGTCGGCATGGTGTCGTTGCCCTGGTCGAGCGCGGCCTGGGCGACGAAGGCCACCGAGATCTCGGCGGGGGTCGCGCCGTGCGCCCCGAACTGCGGCCCGAGGACCAGGGGTTCGCAGGTGTCGGTGGCGGCGTTGGGATCGCCGACAACGCCGTACGCCGGGAAGCCGGACTTCAGGACGAGCTGCGGCTTGGCGCCGAAGTATTCGGGGCGCCACAGCACGATGTCGGCGAGCTTGCCCACCTCGATGGAGCCGACCTCGTGGGCGAGGCCGTGCGCGATGGCCGGGTTGATGGTCAGTTTGGCCATGTAGCGCAGGACGCGTTCGTTGTCGTGGTCCTCGGGGGCGCCGAACTGGGCCTTCATCTTCCCGGCCATGGCGAAGGTACGGCGCACGGTCTCGCCGGCGCGGCCCATTCCCTGGGCGTCGGAGGAGGTGATGCCGATGGCGCCCAGGTCGTGCAGCACGTCCTCGGCGCCCATGGTCCCGGCGCGGATGCGGTCGCGGGCCATGGCGGCGTCGCCGGGCAGGTCGGTCTTCAGGTCGTGGACGGAGACGATCATGCCGTAGTGCTCGGCGACCGCGTCCCGGCCGAAGGGCAGGGTCGGGTTGGTGGAGGACCCGATGACGTTCGCGACGCCCGCCATCTTCAGCACGTTCGGGACGTGTCCGCCGCCGCAGCCCTCGATGTGGAAGGCGTGGATGGTGCGCCCGTCGAGCACCCTGAGGGTGTCCTCGACCGACAGGCACTCGTTCAGTCCGTCGCTGTGCAGGGCCACTTGGACGTCGTGGTCCTCGGCGACCCGCAGCGCGGTGTCCAGTGCGCGGGTGTGGGCGCCCATGTCCTCGTGGACCTTGAAGCCGCTCGCGCCGCCCTCGGCGAGCGCCTCGATCAGCGGGGCACCGTCGGAGGACGAACCCCGGCCCAGGAAACCGATGTTGACCGGCCAGGCGTCGAAGGCACCGAAGGCGTGACGCAGCGCCCAGGGGGAGTTGACGCCGACGCCCCACACCGGGCCGAACTCCTGGCCGATGATCGTCGTCACGCCGGAGGCGAGCGAGGCCTCCATGATGCGCGGCGAGAGCAGGTGGACGTGGGTGTCCACGGCTCCGGCGGTGGCGATGAGGCCCTCGCCGGAGACGATGGACGTGCCGGTGCCGACCACGACGTCGACGCCGTCGAGGGTGTCGGGGTTGCCGGCCCGGCCGATCGCGTGGATGCGGCCCTCGCGGATGCCGATGGACACCTTCCGGACGCCCTGGACGGCGTCGATCACCACGACGTTGCTGATGACGACGTCGCAGGTGTCCCGGACGGCGGCGGCCTTGAGGTGCAGTCCGTCGCGGGCGGTCTTGCCGAATCCGGCGAGGAACTCGTCCCCGGGGAGCTGGGCGTCGGACTCGACGCGGACGGTCAGCCCCGAGTCGCCGAGCCGGACCCGGTCACCGGCGCGGGGGCCGTGGGTGGCGGCGTACTCGTAGGGGCTGAGGCGGCGGGCCTCGGCGGGGTGGCCTCCTGGGCGGCTCATCGCTCGGCCTCCTGGTCACGGATGTCCGGTACGCCGAGGTATCCGCAGGCGGCGGCCCGGCGCAGGGCCTCTTCCCGGGCGCCGGGCGCGTCCAGCGGCCCGTCGACCAGACCGGCGAAGCCGATCGCCACGCGCGCTCCGCCGATGGGCAGCAGCCCCACCTCGGCGCTCTCCCCCGGGCCGAAGCGGACGGAGGAGCCGGCGGGCACGGCCAGCCGCATGCCGTAGGCGGCCGGCCGGTCGAAGTCGAGCCGCGGGTTGGCCTCGAAGAAGTGGAAGTGGGAGGTCACGGAGACGGGGACGGGGGCCGTGTTCGTCACCGGCAGGCGGACGACGGCCTCGGGTTCCGCGTGCTCCGGGCCCGGCAGCAGGGCGCCGGGTGCCCGCTCGCCGAGGCCGCCTCCGATGGGGTCGCTGACCACCGCGAGGCGTGAGCCGTCCTCGAAGACGGCCTCGACATGCACCTCGGTGACGATGTCCGCGACGCCGGGCAGGACGTCCTCGGGGCCGAGGACGGACCGGGCCGCCTCGACGGCCTCGGCCAGCCGTCCGCCGTCGCGGGCGGTCTCGCAGACGGTGTCCGCGATCAGGGCGGTGGCCTCCGGCACGTTGAGCCGCAGCCCTCGCGCCCGGCGCGCCCGGGCCAGCTCGGCCGCCGAGAACAGCAGCAGTCGGTCACGTTCCGTGGGGGTCAGTCTCACGCCGCGACACCTCCTCGCCTTCCTCCGTTTAGAGCATCACTCTAAACGTCGGATTCATGGAAGGGAAACATTGACGGATAAGCATCGGAGACGCCACATTGAGCGTCGCTCTAACTCGTGATGCTGCCCGCACCACTCCAGGCGGCCGTCAAAGGAGACCAGCCATGCCGATCGAACAGCGCGGAGTCGACACCATCCCCGAGGAGGAACGCACCAGCGGGCCGCGCGACCTCGTATCGATCCTGCTCGGTTCCAACCTCTGCCTCGGGGTGATCATCTTCGGCTGGCTGCCGCCCTCGTTCGGGCTCGACTGGTGGTCCTCCGTGAGCTCGATCGTCGCAGGCACGGTCGTCGGGACGGCGCTCACCGCGCCGCTGGCCCTGGTCTCCCTGCGGACCGGCACCAACCTCTCCACCTCCTCCGGCGCGCAGTTCGGCGTGCGCGGACGACTGGTCGGCTCGGTCGTCGGCCTGCTTCTCGCGCTCGGCTACACCGCGCTGACCGTGTGGATCGGCGGCGACGTGATGGTCGGCGTCCTCGGCCGGCTCTTCGGCCTGGAGGCGGACGGCCTGGCGTACGCCGTCGTGTACGCGCTGCTGGCCGCCGCCACCGTCGCGGGCGCCGTCTACGGCTACCGCGTGCTGCTCGCCATGTCCCGCGCTCTCGCGATCGGCATGTCGGCCCTGCTGGTGGCCGGCGTGATCGCGTACGCCCCGCACTTCAGCACCGCGGCACTCCCGGAGGCCGGCGGCTATCTGCTCGGCTCGTTCTGGCCCACCTGGCTGCTCGCGGCGGTGGCGGCCGGCCTGTCGGGCCCGATCGCGTTCATCACGCTGCTGGGCGACTACACCCGCTACATCTCCCCCGAGCGCCACTCCTCCCGTACGGTCCTGCACGGCACCTGGCTGGGCCTGATCGCCGGTCTCCTCGTCCCCCAGCTCTTCGGCACCTTCACGGCGTACGGGGCCCGCGCGGCCCTCGACTACGCGGGACCGCTGGTGTCCGCGTCCCCCGGCTGGTACCTGGTCCCGCTGCTGCTGGCCGCCTCCGCGGGCTCGGTGGGCAACGCCGGTCTGATGCTCTACTCGATGGGCCTCGACCTCGACGCGATCCTGCCCCGCGCCTCGCGCGCCCGCGCCACCTGCGCGGTCGCCGTCGTCGCCATGCTCTGCGTGTTCGTCGGCCACTACGCCTGGAACGCCCAGTCCGCGATGACCTCCTTCGTCCTGCTGCTGACCGCGATCGGCACCCCGTGGGCGGTCATCACCCTGATCGGCTTCGTCCGCTGCCGCGGGGTCTACGATCCCGACGCCCTCCAGGTCTTCAACCGCCGCTCCCGCGGCGGCGTCTACTGGTACCGGGCCGGCTGGAACGTCCGGGCCACGGCGGCCTGGGCCCTGGGCGCCTTCGTCGGACTCCTGGCCGTGTCACTGCCGTCGTACGAGGGCCCGCTGCTGTCCCTGACGGGCGGGGTGGACTGCAGCTTCGTCCTGTCCGGCCTGGTCGGCGGCCTCGTCTTCCTGGCGCTCACGGCGAAGGAGGCCTCACACCGGGTCGAGCCCCGGCGGGAACCGGATCGCGCCGAAAGCCGGCTCTAGGCCGCTGAACCAGGGAGTGCGCAGGGTGCGCGGCAGCCGGTCCCCGCGACCCTGTCGGGCAGTCGGGGACCGGCGGGAGGACCGGGGGGATCAGCCCAGGGGGTGCATCCAGCCGTGGGTGTCCTCGGTGATGCCGCGCTGGATGTCGAGCAGGGCCTCACGCAGGCGGAGGGTGACCTTGCCGGGCTCGCCACCGGACTGGCGCCACTCGGTGCCGTCGCGCTTGACCGTGCCGACGGGGGTGATGACGGCGGCGGTGCCGCAGGCGAAGACCTCGGTGAGGGTGCCGTTCTCGGCGTCGGTCTGCCACTGGTCGATGGACACGCGGCCCTCCTCGGCGGTGTAGCCGAGGTCGCGGGCGACGGTCAGCAGGGAGTCGCGGGTGACGCCCTCCAGGATGGAGCCGGTGAGGGACGGGGTGACGATCCGGTCGCCGTACACGAAGTACAGGTTCATGCCGCCGAGCTCCTCGATCCACTTGTGCTCGACCGCGTCGAGGTAGCAGACCTGGTCGCAGCCCTTGGCGGCGGCCTCCTTCTGGGCGAGCAGCGAGGCGGCGTAGTTGCCGCCCGTCTTGGCGTCGCCCATGCCGCCGGGAACGGCGCGGACGCGGTCCTCGGAGAGCCAGATCGACACCGGCTTCACGCCGCCGGCGAAGTAGGCGCCGGCGGGCGAGGCGATGACGAGGAAGAGGTACTCGTTGGCGGGCTTCACACCGAGACCGACCTCGGTCGCGATCATGAAGGGGCGCAGGTAGAGGGACTCCTCGCCGCCGTGCGAGGGAACCCAGTCCCGGTCCTGGCGGACGAGCGCGTCACAGGCCTCGATGAAGGTGTCCACGGGCAGCTCGGGCATGCCGAGCCGGCGGGCGGAGGCCTGGAAGCGCTTGGCGTTCTTGTCGGGACGGAACGTCGCGACGGAGCCGTCGGGCCAGCGGTAGGCCTTGAGTCCCTCGAAGATCTCCTGCGCGTAGTGCAGGGTCATGTTCGCCGGGTCGAGGGAGAGCGGTCCGTACGGGACGAGCTGGCCGTCGTGCCAGCCACGGCCCTCGGTCCACTTGATGGTCACCATGTGATCGGTGAAGTGGCGGCCGAACCCGGGGTTGACCAGGATCGCCTCGCGCTCGGCGGCGGAGAGCGGACTGGCGGAGGGCTTGAGCTCGATCGTGGGCTGCGTCATGAGTGGTTTTGTCCTTCACCGGTTGTATGTGACGGGCCGCGCTCACATCCGAACCGTCCGTGGCCAGTGCTAGGACGTCCGAGCATTCCCTCGTTCCGCGGCTCCGCTGTCGATTATCGCGCGCGGAGGACCGTGGACGAAACATGTGAATACGGCCCTGGGAATGACCCAGGGGTGACCCAGGGACTGATGGTGGCACCCGGCGAGGGCACAGCAAAGCCGCCGGGTGCGGATGCGACCCGGCGGCTGCTACGGAACGTAGGTGGTGCGCCGGGTCAGCCGGCTACTCGCAGGGCGAGCGCGTCGCCGATCTCCTCGGTGCCGCGGGCGGGCTTGCCGACCCGCTCGGCGAGGTCGGCCGCGACGGCCTCCTCGATCCGGGCCGCCTCGGCCTCGTAGCCGAGGTGGCGCAGCAGCAGGGCGACGGACAGGACGGTGGCGCTCGGGTCGGCCTTGCCCTGGCCCGCGATGTCCGGTGCCGAGCCGTGCACGGGCTCGAACATCGAGGGGAACTCGCCGCTGGGGTTGATGTTGCCCGAGGCGGCGACGCCGATACCGCCGGAGACGGCCGCGGCCAGGTCGGTGATGATGTCGCCGAAGAGGTTGTCGGTGACGATCACGTCGAAGCGCTCGGGCTGCGTGACGAGGAAGATCGTCGCCGCGTCCACGTGGAGGTAGTCGGTGGTGACCTCGGGGAACTCCTCGGCGACCTTGTTGAAGATGTTCGTCCACAGGTGGCCCGCGAAGGTCAGCACGTTGTTCTTGTGGACCAGCGTCAGCTTCTTGCGCGGGCGGGCCTGGGCGCGGGCGAAGGCGTCACGGACGACCCGCTCGACGCCGAAGGCCGTGTTGACGGAGACCTCGGTGGCGATCTCGTGCGGAGTGCCCTTGCGGATGGTGCCGCCGTTGCCGGTGTACGGGCCCTCGGTGCCCTCACGGACCACGACGAAGTCGATCTCGGGCTGACCGGCCAGCGGGGTCTCGACACCCGGCAGGAGCTTCGAGGGACGCAGGTTCACGTGGTGGTCGAAGGCGAAGCGGAGCTTGAGGAGGAAACCGCGCTCCAGGACACCGGAGGGGACCGAGGGGTCGCCGATCGCGCCGAGCAGGATGGCGTCGTGCCCCTTCAGGGCGTCGAGGTCGGCGTCGGTGAGGGTCTCACCGGTGGCGTGGTAGCGCCGGGCGCCGAAGTCGAACTCCTTGGTCTCCAGCTTCACGTCCTGCGGGAGGACGGCGGAGAGGACTTTGAGCCCCTGGGCCACGACTTCCTGGCCGATGCCGTCACCGGGGATCACTGCGAGATCGATGCTGCGAGACATGACGGCACCGTACTCCTTCGTCCCATGGAATGACACGCGATGTCCGCCATACGGACAGACGGTGTCGCGGCGCGTCCATCCTTCGGCTCACGTTCACCCGCATGTATGAACGCCGTTGGCGCAGGCTGGGAACTTTCCAGACATGACCGCTCCCTCCACGGGGACTTCCCCCGAGCTGCCCGTCCCCGATGTCGGCATCCCCCACGAGCTCGCACGCGAACTGAGCATGCCGGAGCAGTACGAGTACCTGCGGACACGGCTCACACGGCGCCGGGCGCTCGTCGCGGCGAGCGCCTTCGCGGGCGGCGGGCTGCTGGCCGGCTGCGCCCAGGGCGCCGGGGCTCCCGCGCGGGTGGCGTCCGGCTCCTCGCCGTACCCGGCAACCAGCCGGGTGCCCGGCGCCGCCGTCACGCCGTTCGGCCGCCACCTCGCCTTCGGCGCGGACCCGAAGACCCAGATGCGGATCTCCTGGCAGGTGCCGTTCGCGGTCAGGAAGCCCTACATCCGGGTGGGTCCGACGCCCTGGGCCCTGAGCCACAGGATCGAGGCCGAGGTCCGCCATCTGCACACACCGGGTCTCACCGGGCAGCGGGCGGCCCTGGACCAGTTCTACCTGCACGCGGCGCTCGACGGGCTGCGCCCCGGGACGACGTACTACTACGGCGTCGGCCACGAGGGCTTCGACCCGGCGGGCACGTCACGGCACTCCACCGTCGGCCGTTTCCGCACCGCGCCCGCGCACCCCGAGACGTTCGTGTTCACCGCCTTCGGCGACCAGGGCGTCACCCCCGACGCGCTGGCCAACGACCAGGTGCTCCTCGGCCGCGGTCCCGCCTTCCATCTGCACGCGGGCGACATCTGCTACGCGGACGGGATCGGGCTCGGCCAGGAGTCGGACGTCTACGACCCGGCCGCCTGGGACCTGTTCCTCAAGCAGACCGAGACGGTGGCGAAGACGGTGCCGTGGATGGTGACGACCGGCAACCACGACATGGAGGCCTGGTACTCGCCGAACGGCTACGGCGGCCAGTCGGCGCGCTGGACGCTGCCCGGCAACGGCTTCGACCCCCGCGACGCGCCGGGCGCCTACTCGTTCGTCTACGGCAACGTCGGCATCGTCGCGCTGGACGCCAACGACGTGTCGTACGAGATCCCCGCCAACAAGGGCTACTCCGAGGGCAGACAGACGGCCTGGCTCGACAAGCGGCTCGGGGAGCTGCGCCGTCAGGCCGATTTCGTCGTCGTCTTCTTCCACCACTGCGCCTACTCGACGTCGACGCACGCCTCGGACGGCGGGGTGCGTGACGCCTGGGTGCCGCTGTTCGCCAAGCACCAGGTGGACCTGGTGATCAACGGGCACAACCACGTGTACGAGCGCACCGACGCCATCAAGGACGGCAGGGTGGGCAAGCAGGTGCCGGTGGGCGCCTCGACCGATCCGACCCGGGACGGGATCGTCTACGTCACGGCGGGCGGCGCGGGCAAGAGCCTGTACCGCTTCCCCAGCGGGGTCAAGGACAGTCACGAGGGCAAGGTCACGCGGCGCGAGTCGGTCGAGACCTTCCACTGGACGAGGTCGAAGCGGCAGAAGGCGGAGACCGTGGAGTGGTCCAGGGTGCGGTACACCGGCTTCTCCTTCCTCTCGGTGGAGGCGCAGGCCGGCCCTTCGCCCCGGCTCACGGTGTCCGCGCTGGCGCAGAGCGGCGAGCGCATCGACCACTTCGAGGTGCGGCGCGGGAGCTGAACACCGAGGCACCGTGCGGCGTTCGGCGCCGCCGGACCCAGGTGCGGCGCGGGGCAGCGCCCCACGCCGCACCTTCGCGGGCGCGGCTCCCGGATTCGAGGGCGGCGGGCCTCAGTGGCCCGTCGCTCCGCCGTTGTCCCTGCGGTCGAGGGCGCGCTGGAGCGCGGCGGCGGCGTTCTTGCGGTCGGACTCGCTGCTCGTGCGAGAGAGATGACGGACTCGGCGGACGGTCGTCTCGGCCATGATGAATCGACTCCTTGCCTCCGGCGGCGCCCGCACGGGCGGCCGGAAGTGCGATGAGGGATTTACGAGACGCCGGAAGGGGCGGGGAGCGGTGCCGCAGGGGTTGCCTGCCAGGGGCTCCGGCTCACGACCGCCATTCGCTTGGTCGAGCGAGACGTTCGGCTCCTACCAAGCTAGGTGAGGACCGCGCATCTGTCTCCACAATTACTCGGACTTCCTACTATCTGAGACGGCGGATTACGTCACAGGGCCGCGACCTGGGACTTCGGTCAGAGCACGTCGCCGTCACGCCAGTCGAAGACCAGCGCGTACGCCGGGTCGAGGGGGTCCCGCGCGGTGCCGGGGCGGACGAAGGTGGCGCCCTCCTCCTCGGGGAGACGGACGGCCCCGCCCGGAGCGAGCACACACACGTGACCCGGCCAGAGCCGCCAGCCCCGCGCCGCGTAGAGAGCGGCCCCGTCCTCGCTCGCGGAGAGCGCGCCGAGCCCGTAGGCGCCCTCGATGATCCGTTCCAGCTCGGCCATGACCCGTCCGCCGAGCCCCGTGCGGCGCACATCGGCGCGTACGCCGACCGCCTCCACGTAGCCGACCCGCAGCGAGCGGCCGCGATGCAGGACGCGCCGCTGGATCACCGAGCCGTGCGCCGCGAGGCCCCGGCCGTCGCGGACCAGGACGTGCAGGCCCCCGAGCGCGTGGTCCCAGTCCTCGTCCCTGAGGTCACCGTCGAAGGCGTCCTCCAACAGGGCGCGTGCGGCGCGGAGTTCGGCGGGGCCGAGATCCGCCGTATGGGCGATCCGCAGTCGGGGGGCCATGCGGCCAGTATTCACACGGAACACGGGAATCCCAGCCCTCCGGCCGGCCGGCGACGGCCTTCGTGTCCGAGTGCCGACACCTCCGAAAAATCTAACCCTTAAAAGTATCTTGACCAGTTAGGTGCGGACGTGCTGGACTGTTCTCACCATCAAGAAGACTTTCAGGGGTTAGGGGATCCGATCATGAGCAGTCACCCGGTCCGCCACAGCCAGTCGGTCCACCACCGCGCCACCACCGTCGGCGGCCACCGCGTCGCCTATCGCGAGGCGGGCCCCGCGGACGCTCCCGTCCTGCTCCTGCTGCACGGCTTCCCGACCAGTTCGCACATGTTCCGGGACCTGCTGCCGCTGCTCGCCGACCGCTACCACCTGATCGCCCCCGACCACCTGGGCTTCGGCCGCTCGGACGCCCCGGCGGCCGCCGACTTCCCGTACTCCTTCGACCGGCTGGCCGAGATCACCGGGGAGTTCACCGAGCGGCTCGGCCTCAAGGAGTACGCGCTCTACATCCAGGACTACGGCGCCCCGATCGGCCTGCGTCTGGCACTCGCGCAGCCCGAGCGGGTGACCGCGATCATCACGCAGAACGGCAACGCGTACGAGGAGGGTCTGGGCGCGGACGCCTGGGCGCCGGTGCTGGCGCTGATCGCGGAGCGCACACCCGGGACGGAGGCGCCGGTCCGGGCGATCAGCGGCCCGGACGGGATCCGGTGGCAGTACCTGACCGGCGTGCCGGACCCGACCCTGGTCAGCCCCGACGCCTACGAGCACGACGCGGCCCTGATGGCCCGCCCCGGCCAGCCGGAGATCCAGCTCGACCTGATCGCGGACTACGGCTCCAACTTCGCGCTCTACCCGGCGTTCCAGGAGTTCTTCCGCACCAGCCAGGTCCCGCTCCTGGCCGTCTGGGGAGCCGGCGACGAGATCTTCGTCCCGGAAGGCGCGCTCGCCTTCCGCCGCGACCTCCCGGACGCCGAGATCCATCTGCTCCCCACGGGGCACTTCGCCCTGGAGACGCACAGCGGCCAGGTGGCCGCGCTGATCGGGGACTTCCTCGGACGGCACCTGTGAGACGGCGGCACGCCGTACGGCCGTGGCTCACCGCGGAACTGGAACCGCCCCCGCTCCACGGACGGGGGAGACCGTGGGGCGGGGGCGGAGTGGGTGACGGGCGGCCGGCCCGGGGGCCGGCCGCCGCGTTCGGCTGTCAGCCCATGTGCGGGTAGCCGTAGTCGGTCGGCGGAACCAGCGTCTCCTTGATGGCGCGGGTCAGCGTCCAGCGCATCAGGTTCTGCGGGGCGCCCGCCTTGTCGTTGGTGCCGGAGGCACGGCCGCCGCCGAAGGGCTGCTGGCCGACGACGGCGCCGGTCGACTTGTCGTTGATGTAGAAGTTGCCCGCCGCGTAGCGGAGCTTCTCCATCGTGTACGCGGCCGCCGCGCGGTCGCCGGAGATGACCGCGCCGGTGAGCGCGTAGTCGGACGCCGACTCCATCTGGGTCAGCATCTCGTCGTACTGGTCGTCCTCGTAGACGTGCACGGCGAGGAAGGGGCCGAAGTACTCGGTCGTGAAGACCTCGTTCTCCGGGTCCGAGCACTCCACGACGGTCGGGCGCACGAAGTAGCCCACGGAGTCGTCGTACGAGCCGCCCGCGACGATCGTGCAGGTCGGGTCGGCCTTCGCGCGGTCGATGGCGGCCTTGTTCTTGGCGAAGGACCGCTCGTCGATGACCGCGCCGATGAAGTTCGACAGGTCGGTGACGTCACCCATGGTCAGGTAGTCGACCTCGGCCGCGAACTCCTCCTTGAAACCGGAGTTCCAGATGGAGGCCGGGATGTAGGCGCGGGAGCTCGCCGAGCACTTCTGGCCCTGGTACTCGAAGGAGCCGCGGGTCAGGGCGGTCTTGAGGATCGCGCGGTCCGCCGACGGGTGGGCGACCACGAAGTCCTTGCCGCCGGTCTCGCCGACCAGACGCGGGTAGGAGCGGTACTTCTCGATGTTGTTGCCGACCGTCTTCCACAGGTACTGGAAGGTCTTGGTCGAGCCGGTGAAGTGGATACCGGCGAGGTCGCGGTGCTCCAGGGCGACCTTGGAGACCTCGATGCCGTCACCGGTGACGAGGTTGATGACGCCCTTGGGCAGGCCCGCCTCCTCCAGGAGCTGCATCAGCAGCACGGCGGCGTGGGTCTGCGTCGGGGACGGCTTCCACACGACGACGTTGCCCATGAGCGCCGGAGCGGTGGGCAGGTTGCCCGCGATCGCCGTGAAGTTGAAGGGCGTGATCGCGTAGACGAAGCCCTCCAGCGGACGGTGGTCCATGCGGTTCCACACGCCCGGGGAGTTCGCCGGCGGCTGCTCGGCGAGGATCTGGCGGGCGTAGTGGACGTTGAAGCGCCAGAAGTCGACGAGCTCGCACGGGGTGTCGATCTCGGCCTGCTGGGCGGTCTTCGACTGACCGAGCATCGTGGAGGCGGCCAGCGTCTCGCGCCAGGGGCCGGCCAGCAGCTCGGCGGCGCGCAGGATGATCGCGGCGCGGTCGTCGAAGGCCATCGCGCGCCAGGCGGGAGCGGCGGCGAGGGCCGCGTCGACGGCGTCCTGGGCGTCCGCCTGCGTGGCGTTGGCGTAGGTGCCGATGCGCGCCTTGTGGTTGTGCGGCTGCACGACGTCGAAACGGGCGCCGCCGCCCATGCGCCGCTCGCCGCCGATCGTCATCGGCAGGTCGATCGGGTTCTCGGCCAGCTCCTTGAGCCTGGCCTCCAGGCGCGCGCGCTCGGGCGAGCCGGGGGCGTAGCCGTGCACCGGCTCGTTGACGGGGGTGGGGACCTGGGTCACAGCGTCCATTTTTTCCGTAACTCCTTGAGTCGAGCGGGCGGTTCGGTCTCAGCCCTTGGTCAGGATCGAGCGGGCGCTGTGCCTGCCCGGGGGACAACCCCCGGACCCCCGGCCGAAGCCGCGGCACAGCCAAGTGGAATCAGCCACGTGTGATCATGCTTCGCAGGAAGAACACGAGGTTGGCCGGCTTCTCCGCCAGGCGCCGCATGAAGTAGCCGTACCAGTCGGTGCCGTACGCGGTGTAGACGCGCATGCGGTGGCCCTCGGCGGCGAGCCGCACGTGCTCGTCGCTGCGGATGCCATACAGCATCTGGAACTCGTACTCGTCCAGTTTGCGCCCGGCCGTCCGCGCCAGCTCCTGGGCGATCGAGATGAGACGGGGGTCGTGGGACCCGATCATCGGGTACCCCTCGCCCTCCATCAGGATCTTCAGGATGCGGACGTACGCCTTGTCGGTCTCCGCCTTCTGCTGGTACGCGACCTCGGCGGGCTCCTTGTAGGCGCCCTTCACCAGACGGACGCGGCTGCCGCTCTCGGCGAGGCGGCGGGCGTCGGCCTCGGTGCGGAAGAGGTAGGCCTGGATCACACAGCCGGTCTGCGGGAAGTCCTTCCGCAGCTCCTCGTGGATCGCGAACATCGAGTCGAGGGTGGTGTGGTCCTCGGCGTCCAGCGTGACGGTGGTGCCGATGGCGGCGGCGGCCTCGACGACCGGACGGACGTTGGCCAGGGCCAGCTCGTGGCCGCCCTCCAGCGCCTGTCCGAACATGGAGAGCTTGACCGACATCTCGGCCTTGGTGCCGAGGCCGAGCTCCTTGAGGCGGCCGATCAGCTCCAGGTACGCGTCACGGGCGGCGTACGACTGCTCGGGGGTCGTGATGTCCTCGCCGACGACGTCCATCGTGACTTCCAGGCCCTTGCCCGTGAGGTCCTTGATGATCGGGACGACCTGGTCGACGGTCTCACCCGGGATGAAGCGGTCGACGACCGGCTTGGTCACCGGGGCGGCCGAGATCAGACGGCGCATCTTGTCGCTGCGCGAGGCGGCGAGAATCACGGGACCCAGCACGGGGCACCTCCACAACGAAGTCAGCAGGAGGCCGAATCCCGATGATTCGGGTACGGCACGGAGAACCACCGTGAAACCTAGGGATATCTCCGATCCTGGGCCATCGACAGCTGTCACGCATCCCTGCCCCGGATCTCAGACATATGTATGAAGGGCTCGCGGAAATGCGCGAGAATGCCGGGGTGAGCGGTGAACACAGAGGCGACTACCAAGAGCTGGTCGACGAGATCTCGGCGCTCCTCGGCGTCCCGGCGACGCTGGAGAACCGCGATTTCGAGCTGATCGCCTTCGGTGCGTACGACAGCGAGGGCGACCTCGACCCGTCCGCCCTGGACCCCGTGCGCACCCGCTCGATCCTCACCCGGCGTTCCACCACCGCCGTCCGCACCTGGTTCGAGGGCTTCGGCATCACCCGCGCGACCGGACCCGTCCGTATCCCGCCGGCCCCCGAGGCCGGGGTCTACCGGGAGCGGATCTGTCTCCCGGTGCGCCATCGGGGCGTCGTCCTCGGCTATGTCTGGCTGCTCGACGACGACCCGGGACCCACCGACGCCCAGCTCGCCGGGGCGATGCAGGTGACCTCCCGCATCGGCGCGCTGCTCGCGGACGAGGCCCAGGCCGGCGCGGACCTCACCCGGGAACTGCGGGCCGTCCTGACCGCCGAGCGCGGGTGGCAGCGGGACATGGCGGTGGCCGAGCTGCGCACGGCGCTCGGCCCGCGCGGCGAGGGTCTGCACACGGTGGTGTGCGTGGCCCCGTGGCCCTCGGCCGACCCGGACGACGCCCCTTCCGCCCGTACGGTGCAGGGCGCGACCGCGCTGTGCACCATCCCGTGGGGCACCACCGCCCAGAGCCTGGCCCTGCTGGTCCGGCTGCGTTCTCCCGACGTCCTGACTCCGGCCCTCACCGCGGCAGGCCGGTTCGTACGGGAGGCCGCGGGCGTCCGCGGCGAGGGTTCCGTCCCCGGCGCCTCTCCGACAGCCGCCTCCCCGGGCGGGACGGCGGCCGCCGGGGTGGCCGGGGCCCGGGAGGGACTCGGGGAGCTGGGCGCCGCCTGGCGCGAGGCCGCCGCGGCCGCGCGCGCGGCGCTGGCCGAACCCCGGCTCGGTCCGGTCGCCGAGTGGGGGGCGATCGGTCCCTTCCGCCTCCTCACCGCCCTGCCCCCGGACGCGGCCCACGACCCCGCCGTGAGCACCCTGTTGGGCACCGCGCACCGCGAACTCGCCCGTACGGCGGAGGTGTTCCTCGACCGAGCGGGCCAGGCCGGGCGCACGGCCGCCGAGTTGGGCATCCACCGCCAGACGCTCTACTACCGCCTGTCCCGCGTGGAGCAGCTCACCGGCCTCGACCTGGACGACGGCGAGGACCGGCTGCTGCTGCACATGGCCCTGAAGGGAGCCCGGCTCTAGAGGGCCACGGGCTCCGGCACGGGCTACGGCACGGGCTCCGGCACGCGCGGCGGGCCACGGCACGGGCGCCCGGCTCAGGCACGGGCGCCCGGCTCAGGCACGGGCGCCCGGCTCAGGCGCCTGCTCCAGCACGGGCTCCGGCACGGGCTCCAGCACGGGCTCCGGCTCAGGCACGGGCTCCGGCTCCGGGCTCCGGCTCCGGGCGCTGCCGCGGGTGCCCGGTGGTCTCAGGTGCGGCCCGGCGGGCAGACGTCGCCGGTCAGCAGGTCCCCGACGGCCGCCACGCCCTCGGCGATCGCCCGCTCCCCCACGTCACCGAAGCCGGGCACCAGCCATGACGGGCGACTCCCCCGTTCACCCCGCCGCGCGCACCCCTTCGATCACCCGCCGCAGCCCCTCGGTGAGGGCGTCCCCGTCCGGGGCGGTCTTCGGGTCGAAGGTCCACTGCGCGATGAGGCCCGTCATCAGGGTCAGGTAGAAGCGGCCGAGCGTGTCCGCGGTCTCGTCGGTCACCTCCTCCTCGGGCACACCCATGAGGATCGCGACCAGACCCCGCCCGCCCTCCCGCTGGGCGCGGGCCAGATGGTCGCGCACCTCGGGCAGTTCGATGGTCATGACCTCCATGCTGAGCCGCCACAGCGAGCCGGGCTCGCGCATGGTGCCGACGATGTTCGACCACACCTCGCGGAACCGCTCCAGCGAGCCGGGCGCACCGCTGATCCCGGTCACCCCGTCACCGTCGAAGGGCATCTCCTCCACCAGCGCGACGTAGGCCTGCGCGAGCAGCGCGTCCTTCGATCCGTAGTGGTAGCCGATGGACGCCAGGTTCGTCCCCGACTCCTTGACGATGTCGCGCGCCGTGGTGCGCGCGAAGCCCTTCCGCAGCAGGCAGCGCTTGGCGCCTTCGAGCAGATCCTCACGATGTCCCATGCCGGCGAGCCTACCCCCGATTCAGACAACCGTCCCATACGGGCGTCAAAGACAGCCGTGTAATACGTACGTTTTAAACGAGCGTACTAGACACCCGTTTAATACGTGCGTACAGTCCCTGCCATGACGAACCCGACGAGCACGACCCGCGCCTCCGGCGCCCCCGGCGCCCTGGCCGGCCGTCGCGAATGGACCGCCCTCGGCGTCCTGATGCTTCCGCTGCTCCTGGTCTCGATGGACGTCTCCGTCCTCTACTTCGCGATCCCCTCGATCAGCGCGGACCTGGAGCCGAGCGGCACCCAGCAGCTGTGGATCTTCGACATCTACGCCTTCGTGCTCGCCGGCCTGCTGATGACGATGGGCTCCCTCGGTGACCGCGTCGGGCGCCGCAAGCTGCTCCTGTTCGGCGCCGCCGCGTTCGGCACCGCCTCGGTGCTGGCCGCCTACGCGAACAGCGCCGAGATGCTGATCGCGGCCCGCGCGGTCCTCGGCGTGGGCGGCGCGACCCTCATGCCGTCGACCATGGCGATCATCCGGACGATGTTCACCGACCCCGGACAGCGCACGAAGGCGATCGGCCTGTGGTCCGGCGTCATGACCGGCGGCATCGCCCTCGGTTCGGTGATGAGCGGAGTCCTCGTCCAGTACTTCTGGTGGGGCTCGGTCTTCCTGGTCAACCTGCCCGCGATGGCGCTGCTGCTGGTCCTCGGCCCGTTCCTGCTGCCCGAGTCCAGGAACCCTGAGCCGGGCCGCTTCGACCTGCCGAGCGTTCCGCTGTCGATGGCCGCCGTCCTGCCGGTGATCTACGGCATCAAGGAGATCCCGTCCGAGGGCTGGAAGACCGAGTACGTCGTCTCGGTCCTCGTCGGCCTGGTCTTCGCCGCCCTGTTCGTCCACCGCCAGCGCACCGCGAAGTCACCGCTGATCTCCCCCGCCGTGTTCCGCGGCCGCGGCTTCGCACCCGCGGTCGTCCTCAACCTGATCTCGTCCTTCGGCATGATGGGCTCGGCGTTCTTCACCACCCAGTACCTCCAGTCGGTGCTCGGGAAGAGTTCCATGGCGGCCGCCCTGTGGTCCCTGCTTCCCACCGTCCTGGTGGGTGTGGCCGCGCCGGTCGCCGCGCAGCTCGTGCAGAAGGGCGTCCACCGCGCCCACGTCGTCTCCGGCGGATTCGTCGTCGCCGCCTGCGGCTACGGCCTGCTGGCCCTCGCCGGCACCGACTCCCTGTGGCTCGTGCTGGCCGGCGCCGGCGTCCTCGCCTCCGGGATCGTCACCGTGATGTCGCAGATGATGGACCTGGCCCTCGGCACCGTGCCCCTCGGCAACACGGGCGCCGCCGCCTCCCTGCTGGAGACCGGCGCCGAGTTCGGGGGCGCCCTCGGCATGGCGGTCCTGGGCTCCATCGGCACGGCGGTCTACCGCCACGACGTCCCGGCCGGCGTCCCGGCCGCGGCCCACGAGACACTGGGCGGCGCGCTGGCCGTGGCCGGACAGCTGCCGGGCGACGCCGGGCGGGCGCTGACCGACGCCGCGCGGGAGGCGTTCACCCACGGCATGCAGGCGGCGGCCGTGGCGGGCGCGGTCCTGCTGCTGGGCGCCGCCGCCCTCGCCGCGGCGAGCCTGCGCACGGTGGCGGTGCGCGAGAGCGGCGACGTCCTCGACGCCGGGACCGAGCCTCTCCCGGCGGCGGCGTCGGAGCAGAGCAACGGTCTGACGCCCGCCTGACACCCGCCCCCCGGGCGAACGACGACCTGAACACCCGTCCGCCGGGCGGGCCGGACGACTCCGGCCCGCCCGGCACCCGCACACACCACGAAGGCCCCACCCGGACAGGCCCCGGCACACGCCCGGAAGCCCACCCGGCCTGGCAGCGCCACATGCTCGGAACCCCCGCCAGGCACGGGCACATGTCCGGAAGCCCCCCGCCCGGCACCGGCACCGGGCGCTCCGGGAATCCCTTCCCGGCCGGACGGCCGCCGGCATGGGTCCCGATCAGGGCGGCGACGCCGGGGAGTTGTCGGCGGGGCGTGCCAGGATGGGCGTGTGACACAGACATTCGGTACGCCGTTCATCGGCCGGGGTGACGAACTCTCCCGGCTCACCGGCGTGCTGGAGCGCGCCAGGGGCGGCGAACCGCGCGCGGTCCTGGTGGCCGGAGACGCCGGTGTCGGCAAGACCCGCACGCTGACGGAGGCCGCGGCACGGGCGGCCGCCTCCGGGACGACCGTCCTGACCGGGCACTGTGTGGACCTCGGCGACGTGGGTCTGCCGTACCTCCCCTTCACGGAGATCCTGGGCGCGGCGGCCGACGACGACCGCTTCGCGCCGGCGTTCGCGGCCCACCCGGCGGTGGACCGGCTGACCGGCTCCGGTCCGGGGCCCGGCGGCGCACCCGACGCCGGCGGCAGGCTCCAGCTCTTCGAGGCCATCACGGGCCTCCTCGCCGACCTGGCCGACATCACCCCGCTCCTGCTGATCCTCGAAGACCTCCACTGGGCGGACCAGTCCTCCCGCGACCTGCTCCGCTTCCTGCTCAGCCGCGGCGTGCTCCAGGGGCCCGGGGCCGGCGGTCCCGCCCGGCGTCTGGCGGTCTTCGCCTCGTACCGCGCGGACGACCTGCACCGCCGCCACCCGCTGCGCCCCCTGCTCGCCGAGCTGATCCGGCTGCCGGCCGTCGACCGGCTGGAGCTGCGGCCCATGGCCGACGCCGATGTGGCCCGGCTCGTGCGCGCGCTGCGCACCGGCCCGGTCTCCGACACCACGGTCACCAGCATCGTCGAGCGCGCCGAGGGCAACGCCTTCTACGCCGAGGAACTGCTCGCCGCGCTGCCCGGCGACGACGCCCCCGTCTCCCCCGCCATGCCCAGCGGACTGGCCGACCTCCTGCTCATCCGCATCGAGCAACTCTCCGGCACCGCCCAGCAGGTGCTGCGCACGGCGGCCGTCGCGGGGCGCCGCGTCGAGCACGAACTGCTGCGTGGCGCCGTACAACTCCCGGAGGACGAACTGGAGTCGGCGCTGCGCGAGGCCGTCGGCCACCAGCTGCTGGTTCCCGGGGACGACGCGACGTACTCGTTCCGGCACGCGCTCACCCGTGAGGCCGTGTACGCGGACCTGCTGCCCGGTGAACGGGTCCGGCTGCACCGGCAGTTCGCCGGACTGCTCGCGGGAGACGCCCGTTCGGCGAAGACCGCGGCGGAGCGCGCCCACCACTCACGCGAGAGCCACGACCTGGCCGACGCGCTCACCGCCTCCCTCGAAGCCGCCGATCACGCCCAGTGCGTCGGCGCTCCCGCCGAGGAGCTGCGCCATCTGGAGGCCGCGCTCGAACTGTGGCCCGCGGTGGACGCCGGAGCCCGCCCCGACGGCGGCACGGTCACCCTCACCCTGCGCGCCTCGGCCGCCGCCGCCAGCGCCGGGGAGACGCATCGCGCGGTCCACCTCACCCGTGACGCGCTCGCCAGGGCCGGCTCGGACGCCGACTCCGAGCTCGCCGCCCGGGTCCGGTACACCCTCGCGGGCAACCTGATGCGGATCGACAGCCTGAAGGACGCGTTCACGTACAGCAGCGAGGCACTCGCCCTGATCCCCGCCGAACCGCCCTCGTACACCTGGGTGTGGGCGGCGGCGACCCATGTCATGGCGGCCCGCCTGGTGGGGCGGGACGAGGACGCCGAGCGGGTCGCCCGGCAGGCGCTCGCCACCGCCGAACAGCTCCGGCTGGCCGACGCCCAGGCCGACCTGACGATCTCCCTGGTCGGCATGGAAGCGGACAACCGGCGCACCCCGAAGGGCCGCGAACGCCTCCGCCGGGCCCGTGAACTGGCCCACGACGCCAAGAACTTCCCGGTCGAGATGCGGGCGCTGTTCAACCTGGCCATCGGGTCCTACGAATCCGGCGACCTGCAGGAATCCCTGACCTGGCTCGGCGACGGTGTGGACCGCGCCCGCCGCGCCGGCCTCCTGCCCTCGCCGTACGCCCTGGAGCTGCGCTATCTCCAGTCGCTGGTGCTCTACACGCTGGGCCGCTGGGACGCGTGCGCGCGAGCGGCCGCCGACGACGCCGAACTGCTGCCGGCGGCGGCCGGGTTCGCGACGGGCCCCGCCCTGTACGTCGCCCTCGCCCGCGGTGGGCACGAGGCGGCCGTCACGGGAGCCCGCGCTCTGCTCGACCGGCCCTTCGACTGGATGTCGACGCTCGTCGCGAGCATCGTCCTGACCGACGCGGCGGCCCGGAGCGGCGACGCCGAGGAGGCCGTACGGCGGCTGCGCACCGCGGCCGAGGACCTCACCGACGTCTCCGGCACCGGCCCGCCGCCGGTCGTGGTGCGGCTCGCCGCGCTCGCCCTGGCGGCGGTCGCGGACGCGGCGGAGGAGGCACGCCGCCGCGGCGACGTGGCCGACGGCGAGCGCTGGGCGGACACCGCGACCGAGCTGATGGAGCTGGCCGGGGCCGCGGCGGACCGCGGGGGGAAGGGCGCCGAGCAGGGGCCCGAGAGCCTGGCCTGGTTCGCCCGTGCCGAGGCGGAGTCGCAGCGCGCCCGCACGGGTCCGGACGTCGCGGCCTGGGAGCGGGCCGTCACGGCCTTCGGCTACGGCGATCCGTACGAGCTGGCCAGGAGCAGACGGCGGCTCGCCGAGGCCCTGCTCGCGGCGGGCCGCCGCGAGGAGGCCGGCGAACAGGCCCGCGCGGCCCACGACACCGCCGTACAGCTCGGCGCGGTGCCGCTGCGCGAGGCCCTGGAGGCGCTTCTGCGGCGCGGCCGCCTCACCGGGTCACCGGCCGCCGAGCGGCGCGTCGCCGCGCTGACCGCCCGGGAGAGCGACGTGCTGCGGCTGCTCGGCCACGGGCGCACCAACCGCCAGATCGGCGAGGAACTGTTCATCAGCGGCAAGACGGCGAGCGTCCATGTCTCCAACATCCTCGCCAAGCTGGGTGCCGCGAGCCGCACCGAGGCCGTGGCCATCGCCTACCGCGAGGGCCTGATCGAGCCGGAGACGACACAGTCCGCCTGACCGGGCCGCCACGGACCCGGACGTCCCGCGACGCGCGAGGGCCGGGACACCCGTGGGTGTCCCGGCCCTCGCTCGCTCACGGCAAGCCGTCGCGGATCCGCCTCAGACGAGGTTGACCGACCGCGCCGACGTCGCGCCGATCTCCTCGGACAGCTCGGTGAGGACGCCCTGCGGCACGGTGTCGTCGACGGTGAGGACCGCGAGGGCCTCGCCACCGACGGCCGCGCGGGCGACCTGCATGCCGGCGATGTTGATGCCGGACTCGCCGAGGATGCGGCCGACGGTGCCGACGACACCGGGACGGTCCTCGTAACGCAGGACGAGCATGTGGTCGGCGAGCGCGAGGTCCACGTCGTACTCGCCGACGGCGACGATCTTCTGGAGGTGCTTCGGGCCGGCCAGCGTGCCGGAGACCGAGACCTCCTGGCCGTCGCCGAGCGTGCCGCGCACGGTGACGACGTTGCGGTGGTCGGGGGACTCCGAGCTCGTGGTCAGCCGGACCTCGACGCCGCGCTCCTGCGCGAACAGCGGGGCGTTGACGTACGAGACCGTCTCGTCGACGACGTCCTCGAACACGCCCTTGAGCGCGGAGAGTTCGAGCACCTTGACGTCGTGCTGGGTGATCTCGCCGTACACCTCGACGTCGAGGCGGACCGCGACCTCGCCGACGAGGGCGGTGAAGATGCGGCCGAGCTTCTCGGCGAGCGGCAGACCGGGCTTGACGTCCTCGGCGATGACACCGCCCTGGACGTTGACCGCGTCGGGGACGAGCTCACCGGCGAGGGCGAGGCGCACCGAGCGGGCGACGGAGATACCCGCCTTCTCCTGCGCCTCGTCCGTGGAGGCGCCGAGGTGCGGGGTGCAGACGACCTCGTCGAGCTCGAACAGCGGGGAGTCCGTGCAGGGCTCCTTCGCGTACACGTCGAGGCCGGCGCCCGCGACGCGGCCCTCCTTGAGCGCCGCGTACAGCGCCTCCTCGTCGACGATCCCGCCGCGCGCGGCATTGACGATCCGCACCGTCGGCTTGACCTTGTGCAGAGCCTCGTCGCCGATGAGACCGAGGGTCTCGGGGGTCTTCGGCAGGTGCACGGTGATGAAGTCCGCGACCTCGAGCAGCTCGTCGAGGGTGAGGACCTTCACGCCCATCTGCGCGGCCCGCGCGGGCTGGACGTAGGGGTCGTAGGCGACGACCTTCATGCCGAACGCCGACATGCGCTGCGCGACGAGCGCGCCGATGCGGCCGAGGCCGACGACACCGAGGGTCTTCTCGGCGAGCTCGACACCGGTGTACTTGCTGCGCTTCCACTCGCCGTTCTTCAGCGCGGTGTTGGCCTGCGGGATGTGCCGCGCGGTGGCGAGGAGGAGGCCGCAGGCCAGCTCGGCCGCGGTCACGATGTTGGAGGTGGGGGCGTTGACGACCATCACGCCGGCCTTGGTGGCGGCGGAGACGTCGACGTTGTCCAGGCCGACGCCGGCTCGTGCGACGACCCTCAGCTTCTTGGCGGCGGCGACGGCCTCGGCGTCCACCTTGGTGGCCGAACGGATCAGGATGGCGTCGACGTCGGCGATGGCGGGCAGCAGTTCGGCACGGTCCGCGCCGTTGCAGTGCCGGATCTCGAAGTCCGGGCCCAGGGCGTCCACGGTCGCGGGCGACAGCTCTTCAGCGATGAGTACGACAGGTTTCGAGCTCACGTGAGTCCTCACAAGTCCAATGCGGACGGCCGTCCCGACGGCCGCAGGCGGTGGAGGGTTTACAGCGGCCCCGGGGTGTGCCTGCACTTCTGGGGAGCCGCTTGAGCCGCGTGGAAGACGCACGACGCTGTGGGCCTGACGCGTTGTTGATGTGCAGCAGTGTAGTGGCGCCGCGGAGGTCGTCCTGCGCCTCCGCGGAAGGATCACCCGTCCGTGGCTGGACGGGATGTCCAACACCGAGTCCACCGGGGTTACCGGGGGTTCGACGAAGGGGCCGGAGCGTGCCGCCCCGGCCCCCCGTCGTACGGCTCACGCCTCGTCGTCGTTGACCCACGACATGAGCTTGCGCAGCTCCTTGCCGGTGGTCTCCAGGAGGTGGTTCTCGTCCTGGGTCTTGTACTCGTTGTACTTCTTCAGGCCCGAGTGGTACTCGTCCATCCAGTTACGGGCGAACGTGCCGTCCTGGATCTCGGCGAGGACCTTCTTCATCTCGGCCTTGGTGGCGTCCGTGATGATGCGCGGGCCGGTGATGTAGTCGCCCCACTCGGCGGTCTCGGAGACGGACCAGCGCATCTTCTCCAGGCCGCCCTCGTACATGAGGTCGACGATGAGCTTCAGCTCGTGCAGGCACTCGAAGTACGCGATCTCCGGCTGGTAGCCGGCCTCGGTCAGCGTCTCGAAACCGGCCTTGACCAGGGCGGCGGTGCCACCGCAGAGGACGGCCTGCTCACCGAACAGGTCGGTCTCGGTCTCCTCGGTGAAGGTCGTCTTGATGACGCCGGCGCGGGTGCCGCCGATGGCCTTGGCGTACGAGAGGGTGAGCGCGAAGGCGTCGCCGGTCGCGTCCTGCTCGACGGCCGCGATACACGGAACGCCGCGGCCCTCCTCGTACTGGCGGCGCACGAGGTGACCCGGGCCCTTGGGAGCGACCATGCAGACGTCGATGCCGGCCGGGGGCTTGATGAAGCCGTAGCGGATGTTCAGGCCGTGGCCGAAGAACAGCGCGTCGCCGTCGTTGAGGTTGTCCTTGATGGACTCCTCGTAGACCTGGGACTGGATCGGGTCCGGCACGAGGATCATGATGACGTCGGCCTCGGCGGCGGCCTCCGACGGCGTCACCACGCGCAGGCCCTGCTCCTCGGCCTTCGCCTTGGACTTGGAGCCCTCGTGCAGACCGACGCGGACGTCGACACCCGAGTCGCGCAGCGACAGCGCGTGGGCGTGGCCCTGGCTGCCGTAGCCGATGACCGCGACCTTGCGGCCCTGGATGATGGACAGGTCGGCGTCGTCGTCGTAGAACAGCTCGGCCACTGGGGTTCTCCTTGTTTTCCGGTATTTCCGGTGTTGCGTCCCACCGTACGGCGGGCGGGGGAAGTGAAGTTCTCGGGTCTCGGCATACGGGCGGACCGGGTGAGCGGTCCGCCCGTGGACCGGTGTCTTCTGGCTTAGGCCGACCGGTCCAGTGCGCGCAGCGACCGGTCGGTGATCGAACGCGCCCCGCGTCCGATCGCGATGGTGCCGGACTGGACGAGCTCCTTGATGCCGAACGGCTCCAGCATCTTGAGCATGGCCTCCAGCTTGTCGGCGCCGCCGGTGGCCTCGATGGTGACGGCCTCCGGGGAGACGTCGACGGTCTTGGCGCGGAACAGCTGAACGATCTCGACGATCTGGGAGCGCGTCTCGTTGTCGGCGCGCACCTTCACCAGAACGAGTTCCCGCTGAACGGCCGAACCGGGTTCCAGTTCGACGATCTTCAGGACGTTGACGAGCTTGTTGAGCTGCTTGGTGACCTGTTCGAGCGGGAGTGCCTCGATCACGTTCACCACGATGGTGATGCGGGAGATCTCGGGGTGCTCGGTGACACCGACGGCGAGGGAGTCGATGTTGAAGCCGCGCCGGGAGAACAGTGCGGTGATCCGGGCGAGGACACCGGGCTTGTTCTCGACGAGGACGGAGAGGGTGTGCTTGCTCATGGGTCTGACTCGGCTCTCTCTCAGTCGTCTTCGTTGTCGCCGAAGTCGGGGCGGACGTCCCGGGCGAACATGACCTCGTCGTTGGAGGTGCCGGCGGCGACCATCGGCCACACCATCGCGTCCTCGTGGACGATGAAGTCGACCACGACCGGGCGGTCGTTGATCGAGTTCGCCTCCTCGATCACCTTGTCGAGGTCGTCCGGGGACTCGCAGCGGATCGCGTGGCAGCCCATGGCCTCCGACAGCTTCACGAAGTCGGGGACGCGGGTGCCAGCGCTCGGCTGCTTGCCGTCCGCGTCCGGGCCGCTGTGCAGCACGGTGTTGGAGTAGCGCTGGTTGTAGAAGAGGGTCTGCCACTGGCGGACCATCCCGAGGGCGCCGTTGTTGATGATGGCGACCTTGATCGGGATGTTGTTCAGGGCGCAGGTGGTGAGCTCCTGGTTGGTCATCTGGAAGCAGCCGTCGCCGTCGACCGCCCAGACCGTGCGGTCCGGCCGGCCCGCCTTGGCGCCCATCGCGGCGGGGACCGCGTAGCCCATCGTTCCGGCGCCGCCGGAGTTCAGCCAGGTGGCGGGCTGCTCGTACTGGATGTAGTGCGCGGCCCACATCTGGTGCTGGCCGACGCCGGCCGTGAAGATCGTGCCCGCCGGGGCGAGCTCTCCGATGCGCTCGATGACCTGCTGCGGCGAGAGCTGGCCGTTGTCGGGCTGTTCGTAGCCGAGCGGGTAGGTCTCGCGCCAGCGGTTGAGGTCGCTCCACCAGGCGGTGTAGTCGCCGGTGTTCCCCTCGCTGTGCTCCTTCTGGACCGCCTGGACCAGGTCGGCGATGACCTCGCGGGCGTCTCCGACGATCGGCACGTCGGCGGCGCGGTTCTTGCCGATCTCGGCCGGGTCGATGTCGGCGTGGACGACCTTGGCGAACGGGGCGAAGCTGTCCAGCTTACCGGTGACGCGGTCGTCGAAGCGGGCTCCGAGGGCGACGATCAGGTCGGCCTTCTGCAGCGCGGTGACGGCGGTGACCGAACCGTGCATGCCCGGCATTCCCACGTGCAGCGGGTGGCTGTCGGGGAAGGCGCCGAGCGCCATCAGGGTGGTGGTGACGGGCGCTCCGGTGAGTTCCGCGAGGATCTTCAGCTCGGCGGTGGCGTGCGCCTTGAGGACGCCGCCGCCGACGTACAGCACGGGCCGCTTGGCCTGGCTGAGCAGCTTGGCGGCCTCGCGGATCTGCTTGGCGTGCGGCTTGGTCACCGGACGGTAGCCGGGCAGGTCGCTCTGCGGCGGCCACGAGAACGTCGTCTGGGCCTGCAGCACGTCCTTCGGGATGTCCACGAGGACCGGGCCCGGGCGGCCGGTCGAGGCGATGTGGAAGGCCTCGGCGATCGCCTTCGGGATGTCCTCGGGCTTGGTGACCAGGAAGCTGTGCTTGGTGATCGGCATCGTGATGCCGACGATGTCCGCCTCCTGGAAGGCGTCCGTGCCGATCGCCTTGGTGACGACCTGGCCGGTGATGGCGACCAGCGGGACGGAGTCCATCATGGCGTCCGCGATCGGCGTCACCAGGTTCGTCGCACCCGGACCCGACGTGGCCATGCAGACACCGACCCTGCCGGTGGCCTGCGCGTAGCCGGTGGCCGCGTGACCCGCACCCTGCTCATGACGGACGAGCACGTGGCGCAGCCTGCTCGAGTCCATCATCGGGTCGTACGCCGGAAGGATCGTCCCACCGGGGATGCCGAATACGGTGTCGGCCCCGACCTCCTCGAGCGAGCGAATGAGGGACTTCGCACCCGTGACGTGCTCGACGGGTGCGGACTGCTGTCCTCCGGAACGGGGCCGCGGCTGCGGATGGTGGGCCCCGGTGGCCTGCTCGGTCATCGGCATTCTCTTCTCGATGCTGAGGGTTTTTGCGACTTTTGTGCGGTGTACGACTGATGCCTGTGCAACAAAAAACCCCTCGTGCCGTGAGGCAAGCGAGGGGAGCGCGCCGGGTGCGGTCGCTGGGTGTTCCGGAGCTTTCCGGTGACCACCTAGCTTCAGCCGACGCGCTTTCCAAGTACGAGAATTCGGGTGCGCATGGCATTGACCCTCCCCCCGGCACGCACCGACTGTCAAGTGGGTGGGACGGGAGTCTCATTATGTGAGCGGAGGGCCGTTCCGCCCCCGAGGGCGACGGGCACTCCCCCCGTATACACCCCGGCGCCCCCGCCGCCCGCGAACACCGGCTCGGCGGGTCCGTTCGGCACCGGATAGTGGCCGGAAGAGAGCGCTCTGCGCAGCCGGTACTCGTCCAGCGGCCCGGAGAAGGCCATGCCCTGCCCGTGGGTGCAGCCCATCGCGCGCAGGGCGACGACCTGCTCCGGGAGATCCACCCCGTCGGCCACGGACTGCAGCCCCAGATCGGCGGCGATCCGCAGCAGACCGCTGGTGATCTTGTGCAGCCGGGCTGACTCGACGACTCCCTCGATCAGACTCCTGTCGAGGCGCAGGACGTCCACGGGCAGCCGCCTCAGTGCCGTGATCGCCGCGTAGCCGCTGCCGAAGCCGTCCAGGGCGATCCGCACACCGAGACGTCTGAGCGCGTTCAGCCGGCGCTCCAGCTCGTCCAGGGGGACCCGCGGATCGGTGTCGGACAGCTCGATGATCAGGCCGCCGGAGGCGAGCCCGTGCCGGGTCAGCAGGGACTCCACGGAGCCCAGCGGCATCGAGCGGTCCACCAGACGCCGGGCGGTCATCCGGACCGAGACCGGCACGGAGATCCCCGCGGCGGTGCGCTCGGCGGCCTGCTCGACGGCCTCGTCGAGCATCCAGCGGCCGAGTTCGGCGGTCTTCTCGGCGTCCTCGGCGACCCGCAGGAACTCGGCGGGCGTGAACAGCACCCCCTGGGAGGAGCGCCAGCGCGCCTGTGCGGTGACCGACGCGATCAGGCCGTTCTCCAGCGACACCACGGGCTGGTGCAGCAGGGCGAACTCGCCGTCCTGGAGCGCGGAGCGCAGCCGGGTCGCCAGTTCCGCCCTGCGGACCACGTCCTGCTGCATCTGGGGCGCGTACAGCTCGACGCGGCCCTTTCCGGCCGCCTTCGCGCGGTACATCGCGAGGTCGGCGTTGCGCAGCAGTTCGCCCGCTCCCAGGCCGGGTTCGGCGAAGCCGACGCCGATGGACGCGGCGACCCGGACATCGTTGCCGTCGATGCAGTAGGGCTGGGAGAGCCTGATGCGCAGACGGTCGGCGAGTTCCCGTACCTGCTGCTCACGGGCGCCACGGTCGCGGCCTCCGTCACCGACGATGAGGGCCGCGAACTCGTCGCCGCCGAGCCGTGCGGCGGTGTCGCCGTGCCGCACGGAGTCCTGGAGTCTGCGGGCGGCCTGGACGAGCAGCTCGTCGCCGGCCTGGTGCCCGATGGTGTCGTTGACGGCCTTGAAGCCGTCGAGGTCGATGAAGAGGACGGCGGCGCCCCGGTCGGTGGAGCGGCGCCCGGACAGGGCCTGCTGGACACGCCGGGTGAACAGCGCGCGGTTGGGCAGGTCGGTGAGCGGGTCGTGCTCGGCGTTGTGCTGCAACTGTGCCTGGAGCCGCACGCGTTCGGTGACGTCACGGCTGTTGAAGATGAGGCCGCCGTGGTGCCGGTTGACGGTGGACTCCACGTTGAGCCAGCCGCCGTCGCCGGACCGGAACCTGCACTCGATCCGGGTGGTGGGCTCCTCGGCGAGGCTGGCCGCGAGGAAGCGCCGCACTTCGTGGACCACGCAGCCGAGGTCCTCGGGGTGGATGAGGGAGGCGAGTTCGGAGCCGACGAGTTCCTCGGCGTCACGGCCGTAGACCCCGGCGGCGGCCGGACTGACGTACCTCAGGATGCCGTTCGGCGCGGCGATCATGATGACGTCGCTCGACCCCTGCACCAGGGAGCGGAAGTGGTTCTCCTTCTGGGCCAGTTCCTGGGTGAGGGTGATGTTGTCGAGCAGCATGATGCCCTGGCGCACCACGAGGGCGAGCACGACGAGCCCGGCGGTGACGAGCACCACGCGGTCCACCCGGCGTCCGTTCAGGATGTTGTAGAGGATCCCCAACGTGCAGACGGCGGCGGCCAGATAGGGCGTCAGCGCGGCCAGCGATCCCGTGATCGGACGCGCCGCCGGAGAGCGGCCGGGTCCGTGACCCTCGGGGTGCGCGGGCGCGGAGCCGTCCTGCCGCGGTGCGCCGGAGGGGTCCGGCTCCTCGTGCTGCCCCTGGCCCTCGTGGGATCCGGCCCCGTCCTGCGGGGCTCCCGGTCCGTACGGCGGACGGGTCCCCTGGGGTCCGGGGGACGTGTGGCTTCCCGGCGGCCCGTACTGCCCGTCCCTGCGCTGGCCCGGGATGCCCTCGTGCGCCACGCGCGCGTGCTCCCGCGAGTCCTGCTCGTCGGGTCCGCGCGGGTCCGGCCCCCGCGGGTCCGGGCCGTACGCGTCGATGCCGTGCTCGCCGGCGGCGTGCTCCTCGGTGCCGGACTCCTCGGCCACGTGCTCGTCCGCCTCGTTCCCGTGCCGGGTGACGACCCAGGGGGCGTACGCGAGGAGCAGCGAGCCGGCGAACCAGCCCGCGTCGAGGAGCTGGCCCGAGTGGTAGCTGTTGTGCAGGAGGGGCGAGGTGAACAGCGCGTCGCACATCACGGTCAGGGCGAGCGCCCCGATCGCCGTGTTCACCGCCGACCTGTTCACCGACGAGCGCCTGAAGTGCAGGGCGAGCACCATGCTGACCAGCGCGATGTCCAGCAGCGGGTACGCGAGCGAGAGCGCGGTGTGCGCGACGCTGGGCCCGTCGAACTTCGCGGCCTGGGCGAGCGCCAGACTCCAGGACAGCGTGAGCAGCGATCCGCCGATCAGCCAGGCGTCCAGCGCGAGACACACCCAGCCCGCCCTGGTGACGGGCCGCTTGGCGAGCACCAGCAGTCCCACGATGGCGGGCGGCGCGAAGCAGAGGAAGAACAGATCGGCGTAACTCGGCGTGGGCACGGGGCGGTCGAGGACCACCTCGTACCACCCCCAGACCAGATTTCCGAGCGAGGCCATCACCGAGGAGAGCGCGAACAGCAGCCACGCGGGTCGAAAGCGGCTGCGGCGGCCACGGGCGTAGAGGAGGCAGGAGACCGCCGCGGTGCCCGCGGCGGCGCTCAGCCCGAAGTCGCCCATGACCAGCGCCATACTCGTGGAGCCCCAGCCGAGCGCCGAACCGACGGCGTAGGCCGCGCAGACCAGGGCCAGCACGAGTTGTGAGAACAGGCCCGTCACCCCGTCGAACACCGTCCGGCGGGTCAGCAGCGCTCCTGGGGAGCTCACCGGGCCCACCCGGTCCGCGCCCCGGGGTCCCGCTGGTCCTGGTGCGCCGGATGTCCGTGCCTCCGGCGGCCCTGGTGCCTGCGGTGGTGATGGCTGCCGTGACCGCGGCTGTGCGTGGCCGCGCGCCAGGGTCGTCGGCGGCGGCCCCGCCGCGTCGGATCGTCGGTCCATAGGCCGTGCATCGCCCGTCGCCCCCCTCGCAGTCTCAATGTCCGTCCCCGGCGCCGAACGGTGCGCGGCGCAGCCCCTGTCGGGACGATACACCAGTCTCGTCACTCAGGGACATAGTTCCTCTACGCTGCGTAACGACCAGGGACTATGTCGGCACTGCCCGCATCCGGGGGACTGCGGAGCGTGCCCGAGGCGGACGGCGAGCGGACAGGGCGTCGCTCAGGTGCCGGTGGTAAGGACCACGTTGCGCAGCGGCTCCCGGTTCACGAAACGGGTCAGCTGATCCGCGAGCAGTCGCTTGGCGCGCGGCCAGAACGCCGAGGTCGGCCCCCCGACATGGGGGCTGATGAGCACGCCGGGCGCGTGCCACAACGGGTGGCCCGGGGGCAGCGGTTCGGGGTCGGTGACGTCGAGGGCCGCGGTGATGCGCCCGCTCTTCAGCTCGCCGAGCAGCGCGTCCGTGTCGACGACGGGGCCGCGGGCCACGTTCACCAGGAGCGCGCCGTCCTTCATCCGGGACAGGAAGTCGGCGTTCACCAGGCCGCGGGTGCTGTCCGTCAGCGGCGTGGACAGTACGACGACGTCGAACTCGGGCAGCAGGGAAGGCAGTTCGGCGAGGGGGCGCACGGGACCGCGCGCCGTGGCACGGGCGGAGCGTGCGACGCGCGCGACCCGCGCGAGCTCGAACGGCGCGAGCCTGTCCTCGATGGCCGACCCGATCGACCCGTAGCCCACGATGAGAACGGACTTGTCGGCCAGCGAGGCGCGGAAACCCGTGCGCCACTCCTGCTTGTCCTGGCCCCGCACGAAGTCGGGGATCCCGCGCAGCGAGGCGAGGATCAGGGCGAGCGTGAGTTCCGCCGTGCTCGCCTCGTGCACCCCGCGGGCGTTGCACAACACCACGCCGGGCGGCAGGGAGTTGAGGCTCGGCAGGACGTGGTCGACGCCGGCGGAGAGGGTCTGCACGGCCCGGAGCGAGGTCATTTCGGCCATCGGCCGCCGCGAGACGGCGGGCGGCTTCATGTAGGGCACGACGTAGAAGACGCAGTCGGCTGGGTCCGCGGGGAACTCCTGGCCGCCGTCCCAGAAGCGGTAGTCGGGGCCCTCGGGGAGTCCGTCGATCTCGTCCGTGTGAAAGGGGAGCCAGACATCGGAAGTCATGGTCAGGAGGTTATGCCAGGCGCCCATGCGCACAGGTTAGGTTGGGGGCCGGCAGAAGGAGGATCACGGCCAGGTGGAGCGCAGAACGATCGGGGCCGCGGCGCTCGGTGTGGGGGCGGTCGGACTCGGATGCATGCCGATGAGCTGGGCCTACACCGGGTCACAACGGCGTGGCGAGGAGTCGCTGCGCGCGGTGAACGCGGCACTGGACCGGGGGTTGACGCTGCTCGACACGGCCGACATGTACGGGCCGTTCACCAATGAGCTGCTCGTCGGGCGTGTATTGAAGGAGCGGCGCTCCGAGGCCTTCGTGTCGACCAAGGTCGGCCTGCTGGTGGGTGATCAGCATCTTGTGGCCAACGGCCGCCCCGGTTATGTGAGGCGGGCCTGCGACGCGTCGCTGCGCCGGCTCCAGACGGACGTGATCGATCTCTACCAACTGCACCGCGCCGACCCGGAAGTGCCGGTCGAGGAGACGTGGGGCGCGATGGCCGAGCTCGTCGCGGCCGGAAAGGTCCGCTCGCTCGGGCTGTGCGCGGTCGGCGCGGGGTCCGGCCGCCGGGCGGGGGCGCGGTTGCACGACGGAACGATCCGGCTGCTGGAGCGGGTGCAGCAGGTCTTCCCGGTGAGCACCGTGCAGGCCGAGCTGTCGGTGTGGTCGACGGAGGCGCTGGAGGCGCTGCTGCCGTGGTGTGCGGCGCGCGGCGTCGGGTTCCTGGCCGCGATGCCGCTCGGCAACGGCTTCCTGACCGGCACGCTGACCCCCGGCGAAGGCTTCGAGCCCGACGATCCGCGGGCCCGCCATCCCCGTTTCACCGCCGAGATGATGGCGGCGAACCAGCCCATCGTCGTCGGTCTGCGGCGCGTCGCGCGGCGGCACGGGGACGGTGTCCGCCCCGCGACACCCGCGCAGGTGGCGCTGGCGTGGGTGCTGGCGCAGGGTCCGCACGTCGTCCCGGTGCCGGGGGCCAAGCGGGAGCGCTGGGTCACCGAGAACGCGGGGGCGGCCGGGCTGCGGCTGACGGCGGAGGATCTCGCCGAGGTGGCGGCACTGCCAGGGGCGCTGGGATCCTGGGACTGACCGGCGCTTGCCGAGCCCGGCGCGGATTGCCCGGCCGGGACCGGGAACCCAGGGAACGCGAGCGGTGTATGAACAGGAGGACCGCCGCGTCGAAGGGACTTTGATGGTGCAAGTTCGAGCAGTGACCGTCGTGTTGGCCACGACCGCCCTCCTGGTGACGGCAGGGTGCTCCTCCGGCGGCCGGCCGGGCCCGGCGGGGCCGGGCACGTCCGCGGGCACCGGGAGCACGGCCCCGCAGTCGTCGTCCGCTCCGCGCGCCACGGCCGAGGACACACCGCCCGCGAAGGGCTCGGTGAAGGTCCTGCGCACGGTCACCGAGGGCCTCGACACCCCCTGGGGCCTCGCGCCGCTGGCCGGGGGCGGTCTGCTGGTGTCCTCGCGGGACAAGGGGACGATCACCCGGATCGACGAGAAGACCGGCAGGAAGACACTGCTGGGCGAGGTGCCCGGGGTGGCCCCGGCAGGCGAGGGCGGCCTCCTGGGCATAGCACTCTCGCCGGACTACGCCTCCGACCACATGATCTACGCGTACCTGACCACGGCGTCCGACAACCGCGTCGTCCGCATGCTGTACGACGAGCGGAGGCCGTCCGGCGAACAGCTGGGCGCACCGGACACGATCTTCAAGGGCATCCCCAAGGGCATGATCCACAACGGTGGCCGGATCGCCTTCGGCCCGGACAGGATGCTGTACGCGGGCGCGGGCGAGACGGGTGACCGGGGTCTGGCCCAGGACAGGAAGTCGCTGGCCGGGAAGATCCTGCGCATGACGCCGGAGGGCGAGCCCGCGCCGGGCAATCCGTTCCCCGACTCGGTCGTGTACTCGTACGGGCACCGCAACGTCCAGGGTCTCGCCTGGGACGACAAACAGCGGCTGTGGGCCTCGGAGTTCGGCCAGGACACCTGGGACGAGCTGAACCAGATCAAGCCGGGCGACAACTACGGCTGGCCGGTGGTGGAGGGCATCAGCCACGACTCCAAGTACCACGATCCGATCGTCCAGTGGCACACCGCCGAGGCCTCACCGAGCGGGATCGCCTACGCCGAGGGGTCCCTGTGGGTGGCGGCCCTCAAGGGGGAGCGCCTGTGGCGCGTCCCGTTGAACGGCACCGAGGCGTCCGCGGCACCCGAGGCCTTCCTGAAGGGCAGGTACGGCCGCCTGCGCACGGTCGTCTCCGCGGGCGGCGACCGGCTCTGGCTGATCACGAGCGAGACCGACGGCCGCGGCACCCCCGGGAAGGGCGACGACCGGCTGGTGGAGCTGGAGGTGAAGTAGGACGGCGGGCCGAGGGGCGGACGCGGCACGGCCCCCGGCCGGTTTCCTCACGGGCGCGCGCTCAGCCGGCCGCTCGGGCGGCCGGGGTGTCCGGGGTGTCCGGCGGGAACAGCCGCAGTCTGTGGGCCAGTGCGGCCGCCTCGCCCCGTCCCGAGACATCCAGCTTGGCCAGAATGTTCGAGACATGGACGCTGGCCGTCTTCGGGGAGATGAAGAGTTCCTCGGCGATCTGGCGGTTGCTGCGCCCGGCCGCGACCAGGCGCAGGACATCGCGCTCGCGGCTGGTGAGCCCGAAGGCGGCGGCGGGGTCGGCGGGAGCGGTCCGGGACCGTTCACGGGTGTGTTCCAGGGCGATGCGGCCGCGCTGGGCGAGCAGCGCGACCGCGTCGGCGAGCGGGCGGGCGCCGAGGTGTTCGGCGGCGGCGCCGGCCAGTCGCAGGAGTGCCGTGGCGCGGGCGCGCTCGTCGTCGTCCGCGCCGGTGAGCAGCAGGGACTCGGCGAGGCGGAGGCGGACCCGGGCGAGGTCGTAGGGGCGCTCCAGGGGTTCGAGGGCCTCGACCACCTCCGACCACTCGTCCGGGGTGCCCGCGCCGTCGGCCCGCCGGAGTTCGGCGCCCACCCATGCGGCGTGGGCGAGCCAGACGGGCGCTCCGGTGGCCAGCGTCCGCGCGGCCGTGCGGATGCGTTGCAGGGCCGGGGCGCGGCCGGGGGCGGCGACGGGCAGGCCGCGGGCGCCGTCCTCCGCGGTGACGGCGGCCAGCAGCAGCGGCCAGGCGTAGCGCTGCGTGCCGGGCGGGAAGCCCGCGGTCAGTGCCTCCTCCAGGGCGGTACGGGCGTCGAGGAAGCGGCCCTCGCCCGCGGCGATGCCGATGGTGGTGCACAGCAGCGGCAGGGAGTGCTGGGGCATCGGGTCGTGGGTGCCGAAGTGTTCGCGGGCGGCGGTCAGTTGGCGCCCCGCCTCGATGAGGTCGCCGCGGGCCAGGGCCACGGGCGCGAGCCGGGACGCGCCCACCCCGGAGGCCTTGCCGCCGAGTCCGATGGCCAGGGCGTTGCGGGCGGCCTCGGCGGCCTCGTCCCAGCGGCCGAGCGCGTACAGCGATTCGGAGAGGTTGCCCCACACCCAGGCCTGGGTGTCCAACAGGCCGTTCCGGCAGGCGAGTTCTATACCCTCGCGCAGGATGTCGACGGCCTCGCGGGAGCGGCCGACGGACTCCAGATGGGAGGGCAGGTTGATGTGCAGACGGCCCACGACGTACGCGGCGCCCTGGCGGTTCGCCCGCTCCCTGACCCCGTACATCTCCGCGAGCCCGGCCTCGGTCTGCCCCGCGTCGACCATCAGGCCGCCGAGGGTGAGCCGGGCGTTCAGCTCGGTGTCCCGGGCGCCCACCATGTGCGCGTACTCCACGGCGCGTTCGGCCGCGGAGAGGGCACCGTGGCCCGGCTGGTGCACCATGCACCAGGCCGCGACCATGGACAGGACCTCTGCGTGCACCTGGGAGGGCGGCAGACCGCGTACCAGGTCCTGGGCGGTGGCGAGTTCCTTCCAGCCGTCGCCGCGGACCTGCGCCTGGACGAGCCGGGAGCGCTGGATCCAGAACCAGGCGGCGCGCAGCGGGTCGCCCGCGTCCTCCAGGAGGTGCAGCGCCCGTCTCGTCGTCTTCAGGGCGCGTTCGCGTTCCCCGCACAGCCGGCCCGCGACGGCGGCCTCGGCCATCAGGTCCAGGTAGCTCAGGGGTGGCGTCACGCAGCCGCGGCCGTCGGGGGTCTGCCCGTGCCCCTCGGGCAGGGGAGGGGGGTAGGCCTCCACGTAGTCGATGGGGCGCAGTGCGGCCCGTACGGTGTCGGGGACCGTCTCCCACAGCTCCATCGCCCTTTCCAGGAGCCGCAGTTGCTCGGAGTGGGCGTGACGGCGGCGGGCCTCGACCGAGGCGTCGAGGACGGCGGGCAGGGCCTTGGCGGCATCGTGGGCGTGGTACCAGTAGCTGGCCAGCCGGGTGACGCGCTCGTCGGCCGGTACGAGCGCCGGGTCGGCCTCCAGGGCCTCGGCGTAGCGGCGGTTGAAGCGGGAGCGCTCGCCGGGCAGCAGGTCGTCGCTGACGGCCTCGCGGACCAGGGAGTGGCGGAAGCGGTAGCCGTCGCCGCCGGGCGAGGCGGTCAGGATGTTGGCGCCGACGCAGGCGCGCAGGGCCTCGATGAGGTCGTCCTCGGCGAGCCCCGCCACCGCGGCGAGCAGGGGGTACTCGACGGTGCTGCCTCCCTCGGCGACGATCCGGGCGACCCGCTGGGCGCTCTCGGGCAGTCCTTCGACGCGGACGAGGAGCAGGTCGCGCAGGGTGTCGGTGAGTCCGGTGCGACAGCCTTCGCGGGCGGCGACGGCGAGCTCCTCGACGAAGAACGCGTTGCCGTCGGAGCGGGCGAAGATCTCGTCGGTCTGGGCGGTGTCGGGTTCGCGGGCGAGGATTCCGGCGATCTGGCGGCCGACCTCGGCCCGGTTGAAGCGGCCCAGCTCGATGCGGCGGACCGTACGCAGGCGGTCGAGCTCGGCGAGCAGGGGGCGCAGCGGATGACGGCGGTGGATGTCGTCGGCGCGGTAGGTGGCGATCACGACGAGGCGGCCGCTGCGCAGGGTGCGGAAGAGGTAGGCGAGCAGATGGCGGGTGGAGGCGTCGGCCCAGTGCAGGTCTTCGAGGACGACGACGACCGTACGGTCCGCGGCGACCCGTTCCAGGAGGCGGGCGGTCAGCTCGAAGAGGCGGGCCATGCCGTCCTCCTCGTACTGCCGTCCGCGGGTCGTCTGCGCGAGCTCGGGCAGGAGGCGGGCGAGTTCCTCCTCCTGCCCGGCGGCCGCGGCGGCGAGTTCGTCGGGCAGGGCGCGGCGCAGGGCGCGCAGGGCGGTGGAGAAGGGTGCGAAGGGCAGTCCGTCGGCGCCGATCTCGACGCAGCCGCCCAAGGCGACGACGGCGCCCCGGCGGGTGGCGGCGGCGGAGAACTCCTCCAGGAAGCGGGTCTTGCCGACGCCTGCCTCGCCGCCGAGCAGGAACGCCTGCGGTTCTCCCCCGGCGGCGGCGCGGGCGAGCGCGTCGTTCAACACCTCCAGTTCGTCGGCGCGTCCGACGAACACCGGGCTGACGGACCTGGTCTCCACGGGCCCGAGCATGGCACAGGGCTCCGACAGGGGGGCACCGGTCGTCGGGACGGCGATCAGTGTTCCGCCCGTCGGCCGGCCGCCGCCCGGTGGGAGACGGCCGGTCGCGGCGGGGGCGCCGTCCCGCACAGCCTGTGGACGGCCGGACGGCGCCCGGCCGTCCACGGGCGCCGCGGCGCTCACGCTGTGCGGGCCGACCGGTGCCGGCGGGGGCGGCCGCTATGGGCCCGTTCCTCGGTGTCTCCCTGGGCGGACCGGAGGGCGGCACGGCGGGCGGCACGGCGGCCGCTCACGGCCTCCTTGGCGAGCCGGTACGTCTGGGCCCTGCGGATCAGTTCCTCGGACCGGGCCTGCTGAAGCTCGAACTCGAACATCTCGTACCCCTGGTGAAGAGTCGGTTTCGGTCTCGCTTGTTCGCGATGCCTCAACCTTCGTCTCCCAGGGGGGTGCGCCACATCGGGAGAGTTCCGCATCTTGGGAGCGCGAAGGGCCTTAGGGCGGCGGCCGGTTTCCCGTGCCGGCCCTAAGGCCCCTCTGAGTCGTCGCGTTCGTCGGTGGTGTCGGTGGTGTCGGCGCTGCGGGTCTCAGCTGGTGGAGGGCAGTCCGAGGAGGATGTCGGAGTACTTGGCGACCGCGAGCACCAGTCCTACGACGCCGAGCGAGACGCCCGCCCAGGCGACGGACTTGATCCAGGCGGCCTGCGGCTTGCCGGGGGCGCCGAACGCGGGCCGGACCAGCACGACGACGCCGACGATCAGCGCGGCCAGTGCGAAGAGGCCGCCGACCAGCGCGGTGGTCGCCCAGGCATCGCCGTAGACCTCCTTGACCTGCGTGGCGACGCTCGCGGACGACGAGGTCTGGAGCTGGCCGATCAGGGTCTCCCGGGCGGCGGCCACGGTGGCGACCCAGCTTCCGGTCAGCGACACCACGCCCAGTCCGGCGGACACCACGGCGGCGGCACCCTGGCCGACACCGGCGTCCCGGCCCGTTCCGGAGTCCTCGGGGCCGGCGAGGTCCTCGTCGGCCCCGTCCTGCCCGTCCAGGTCCTCGTCCCGCTCCTCGGCCTCGGCCTCGGTCCCCTTCACCTCGTCCGTGGACGCCCCGGCCGTGCCGGCCTCGGTGACGTCCCCGGTCCGCTCGTCGCGCTCCGCCTCGGTGCCGGTCTCGGCCCCGGCCTCGTCAGCTGTCTTGGTTCCCATACGGGCACCGTACGGATGCCGTCTGAGAGGTTCCTTAATGATCCTTGTGGGCGGTGTCCGCGCGTGCGGCACGCCACTCGGGCGCGAGCAGGGACCACACTTCGAGGTCGTGCCGGACCCCGTGATGGGGGTGCTTCTGCCGGAGCACGCCGTCCCGGCTCATGCCGAGCCGCCGGGCCACGTTCAGGCTCGGGACGTTGCCCGCCGCGGCGACCCACTCCACACGCTGGATCCCGCGCTCCTCGACCGCCCAGTCGATGAGGATCCGCATCGCGCGCGTGACCAGACCACGCCCCGAGGCGGCGGGTTCCAGCCAGCAGCCGACCTCGCAGTTGCCCTGGTCCGCGTCGAAGTTCAGGAAGAGCACGCCGCCCACGAGCTTCCCGTCCAGCCACAGGCCGTGCAGGGACCCGGTGTCGGCACAGCGCATGTCGGCGTACCTCTGGAGCTGCGCCCGCGCGGACGGCACGTCCGTGGACCGGGAGCCGAAGGGGATGAACTGCCCGATGAACTCGCGCCCGCGCTCCAGGTGGGCGAGGAACTCCTCGGCGTGCCAGGGCTCCAGGGGCCGCAGTTCGGCTCCGTCGTCGCCCAGGGATATCGCGTACATCCCGTCATCGCTCCTTCGTCGTCACGTCGGTGCCCCGGGCGTCCTTCACCCCGGCGTCCGTCATCTCGGCGTCGGGGATCCCGGCATCGACCGCCCCGTGGCCCAGTACGTCCGCCGCCTCGGCGTCCGTGGCCTCGGCCAGCCTCTCATGCGCGGCCCGGCATTCGGGAGGCTCGATGCTGATACGCGGCAGCCTCCGGTCGAGCGCCCGGGGCAGCCACCAGTTGGCGTCGCCGAGCAGGTGCATGAGGGCGGGGACGAGGAGCGTACGCAGGACGAAGGCGTCCAGGGCGACGGCGGCGGCGAGGGCGATCCCGAACATCGCGATGACACGGTCGCCGCTGAGTACGAAGGCGAGGAAGACCGAGATCATGATGACGGCGGCTGAGTTGATCACCCGGCTGGTCTCGGCGAGGCCGACGCGGACCGCGCGCCGGTTGTCACCGGTCTCCAGCCACTCCTCGTACATCCGGCTGACCAGGAAGACCTGGTAGTCCATGGAGAGCCCGAAGAGCACCGACACCATGATCACGGGCAGGAACGGCTCGATCGGGCCCGCGCGGCCGAGACCGAGCAGTTCGCTCCCCCAGCCCCACTGGAAGATCGCGACGACGACTCCGAAGGCGGCGGCGACGGCGGCGATGTTCATGACCGCGGCCTTGAGCGGGATGCCGATCGAACGGAACGCGAGCAGCAGCAGGACACAGCCGAGGCTGATCACGACACCGACGAAGAGCGGGAGCTTGCCGATGATGACGTCGGCGAAGTCGTCGTAGCTCGCCGTGACGCCGCCGACCTGTACGTCGAGGGAGGTGCCCGACTCGGCGCGCGGCAGGACGTCGGCGCGCAGCCGGTCCACCAGGTCGCTGGTCTTCTGGGACTGCGGCGCGGAGGCCGGGACGACGGTGAGGAAAGCGGTGTCACCGGTGCCGTTGTAGGTCACCGGGGTCGCCGAGGCGACGCCCTCGGTGGCCCGCAGCGTGGCGTCCAGGTTGTCCAGGGCGAGCCTGTCCCCGGCGCCGCCGACCTTGGTGACGAGGGTCAGGGGCCCGTTCACTCCGGGACCGAAGCCCTCCGAGATCCGGTCGTACGCCTGCCGGGTGGTCGTCGTCCTCGGGTCGTTGCCCTGGTCGGACGTGCCCAGGTGGAGGGAGAGCGTGGGGAGGGCGAGCACGGCCATCACGACGACGGCCACGGCGCCGAGCAGCTTGGGGTGGCGCTCCACGAAGGCGGACCAGCGGGCGGCGAACCCCGTGGCCACCTCCGGCTGGGGCCCGTGCTCCTCCAGTCGTCGCCGCTCGCGGCGGCTCAGCGCGCGTGGACCGATGAAGGAGAGCAGCGCGGGCAGCAGGGTCACGGAGGCCGCGACGGTGAGGACCACGGTCAGGGAGGCGGCGATCGCCACACCGTTGAGGAAGCTGAGCCGCAGGATGAGCATGCCCAGCAGGGCGATGCAGACGGTGGCGCCGGCGAAGACGACCGCGCGTCCTGTGGTGGCCACGGCGTTCTGCGCCGCCTCGGCCACCGGCAGTCCGCGTTTGAGGCCGCGCCGGTGTCTGGTCACGATGAACAGCGCGTAGTCGATCCCGACGCCGAGGCCCACCAGCATGCCGAGCATGGGGGCGAAGTCGGCGACGGTCATGGCGTGTCCGAGGAGCACGATGCCGAAGTAGGCCGTGCCGACGCCGACCAGGGCGGTGGCGATGGGCAGCATGGAGGCGGCGAGCGAGCCGAACGCGAGGAAGAGGACCACCGCCGCCACGGCCACGCCGACGATCTCGGCCGTGTGCCCGCCGGACGCCTTGGTGAGGGAGATGGCGGTGCCGCCCAGCTCGACGTCGAGACCCTTGGCCTCGGCGGACTTGGCGGCGTCGACGACGGCCTCGACCTCGCCCTTGTCGAGGTTCTCGGCCCGGTCGGCGAAGGTGACGGTCGCGTACGCCGTCCGGCCGTCCTGGCTGATCCGGCCCGGTCCCTGGTGCGTGTACGGGCTGTCGACGGAGGCCACTCCGGGGAGCTTCTCGATCGTGTCCAGGGCGCGGGTCATCGACTGTTCGACGTCGGCGGAGCGCACGGTGCCCGCGTCGGTGTGCCAGACAACGGTGTCACTGTCGCCGCCGAGCCCGGGGAAGCCGCTGTTCAGGAGCTGCGTCGCGTGGCCCGATTCGGTGCCGGGGACCTCGTAGTCGTTGGAGTACGCGGAACCCGTCACGGCAGCGGCCGCGGTCACACCGCCGAAGGCGAGGAGCCAGAGCAGTACGGCGACGAGGCGATGCTGGACACACCACCGTGCAAGGGCTGCCACGAGCGAGCTCCCTGGGGGATTTGTGGATCTTTATCGGGAACTGCCCGCAAAGAACACATGACTAATGCGTCATCACTCTTACAGCCTGAAGTGATCCTTTGTCGCATTCGTGGGCTTACTCACAGGGTCGCGTCCCACGTCACAGCGCATACGTGTGGCCTCTGCCACCCCGCCGGCCACACCTCAGTCGAGCTGGTCACCCACAGCCATGACCATCACCCCGGCGATCATCAGCCACAGCGCCCGCCGAGTGCGGCCCTTGGCCCCGAGCGCCGACGCGCCGGCACACAGGACGGCCCCCGCGGCATAGGAGAGCGGTATGAGCGCGGTGCCCGACCCGGAGGTGCGCATCACCGACGCGGCGAGTCCGGCGACGGTCAGCAGCACGCCCGTCCCGACCGCGCCCCAGCGCGCCCGGCGCGCCTCCGGGTCCGGATCCTCGTCGTCGGCATCCGCCGGGTCATGGTCCTCGCGGCCGGAACCGCCGGTGCCCGGGTTCTCGGGATCCGGTTCGCCGGAGGCCGGATCGTCGGCGTCCTGATCGTCAGGGTTTTGGGACTCGGGACCCTGATCATCGGGGTCCTGCGCTTCTCGGTCCTGCGCTTCTCGGTCCTGCGCTTCTCGATCCTGCGCTTCTTGTTCCCGTGCTTCTCGGTCCTGCTCGCTTCGATCCTGAGCCTTCGGGGTCCGGACCCCCGGAGTCCGGCCCCCGTCGTCGCGGGTCTCGCGGTCCTGCGTCGTGCGGTCGTGCGTCTCGGAGTCGGTGCTTCCACTCATGGCGCGCGAGCGTAGCGCGTTGACCTGAGCACGCCGACACAGACCCCAGGGGGTGCATCGGTTGCGATGCACCCCCTGGGATGTGGGAAAACCCGGATCTCAGCCGGAGATCAGCCTTCGGAGACGCCCAGCTTCTCCAGGATGAGCTCCTTGACGCGAGCGGCGTCGGCCTGGCCGCGGGTGGCCTTCATGACCGCGCCGACGAGCGCGCCGACGGCCTGGACCTTGCCGCCACGGATCTTGTCGGCGACGCCCGGGTTCCCGGCGATGGCCTCGTCGACGGCGGCGGTCAGCGCGCCCTCGTCCGAGACGACCTTCAGGCCGCGCTTGTCGACGACCTCGTCCGGGGTGCCCTCGCCGGCGAGGACGCCCTCGATGACCTGACGGGCCAGCTTGTCGTTGAGGTCACCGGCGGCGACCAGCTCGGCCACCCGGGCGACCTGCGCCGGGGTGATCGGCAGGTCCTCCAGGGCCTTGCCCGACTCGTTGGCGCTGCGGGCCAGCTCACCCATCCACCACTTGCGGGCGGAGGCGGAGTCGGCACCGGCTTCGATGGTCGCGACGATCGAGTCGATGGCACCGGCGTTGAGGATCGACTGCATGTCGTGGGCGTTCACGCCCCACTCCTCGCGCAGCCGGTTGCGGCGGGCCAGCGGCTGCTCGGGCAGCGTGAGGCGCAGTTCCTCGACCCAGTCACGGGACGGGGCGACGGGGACGAGGTCGGGCTCCGGGAAGTACCGGTAGTCCTCGGCCTCCTCCTTCACGCGGCCCGAGGTCGTGGACCCGGTGTCCTCGTGGAAGTGGCGGGTCTCCTGGATGATCGTGCCGCCGGAGTTCAGCACCGCGGCGTGGCGCTGGATCTCGAAGCGGGCGGCACGCTCGACGGAACGCAGGGAGTTGACGTTCTTCGTCTCGGAGCGCGTGCCGAACTTCTCGCGGCCGTGCGGGCGCAGCGAGAGGTTCACGTCGCAGCGCATCTGGCCCTGCTCCATACGGGCCTCGGACACACCGAGCGCCTTGATGAGCTCGCGCAGCTCGGCGACGTACGCCTTGGCGACCTCGGGAGCACGCTCACCCGCGCCCTCGATCGGCTTGGTGACGATCTCGATGAGCGGGATGCCCGCCCGGTTGTAGTCGAGCAGCGAGTGGGACGCGCCGTGGATACGGCCGGTGGCACCGCCGACGTGCAGCGACTTGCCGGTGTCCTCCTCCATGTGGGCGCGCTCGATCTCCACGCGGAAGACCTCGCCGTCCTCCAGCTGGACGTCCAGATAGCCGTTGAAGGCGATCGGCTCGTCGTACTGGGAGGTCTGGAAGTTCTTCGGCATGTCCGGATAGAAGTAGTTCTTCCGGGCGAAGCGGCACCATTCGGCGATCTCGCAGTGCAGCGCGAGGCCGATCTTGATGGCGGACTCGACACCGGTCGCGTTGACGACCGGGAGGGCGCCGGGCATGCCGAGGCAGGTCGGGCACGTCTGCGAGTTGGGCTCGGCGCCCAGCTCGGTCGAGCAGCCGCAGAACATCTTCGTCTTGGTGCCGAGTTCGACATGGACTTCGAGGCCCATGACGGGGTCGTACGACGCGAGCGCGTCCTCGTACGACACCAGGTCGATCGTGGTGGTCACGGTGAAAACTTCCCTCTCAGCCCAGCAGGACGTCGTCGTCGCCCAGGCGCTTGAGCTCCCGGTAGAGGATGGCGAGGCCGGTGACGATGGCGGCGGCGGACACGGCCGCGTCGATGAGGCGGAGCGTGTCGTTCTCCTTGCGGGCCTTCTTGACCTGCTTCGCGACACCGAGGGCGCCGAACGCCGTGCCCGCCATGGACAGATACGTGCCGGACTTGGACTTCTTGAAGCCCTTGGCCTTGGACATTGCCTTGCTCACAACGACGGAGCCTCCTCAAGCAGCGGGTGCCCCCACTTTTCCACGAAGGCTGCCTCGACGGCGGCTCCGACCTTGTACAGACGGTCGTCCTTCAGCGCCGGAGCGATGATCTGCAGTCCGACCGGGAGGTTGTCCTCCGGGGCGAGACCGCAGGGCAGCGACATGGCGGAGTTGCCGGCCAGGTTGGTCGGAATGGTGCACAGGTCCGCGAGGTACATCGCCATCGGGTCGTCGGCGCGCTCGCCGATCGGGAAGGCGGTGGTCGGCGTGGTCGGGGAGACGATCACGTCGACCTGCTCGAACGCCTTCTCGAAGTCGCGCGTGATGAGCGTGCGGACCTTCTGGGCGCTGCCGTAGTACGCGTCGTAGTAGCCGGAGCTGAGCGCGTACGTGCCGAGCATGATGCGGCGCTTGACCTCGGGGCCGAAGCCGGCCTCACGGGTCAGCGCGGTGACGTCCTCGGCGGAGCGCGTGCCGTCGTCGCCCGCGCGCCGGCCATAGCGCAGGCCGTCGAAGCGGGCGAGGTTGCTCGAACACTCCGACGGGGCGATCAGGTAGTACGCGGAGAGCGCCAGGTCGAAGGACGGGCAGTCCAGCTCGACGATCTCGGCGCCGAGTTCCTTGAGCATGGCGACGGCCTCGTCGAAGCGCTGCACGACACCGGCCTGGTAGCCCTCGCCGCGGAACTGCTTGACGACACCGACGCGCATGCCCGTCACGCTGCCGTTGCGGGCGGCCTCGACGACCGGCGGGACCGGGGCGTCGATGGAGGTCGAGTCGAGCGGGTCGTGCCCGGCGATGACCTCGTGGAGCAGGGCCGCGTCCAGGACCGTACGGGCGCAGGGACCGCCCTGGTCGAGGGAGGACGAGAAGGCGACCATGCCGTAGCGGGAGACCGCGCCGTACGTCGGCTTGACGCCGACCGTGCCGGTGACGGCGGCCGGCTGGCGGATGGAACCGCCGGTGTCGGTGCCGATGGCGAGGGGCGCCTGGTAGGAGGCGAGGGCCGCGGAGGAGCCGCCGCCCGAGCCGCCGGGGATCCGGGTGAGGTCCCACGGGTTGCCGGTCGGGCCGTACGCGCTGTTCTCGGTGGAGGACCCCATGGCGAACTCGTCCATGTTGGTCTTGCCGAGGATGACGACGTCGGCGGCCTTGAGCCGCTTGGTGAGCGTCGCGTCGTACGGAGGGATCCAGCCTTCGAGGATCTTCGAACCGACCGTGGTCGGGATGCCCTCGGTGGTGAAGATGTCCTTGAGCGCGAGGGGAACTCCGGCGAGCGGGCCGAGCTTCTCGCCGGCCTCCCGCTTGGCGTCCACGGCACGCGCCTGGGCGAGGGCGCCCTCGCGGTCGACGTGCAGGAAGGCGTGCACCTTCTCGTCGACGGCCTCGATCCGGGCGAGGTGGGCCTCGGTGACCTCGACGGCGGTGAGTTCGCCGGCCGCGATCTTCCCGGCGATCTCGGCCGCGGTGAGCTTGATGATGTTGACGTTGGTGTCCGTCATGGTGATTAGTCCTCCCCCAGGATCTGCGGCACCTTGAAACGCTGCTGCTCCTGGGCCGGGGCGCCGGAGAGCGCCTGCTCGGGGGTGAGCGACGGACGGACCTCGTCCGCGCGCATGACGTTCGTCAGCGGCAGCGGATGAGAGGTCGGCGGTACGTCTTGGTCGGCGACCTCGCTGACGCGGGCGACCGCGCCGATGATGTCGTCGAGCTGGCCTGCGAAGTGGTCGAGCTCTTCGCCCTTCAGCTCCAGACGCGCCAGCCGTGCGAGGTGGGCGACCTCCTCGCGCGTGATGCCAGGCATGCAGCGATCCTCTGGGGTGAGTGCGGTGTGGTGTGGCCCAATCCTATGGGGCCCGGGCCGATGCCCGCGCCCGGGTTTGCCGGGGCACGCCCGCGGCCCGGCCTCCGGCCGGTCGTCTCCCACCCGCGCGCGCCACCCGTTCACCGTTCACCGCCAAGCCGGGCTCCCCCGTTCGGCCGTCCCGCCGTCGGCGACGACCGGCCGACCGGCTCCCCGGCCTCCGGCCTGTCGTCTCCCGCCCACGCGCCACCCGTGACTGTCTCCGGACAGGTGAGCTCTCCCCCGGGGCCTCTCGCCGTCGGCGTCCGCCGCGTCTGCGGCGGGAAGGCACCACGAGGGGCCCGAGCAGAGCTACTCCGCGGCGGGCAGGGCGGCACGCGGGCGCTGCCAGCCGCGGGAACCGCGGGCCAGCAGCCACGCCGTGGCCTCCTCCGGAGGCATCGCCGCGGCGACCAGCCACCCCTGAACGGCGTCACAGCCCAGGTCCCGCAACCGCTCCCACGTCTCGTCGTCCTCGACGCCCTCCGCCACGACGAGAAGCCCGAGCGAATGGGCGAGATCGACGGTGCACCGCACGATCTCGGCGTCCTCGGTGTCCACGGCCAGGCGCGCGACGAACGAACGGTCGATCTTCAGTTCGCTGACCGGAAGCCGCCGCAGATGGACCAGGGAGGAGTACCCGGTGCCGAAGTCGTCCAGCGACATCTTCACGCCGTGCCCGGTGAGAGCCGCGAGGGTGTCGGCGGCCCGCTGCGGGTCCTCCAGGAGCACGTGCTCCGTTATCTCCAGCTGGAGCGCCGCCGCGGGGACTCCGTGCCGGGCGAGCCGGGCGGCGACGGCGCCGGCGAACCCCGGCGTGTGCACGTCGCGCGGCGACACGTTCACCGCGACCGGCACGTACAGGCCCTGTGCCCGCCAGCGCGCGACCTGCCCGAGGGCCGTCTCCAGGACGTACTCGGTGAGGTGCGGCATCAGCCCGGACGACTCGGCTATGGCGATGAACTCGTCCGGCGGAACCTTCCCGCGCTCGGGATGCACCCAGCGCACCAGGGCCTCCAGACCGGCCACCTGTCCGTCGAAGCGGACCTTGGGCTGGTAGTGCAGTTCGACGTCCCCGGTGTCCAGGGCCCGGCGCAGATCGCCCAGCAGGCCCAGCCGGTCGGGGGTGTTGGAGTCCCGCTTGGACTCGTACACCTCCACGCCCGTACGGTCCCGCTTCGCCTGGTACATCGCGATGTCCGCCCGGCGCAGCAGCCCCTCCGCGTCGAGCGCGTGGTCGGGGAAGACGGCGAGCCCGGCGCTGGCCTCCAGGACGAGGGTGAGCCCGTCCAGGTCGAGCGGCGAGCCGAGGGTGGCGACCAGGCTGCGGGCGATCCGCGTGGCCGACGTGGTGGAGTCCGCGACCGGCAGTAAGACGGCGAACTCGTCACCGCCGAGCCGCGCGGCCTCCGCCCCGCGCGGCAGTGCGAGCCGCAGCCTCTCGGCTATCTGGAGAAGCAGCCGGTCACCGGCGAGGTGTCCCAGCGTGTCGTTCACCGAACGGAAGCGGTCCAGGTCGATGAGCAGGAGGGCGGAGCGGGCGCCGATGCGCTCGGCGTCGTCCAGGGCCGTCCAGGTGCGCTCCAGCAGCCACTGACGGTTCGGCAGCCCGGTCAGCGGGTCGCGCAGTTGTTCCTCGGCCCGCGCGCGGGCTATCCACAGGGTGGAGTCGAGGGCGATCAGCGGGATCGAGAACAGGGGCAGCAGCGTGGGCTGGGCCACCGCCACGACACAGATCAGCGGCGCGATGCCGAGCAGCGCGACGGCGACGAGCCCGTGTCTGACCAGGGCCGTACGGGCGACGGTGGGCAGGCCCCAGCCCGGCGTGTTCAGGTACCAGAGCAGGGCGCGGGTGACGGCGAGATAGGCGCCGGCGACCAGGACGACCTGGGGAGCGGCGTAGAACGTCCAGGTGTCGGGGGCCCAGGGGGTCTCGACGCTCGGGTACCGCCCGAACGACGCGAGGACCAGGGCTCCGGCACCGATCCCGAGGATGTCGGCGGCGCCGTGCAGGACGGCTTGGCGCCAGCGGTTGCGGCGGGCCGTGCCCACCAGGACGACGACGGTGAGACTGACCATGCCGGCCGGGACCCAGCCGTACAGCAGCAGGACCGCGAGGGTCAGCGCGGCGCCGGAGCCGGTGCCGCCCCACCAGCGGGCGCGGCCGAGGGCGACCAGGTGACCGACGATGACGCCGGTGAGCAGGGCCAGCGCCCAGCCGACGGCGCCGCACGGGAAGAGGGCGTGATAGCCGGTGAACGCCCGGTAGAAGCCCGCGCCCAGGACGAAGGCGGCCGTGGCCACGACCGCCGACGGCAGCGCGGGCCAGGACAGTTGGCGTTCGGGTTCCTGGCCGGGCAGGCCGGTGCCGCGTCCGGCGGTGAGGGCGCCGGGAACGGGGAGCGGCGCGGCGCCGAGCCCGCTCCGGACGGCGCGCTCCGAAGGCCGTCCCGTCCGCAGACCGGTCAGCCATGCGCCGGTCGTCCGGCGCGGGCGCAGCCGTGGGTCGGGAGCGGCGCTCTCGGTCGGTTCCATTCCCGTCCCTCTCACTGCCGGCGGTGCCCACGCCACACGATCCGTTGCCGGCGACAACGGCCAACGGTGCCGCGTCGGAAAACCCTTCCCCCGGCTCGTGCGGAGCGAGGGATGCGCCGACCGAGGCCGGGCACGGCGGGCGCACACGTCAACAGTAGGCCGCGGAAGGCTTCCACGGGCAGCGGTCGTCGACGGTTGCCCGAATGCGGCCTGGTCACCCGTATGTCACCGATATGCGCCGAACGGGTGGTCTTCAACCCCTATTCCTCGATCGGAAGCGCGGCGTCCGCCGCCGCGTCCGGTCCCTGCTCCAACAGGACGGCGAAGCCCTCCTCGTTCAGCACGGGAACCTTCAACTGCATCGCTTTGTCATACTTCGAGCCGGGATTGTCGCCCACCACGACGAAGGACGTCTTCTTCGAGACCGAGCCGGTCACCTTTGCTCCACGGCTCTGGAGTTCCTCCTTCGCCCCGTCCCGCGTGTGGTGTTCGAGCGTGCCCGTGACCACGACGGTGAGGCCTTCGAGCGGACGGGGCCCCTCGTCCTCGCCCGCGCGCTCGTCCTCCATCCGCACACCGGCCGCCTTCCACTTGCGGATGATCTCGCGGTGCCAGTCCTCGGCGAACCACTCCTTGAGGGACGTCGCGATGATCCCGCCGACCCCGTCGACCGCGGCGAGTTCCTCCTCCGTGGCCTGCTCGATGCGGTCGATGGAGTGGAACTCGCGGGCCAGGGCCTCGGCGGCCACCGGGCCCACGTGCCGGATGGAGAGTCCGTTGATGAAGCGGGCGAGCGGACGGCTCTTCGCCTCGGCGATCCTCTCCAGCATGGCAAGCGCGTTCTTCTTCGGCTCGCCCTTCTGGTTGGCGAAGACCGTCGCGATCTTCTCCTCGCCGGTCTTCGGATCGCGCTTGGGCAGGCCGCTGTCCTGGTCGAGAACGTACGCCCTGATGGGAAGCAACTGCTCGATCGTGAGGTCGAAGAGGTCGCCCTCGTCGACGAGCGGCGGGGCCGTGGGCTCCAGCGGACGGGTCAGCGCCGCCGCGGCCACGCCGCCGAAATGGTCGATGTCGAGGCACTCCCGGCCCGCGAGATAGGAGACCCGCTCTCTCAACTGGGCCGGGCAGGAGCGGCCGTTGGGACAGCGGAGGTCGACATCGCCCTCCTTCATGGGCCGCAGCGCCGTACCGCACTCGGGGCACTCGGCCGGCATCACGAACTCCCGCTCGCTGCCGTCGCGCAGGTCGGCGACCGGTCCGAGGATCTCGGGGATGACGTCACCGGCCTTGCGCAGCACCACCGTGTCCCCGATGAGGACGCCCTTGGCCTTCACCACGTCCTGGTTGTGCAGGGTGGCGAACTCGACCTCGGAGCCCGCGACCGTGACCGGCTCGACCTGCGCGTACGGCGTGACCCGGCCCGTACGGCCCACGCCGACACGGATGTTGACGAGCTTGGTGTTGACCTCCTCGGGCGCGTACTTCCAGGCGATCGCCCAGCGGGGTGCGCGCGCGGTGGAGCCGAGCCGGCCCTGGAGGGGGATCTCGTCCAGTTTGACGACCACGCCGTCGATCTCGTGCTCCACGGAGTGACGGTTCTCCCCGTAGTACGCGATGAACTCCCGTACGCCGTCGAGGTCGTCGACGACCTTGGCGTACCGCGTGGTCGGCAGTCCCCAGGTGTGCAGCAGGCCGTAGGCCTCGGAGAGCCGGCCGAGGCCCTCGAACCCCTCCAGGGCGCCGATGCCGTGGACGACCATGTGCAGCGGGCGGGTCGCGGTGACGCGCGGGTCCTTCTGGCGCAGCGAACCGGCCGCCGCGTTGCGGGGGTTGGCGAAAGGCTTGTCGCCCCCCTTCACCAGCCGGGCGTTGAGCTCCTCGAACTTCTCCATCGGGAAGTAGACCTCGCCGCGGATCTCGACGAGGTCGGGGACGTGATCGCCGGTCAGACGGTCCGGGATCTCCGTGATCGTACGGACGTTGGGCGTGATGTCCTCGCCCGTACGGCCGTCGCCGCGGGTCGCCGCGCGCGTGAGACGGCCGTGCTCGTACGTGAGGTTGACGGCGAGGCCGTCGACCTTCAGCTCGCACAGGAAGTGGTGGTCGGAGGCGCCCACGTCCTTGGCCACGCGCTCGGCCCACGCGGCCAGTTCCAGGTCGGAGAACGCGTTGTCGAGCGACAGCATCCGCTGCCGGTGCTGGACGGAGGTGAATTCCGTGGCGTACGCCCCCGCGACCTTCTGGGTCGGCGAGTCCGGTGTCCGCAGCTCGGAGTACTCCTCCTCCAGCGCCTCCAGGGAACGCAGCAGCGTGTCGAACTCCGCGTCGCTGACGACCGGGGCGTCCCTCACGTAGTACCGGAAGCGGTGCTCCTCGATCTCCTCGGCGAGCCGCGCGTGCCGCTCCCGTGCGTCGGCGGGTACCGATGTGGGCTCTGCGTGCTGTTCGCCGGCCACCGTTGTGTCCTCCCGTTACTCTGGGTTGTCCGCGAGAGATCTCGCCGCCCGGACGCAGTGGGCCAGCGCCTTGCGCGCGAAGTCGGGGGAGGCCCCCGCGAGTCCGCACGACGGAGTGAGCGTGACCGCCTCCGCGAGAAGACCCGGCCGCAGCCCCAGCCTGCGCCACAGCGTCCTGACACCCATGACGCTACCGGCAGGGTCCGACAATGGGACGTCCACGCCGGGAACGACACCGGCGAACAGACGGGTGCCGCCTTCGACCGCTTCTCCGATCGCGTCGTCGTCACGCTCGGTGAGAAGAGAGAAGTCGAACGAGATCGCCGCCGCGCCCGCCCGGCGCAGCAGGGCGAAGGGGACGTCCGGCGCGCAGCTGTGGACGACGACGGGACCGCCCGCGTTCACGCCGACGACGTCCCGGAGCGTGGCCTCGGCGATCTGGCGGTCGACCGAGCGGTGGGTGCGGTAGCCGCTGGCGGTCGGCACCTGGCCGCGGAGCACGGAAACGAGGGAGGGTTCGTCGAGCTGGAGGACGACCTCGGCCCCGGGGACGCGCCGGCGGACGTCTTCGAGGTGGAGGCGCAGTCCCTCGGCGAGCGAGCCGGCGAGGTCGCGGCAGGCGCCGGGGTCGGAGAGGGCGGACTCGCCGTTCCGCAGCTCCAGCGCGGCGGCCAGGGTCCAGGGACCGACGGCCTGCACCTTGAGGGGGCCCTCGTACCCCTGGGTGTACTCCTCCAGGGCGTCGAGGTCCTCCCCCAGCCACGACCTGGCCCGCTTGGTGTCCCGGCCCGGCCGGTCCCCGAAGCGCCAGCCGCTGGGCTCCACGCGCGCGTACAGCTCGACGAGCATCCCCGCGGTCCGGCCGATCATGTCCGCCCCGGGCCCGCGTGCGGGCAGTTCGGCGAGGAAGGGGAAGTCCTCGAAGGAACCGGTGACGGTCTTGGCGGCCTCCCGCGCGTCGCCACCCGGCATGGACCCGACCCCGGTGGCGGGACCGAACCTGAACTCGCTGTTTTCGCTCACTCCGGAAGCCTACGGAATCCCCCGGGGAGGTCAGCCTCCCGGGCGCACCGTCAGATCGTTGACCTCGGCGTCCCGGGGCAGGTCGAGTGCCATCAGGATCGTCGTCGCCACCGACTCGGGGTCGATCCACTTCGAGGCGTCGTACTCCTTGCCCTCCTGCTGGTGGACCTTGGCCTGCATGGGGCTCGCGGTGCGGCCGGGGTAGACGGAGGTCACCCGGACCCCGGCCGCGTGCTCTTCGTGGCGCAGGGAGTCGGCGAGGGCCTTCAGGCCGTGCTTGGAGGCGGCGTAGGCGGACCAGTCGGCGTGGGCGTTCAGACCGGCGCCGGAGTTCACGAAGAGCACGTGGCCCTGGGCCAGGCGGAGCTGGGGCAGGAAGTGGCGGGTCAGCTCGGCGGGGGCGATCAGGTTGACGTCGAGCTGATGGCGCCAGGACTTCGGGGTCAGTTCGCCGACCGGACCGAGGTCGACCACGCCCGCGATGTGCAGCAGGGAGTCGATCCGGCCGGGGAGCGACTGGTGCGAGAACGCCCAGGAGAGCTTGTCGGGGTTCGCCAGGTCGCCGACCAGGGTCTTCGCCCCGGGGAACGCGGCGCCCAGTTCCTTGGCGCGGCCGGCGTCACGCGCGTGGAGCACGAGGTCGTCCCCGCGCGCGTGCAGACGGCGGGCGACGGCCGCGCCGATTCCGGAACCGGCCCCGGTGATCACATGTGTAGCCATGGACGCCATGCTCGCATCACCGGGCGCCGGTCCCGAAACGCCTGCCCGGCACCTCACGGGGCGCCGGTCGCTCCTCAGCGGATGCCGACGCTCTCCTCCAGGTAGGCCAGCGCCCCCACCGGCTCCTCGGCGAAGAACACCAGGTCGGTGAGCGGGCGCGGCAGGAAGCCCTCGTCGTCCATCCGCCGGAACTGCTCCTTGAGGCCGTCGTAGAAGCCGGCCGTGTTGAGCAGGACCACCGGCTTCTCGGTCTTCCCGTGCTTCTTCAGCTCCAGGATCTCGGTGGCCTCGTCGAGGGTGCCGGTGCCGCCGACCATGACGACGACCGCGTCGGCCTTGGCCAGGAGCAGCGCCTTGCGTTCGGCCAGGTCCCGGGCGACGACCATCTCGTCGGCGCCGGAACGGGCCTTGGCGGCCAGGAAGTCCACGGAGACGCCCACCAGCCGTCCGCCCGCCTCCTGAACGCCGTCGGCGACCACCTTCATCAGCCCGACGTCGGAGCCGCCCCACACCAGCGTGTGGCCGCCCTTGCCGAGGAGTTCGGCGAACTCCCGGGCGGGGCGCGTGTAGCGGTCGTCGAGGTCGGCGGCGGAGAGGAAGACACAGATGTTCATGACTTCACCGTACGCGGGAAGGATTCAGGGCCCGCGAGCGCTTTCCCGGTATGGCTGAAGGACACACGATCACGATCGAGCAGGGCACGCGGCACGTCCGCGTCGTGCACGGCGGCCAGGTCCTGGCGGAGAGCGACCGCCCCCTGGTGCTGCGCGAGACGGGCTGTCCGGTCCGCTACTACCTCCCGCCCGAGGACGTCCGTCTGGACCTGCTGACACCCTCCGACACCCACACGTACTGCCCCTTCAAGGGCACGGCGTCCTACTGGTCGCGTCCCGGAGCGGCCGATCTCGTGTGGGCCTACCCCGATCCCAAGCCCGACGTCGCCGGGATCAGGGACCACCTCTGCTTCTACGAGGCGGACGTGTCCTGAGATCGGGGCGGACGCGGGCGTGGTGACGCGATGAGTTCCCGTCGGCCCGGCAGTCTCTACAGGCATGGACAACAAGACGATCTCGCGCGACGGGACGCCCATCGCGTACGAACGCCACGGTGACGGCCCGACGGTCGTGCTGGTGGGCGGCGCCATGTGCACGGGCGCCACGCTCGCGCCGCTCGCCGAGGCCCTCTCGGACCGCTTCGGCGCCGTCACCTACGACCGGCGGGGCCGTGGCGGCAGCGGCGACACGGCGCCTTTCGCGGTGGCCCGCGAGGTCGAGGACATCGCGGCGCTGATCGAGATCTTCGGGGACGGCGCGGCGCTCTACGGCATCTCGTCGGGCGGCGCGCTGGCCCTGGAGGCGGCCGCGAGCGGGCTGCCCGTCCGCGAAGTCGCCGTCTACGAGACGCCGTTCGCCGTGGACGAAGTGGCGGCCGAGCAGCGGGCCGAATACACCGGGCGGCTGACCGAGCTGCTCGGCCAGGGTCGTCGCGGCGACGCGGTCGAGCTGTTCCTGACCCTCGTGGGCACGCCCCCGGAGATGATCGCCGGGGTGCGCATGTCCCACGCCTGGCCCGGCATGGAAGCCCTCGCGCCGACCCTGGCCTACGACGACGCCGCGATGGGCGGGGGCCGGGTGCCCCGCGAACGGCTGGCCGCGCTCTCCGTGCCGCTGCTGTCCCTCGCGGGCGACGCGAGCCCCGCGTGGATGCGCGAGGCGGCGCGGACCATCGCGGAGACGGCGCCGAACGCGTCGTACCGCACGCTGGAGGGACAGACCCACATGGTGGATCCCGGAGCGCTCGCGCCGGTGCTGGCGGAGTTCTTCGGCACGGACGGTTAGACGCGGACCGTCAGACGCGGACCGTCAGACGCGGACCGTTGGACGCGGACTGTCAGACGCGAACTGTTGGACGCGAACGGTCCGACCAGAACGGTCCGACGCGGTCACTCACCGCGGTCCTTCACCGACCCGACCGAGCCGGCCACGGAGGTCCCTCACGTACGGGGTGCCGCGGCCGGGCTGCTGCGGTCGGGCCAGCCGTGTCGGTCGGGCCGGTCCGGCCGGTCGGCCTAGACGTCCGCCGTCGCGCGCGTGGTCGTCGCGATCGTCGCCGAGCCCACCACGCGGGTGCCGTCGTACAGGACGATCGCCTGGCCGGGGGCGACGCCCCGGACCGGCTCGGTGAAGGTCACCCGCAGCTCGCCGTCGACCAGGCCGGCGCTCACCTCGGTCTCGCCGCCGTGGGCCCGCAACTGCGCGGTGTAAGTACCGGGACCGGCCGGGGCGGCGCCGCACCAGCGGGGCTTGATCGCGGTCAGGGCGGACACGTCCAGGGAGGCCGCCGGGCCGACCGTGACCGTGTTGTTCACCGGCGAGATGTCCAGGACGTAGCGCGGCTTGCCGTCGGCGGCCGGGGTGCCGATGCGCAGGCCCTTGCGCTGGCCGATCGTGAAGCCGAAGGCACCCTCGTGGGAACCGATGACCGCTCCGGCCTCGTCGACGATGTCGCCCTCGGCCTTGCCGAGCCGGCCCGCGAGGAAGCCCTGGGTGTCGCCGTCGGCGATGAAGCAGATGTCGTGCGAGTCCGGCTTCTTGGCGACGGCCAGGCCCCGGCGCTCGGCCTCGGCGCGGATCTCGTCCTTGGTGGTGACCGTGTCGCCGAGCGGGAACAGCGCGTGGGCGAGCTGGCGGTCGTCCAGGACGCCGAGGACGTACGACTGGTCCTTGGCCATGTCCGAGGCCCGGTGCAGCTCGCGCGTGCCGTCCTCGCGGACGATGACCTGCGCGTAGTGGCCGGTGCAGACCGCGTCGAAGCCGAGCGCGAGCGCCTTGTCCAGCAGGGCGGCGAACTTGATCTTCTCGTTGCAGCGCAGGCACGGGTTCGGGGTGCGGCCGGCCTCGTACTCGGCGATGAAGTCCACGACGACGTCCTCGCGGAAGCGCTCGGCGAGGTCCCAGACGTAGAACGGGATGCCGATGACGTCGGCGGCCCGGCGGGCGTCGCGCGAGTCCTCGATGGTGCAGCAGCCGCGCGCGCCTGTCCTGAACGATTGCGGGTTCGCCGAGAGGGCGAGGTGCACACCCGTCACGTCGTGCCCGGCCTCGGCGGCACGGGCGGCGGCTACGGCGGAGTCCACTCCGCCCGACATGGCGGCGAGGACGCGGAGGGGGCGCTGCGAGGTGTCAGTCATAACCCCTCCAGGGTACGGGGCCGCGGGAACCGGATCCCGCGAGTATCCGTTGAAGATCGCATGGGGGCGAAAAAGGGGAAGCCTGGAGAGCCGCGGAGCCGTGCGGCCGCGGCGGGAGCCAAGGACGGCGACCGGCCGCCCGGTCGCCGTGTGCTGCTCCTCGGCGGCCTGGCGGCGGCCGTGAGCGCGGCCGGGCTCGCCCGGGAGGAGCTGTCGCACCTGTGGTGGCGGCTGCCGGGTGTGGAGAAGCCACGCGTCGCGGGGGCGGTGGACTTCCGGGGCGCGCGGTGGGTGGCGGCCTCGGCGGCGAACTGGCGGCGGGCCGACCGTCCCGACGACTACGGGATAGACCGGGTGGTCATCCATGTCACCCAGGGCAGCTTCGCGAGCGCGGTGCGGGTCTTCCAGGACCCGAAGCACGGGGCGGCCGCTCACTACGTGGTCCGCGGGGACGGTCATGTCACGCAGATGATCCGCGAGCTGGACGTGGCGTTCCACGCGGGCAACCGCGCGTACAACGAACGCAGCGTCGGCATCGAGCACGAGGGTTTCGTCGACCGCCCCTCGTCGTTCACGGACGCGATGTACGAGGCCTCGGCGCGGCTGACGGCCAGGATATGCGGGCGGTACGGCATCCCCGTGGACCGCGAGCACATCATCGGACACGTCGAGGTCCCGGGCACGGACCACACGGATCCCGGACGGTACTGGGACTGGGACCGGTATCTACGGCTCGTACGGCGGGCCCGGTCGGCGGCGGCCTGACGCGGAATCCCCCGGTGCCTCACCGGGGGGACGTCAGGTCAGGCCCGCCCTGCGCGCCCGCTCCACCGCCGGGCCGATGACCCGCGCCACCGCCGCGACGTCCGCCCGTGTGGAGGTGTGGCCGAGGGAGAAGCGCAGGGTGCCGCGGGCGAGGTCCGGGTCGGTGCCGGTGGCGAGGACGACGTGGCTCGGCTGGGCCACGCCCGCCGTGCACGCCGAGCCGGTGGAGCACTCGATGCCCTGCGCGTCGAGCAGCAGGAGCAGCGAGTCGCCCTCGCAGCCGGGGAACGTGAAGTGGGCGTTGGCGGGCAGCCGGCCCCCGGGTTCCGGGTCCCCGCCGAGGATCGCGTCGGGCACGGCCTTGACGACGGCGTCGGCCAGGTCGTCGCGCAGGGCGCCGATCTCGCGGGCGAACCACTCCTGCCGTTCGGCGGCCAGCCGCCCGGCGACCGCGAAGGACACGGTGGCGGGCACGTCGAGGGTGCCGGAGCGCACGTGGCGCTCCTGGCCGCCCCCGTGCAGCACGGGCACGGGGCTGTACTCGCGGCCGAGAAGCAGCGCGCCGATCCCGTAGGGACCGCCGATCTTGTGGCCCGAGACCGTCATCGCGGCGAGGCCGGAGGCCGCGAAGTCGACCGGGACCTGACCGAAGGCCTGGACCGCGTCGGCGTGCAGCGGGATACCGAACTCGGCCGCGACGTCCGCCAGTTCACGGACCGGCATGATGGTGCCGATCTCGTTGTTGGCCCACATGACGGTGGCGAGGGCGACGTCCGCGGGGTCGCGGGCGATGGCCTCGCGCAGGGCGTCGGGGTGGACGCGGCCGTAGGCGTCGACGGGCAGGTACTCGACCGTGGCGCCCTCGTGCTCACCGAGCCAGTGGACCGCGTCGAGGACGGCATGGTGCTCGACGGGGCTCGCGAGAACACGGGTACGGGCCGGATCGGCGTCTCTGCGGGACCAGTACAGGCCCTTCACCGCGAGATTGTCGGCCTCGGTGCCGCCGGAGGTGAGGACCACCTCGCTGGGGCGGGCGCCGAGGGCGTCCGCCAGGGTTTCGCGGGCCTCCTCGACCGCCCGCCGCGCGGTGCGGCCGGCGGCATGGAGGGAGGAGGCGTTGCCCGTGACGCTCAGTCGGGCGGTCAGAGCCTCTACTGCCTCGGGAAGCATGGGGGTGGTCGCGGCGTGGTCGAGGTAAGCCATGGTGGGCTCGATTCTACGGGCCCGCTCCCCCCTACTCCCCTGCCCCCGGCGGCATGACGGCCGCCCCGGCTCGCGCGCGGGCCGGCGGTGCGCTCCACGGCGCCGCGCCCGGGCCCTCGCACGGCGGCCCGGCGCCGCTCGCCGTGGGCCGTGACCGCGCCCCGGTCGCCGCCCCGGCCGTCGCGGCGGCCTCAGAAGCTCCAGGACACCGTGTTGTCGACCTGCATGAAGGCGACCAGGACCACCAGGTCGGCGATTCCCAGGCCGAGGCCGAGGAAGGCGCGGCCCCGGCGGTCCGTGCCGCGCCAGAGGGCGACGGAGGCCAGGACGATGGCGATGGGGCCCAGGAAGACGTTCAGCACGAGCAGGCCGAGCAGCCCGAGGACGAAGGAGGCCACGGCCATGCCGTCGGCGTCCTTGACGCCGGTCCGGCGCGCGGCGCGGACGCTCTCGGCGCCGTCGGCGGCGCGGACGGTTTCGGCCGTGCGGACGGCTTCGGCGGTACGGGGCGTCGCGGTGGTACGGGTCGAGCGGGTCGTGCCGGTGGTGCGTCGCGCGGTGAGTTCCATGACGTGAGTCAGCTCCCAACGGTCAGTTGGTGAAGGTGTGGGACCAACGGCCGGTCGGCGAAGGTGCGGGACCGACGGTCAGTTGGTGGACGGGTGACGCCGGCGGGCGCCGCGCTCGCGCAGCGCGAAGACGATCAGCCAGACGCCGATGACGGCCGCGGCGGCGAGGGTGAAGGACAGCGGCGCGTGCGCCACGGAGCCCATCACAACGCCGAGCAGCAGGAGTGCGGCGACGAGGAACAGCATGAGATGCCTCTCGAAGAAGTCTCGAAGTCCGGTCCTGGAACCTCCGGGACCTCAACGGTGAGGGCCCGATGTTTCCGGGACTTGACAGCTCAGTGAACGGTTGTAGTAACAGTTGTTCACTGACTCTTGAGTCTAGCGCGCTCCACGGCTTTAAAATTCCGGAGAACAGTTGTTAACTGCATGGCATGAGTCACACTCTCGGCATCCGGCAGGCGCAGAAGCAGAAGACCAGACAGGCGCTGCTGGACGCCGCGTTGGGGCTTCTGGAGGATCAGAGCCTGAGCAGCCTGGGGCTGCGGGAGGTCACCCGTGCCGTCGGAGTCGCTCCGACCGCCTTCTACCGGCATTTCCGCTCGACGGCGGATCTCGGTGCGGCGCTGGTCGAGGAGGCGCTCGGCAGTCTGCACCCGATGATCGAGGACATCGTGTCGACGGCCGGCGACGGCGACGAACGCATCGCCCGCGCCGTGGAACTGATCGCCCACCACGTCGCGACGCACCCGGCGCACGTCCGTTTCATCGCGCGCGAGCGGCACGGCGGTGTCCAGCCGGTGCGGGACGCGATCAGCGAGCAACTGGCCCGGTTCGCCGAGGAGGTCAAGGACGCGCTGGCCGAGCACCCCGAGTCGGCGGGGTGGAGCGACGACGATCTGCTGATGCTGGCGGGCCTGTACGTCGACCACATGCTGATGGCGGCCTCGGCCTTCCTGGAGGCGCTGGAGGGCTCCCCCGCGGAACGCGAACGGGTGGCCAGGACGGCGAGCCGTCAGATGCGGCTGATCAGCATCGGCCGCCGCCACTGGCTCGGCTGATCGACACCGGCCACCACCACCAGCCCGGCCGCGCCGTCGCGCCGCGACACCAGCTCGACTGATCGACATGGACCGTCGGCCGCCACCACCGGCTCGACTGTGATCGCCACCGGGCCACCGCCGGGCCGACCGCGCCGCCGACACAGGCTCGACTCCCCGCCCCGCCGCACTCCGCCGCCACTGGCTCGACTCCCCGCCGCACCCCGCCGTGCCACCGACACAGGCCCGCGGCGCGCCCGTTGCCCGGACGCGCCGCATCGTCACCCGCCCCCGCGGGCCGCGCCGTACCGGCGTGACATCGCCTCGTACGGCAGCGGGTCCTCCCCCGCCTCAGCCCTGAGCGGCCGACTGCCCCTGGCCCTGGCCCATCTGGCCGCCGCCGGGGCCACCGCAGCCGCCCTGACCGCCGCCCGCGCCACCGCCGGGGCCACCGCTCGGCATGCCCGAGGGGAACCCGGAGGGAGCCTTCCCGGTGGGCATGCCCGAAGGGGCACCGGACCGCGAGGGCATGCCCGAGGGCGCGCCGCTGGGGCGCCCGGAGGCTCCGCCCGGCATCCCGGACGGGCGCGTGCAGTTCTGCCCGCCGGAGGTCTTGCCGTCCGAGGACGACGAGTCACCGGAGCCGCAGGCCGCCAGCAGGGGCGAGAGCGCGAGGACGGCGACGAAGGGAACGAGTCGTGCACGACGGTTCATGGGGCAACTCCCGGTCAGGTCACGTAAGTCGGCCGACGAGAGCCGGACGAGCGGGAGACAGCGGACCAGATCCACGTAGGGCCCCGCTGTGCCGGAGCTGTGCCTTGCTGTGCGGCGCGGGTCCGGCGCCGGCCCTCAACCCCCCTCGTACACCGCGCTGATGGCGGCCGCCGTCGCCGCCAGCTCATCGCGCGCCTCGGCCGGCGCGAGGACCTCCAGCGCGTCCCCGAAGGCCAGCAGCGTGCGGGCCTCACGTACGGAGCCGAGGCAGAGGCGCGCGGTCACCCACTCACCGGCGCCGTCGTCCTCGGGCAGCTCCGCGAGGGAGGCCGCGTGGAGGCGTACGAACATGTCGAGGCGGGAGCGCCGTACCCGGACCGTGACGTCGACGCCCCCCGGCCGCTCCTCGACCTGACGGCGCAGCACCTCCCAGGCGTCGGCGAGTTCGACGCCCGGACGGCGCCTCACCGGGTCCGGCAGCGGGGTGGCCGAACGGACCCGGTCGGCGCGGAACAGCCGCGGAGCTCCGCGCCGGTCGGCGACCAGGTACCAGACACCCGCCTTGGAGACGAGGCCGTACGGGTCGACGGTGCAGGTGCGCGGTTCGGTGTCCCCGCCGTGGCGGTAGCTCAGCCGGAGCCGGCGGTCGGAGAAGACGGCGTCCTGCAGCACCTCCAGATCCACCGCCCGCCGGGGACCGCCCCTCCAGCGGGTGGCGTCGACGAGGATTCGTCGGCTGGTGACCTCGGCGGCGGGTCTGAAGGGCGCGGGCAGCGCGGCCATCACCTTGCGCAGCGCCGAGCCGAGCGCCGCGTCCAGGCCGAGGGCGGCGTGCGCGCCCTGCGCGGCCAGGATGAACAGCGAGCGGGACTCGTCCGCGGTCAGTCCCGTGACGTCCGTACGGAATCCGGCGAGCAGCTCGATACCACCGTGCCGCCCGCGTTCGGCGTAGACCGGGACGCCGGAGGCGGACAGGGCCTCGATGTCCCGGTAGATGGTGCGCACCGACACCTCCAGCCGTGCGGCGAGTTCGTGCGCCGGGACGCGTCCGCGCGTCTGGAGCAGCAGCAGGATCGAGAGCAGTCGGTCGGACTTCACGCGCCCAGGATCGCGCCCGCCTCGGTCCGTCCACAAATGCTGACGGAAACTGTCAGGTTATGCGTCGAGGGTGAGGGCACACCGAGACACGGAAGAGGTCGTCATGAACGCCATGGATCCCCGCCCCCTGTACGCCCGCGCCGCCGCTCAGATCGCGTCGCTGATCGCCACGGTCCGGCCGGAGCAGCTCGGCGGTGTCACCCCGTGCGCCGAGTTCGACGTACGACTGCTGCTGTCGCACATGGTCGGCGGCACCCGGCGGATCGCCGTGATCGGGGAGGGCGGCGACGGGCTCGCGGTGCGGCCGTTCGCCGACGGGGTGCCGGACGACGGCTGGAGCGCCGCGTACGAGGAGGTCAGGGCTCAGGTCCGCGCCGGATGGGCGGACGACGCGCGGCTGGAGGCGCCGGTGCGGGTGCCGTGGGGTGAGGCGACCGGACGGATCGCCCTCGCCGGGTACGTCATGGAGGCCGTCACGCACACCTGGGATCTCTCGGAGGCGCTGGGCCGGCCGCTCGAACTGGATCCGGAACTGGCCGAGTTCGCCCTGACGATCGCGGCCCGGGTGCTGCCCGACGAGGGGCGCGAGGACCCCGAGCTGCCCTTCGGCGCGGTGGCACCGGTTCCCGAGGGCGCCGACGCCTACGGGCGGCTGGCGGCCTGGACGGGCCGCCGCCCGCTGGTGGCAGCCTGACCGAGGCCTCCCGCCGGTGACCACGTGACGGTCGCCGGCGGCCTGGCCCACCGGTGGCCGCCTGACGGTGGCCTCGCCTGCCGGTCACCACCCACCGGTGGCCGCCTGACGGTGGCCTCCCCCACAGGCGGTCACCCGCGGGTGACCGCCTGACGGCGCGGAGCATCGAGCCACGGGGGCGGGACGGGGGCGCACCGGGCGGGGAGGGTGCCTCCGAAGCAGCCGTAAGGCGGGCCCTGGGTGACCGTGCGGCGCGCTCAGGGCTTCGGGGGCCGTGGTCCGGAGAACCGGCCCTCCGGGGTGGGCCGGACGTGGCCGGGGCGGGTCAGGCGAGGCGGGCGCGGGCGAGTTGGCGGGACTGGGCGACCAGGCGGTCCGCGCTGTCCCAGACCTCCGCGTCCTCCTCCAGGAAGCCCCCGGCGAGGTTGCGGGTGGTGATCGACACCCGCAGCGGGCCGGGCGCCGGGCGGGACCGCACGTGCACGGTCAGCTCGACGGTCGGCACCCAGCCGGAGAGGCCGATCTCGAACGCCGTCGGCGGCAGCGCGTCCACCGCGAGGAGCAGCGAGAGCGGGTCCGCGTCACGGCCGTCGGCGAGTCCGAACCACGACCGCATCTCGCCCTTCCCGGACGGAGCGCCGAGCGCCCAGCCGAGGGTCGCGGGGTCGAGCTTGAGGAACAGTCGGTCGGTGATCGCCGAGCTGCCGGGGATGGGGGCGGGCGCGTCCTGCGGTCCGAAGCACTGGTCCATGGGCGGGATCGCGGGCGGCACCGCGGTCGTGCGGACGTCGTCGGGCAGCGAGTCGAGGTCGCCGTACGAGGCGAGCACGCGGATGCGTTCGATCTCGCGGCCCTCGTCGTCGTACTGGAAGAGGGAGGCCTGTCCGGTCGACAGTGTCCGGCCGGTGCGTACGACGTCCGTGCGGATGACCGCGGGGCCCGGCTGGGACGCGGTCAGGTAGTGCGCGGAGACCGTGAACGGGTCGGAGTGCGGGAGGGCGTCGGCGAGCGCCCGGCCGAGGACGGCCAGCAGATAGCCGCCGTTGACGGCGTTGATGATCGTCCAGCCGGCGGAGAGGTCGACGTCGTAGACGCCGGCCCCGCGCGGGGTGACGGCGGTGTCCCGGTCGAACTCGCTGTCGCCGATCGTGGCCCGTACGGCCTGTACCGAAGCTGCTTCTGGCATACGTGAACGGTACAACAGGAAATTACTAAGCGGTAGCTTTCACCCCTTCGGAGGCATGGGCACCTCCGCCGCCTCCCCCGTCGTCCGACCATTCAGGTGAGGATTCGACAATTTCTTGTCAAGTGTCCGTAATTATCCGTAACCAATCGGTCCAGGTTCACCTCTGATGGGACATGAGCCTCACCGGGACATCATTCCTCCTGACCTCCTTCGTGCTGTGCGCCGTCGCCCTTCTGCTGCCCCTGGTCCTGTGGTCCCGGGTGCCAGGACCGGCGCCGGTGCGCGCCGCGGCCCGGCTCCTGATGCTGCTGTTCACCCAGGGGACGGCGATCAGCCTGGTGTTCGTCCTCGTGAACAACGCCAACAACCTGTACGACGACTGGGCCGACCTCCTGGGCACCGGCAACCACGTCCAGCGGGCCGCCGACCTCGGCGCGGACGGCACCGGAGGGATCTCCCCGAAGGACCTGCCCCCGGTGCGGCAGATCTTCCGGGAGGCCGGCGGGCCGCGCATGCGGCAGGCAGGCGGGGTGCGCGTCACCGACCTGAGGGGACGGATCTCCGGGGTGAACGCCGAGGTCTACGTCTGGCTGCCACCGCAGTACGACGAACCCGCGTACCGGCACCGCGCGTTCCCCGTCGTGGAGCTGCTCCCGGGATATCCGGGCTCCGCCAAGGCGTGGTTCGGCTCCCTGAGGGTGCACGAGCAACTGCTGCCGATGATGCTCGACGGCCGGGTCGCGCCCTTCATCCTGGTCGCGCCGCGCACCAACCTGCTGGCCCGCGCGGACACCGGCTGCGCGAACATCCCCGGAACCGTGAACGCGGAGAGCTGGCTGAGCATCGACGTGCCGCGGATGGTCATGGACAACTTCCGCGCCGAGCCCGCCCCGGACGGCTGGGCCACCGCCGGATACTCGGCCGGGGCGCACTGCGCCACCAAGCTGGCCGTCGCCCACCCCGACCGCTACCGGGCCGCCGTGAGCATGTCCGGCTACAACGACCCCCGGGGCGAGCGCAGTTCACTCGCCGGGCGGACCCTCGACCTGCGCCGGCGGAACAATCCCCGCCTGCTGCTGCGCGCCGCCCCCGTCCACCCCCGGATCGCCCTCTACTTCTCCGGCGAGTCCGGTGACGGATACCAGGCGGGCACCGCGATCCAGGCGATCGCGAAGCCGCCGACGAGCGTGGACGTGGTGCTGCTGCCGCGCAGCGCGGGCGGCCACGACATGGGACTGTGGCGGCCGCAGCTCCCGGAGGTGTTCCACTGGCTGACCGAGCGGTTCGCCTCCGGCGGGGTCGGCACGGCAGGGACTCCGGGGACGGAGGGCGGAACCGGCGGTCCCGGGGACGCCGGCGGACCGGTCGGCGCCGACCGGATCAGGGGCTCTCTTCCTCACGCACCGTCGAACGGCGGTTCCACGCGCGTGGAGCCCGCCAGTGGAACCGCATCGCGAACAGGCGCAGCACGAAGGCGGTGACGACGGCGAGGCCGCTGGTGAACGGGGTGAGCGCGTCGAAGCGGATGCAGAGCACCACCATCGTGGCGCCGACCATCGCCGGGACCGCGTAGAGGTCACGGTCCCAGCGCAGCAGGGAGGGGACCTCGTTGGCGAGGACGTCACGCAGCACACCGCCGCCCACGGCGGTCGCGAGGCCGAGGGCGGCGGAGGCGGTCAGGCCGAGCCCGTAGTCGTACGCCTTGACGGTGCCGGTGACACAGAACAGTCCGAGCCCGGCCGCGTCGAAGACGTTCACGCCGACCTGGATGCGTTCCACGTGCGGGTGCATGAAGAACACGAGCAGGGCGGCGACGAGCGGTGTGGTGAAGTACCCCAGGTCGGTGAAGGCGGCCGGGGGTACGGCGCCGATGATCACGTCGCGCAGCAGCCCTCCGCCCAGCGCGGTGATCTCCGCGAGGACGGCTATCCCGAAGACGTCGAAGTTCTTTCGGACGGCCAGCAGGGCGCCGGAGATCGCGAAGACGAAAATGCCGATCAGGTCGAGCGTGTGCTGGACGGAGGGATTGAAGAGTTGCTGGAGCACCCCCACATTCTCACCTGTCGCGGGGTGTGCGCCTTACGAAGGAAGGTCGGGACGGGCGGCTCGACCCTGCGAAGGAAGGTCTAGACGGCCGGCTTGCCGGTGGTGAACAGCCAGGTCCCGAAGAGGTCGTCGAGCTGTTGGCCGGAGATCCGCTCGGCGAGGGCGATGAAGGCGGCGGTGTCCGCGTTCCCGTACCGGTGCAGCTTCGTCCACGCCGGCAGGAGCTTGAAGAAGGCGGTGTCGCCGATGCGCTCGCGCAGCATCTGGAGCGTCATGGCGCCCCGCTGGTAGACCGCCGAGGCGAACATCGTGTCCCGCTGCGGGTCGCCGACCGTGGTCTGCCAGAAGGCGGAGTCCGCGGGCCGCTGGTTGTACCCGGCGACGAACGAGTCGTGCGCCGAGCGGACGCCCTTGTGCTCGGCCCACAGCCACTGGGCGTAGGTCGCGAAGCCCTCGTTGAGCCAGATGTCCTTCCAGTGCGCCACCGAGACGGAGTCGCCGAACCACTGGTGGGCCAGCTCGTGCACGATCGTCGACTCCGAACGCACCGCCGAGTACGCCGGCTTCGACTGGACCTCCAGCGAGAAACCCGCCTCGGGCATGTCGTCGACGATGGCGCCGGTCTCCTCGAAGGGGTACGGGCCGAACACCTGCGACCAGTAGTCGGTGGCCTCGGCGGTGACGGCGTACACGTCGACGCTGTTGCTGTTGGCGAGCACCGGGTCGATGGCCACGTAGATCGGTGTCCCGGCCGGGGTCGTGCCGGTCCTCACGTCGAACTTCCCGATGGTCGCCGTCGCGAGATAGGTGGCCATGGGGCGGCTCTCGCGCCAGTGCGTGACCGTGACGGCGCCCTTGTCCCGGGTCGATATCAGGCGTCCGTTGGACACCCCCGTCAGGCCCTTGGGGGCCGTGATGCGGATGTCGTAGGTCGCCTTGTCGGACGGGTGGTCACTGGAGGGGAACCAGGTGGAGGCGGCGTTGGGCTCGCAGGCGACGAACACGCCGTCCGTGGTCTTCATCCACCCGTAGTCGGAGCCGAACACGATCGGGCCGTTCAGCGCCTCGGGGACTCCGCCGTAGGTGACGGTCACCGTGAAGTTCTTGCCCTTGGGCAGCGTCCCGCGCGGGGTGACACGGATCTCGTCGCCCTCCCGCGTGAAACGGGCCGCTCTGCCGTTCACTTCGACCCTCGTGACGTCCAGCTTCTGGAGGTCCAGGTCGAAGGCGGAGAGGTTCTGGGTGGCGCGGGCGGTGAGGGTCGTACGGCCGTCGAGGCGGTCGGTGTCGGGGTTGTACGCCACGTCGAGGGCGTAGTGGCGGGCGTCGAAGCCGCCGTTGCCGAGTTGAGGGAAGTACGTGTCACCGATGCCGTCCGCGCCGGGGGTGGGGGCGGAGGAGGCGGCGACGATGAGTAAGGAGGCGATCGCGGTCGCGAGCGCCCCTGAACGTGCCGAACGGGAGAGTGCCATCAGCGTCCCTTTCGTACGTGTGCCGATCGTTTCCGATCAGACGGACACGCAGGACTCTGCACTCTCCCGTTCGGGCATGTTCATGACTTTGCCAAGTCGTCACGGCCTACTTGCCGGTTGACTCCTGACGATCGGCTTCCGCAACCGCGGAGTCCGACGCGGAGCCGGACTCCTCACCGGTGGCGGCGAGCTCGGCCGGAGCCTCGCCCGACACCTCGGCGGATTCCACGCCGGACACCAGCTCGACGGCCTCGCGGGCGGCCGAGAGCAGGACGACGTCCTGCGGAGCCTGGTCCGCGGCGTTCTCCGGGTGGTGGCAGGCGACCTGCTGACCGGGCTTCAGCTCGATGAGCGGCGGCTCGGTCGTCTTGCAGACCTGCGTGGCCTTCCAGCACCGGGTGTGGAACCGGCAGCCGCTCGGCGGCGCGATCGGCGAGGGAACGTCTCCCTTGAGCAGGATCCGCTCGCTCTTGGCGCCACGGCGCTTGGGGTCCGGCACCGGCACGGCCGACATCAGGGCCTTGGTGTACGGGTGCATCGGCGCCTCGTACAGCGAGGAGCGGTCGGCGAGCTCGACGATCTTGCCGAGGTACATCACCGCGATGCGGTCCGAGACATGGCGCACGACGGAGAGGTCGTGAGCGATGATCACGTACGTCAGGCCCAGCTCGGCCTGGAGGTCGTCCATCAGGTTCACGACCTGCGCCTGGATCGACACGTCGAGCGCCGAGACCGGCTCGTCCGCCACGACCAGCTTCGGCTTCAGGGCGAGCGCGCGGGCGATGCCGATGCGCTGGCGCTGACCGCCGGAGAACTCGTGCGGGTAGCGGTTGTAGTGCTCGGGGCTCAGACCCACCAGCTCCAGGAGCCGCTGGACCTCCCGCTTCACACCGCCCTCGGGCTGCACGTTCTGGAGCCGGAATGGCGCCGAGACGATCGAGCCGATGGTGTGACGGGGGTTCAGCGACCCGTACGGGTCCTGGAAGATCATCTGGATGTCACGGCGCAGCGGGCGCATCTTCGAGGCGCTGAGCCGGGTGATGTCCTGGCCCTCGAACTCGATGCTGCCGCCGGTCGGGTCCTGGAGACGGGTGATGACCCGGCCCATGGTCGACTTGCCGCAGCCGGACTCGCCGACGACGCCGAGCGTCTCGCCCTTGCGGACCTCGAAGTCGATGCCGTCGACCGCCTTGACCGCACCGACCTGACGCTGGAGAACGCCCTTCCGGATGGGGAAGTGCTTCTGCAGCCCCTTGACCCGGAGCAGGACCTCGCGGTCCTCCGAGGACTTCGCGCGGTGCTCGGGAGCCGCGGCCTGCTGCGGGATGACCGCGCCGGCGCCGTCCGTCTTGTTGTTCTCACTCACAGCTTCGGCGCAATCTCTTCGGTCCAGATCCGCGTGCGGTCCTCCTGCGAGAGGTGGCAGGCGGTGTAGTGATCGCTGCCAACCAGCTGCAGTTCGGGGCGCACGGTGCGGGTGACATTGCCCTTGGGCAGGTCCGCGTACGGGCAGCGCGGGTGGAAGGCGCAGCCAGAGGGGACGTTGATGAGGCTCGGCGGCTGGCCCTTGACCGGGATGAGCCGGTCGGAGGTGTCGCGGTCGATACGCGGCATCGAGCCGAGCAGACCCCAGGTGTAGGGGTGCTGCGGCTGCTCGAAGACCCGCTCGACGGAGCCGCGCTCCACGCACCGGCCGCCGTACATCACGAGGACGTCGTCGGCGATCTCGGCCACCACACCCAGGTCGTGGGTGATGAGGACGACCGCGGAGCCGAACTCCTTCTGCAGGTCGCGGATGAGGTCGAGGATCTGCGCCTGGACGGTGACGTCGAGGGCGGTCGTCGGCTCGTCCGCGATGAGCAGCTCGGGGTTGTTGACGAGCGCCATCGCGATCATCGCGCGCTGCCGCATACCGCCCGAGAACTCGTGCGGGTAGCTGTCGACGCGCTTGCCCGGCTCGGGGATGCCCACGCGGTCGAGCATCTCGATCGCCCGCCGGCGGGCGGTCTTCTTGTCGACCTTGTGGTGGTTGCGGTACGCCTCCACGATCTGGTTGCCGATCGTGTAGTACGGGTGCATCGCCGACAGCGGGTCCTGGAAGATCATCGCCATCTCGCGGCCGCGGAGCTTGCGCACCTCGTCCGGGTCGGCGTTGACCAGTTCCTTGCCGCCGAGCCAGATCTCGCCGGACATCTGGACGTTCTTGCCGCGCGCGCCGAGGCGGTGCAGGCCCATGATCGCCAGAGAGGTCACGGACTTGCCGGAACCCGACTCGCCCACGACGCAGAGGGTCTTGCCCTTCTCCACCGAGAAGCTGAGCCCGTCGACGGACTTGACCAGACCGTCGTCGGTCGGGAAGTGCACCTTGAGGTCACGCACTTCGAGGAAGGCGCTCGGGGCGTTCGAGGGCGAGGAGACGGGCTCGCCGAGCGCGGCGCCGGTCTTGGACAGTTCGGTCATGAGAGCCTCACCCGCGGGTCGGCGGCCGCGTAGAGCATGTCCACCAGAAGATTTGCCACGACGACGAAGAACGCGGCGAGAAGGGTCACGCCGAGGATCTTCGGCAGATCGTTGTCGGTGATGCCCTGCACCGCGTACTGGCCGATGCCGTGCAGAGAGAACACGTATTCGGTGATCACGGCGCCGCCGAGCAGCAGACCGATGTCCATGCCGAAGACGGTGATGATCGGGGTGAGGGCGGCGCGCAGTCCGTGCCGGAGCACGACCTTGCCCTCGCGCAGGCCCTTGGCACGGGCCGTGCGGATGAAGTCCTCGTTCATCGTCTCCAGCATGCCCGAGCGGGTGAGCCGCGCGTAGATGGCGGAGTACAGGAGAGCGAGAGAACACCACGCGGGGAAGAGGGTGTTGGCCCACTGGGCGGGGTTCTCGGTGAACGGGACGTAAGTGCGGCCGAAGATCGGCCAGTTGATGGTGAAGAGCAGCAGCGCCAGGTTGCCCGTGAAGAACATGGGCAGCGAGACACCGGCGAGCGCGATGCCCATGAACGTGCGGTCGAGGACCGAACGCGGCTTGAGCGCCGAGATCACACCGGCCGTCACACCGGACACCAGCCACAGCACGGCGGCACCGACGGCGAGCGAGAGGGTCACCGGGAGGCGCGAGGTGAGCTCCGGCCAGACAGCCTGGTGCGTCTTGAAGGAGTACCCGAAGCACGGTGCGTCGCAGTGCGCCGTGGTGGGACCCAGGTCATAGGTCGCGCCGCTGACGATCCCCTTGATGAAGTGCCAGTACTGGACGTAGACGGGCTGGTCCAGACCGAGGTTGTGCTTGACCGCGAGGATGTCGGCCTTCGACGGGCTCTTCCCGATGTACTGCTGCGCGAGCTGGTCGGCGGTCTGGCCGGCCAGTCTTGGCAGCAGGAAGAAGATGGCGAAGGTGACCGCGGAGACGACCAGGAGCAGGATCACTGCCGCTGCCGTCCGACGGAGGATGTACGAGATCACGGGGATCGGCGCTGGTGCCCGCGGGCCGCTAAGCCCGCGGGCACCAATGCCTTCACCTGCCTTCCGGGGCTGCTACTTCTTCGTGGTGCCGATGTTGAGGTAGTCGTACTGACCGCTGAAGGCCGCCGTGGAGACCAGGTTGGTCGCGTACTGCGGGCGGGCCAGCAGAACCTTGAAGTAGGTCAGCGGCACGAGGACGGCGTCGTCCATGGTCTTCTTGTCGATCTCGGTGTACAGGGCGTTGCGCGCGGCGGTGTCCTGCGTACCGATCGCCTTCTCGAGGAGGGCGTTGACGTCCTTGTTGTCGTACTGCGACAGGTTGGTGTTACCCGAGGCGCCGATCGCCGAGCCGTTCAGGATCTGCTGCTGGAAGCCGTAGCCGGAAGGCCAGTCGGCACCCCACTGCATCATGATCAGACCGATGTTGTTCTTCTCGGTGAACTTCGGGACACCCGCGTAGTCGGTGAAGTACTTGCCCGACGGGTACTGCTTCAGGCTGGCGTTGATGCCGACCTTCTTCAGCGAGTTGATGATCGCGGTGGCCGCGTCGATCTCCTGCGGGCGGTCGCTGCGAGCCGAGATGTTGGTGTTGATCGACGACTTGCCGCAGGCCTTGAGCTGGTCCTTGGCCTTGGCCGCGTCACCCTTGCTGCCGGCGGACGCGTAGACGTCCGACTTGGCGTAGCCCGGGATGTCCGGCGGGAGGACGGTGGAGGCGATGTCGCCGCGGACCGGACCACCCTCGGCGGTCTGCACCGAGACCTTGTCGATCGCGAACTGCACGGCCTTGCGGCACGCGACGTTGTCGAACGGCTTCACCTTGGTGTTGATCGCCATGTAGACGAGACGGCCACCGTAGGTGTTGTCCGTGTTGGCCTTCTTGTCGGCCGAGCTCAGGACCTGAGCCTGGGTCGCGGCCTGGACACCGCCACCACCGAGGTCGATCGCGTCGCCCGCGAGGACGTCCTTGTCGATCGTCTCAGCGGCGACCTTCAGGTTCACGACGATCTTGTTCGGGTACTGCTTGCGCAGCGGGTCCGTCTTCGCGTCCCAGTTCTCGTTGCGCACGAGGACGGCCTGCTTGCCGTCCGCGTAGCTCTCGAACTTGTACGAGCCCGAGGACACGATGTTCTTGACGTAGTCGACGCCGTTGTCCTTGGCCTGCGGGACCGGCGCCGTCTGCGGAGAGGCGACCAGGTAGTCGAACTCCTGGAAGGCGGTCTTCAGGTGGAAGACGACGGTGGTGTCGTCCGGGGTCTCGATGGACGAGAGGCCCTTGGCGCTCTTGTCCTTGTAGGGACCCTTGTACTTGTCGCCGCCCACGAGGAACTGCTGGAAGTAGTTCGGACCGAGGGAGAGCACGTCACGCGCGAAGTTGGAGCGCTCGACCGCGTACTTGACGTCCTTGGACGTGATCGCGGTGCCGTCCTGGTACTTCAGACCCGCACGCAGCTTGTACGTCCAGGTCTTGCCGCCGTCGCTCGGGACACCAGCGCTGGCCGCGAGGTCCGGGACAAGGGTGTTGCCCTTCTCGCCGGCGCCGGGCTGGAACGTCATCAGCGGGCGGGCGTACAGACGCGAGAGGTTGTACATGTACGCGTAGTACGTGTTGCCCGGGTCGAAGGAGTCCGGCACGTCGGAGTACTCGTACGTGACCGTGCCCCCCTTCTGGGTGGAGGCGTTGACGACGTCCGTGGTCGCTGCGTTGGCCCCAGCTGACTTCGTGTTGTCGGTGTTCTTGTTGTCATCGGCCTTGCTGCAGCCTGCAACGAGCAGACTCGCGGAGCCGATGGCCGCAATTGCGGCCAGCGCTGACCTTCGCATGATGGGCGGGTTCCCCTCCATTGTCGGAAACTTGGTGGTCTCTCGGTGTCCGTCAGGCATCAACGGCTGCGCGGGTCGAGAGCATCGCGGAGACCGTCGCCCAGCAGGTTGAAGGCGAGGACGGTCACGAAGATGGCGAGGCCGGGCACGATCATGAACTGCGGGTCGACCTCGTAGTAGGTGACCGCTTCACGGAGCATGCCGCCCCAGGACGCCTGCGGGGGCTGGATGCCGACCCCGAGGAAGCTGAGGGACGCCTCGAAGAGGATGTTGGTCGGGATGAGCAGCGTCGAGTAGACGATGATCGGGCCGACCAGGTTGGGAAGCAGTTCCCGGAACAGGATGTAGGGGCCCTTGGCGCCCATGCCCCGGGAGGCGTCCACGAATTCCCGCTCGCGCAGGGCGAGGGTCTGGCCTCGGACGATCCGGCCCAGGTAGGGCCAGTTGAAGAAGCCGATCACGAAGATCAGCACGCTCAGGTGGAGCGGGAGCCCTTCGAGGCCGAACGCGCCGCCCTGCAGCGTCGCCGAGATGGCGATCGCGAACAGCAGGAGGGGGAAGGCGAGGAAGGTGTCCATCAGGCGGCTGATGATCGAGTCGACCCGCCCGCCGTAGAAGCCCGCGACGACGCCCAGGATCGCGCCGATCACGTTCGACAGGATGGTGGCGCCGAAGGCGACGACCAGCGACACCCAGGAGCCCTCCAGGAGGCGGGTGGCGAGGTCACGTCCGAACTTCGGGTCGATGCCGAGCGGGTGGTCACCGCTCATGCCGCCCATTCCGCCCTTGGGCAGGGAGGTGTTCGGGTCGATCAGGTCCTGGTTGAAGGCGTTCGGGTCCAGCCCCAGCATCGACTGAAGGGGCCGGGCGAGGATCGCCACCAGGATGAGCAGTACGACGATGACACCGCCGGCGACCGCCACCTTGTCACGCTTGAAGCGCGTCCAGGCGATCTGTCCCAGGGAACGGCCCTCGATCTGCCCCTTGCCGGCTCCGGCAAGCACAGCCTCTGGCTGCGCTTCCGATGCCGCCGCGGTGGTCTCGATCGGTGCGGTCACAGTGACCCGACCCCTCTCGCCGGTGGTGACCGGCCTACGACTGCCGCTGTCTGCGGCTTGGTTCACTTGCCCGCCGGGAGGTTGACCGCAGATGGTGCGGTCCGATGACCCGGCTGATGATTCGACTAGCACTCGCTCACAGGAGCGATGTCCCGTGTCTGATGGGCGAGTCTTCAGTGCCGCCACGATCAGTTGCCAGGCCTCATGGAGAAACTATGCGCAACCGTGATGCTTGTTGGGGGATTCCGTTATCCGAACAGTGGGTAACAGGAGTCGGACGACTGTCAATTACCGTCAAAGAACCCATAGGTGTCTTTTGACTAAGAAGTCCCGCCAAAACGGGACAATTGACACATGCGTCCGCTTCCCCGCAGGTCAGCAGCATGGAGCGCACACCTCGTGAAGGCCGTGTGCAGACTCATGATGCCAGCCGTTCTCGCACGGGCATGCGACAGGTCCGTAATTCGGGACGCTCTCAGTAGCCGCCGCGGGCCGGCGGATAGCCGTAACCGCCCGCTGTCGGCGCCTGCGCGGGAGCGGCGTGCGCCTCGCGGTCGTAGAACGGGCGAGCGTTGGCGCGCAGCCACATCGCCACCGGGTCGAACTCGTCCGACATCGCGACGGTGGAGACGGGCAGCCCGTCCGGGACGGCGCCGATGGACTGCTGCATCATCGCCCGCACCGAGTCGACGGCGGGCGGTGAGGTGTCGTACACGTCAAGGCCGATGGCCAGATACGGCGCCCCGAGGGTCGGTTGGACCCAGGCGCGGCGCAACGACCGTACGGCCGGGGTGAGATGGGCGTTCTGCGTGAGCAGGGCGTAGAACTGCGGAATCTCGATGGCCGGTTCGGACAGCCGCAGCGGGCCCGCGGGCTGCCGCTCCAGGCCCGTGGCGATCCGGCGCAGATCCAGCCACGGGATGCCGAGGCCGCCGTTCGGGGCGTGCGGATTGAGCCAGAGCCCGAAGTGGTCCGGGTACAGGGTGCGGGCGACGTCCAGCCCGTCCACGACCTCGTAACTGCGGTTCCAGCCACTGGCCGAGAGCTCCTGCGCGGAGGTGACACAGGGCGCGTACCCGAAGCCGTCGACCTGCATGTTCCCGTACTGGGCGTCCGGGGAGCCGGCCTGGCCGTGCCAGAGCAGCATCCACACCTGGCCGGACGACGGGGTCGCGAGCGCGCGAAGAAGCGCCTCGTAGGCGTCGTAACGCCCGGGAGTCACCTGGCGCAGCATGTGCTCGACCTGCCCGGCCGCGGCCGTGCCCGACGCGCTCACCTTCAACCGCCCCTTCGCGAACAATTCACGACGAACTCATCCCTTACGCCCGAGGCGCCGGTTACCGACATGCGTCAACACCTCGACCGGGCCATGAAACCAGCTTATGCGGCGATCGCGCTCCGCCGGGGGAAGCAGTCGAGAGCCGGGAACCGCAGCGCGGGGCGGCCGAGGGCCCCGCGCGGCGGGCGTGCGGTCCCGCCCGGCACGCCCGGCGCGGGCGCCGTTCAGTGACCGCGCTGGTAGAAGGGGCGCACCTGGGCCCGCATCCAGTCACCGACCGGGTCCTGCGCCACGTCGAGAAGGACCAGGTTCACCGGAATGTTCACCGGGACGCGGCCGAGGGCGCGGCCCAGGGCGTCCAGGGGCACGGCGCGGGCGTCGCCCTCCCACATCGAGAGCTCGACACCGATGAACATGACCGGCTCGTCGCCCTCGATGCTGGCCAGACAGCGGCGGGCGCTCAGGACGACACCCGTCGCGGCGAACTCCGCCGAGGCCGCGGCGAGGAAGTCCACCGGATCGTCCTGCCAGTCGGGCTCGAAGAGCCGCACCCGGCCGCCGCTGGCCGCCCCGTCCAGTTCGGTGCGCCCGGCCCGGCACAGTTCGGCCACGGCCATCGGCGGCAGCGGCACGCCGACCACGCCGTCCGGGTTCACCGCGATACCGACCTGCGGGGGAAGCCCGCGGGCGAACTCCACGGCGGGCGCGATCGTGTACGACATGTGACCGCCGACGACCTGGCGGAACTGCTCCTCGGAGCTGAAGACGGGGACGTAGATCTGGCCCCCCAGGTCCATCGTGGGCAGATCGAGCGCACCGCTCTGCGGGCCGCCGCCGTTGGGCAGCGGCACCCACACGAAGCTGCGGCCGAGCACCTCGACGATGCGCGCGGCCGCCGAGGGTCCGGGCACGCCGAAGGAGGCGGACAACACCTCCTCCAGCTCGTTGCCCGGCCAACCGCCGTGCGGATGGGGGTGTGCCTGTGCCGGAAAGTCCATCTGTCTACCGCCCGCTTCGAACCACTGTTCCGGCTGGAAAGATTAGGGCCTGTCCGGCGGATCAGGTCGGACGAAGCCGACAGCGCCGTACAGACCGAGGTGAGCCCCGCGTCTCCGGCGTGCTCCGCCGGACAGGCCCTGTGCGCCACCGGGACCGGTCAGCCGAAGTCGATCCTGCGCAGCACGTCGGCCGCGTCCCGGTCGATCAGGACCGCCGAGCCGCACCCCTCGGGCAGGTCTCCCCGCTCGGCGGAGCGCAGCAGCCGGGCGACCGCGCCGCGATGGCGGGCGAAGGCGTAGCGCGAGACGCCCCGGCCGCGCTCGCGCTGGCCGTCCAGCGCGGTGCCGGGTGTGACGTCGAGCAGCAGCAGGTGCAGCGCGCCGCCACGGCGCCGGGCCTCGCGGGCGAGCCAGCGGCGCACCCAGGCCTGCGTGCCGCAGTCGTGCACGACGAGTCCGCCGCCCTCGCGCAGGGCGCGGCGCAGGCCGGCGTAGTGCGCGAGGCGGACGAGGGGGCGGTAGAGCGCGTACGGCAGCAGGCCGGCCATCCGGCCGTCCCAGCGCTCGCGGGTGTCCTGCGAGTCGACACGGGTGCCCCGCACGGCCCGCCGCATCAGCGTCGACTTGCCGCTGCCGGGCAGTCCGGTGACGACGACGAGGTCCCGCGCCCCGAAGCGCAGACCGTGCGGACTGCGGCCGACCCGGTCACGGAGATCCCGTACGACGGCCGCGGGCCGCGGTCCGCGGGCCTCCCGCGCCGGTGCGCCGGGCTGCTCGGGCAGTGCGAGACCCGAGGTCGTCGCGTACGCCCTGGTCCTGTTCACCGTGACCGTCCTCCCCTTGGATGTGCGGTCCCATCCCCGTCGAGTGTAAAGAGAAGGTAATGCCCGGCGCTTCCTGTTTCCGTACGCGGACTGCCACAGCCCCGTCACAGATGGCGGGCTGCCGTGATCCGACAGCGCGTGCGATGATGGCCGCGCCAACTGCATACCGGCCGCTTGAATCCGCGCGGGAGAGTCCTGGGTACGTGTACCCGGGCGCCGAAGGAGCAAGTCCCTCCCTTGAATCTCTCAGGCACCGTTACCGCGCGGGCGAGGCACATCTGAAAAGCGGGCCGCTCCGGCGGCTCCACCCAAGGTGCAAGTCAGGACCACCGATTCGTGTGGTCGTGATGAACCTCTCAGGTTCCGATGACAGATGGGGAGGAACGACCTCGCCGTCATGCCTTGGGAGCCAGACCGATGAGCAGCAACGCACCCCGTCACACCGCGCTCGATGCCCTGCATCGTTCGCTCGGCGCGACCATGACCGACTTCGCGGGCTGGGACATGCCCCTGCGCTACGCCTCGGAGCGTGACGAGCACGTCGCCGTCCGCACGAAGGCAGGTCTCTTCGACCTCTCCCACATGGGCGAGATCACCGTCACCGGACCGCAGGCGGCGGCTCTCCTGAACCACGCGCTGGTCGGCAACATCGCCACCGTCGGCGTCGGCCGCGCCCGCTACACCATGATCTGCCAGGAGGACGGCGGCATCCTGGACGACCTGATCGTCTACCGGCTCGCCGAGCAGGAATACATGGTCGTCGCGAACGCCTCCAACGCCCAGGTGGTGCTGGACGCGCTGAGCGAGCGCGCCGCCGGTTTCGACGCCGTGGTGCGCGACGACCGTGACGCGTACGCGCTGATCGCCGTGCAGGGCCCCGAGTCCCCCGGCATCCTCAAGGCGGTCACCGACGCGGACCTCGACGGCCTGAAGTACTACGCGGGCCTGCCGGGCACGGTGGCCGGCGTTCCGGCCCTGATCGCCCGCACCGGCTACACCGGCGAGGACGGCTTCGAGCTGTTCGTCGCCCCCGCCGACGCCGAGAAGGTGTGGCAGGCGCTCACCGACGCGGGCACCCCGGCCGGTCTCGTCCCCTGCGGTCTGTCCTGCCGCGACACGCTGCGCCTGGAGGCCGGCATGCCGCTGTACGGGCACGAGCTGACCACCGCGCTGACCCCCTTCGACGCGGGCCTCGGCCGGGTCGTGAAGTTCGAGAAGGACGGCGACTTCGTGGGGCGCGCGGCCCTGACCGAAGCCGCCGAGCGGGCCGCCTCCGAGCCGCCGCGTGTGCTCGTCGGACTGATCGCCGAGGGCCGCCGCGTGCCGCGCGCCGGGTTCTCGGTCGTCGCCGGCGGCGAGGTGATCGGCGAGGTCACCTCCGGTGCCCCCTCCCCGACGCTGGGCAAGCCGATCGCCATGGCGTACGTCGACACCGCGCACGCCGCGCCGGGCACGGCCGGTGTGGGCGTGGACATCCGGGGCAGCCACGAACCGTACGAGGTCGTGGCGCTGCCGTTCTACAAGCGCCAGAAGTGACACTGGTCCGCACCGGCCGGACATGAACCGGATCCCCGTCGGGCGCCGGTACCGACGGGCGCCCTTCGCCGGGCCCCGGACGTGACCCTGGGCACATCCGCCCGGTCACCCACGCCTCCCTCCATCAGCACTCCACCGCGTACAGGAGAATTCAGGTCATGAGCAACCCCCAGCAGCTGCGTTTCAGCAAGGAGCACGAGTGGCTGTCCGTCGCCGAGGACGGCGTCGCGACGGTCGGCATCACCGAGTTCGCGGCCAACGCGCTCGGCGATGTCGTCTACGCCCAGCTCCCGGAGGTCGGTGACACGGTGACCGCGGGCGAGTCCTGCGGCGAGCTGGAGTCGACCAAGTCGGTCAGCGACCTGTACTCCCCGGTGAACGGCGAGGTCGTCGAGGCCAACCAGGACGTCGTGGACGACCCTGCGCTGGTGAACTCCGCGCCCTTCGAGGGCGGCTGGCTGTTCAAGGTGCGCGTCGCCGGCGAGCCCGAGGACCTGATGTCCGCCGACGAGTACACCGCCTTCACGGCCGGCTGAGGAGTCCACCGCACATGTCGCTCATGAACACCCCCCTGCACGAGCTCGACCCGGACATCGCCGCCGCCGTCGACGCCGAGCTGCACCGCCAGCAGTCCACGCTGGAGATGATCGCCTCGGAGAACTTCGCTCCGGTCGCGGTCATGGAGGCCCAGGGCTCCGTCCTGACCAACAAGTACGCCGAGGGCTACCCGGGCCGCCGCTACTACGGCGGCTGCGAGCACGTCGACGTGGCCGAGCAGATCGCCATCGACCGGGTCAAGGACCTGTTCGGCGCCGAGTACGCCAACGTGCAGCCCCACTCGGGTGCCTCCGCCAACCAGGCCGCGCTGTTCGCGCTGGCCCAGCCCGGCGACACCATCCTCGGCCTGGACCTGGCGCACGGCGGTCACCTGACCCACGGAATGCGCCTGAACTTCTCGGGCAAGCAGTTCGACGTGGTCGCGTACCACGTGGACGAGGCCGGCCTGGTCGACATGGCCGAGGTCGAGCGGCTCGCCAAGGAGCACCGCCCGAAGGTGATCATCGCGGGCTGGTCGGCGTACCCGCGCCAGCTCGACTTCGCCGAGTTCCGCCGGATCGCGGACGAGGCCGGCGCCTTCCTGTGGGTCGACATGGCCCACTTCGCGGGCCTGGTCGCGGCGGGTCTGCACCCGAACCCGGTGCCGTTCGCGGACGTGGTCACCTCCACCACGCACAAGACGCTCGGCGGTCCCCGCGGCGGGATCATCCTCGCGAAGAAGGCCTTCGCGAAGAAGCTGAACTCCTCGGTCTTCCCGGGCTTCCAGGGCGGCCCCCTGGAGCACGTGATCGCGGCCAAGGCCGTCTCCTTCAAGGTCGCCGCCACCGGCGACTTCAAGGAGCGCCAGCAGCGCACGCTGGACGGCGCGCGCATCCTGGCCGAGCGTCTGGTCCAGGACGACGTGAAGGCCGTCGGCGTGGACGTCCTGTCCGGGGGCACGGACGTGCACCTGGTCCTGGTCGACCTGCGCAACTCCGACCTGGACGGGCAGCAGGCCGAGGACCGCCTCCACGAGGTCGGCATCACGGTCAACCGCAACGCCATCCCGAACGACCCGCGCCCGCCGATGGTCACCTCCGGCCTGCGCATCGGCACGCCCGCCCTCGCCACCCGCGGCTTCACGGCCGAGGACTTCACCGAGGTCGCGGACATCATCGCCGAGACGCTGAAGCCGTCCTACGACACGGAGGCCCTGAAGCTCCGCGTGTCCGCTCTGGCCGACAAGCACCCGTTGTACCCCGGCCTGAAGTAGTTTCGTAGGCTCTTCGCCATATGTTTTCACCCGTACGGTTTCTCTTCGTACGGATATCCGGGGCACCGCGCACACTGGAAGCAGAGCGCGGTGCCCCGTTCCATGCAGTCCCGCACCACCTCCGTCGGACAACGGCGTCCGGCGAAACCAGCAAGGAGTTCCCGTGGCCATATCGGTCTTCGACCTGTTCTCGATCGGCATCGGCCCGTCCAGCTCCCACACGGTGGGTCCGATGCGCGCCGCGCGCATGTTCGCCCGGCGGCTGCGCAACGAAGACCTGCTGGCCCCGGTCACCTCGATACGCGCCGAGCTGTACGGCTCCCTGGGCGCGACCGGCCACGGCCACGGCACCCCCAAGGCGGTGCTGCTCGGCCTGGAGGGCTCCTCGCCCCGGACGGTGGACGTGGAGGGCGCCGACGAGCGGGTCGAGCAGATCAAGACCTCGGGGCGGCTCAACCTGCTCGGCGAGCACGAGATCGGCTTCTCCTTCGACGACGACCTGGTCCTGCACCGCCGCAAGGCCCTGCCGTACCACGCCAACGGCATGACGATCTTCGCGTACGACGCCTCGGGCGAGCTCGTCCTGGAGAAGACGTACTACTCGGTGGGCGGCGGGTTCGTCGTCGACGAGGACGCCGTCGGCGAGGACCGCATCAAGCTCGACGACACGGTCCTGAAGTACCCGTTCCGCACGGGTGACGAGCTGCTGCGGCTCACCAAGGAGACCGGTCTGTCGATCTCCGCCCTGATGCTGGAGAACGAGCGGGCCTGGCGCACCGAGGAGGAGATCCGCGAAGGGCTCATCGGCATCTGGCGCGTGATGCAGGCCTGCGTCTCGCGCGGCATGGCCCGCGAGGGCATCCTGCCGGGCGGCCTCCGGGTCCGCCGCCGCGCCGCCCACTCGGCCCGCCAGCTGCGCGCCGAGGGCGACCCGCTGGCCCACGCGATGGAGTGGATCACCCTCTACGCGATGGCGGTCAACGAGGAGAACGCGGCGGGCGGACGCGTGGTCACCGCCCCCACCAACGGCGCGGCGGGCATCATCCCGGCGGTGCTGCACTACTACATCAACTTCGTGCCGGGCGCCGACGAGGAGGGCGTCGTACGGTTCCTGCTCGCGGCCGGGGCGATCGGCATGCTCTTCAAGGAGAACGCCTCCATCTCGGGCGCCGAGGTCGGCTGCCAGGGCGAGGTCGGCTCGGCGTGCTCCATGGCGGCCGGCGCGCTCGCCGAGGTGCTGGGCGGCAGCCCCGAGCAGGTCGAGAACGCCGCCGAGATCGGCATGGAGCACAACCTCGGCCTGACCTGCGACCCGGTCGGCGGCCTGGTCCAGATCCCCTGCATCGAGCGCAACGGCATGGCCGCCGTGAAGGCCGTCACGGCCGCCAGGATGGCCATGCGCGGCGACGGCTCCCACATGGTCTCCCTCGACAAGGTCATCAAGACCATGAAGGAGACCGGCGCCGACATGAGCGTCAAGTACAAGGAGACGGCCCGGGGCGGGCTGGCGGTCAACATCATCGAGTGCTGAGCAGCCGGCCGGGCGGGGCGTCGTCCCGCCCGCGGTCGGGCACGCCGCGGTTTCCCGGCGGGGGCGCCGGACGGGTGCTGCCAGCGGTCCGGCCGGCCGCCGCTTCTCTGCCGGCGGCGCCGGGCGGGCCTGCCGCCGCCTCGGCGCGGTGGGCGGCGGCCGCGGTCAGTCCGGTCGTGGTGTCTCCGCGACGGGCGCCGGGCCGACCAGGACGTCGCTGTGCGCGGAACGGGCCTTGGCGGTCGGGGGGACGGACTGTGCCCGGGCGCCCGCGGCCCGCGGGTACAGCAGCGCGTGGCGCCTGCGGGCCTCGGCCGCGGCTTCCGCGCGCGGCACCAGGGTGTGTTCGGCCCTGCCGTCCGCCCGCAGGGTCGTGACCAGGCAGAGGCCGCCGAGGCGGCGTGCGGTCCGCAGGTGCGGGGCCGCGCCGCGCGCCCCGGCCGGCACCGCCAGACACACCTCGGTCCCGGTGTCGAACTCCGTGACCGTCAGGCCCTCGGACCGCAGCCGTCCCCCCACCGACCGGCGTTCCCGGCCGGACCGGAAGCACCACACGTCGCTGTCCTTGTGCACGACGACCGCGGCCGCCGCCGGACCCGTCCCGACGGCCGTCCCGCCCTCCGGACCCCCGCTCCAGGGAAAGGGCCGGCACAGCAGCCGCACCCCCGCCCGCTCCGCCCAGTCCACGGCGCCCTCGTGGACGACCTTGGCGCCGTGGCGGGACATCCGGCGCACTCCCTCGTAGCTGATCCGGGAGAGGGTGCGCGCCTCCGGCACCAGGTAGGGGTCGGCGGTGCACACACCGGGCACGTCGGAGAACAGCTCGCAGGTGTCCGCGCCCAGCGTCGCGGCCGTCGCCACCGCGGAGAGATCCGAGCTGTTGCGGCCCAGCATGACGATCCGGCCGGCCGCGTCGACCGCCTGGCCGCCGGGGACCACCGCGACCGGGCAGTCGGCCAGCGCCCTGGACAGCGTCTCGGCACTGGCCGAGACCAGCTCCGCCCGGTCGCCGGGTCCCTCCGCGAGAAGCCCGGTGGCCGCCGCCGGAAGCGGGCACCCGTGCACCCCCTCGGCGTCGAGCGCGGCCGCGAGCAGGGCGACGCTCACCGTCTCCCCGGCGGTCAGGAGCATCGCCGCGGCGCGGGCGGGCGGGTCGGCGGACAGGGCGTCCAGGGTCTGCTGGAGTCTGCCCGTCGTACCCGACATCGCGCTCACCACGACGACCAGCGGGCGCTTCGCCTCGGCACCGCGGCGCACCGCGTACCGGGCCACGCGGCGGTAGCCGTCGAGGTCGGCGAAGGCGGAGCCGCCGAACTTCAGCACCAGCGGCCGGCCGTCGGACGCGGGGCGGACGGTCATCCCAGCCACCCGTTCTTCGCTGCCAGTTCCACGATCTGCAGCGCGTTCAGCGCGGCCCCCACCCACAGGTTGTCGGCGACCACCCAGAACGCCACCGCCCGGTGGTCGTCCGGCTCGACGCGAACGCGGCCGACGTGGACCAGTGCCCGGTCCTCGGGGCGCGCGAAGACCGTACGGGGCATGGGGTACGAGGGGCTGTGCGCGCGGCGGTACACCCGCAGGCCGGGCGTCGCGGCCAGGGCCTCCTCGACGGACACGGCCGTGACCGGCTCGCGCGAGCGAAGGTGCACGGCCTCGGAATGGCAGTCGAAGACCGGCACCCGCACCGCGGTGGCGCTCACCCGCAGATCCGGCAGACCGAGGATCTTGCGTGGCTCGCGGACGAGTTTGCGCTCCTCGTGCGTGAACCCGTCCTCGTCCTGGAGCCCGATCTCGGGCACGAGATTGAAGGGCAGCGGCTGCCCGAACCGCCCGCCGGGGGCGCCCTGCGCACGGGGGTCGTCGAGAACGGCCCTGGACCCCTCCGCCAGTTCCGCGAGGCCGCGCACACCACCGCCGGACGCCGCCTGGTAGGTCGCCACCACGACGCTCTCCAGACCGGCCAGCTCGTGCACCGGGTGCAGCGCGCGCACCAGTTGGATGGTCGAGCAGTTGGGGTTGGCCACGAGGTTGGACGCCGGACGGTCGTCGAGCGCGCCTGGGTTGACCTGGGGCACCACGAGCGGGACGTCCGCCCGCATCCGGAACGCCGAGCTGTTGTCGACGACCAGTACGCCGGCCGACGCCAGCCGCTCCGCCTCCCGGGCGCTCACCTCCGCGCCCGCGGAGAAGACGGCGACGTCCAGGCCCCGGGGGTCGAGCTCGTCGAGGGTGACCATGTCCGCCAGGGGCAGGGACAGTCCCAGTTCACCGCCCAGGTCCCGGCCGACGCTGCGCGCCGATCCCACGGGGACCACCCGTTCCACGGGCACGATCCCGCCGTCGAGCAGGGCCAGGCACTCACGGCCCACCGCTCCGGTGGCACCCACTACCGCGATGCGCAGCATTCCCGTCCTCCTGTCGCCCCGCCCGGGGCTCAGTACGTGGTCGTGTCCGGTAATCGGCCCCGGAAGGTCCGCCGGTACGCGTTGGGAGTGGTGCTGAGGAAGTGCACGAACTGGTAGCGCAGGGCGGCCGCGTTGGCGAATCCCGTACGGGTCGCCACGGCCTCCATCGTCTCGTCGGTGTTCTCCAGCAGCCGCTGGGCGCTCAGCACCCGCTGGGCCAGCAGCCACCGGTAGGGCGTGGTCCCGGTCTCCGCCCGGAAGCGGCGGGCGAACGTGCGCGGCGACATGCAGGCCCGCGCGGAGAGCTGCTCGACGCTGATCTCCTGGTCCAGGTTCCGCTCGGCCCAGGTCAGCACCTCGCGCACCCCGTCCTCCCCGTACTGCGCCACCGGCCGTTCGATGTACTGGGCCTGGCCGCCCTCGCGGTGCGGGGGCACCACCATGCGCCGGGCGATGGCGTTGGCGACATCGCTGCCCTGGAGCTTGCGCACGAGGTGGAGGCAGGCGTCGATCCCCGCGGAGGTGCCGGCCGAGGTGAGGATCGGGTCCTCGTCGACGTACAGCACTCCCGGTTCGACCCGGGCCTTGGGACAGCGCTCGGCGAGCGCCTCGGCGTACCGCCAGTGCGTGGTGCAGCGGCGTCCGTCGAGCAGCCCCGCGGCACCCAGGACGAAGGCGCCGACGCAGACGCTGACCACCCGGGCCCCCCGGGCCACCGCCTGGCGCAGGGCCTCCAGCAGGGCGGGCGGGAACTCCCGGGTGTGGAAGTCGTCGCCCACCGGGATGGCGATGAGGTCGGCCTCCTCCAGCCGGTCGAGGCCGTAGGGCGTGCTGATGGTGAATCCGGGCACCGCCCGGACCGACGGGGATTCCGCGGCGACGAGCGCGAAGTCGTAGGCGGGCAGCCCCTCTTCACGGCGGTCGATCCCGAATACCTCACAGACGACACCCAGTTCGAAGGGATGGACGTTCTCGAGCAGGACCGCGGCTACGTTCTTCAGCATGTTTTCCAATGTGGCAGTAATACATGGTGTTCTGACAGTCCCTCCGCTGTCGCGTGGCCGGATCAGCCCTCATACTCACGGCAGGGACCCGGAAGGCGGTGGGGATTCACACACCCGCACTCATGGGTGAGACACATCGTCGACGGGCTGGCCGATGGACACGATCCCGCTGCGGATACCCATGACGACGGCTTGCGTCCGATCGGACGCGCCGACCTTCAGGAAGACCGCGGACAGATGGTTCTTCACCGTCTTCTCGGATATGCCGAGCGCCTTGGCCACACGCCGATTCGAATTCCCCTGGGAGATGAGCACCAGAATCTGACGCTCGCGGGCCGTCAGCACGGCGAGGGCCTGCCGTGCCGCGAGCGCCTCCCCGGAGGGCGGCGGGGCGGGCAGGGCCGTACGACGGCCGTCGGCCCGCAGGTCCTCGATCAGCTGTTCCTGGGCCACAAGGGCGTCCTGGGCCTCGCCCAGGGCCTTGTGCACCTTGGCGACGCCTTCCGCCAAGGCCGTCACGGGCTGGGCCGGTGCCCCGCAGACCGCGCAGCACTGCCGAGTCCTCAGTTCCTCGACCGACCCGCGCACAACAGGCGACATCAGATGAACTCCCTCCACCGAGGTGAATTGACCGAACCGCTCTTCTCCGTAGGGCCGAGGACGTGCGGAAAACCGGGGCACCGAGTCAGGAAGGAAGCCGCGCGTGGATCGCCACCGTCTTGCACCGCGTGTATTCACGCAGCGCCTCCAGTCCCTTCTCCACTCCGATTCCCGAGCGCCGATAGCCGCCGAACGGCAGCTCGACTCCCCCGGCCGCGCTGTAGTTGTTCACGAACACCTGCCCCACCCGGAGCCGCTGGGCGAGCCAGTGGGCACGGGTCACGTCGGACGTCCACACCCCGGCGGCCAGCCCGTACGTGGTGTGTTCCGCGAGGGCGACCGCCTCCTCCGGCGAGTCGAAGACCGATACGCACAGCACCGGTCCGAATATCTCCTCGTTGAACACCCGGTGTTCCGGGGTGACGTGATCGAGGATGGTGGGCTCCACGTAGAAGCCCCCGGCGTACGTCTCCCCTGCGGGGACACCACCGCCCGTGCGCAGAACGGCGTCACGCCGGCCCTCGGCCAGATGACCGAGCACCCGGGCGCGCTGTTTCGCGGAGATGAGCGGTCCCATGTCGGGATCGGCCGCTCCCGGCCCGATGGTCAGGGCGCGGAACCGTTCGACGAGCGCGTCCACCAGGTCGTCGTGAACGGACCGGTGGACGAGCAGCCGGCTGCCGGCCGAGCAGTTCTGCCCCGCGTGCTCGGTGATCGACTCCACGATCTGCGGCACCGCGCGGGCGGCGTCGAAGTCGGGAAACACGAGGTGCGGGGACTTCCCGCCGAGCTCCAGGGTGACCGGCACGATGGTGCGCGCCGCCGCGGCCATCACGGCCTCGCCGACCTCCCGCGAGCCGGTGAAGGCCAGGCGGTCCAGGCCGGGATGGGCGGCGAGCGCGGCGCCCGCCTCGGGACCGAGGCCCGGCACGACGTTCAGGGCACCGGCGGGGAGTCCCGCCTCCTCGACGATGGCGGCCAGCCGCAGAGAGGTCAGCGGCGCGTCCTCGGCAGGTTTGAGGACACAGCAGTTTCCGGTCACGAGGGCGGGCGCCAGGGTCCTGGCCGCGATCTGGAGCGGGTAGTTCCAGGGGATGATGTGCCCGCACACTCCGTAGGGCTCGCGCAGGGTGAAGGCCGGCCGGTCCGGCTGGTGCTGGATGGTCTCGCCGCCGAGTCCCTCCACGGCGTTGGCGTAGAAGTCGAAGTAGCGGGCGGCGATGTCGGCGTCGGCCAGCGACTGGCGCAGCGGCTTGCCGGTGTCGAGCGTCTCCAGCGCGGCGAGTTCCTCGCGCCTCGCGCGCAGGACCTCGGCGATGCGGTGGCAGACCCGGGAGCGCTCCACCGGCGTGGTGAACCGCCACACCGTCTCGTGGGTGTGCCGGGCCGCCTCCACGGCCGCTTCGACCTCGGCCGGGCCGCAGCGGGCGACGCGCGCGACGATGCCGGCGTCCGAGGGATCGAGGACGTCGATCCACCGGTCCGTGGGAACCTGCTTCCCCGCGATGACGGCCGGGTGTTCCGGTATCGATGCATCACTCACGGGTGCATCCAGCTCCTTGGCGTGGGGGCGCGCTTCTGCGGTGGGTCAGAGGGTCATCGAACCGGCGATGACCCTCTCCAGATCACGTGCGGCGACGTCACGCGGGCAGCACACCAGCAGCCGCTGCTGCTTGAGCGCGCCCTCGACGAGTGCGGGGAGGTCCTTCGCGGAGTAGCCGAACTCCCGCAGCCCGGTGGGTCCTCCGGTGTCCGCCACGATGCTCAGCAGCGTGGCCGGAAGCACGTCCGAACCGTTCGCCTCCGTCACCCCGTTGAGGTTGGCGCCGAGCAACTCGGCCGCGCGCAGATGACGTTCGGGTGAGGTCGGGTAGGTGAACTCGAAGGCCGCGGCCGCGGTGGAGACGACGGCCGCCCCGTGCGGCACCATGGCGTGGTCGACCTCGTAGCCGTCCGGCCGGTAGTCGCGCACCAGCCCCGCCACGGGGTAGGCGCAGGCGTGCGGGATGTGGGTTCCCGCGTTGCCGAATCCCATTCCCGCGAAGCTCGCCGCCCGGCTCATGCCCGTACGGGCCTCCAGGTCGTCGGAGTTGAGCACGGCACGCCGCAGACAGCGGCCGACCAGTTCCAGTGCCTGTTCCGCCCACACGTCGCTGATCGGGTTGGCGCCGATGTACAGCGGCCGGTCCGCGGGCGTGGGGTACGGGGGCCGCCGGTCGTAGGCCCGGGCGGTGTACGACTCGCAGGCGTGCGTCAGGACGTCGTAGCCGGAGGAGGCGGTGACGGCCGGGGGCAGCGTCAGGGTGTTCGACGGGTCGACGAGCGCCAGGGTCGGCATCAGCCGCAGGTCGCTGATACCCGTCTTCACGTTCAGGTCCGTGACGCCGAGGGCGACCATGGCGGTGCACTCGCTGCCGCTGCCGGCCGTGGTGGGCACGGCCACCAGGGGTTTCAGCGGACCGGGAACCGGGGCTCCGGCGCCGATCGGGGCGTTCAGGTAGTCGCGTACCGGGCGTCCGGGGTGGCTGAGCAGCAGGTTCAGCATCTTGGCGGTGTCGATGGAGCTGCCGCCGCCGAGACCGACGTAGCCGTCCACCCGGAGGGATTCCAGCTCACGGGCCGCCTCGGTGACGCTCTCGTCGGTGGGTTCCACCCGGGCCCGGTCGAACAGCGTGACCGCGATCCCCTCCTGCTCGATCTGCTTGGCCACACGGGCGGGCAGGCCCAGGCCCGCCAGGACGGGATCGGTGACCAGCAGTACCGACGCGACGCCGGCCCTGCGCAGTTCGTGTCCGAGCTCCCCGGTGGCGCCGACACCGAATTTCAGTGGTGGAGCCTGCCAGGTGACTAATCGTTCATGCTCCGGCATCCGGCCGCCCCACCCGAGCGATTCCACAGTCCGTCCCCGCCTTCATCGACTTGCCTCGGAATTCGACCGAGAAAATGACATGACGAACGGCGACGCCCACCCGGACGTCTCGGCCGACTCGGCGAATCGACGTCACCTTCACGCTGAATTTCGACCAGGCGTGGGCCACAGTAGCCAGTCGGCCTGGGTCCCGCCATAGGTCCCTTGCCCTATGACAGAAACGGCTCAATCACTACCACTGGCGCATTTCGGAAGCCACCGGATCAACACCCCAGCTCCGTCCCCGGTACCCGTCGGGACCCCTGTTCACCCCAGGGCCGCCCGCTGGCAGGAAATCGTGGTTGCGTGTCAGTTCCGCCACTGTCGCCGGAAGCGTCCCGGCCAGCAGAGTTGGGGCATGAAGTCCACTGGGCGGCGGTACGTGATCGTCGTAGACGGCTACCACATCAGGGACGGGGACGACCGGGGCTTCGCCAGCGCCTTCCGGGCCCGGGGCGTGACGCCGGTCACCGTCATGAGCACCCCACAGCCACTGGCGAAATTCGTCAAGAAGAACATCTGGTACCCCGACGACTTCGAAGCCGTGCATTATTACGACGGCGACTTCGAGGCCATCGTAAAGCTTGTCGAATCCTACGACCCGGTGGCCGTCGTCACCGGCAACGAGAGCGGTGTCGAATTCGCCGCCCGGCTCGTCGAACGCGTCATGCCGCGGTTCCAGAACGTTCCCGGCAGCGCCAAATGCCAGCGCCACAAAGGGGACATGGCACGCGCCCTGGAAGACGCCGGAGTGCCCGGGCCGCGCACCCTGTCGACCGCCGACCCCGCCGAGGCCGCCGCCTGGATCGAGGCCAACGGGCTGACCGGCCGGCCCATCGTCCTGAAGCCGCCGCACAGCGCCGGCACCGACAACGTGCACCTCGTGCCCGCCGGCGGCGAGTGGCTCGGCCACTTCCACCACATCCTCGGCCAGGTCAACGGGTTCGAACTGCGCAACGACACCGTCGTCGTGCAGGAGTTCCTGGAGGGACCCGAGTACATCGTCGACCTGTACTCGGTGGACGGGCGGCACGGCCTGGTCGACACCTGTGTCTACGCCAAGCACGACCGGGGCCCCCGCATCGGCATCTACGACGTCGCCGACTTCCTGGCCCCCGACCACCCCGACGTGGCGGTCCTCGCCCCCTACGTGATGCGCGCCGCCGACGCCGTCGGCATCCGCAACGGCTCCACCCACGCGGAAGCGATCATGACGCCGGACGGTCCCCGTCTGGTGGAGCTGGCCGCCCGCTACTCCGGCAGCTGCATGATGATCTCCGGCTCCCTGGCCACCGGCGACAACCAGATCGAGCGCACCGTACGGCACGTCCTCGACGGAGAGTTCGTACCGTCGTTCGAACTCGTCAAAGAGGTCCGCACCCTCTGGCTCTGCTCGGACCTGGCCGGCCCGGTGCGGAACATGGAGATCCTTCAAGCGATCGCCGACCTGCCCACCACACACTCCCTGTCGATCCCGCCCGAGGGCCGGGACATGCCGCTCACCAACGACGTGACCACCAGCCTGGGCTGGGTCATCCAGGGTGCCGACGACTGGGACGCCATCGAGAAGGACTCGGCCCGCATCCGTGAGCTGGAACGGGCGTGGAACGCGGCCCGTGCCCGGGACGCGGCCGGCGAAGGAGGGACCGCCTGACATGCCGGGCCAGCCGTTCGGTGCCCACGTACCGCATCTCCTGCTCATCTGCCCCCGCCACGACATCCTCGGCAAGTTCGTCGGCCTGCCGGTCGCCCTCACCGTGGTCCACCGCCCCGGCGGGGACCGGGAACTGGAGGCCGCACTCGCCCTCGCGGTGGTCGACGCCGACTTCACCGACCCGCAGGCTCTGCTCGCCGTCGCCCGCGAGGTGCACACCCGGCGTCCCGTGGACGCGGTGCTCGGGCTCACCGAGCTCTCGCTGCGCCCGGCGAGCGCGGTGGCCGAGGCGCTGGGCGCGCGCGGCAACTCGCCCGCCACGCTCGCCCTGACCCAGGACAAGGCCGCCATGCGCGCGCATCTGCGGGACTCCGGGCTGGGCACGGTGGCCCACCGGGTGTGCTCCACCGTCGAGGAGGCCCGCGCCCTGCTCCGCGCGTGTCCGGCCGGGGTGATCCTCAAACCGGTCGAGGGCAACGGCGGAACGGGCGTCCATCTCGTGCGCACGGAAGCGGAACTGGCCGGGGCCTGGGCCTGGACCAGCGGCGCCCGGACCGGTTTCGCCTGGCCGCAGGGCGCGTCCGCGTCCACCGTGCTGGCCGAGGAGTTCCTCACCGGCGAGGAGTTCAGCGTCGAGTCGCTGTCGGCCGCCGGGCGTCACCAGGTCCTCGCGGTCACCCGGAAGCACACCTCGGGCGCTCCGTACTTCGTGGAGACCGGCCACGACCTGCCCGCACAGCTGCCGCCCGACCGGCACCGGACGATCGTCGACGCGGTTCTGAACGCCCTGGACGCCGTCGGCTACGCCTGGGGCCCCTGCCACACCGAGGTGATGCTCGCCGAGGACGGCGAGCGCGCCACCGTCATCGAGATCAACGCCCGGCAGGGCGGCGACCAGATCTGGGAGCTGGTCCACCACGTCACCGGCATCGACATGCTTCAGGGCGCCGTCCTCGCCCTCGCCCACGGCGTCCTGCCGGGGCCGGCCACGGGCCACGCGGGCGGCGCCTCGATCCGGTATCTCACCCCCCGGCCCGGCCGGGTCACCGAGGTGACGGGTGTGGCCGGGGCCCTGGCCATGGACGGCGTCATCCGCGTCGGCGAACTCCCCTCGGTGGGCACGGACCTGGCACCGCTCGGCGACTCCTGGAACCGGTCCGGGCATGTCGTCGCCGCGGGCCCCGACCCCAAGGCCGCCGCCGACGCGGCCGACGCGGCGGCCGCCCGGATCGTCGTCCGCACCGACGAGGCGGAGGCGCGGTGACCCCCGAGAAGGGAGACGGGGTGACGCTCGCCGGGAACGCCGCGCCGCGGGCCGAGCACACTCCGGGCACCCGGCCCGGCCGGTTCCTCGCGGGGCGGGGTCCGGCGTACATCGTCATCCTCGGCCGTTTCACCACCAACATCGGCTTCTTCATGGTCGTGCCGTTCCTCGCGGTGCACCTGACCAGGGACGAGGGACTGAGCAGCTTCCAGACCGGTCTGCTCTTCGCCGTCATGGAATTCACCCGGCGCGGGCTCGGCATCCCGTCCGGCTGGGTCAGCGACCGCTTCGGCGCCGCCCGGATCCTGACCCTGGGGCTCGCCGTCGAGGCGGGCGCGTACGTCGTGTTCACCCTGGCGGGCGGCAGCTTCGCCGTCTGGGCAGCGGCCGTCGCCCTGCTCGGCATCGGCGGCTCCCTGAACAACAACGGCGCCCGCAGCGTCCTGGCCTCCAGCAAGTCCGGCGGGGTCGCGGCCAACCTCAGCCGCTACTACGTGTCCATCAACGGGGCCGCCCTGATCGGCCCGCTGATCGGCACCGCGCTGATGGCGGCCGGCGCGATGAAGGCCGGGTTCCTCATCGCGGCCGCGCTGCACCTGGGGTTCGCCGTGACCTCCGCGGTGCTGCTGCGCGGGCTGCACGCCACGAACGCGGCGCCCATCAGGCCCGCCGCCATGGCCGAGGCGTTGCGCGACCGCTCGTTGATGATCTTCTGCTCGCTCGCGGTCGGCGGCTGGTTCCTCATCACCCAGTACCGGGTCGCCCTGCCGTTGACCGTCGTCCACCAGAAGCTCTCCTCCGACCTGGTCGGCCCGCTCACCGCGGGCAACGCCGTCGTGGTGATGCTGACCGTGTGGCTGCTCGGCTCACGTATCGAGAAGCGCTCCACGATCGGCCGCCTCGACCTGTTCGCGGCGTCCGGAGTCCTGCTCGGCGGCGGCTGGCTGCTGTGCTCGGTCGACGGGATCAGCCCGGTCGTCGCCGCCGTCATCGTCACCTCGATCGGCGAGTCGCTGTTCTGCGGCGTAGTCGACGCGGTCGTCGCGGGCCTCGCGACCGAGGGCAGGACCGGCCTGTATCTGGGCTACTCCACGATGGCCTGGGGCGTCGGCGGCATGCTGGGCGGCTTCGTCGGCGGCGGCTTCGACCTGGCCGCCGGCCACGGCGCGCTGTCGCTGTTCTGGCTGGTGCTGGCCCTCGTGGGGATCGGCTACGGGGCGGGCACCCGCGTGGTGCGCCGCTCGCTCGCCGACGCCGTGGACCGGCGCCGGACCGCGGACGAACCCGCGCCGGACGGCACGCCGTCCCCGTCCGGCTGAGCGGCCCCGCCCGCCCGGGTCAGCGCGCCCGGGGCGGTCGTGCACGACGACCCGGAACACACCCGAACACCGACCGAGAAGGAGACCGCATGCCGCCCGAAACGTTGCGCGCACAGGTGCGCGAACTGATGGACCGGGCTCAGGAGGACCTGCGGGACCTGGTCGCGCACCGGTCCGTCGCCGACCCCCGGCAGTATCCGGTGGAGGAGTGCGAGAGTGCCGCCGGCCTGGTCGCGCGGCTGTTCACCGGGGCGGGCGTCCCCGACATGCGGCTGCTGGACACTCCGGACGGCAGCAAGGCGGTGTTCGGCCATCTGCCGGCCGCCCCCGGCTTCCCCACCGTCCTCCTCTACAGCCACTACGACGTCCAGCCGCCGCTCGACGAGCCCGCCTGGACCACTCCGGTCTGGACCCTGACCGAGCGCGCCGACGGCCGCTGGTACGGGCGCGGGGCAGCCGACTGCAAGGGCAACATCGTCATGCAGCTCACCGCGCTGCGGGCGCTCGGCGACCTGACCCGCCTCGGCGTCGGCATCAAGGTCATCTCGGAGGGCGCCGAGGAGCAGAGCACCGGCGGACTCTCCACCCTGATCCGCGAGAATCCCAAGCTCCTGTACGCCGACACCGTGCTGGTGTGCGACACCGGCAACTCCGAGGCGGGGGTGCCCACCGCCACCACCGACCTGCGGGGCGTCGTGCACGCCACCGTCAGCGTCCGCTCACTGGCCGGGCCGGTGCACTCGGGCTCCTTCGGCGGCCCCGCCCCCGACCCGCTCAACGCGCTGATCGCGATGCTCGCCACCCTGCACGACGCCGACGGCAACACCACCGTGAACGGCCTCGACAACAGCGGGCGCTGGCAGGGCGCGGAGTATCCCGCCGAGCGCTACCGCCAGGACATCGGGGTGCGCGACGGCGTCCGTCTGGTGGGCGACGGCAGCGTGGCGGACATGCTGTGGGCCAGGCCCGCCCTGACCGTCGTCGGCATCGACTGCCCGCCGGTGGTCGGTTCGGCGCCCGCCGTGCTCGGCGAGGTCACCGCCAAGCTCAACCTGCGCATCCCTTACGGAACCGAACCGGACGCCGCCTGGGAGGCGCTCAGGGCGCACCTGGCGCAGGCGGCCCCCTGGGACGTCGAGGTGGAGACCGTCCGGCTGTCCTCCAGCCGCCCCTTCCGGGCCGGCACCGACGGCCCGGCCTACGCGGCGCTGGCCGAGGCGATGCGGGAGGCGTTCGGACGGGAACTGACGACGGCGGGGCAGGGCGGCTCGATCCCCACCTGCGACGCGCTGCGGGAGACGTTCCCGGACGCGGAGATCGCGCTGATCGGCGTCGAGGAGCCCCAGTGCCTCATCCACGCGCCCGACGAGAGCGTGGACCCCGGGGAGATCGAACGCATGGCGCTCGCCCTCGCGCTCTTCCTGGAGTCCGCGGGAGTCCGGCCGTGACCGAACTGACGGGATGCCAGGTCACGTTCGGCGAGGCGGACATGGCGGATCACCTGAACCGGCTCGGTGCGGCCGCGCCCGATCTGCACGCGTGCGTCGACCCGGCACGGGCCCTGGCCTGGGCCCGCCTGGCCGGGACCGGCGACTTCAGGGACGACTTCGGCGAGGACGGGGCCGGCGGCAGAGGCTCCTCCTACATCCGCGCGCAGGCCCGCAACCTCACCGCGCGCGCCCAGGGCATCCAGCACCTGCTCTCCCTGGTGCCGGCCCGGACCGACGGCCGGCCCGCCGTCGTCGTGGACGTGCTCGGCGGCGACGGCCTGGTCCGCAGGGTCGCGCACGCCCGGGGCCTGACCGGCCTGTCCGTGCTGACGTGCGACGCCTCGCCCTACATGGTGCGCGCCGCCTGGACGGAGGACTGTCCGGCGCTGGTGCAGCGCGCCGACCGGCTGCTCATGCGCGACGGCAGTGTCGACGCGGTCCTCGTCGCCTACGGGTCGCACCACATCGCCGCCGACGACCGCGCCGAACTCGTCCACGAGGCGTACCGGGTGCTGCGGCCCGGGGGCGTCCTGCTGCTCCACGACTTCCTCGTCGGGTCCCCGATGGACACCTGGTTCCGGGACGTGGTCGACCCGTACTCGCGGACCGGCCACGCCTTCGATCACTTCACCCGGGAGGAGATGTGGGGCTACCTGACGAAGGCGGGCTTCGCGTCGGGTGAGGTGACCGCGATGGCCGATCCCTATGTGGCGACCGCGGTCACGGCCCGGGAGGCCGAACTGGAGCTGGGACGCTATCTGCTGGACATGTACGGCCTCGCCGGGATCGAGCGGAGACACCCGGCGGACGCAGCTCGCCACACCGTCGAGCGGGCCAAGACGGTCTTCCGCGACCGGCGCGAGGACGGGTCCCTGGAGACGTTCTCGGTCACGTACGACACCTCCGCCCGCTCCTGGACGTGCACCGTGCCGAGAACGGCCGTGCTCGCGATCGGCCGCAAGGCCATCTGAAGCGGACGCCGCAATCCGGGCCGGCCCGGGTACACACCCAGCCCCGGGCGCCCGGCGCGGGTACGCACCCGGCCGCAGGGCACGGGTGCACGCCCGGCCCGCCGGCGCGGGCGCGTGCCCCCGTTCCCGGCGCGGTTCGGCGGGGGCGGGGGCTTCCGGGACGACGGATGCCGTGGGCGACCGCCTCGGGGCGGTTGTCCACGGCATCGGCGGGCACGGTTCCGGCCGGGTCGGAACCGGCCGGACCGGCCTTCGACGGGTGCCGGGTCAGCCGGGCTCGCCCGGCTTGGCGTCGGCGAGGCCGGTGAGGGCCTGGTCGAAGACCTCGCGCGCCCGCTGGAGGACCTGCTCGCGCCAACGGGCGTCCTCCGCCGGGCAGAAGGCGTCCCGGATCAGTCCCTTGAGGTCGGAGCGGACCGCGTCGGCCGGCGGACGGTGCCGGTGGAGCCAGGCGTCGGCGCACAGCGCCAGCAGCACCTCGGGGCCCGGCCGGGTGCCGAACTCCAGGGTGATCGCGGTCAGCCGGCCGGCGGCACCGAGGCCGTCGGCCACCGCGGTCGCCGTGTTGCCCACGATCGGCGTGGAGGAGGACGTGCCCTCCTCGGAGGCGGTGAGGGCGTCGCCGTACCACCGGCGGGCCCGCTGGTGCGCGTCCGCGTCACGGCCGCCGCGGAAGATGGGCTCGCCGACCCCGCGCTCGCCCAGTCCGGTGTGCAGGTCGATGTAGCCGACGTGGCCGGCGCCGGCGATCTGCTCGGCCACCACCGTCTCGAACACCCGCCGGGACCAGGCCGGGGTCCGTCCGCCGTAGAACAGCCCGTCGGGGTGGCGGTACTGGCCGTGGGTCACGGCCTCCTGGAGACGCCGCGGACCGAGCCGGTCGCGGAGCGCGGTGAGGTCCGCGACCAGTTCGCCGGGCACGAAGGCGGTGGCGTCCGCCGGCACCAGCGTGCCGTGCACGGCGTCGTAGGCGTCGTTGTGCGGCGGGGCGCCGTGGTCGACGAAGTTCCGGTTGAGGTCGACGTTGTCCTCGTTGACGCGCCTCAGGTAGGCGAAGCCGTAGGGGTTGAGGGAATGGACGAGCAGGACGCCGGTGCCGGGTCCCGCGGCGGCCTTCGCGACGCCTTCGCCCAGCAGGATGCCGGTCTGGCAGGCCGAGCCGCAGAACCCCTCGATGCCATGGGTCCCGGACACCGTCACCAGGAGCTTCGCCGGATCCGGCGGCCCCAGATAGGCGGTGTCCACACAGAGTTCGCCGCCGTCGGGCCCGAGATGCCCCGGCAGGGTGAAGGTCCTCAGCCGCGCGCCCGCCTCCTCGGCGGCTCCCAGGAAGCCCGCGCGGGCCCGGGAGTAGTCGAGGGGAAATGTGTCCGCCATGCCTGCCTCGCGTTCCTGGAGTGCCTGACCTGCCTGGACTTCCCGAAGCGGTGCCCCGGCCCGGGCCGCGCCCGGGGGCACGGGCCCGGCCCGCCGGCGGGGCTCAGCTCCGCCCGGAGGGCAACCGCACCCCCAGGGCCGTGAGGATCGCGTGCGCCCCCGCCCGCGTGGGCACGTGCAGCAGGCACAGCACCCGGTCCCCCGGCTCGGTGTGCTCGGCGAAGTACCGGTTGGCCTCGGGCACATGGCTCAGCGGCCGTTCCCGGTAGAGGTCGAGCGGACGGCCGATGCCCCGGACGACCCCGCGCGCCGGGTCGAACGCGGCCCGGGGGGCGAGCGCCGCGGCCACCTCGGCCGCCAGGGCCTCCTGGCTGTCGTCCTTGCCCGCGAGGTCCGGGTACATGCTGATGTCCGGATGGCCGCTGAACGCCGCCATCGCGCAGTGCACCACCGGGTTGTACGTCTTGAGCGCGATCACCTCGGGGAACGGACCGCCCTCGGCGAGCAGCCGGGCGAAGTGCAGCGCCCAGCTCTCCTTGAAGACCGTGCCGCCCCGGTACGCGTCCCCCACGAACTGGATCATGATGTGCAGACAGGGCCGCCCCGACGGGATCTCGGCCCAGCGGGAGGTGAGCAGCGAGACGACCCGGTCGCGTTCGCGGTCCACCCCCACGACGACGTGGTCGGCGTCGGTCAGCATCTCGCGGCGGAGGGTGAAGAGCTGCCGGGTGTGGAGTCCCGGCATCGCGAGGACCAGACCGTCCACGATCCATTTCTCGGTCTCGGTCGGCAGCTCCCGGCCGGGCGCCAGGGCCAGTACCTCGACCCCGGGTCGCCCGCCGGGCCGCGTGGCCCGTTCGTCGTCGCCCACCGCCGCCCCCGCTCAGACCTCGGACGCGGTGGGCAGCGGGATCTGGGCGTCGCTCTTGCCGAGCACGGTGAGCTGGTGCAGTTCCACGAAGTAGAGCTTCCACAGCCAGTAGACGTTGTGGAGGTGCTCGACGACCTTGCGCTCGTCGGCCTCCGAGTGGACCAGCGTGGACAGCACACGCCACACGAAGTCGTCGTGGTCGTCGTCGAGATCCGTGTTGACGTGGGCGCGGGCGCCCTTGACGTTCTCCTCGCCGAGGACGTCGCCCAGGTTGTCCAGCCAGTCGGGCTGGGTGCGCGTGGTGACGTACTCCACGAAGTACACGCTGGTGATCAGCGCCATGGGGCTGTCCTCGAACTCCATGCCGAACTGGAGGTATCCGGTGAGCAGTTTGGTGGAGAGCAGGGGTTCCGTGGAGTAGATCTGGTCCTTGGTGACGCCGACCTTGGCGAGGTCGGCGGCGAACAGCCGGTCGTGCAGCATCTCGTCGTCGGTGTAGTGCGCCCACGCCTTGGCCTGGACCGGGTCGACCTTGGTGAAGTACTTGATGGCCAGCGCGTCGACGGTGCGCTTGCGGCGCAGCCGCAGGATCGTCTCGATGTTGTGCCGCTTGTAGTAGTCGAGGTTCAGGTCGGAGGCGCTCTTCTGGTGCTGGGCGTAGGGGACCGTCTCGTAGAAGTCCTTGATGAAGGTGTCGAGGACCGCGTCGACCTTCTTGCGGAGTTCGGTGTTGATCGTCATGGCGTGCTTCCCTCCTTGGGGTCAGTGGCAGCCGCAACTCGCGCTGGAGACGCGCTGCATCCGGCCGCGGCGTACCGCTTTGCGGGCGCCGAGGACGGCGGTGCCGTCCGATGTCACCAGTGAGCTGCGGGGGCAGAGGAAGGCCAGGGCGAAGCGCGTGGCCGGCGTGATCCCCAGTCCGAGGTTCACGACACCGCCGGTGGCGCCGTACACCTCGTTCGGGCCGCAGTTCGCCGGGATGATCTGCGTGCTGGTGTTGATCCCGAAGCCGAGTTCCCAGATGACGCGGTAGCGCGGATCGTCGGTGAGCAGCTTCTCCAGCGCCACGGCGGCCGAGGTCGCCCCCGGCGTCTGCGGGGTGACGCTCTCGATGCTTCCGGCGGCGACCCGCAGCGTGACGGGGCTGGAGACGAGCGGCGAGAGCGCTTCGAACAGCCGCTGCTGGTCGGCGCCGTCGGCCGGGTCCCGGTGGCGGTGGACGATCGGCCAGCCGCGCAGGGTCAGGTCTCCGTGGAGACCGAGCAGCCGCGCTTCCGGTTCGAAGGTGGTGATCTCGGCGGCGGTGACGCTCAGCTTGCCCGAAGGGAAGATCTGCTGGTCGCCCTCCTCCAGGACACCCGCCTGCTGGTTCCAGACGCAGTCGCCGACGGTGTGGTCGAACTCGGCCTCGGTGCCGGAGACGTCGTCGACGATCGTCAGCCGGTCGCTGTCGCCCACCCGGTCGAAGAACTCCTCGGCCGCCCGGGCGTGCTGGGTGACGTCGGTACGGGCGGCGGTGCGCAGGAGGGAGCCGATCTGTTCGCCGGTCAGCGGCGTGGACCCGGCCGGCAGCACGGCCAGTCTCCGCCCGCCCAGTTCCCGCGGGGTCGGCGAGTCGAGGAACTGCCCGGGGCAGACCGCCAGCACCCGCGCGTCCTCGGGGACGCTCCGCTCGATCAGCTCGCCCAGGCGTGTGCCGGAAGGAAGCGTCAGCCGGAGCACGCGGGAATATCCGCCCCCGGAATCCAGGGAGAAGAGCTCGCCGTACTGTTCGCTCGTGATCAGACAGAATGTCCCGGCCGGCCGGCCGAACTGGTCGAAGTCGCTCGTCGTGAGTTCAAGCGGTGGCACGGGGAACTCCCTGGTAAGGAAAAAGGGGAACCCCGCGACGGGGCATCATGGATACCCCGCCGCGGGTCGGTACTCAGCCCAGCAGCGTGCCCAGGTAGTTGCGGTTCTTCTGCACCTTGATCTTCTTCATGGGGAGTCACCTCCTGTTGGGTTGATTTCCTTGCATTCACCCCGTCCGGGCGGTCACGACCCTCTAGGCGAGGGGCGCGACCCTCTCCACGGTGGGGTGGTCCGGGTGGCCGATCACCGCGACTCCATTGCTGGTCAGCACGCGGGTGTCGGGAGAGATGATGTCCAGGTGGTACTGGGTGTACGGAGTGAGTCCCAGACCGAAGTGCAGACAGCCTTCCGTACCGCCGTACACCTCGTTCATGGCGTGGTTTCCGGGCAGGATGTCGTGCGAGGTGTTGAGCGCGTGGCCGATCTCCCAGACGATCCGGTACCGGGAGTCCACCGCGAACATCTGCTCCAGCATCGCCACGGCCGGCGCCGCTCCCGCGTCCAGTGCCCGAAGGCGGGTGATCCTGCCGTCCTCGACGGTGGCCTTGATCGCGTTGTCGTGCATCGCCCAGAGCTGGGAGTGGATGCGGGCCTGGTCGGTCCGGGAGAAGGAGGGGGTGCCGTTGTGCAGGATCGGGTAGCCGCGCAGCGTGATCTCGCCCTCCAGCGGCAGCTTCAGCGCCTCGTCGAACTCCCTGATCTCGACGGGCAGCACACTGATCTCGCCGGACGGGACGATCTGCTGGTCGCCCCAGTCCAGCGGGCCGGCCTGCTGGTTCCACACGAGGCCCTCGCGCAGATGGTCGAGGGTGGCGCGGGTGCCGTGCACGGGGTCGACGTACACGAGCTGCTCGGAGTCCTCGGCGAGTTCGAAGAAGGTGTCGCAGAACGCCGCCTGCTCGGCCGCCGAGGTCCGTTCCATCACCCCGAGGAAGTGCCGGATCTCGTCGAGGGTGGTCGGCGTCGAATTGCACGCCATGCCCATGATCTTCCGCTGCCCGACCAGATCGGGGTCCGGTGACTCGAAGAACCTGTGGGGCGAGACCACGAGTATGTGCGCGGGTTCCGGGATCCTCTTTTCGAGAATCTCCTCGAACCGGTCTCCGGAATCCATCGTGATGGTGAGGAATTCCCGGTACGGCGCCGTCTCGACGACTTCGATCCGGTCCACCAGCTCGGAATTCGTGATCAGACAGAAGGTGCTTCCGGTGGCCTCACCGAATTGGCTGAAGCGGCCGGGATCAATGGCTATCTGCGCGGACACGATCACTCCCGTCATGACCTTTGAACGTTTTCTCGCCGTGGCCTCCAATGTGACGGCTGACGGGGTCCACGGGCTATAGGACGATGGTCCCTGCCCGTTTTTTCGCGGCTGGTACTTCCGCCTGTGTCGCCCCGTGGGCGCGTGCTGTATTTTCTTCGGCCCTGATTCCCGCCGGCGGGTGCCCGGGTCCGGTTCCCGGGCGCAGCGGCGGACGAACACCCCGGCCCCCGGGGGCCGGTGGGGGTGCGTCGGTCACGCGTGCGAGCGTGGAGGGTTCGAAGTGGGGTACCTCCAAAGACAGTTGTCCCGTACGGACTGTCCCCGTGACAACGGCGGCCGCCCCCCTCCGGCCGTCCCCCCGGACAGCGGCAGTTGTTCGCCACCGACACCCGGGGACCGCCTCGCGCGGCTCGTCCCCCTCCCCCCATGCACGGAGGCTCCACCCATGCTGCGAGGCATCGACGTCAGCGCCTACCAGTCGTCCACGTACGGCACCGCCGGCCTCTCCTTCGTCTTCGTCAAGGCGACGGAGGGCCGCTCGTACGTCAATCCGAAACTCACCGCGCAGGTGAGGACCGCCCGCGACGCGGACTGCGTCGTGGGCCTGTACCACTTCCTGTGGCCCGGCAACATCACCGCCCAGGCCTCCTACTTCGTGAGCAAGGCCCCCGAGAGGGCGGGCGACCTGCTCGCCGTCGACTGGGAGACCACCGGCGAGGGCACCCACGCGAGCAACGCGGAGAAGGACCGTTTCATCCGCAAGGTGAAGGAGCTCCGCCCGGACAACCGTGTGGTGCTCTACACGAACCGGAACTTCTGGCTGAACATCGACACCACCTCGTACGCCGGTGACGGTCTGTGGATCGCCGACTACGTGACCGCGGGCGAACCCCGCATCCAGGCGAAGTGGCGCTTCCACCAGTACACCTCCGAGCCCGTGGACCGGAACGTCGCGGACTTCGGCAGCAAGGCCGCCCTGCGCGCGTGGGCGGACGGCGCCTAGGAACGGCCCCGGAGGTCATCGGTTCTCCGCCGCCCGCCGGGCCCGGATCAGCGACGGGCGGGCGGCGTCCGGGACCGGAGTACGGTTGCCTTACCGAGCGCACCTCGCACGTCGCCATCCATCGCGGCGTCGCCCTCGGGGAACGGCAAGGCCGGAGCGCATCGCGTCCGGCAGGAAAAGAGCCGCCCCACATGAGCCTGATGAGTCTCGGAGTGCTCGCCTCCTCCCGCAAGGAGAACGAGTTCCGCCTGCCCCTGCACCCTCGCCACCTCGACCGGATCGCCCCGGACGTCCGCGAGAAGATCTTCCTCGAACACGGCTACGGCCAACGGTTCGGCGTCGCCGACGACGCGCTGCGGCCTCTCGTGGCCGGACTGCGCTCCCGCGAGGAACTCATCGCCGAGTGCGACATAATGCTGCTGCCCAAGCCCCTGCACGAGGACATCGCCGAGCTGCGCGAGGGCCAGGTGCTGTGGGGATGGCCGCACTGCGTGCAGGACGAGAAGATGACGCAGATCGGCATCGACCGGCGGCTGACGCTGATCGCCTGGGAGGCCATGAACCACTGGACCTCCACGGGCGCCTTCAGCGTCCATGTGTTCCACAAGAACAACGAGCTCGCGGGCTACTGCTCGGTGCTGCACGCCCTCCAGCTCGGCGGGCTGACCGGCAGCTACGGACGCCGTCTGCGCGCGGCGGTCATCAGTTTCGGTGCCACGGCGCGGGGAGCGGTCACGGGCCTGGGCGCCATGGGGGTCTCCGACGTCACGGTGCTCACGCAGCGCGCCGCCGCGGCGGTGGCCTCACCGATGCCCTCGGTCGTGATGAGCCACTTCGAGGAGCGGCCGGGCACCACGTCGGGCCTGCAGGCCTCCACTCCGGCCGGGCCCGTGCCGCTGGCGGAGTACCTGGCCGGGTTCGACATCATCGTCAACTGCGTCCTCCAGGACACCGACGCGCCGCTGATGTTCGTCACCGAGGAGGAGCTCGCCCTGTTCCGGCCGGGCACGTTCTTCATCGACGTCGCCTGCGACGAGGGCATGGGCTTCGGCTGGGCCCGCCCGACCACCTTCGGCGATCCCATGCCCACCGTGGGAGCGGGCTGCCATTACTACGCGGTGGATCACAGCCCGTCCCACCTGTGGAACTCCGCCACCTGGGAGATCAGCGAGGCGCTCCTTCCCTACCTGCGCAAGGTCATGAGCGGCCCCACCGCATGGGACGCCGACATCACGGTCGGCAAGGCCATCGAGATCCGTGACGGCGTCGTCCAGAATCCGAAGATCCTGTCCTTCCAGCACCGGTCCGCCGTCTACCCGCACGCTCCGAAGGTCCCGGCGGACGCGCTGGGCCAGGCGGTCTAGCGAGCGGGCGTGGCGGGCCCGCCCCTCACCCGCGGAAGTCCGCCGGGCGCTCCGGGGGCGCCTCCGCCAGCGCCTTCGTCACCGCGTCACGGCCTTCCTGGAGGCCGTAGACGGGGGTGCCGGGCTGCTGGCGCCAGGAGTCGTCCAGTCCGCCGGCGTCGACCGTGTCGAAGCCGATCTCGTCGATGAGGTCGCGTACGCGCCGCTTCGCGGCCGCGTCGTCACCGGCCACCGGGAGTGCCATGCGGTCGGGGGCACCGGCCGGACGGGCCCGGTCCAGGATGTCCTGCGCGTAGGTGCCGTTGAACGCCTTGACGACCGTGTGGCCGATCTGCCGGGCGGTCCAGCGGCTCTCGGTGAGGCCGTCGTCCTCGATCCCGGCGATCCTGCCGTCGCGCTGCTGCGGGTAGTAGTTGCCGGTGTCGATGACGGCGACGTCCTCGGCGGCTCCGTCCAGGACGCCGTCCGGCAGGTTCGGTACGGCCTTGAGCGGGATCGTGACGATCACGACGTCCGCGCCCTGTGCCGCCTTATCGACCGTGACGGGGGTCGCCCCGGTCTCCTCGGCGAGCGCGCCGAGCGTCTGGGGACCGCGGGAGTTGGCGACGGAGACGTCGTGCCCGGCCGCGGTGAGCCGCCGGGTGAGGTTGCCGCCGATGTTGCCCGCGCCGATGATGCCGATCTTCATGAGACAGACCCTTCCGGGGTTGAGGCTCCTGATGCGCACGGCAACCCCGGGAACGGATCAGCTATTCCGGGACATACGAGATCCGGCTGTCCGGAGGCGCCCGGCCGGCCGGAACGGGACGCCGGGGCGACCGGGCCGGCGGGTGCCTTCACGCCGAAGGGGCGCCCGCCGGGAGTCCGGCGGGCGCCCCTTCGGACGGCGTCACTTGCTCAGGTGGGTCCAGAACTCGTCGAACGAGAGGACCTTGTCGCTGTTGAGGTCGCGGCTGGCGATGACGGCCTCCGCCACGGACTCGGTGACGTTCCAGTCGCCGCCCTGGGCGAGAGCGGTCTTGAACTCGGCTGCGGTGATGAACCCGTCACCGTCCGTATCGATCCGCTCGAACTGCTTGCGTGCTTCCTCGATGTCGGCCACCGATCCGCCCCTTCGTCGTGCATCACTGCGTGCGTTACTGCCTTGTGTACGGAGGTCAGATTAACGGTCCGGATGGGCGCGCAGTGCCGCGAGTACCCAGGCGAACTCCTCACGGTGCGCCGACAGCGGGTCCATGCCGCGGACCAGCGAGGCCAGCTCCCGGAAACGGGCCATCTCGGCGTGGGCCGCGGATTCCATCCGAACGAGGACGGCGGCCCGGTCCGCGTCGCCGAGAAGCCGGCCGAGCACCGCGTCCGCCTCCGGCGAACCGGGCTCGACACCCTGCCCCAGCGCCTCGCCCGCGAGCTGCACCAGCCGGCTCATGAACCACAGGGACGTACCCGCCGGCACCTCCGGGCCCCGGTCCGCCGCGTTGAACTCGATCATCTCGCGCATCCGCGCCCGGAAGCCCGGGTCCTGGATCATCTCGGCCAGCTCCACCCAGGCGTCCACCTGCGCGGGTGTCGGGTCGTCCGGCAGATCACCGACGCCGAACCGCAGCCGGGTACGGACGTCGGGGTCCGCGGTGTCCAGTCCCCCGAAGGTCTCCTCCATGAAGTCGTCGATGATCCGCCCGCGTTCGGCGGCGGACAGCCGCGCCAGTTTGTTCATGAGTGTCGTCTCCTGTGCGCTCGAACCACGTCGTGCCACGGTCGACAGCACCGCCCGGGTCACCTTCAGGGAACGGATCCGGGCGTCCAGCGCCACCACATGGGCCGCCGCGACCTCCGCGACCGTCCGCTCACCGGCCAGCACCCTGCGCACGTCGTCCAGACCGAGACCCAGCTCGCGCAGGGTGCGGATCAGCTCCAGGCGGGCGACGCAGGAGGCGTCGTAGAGCCGGTAGCCGCCCGCGGAGCGGGTCACGGGGGCGAGCACACCCTCGTCGGACCAGTAGCGGATGGTGCGCACGGTCAGGCCGGTGGCGCGGGCGAGCTCGCCGATGGTGAGAAGGCCGGTGCCGTCGTCGATCATGTCTGGGAGTCTGGGCCTTCCAGTGGGTGGAGACTCAAGCGGTGGGGGACGGTCATGCCCGGCAGTCTGCGCGACATCCTGGACGCCGCGGCCCGTGGAGTCTTCCCGCCGCCCGACGGCGCCACCACGGTCGTACGCCCTCGCTCCCCCCGCGACACCGGCGTCCTCGCCTTCACCGCGCACTCGGTCGTCTTCACCGACGAGGACGAGGGCTGGGTGCGCGCCGCGCTGGGGGGCCCTGGACTGCGACCCGCTCGCGGCCGCCATGAACCCGCGGTTCCTCGCCGCGCTCATGGAGCGGACGGGCCGGTCGAACGACACGGTGGACGTGCTCTGGGTCGCCACCCCGCTCCCCGGCCCGGCGTCCCTCGCGCTCACGGAGACCGACGGCCCGGCACACCCCCGGGTCACGGGCGCCCGCGTGCGGCGCGACGGCGTGCGGGCGTGGGCCGCGGACGGCGGGATCCTCGTCCTCGGGCGAGGGGTCGCGGGACGTCTTGAGGTCGCCGTGGAGGTGGACGAGGGTGTACGGCACCGGGGGCTGGGCCGGGCGCTGGCGTCGGCGGCGCGGCACCTGGCGGGCGGACCGGTCTGGGCCCAGGTGGCCGCGGGGAACGCCCGCAGTGCGCGGGCGTTCCAGGCGGCGGGCTACCGGCCGGTGGGCTCGGAGGCTCTGCTCCTGCCCCGCTGAGCGGTCAGCGGAAGATGCCGGTGTGGCCGAGCGAGTACCGGCCGGGCTGGGGGTAGACGGCCAGGCCGTGCGGGCCGCTGCCGACGGGGATACGGGCGATCTGGTCGCCGGTGCGGGTGTCGATGGCGTACACCTCCGCGTTGTACCGGCCGGAGAGCCACAGGACCTTGCCGTCAGCCGAGACGCCGCCCATGTCGGGGCTGCCGCCGTCGGGCAGGTGCCACTTCTTCGTGAGCCGGTTCCGCGTGAAGTCGAAGATGGAGATGGTGCCTTCGCCGCGGTTGGAGATGTACATCTCGCGCGAGTCCCGGCTGACGTACAGCCCGTGGGCACCCTTGCCCGTGTGCAGCAGGGTCGGCTCGGTGAACTTGTCGCCGTCGAGGATCCACACGCCGTCGGCCATCATGTCGGCGATGTAGAACTTCTTGCCGTCCGGGGAGATCTTCACGTCCTGCGGCATCGCCCCGTGGAACGGCAGCCTCTGCTTGCCGATCACCTTCATCCGCTCGGTGTCGACCTTCAGGAGTTCGCCGCTGAACTCGCAGGAGACGATGAAGTAGCGGCCGTCCGGGGAGAAGTCGGCGTGGTTGACGCCGTAGCAGCTGACCGGCTCCGCCTTGACGGTGTTCATGGTGTGCGCGTCGCGGAAGACGAGTTCGCGGTCGAGGGAGGCCATCACGATCGCGTACTTGCCGTCGGGCGTGAAGTAGAGGTTGTACGGGTCGTGCACGTCGACCGGCTTGCCCGCCCTGCCGGTCTTCGGGTCGATGGGGGTGAGGGTGTTGCCCCGGTCGTTGTTGACCCACAGCGTCTTCAGGTCCCAGGACGGGACGACGTGCTGGGGCTGGACACCGACCGGGATCGTCTCGATGACCTTGTACGTCTTCGGATCGATGACCGTGACCGTGTTGGAGTTGGTGTTGGGCACGTAGACGCGGGACGGGAAGTCCCTGACCACCGGGGAGAGCCGGTTCGGACGGTCGGCGGCGTAGACGTCCGCGGGGTCCAGCAAGGGGGGCATGCCGGGCAGCCCCTGGACAACCGGCCTTTTCACCGGGGCGGGCCGGACGGCCGCCTTGGTGGTGCTGTGCGTCCGCTGGGCGTGGTCCTGGGTGGAACCGCCGCAGCCCGCGAGGAGGGCCAGCGCGGTGAGGGCGGCGCCGGCGATCAGCACGCGGCGCGGGGAGGAGGGTGGCGTCAGCATCAGCTCAGCAGCTCCGTGGTGGTGACCGCGACGAGGCCGCGGCGGTCGAGTTCGTGCAGAAGGCCGGGGAGGGCGGCGACCGTGCCGGCGTATCCGAAGTGCAGGCTCACGACGGAGCCGGGCCGGACCTCGGCCAGTACCTTGCGGGTGACGGCGGTGGCTCCCGGCGAGGTGTAGTCGAGGGAGTCGACGTCGTAGGAGAGCGTGTGCGGGTAGCCCGCGTCGCGGGCGAGACGTTGGACCAGGGGGGAGGCCCGGGGGCTGCGGGAGGGCCGGAACCAGGTGCCGATCGAGCCGGTGAGCCGTCTGAGGCGGTCCGCGCAGCCCCGGATCTCCGCCGCCGCCTCCGTCTCCGTCATCGCGTTGATGTCGAGATGGCTCAGCGTGTGGTTGCCGAGGTCGTGACCGCCGTCGAGGATCCGGCGGGCGATGTCCGGGTGCTCGTCCAGCCAGGTGCCGACCGCGAGGACGGTGACCCGGGCGCCCGCCTTCTCCGCTTCGCCGAGAACCGCCTTCGCCACGGCGGGGTCGCCCTGGCCGTGGAAGGTCAGGGCCACTCTGGACGGGTGGGTGCGGGAGCCGTGGGTGATCTCGGCGGGCCGGCCGGGGTAGCGGCGGGGGGCGGGGGCGAGCGCGGAGGCTCCGCGGGTCGCCGTGGCGGGGGGTGCGCTGGGCGCGGCCGGAGGGGTCGTGAGGTGGTGGGGCCGGCTGGTTCGCGGGGCGGAACAGCCGGCGGTCGCTCCGGCGGCGAGGGTTCCTGCGGTGAGCGCGAGTCCCGTGAGCAGGGCAGCGCGCCGGGGCGGGGCGGGGGCTGCGTGGTCTTCGGCGGGCGTGGTCACCTGACCATTTAAGGGTGAATCGGCCGAAAAACCGGCGATTGGTCCGACTGGGTGGTGGTGCGGGTCGCTTCGCGGCGCGCGGATACGGGCCGTACGGGGCCACGGGAGCCGCGAGCGCGGCGGCGCCCTCTGTTTTTGGATCAATCGGCCGGGTCTGCGATAGTCACCGGTGCGACCTCCACCCATTGACCCGGGCCATGGTTGTCGCCGGTGGCGCGGTTCACACCCCAATTCGTTCCGCGCCGCCCCGCAAGCCCCGGCTGCCACGCGGCCGGGGCTTATGCGTGGAGCGGTCAGCGGTCGGCGACGCGCATTTCGAACCAGGTGGTCTTGCCGCGGGGCAGCAGGTCGACGCCCCAGCGGTCGGAGAGTTTGTCGACGAGGAAGAGCCCCCGGCCGCTCAGGTCCAGTTCCTGGACCGGCATGAGACAGGGAAGGCCGCGGGAGGGGTCACGGACCTCGATGCGGATCCAGCCGCGGCGGCGGCGCGTACGGAGTCCGAAGACGCGGGCGCCGGTGTGCCGTACGGCGTTGCCCACGAGTTCGGAGACGAGTAAGACCGCGTCCTCGGCCATCTTCGGGGACAGGCCCCAGTGCCTGAGGACCACGATCTGGGCGAGCCGTCGCGCGGTGGCCGCGGACTCCGGGCGGGACGGCAGCAGCACCTCCGACTCCGCCGGATTGCCGAACAACTCCAGTGCCTTGAGCGCTCGTTCGTCCTCGACCGCAGGCGTCCAGCGCGCCGCGGTCGCACTTCCGTGCCGCCGCGGCTGTTCCATACCCTCCAGCCCCGCCATGCCCCCATCATGGCCGTCCGGCGACCGCTCCGGGGCCGTTCCGAAGGAATAGGCCCCCCGGAACGCGACATTCCACACTATTCGATGGGCATATGCCACAGGCAGTTCGGAGGCACCGAGAGCCCGTCCGACCTGCCGGAACAGGCCGGTCCGGGGCAATCACCGCCGCCCCTCGACAAGGTGGGCTTAAGGCTGTCTTAAGCCAGGGATAAAGCGCCCCATCGAGGGACCCGGGGTATGACACCGCGTCAACCGCGAGGGGGCCGGCGGTGATGAGGAGGGCGCGATCGGCCGCGCCGGCCCGGAGGCGGACGCCGTCTCCCGGACCGGCGCGGCGGACGGGTCAGAGGAACTTCGCCTTGCCGGGACCCTCTTCCACGAAGCTGCGCATGCCCCGCTCGCGGTCCTCCGTCGCGAACAGGCCCGCGAACCAGTTCCGCTCGATGGCCAGCCCGGTCTCGATGTCCGTCTCCAGACCCGCGTCGATGGACTCCTTCGCGGCGCGCAGCGCGATGGCCGGGCCCTGCGCGAGCCGGGCGGCCCAGGCGTGCGCCTCGGTGTAGACGTCGGCTGCGGGGACGATCCGGTCGACCAGGCCGAGCGCGAGGGCCTCGTCGGCCTTGACCATGCGGCCGGTGAAGATGAGGTCCTTGGCCTTGGAGGGGCCGATGAGCCGGGAGAGCCGCTGGGTGCCGCCGGCACCGGGGATCAGGCCGAGCAGGATCTCCGGCTGGCCCAGCTTGGCGTTGTCCCCGGCGATGCGGTAATCGGCGCACAGGGCCAGTTCGCAGCCGCCGCCGAGCGCGTATCCGGTGACGGCGGCGACGACGGGCTTGGGGATGCGGGCGACGGCGGTGAAGGAGTCCTGCAGGGCCCGGGACCGCACGACCATCGCGGCGTGGTCCATGGCCTGCATCTCCTTGATGTCCGCGCCCGCCGCGAACACCTTCTCCCCGCCGTACAGCACCACGGCGCGGACGTCCGGCCGGATCGTGGCCTCCTCGGCCAGTTCCTTGAGCCGGTCCTGCGTCGCCACGTCCAGGGCGTTCATGGGAGGGCGGTCCAGGCGGATGGTGCCCACGCCTTCGGCCACTTCGAGATGCACAGTCATGGAAGCAGGTTAGTGGCCGTTAACGGCAACGGGCCGGGTGTGCTGAGTCACAGCACACCCGGCCCGCCGCGGACCGTCGCGAAGACCGGTTACTCGGTCCAGTCCGACCAGGACATGTTCCAGCCGTTGAGGCCGTTGTCCGGGGCGACCGTCTTGTCGTTGGAGTGCTTCACGACGACCACGTCGCCGATCATCGAGTTGTCGAAGAACCAGGCCGACGGCACCTTGCCGTCGTAGCCGCCGCGCACGTCGCGCAGACCGACGCAGCCGTGGCTGGCGTTGTAGTTGCCGAAGGCGCCGCCACCCCAGTAGTTGCCGTGGATGAAGGTTCCCGAGTTGGTCAGGCGCTGGGCATGCGGCACGTCCTTGATGTCGTACTCGCCGCCGTAGCCGACCGTCTCGCCGTTCATGCGGGTCACCTTGAGGCGCTCGCTGATGACCATCTGGCCGTTCCAGGTGTCGTAACCCGGCTTGCCTGTCGTGATCGGGATGGTCCTGAGGACCTTGCCGTCACGCTTGACGACCATCTTGTGGGTCTTGGCGTCGACCGTGCTGACCTGGCTGCGGCCGATCGTGAACTTCACGGTCCTGGCCTGCTTGCCGTAGACACCCGGGCGGCCCTCGACACCGTCGAGGTTGAAGTGGACGGTGACCTTCGTGCCGGCCGCCCAGTAGTTCTCGGGGCGGAAGTCGAGACGGTCGTTGCCGAACCAGTGGCCCTCGACGTCGACCGCGGGCTCGGTCGTGAAGGTGATGGCCTTCTTGACGTCGTCCGGGTGCGTGATGCCCCGGGTGAAGTGGATCGAGAAGGGCATCCCGACGCCCACCTTGGAACCGTCCTCCGGCTGGTAGATGCCGACGAACGTGTTCTTCGGGGTCAGCGTGGTGAACGCGGCCTCCTCGGCCGCCTCACGGCCTGCGGAGTCCTTGGCGACCGCGTGGACCTTGTACTTGGTGGCCCCGGCGAGGTGGGTCGAGGGCGTCCAGGTGGCGCCCCCGTCCGTGATGCTGCCCTCGACGGCGTTGCCCTTGGTGTCCTCGACCTCGACCTCGGTCAGCTTGCCCTTGGCCGCGGTCACCTTGAGGGCGCCGCTGGTCTTCACGTCGGCGGCGCCGTCCTTCGGAGCGATGGTCACCACGGCCTGCGAGACCTTGGTGTCCGCCGTTCCGCTGGAGCCCTTGCCCTTGCCGTCGCCCGAGCCGGCCTCGCTGTCCGAACTCCCGCCCCCGCCGCAGGCGGTCACGGCGAGCAGCAGAACTCCCAGCAGCAGCGCCAGGATTCCCTTGCTCCCACGTTTCCGCGCGCCAACCGACGCCCCCGATATCGGTCGCCCGTTCAAAATTGTCTCTCCCCTCGCACGGCCTGTGAGCAGGCCCGCACTCCAGCGCGTCCCACGCGCGTATCGCGCTAATTAATCACACGACCAGGAGCGATGGATCCCCGGGGAGGTCACCGTTCAGTCCCAACTTCGGCCGTGCGGGGCGCGGCTGGAGCCCGTTGCGCGCATACCCGTATATCGGGTTACTTCACCGCCCCACCCGTTTTCCACTCCTTCCAGCCCATGTTCCAGCCACCGAGTCCGTTGTCGGGGGCCACCTTCTTGTCCTTGCTGTGGACGACCTCGACGACGTCCCCGATGAGGCTGCGGTCGAAGAACCAGCCCGCCGGGGTGTCGGAACCGCCGCCCTTCACATCCCGCAGCCCCACGCAGCCGTGACTCACGTTGGTGTTGCCGAAGGCGTCCGGTGCCCAGTAGTTGCCGTGCAGGAAGGTTCCGGAGTCGGTCAGGCGCATCGCGTGCGGAACGTCGGGGATGTCGTACTCACCGCCGAAGCCGACGGTCCGGCTGTTCATCCGGGTCACCTCGAGCATCTCGGTGACGACCATCTTCCCGTTGTACGTCGTCGTCTTCGGCGCACCGGCCGTGATCGGCACGGTGGCGAGGAGGTCGCCGTCACGGCGTACCTCCATGGTGTGCGCGCGGGCGTCGACGAGGGACGTCTGGTCGCGGCCGACGGTGAACGAGAAGGTCCTGGACTGGAGTCCGTACACGCCGGATGCCCCTTCGACGTCGCGCAGCCGCAGCGTCACGGTGACCTTCGTGCCCGGCTTCCAGTACCGCTCGGGACGGAAGTCGACGCGGCCGCCGCCGAACCAGTGCGCGCGGATCTCGACCGCCGGCCGCGCCTCGACGCGGATGGCGCGCTCGACGGCGGCCCGGTTCTCGATCTCCCGGTTGAACTCGAGGGAGACGATCATCCCGGTGCCGACGACGGAGCGGTCCTCCGGGGTGACGTACCCGATGAACCGCTCGTCGGGGACGGCCGTGGTGAACGTGGTGTGGCGGGCCGAGCGGTGCCCGCCGCCGTCCAGGGCCACCGCGTCCACGGTGTACTTGGCGGCGAGGGCGAGCCTCCCGTCGTCCGGTCTCCAGGACAGGCCGTCGTCGCTGATGTGCCCCGGTACGGGTGACTCCCGGGCGTCCTGGGACTTGACCACCTTCACGGACTCCAGGCGCCCGCCGGGCACCCGTACCAGTAGTGGCTCCCGCGGCCGTACGCCTTTGGAGTTGTCGTCGGGCGAGATGTGGATGACGTCCTTCGGCGACCGCGGTTTGCCGAACGCCTCCCCGATCCCGTCCGAGATCCCGCCGGAGGTGCAGCCGGAGGCTCCGGCCAGCAGACCGGCCCAGGTCAGTACGGCGGCCAGCGCGGCCCCTGCGCGCCGCGCGCGCGTGTGTACGTGCTTCACAAGGGACCCAACGACGCCGCCCCTCCCGGGAAACGTGAGTGCGAGCCACGCTCTGGGCAGAACAGTGGGGAGGACGACGCGCCAAGGAGCCGCGGCCGGGACGCCGTGCACCCTTTTCCGTGCCGTTCCATGAGCCGTGGGAGGCTGACCGGTGTCGAGCGCACCCGAGCAGGAGGCGGTCCACGAGGGACGCGCCGCGGGCGGCGGGCTGCCCGCGCAGACCGTCACGGACCCGGCGGAGCAGCCCGCCGCCGCACCGCCCGCCGTCGTGCCGGCGCCCGCGGACCCGGTGGTGGAGCCGGCCGCTCCCGCGCTGAACGGCTCACGGCGCCCCGCGGCGCCTCCCGTCGCCGCGTGGCCGGGTGCCCCGACCCCGCTCGGAGCACGCTTCCGGGTCGGCCCCGACGGCACCACGGGCACCAACTTCGCCCTGTGGGCGGGCGGCGCGGAGGCCGTCGACCTGTGCCTCTTCGACGACGAGGGCGCCGAGACCCGCGTCCCGCTCACCGAACTCACCCACGAGATCTGGCACGGTTTCGTCCCCGGAGTGCTCCCCGGCCGCTGCTACGGCTTTCGGGTGCACGGCCGCTGGGACCCGTGGACGGGCGCCCGCTGGAACCCGGCGAAGCTGCTTCTGGACCCGTACGCCCGTGCCGTGGACGGCGACTTCACCCTGCCGCCCGAGGTGTACGGACACGTCCGCGACTGGCCCCAGCAGCAGGTCGCCGACACCGTGCGCGACGACCGCGACTCGGCGCCCCTCGTCCCCAAGGGCGTCGTCGTCCAGGACGACGACGACTGGTCGGACGACCACCGCCCCAAGACGCCCTGGGCGGACTCGGTCATCTACGAACTGCACGTGCGCGGATTCACCCGTCTGCACCCGGGGATCCCCGAGGACCTGCGCGGCACCTACGCGGGGCTGGCGCACCCGGCCGCCATCGAGCACCTGGTGAATCTCGGGGTGACCGCGGTGGAGCTGCTGCCGGTGCACCAGTTCGCGCACGAGGACCACCTGCTGCGCCGGGGCCTGAAGAACTACTGGGGCTACAACTCGATCGGCTACTTCGCCCCGCACGCCGGCTACGCCGCCTCCGGCACGAGGGGCGAGCAGGTCGGCGAGTTCAAGCGGATGGTGCGCGCGCTGCACGCGGCGGGGATCGAGGTCATCCTCGACGTCGTCTACAACCACACCGCGGAGGCCGGCGAACTGGGCCCGATGCTGTCGCTGCGCGGCATCGACAACCGGGGGTACTACCGGCTCCAGTCCGACGCCCGCCGCTACGCGGACTACACGGGCTGCGGCAACACCCTGCACGTCGTGCAGCCGCAGGTGCTGCGGCTGATCACCGACTCGCTGCGGTACTGGGTCACCGAGATGGGCGTCGACGGCTTCCGCTTCGACCTGGCGGCCGCGCTCGCCCGGTCCATGCACGACGTCGACATGCTGTCGCCGTTCCTCGCCGTCATCGCCCAGGATCCGGTGCTGCGCCGGGTCAAACTGATCGCCGAGCCGTGGGACGTGGGCTCCGGCGGCTATCAGGTGGGCGCCTTCCCGCCCCTGTGGACGGAGTGGAACGACCGTTACCGCAACGCCGTACGGGACTTCTGGCGCGGGGCGCTGCCCGACGTACGCGATCTCGGCTACCGCCTGTCGGGGTCGAGCGACCTGTACGCCTGGGGCGGCCGGCGTCCGTACGCCTCCGTCAACTTCGTGACCGCGCACGACGGTTTCACCCTGCGCGACCTCGTGTCGTACGAGCGCAAGCACAACGAGGCGAACGGCGAGGGCAACCGGGACGGCACCGACGACAACCGGGCCTGGAACGGCGGGGCGGAGGGCGAGAGCGCGGACGACGGCCTGCGGGCCCTGCGACGGCGTCAGCTGAGGAACCTGCTGACGACGCTGCTGCTGTCTACGGGGGTGCCGATGCTGGTCGCCGGGGACGAGTTCGGGCGCACCCAGCGGGGCAACAACAATGCCTACTGCCAGGACAACGAGATCAGCTGGGTCGACTGGTCGCTGCTGGACGACCCCGGCTGGCGGGCGCTGTTCGAGCTGACGTCCCGCCTGATCGCGCTGCGCCACGCGCATCCCGTGCTGCGCCGCCGGGCCTTCTTCTCCGGGCGGGCGCACTCGGCCGACGGCTTGCGGGATCTGGCCTGGTTCACCGCGCGGGGCACCGAGATGACGGAACGGGACTGGTACGCGCCCGCCGCGACCCTCGGCATGTATCTGTCCGGCCGGGACATCCCCGGACGGGACGCGCGGGGCGCCCCGGTCGTCGACGACAGCTTCCTCGCCGTGCTGCACGCCGGGGACCGGCCGGCCTCCTTCGACCTGCCGGGGGCGCCCTGGGCCGCGGCGTACGAGGTGGTCGTGGACACCTCGCGCGAGGATCAGGCGGCGGCGGCGCCCGCGCTCACGCACCGGGCGGGCACGGCGATCACGGTGCCGGCGCGGTCCGTGCTGCTGCTCCGGGTCCACTGAAGGCGCGGCCCCTCCGGGGGGCCGGGCCGGGGGCGTCCTCCCGGGGGCCGGGACGCGGCCCGGTCAGCCGAGGATGCCTCGCTCGTACACGGTCGCCACCGCCGCCGCACGGTCCTTGGCACCCAACTTGCCTTACACGTGGGTGAGATGGGTCTTCACGGTCGCCTCGCTGATGAACAGTTCGCGGGCGATCCCGCGGTTCGAGGTGCCCTTGGCCACCAGGGCCAGCACCTCGCGTTCGCGGGCCGAGAGGGACTCGGCCGAGGCGGGCGCGCGTACGGCCGAGACGAGACGGGAGGCGACGGCCGGTGACAGGACGGTCCGGCCCTCGGCCGCGGCCCGGACGGCCGTGAACAGGTCGTCGCGGGGCGCGTCCTTGAGCAGATAGCCGGTGGCACCCGCCTCGATCGCGGGCAGGGTGTCGGAGTCGGTGTCGTAGGTGGTGAGGACGAGGACCCGGGCGCGGGAGCGGCGCCGGGTGAGCTCGGCGATGGCGTCCACTCCCCCGCCGCCCGGCATCCGCAGGTCCATCAGGATCACGTCCGGGTCGAGGACGGCGGCCCGCTCGACCGCCTCGGCCCCGTTCACCGCTTCGCCGAGGACCGTGAATCCGGGCGCGGACTCGAACATGCCGCGCAGCCCGTCGCGCACGACGGGATGGTCGTCGACGATCAGCAGCGAGATACGGGTGTCATCGGTCATGGCGTACCAACGGTACGCGAGCGGACAGCGCCGTGCCGTGGCCCGGTTCGGACTCCACGGCGAGGTGGCCGGCGATGCGTTCGGCGCGGGCGCGCATGCCGTCGAGGCCGAATCCTCCGCTGCCGGTGCGAGCGGGGACGGCGATCGGGTCGAAGCCGCGGCCGTCGTCGCGCACGTCGAGGGTGACCTCGTCGCCCATGAAGCTCAGCGTCACTTCGACGCGGGTGGCCGCCGCGTGCCGTGCGGCGTTGGAGAGAGCCTCCTGGGCGATGCGCAGGAGGGTCGCCGCGACCTCGTCGTGGAGCTCCTCGCTGGTGCCGGTGACGGTGAACCCGGCGCGTACGCCCGTGCGTTCGCCCCACTCGGCGACCGTCTTCCTGAGCGCCTGGGGCAGTCCGTCGTCCGCCAGGGCCACCGGGGCCAGGTTGTGCACCGAGCGGCGGGCCTCGCCGAGGCTGTGGCGGGCGAGCGCCGAGGCCCGTTCGAGATGGACGCGGGCGGCGGCCGGGCCGGGGGTGTTCGCCGCGACCTGGAGCTGGGCGATGATCCCGGTCAGGCCCTGGGCGATGGTGTCGTGGATCTCGGCGGCCAGCCGGCGGCGCTCCTCGGCCACCCCGGCCTCCCGGGCCTGGACGAGGAGTTGGGCGTGCAGGGCGACGTTCTCGTCGAGGGCCCGCTGGAGCGCCGCGTTGGTGCGTTCGAGTTCCGCGATGGTCGCGGCCCGTTCGCGGGAGCGCCGCTCCTCCTGCTCGGTGAGGTGGGCCACCACCGTCTGGAGACCGGAGTTGGCGACCAGGAGCGCGCCGAACGCGGCCCACTGGGCCGCACTCCGCGGCGGCAGGCCTCCGCACTGCGCGCCCGCCACGGTGATCGCGCCGGCGAAGAGCCCGAGCCTTCGCCACATGCCCGGGATCAGTTCGTCGGCGTCCATGTATCCGGCGGAGGCGTAGAACGCGAAGAACCCGCTGCTCAGGGTGAGCGTGAAGGCGATGGCCCAGCGGAGGACGTAGTACGCCGTCCCGGCCCGGGACGGGACCCTGCCGCGCGCGGGGCGGCGGGAGCGGGTGCCGTGCCACCACAGCTGGAGCGCGATGGCGGCGGCGACCAGACCCGTGTCCGTCTCCCACTCGACGCGGCCGTCCACCTGGCCGGTGCTGACGAGCGCGAGGACGACACTGATGCCGAGCAGACCGAACGGCCCCCAGGTGTGCAGTTGCTCCAGACGTCGCTCGATCTGGCCGTCCCCCGCGTCCATGTCCCCAGTCTGCACCGGCCCGCGCCTACTCCCACCGGAACCAGCGGGAGGCGGCCGCCGTGAGCAGCACGGTCCAGACGGCCATCACCCCCAGGTGCGTCCAGCCCGGCGGGTTCCCCGCCGCCGCCTGGTTCAGGGCCTGCGCGGCGGCGCCGAACGGTGTGCAGCCGACGATCCGGGCGAGGGTGTCCGGCATGGACTGCACCGGGAGCCACACGCCCGCGCAGAACATCATCGGGAAGAACACGGCCGATCCGACGGCCCCCGCGATCTTCGTCGTCCGGGACAGCGCGGAGACCACCGCGCCCAGCGCCAGCGCGGCCAGGACCGCCAGGAGCAGGGCGAGGAGATAGCCGTACGGCTGCCGGGGAAGCGGTACGGCGAAGGCGAGCCGGCCGACGGTGAGGGCGCACAGGGCGGAGAGCAGGGCCGCCGCGCCGTGGACGAGCATCTGCGCCGACAGCAGGGCGGACGGCCGTACCGGCGTGGTGGACATCCGGCGCAGGATGCCGCGTTCGCGGTAGCCGGTGAGGTTCTGCGGCATCGTCTGCAGACCGCCGACGATCATGCCGAGCAGCACGGTGATCGGGACGTAGACGTCGACGGTGCGCAGGCCGCCCAGCTCGGGGCGGTGGTGACGGAGCGCCGGGACGGAGCCGAGGATCACCAGGAGCAGGGTGGGGAACAGCAGGATCCAGAAGACGGCGCCCGGTTCACGGCGGAAGAGCCGCAACTCGGCGCGCAGGACGGCGGTGTTCATGCGGTGGCCTCCGTGAGGTCCAGGAACGCGTCGTCCAAGGTGGCGTCGGTGACGCGTAGTTGGCGGGCGGTGACGCGATGCCGGGCGAGCAGGGTGATGACCGCGTTCACGGTCTCGTCGGTGCCGGACAGCGTGATGCGGCCGTCCTTGTGCGCGACGGACGCGAGCGCGGGGAGCGCCGCGATGTCACCGTCGTCCAGCGGGGCGGACGGGGTGAAGCTGATGACGGTGGAACCCGCGGAGCGGCGGATCAGACCGGCCGGGGTGTCCAGGGCGGCCACGCGCCCCTGGTCGATGACCGCGATCCGGTCGCACAGCCGCTGTGCCTCCTCCATGAAATGCGTGACCAGCAGGACGGTGACGCCCTGGGCTCGGACGTCCTCGACGAGCTCCCAGGTGTCGCGGCGGGCCCGCGGGTCGAGCCCGGTGGTCAGCTCGTCGAGCACGACCACGCGCGGGCCGCCGATGAGCGCGAGCGCGATGAACAGGCGCTGCTTCTGGCCGCCGGAGAGCTTGCCGAAGGCGGTGCCGAACCGGCCGGTCAGGCCGAGGCGTTCGGCGAGCGGGCGCCAGTCGGCGGGATGCGGGTAGAACGCGGAGTACAGCTCCAGGGCCTCGCGCACGGTGAGTTTCGGCTGGAGTCCGCTCTCCTGGAGCTGGACCCCGAGGACACGGCTCGTGGCCTCGGGGTCCGCGCGGGGATCGAGACCGGCGACGCGGACGCGGCCGGCGTCGGGGACCCGCAGCCCCGCGACGCATTCGACGGTGGTGGTCTTGCCGGCGCCGTTCGGGCCGAGGATCCCGAAGATCTCGCCCTCCTCGACGCCGAAGGACACATCGTCGACGACGGCCCGGCCGTCGTAGGACTTGCGCAGCCCGCTCACTTCGATGACCGACATGTTCCGAGAGTCCCAGCGGGGCCCCGCCGTCACATCGGCCATCGCGCTCGGACCGTCATCAGCCGATCGGTTGAGTCGGCGGTACGACTTCTCGGGCGCCGCCCCCGCCGTGATCCCGTGTCCGCCCCGGACCCGCTTCGAACGATTCAGGTGCGCCGAAAACTCGGTGGGCACTGTCAGTGGTGAAACGTAGGCTCGCTGATGATGACCACATCCGATGCAGCCGCCCCGGACCACCCCGACCGTTCGACCGTACGCAGCCTGCTGCGCCTGTGGCCGTATGTACGCCCGGTGCGGGCGCGGCTGTTCTGCGCGGCGTTCGTCGCGGTGGTCGCGTCCTGTCTGGCGCTGGTGTTCCCGCTGATCCTGAAGTGGATGGTGGACGGTCCGGTCACCGGGCACGATCCGGCGGGCGTCTGGCTCGGGGCGTTGTATTTGCTGCTGCTCGGTATCGCCGAGGCCGTCCTGTTCGGGTTGCGCCGGTGGCTGGTGGCCCGCCCGCTGGCCGGTGTCGAGGCGGCCATGCGGGCCGATCTGTACCGGCATCTGCAGCGTCTGCCGGTCGCCTTCCACGACCGCTGGGCCTCGGGCCAGCTGCTCTCCCGGGCGACCACCGATCTGATGCTGGTCCGCATGTTCCTGGCGTTCCCGCTCACCTTCCTGCTGGTGAACGCGGTGACGATCCTCTCGGGCATCGCCATCATGCTGGCCCAGCAGTGGACCCTCGGGCTGGTGCTCCTCGCCCCCGCCGTCCCCGTCATGATCGTCTGCTGGTTGTTCGAGCGGCGCTACTCGGAGGTGGCGCGGCGGGCGCAGGACCAGGTCGGCGACCTGACGACGGTGGTCGAGGAGAGTGTGCTCGGCATCCGGATCATCAAGGGGTTCGGGCGCCACCGCAGCCAGGCACGCGCGTTCCGCGAGCTGTCCCGGACACTGCGCGGCACGGAGCTGGCCAAGGCCCGGCTGCTCGCCTCCATCTGGGGCGTCATCGTCACCCTGCCCGAGTTCGCCATCGGCGCCGCCCTCGTCCTCGGCACAATCCAGGTCGCCGACGGCCGGCTCTCCGCCGGCACGCTGGTCGCGTTCCTGTCGACCGCGCTCGCCCTGCGCTGGCCCGTCGACTCGATCGGCTTCCTCCTCGCGATGAGCCAGGAGGCCGCGACGGCCACGGAGCGGTACTTCGAGGTCATGCACGCGACGCCGGAGTCGGACGGCACGACCGCTGTCGCCGTCGCGGCCACCGTGCCCGCGGCCCGGAAGAGCGACGGCGAGGGCGGACTGCGGTTCCACGGCGTCGAGTTCCGCTATCCCGACGCCCCCGCGGACGCGCCCCCGGTGCTGGCCCGCATCGACCTGCACGTCCGCCCCGGCGAGAGCATGGCGCTCGTCGGCGCCACCGGCACCGGCAAGACCACCCTCACCGCGCTCGTCCCCCGCCTGCACGAGGTGACCTCCGGCCGGATCACCCTGGACGGCCGGGACATCACCGGGATGCCCCGCGAGGAACTTCGCGAACTCGTCGCTGTCGCCTTCGAGGAACCCACCCTCTTCTCGGCCACGGTCGGCGAGAACGTCCTGATGGGCGCCTCCGGGACCGCCGGCCGCGCGGAGCTGGACCGGGCCCTGTCCGTCGCGCAGGCCGACTTCGCGCACGCGCTGCCGCAGGGCACGGGGACACAGGTCGGCGAACAGGGCCTCAGCCTGTCCGGCGGCCAGCGGCAGCGGCTCGCGCTGGCCCGCGCGGTGGTCGGCCGCCCCCGCTTCCTCGTGCTCGACGACCCGCTGTCGGCGCTGGACGTGCACACCGAGGCGGCGGTCGAGGCCGCGCTGCGCCGGGTGCTGGCGGAGACGACCGCGCTGATCGTGGCGCACCGCCCGTCCACGGTCCTGCTGGCCGACCGGGTGGCCCTGATCTCCGACGGGCGGATCGCGGCGGTCGGCACCCACCACGAACTGCTGCGCACCCATGCCGAATACGCCCACCTGATGTCGGGTGCAGAGGAGGACGGCCGATGACGGCGGCGCCCACGACCACCGCACCGGACAGGGACCCGGACGAGGAACCGGACGGAGGAACCGGAGCGGGCCCCGGCGACGGAACGGCCGGCGGCCGCGGCGGCGGACCGGACGCGCACCGGGACGACGCAACCGGAACCGCTACCGACACCGGACCGCACGACGGACCGGACGCGGGCCGGGACGGCGGAAGCGGCACCAGCACCGGCACCGACGCCGGACCGCACGACGGACCGCACGACGGACCGCACGACGGACCGGACGCGGGCCGGGACGACGGCACCAGCACCGGCACCGGACCGCACGACGGGCCAAAGGACGGGCCGCCCGGTCGGCGGCGAAAGGGCCGGGCGGCCCCGAAACCCGAGCCGTACGAGGACCCCTTCGACCACGACACCCTGCCCACTCCGCCGGGCGCCACCGCGACGCTACTGCGCTCGCTGCTCGCCCCGCTCCGCGCCCGGGTCGTCGTGACCACCGTTCTGCTGCTGCTCCAGCAGGCCGCCGTGCAGGTGGGCCCGCTGCTGGTGGCGTACGCCATCGACCGTGCCGTACCGGCCTTCCGGCAGGACGACCACGGGCCGCTGATCGCCGTGGGCGTCGCCTACCTGCTGTGCTCAGCGGCCTCCGGCGGCCTTCAGTACGCCTTCATCATCGCCTCGGCCCGGGTCAACCAGGACGTGCTGCTCGATCTGCGCGGCCGGATCTTCCGGCACGCCCAGGCGCTCAGCATCGACTTCCACGAGCGCTACACCTCGGGACGGCTGATCTCCCGCTCCACGACGGACGTCGAGTCGCTGCGCGAACTGCTCAGCGAGGGGCTCCAGGAACTCGTCACCGTCATCCTGTCCTTCGTCTACATCTCCGCGATGCTGCTCTGGCTGGACGTCGGTCTCGGCACGGTCGCGGTGGTCTCCTTCGTGCCGCTGTACCTCCTCATCCGCCGCTACCGTCGCCGCGCGGGCCGGATCTTCGCCGTCCGTTCGACGACGATCGCCGCGGTGATCGTGAAGTTCGCGGAGACGATGAACGGCATCCGGCCGGTGCGCGCGTTCCGCCGGGAGGCCGCCAACGAGGCCGAGTTCGGGGTGCTCAACCGGCGGCACGAGAGGACGAACGGCGACGCCCTGCTGGAGATGGCCCGCTATGTCGTGGGCTCCCGGCTCGTCGCCAACACGGCGGTCGCGGGCATCGTGCTGTGGGGCGCCCACCGGGTGGCGTCGGGCTCGCTGGCGCTCGGTGTGCTCGCCGCGGCGGTCCTGTACCTGCGCCGGCTCTACGACCCCATCGACCGCCTCGGCATGTTCCTGAACTCCTACCAGTCCGCCGCGGCCTCGCTGGAGAAGATCGCCGGTCTGCTGGCCCAGACGCCGTCCGTGCCGGAGCCGTCCGTGCCCCGGCAGCTCCCCGCCCTCGCCTCCGAACACCCCGGCCGCGAGGTCGTGTTCGACGAGGTGCGCTTCGCGTACCGCACCGGCGGGGAGGTCCTGCCCTCCTTCTCGCTCACGCTGCCCGCCGGACAGACGGTGGCCGTGGTCGGCTCGACCGGCGCCGGCAAATCGACGCTGGCCAAGCTCCTGGCCCGGTTCTACGACCCCACCGAGGGCCGGGTCCTGCTCGACGGCGTCGATCTGCGCGAGCTGCCGGTGCCCGAACTGCGGCGCGGAGTGGTGATGGTGACCCAGGAGGCGTTCCTGTTCTCGGGCACGGTCGCCGAGAACATCGCGATCGGCCGCCCCGAGGCGTCCCGCGAGGAGATCGAGCAGGCGGCGAAGGCGATCGGCGCGCACGACTTCATCAACGCCCTGCCCGACGGCTACGACACGGACGTACGCAAGCGCGGCGGCCGTATCTCCGCGGGCCAGCGTCAACTCGTCGCCTTCGCACGGGCTTTGCTCGCCGACCCGGCCGTCCTGATCCTCGACGAGGCGACCAGCTCGCTGGACATCCCGGGCGAACGGGCCGTGCAGCGGGCCATGTCGACGGTCCTGCGGGGGCGTACGGCGGTGGTCATCGCGCACCGGCTGTCGACGGTGGCGATCGCCGACCGGGTGCTGGTGATGGAGCACGGGCGGATCGTCGAGGACGGCCCACCCGCCGAACTCGTCGCGGGCACGGGCCGGTTCGCGAACCTGCACCGGGCCTGGCGCGACAGCCTCGTCTAGCGCGGACGGGCGGGATCGCGGACGGGCGGAAGAGAGCGGACGAAGGGGCGGACGAAGCGCGATGATCGACACGTACGCGGCGCCGGGGACACCGGACCGCCGGGGCGGCTGGTGGTTCCTGTGGTGGCTGGTCACCCGGCAGGCACACCGGTCGGTCACCGGCGCGCTGGTCTCCACCGCGTGGATGGGACTCCTGGCGCTGACGCCGTATCTGCTCTCCCGGGCGATCGACGACGGACTGGAGCCGGGCGACGGAACGGCGCTGGCGGGCTGGACGGCCGCCGTGCTCGTCACCGGGACGTTCAACGCCGGTCTGGGAGTCGTACGCCACCGCACGATGACCAAGGTCCGCATGGACGCCAACTTCCGCACGGTCAAGCTCGTGGTCGAGCACGCGGCCCGGCTCGGCGCGGCCCTGTCGCGGCAGATCGGCACGGGCGAGATCGTCACGGTCGGCGTGCGCGACGTGGACACGATCGGCACGTCGCTGACCGTGGTCGGGCCCGGTCTGGCCGCGGTCGTCACCTACGGTGTCGTGGCCGCGCTGCTGCTGCCTGTCTCGGTGCAGCTGTCGGCGGTGCTCCTGCTCGGGGTTCCGCTGACGGCCGCGCTCGTCGGGCCGTTGACGCTGCGCCTCCAGGGGACCGAGACGGGGTACCGGGAACGGCAGGCCGTCCTGACCGCGCGCATCGGTGATCTCGCGGGCGGTCTGCGCGTCCTGAACGGCCTCGGCGGCAAGGGGCTGTTCGCGGACGCGTTCCGCCGCGACGCGCGAAAGCTGCGCGAACAGGGGTACCGGGTCGGCGCGGTGACGAGCTGGATCCAGGCGCTCGGCGTGGGGCTGCCGTCCGTCCTGCTGGCCGCGGTGACCTGGCTCGCGGCCCGGCTGGCCGCCCAGGGAGACATCACCATCGGCCAGTTGGTGTCGGTGTACGGCTATGTCGCGGTCCTCGTCCTGCCGGTGTACTTCTTCATCGACTGCGGCTACGAACTCTCCCGGGGCGTGGTCGCCGCCCGGCGCGTCGTCAGGTTCCTTTCCCTGGAGCCCGCCGCCTCTCCCCCGGACGCGCTCGACGCCCCGGAGTTCCCGGCCGCTCTGCACGATCCGGAGTCCGGGGTACGGGTGGTCCCGGGACGGCTGACCGTGCTGGCCGGAGGCCGCCCCGAACAGTCCGCGGCCGTGGTCGACCGGCTCGGCCGGTACGCCGCCTCGGACGTGACCTGGGGTGGCGTACGGCTCGATCAGGTCGCGCTGCCCCAGGTGCGCGAAAGGATCCTGGTCGCCGAACACGAGGCCGACCTGTTCGCGGGCGTCCTGCGCGACCTGGTCCGAGGACGCCGGGAAGCCGACGAGGAGGCCGTCGACCGAGCCGTGCGCGCGGCCGCCGCCGACGACATCGTCCTCGGGCTGCCGGGCGGCCTCGACGCGGCCGTCGACGCGCAGGGCCGGAACCTGTCCGGCGGGCAGCGTCAACGGGTCCGGCTCGTGCGCGCGCTTCTCGCGGATCCCGAGGTGCTGCTCGCCCTCGAACCGACCTCGGCGCTCGACGCCCACACCGAGGCCAAGGTCGCCGCCCGGCTGCGCGCCGCCCGCTCGGGCCGTACGACCCTGGTGACCAGCACGTCACCGCTCGTCCTGGACCACGCGGACACCGTCTGCTTCCTCGTCGACGGCAAGGCGGCGGCCACCGGCACCCACCGCGAACTCCTGCGGACCCAACCGGGATACCGGTCGCTGGTGGCCCGCGACACCGAGCCGGACGAGGACGCGGGGACGGGCGGCGAGGGGGACGTGGGTCCGATGGCGGACGTGGACGAGGAGGTCGTGCTGTGACGGGCAGGCTGCCGGTGGCGGGGCGCGCCGAGGTGCGGCGGGCGGCGACACGGCTGATCCGGGCGGACGGGCGGATGTTCGCCGCCGTCCTCGCTCTCAACGCGCTGGCCGCCGGGGCCGGACTGGTCGGCCCCTGGCTGCTCGGCCGGATGATCGACGACGTACGCGGCGGCGCCGGTGTGGAGGCGGTGGACGGGCCGGCGCTCGTCATCCTCGTGGCCGCGCTGGTCCAGCTGCTGCTGTCGCGCTGGGCCGGGTACGTGGGTTACCGCTTCGGAGAGCGGACCCTCGCGCGGGTGCGGGAAGAGTTCGTGGAACGGACGCTGACGCTGCCCGCGTCGGTCGTGGAACGGGCGGGCACCGGCGATCTGACGGCGCGCGGCACCGCCGACGTCACGCTGGTGGGCAACGCCCTGCGCGACACCGGACCCCAGTTGCTGATCTCCGGCGCGCAGGCGCTGTTCGTCCTCGTCGCCGTCTTCGCCATCGACCCGCTGCTCGGCGCCTGCGGGGTGCTGGGGCTGGCCGGTATCGGGTTCGCGCTGCGCTGGTACCTGCGCCGGGCGCGCGCCGCCTACCTCGCCCAGGGCGCGGCCACCTCGGAGGTCGCCGAGATCCTCGCGGCCACCGCGTCCGGCGCCCGCACGGTGGAGGCGTTCGGGCTGCGCGAGACCCGGATCCGGGCGAGCCAGGACGCGCTGGAGGTCTCCCGGGTGACGCGGATGCGGACACTGTTCCTGCGCAACGTGTTCTTCCCGGCGGTGGACGTCTCGTACATCGTGCCGGTCGTCGCCGTCCTCCTGGTGGGCGGCGCGCTGCACGCCCGGGGCACGCTGAGCCTCGGCACCGTGGTCGCCGCGACGCTCTATCTGCACCGGCTGGCCGAACCGCTCGACCAGATCCTGAACCAGGTCGAGCAACTCCAGAGCAGCGGTGCCTCGTTCGCCCGCGTGGAGGGTCTCGCCGGGGCGCCCCGCTCCGTGCCGGCCGGCTCGCCCGTACCGGTGGACGACCAGATCGACGTCACCGGCGTGCGGTACGCGTACGACGGCGGCGGCGAGGTGCTGCGCGGGGTCGATCTGACGGTGCGGCCCGGGGAACGGCTGGCCGTCGTGGGCCCCTCGGGCGCCGGGAAGACCACGCTGAGCAGACTGCTGGCGGGGGTCGACGCTCCGGGCAGCGGGACGGTGACCGTCGGGCGGGTGCCGGTCGTGGACCTCGACCCGGAGCAGCTGCGCCGGCACGTCGTCCTCGTCACCCAGGAGCACCATGTGTTCCTCGGCACGGTCCGCGACAACCTGCTCATCGCCGAACCGGGCGCCGGAGACGCCGAGTTGTGGGCGGCGCTCGCGGCCGTCGGCGCCGACGACTGGGCCGGGGAGCTCCCGGACGGGCTGGACACCGAACTGGGGCCGGAGGCCCTGCGCGTCGACGGCTCCCGGGCCCAGCAGCTGGCACTGGCCCGGGTGGTGCTCGCCGACCCGCACACCCTGATCCTCGACGAGGCCACCGCGCTCCTCGATCCGACGACCGCCCGGCACACGGAGCGTGCGCTGGCCACGGTGCTGGAGGGCCGGACGGTCATCGCGATCGCCCACCGGCTGCACACCGCCCATGACGCCGACCGGGTGGCGGTGATGGAGGACGGCCGGCTGACCGAACTGGGCACGCACGACGAACTGGTGGCGGCCGAGGGGCCGTACGCGGCCCTGTGGCACTCGTGGCACGGGGACGGTGACCCCACGCCCGGCTGAACCCGCGCCCGCGCCGGTCCGTCCCGTGCTGATCCGCCCCGCGCCGGTCCGTCCCGCGCTCCCTCCCTTGCCGGTCCGTCCCGTGCTCCCTCCCGTGCCGGTCACCCCACGGCGGACGGGCCGGCGCGCGTCGGGGTCTGTCCGGCGGTTCCCGCCTGGTCCCCGGCGCCCGGCACCCCTACGCGGGGCCGTCTCCTTCCACGGGCTCTCCGGGATGCTCCCGGCCGGGCTGCTCGGCCGCCCGGCGGCACAGCTCGGCGAGGGCCGCTTCGAGGTCGTCCTCGGCCTGTCGCCGCAGGGCCTCGGGGTCGGGCTCCGGGCCGGCGGGGTCTCCGGGGACCGTGTCCGTGGCGGTCGGTTCCCCGCCGAGGAGGCGGTCGTGGATCCACCGGCAGGCCTCGCCCTCGTCGGTGAACCGCTCAAAGACCTGGCGGGTGCCCCGCTCGTGGACGCCCACGCTCCAGTCCCCGTCGTGACCGTCGAGGAAGTAGCGGTCGGCCGCGCGGTGGCGGCCGGGGCAGTCCGCGATCTCGTAGGACGCGGCGGGGACCCCGGCCTCTTCGAGGGCCCGGCACAGCGCGAACCGGTCCATGCGCTCGGCCTTCCGCCCGGGCGGAGCCGGCCCGGTCGTCGCCGGGACCGGCTTCCGCGCGCGTTCGTGTGCCACCGTGAGGGGACGGGTCAGTCGTTGGTGCGCACCAGCGTGCCGTTGCTCACCAGGTCCGCCACCGTGGTGCGGGGGATGTCCGGGCAGAACCGGCTCGACGTCACGTACTGCGTGCCGAGGCCGGGCTGCTCGAACCCAGGGGCGGTCTTGCCCGCGCAGACGGTCACGTCCTTGGCCAGCCGGTAGGTGTGGTAGTTGTACGGGTACCGCGGGTCCATGGCGTTGAGGCTCGACGGCGGGATGGAACGCTTGCCGTACTTGGTGCCCTGCGGGGCCAGGAAGCGGCCCGCCTCACCGCCGAAGCGGTCGAGCCTCAGGCCTGCGTGGAGCACCAGCGGGGTGGCGAGCACCGTCCCGTTCCGGTGGGTGTAGCCGTCGTCCGGCGGGTAACGCCAGTCGCCCTGGCCGGAGTCGGCGGTGGGGTCCCACCACTTGTCGAGGAACCTCACGGCGGTGAGACGGCCGAGGCGCTGGTACCGGTCGAGGATGTTCCCCAGCGCGCCCCGGGTCGGCAGTTGACGGGGGCCCAGCCGCCAGTCACCGCAGAAGAAGAAGCGTTGCAGACTCGGCGGGATGGGATCCGGCACGAGCCCCCGGCACACGCGCGAGGGGGCGGAAACGCCGTGCCCGTCGGCCGGCTTCACGTGCCCGGGGGCCGGCTTCGGCTCCGGGGTGGCGGACAGGGTGTGAACGGCGCCGGCGGTGCGGCTGTCGCCGGGCGGGGCGGCAGCCGCGGACGGGACGGAGGCGCCGAGCATGAGAGAGCCGGTCAGGCCTCCCAGCGCCGCCAGGCTCGCACACCAATGTGACCTTCTCACCAAACCTCCTGCGGGTGTACCTGTCCGGATCGCACCCTCTCGCCCGGTGAGGGCGCGGATACGGACCGGAATGTCGGGATCACTCAAACCGCAGGGGCGGGAGGCGGACGAGCGGACGTGCCGGAAAGCCCCCGAAAGGGTCTGGGCTTCATTCCGTTGCTGACGGCGGTCCGGTCATCTGGCGGTACGCGCCGCCCGGCCGGTGCCCACGCCGGGGCATCTCGAAGTGTTGGCCGAATCACCGTCACACCGTCGCGCCGTCGCCGTCACACCGAGACGAACACCCGACGGCCAGTCCGTATACCGAACATGACTAACCGGACAACGAACGGTTTCCGGCCATTTTGGTGACGCGGTCCTGACAGAAAGGGTTATCTCCTGCCACTCTTCCCTCGGCGACTTCACAGCAACCTCACAGCAACAACCGCTGTGTTGAGCCGTACGACCACCCCATGCACCTGGTTCCGCGTAACGCCCAGTTCTGCCCGGACGGGCCACTCCATCGTCCGGTCTCCCCTGGCCGCGCGACCCGCGGCCATGCAGAAGGAGTCAGTGTTGAGCAGCAGTTCTCCCCACAGACGCACCTCCCACATCACCAAGCGCCGCGTCGCCGGTGTCGCCCTCGTCGGCGTCACCGCCCTGCTGGCCGCCGCCGTCCAGTCGGGCGCCGCGAGCGCCGCCCCCGAGCAGGCCCCCCGGGCCGGCCGGGTCAACCCGGGCGCCGTCGCCATGAAGCTCACCGCGTCACAGCGCGCCGAGCTGATACGCGACGCCGACGCGGCCAAGACCACGACCGCCCGGGACCTGGGTCTCGGCTCCGGCGAGAAGCTCGTCGCCCGTGACGTCATGAAGGACGTCGACGGCACGGTCCACACCCGCTACGAGCGGACGTACGACGGACTGCCGGTCCTCGGCGGCGACCTGGTCGTCGACACCTCCAAGTCCGGGAAGACCGGGCACGTCTACAAGGCGACGAAGGCGTCCCTGAAGGTCGCCACCCTCAAGCCCACGGTCGCCGCCGGAACGGCGGAGAAGCAGGCGCTGTCCGCCGCCAAGGACGCCGGTTCGAAGAGCACCGCCGCCGACCGCGCGCCCCGCAAGGTGATCTGGGCGGCGAGCGGCAGGCCGACCCTCGCCTACGAGACCGTCGTCGGCGGCCTCCAGGACGACGGCACCCCCAACGAGCTGCACGTCATCACCGACGCGGCCACCGGCAAGAAGCTCTACGAGTACCAGGGCATCGAGACCGGCGTCGGCAACACCCAGTACAGCGGCCAGGTGACCCTGACGACCACGCAGTCGGGCTCCAACTACACGCTCACCGACGGCGCGCGCGGCGGCCACAAGACGTACAACCTGAACCACGGGACGTCGGGCACCGGCACCCTCTTCTCGCAGACGAGCGACACCTGGGGCAACGGCACCACGTCGAACGCCGCCACGGCCGGCGCCGACGCGCACTACGGCGCCGCCGAGACGTGGGACTTCTACAAGAACACGTTCGGCCGCAGCGGCATCAAGAACAACGGCGTCGGCGCCTACTCCCGCGTGCACTACGGCAATTCGTACGTGAACGCGTTCTGGGACGACGGCTGCTTCTGCATGACCTACGGCGACGGGTCCGGGAACGCCGACCCGCTGACCGCGCTGGACGTCGCGGGCCACGAGATGAGCCACGGCGTCACCTCCAACACCGCGGGCCTCAACTACTCGGGCGAGTCCGGTGGTCTGAACGAGGCGACGTCCGACATCTTCGGCACCGGCGTGGAGTTCTACGCCAACAACACGACCGACGTGGGCGACTACCTCATCGGCGAGAAGATCGACATCAACGGCGACGGCACCCCGCTGCGCTACATGGACAAGCCGAGCAAGGACGGCGGCTCCAAGGACTCCTGGTACTCGGGTGTCGGCAACGTCGACGTGCACTACTCGTCGGGTGTCGCCAACCACTTCTTCTACCTGCTGAGCGAGGGCAGCGGCGCCAAGGTCATCAACGGCGTCAGCTACAACTCGCCCACCTCCGACGGGCTTCCGGTCACCGGCATCGGCCGCGACAAGGCGCTGGCGATCTGGTACCGCGCGCTCACCACCAAGTTCACCTCGACCACCAACTACGCGGCGGCCCGTACCGGCACGCTCGCGGCGACGGGCGAGCTGTACGGCACGACGAGCGCCGAGTACACCGCGGTACAGAACGCCTGGGCGGCCGTGAACGTCGGGACGCGTCCCGGCGGTGGCGGCGGCGGTGGTACGTCGTTCGAGAACACGGCCGACGTATCGATTCCGGACAACGGGGCCGCGGTCACCTCCTCGGTCACGGTCAGCGGCCGTACCGGCAACGCCCCGTCCAACCTCGCGGTGGCCGTGGACATCGTGCACACCTGGCGCGGTGACCTGGTGATCGATCTGGTCGCCCCCGACGGCTCGACGTACCGCCTGAAGAACTTCAGTTCGTCCGACTCGGCGGACAACGTGAACACGACCTACACGGTCAACGCGTCCTCCGAAGTCGCCAACGGCACCTGGAAACTGAAGGTCCAGGACCAGGCGGCGCAGGACACCGGCTACATCAACAGCTGGAAGCTCACCTTCCCGTAGACCGCGGCGGAAGTCCGCACGCGAGCAGCGCGCCAGGGCGCCGCCCCGGAGGTTCGACTCCCCGGGGCGGCGCCCTCCTTTGCCCGCCCGGAGGTTTGCGTTGACCCGCCCTTGACGGCGCCCGGTCCGGCGCCGGAGAACCCGACTGTTCACCCGATCGTCGAATTTCGGCCAAGGTCCGAATGGGCTCCTGACATGTACGCGCCTGGGATGGCACGCTTCACCCGCACGGCTCACCCGCACCGCAACTTCCCAACCGTTTCTTCGGCCCCCACGCCGTCGGACGCCCCCACTTGAAGGAGTTTGCGTGACCCCCCTCTACGCGCGTCACAAGCGCACCTCTCTGGCCATCGCCACCGCTGTCGCCGCCGGAGCCCTGCTCGCCACCGGTCTGACCACCGGTGCCGCCGCCCAGACGGCGGCTCTCCCCACCGGCAAGACCACCCCCCTCGCCGGCTCGCCCGTCCTGCTCTCCGCATCCGCACGCACCACGCTCATCCAGAAGGCCGACGCCGCCAAGGTGGAGACGGCCCAGCGCATAGGCCTCGGCGCCAAGGAGAAGCTGGTCGTCAGAGACGTCGTCAAGGACGTCGACGGCACGGTTCACACCCGCTACGAGCGCACGTACAACGGACTTCCGGTCCTCGGCGGCGACCTCGTCGTCCACGAGAAGGCCGGCAAGAGCGAGAGCGTGACGAAGGCGACGAAGACGGCCATCAAGGTCGCCTCGCTCAAGCCGCTCGTCACCACCGCCAAGGCCGAGAAGCAGGCGCTGACCGCCGCCAGGGACGCCGGCTCCGCCAAGACCGCCGCCGACCAGGCCCCCCGCAAGGTGATCTGGGCCGCCACCGGCAAGCCGACCCTCGCCTACGAGACCGTCGTCGGCGGCCTCCAGGACGACGGCACCCCCAACGAGCTGCACGTCATCACCGACGCGGCCACCGGCAAGAAGCTCTACGAGTACCAGGGCATCGAGACCGGCACCGGCAAGACCCTCTACTCGGGCACGGTGACCCTCAACTCGACCCTGTCGGGCTCGACGTACAGCCTGACCGACTCCACCCGCGGCAGCCACAAGACGTACAACAAGTCGCACACCACGTCCTCCTCCGCGGGCACGCTGTTCACCGACGCGGACGACGTCTGGGGCACCGGCGCGGCCTCCAGCTCCACCACGGACCAGACCGCGGCCGCCGACGCCGCCTACGGCGCCCAGGTGACCTGGGACTTCTACAAGAACACCTTCGGGCGCAGCGGCATCAAGAACAACGGCGTGGGAGCGTACTCGCGCGTCCACTACGGCAACGCGTACGTCAACGCGTTCTGGGACGACAGCTGCTTCTGCATGACCTACGGCGACGGCACCAGCAACACGCACCCGCTGACCTCGCTCGACGTCGCCGGCCACGAGATGAGCCACGGCGTCACCGCCAACACCGCCGGCCTGAACTACTCGGGCGAGTCCGGCGGCCTCAACGAGGCCACCTCGGACATCTTCGGCACCGGTGTCGAGTTCTACGCGGCGAACTCCTCCGACGTGGGCGACTACCTCATCGGCGAGAAGATCAACATCAACGGTGACGGCACCCCACTGCGCTACATGGACAAGCCCAGCAAGGACGGCGGCTCCGCGGACTACTGGTCGTCCTCGGTCGGCAGCAAGGACGTCCACTACTCGTCCGGCGTCGCGAACCACTTCTTCTACCTCCTCTCGGAGGGCAGCGGTTCGAAGACGATCAACGGCGTCAGCTACAGCTCCCCGACCTACAGCGGCACGACGGTCACCGGCATCGGCCGGGCCAAGGCCCTGCAGATCTGGTACAAGGCGCTGACGACCTACATGACGTCGTCGACGAACTACAAGGGCGCCCGTACGGCCACCCTGTCGGCGGCGTCCGCGCTGTACGGCTCCAGCAGCACCGAGTACGCGACGGTGGCGGCGGCCTGGACCGCGGTCAACGTCAGCTAGTACGAACGTAATCGAACTGAGGCGGGACCCCGCACGGAACCGTGCCGGGTGCCGCCCTACTCTTGCCCCCATGCCCTACACGTACGAGGACGTGGGCGCGACCCGCGAGGACCGCTGCCCCCCGGGCTTCCACCGACTGCACGTCCGCTCCCGCATAGGCGAGGGCGAGGCCGTCTTCCGGCGGGCGTCCGAAGCCCTGATGACCTGGGAACTGCACCGGGCCATGGGAATCCGCATGGTCACCGAGGCCGGCAAGGCCGCGCCGGGCGTCGACGTCACGGTCGGCATCGGCCTGATCAAGGCCCCCTGCCGCGTGGTCTGGACCGCCGAGGAATACCGGCGCACAGCCTGGGCCTACGGAACCCTTTCCGGCCATCCCGAGTGCGGCGAGGAGGCCTTCGTCGTCTCCCGCACCGGCGACGGCACCGTCTGGCTGACGATCACGGCCTTCAGCCGCGCGGCCAAGTGGTACGCCCGCGCCGGCGGAGCCGCGACACGCGCCCTCCAACGCGCCTACGCCCAACGCTGCGGCACGGTACTGCGACGGTTGTGCGCGGGGCTGGACAGCTGAGCCCCCGCCGGCACCGGACCGGCGGGCCCGGGAACAGGCCGCGCCCCCGGACGGACCGGCACGGCGGGGGTGGGCCGTGGCGCACGGCCCACCCCTGACACGCCGGTCACCCGTCCGCGCCTCACCGCATCAGCAGGCCCGCGCCCTCCGCTGTTCCCTCTGAGGGCATCGCCACCAGGCCCAGTTCCGCGCCGGAGGCCAGGAGGCGGTGGGACGGCAGGATGCGGACCGTGTAGCCGAAGGAGCCCGTGCGGTCGAGGGACAGCGGGCCCTCGTACGCCCAGCGGCCCTCCAGGTCGGGGCCGCCGGCCGGTTTCAGCGGGACACAGACCGCGTCCGCGATGCGGTCGTCGGTGTCGACGCGGCCCGCCACCGCCTGGACCTCCACGTCGTCGGGGGCGAGGTCGCCGAGGCCGACGCGGACGCGCAGCGACAACGTGGTGCCCAGTTCGGCGGTCGTGGTGGCCGAGGACGCCTCGACGTGATCGACGGTGATCCGCGGCCAGGCGGCGCGGACCCTCGCCTTCCAGGCGGCCAGCTCGCCGGCCGTCTCGGCGGTGAGCGAACGGTGGGCCTGGGCCGCGGGCAGGTACAGGCGCTCCACGTACTCGCGCACCATCCGGCCCGCCAGGACCTTCGGACCCAGGTGGGTCAGCGTCCGGCGGACCATCTCGATCCACCGGTCGGGCAGGCCCTCCTGACCGCGCTCGTAGAAGCGGGGGGCCACCCGCTGCTCCAGGAGGTCGTACAGGGCCCCGGCCTCCAGCTCGTCCCGCCGGTCGTCGTCGGTCGCCGTGCCGTCCGCGGTCGGGATCGCCCAGCCGAAGTCGGGCTGGAACCACTCGTCCCACCAGCCGTCCAGGACGGAGAGGTTGAGACAGCCGTTGAGCGCGGCCTTCATCCCGCTCGTGCCGCACGCCTCCAGCGGGCGCAGCGGGTTGTTGAGCCAGATGTCGCAGCCCGGGTAGAGCTTCTGCGCCATCGCCATGCCGTAGTCGGGCAGGAACACGATCCGGTGGCGCACCCGGGGGTCGTCCGCGAACCGGACCAGTTCCTGGATCAGCCGCTTCCCGCCGTCGTCCGCCGGGTGCGCCTTGCCCGCGACGACGATCTGGACCGGCCGCTCGGAGTGCAGCATCAGGTCCATGAGCCGGTCGCGGTCGCGCAGCATGAGGGTCAGCCGTTTGTACGAGGGGACCCGGCGCGCGAAGCCGATGGTGAGGACGTCGGGGTCGAGCACGCCGTCGATCCAGCCGAGTTCGGCCGTACCGGCGCCGCGCTGGCGCCAGGACGCCCGCAGCCGGTCCCGTACCTCCAGCACGAGCTGTTCCCGCAGCACCCTGCGCAGGTCCCAGATCTCCTGGTCGGCGATCTCGGCCACCGCGTCCCAGCGGTCGGTGCCGCCGACGGTCAGCGCGTCCTCGGTGCGCTGCGCCCCGACCTGCCGGGCGCCGAGGCGGAAGACCTCGGGCGCCACCCAGGTCGGCGCGTGGACGCCGTTGGTGACCGAGGTGATCGGCACCTCCTCGGGGTCGAAGCCCGGCCAGAGCCCGGAGAACATCTCCCGGCTGACCTGGCCGTGCAGCAGGGAGACCCCGTTCGCCCGCTGGCCCAGGCGCAGGCCCATCACGGCCATGTTGAAGAGGTTCGGCTCGCCACCGGGATAGGTCTCCATGCCGAGGGCGAGGATGCGCTGGACGTCGATGCGCGGGAGTTCGGCGTCGGGGCCGAAGTGGCGGGCGACCGCCTCCCGGTCGAAGCGGTCGATGCCGGCGGGCACCGGGGTGTGGGTGGTGAACACCGTGCCGGCCCGGACCGCCTCCAGCGCGGACGCGAAGTCCAGCCCCTCGTCGGCGAGTTCGGCGATCCGCTCCAGACCGAGGAACCCGGCGTGCCCCTCGTTGGTGTGGAACACCTCGGGCTGCGGGTGCCCGGTCAGGCGGCAGTACGTCCTGACCGCCCGCACCCCTCCTATACCCAGCAGCATCTCCTGGAGCAGCCGGTGTTCGCTGCCGCCGCCGTAGAGCCGGTCGGTGACCCCGCGTTCGTGGACGCCGTTCTCCTCGACGTCCGAGTCGAGCATGAGCAGCGGGACGCGGCCGACCTGGGCCAGCCAGATCCGGGCGCGCAGCGCGCGGCCCCCGGGCAGCGCGAGGGACACCAGGGCGGGCGTGCCGTCCTCCTCGCTCAGGGGCACCAGGGGCAGTTCGTTGGGGTCGAGGACCGGATAGTGCTCCTGCTGCCAGCCCTCGCGGGACAGGGACTGGCGGAAGTAGCCGTGCCGGTAGAGCAGACCCACGCCGATCAGCGGGGCGCCCAGGTCGCTGGCGGCCTTGAGATGGTCGCCCGCGAGGATGCCGAGGCCCCCGGAGTACTGCGGCAGGGCGGCGGTGACACCGAACTCGGGCGAGAAGTAGGCGATGGCGGCGGGCAGGTCGGAGGTCTGCGTCTGATACCAGCGGTCGCCGCTCACGTACTCGCGCAGGTCGTCGCGGACCGCGGCGAGACGGCGCAGGAAGCGGCTGTCCTCCGTGAGCTCGGCGAGCCGTGCGGCCGGAACGCTGCCGAGCAGTCGTACGGGGTCGCCGCCGCACGCGGCCCAGCGCTCGGGGTCGACGGACTGGAAGAGGTCGCGGGTCTCGGCGTGCCAGGACCAGCGGAGGTTGCGGGCCAGGTCAACGAGCGGGTGAAGGGCTTCGGGGAGAACGGGTCGGACGGTGAATCTGCGGATCGCCTTCACGAATTCCACCTTCACGGAGGACGTACGCGGCTAAGGGACGCACGGCGTTGTGCGGCCTTCGTCACCCCCGACGTTAGCGGTGAGGGTGCCTTCGCGACACGGCGCATCGCGGCACGCCCCCCGATCGGGGCCGACCGTGTGACATCGGCGTGAAATCGACGCAACCTTCACGGACACCTCACGGAAGGCATGGCCGATTTTGCCCGCATGGGCGGCCTTGTGGTGCTTCGCGCCGCACGAGAGGCTCACCGGGTGACGTACGGCCGGACCGTCCCGAGCGGCCGGACCCGGCCTCGGTACGTCGAGTTGAGGAGGGGAACTCAGGTCATGGCACGGACGAGGAAGTGGCGTCTGCGCTGGGCGGCGGGTCTCACCGCGGTCACGACGGCCGCGGTGCTTTCGGCCAACGCCCCGCCCGCGCAGGCGGCTGTCGCGGGGCGGATACCCGGCGCGGGGGAGCCCGGATCCGTCAGCGGCAGCTACATCGTGACGCTCAAGGGGGGTACGCGGGCTCCGTCGTCGGCCGAGGCGGCCCTCGCGGGCCGGTACGGAGCGAGAATCAGCCACATCTACGGCGCGGCTCTCAACGGCTTCGCGGTGCGGGCCGACGCGAGACGGGCCCGGCGGCTCGCCGCTGATCCCCGCGTGGCCTCCGTCGTCCAGGACACCCGGGTGACGTTCGACGGGGTCCGGGTGGCCGGTGGGGCACCCGGCCGTGGCCGGCGGAACCCCCCGCCATGGGGACTGGACCGGATCGACCAGCCGAACCGGCCGCTCGACGGGCGGTACGCGGTACCCCGGACGGCGGGTTCGGGGGTGACCGTCTACGTCATCGACACCGGCGTCCGCATCACCCACCGGGACTTCGGGGGCCGGGCGAGCTACGGCTGGGACTTCGTCGACGACGACAGGACGGCGCAGGACGGCAACGGCCACGGCACCCATGTCGCCGGAACGGTCGCCGGAACCGTATACGGCGTGGCCAAGAGGGCCAGGGTCGTCGCCGTCCGCGTCCTCGACGACAGGGGAGCCGGTTCCACCGCCCAGGTGATCGCGGGCATCGACTGGGTCACCCGGCACGCGAGGAAGCCGGCCGTGGCCAATCTCAGCCTGGGCGGGTACGCCAACGCACAGCTCGACGCGGCGGTCCGCAAGTCCATCGCCTCCGGCGTGACGTACACGGTCGCGGCGGGCAACTCCGGGATGCCGGCGGCGCTCTTCTCCCCGGCCCGGGTCGCCGGGGCGCTCACGGTCGGCGCGACCGGCCGGACCGACGCCCGGGCCGGCTTCTCGAACACCGGATCCGCGCTCGACCTCTTCGCACCGGGGGTGGACATCACGTCGACTTCGTACACCGGCGACACGGCCAGAGCAACGTGCTCCGGAACGTCGATGGCGAGCCCGCACGCCGCCGGCTCGGCCGCGCTGTATCTGGCGGACCATCCGCGGGCCGCGCCCGCGCAGGTGGTGAAGGCGCTGGTGAGACGGGCGGCCCCGGGAAGGGTGTCGGGCGCGGGACCGGGTTCGCCGAACAGGCTCCTGCGCGTCGGCTGAGCCGGGTGGGACGCTGGTACAACCAGGGTGATTCGGCCACACCGCACCGGCCTCGCCTGCCCGGGACGAGGCCGGTCTTGTGTGTAGACATACGCGTGAGTAGTTAACAAAGTGCCGGAATGCCCACCCGCATAGGGTGGGAAGGCTCCTCCGGTACGCCCGCAGGCCCCACCTCCCCACACCCCATCCGCCCACCCACGTTGACGCGGACAGGAGCGGTCATGCCCGCCACGCACCACACGTCGCCACCCCCGACAGCCACCCCCGAAACCCCCCGAACACGCGCGGCCGAGGACGGGCCCCGTACACCCGCCGCACCCACCACACCCGAGAAACCGCCGGCCGCCGGCGCGTCCGCCCCCGGCGCGCGCCCCACGAACGCCGACTTCACCGACGGCGCCGTCGCCCCGGACACCGGCACCTCCGCCGGGGCTCCCGCCACCGCCCCGAAGACGTCGTCCCCCGACGCGTCCGCTCCGGGAACGGCCGCCCGCCGCGGCACCTCCCCCAAACCCAAGACGGCCAAGTCGGCTCCCAAGACGGCCAAGTCCGCTCCCAAGGCCGCCAAGACGGCCGTTCCGAAAGCGGCCAAGTCCACCGCTCCGAAGACCGGGAAGGCCGCGTCGAAGGACGTCAAGACCGATCCGAAGGAGGTCAGGACCACGTCGAGGGAGGTCAAGGCCGCCTCGAAGGAGGTCAAGGCCGCCGTCCCCGCCACTCGTACCCCCGAAGCGCCCGACGCCCTCCTCGCCCCGGCCGTCACGCCGGCGACGGCCGTCGGACGCATCCCCGTCCTCGATGTCCGCCCGGTCGTGCAGCACGGGCGCCGTCCGGCCAAGGCGGTGGTGGGCGAGGAGTTCGAGGTGTCGGCCACGGTCTTCCGCGAGGGCCATGACGCCGTCGCCGCGAATGTCGTCCTGCGCGGCCCGGACGGCCGTCCCGGGCCGTGGACGCCGATGCGCGAACTGGCCCCCGGCACCGACCGCTGGGGTGCCCGGGTGAGCGCCGGCACGGAGGGCCGCTGGACGTACACCGTGGAGGCGTGGGGGGACCCGGTCACCACCTGGCGGCATCACGCGGGGATCAAGATCCCGGCCGGGCTGGACACCGAGCTGATGCTGGAGGAGGGCGCCCTGCTGTACGAGCGGGCGGTCGCCGCCCTGCCGAAGGGGACCAAGGGCAGGAAGAGCAGGGACACGCTCCTCGGGGCCGTGGACGCGCTGCGCGACACCGGTCGTTCCGTGTCCTCCCGTCTCGCCGCCGCGCTCACCCCGCAGGTGGACGCCGTCCTCGCGGAGCACCCGCTGCGCGATCTGGTGACGTCGTCCGAGCCGTTGCCGCTGCTGGTGGAGCGGGAGCGGGCGTTGTACGGGGCGTGGTACGAGTTCTTCCCTCGGTCCGAGGGCGGGCAGGTCGATCCGCCGGTGCACGGCACGTTCCGTACGGCGGCCGAACGGCTGCCCGCGATCGCGGAGATGGGCTTCGACGTCGTCTACCTCCCGCCGATCCACCCGATCGGCACGACCCATCGCAAGGGTCCCGACAACACGCTGTCCGCGGGCCCGGAGGATGTCGGGGTGCCCTGGGCCATCGGTTCCCCCGAGGGCGGCCACGACGCCGTCCACCCGGAGCTGGGCACCCTGGAGGACTTCGACGCCTTCGTCCGCCGGGCCGGCTCGCTGGGCCTGGAGATCGCGCTCGACTTCGCCCTGCAGTGCTCCCCGGACCACCCGTGGGTGGAGAAGCACCCGGAGTGGTTCCACCACCGCCCCGACAACACCATCGCCTACGCGGAGAACCCGCCCAAGAAGTACCAGGACATCTACCCGGTCGCCTTCGACGCGGACATGCCCGGCCTGGTCGCCGAGACCGTGCGGGTCCTGCGGCACTGGATGGAGCACGGCGTACGGATCTTCCGCGTCGACAACCCGCACACCAAACCCGTCGTGTTCTGGGAGCAGGTGATCGCGGACATCAACGCGACCGACCCCGACGTGATCTTCCTGGCCGAGGCCTTCACCCGCCCCGCGATGATGCGGACCCTGGCCGAGGTGGGCTTCCAGCAGTCCTACACCTACTTCACCTGGCGCAACACCAAGCAGGAGCTGACGGAGTACCTCACCGAACTCTCCGGCGACTCGGCCGCCCGCATGCGGCCCAACCTCTTCGTCAACACCCCCGACATCCTGCACGAGTTCCTTCAGACCGGCGGCCGCCCCGCGTTCGCGCTGCGCGCCGTCCTCGCCGCCACCCTCTCCCCCACCTGGGGCATCTACAGCGGCTACGAACTCTGCGAGAACACCCCCCTGCGCCACGGCAGCGAGGAATACCTGCACTCCGAGAAATACCAGCTCCGCCCACGCGACTGGCAAGCCGCCGAACGCGACGGTCTGAGCATCGCGCCGCTGGTGAGAAAGCTCAACGCGGTCAGGCGGCGCAGTCCCGCGCTGCGCCGGCTGCGTGACCTGCACTTCCACCACGCCGACCAGGAGGCGGTGATCGCCTACTCGAGGTCCGTCACGGACGCCCGCGGTTCGAACACGGTTGTGGTGGTGGTCAACCTCGACCCCCACCACACCCAGGAGGCCACGGTCTCGTTGGACATGCCGCAACTCGGCCTGGATTGGCACGAGTCGGTGCCGGTGCGCGACGAGCTCACCGGCGAGACCTACAACTGGGGCAGGACCAACTATGTGCGCCTGGAGCCGGGTGACCGGCCGGCACACATCCTCACCGTCCTGCGACCGTCCTCACCGTTGATCGGAGGGTCACCCACCACATGATCGTCAATGAGCCCGTCCCGGATACATTCGAGGACACCCCGGCCAAGGACCGCGATCCCGAGTGGTTCAAACGCGCCGTCTTCTACGAGGTCCTGGTGCGTTCGTTCCAGGACAGCAACGGCGACGGCGTCGGCGACCTCAAGGGCCTGACCGCCAGACTCGACTACCTGCAATGGCTGGGCGTCGACTGCCTGTGGCTGCCCCCGTTCTTCAAGTCCCCCCTGCGCGACGGCGGCTACGACGTCTCCGACTACACCGCCGTCCTGCCCGAGTTCGGCGACCTCGCCGACTTCGTCGAGTTCGTCGACGCCGCCCACCAGCGCGGCATGCGCGTCATCATCGACTTCGTCATGAACCACACCAGCGACCAGCACCCGTGGTTCCAGGAGTCCCGCGCCCACCCCGACGGGCCCTACGGCGACTACTACGTCTGGGCCGACGACGACAAGCAGTACCAGGACGCCCGCATCATCTTCGTCGACACCGAAGCCTCCAACTGGACCTTCGACCCCGTCCGCAAGCAGTACTACTGGCACCGCTTCTTCTCCCACCAGCCCGACCTCAACTACGAGAACCCGGCCGTGCAGGAGGAGATCATCTCCGCGCTGCGGTTCTGGCTCGACCTGGGGATCGACGGGTTCCGGCTCGACGCGGTGCCGTATCTGTACCAGGTCGAGGGAACCAACTGCGAAAACCTTCCTGCGACCCACGAGTTCCTCAAGCGGGTGCGCAAGGAGATCGACACGCACTATCCGGACACGGTGCTGCTGGCCGAGGCGAACCAGTGGCCCGAGGACGTCGTCGACTACTTCGGCGACTTCCCCTCCGGCGGCGACGAGTGCCACATGGCCTTCCACTTCCCCGTCATGCCCCGCATCTTCATGGCCGTCCGCCGCGAGTCCCGCTACCCCGTCTCCGAGATCCTCGCCAAGACCCCCGCCATCCCCGGCAACTGCCAATGGGGCATCTTCCTGCGCAACCACGACGAGCTCACCCTCGAAATGGTCACCGACGAAGAACGCGACTACATGTACGCCGAATACGC